>MKVY01000028.1:6461-9381 GCA_001899525.1 Rhizobiales bacterium 65-9
GCTTGAGGCCGCCCGGCGTCTTCGCGCCGAGCTTCATGATCATGTCGACCAGCGGCTTGAACTTGCCGATCGACTTCGCGCCTTTCACCGCTTTGCCCCAGTTCGGACCGAGCGACAGGTTGAAATCCCAGTCGCCCTGCTGGTGGCCCATCAGCTTCGCCGGCGAATCGACGCCGGTGATGTACATGATGGAGACGCCGGCGCCGACGCCGAAGCCGGGCCCCACGCGATTGACCGACGCGGCAACGCCGATGCCTTTTCCGACATCGTCGAGCGACACGACGTAGCCGGCGACGGTCTCGATTCCGACCACGACGAATTGCGTGCCCGCCTTGGCGCAGACTCCGAGCCACGCATTCAGCCGCGGTTCTTTCGGCTCTTTCGGAAACTCGTTCACCGGAAGCTTCTGACCCATGCGCGGGATATGGATCACGCCCGGCGCGTCGGCGCTGGAGAAGCGGTAGTTGTTTCCGTCATGGGTCGCGAGCGTGCAGCCGACCTTGTGCTTGAGATACCAGTTGATGGCGCGCGCATCGCGCGTCTTGAAATTGAAATAGCAGAGATCGTTCGCCGACAGGCCGGCGTTCTTCACCTGCGGCAGATCGGCGATGGTCCACCAGCTGTCCTTGGCTTTCACCTTGTAGGGTTCGCTGTCGGGCGGAATATAGTCGAGCGGCGAAGGCAACGGTCTTGGTTCGTGAACGAGCGGCATGGCGGTCCTTCTACTCAAAAACAGGCAAAGCGCTTCCGTCGCGCCGGACGATCGTGCGGCGCGAGAGGAGATGAGTGCGAAACGTCAGCTGACGGCGTAGGCGAAGTCGTTGTTCTCGACGCCGACCTTCGCTTCCGCGAATTCCTCGCCATGCAGGGACTTCGCGAGGATCGCGCGCGACAGGGCCGGCAGCATCGAGTTGGTCACGATGTTGTCGATCATGCGTCCGCCCGAATCCGGGTCGTTGCAGCGCGACACGATGAGGTCGACCACCGCGTCGTCATAGACGAACGCCGCGCCGTGATTGTCCCTGATGCGCTTGCCGATGCGGTTGAGGTTGAGCCTCACGATGCCCGCGAGCATCTCCGGCGACAGCGGCAGATAGGGGATCGTAACGATGCGTCCGAGCAGCGCCGGCGGGAACACCTTGAGCAGCGCCGGCTTCAGCGCCGTCGCCATCGCCTCGGTGTCGTTGGCGTAATTCGGATCGCGCGCCAGCTCCATCAGGAGATCGGTGCCGACATTCGAGGTCAGGATGATCAGCGTGTTCTTGAAATCGATGCGGCGGCCTGAGCCGTCCTCCATGACGCCCTTGTCGAACACCTGGAAGAAAAGCTCATGCACGTCGGGATGCGCTTTCTCGACCTCGTCGAGCAGAACGACGCTGTAAGGCTTGCGCCGCACGGCTTCGGTGAGGCGGCCGCCCTCGTGATAGCCGACATAGCCGGGAGGCGCGCCTTTCAGCGACGACACGGTGTGCGCTTCCTGGAACTCGCTCATATTGATGGTGATGACGTTCTGCTCGCCGCCATAGAGCGCCTCGGCGAGCGCGAGCGCGGTTTCGGTCTTGCCGACGCCGGACGGGCCGCAGAGCATGAACACGCCGATCGGCTTGTTCGGATTGTCGAGCTTGGCGCGGTTGGTCTCGATGCGCTTGGCGATCATCTTGAGGCCATGCGACTGGCCGACGACGCGCTGGTTCAGAATGTCCGAGAGCTTGAGGATGGTTTCGATCTCGTCGCGCACCATCTTGCCGACGGGGATGCCGGTCCAGTCCGACACCACGGACGCGACGGACTGCTCGTCGACATGGGCGTAGATGCGTCGCTTCTCGGGATCGATCGCGCCGAGCGCGTCGGCCTTCTCGCGCAGCGCCGCGCGGACCGCGTCGGCGTCGGCCGGCGCTTCGCCGAGCGAGGCGCGCAGATCCTGGATCTCCTTCACCAGCGCTGCTTCGCCCTGCCATTCCTCATCGAGGATTTTCAGCTTCGTTTCCTGCTCGGCGATCTGCGTGTCGATCTCGGCGATGCGCGCCTCGTTCGCGGTGCCGAGATCGCGTTCTGCGAGAAGGGCGTCTTTCTCGCGGCCGAGCGCGGCGATCGAGACCTTCACGTCCTCGATCGCGGCCGGCGTCGCCGTCTGGCTGATCGCGACGCGCGCGCAGGCGGTGTCGAGAAGGCTGACGGCCTTGTCCGGCAACTGGCGCGCCGGAATATAGCGCTGCGACAGAACGACGGCGGCGACCACCGCCTCGTCGG
Organism: Rhizobiales bacterium 65-9; assembly: GCA_001899525.1. GTDB lineage: Bacteria > Pseudomonadota > Alphaproteobacteria > Rhizobiales > Beijerinckiaceae > Terrirubrum. Next base: position 8,712 of record MKVY01000028.1, read on the forward strand.
AGATGCGCACCTTGTGATGCTTCTCCATCGGGCCGAGAAGTCCGCGCAGCATGTCGCAGCAGCGCAGCACGTCCGGCTCGTCGATATGCACGGGCTGGAACCTGCGCGTCAGCGCGGGGTCCTTTTCGATATGCGTGCGGTATTCCGACCATGTCGTCGCCGCGATCGTGCGCAGCGTGCCGCGCGCCAGCGCGGGCTTGAGAAGGTTCGCGGCGTCGCCGGTTCCGGCCTGTCCGCCTGCGCCGATCAGCGTATGCGCCTCGTCGATGAAGAGGATGATCGGCGTCGGCGACGCCTGCACCTCGTCGATCACCGAGCGGAGCCTCTGCTCGAACTCGCCCTTCATCGAGGCGCCGGCCTGCATCAGGCCGATGTCGAGCGCGCACAGGCGCACGCCCTGCAGCGGGGGAGGAACGTTGCCGGCGGCGATCTGCTGCGCCAGCCCTTCGACCACCGCCGTCTTGCCCACGCCCGCTTCGCCCGTCAGGATCGGATTGTTCTGGCGGCGACGCATCAGCACGTCGATGATCTGGCGGATCTCGTCGTCGCGCCCGACGATCGGATCCATCTCTCCCGACCGGGCCTTCGCGGTGAGATCCTGCGAGAAGCGGTCGAGCGCCGTGGATCCCGTTGCGCCCTCGGCGCGCTCCGATCCCGGCGACCCGGCGCC
>MKVY01000028.1:9476-10135 GCA_001899525.1 Rhizobiales bacterium 65-9
GCCGCAGTTCGAGCGACTTGAACGAGGCGACCAGCACATGGCCGCTCCTGATCTGCGTCTCGCCGAAAAACAGCGTCGCATAGTGCCAGCCTCTGTCGAGCATATCGACCAGCGTGTTGGAGACGCCGGGCATCTCCGTCTCGTTCTTGCGGAAGGTCTCCACGACGCGGGCGACGTCCATGAGCAGTTTCGCCCGATCGAGCTTGAACTTGTCGATCGTCAGCGCGAGATCGGTGCGCTCGACCTTGAGAAGCGCATTCAGCCAGTGCGCCAGCTCGAGATTGCGGTTGCCGGCGGCTTTCGCCTGCCGCAACGCCTGGATGAAGGCCTCATAACCGACGCGGTTGAGCTTGCCGGTGACTGTTTCGAGACTGATGTCGGTCATCGTGACCCCCGGATCGTGAAAAGATGAAAAAAATCTACGTGGCTTGTGTCATGAAGCGCGACGCCAGATCGAAGCGCGCGTCGGTGCGCATGTCCGTCGCGTCGGACCAGTTCGGCGCCATCCATGTGGTCCATCCGAGCTGCCCTGATTGCCCGAGACGGATCGGCGGCGCCTCGCCGGCCGGCAGCGCGAGCTCCACATCATAGTCGATTTCCGCCCCGGCATAAAAGAACACCATCTCCGCGACCTTTCGCGCGAGATCGCCGGTTGGCAG
>MKVY01000028.1:10174-46753 GCA_001899525.1 Rhizobiales bacterium 65-9
GCCCCCAGCATGGTGTCGCGGCCGAGGCTCGCATTGGCGCCGCCGATGCGCGAGAGCTGGTCAGGCTCCAGCATGAGTCGCATCCCGACGAATTCCTCGATCTCGACGGTCACGCCGAACAGGCCGGCGATGAGATCGCGCAGGCGCGACGCGCTTTTGGCGGACGGGCCCATGACGCCGGCGAAGCCGAGCTTGGCGATGTCCGGGACCGTATCGAGAGTGCGGTAGACCTCCGAGCCGAGTCCGATCGCCGAGCCGAGATAGGTTTCGAACCGGTCGGCGTCCGGGCGGTCGTGCTGCGCGATCGGGCGCGAATCCGCCCAGGCCCGATAGAAGAGCTGCAGGAAGCGGTTGTTGAAGATGTCGAGGAAGCGCGCCAGCGCTTCGTCGTTGGCGAGATTATAATGGTAGGCTTCGTCGGTCAGCGTCAGCGGCAGCGCGCCCTGCGGCCCGAGCAGGCCGAGGAAGCGCACGAACAGCGACAGGTTTCCGTCGCTGTCGCGCCGCGCCTCGCTGAGCGTCGAGGTCGGGAAGGCGAGAAACGGATTCTGCCCGAGCTTCACATATTCCTGGCGCCGCGCGCCGCTGTCGCCGATGCGCGGGCGTCCCTCGGACAGGCTCTCCAGTCGCCGCATGACGATGAAGAAGTCGTGCCGCTCCGGGTCTTCGAGCAGGTCCGAGAAGGTGACGCTCACAGCGGCTTCCTCGATCCGGATCGCGGCGGCCATCGCATGATGGGTCCGCGCTCCACCGTGCTGACCACCGTCTGGCTGAAATGATTGAGCGCGGCGTATTCGGCGAAGAAGCGGTCGAGCACGGCGCCGAGCAGAAAAACGCCGCTGCCTTCGAAGGATTTCTCGTCGAAGGTGACATTGACCTCGATCCCGCGCGCGGCGCCGACGCCGGTGCGGCTTTGCAGGCGGCGAATGACGGGCCGGCTGGCGATCGAGCGCACGCTGCGGATTCGCCTGTCGAGAACGGCGTCGTTCAAGTCGGCGAAGATGGAAAGAATTTCGCGCAGGGCGAGCCCGTCGCTGCGCGTCAGCCCGTGATAATTGAGGCTCAGCATGTTGATCAGGCGCCAGGCGGTCGGTCCTGCGCCGATCTCGGCGGTGATGTCGTGCTTCTGGTGCAGCGGCGGTTCTTTCGGCCGCGTCGGCCCGGCGATGCAGACCACCTGAAGCGACGTGTCGTCGATGAAGGTGAAGTCGGCGCCGGCCGCGCCGACAGGAAGCTGGTCGGTGAGATGCCGGTTCGAGCACAGCGCGCGCACGCTCAGCTCCATGATCTGCGCATCGTCGCCGAGCGCGCCCGGCGCCGTCGTCGAGATGAACATGTCGGTGCCGACATAATCCGACGGCGAGCCGAAACGTCGCTCGTCGGAGGTGCGGCGGCGCGGCAGACGGCGCAGCGTGTAATGGAGCTGCGTCTGATTGGACGCGACCGCGAGCGGCGAGGAATAGAGCGGCAGGACGCGCTCTTTCTGCGGGCGGCCGGGATAGTGCGCGAAGACGTCGAGCACCGTGTGCGGCTCGAAGTTGAGGTGATGGCTGCGGTCCGGAATCACCTGATATTCGTGCTGATTGGTCCTGATCGGTATCCGGTCCGTCGTTTTCGGAAACAGGTTGACGGCGGGAGCGGCGTAGAGCGCGAACATGGAGGCGTCGATCGCGACGGCGAGACGCGGCGCCGGCTCCCTGAACGTGATGATGAGATCGATCGTGCGCGCCGGCAGCGGAAACAGCTCGCGCTTTTTCGTCTTCAGCCGGAAGCCCATGAACTTGCGCGGAAAGACGAAATATTCCTGCAGATAGGCGAAGCCGCGAAACAGCCGCGGATCATAGGGAAAAAGCGTCTCATCGTCGCCGAAGCCGATCTGTTCGATATCGACGCCGCTGAGCTCGGTGACTTTCGGATCGCCATATTCGTCGAGATGACGGGCGAAGATGGCCGAGCGATTGCCGAAGATCTGCTCGTACAGCATGATCGCTTCGGCTTCCGGCCCAACCAGGTGGAAGGGCAGGGCGTTGATCGGGCAGCCGGCGAAGTGGCAGAGCGGATCGTTCTGCGCGATCTCGTCGGGCGCCTCGTCCTCGACGCGCGGGGCGGTGCGGCAGCGCAGCGTGAGCCGCAGGCCCGCCATGAAGCGATGTTCCGATTCGATTCCTAGCGCGTGCAACGGTCCGGGCGTGGGCACATATTCGGCGCGCGTCACCTCGAACGGCCAGAAGGTGAGATCGGTGCAGAGCGTGAAACGGCAGGCGACGTTTTTTTCGCGCTCGCGGTAGACCGCGTCGAGAAACGCGCCGCGCTTCATCGTGCGGCCCTCGCGCAGCGCAGGGTCGCCGAATGTCGGCTTCACCTGCGCGAGCAGGGCGGACGGCGTCGGCGCGAGAAATCCCGGCAGGAGCTGATCGATCAGGTTGCTCGTGAATTCGGGGAATTCATGCTTCAGCTTGAGCTGAACGCGGGCGGCGAGAAAGGCCGCGCCCTGCATGAGGCCGGCGAACATCGGGTCGGAGCGCTCGCGCGACAGGCCGCCGAGGCGGTCCGCGATGCCCGGAAACTCCTCGGCGAATTCCTTCGCATGCTCGTAGAAGAGCGCGAGTTCGCGGTTGTAGAGCTCGACGAATTCGTGATGCATCGGCGTCAGAGAACGCGCATGAGCGAGGCTCGCCTGCGCGGTTCGCCTGGAGCGCGAGACCGGACGAAGGCGTCGGCGATAGCGTACAGGGTGAAGTCTCCGGCACGCATGGTCAGCGCTTGCCGATTTTCAGCTTGCCGCTGTTGACGTCGATATCGGCGACGAACTCGACGGCGACGGCGACGGGATCGCACGCCATCTCGCCGCTGACGAGAAACCGCACATTCAGCGAATCGGGATCGATCGACTGGTCGCGCGCCACCTTGATCGTCTTCGGGATGAGGCGGGGCTCGAAGGTCAGCAGCGCTGTTTCGATCTCGGTGAGAATGTCGCTCGTCCGGTTTTCGTCGATGGTGCGCGTGCTGATCTCGGGAATGCCGTAATTCAGGATCGACGTCCTGACATGGTCGTGGCGCGAAAGGTCGAACGCCGCCGCGAGATTGACGGTGTTGAGAAGGGAGTTGAGATCCTGCGCAAGCTGGTCGCGTAGCTGCAGCTCGGTGACGGCGCCTTTGACAGAGCGGCGCCCGGCGATGACGCGAATGCCGGAATCGTCGCGCAGATCAAGCGATTTTCGGGAATCTTTTGCGCGGTGCGCTTCGCGGAATGCGAACATGATGGGCGGGCTGAGCCGATCAGACTTGGATGGCCCGACCATCGGAAAATCCTGAATGCCGCGCGATCGCGAGAGTGGGTGAAAGGGAAGGTCGCGGCCGTCGCGAAGGCGCGGCGGCCGCGGGAAAACGCTTTAGGTGGTCTTGTGGGTCTTCACGTCGTGGCCGAACTTGCCGCCCGACTTCGTGATGCCCTTGTTGTCCTGAATGAAATATTCGTATTCGATCTTCGCGAAGTTGAGCGAGATCTGGTCCATCGGCAGGATGTCCGCGCCGCCGCTGCCGCCGGTCTGGAAGCTCGCGACGAGCACGTCGGTGAACTTGATCTCGAGGAACTTCTCCTGCTTGCCGCCGGCCTTGCGGCAGATCAGCGTCGCGTCGCCGATATGGTCGCCGCTGGCGCAGACCTTCGCCAGTTCGGGCGAGGCCTTGTTGATCTTCATGACGAAATGGAAGTCCTGCATCGCCACCTTGCCGGCGCCGGAGCCGCCGCCGTAGCCGCCGGTGCCCTGCTGCGTCTCGCCCCAGCTCCAGGATTCCAGCTCGATGTGATCCTTCAGCTTCTCGTCCTTGGATTCGCCGTCAATGCCCTTGATTTTGAGATAATAATCGACCGCAGCCATAGTAAGCTCCTTAGTCTGGAAATCTGCCTGGCGCCCAGCGCGCTGGCGGTTCGTTTCGACAATGAGAAGGTAGCGGCATGCGCCTCAGGACGCTGTGTCCTGAAGCACATGCAGTGACAATGATCAGGACTTCGCCGGCAGCCTCGACACGAGGCTGAGGCCGATATCCATGCCCTCAAGCTGGTAATGCGGGCGCAGATAGAAACGCGCCGAGTAATAGCCCGGATTTTCTTCGTTCTCGACAACCTCCACGCGCGCGTCGGCCAGCGGCTTCTGCGCCTTGACGGTTTCCGACGAGCGCGCCGGGTTGCCGTCGACATAGAGATTGATCCACTCCTGGAGCCAGCGCTCCAGTTCGGCCCGTTCCTTCATCGAGCCGATCTTGTCGCGCACCATGCACTTCAGATAGTGCGCGAATCGCGACACCGCGAACATGTATGGCAGGCGGGACGACAGATTCTCCGACGCCGTGGCGACGTCGGTCATCATCTTTTTCGGCCGATAGACCGACTGCGCGCCGATGAAGGCCGCCTTGTCGGTGTTCTTGCGGTGAATGAGCGGGATGAGGCCCGATTTGGCCAGCTCCGCTTCGCGCCGGTCGGTGATCGCGATCTCCGTCGGGCATTTCAGGTCGACGCCGCCATCGTCGGTCGGGAACGTATGCGTCGGCAGGTTGATGACCTCGCCGCCGGACTCCACGCCGCGGATGCGCGTGCACCAGCCATACTCCTTGAACGCGCGGTTGACGTTCACCGCCATCGCATAGGCGGCGCTCATCCAGCCGTAATTGTTGCCGGAGTGGCCGTCGGTCTCTTCCTCGAAGGCGAACTCCTCGATCGGGTCCGACTTCGCGCCGTAAGGCAGCCGCGAAAGAACCCGCGGCATGCACAGGCCCATATAGCGGGAATCCTCCGAATCGCGCAGCGATTTCCATGCCGCGTAGTCCGGCGTGTCGAACAGCTTGCTGAGATCGCGCGGATTCATCAGCTCCGTCCAGCTGTCCATGCCCATGAGCGTGGGGCCGGCGGCGGCGAACAGCGGCGCGTGCGCGCTGCTTGCTATCTTCGAGAGCGCGCGCATGAGCTGGATGTCCGTCGGCTCATGCGTGAACTCGTAATCGCAGACGATCGAGCCGAACGGTTGACCGCCGAGCTGACCGAACTCCTGCTCGTAAACCTGCTTGAACAGCGGCGACTGGTCCCAGCGCGCGCCGGGATAGAGACGGAGATTGTTGAGAAGCTCGCGCTTGCCCACATTCATCACGCGGATCTTGAGATTCGCGTCGGTCTCCGAATTGAACACCAGATAGTTCAGGCCGCGCCAGGCGCTCTCGATCTTCTGGAATTCCTCGGAATGAATGATCTCGTTGACCTGATCGGACAGCTTCTTGTCGATCGCGGCGATCATCGCATCGAGCGTGTCGAGCACGTCGCCCTGGAACAGGGTGGTGTCCGAGAGGGCCTGCGTGACCAGCGTATTGACCGCGCTCTCGACTTCGGAGGCGGCGCGTTCGTTTCGCGGCTTGAAGCTTTGCTTCAGCAGCGCGGAGAACTCGTCAGGATCGCGCGTCGCGGCTCCGGCCGCGGCGCCCTGCTTCTGCAGTTCTGTCGACATGGTGGCCTCGCTTTAGTCCTGATTTTCGGTCGGCTTCTGGGCGGCGCGTTCTTTCAGGGCCGCCATCAGCTCCGGATCGTTCAGGAGCTCGCGCAGCTTCTTCTCGGCGTCCGCCTTGCCGTCCATGTAGAGCTGGAGATTTTTCAGCTGGTCGCGCGCTTCGAGAAGTTTCGCCAGCGCCGGAACCTGCCTGGCGACTTGCGCCGGCTTGAAATCGTCCATCTTGTTGAAGCGCAGATTGACCTGCATCTTCTCGTCGGAGTTGTCGCCGAGCTTGTTGGCGACGCGCATCGAGATCCCGGGCTGGATCGCGGCCATGCGGTTCTCGAAATTGTCCATGTCGATATCGACGAACTTGCGCTCGCCCACATCCGGTTTTTCCACGCCGGCGGCGTTGCCGGAGAGATCGGCCATCACGCCCATGACGAACGGCAGCTCGATCAGCTTGTCCGCTTCATAGGGATCTTCGTAGGTGATGTGCACGCGTGGCGCGCGGTTCCGACGAATGAATTTCTGGCCGCTGTCACTCATCGCAAATCCTCATCCTTGGTGCGCGTCCGACGCGCTATTGGAGGGCGCAAAAACAAACGAAACAAAGCGAAATACTGCGGAAAAACGCCTTATTCGTCAACTCTTAAAGCGGCTGCCGGCAGGACGTCGCGCAGTATTCCGAAGAAGTCCCGCCCCACCAGGGAGACCGCGTGCTCGAGCAGAAGGGGGGTGGGGCTCGACGGCTCCACCGCTCGAAAATACGCCGCGACCTGATTGAGGAGCGCAACCGCCTGCTGCCGGTTTACGGCCCGGAAAACCGTCGGTGTGTGCGCCGGCGCACCGACAGCCTTGGGTTCGTCGCGCTGTTGTTCGTCATCGGCCGGCTGCTCGATCGCGGCGGGCTCCGACGTGTCCTCGTCGGCGGGCGCGTCCTCCGGGTTTTCGTCGGCTTCACCGCCGCCCTCGGCGTCCGCCGTCTCGTCCGTCTCGCCTTGCGGAGACTCTTCCTCCGCCGGCGTCTCCTCCCAGCCGGAATTGTCATCTTCGGCGACGTCGCCGTTTTCTTCGGCGGTTTCGGCGTCAGGCTCCGCGGTGGTTATCGAAAGGGCGGACAGGCGTTCCAGCGACAGGTCGAGAACGATGTCCCGGCCGATGCGGAACGACGACTGCGACGAATAATCGGGCGTGAGAACCTGCATCGCTTCAAAGAACGGCCGCCCGATCAGGGCTTCCGCCTGGCCGATGAGCAGAAGCGCCGGAGAGGAAGGCTCCGCGCGTGAGAAATAGCCGGCTGCCGCCGCGAGCGCCGCCGTCGCGTCCTCGAGCGTCCGGACCGAGCCGGTCACGGCGGGGCCGCCGCCGTCGTCGTCCGAAGGCGCGTCGCTTTCGGCCGTCTTGACCGGCGCGAGCGCGAGCGACGGATCGCGAGCGGCGACCGCCCCGTCGAGGAAAGCGGTGATGTCCTGCGCGAGCGGCAGCAGCTTGTCGAACTTCAATGCGCCGGGTTGGCCTGACTTCTCGTTAACCAGCTCTTCGATTCGGGCGAGCGCCTGGCGCAGTTGCGAGGCGAGATCCCTCATCGCGACCAGTTCGGCGAGATCGGTCTCGGCGAGCGCGTTCCTCAGCGCGTCCTGCGAGGGGGTCTCTTCGTCCTTGCCGCTGTCGTCGGTCGCGACCCTGGCCTGGATGACGCCCTGCGCCAGCAGGTGGGAGCGGAACGACGCCTTGCCGAAGCGCCGGCTTTCAAACAGCGGCGCCGACTGGAGCGGCATCACCGCGTCGGGCATGTCGTCCAGGGTCTGGAGCGAGACGATGCGCAGGATGGCGTCGCCGTCGATCAGCTCCGGCTGAACCCGCTCCCACTGGCCGTCCAGAAGTCCCTCGATCGCCTGGGTCGACGCGACGAAGGCGGCGAGGTCGCGGTTGAGGATATTGAGCTTGGCGAGGAAAACGATCAGCCGCAGATCGCGCGACCGGCCCAGAAGGGCTTTGAGCGTCGCGAACTCCGCCGGAAAGTCGATCGAGCCCCGATCGAAGGACGCGAAGGATTTGGGCAGCACGCCGTCGATGCGGGCCACGAACCGCATATAATCGGCGTCGCCCAGCATCTCGAGATCGGGTCCGCACGGCTCCTCATCGGAGATCGGAGCCGCCAGAGCCTTGATCTCTGCGGGAGTCATTAACGAATTCCGTGTCCTGCTGGCGCGCCGCGGCTTGGTTGACCCAAGTGTGGCTTCGCACAGCGACTTCAGCAAGAGAACTTTACTGCTCGTGCAAGGCTGTCTCGCGACAACCTTACCAATCTCTCTCGCGGCTCCGCCCCGTCCGCGAGGCGAACGCCCGATCGCGGGCGGCGTTGGCGATGGGGCTCCGTCCGGAAAGGCGGCCGGCTCGACGGTTTGGCGCTTATTGTCTAACGTCTAGCCAGATGTTTTTCCGGATGTTTTTTTGAGGTTGCGAATGAGTTCGAAACCGACCCAGGCGCAGCGCGTTGCCGAGCTTACGACCGCGCTGGGCAAGGACAAGCTGGTCCTGACGCGCCTCGACGTGTCCGAGGGCCTGAGCGAGCTGTTCGAAATCAGGGCCGAATGCCTCAGCGAGGACGAGAACCTCGATCTCGGCTCGATCATCGGCAAGGTCGCGACCGTCCGCTTCACCACCGCCGCCAACAAGAAGCGGTTTTTCTCGGGCGTCGCCGTCGAGGCCTCGTGGAACGGGCGCGAGCAGAACATGTTCGCCTATCGGGTCGTCCTGCGGCCCTGGACCTGGCTGCTGAGCCAGGCGACCGACTCCCGTATTTTCCAGAACCAGAGCGTCGTCGACATCATCAAGGCGGTCTTCGACAAGGCCGGCTTCAGCGGCCAGTACGATGCGAGCCAGCTCGAAAGCTATCCGCCCATCGAGTACTGCGTGCAGTATCGCGAGTCGCATCTCAATTTCGTGCTCCGCCTGATGGAGCAGTTCGGCATTTATTATTTCTTCAGGCACGAGGCCGGCAAGCACACGATGGTGCTGGCGGACTCCACCTCCGCCCACAAGCCGATCCCCGACCTGCCGAAGGTTCGCTTCGCCGAAACCGACCAAAGCGTGCGGGACGACGAGGAGGTGCTGCGAGAATGGGCGTCCGAACGTCGTTTCCGCAGTGGCAAGGTGGTTGTGAAGGCGTTCGATTTCGCCAAGCCGACGGCCGACACCAAGAGCGAGAAGTCGGCCCCCGGCGGCTATGAGAAGGACAGCATGGAGGTCTTTCTCTATCCCCACAAATACAAGAAGGGCGAGGAGGGCGACCTTGGCCAGAAATACGTCAACGCGACGCTGCATTCGCTCCAGTCGCAGGACAAGCGCCGCTATGCGGCCGGCAACGCGCCCAGCATTTTCCCCGGCGGACTGATCACGCCGGAGAAACTGAAGCCGGAGTCCGAGGTTCAGGAATATCTCGTCGTCAGCGCGCAGCACACCTTCGTCACCGAAACCTTCCGGTCCGGCTCGGGCGGCAAGCAGGGCGATCCGTATTATGGACATTACGTCCTGCAGCCGAAGGATCGTCCGTTCCGGGCGCCGATCGTGACGCCGAAGCCCGTGATCTACGGGCCGCAGACCGCCGTCGTCGTCGGTCCCAAGGGCGAGGAAATCCACACCGACAAGTACGGCCGCGTGAAGTTGCAGTTCCATTGGGACCGCGAGGGCAAGAAGGACGAGAAATCCTCCCGCTGGGTGCGCGTGTCGCAGATCTGGTCCGGCAAGCAGTGGGGCGGCTTCTACGTTCCGCGCATCGGCATGGAGGCCGTCGTCGAGTTCATCGAGGGCGATCCGGACCGTCCGCTCGTCGTCGGCACGGTCTACAACGCCGAGAACATGCCGCCGGTGGAGATGCCGGCCAACCAGACGCAGCACGGCATGAAGACCCGTTCGTCCAAGGGCGGCGGCGAGGCCAACTACAACGAGCTCGTCTTCGAGGATAAGAAGGGTTCCGAATTCATCCGCATGCACGCTGAAAAGGTGCTCGATGTGACGGTCGAGGACACCGAGAGCTGGGTCGTCAACGGCAAGAACCGGAAAGGCCCGGGCGACGCGGCCGTCAAGACGAAGATCGAAAAGGGTGACGATGTTTTCGACGTTCTCGACGGCAATCAGAACACCACGATCAGCAACGACTGGACGGTGAATGTCGGCAACGACATCTTTATCGAGGCCGGCAACCAGATTACGCTCAAGGTCGGCATCAGCACGATCGTCATGACCAAGGACGCGATCACCGTGAAATCGGGAACCATCAACACGGATGCGCCGTTCACGAACATCAACGCCACGACCGTCCTTGATCAGAAGGGTGGCGTCATTCAGTTGAATTGCGGTTGACCGGCGCATGAGCAAACTGAGATTCGCATCGGCGCGGGACGTTTTCGAAGCGTTTCCCGCAGCCAGGGACGACATCCAGGCGCCGCCCGTCGACGAGGCGCCGTTCGAGTTTCTCGGCAGACTGCTTCAGGGCCGGGCGCCGGAAGACGCGATCGGCTTCTGCGCCTATCTGCTCGGCCGTCGCGAAACGGTGTGGTGGGCGAGCCAGAGCCACCGCACGCTGGGGCCGCCGGTGAATCGCGAGGACGAGAAGGCGCTGCTCGTGGCCGAGGCGTGGGTGCGCGAGCCCGAGGAGCACCGTCGCCGCGCTGCGCTCGACATCGGCTTGCATGGCGATCACTCGCTGCCGGGCGTGTGGGTCTCGCTGGCGGCGGGCGGCTCGGGCGGCGTTCTGATCATCTCGGGCCAACTGGGTCCGCCGGTGGCGCCGGAGATGACGGCGAAATCCGCCCGCGCGGCGGTCCTCATCTCGCTCGCGCGGCTGCCGATCCGCCAGCGCGCGGCGCAACTGCCGATTTGCGTGGACATTTGCCGGCGGCTTGCGCAGGACAAGAGCCAACCGTCATAACGTCGTCGCGGATCCGTCGTCCCGTTTCCGGAAGCGGGGCGTCATTTCCGGGATCACATGGAGGTTTCGCGCAATGCCATTGCGCCTGACGATCGAGAATGTGCCGTCCCTCCCGGATGGCGGGCCGATCAGCTATGCGGTCACGGGAAAGCGCGGCTTCGACATCGGCCGCGACCAGTATCTCGACTGGGTGCTGCCCGATCCGAACCGGGTCATCTCCGGCAAGCATTGCGAGGTGCGCTACAAGGACGGCGCCTATTGGCTGCGCGACGTGTCGACCAACGGCACCTTCGTCAACCGAAGCGAGCGCCGGTTGCAGGAGCAGCATCGGCTGCGTTCCGGCGACCGCGTCGAGATCGGCCACTATATCATCAATGTCGAAGTCGAAGGCGATGAGGAGGGCGGCGAGGAAGGCGAGGCGATCGAGCCTGGCGAGCCGGGCCTCTGGGGCAGCGGCGCCGGCGCGGCGCCTCCTGTCGATCCCCGCAGCCTGAAGCCCGCCAACATCGCGCGCCCGGTTCAGCCGGTCGATGCGCTCGATTGGGTCGCGGCGATTCCGGCGCCCACGCCGCTTCAGCCAGGACCGCCCCCGCCGGCTTATGCGCCCGCTCCGGGCTCCGATTACGCGCCGCCGCCCGCGCCCGGCTATGCGCCGCCTCCCGCTGAGGATATCTGGGGCGGAGGCGGATCCGGTCAACCCGCCGCGTGGGAGCCGCCGGCGGTCGAACCGCTTCCTCCCATCGGGCCGTCGTCCGCCCCGTCGTCGTTTGATCCGCCCCCCGCGGCCGACTATGCGCAGCCGCCCGCCGCGGACTACGCGCCGCCGTCCCAGCCGCTCGCCCCCGAACCTCCGCCCGCGCCGATGGTGCCGCCGGAGCCTGTCGGTCTTCCCCGCGCCGCGCCGCCTTTCGAGCCGGCGCCTCACCCGGTGCCGCCGCCGGTCGCTCCTCCGCCGGCTCCGCCTCCGCCGCCCCAAACGCCGGCGCGCGAGCAGCGCCCGGCTGCGGCGCCCTCGTCCGGCGGCGGCGCGGAGTTCATCCGCCGCTTCGCCAAGGGCGCCGGGCTTTCAGAGGATGTGATCGCCACGCGCGACGCCGGGCAGCTCGCGGAGACGCTCGGCGTCCTGATGAACATCGTCGCCGGCAATGTCGGGCAGTTGCTGGTCGCGCGCGCGGAATCGAAAGGCGCGATGCGCAGCTCCAACCAGACCCTGATTCAGGCCGCCGACAACAATCCGCTGCGCTTCTCGCCCACGGCGGAGGATGCGCTCGCGCTGATGTTCGGTCGCCCGACCCGCAGCTATCTCGACGCGCAGCGCGCCTTCGAGCAGAGCTTCCTGTCGCTGAAGACGCACCAGGTCGACAGCTTCGCCGCGATCCAGGCGGCGATCCAGCAGCTTGTCGCCGATCTCGACCCGAAGGAGATCGAGAAATCGGTTGACGCCGTGAAGGGCGGCTCGGTCTTCAGCAACAAGAAGGCGCGGCTGTGGGACGAGTTCGTGCTGCGCTGGCGCACCAAGACGGGCGCGCATGAAACGGGCCTGCTCGGCGCCTTCATGCAGTTTTTCGGCGACGCCTACGACCGGCGCAGGAAGTAGGACGAAAAGCAGAAAGAGACCTACCGTCCCACCTTCGCCATCACGTCGGCCTTCAGGAAGCGCTCGATCGTCAGCATGAAGGCGATCGAGGGGACGAGCAGGATCAGCGCCGTGATCGAGGCGATCTGGTAGTTTCCGCCCATGCTGGCGCTGTAGAGCAGCAGCGGCAGCGTCGTCACCTGCGGCGCGCCGACGAAGAAGGTGCCGGTGAACTCGTCGAGCGATTCCAGGAAGACGAAGATCGCGCTCGCCATGATGCCGGGAGCGGCGAGCGGCAGCGTGATGGTCCAGAACGTCCGCTGCGCCGACGCGCCGATGCTGCGGGCCGCAAGCTCGAGATCGCGATCCACCGCCGCGAAGGCCGCTGTCGTGATCCACACCGAATACACCAGCGCATGCGCCGCATGCACCAGCACCACGCCCGCGATCGTGCCTGCGAGGTTGATGCTGTAGAAGATGCGCGCCACGTTGATATAGATCGTCACCGATGGAAACGCCTGCGGCAGCAGGAAAAGAATCATGATCGCGGCGCGCAGCGGCAGTTTGAGCCGCGCCAGCGCGTAGCCGGCCGGAATCGAGACGGCGAGCGCGACGACCACGACGAGCATCGCGATGAGCACGCTTGTCGCCAGCGATGTCATGGCGTCGCCGGTGGGACGGAAGACGATCTCCCAGTAGCGCAGCCCGTATGTGACGGGCAATTTGTAGGGCGCATACCAGCGCTCGGCCACCGACCAGAGCGCGAGATTGAGCAGCGGCCCGATCAGCAGAAAAGCGAAGACCGCAAGCGCCGCCGCCTTCATCAGCAGCCCGGCGTAGGAGCCGGCGGTGAAGGGCAGGGCGCTCGAGCGCTTCATCGCGGCTGCGCCGCCGTCGTTCTGCGAAAGCGCGCTCATGCGACGCCCCGTTGCTCGGCGAGATTGTGGCGCAGATAGAACCAGGCCGCCACCGAGCAGATGAGATAGGAGATCACGCCGAGCGCGTTCGCGACGCCATAATCGCCGTAGGAGGTGATGCGGAACGCCATGTCGACGGTCATCATGGTCGGCTGCGAGCCGGCGACCATCATCGGCACGGAGAGCACGCTCATGATGGTGACGAAGGTCAGCACCAGGCCGACGAGCAGCGTGCGCGTCACCTGCGGCGCGACGAGCTCAATGAAGACGCGCAGGCGCGACGCGCCGAGATTGCGTCCCGCCTCGATCGTCGCGCGGTCGATCGACGCCATTGCGCCAGCGAGCAGCAGCGCGACGAACGGCGTCTGCTTCCACACGAAGGTCGCGATCACGCCGCGCCAGTCGAGAAAGCTTTGCGTCGACAGCGGGTCGAGCAGGCCCATGCCGACGAAGCTGTTGTTCATCAGCCCGTTCTTGGCGAGGAATGTCCGCATGCATTGCGCGGCGACGATGAAGGGGATGAACAGCGGCCAGCGATAGAGCCAGCGTAGCGCGGCCACGAGCCAGGGCGTCTCGCCCATCGTCAGAGCGCCCGCGATCGCCAGCGCCGCGACGCCGGTCAGCAGCGTCGAGACGACGACGATGAAGATCGTGTAGAGGATGTCGCCGGAATAGAGCTCGAACGATTTCTGGAAATTGGCGATCCCGAAGCCGCCGCCCGGATCGGTGAAGGCGAGGATGAGGGACAGGAACAGCGGATAGACGAACAGCGTCGCGATCAGCGCCAGCGCCGGCGCGGACAGGATGAGCCCCCAAGTGTAGGTCTGCTTCACGCGGCGGTCCGTCTCATGTCAACATCGCGATGGCGCTTGAGAAAGGCTCGTCATGGCCGGACTTGTTCCGGCCATCCATGTCTTTGAATCGTGAGGAATCGCGATCGCGAGACGAGACGTGGATGCCCGCGACGAGCGCGGGCATGACGGGCCTTTTTTAAGAAGGCGACGATCAGTTCGCGACCTTCTTTTCGTAGGATTCGAGAATGTCGTTGAAGTAGGGCGCGATCGGGAAGGGCTTGCCCTTGTCGTTCAGGTCGGCGGGCTTGATGTCCGTGAACAGCTTGTCCCACGCGGCCTTGTCGAGCTTTCCTTCGAGGTTTTTCGCGTCGATGCCCGGATACCAGTTGAACTTCTTCACGATGCCGTCGGCCTGCACCTGCGGGCTGGTGGCGAGCGCGATGAACTGCTCGGCGAGCTTGGCGTTCGCGGCCTTGGCCGGGATCGCGTAATACATCGGCTGGCCGGGCATGCCGGGCGAGATGAGCTTCAGCTTGGTGCTGGGCGGCAGCTTGCCGTCCGCCTGCCAGGTGTAGAACATATCCACCCACACCGGGCCCATCGCGATCTCGCCGCGGTTGATCATGTCGAGCGTGCCGGCGTTGCCGGGGGTGATGACGACGTTCTTGTTGAAGTCCTTGAGGTTGGCGAGCGCTGAGTCCCACTTCGTCTTCTCGTTCGGATCGTAGGGACCCTTTTCGAGCTTTGCCGCGTCGCCGCCGAAAGCCGAGACCCAGCCGGTGACGAAGGCGACGCCCGACATGCCGCCCTTGATGCCGTTATAGCCGAACTGCTTGGGGTGCTTTTTCGTCCAGTCGACGAGTTCGGCGTAGCTGTTGGGAACGTCCTTCACGAGGTCGGAATTGTAGGCGAGCGCCGTCTGCGAATGGAACATCGGCATGACGAAGCCGTCGACGTTCGCGCCGAGCGAGTTCACGGCTGAATCGCGCGTGACCAGCTTGCCGGTCGGGATGTCGCCGCGATAGCGGACCAGCATGCCGTCCTTCGACATCTCGCCGGCCATCTTCTGATGGATGACGACAACGTCGAAATCCCATTTGTCGACGCCCGCTTTCTTCTGCGCGTCGAGTTTTTCGAAGATCTTCTGCGAGCCGGCGTCGCCCGGGCCGGTTCCGACAGAGACGACCTTCACGCCGGGATGCTGCTTCTCGAACATCGGGCCGAGATAGTCTTTCACGTAATCGACCATGTTCTGATCGCCTGCCGTGACGACGTTGAGCGTCTGCGCCGAGACGGGAGCCGAAATCAGCGCGAGCGCGCCGACGCCGGCCAACAGATAAAGCCGCATGATCATCCTCCTTGCTGGTGATCGGTTCTGGAAAAGACGTGCATCGCGCTGAAAGGAAGCTTCAGGCCGATGGACGATCCCTGCTCGTGGTAGTCGCCGTCTGTGACAGTGAACTGACGGCCGGCCGCCTCGACTCCGTAGCGATAATGTCCGCCGGGATAGCTGCGGTGTGTGATGGCGGCGGGAAGGACGAGCGCGTCCGCGTCCCGCGCGTCCGGCGCGACGATCGACGCGGCGCTGTCGCGGAAATAGACCGTCGCCGGTCCGTCCGGCCAGCCGCGCTCGCCCCGCGCATGCAGCGTTCCCGCCGGCGTGATCAGGTCATGCCCGTCGCCGGCGCGTCTGATGTCGAGATCGAGTCGGTTGTCCGCGCCCATGAAGGTCGCGATGAAGGGCGAGGCCGGCTTGTCGTAAACCTCCTCGGGCGCGCCGAGCTGCGCGATGCGGCCGGCGTTCATCACCACGATGCGGTCGGCCATCGTCATCGCCTCCTCGCGGTCATGGGTGACGTGGAGGGCGGTGAAGCCGAGCTTCTTCTGGAGGCTCTTGATCTCGTCGCGAAGCTGGAGCCGCACTTTCGCATCGAGGTTGGAAAGCGGCTCGTCCAGCAGCAGCACGTCCGGCTCGATCGCCAGCGCCCGTCCGAGCGCGACGCGCTGGCGCTGTCCGCCGGAGAGGTCTGTCACCTTGCGCTCTTCGAGGCCCGCGAGATTGAGCATCGCGAGGACGGCGCCGACGCGCTTGCGGATGTCCTCGCGCGACACGCCGCGCAGCTTCAGGCCGTAGCCGACATTGCCGAGGACGGTCATGTGCGGCCACAGCGCGTAGGACTGGAAAACCATCGCCAGCCCACGCTTCTCGGGCGGCAGCGGCGCGACATCCTTGCCGAAAAGGCGAATGGCGCCGACGAAACCCTGCTGGAAGCCGGCGATCGTGCGCAGCAGCGTGGTCTTGCCGCAGCCGGAAGATCCCAGCATGGCGATGAATTCGCCGCGCCTCACCGAGAGATCGACCCCGTGCAGCACTGTCGTCCGGCCATAGCCAGCCGTCAGACCCGCGACCTCGATCGCAGCCTCTGTCATGAACGCTTCCCGTCGCGGCGTCGTCCCGCGTTGGCGGGACAATGGCCCCATAGCCGGCAAAAAGCTACAGCCATGTGACAGTCTCAATACGGATGGACGACGCGGCGGATCGAAATGCGGGTCGCCCGGCGCGTGCGCTCCCGCACGGGCGCGCATGGCCTCGAGCGGGAGGATGGGTCATAGTTCGTGGCGCGCGCGAGGAGGCTTGCTTGGCGGGATCGACCCTTCACACGAAGCGCGACGGAGCGACGCTCACCGAAGCCCCTGGCGCGCAGCCGCGCTCTGTGACGCAGGCTGAGCTGAAACGACTGGCGACCGTGAAGCTCGACGCCGCGCAGGGCCGGGCGTTCGCGCGACGCATCGATGCGTCCGGGCGTTCGGTCGAAGCGCGCGCGATGGCGGCGGAGATCGAGAAGGACGGCAAGCTGGTCATCCGTCTCCCGATCGAACAGGCGCTCGAAATCGCCGTCGCCGTGCATCAGGCGGGCGGAAACGGCGCCTGCGAGGGGGCCGAACCTTATTACAAGGCCGTCCTGGCCGCCGATCCGGCTCACGCCCGCGCCCGTCATCTCTATGGCGTTCTGCTGCACAAGGCGGGCCGCAAGAAGGAGGCGATGACGCATATCCGCAAGGCGGTCGCGCCGTTGAGCGGCCAGCCCTGGATGTGGAACAATCTCGGCCTCGTCCACCGTGAAAGCGGCGATCTCGCCGAAGCGGAGACCTGCTTCCACAAGGCGCTCGCGCTCAACGAAAACTATCCCGAGGGGTGGAACAACCTGGCCGTCGCCTATCGCTGGATGAAGCGGATCGACGAGTCGATCGCCTGTTACGAGCGCGCGCTTCGGATCAGGCCGGACTATGGCGAGGCGCTGACCAATCTCGGCAATCTTCTGGTGCGCAACGACCGCATCCAGGAGGGTCTCGATTATCTCTCCCGCGCGATCGTGCTTCGTCCGGCCAACTCCCAGCCCCGCGCCTTGCTCGCCATCGCCTATGCGCGCCTCGGCCGTCTGGAAGAAGCGGCGAAGGTCTATCGCGACTGGATCGCGGCCGAGCCGAACAATCCGACGCCGGTTCATCTGCTGGCGGCCTGTCCCGGCGAGGTGGCGCCCGAAAGAGCCGCGGACGCCTATGTCGCGCGCAGCTTCGATGCGTTCGCCGACACGTTCGACGCGAAGCTGGCGCGGCTCGATTATTGCGCGCCGGAACTGGT
The DNA here is from genome assembly GCA_001899525.1 of Rhizobiales bacterium 65-9. Lineage (GTDB taxonomy): Bacteria > Pseudomonadota > Alphaproteobacteria > Rhizobiales > Beijerinckiaceae > Terrirubrum. The sequence goes on from MKVY01000028.1 coordinate 27,518, forward strand.
CGCCAAGGCGCTCGCCCAGGCGACGCCCGCGGATCGGAGCTATGGGGTCGTGCTGGATGCGGGCTGCGGCACGGGCCTGTGCGCCCCGCTCTTGAGAAAGCGCGCCGATCGCCTGATCGGCGTCGATCTCTCCGGCGGCATGCTCGCTAAGGCAAAGGAGCGCGGCGGCTACGACGAACTGCACGAGGCCGAACTGACGGCGTTTCTCGCCGCCAACCCCTCGGCCTACGATGTCGCGATCTCGGCCGACACTCTTTGCTATTTTGGCGTGCTGACCGACTTCGCCCGCGCCGCCTTCGATTCGCTGAGGCCCGGTGGCCTGCTCGTCTTCACGGTCGAAGCGCTTCCCGACGACTCGGCCGATCCTCATCGGCTGCAAAGCCATGGCCGCTACGCCCACCGGCGCAGCTATGTCGAGGATATGCTCGTCGCCGCCGGGTTCGTCGTCGAGGACATGGTGCGCGACCGGCTGCGCACCGAAAGCGCCAAGCCGGTTTCGGGCTGGATCGTGACGGCGCGCCGACCCTGAACGCCTCTGTCAGGCGTGGACGCGGTCGCGCAGGCCCGTCACGCCCGCATGCGACGCGCAATGCGCGCAGCAGAAGATGCGGCCGTCCGCCTCGACGCCGTGCCCGACGATCCGGCACTGGCAGTGCGCGCAGACGGGGGCCATCGCATGAATCGCGCATTCGACGCTGTCGAACGTCATCGTCCGTCCGCCCTGCGTGATCTGGAAGCTCTTGTCGTAGTCGTTGCCGCAGACGTCGCAGCGCATGGCCGCCTCCTCTCGGTCCCGTGGGTCTCCTGTTTACGAACCCCGCGACGCCGGAGTCGTTCCTTCGCCTTGACCCTGTCGCGCCGCTCTGCCACTTCCCGCGCCTTCAAAAAGTCGCGCGGAGGAAACCGTCATGACGCTTGCGATTGTCTGCCCGGGGCAGGGCAGCCAGGCCGTCGGCATGGGCAAGGCGCTGGCCGAGACGTTTCCGGCGGCGCGCGCGGTGTTCGACGAGGTTGACGCGGCGCTGGGCGAGAAACTGTCAGCGGTCATTTTCGAGGGACCGTTGGAGACCTTGACGCTGACCGCCAACGCGCAGCCGGCGCTGATGGCCGTCTCGGTCGCGGCGCTGCGCGCGCTGCAGGCGGAGGCCGGGCTCGATCCTGCGCGTGACGCAGCGTTCTTCGCAGGCCATTCGCTGGGCGAATATTCGGCGCTCGCCTGCGCCGGCGCGCTGAACGTTGGCGACGCGGCCAGGCTGCTCAGGCTGCGCGGCGAATCCATGCAGAAGGCTGTCCCGGTCGGGGAGGGCGCAATGGCGGTTCTGCTCGGCCTCGAATGGGATCAGGCGCTCGCGGTCGCCGAAGAGGCGGCGCAGGGCCAGGTCTGCGACGCGGCGAACGACAACGGGCCGGGCCAGGTCGTGGTCTCGGGTCATAAGGCGGCGGTCGAGCGGGCGGTGGAGATCGCCAAGGCGAAGGGCGCGAAGCGGGCGATGCTCCTGCCGGTGTCCGCGCCCTTCCATTGCGCGCTGATGCAGCCGGCCGCCGACGCGATGCAGGCGGCGCTCGCCACGGCCGATATCCGCAGGCCCGCGGCGCCGATCGTCGCCAACGTGCTCGCCGGGCCCGAAAGCGATCCGCAGGCGATCCGCGCCAATCTCGTGAAGCAGGTCACCGGCGCCGTGCGCTGGCGCGAAAGCGTGGGCTGGATGGCGGCGAACGGCGTTGATTCGTTTCTTGAGGTTGGCGCCGGCAAGGTGCTGACCGGACTCTCGAAACGCATGGCGCCGGCCGCCCATTCGGCTTCGGTCGGAACGCCTGACGATGTGAAGGCTTTCGTCGCGGCGCGATCGAGTTAAGGATGCGGCTGCGAAGCGCCGCGGCGTTTGTGATCAATTCTGTCTGGAGAGCGCAATGTTTGATCTGACCGGCAAGAACGCTCTCGTCACCGGCGCGTCGGGTGGGATTGGCGGCGCCGTGGCGAAGGCGCTGCATGCGCAGGGCGCGACCGTCGCGATTTCCGGCACGCGCCGAGAGGCGCTCGACAAGCTCGCCGCGGAACTTGGCTCGCGCGTGCATGTGACGCCGGCGAATCTGTCCGAGAAGGATTCGGTCGAAGCGCTTGTTCCCGCAGCCGAAGCGGCGATGGGCGAGCTGCATGTGCTCGTCAACAACGCAGGCGTGACCCGCGACAACATCTTCATGCGAATGAAGGACGAGGAATGGGATCAGGTCATCCGCGTGAATCTGGAGGCGGCGTTCCGTCTGTCGCGCGCGGCCGTGAAAGGCATGATGCGCCGCCGCAGCGGGCGCATCATTTCGATCACCTCCGTCGTCGGCGTCACGGGCAATCCCGGCCAGGGCAACTACGCCGCCTCGAAGGCCGGGCTGATCGGCATGTCGAAAGCGCTGGCGCTGGAAGTCGCGAGCCGCGGCGTGACGGTGAACTGCGTCGCGCCGGGCTTCATCGAGACGGCGATGACCGATGCGCTGAACGAGAAGCAGAAAGAGGCCGTGCTGTCGCGGGTCCCCGCCGGCCGGTTGGGAACGTCGGCGGAAATCGCTTCGGCCGTGGTGTATCTCGCCAGCGACGAAGGCGCCTATGTCACCGGCCAGACGATCCATGTGAATGGCGGCATGGCGATGATATGAGGATGCGCGCCGCCTCGTCGATTTGACTCAAATTGCGACGGCGGCGCGTAGCCCGACGTGTGCTGCGGCGCACATTTTCCGTCGCGCCGCCATGCGCCATTGCCGAGCGTCCTTCTGAGGCGCAAAGAGTGATAACATAGGTTCTGGCGTGGGCCGACGACCGAGTCGGTTCGGCGCCAGGCGGCCCAGAGGATGGGATGGCAGGCTCGGGCGACAGCGATTCGCGGATACCGCCGGGGACCCGTCTCAACGGCATCTATATCGTTGAGCGGCGCATCGCCGTCGGCGGCATGGGCGAGATTTACGCCGGCCGCGCCGCCGAGACCGGCGTGCCTGTCGCGATCAAGATGATTCGGCCGGAACTGGCCGCCGATCCGAACGTCATCGCGCTGTTTCGCAGGGAAGCCCTCGCGCTGCATCAGCTCCGCCACGAGGCGATCGTGGCCTATTACGTCTTCTCGATCGATCCGGCCCTCAACGCCGCCTATCTGGCGATGGAGTTTGTGCCCGGCCGGTCGCTGTCCGACATGGTGCGGGAAGGCCCGCTCGGCTTCGAGTTCGTCCGCATCCTGCAGAAGCGCGTGGCGGCGGGCTTGCACGCGGCTCACAAGGCAGGCCTCGTTCATCGCGACGTGTCGTCCGACAACATCCTCCTGCCGGACGGCGATCCGGCGCGCGCCAAGATCATCGACTTCGGCATCGCCAAGAACAAGCTCGATAAATCCACGATCATCGGCGACGGCTTCGCCGGCAAGAACAGCTACATCTCGCCCGAGCAGCTCGGCATGTTCGGCGGCGAGGTGTCGGCGAAATCCGATGTGTACAGCCTTGGCCTCGTGCTGGCCGAGGCGCTGCTTGGCCGCAAGATCGACATGGGCGGCAACCTCGCCGAGGTCGTGGCGAAACGCGAAAGCCCGCCCGACCTGACGGGCGTCGACCGGCGCATGCTGCCGCTGCTGCGGGAGATGCTGGATCCCGATCCCGAGCGCCGCCCCGCGATGGACGACGTCGCGACGCGGGAGGTGACGGGCCTGACGCCCGCCGAGGCGCTGGCGCGCGACGCGACCATCGCGCAGGAGATCAGCCGGCGCGCGGTTATCGGCCAGAATCCGTCGCCGCCGCCGCAGAAGACGCGCCCCGCGCTGGTCGTCGGCGGCTCCGCGCTGGCCGCGGCGCTCATCGCGGCCATCGGTTACATGGCCTGGTCGAACGCCGGCTCCGGGCCGGCGCCGCGAGCCGGCGAGCCGTTGACGACGCAGGCCCAGCCGCCAACGCTCAGCGGATCGTCTGCGGCGGCGCAGGAGGAGCAGAATCGGGCGCGCGAACGCGCGGAGGCGGCCGAGCGCCAGCGTCAGGCCGATCTCGCCGCCGCCGAGCAGCGCCGGACCGCGCAGCAGCAGGCGGAAGCCGCGGAGCGACAACGTCAGGCCGATCTCGCCGCCGCCGAGCAGCGCCGGATCGCGCAGCAGCAGGCGGAAACCGCGGAGCGTCAGCGTCAGGCCGATCTCGCCGCCGCCGAGCAGCGTCGGGCCGCGCAAGAGCAGGCGGCGGCCGCCGAGCGCCAGCGCCAGGCCGATCTCGCCGCTCTCGCCGCTGCGGAGCAGCGCCGCTCGGATCAGGCGAGGGACGAGCAGGCCCAGCGCGACCGGGAGGCCGAGCGTCTCCGACTCGCCAGCCAGGCGATCGCGGAGCAGCAGCGTCAGGCCCGCGAGCGCGCGGAGCAGGCGGACCGGGTCGAGCGCGAGCGTCGCGCCTCTGAGCTGGAGACCCAGCGCCGGCTCGAATCCGAAGCCGAGGCTGCGCGCCGGCCTCCCCAGCTCGCGTCGCGCGGCGACGCCGCCAGCCCGTTGCCCGGCATGCGCGATTGCACCCAGTGTCCCGAACTCGTGACGATTCCCGAGGGCGTCATGCGCATGGGCAGCAACCGCGATCCGTCGGAAAGGCCCATCCGGCCGGTGACAGTGAAACCTTTCGTGATGAGCCGGTATCCGGTGACGGTGGGCCAGTGGCGCGAATGCGTGCGCGCCGGCGGCTGTCCCGATCTCGGCGGCGGCGACGATCGCCGGCCAGTCAACAATGTGAGCGCCGATGACGCCGCCCGTTATGTCGCCTGGCTGTCGAAGGCGACAGGGCGCTCCTATCGGCTCCCGTCGGAGGCCGAGTGGGAATACGCCGCGCGCGCCGGAACGGAAACGCGATACTGGTGGGGCGAAGAATTCTCCGAGGATCACGCCGCCTGCCGGAAATGCGGCGCCTCGCACGCCGATCCGCTTCCTGTCGGCCAGTTCAAGCCGAATGCTTTCGGCCTCTTCGACATGACCGGCAGCGTCGGTCAGTGGGTGTCCGATTGCTGGCACCGCGACTATCGCGGCGCGCCCAGGGACGCCTCGTCATGGGGGCCCGGCAGATGCCGGGAGCAGGTCGTGCGCGGCGGCTCCTGGACCAGCGACCCCGCCGACCAAACCGTCACCAGCCGCAGTTTTTATGATCCGAGCGTGCGGCATCCGAGCTATGGGCTGCGCGTGGTGCGCGGCCTTTGAGGCCGGGGCGTCGGCCCCGGCGGGAGGAGATTGCCATGCGCCGGATACGCCGATCCCTGATCCTGTTCGCGCTCGCCGCGCCGGTCGTCCCGGCGGCCGCGCAGACCGCTGCTCCGCCCGCCGCGCCGCCGCCCGCCGCCGCCCCGCCCGCCTCATCGGCGCAGCGGACGCCGGCGCCCGAGGACGCGCGCCTCTATTTCATCTCTCCGCGCAACGGCGCGCAAATCCGCGGCCCTGTCATCGTCCGCTTCGGCCTGCGCAACATGGGCGTGACGCGCGCCGGCGATAACGCCCCCAATGTCGGCCATCATCACCTGCTGGTCGACGTCAAGGAGCCGCTGACGCCGCAGGAGCCGATTCCCACCGACAGGTCGCATCTCCATTTCGGCGGCGGCCAGACCGAGACGACCCTCGATCTCGCGCCCGGCTGGCACACGCTCCAGCTCGTGCTGGGCGACCATCAGCATCGCCTGTTCAGCCCCGTGGTGGAATCGGAAAAGATCCGGGTGCTTGTGTTGTCGCCGCAGAAGCGCGCGCGGCGCGCCCATCGCCGGCATTGAGCCGCGACGGGTGAAAGCGGAGTCCGCGGGCCGCGCGCTTTGTCAGGCCCGGCGCCCTATGCTACCGAATCAAACGCCCTGCGCCGAGGGGCTTGACCTGCGGCGCCAAACGGTTTCCAAGCCCTGCCCGATAGGGGCGGCTGACGCCGCATGGGCGTATTTCGGTCCATCGTCGCAGTGACGGTCGATCGTGAAACGAGGAACAGACGATGAGCGACATCGCCGAGCGCGTGAAGAAGATCGTGGTCGAGCATCTGGGCGTGGATGCCGAGAAGGTGACGGAAAAGGCCAATTTCATCGACGACCTCGGCGCCGACTCGCTGGACACGGTCGAGCTCGTGATGGCTTTCGAGGAAGAGTTCGGCGTCGAGATTCCCGACGATGCGGCGGAGAAGATCGCGACCGTCGGCGACGCGATTTCATTCCTGTCGAGCAAGGCCACGGCCTGACCTGAGACGCGGACCGAAGACGGCCGCGTTCATTCGGATGGGATGATGTTGCGAAGGGTGGTGATCACCGGCCTCGGCTTGGTCACGCCGCTTGGAAGCGGCGTGGACGCCACATGGGCCAACATTCTCGCCGGAAAATCGGGCGCGGGTCGAATCACGCGATTCGACGTGTCGGATCTTCCGTGCCAGATCGCATGCCAGGTGCCGCGCGGCGACGGCTCCGGCGGGACCTTCAATCCCGACGACTGGATGGAGCCGAAGGAGCAGCGCAAGGTCGATGATTTCATCGTCTTTGCGATGGCGGCCGCGAAGCAGGCGCTGGACGATTCCGGCTGGCGGCCGACGAGCTACGACGACCAGATCACGACGGGCGTCATGATCGGCTCCGGCATCGGCGGGCTGCAGGGCATCGCCGACGCCGGCGTGCTGGTGAAGGAGCGCGGCCCGCGCCGTCTCTCGCCCTTTTTCATTCCCGGCCGCCTGATCAATCTCGCCTCGGGTTACGTGTCGATCGAACACGGTCTGAAGGGCCCCAATCATGCGGTCGCGACCGCCTGCTCAACAGGCGCGCACGCCATAGGCGACGCCTCGCGCATGATCGCGCTGGGCGACGCCGACGTGATGGTCGCCGGCGGCTGCGAGGCGGCGGTGACGCGGATCGGCATGGCCGGCTTCGCCGCCTGTCGCGCCCTGTCCACAAGTTTCAACGATGCGCCGGAGAAAGGGTCGCGCCCCTACGACAAGGATCGCGACGGCTTCGTCATGGGCGAGGGCGCGGGCTGCGTGATTCTCGAGGAGCTTGAGCACGCGAAGGCGCGCGGCGCGAAAATCTACGCCGAAGTCGTCGGCTACGGCCTGTCCGGCGACGCCTATCACATCACCGCGCCGTCCGAGGATGGCGACGGCGCTTATCGCTGCATGCGGGCCGCCCTCAAGCGGGCCGGCGTCGCGGCGTCCGACATCGACTACATCAACGCGCATGGCACCTCGACGCCGGTCGGCGACGAGATCGAATTGCGCGCCGTCGAACGCCTCATGGGCGACGCCGCCGCGAAACTGACGATGTCGTCAACGAAATCCGCGATCGGCCATCTGCTGGGCGCGTCGGGCGCGGTCGAGGCCGTGTTCACGACCCTTGCGATTCGCGACCAGGTCGCGCCGCCGACGATCAATCTCGACAATCCGTCTGTGGAATCGGCGATCGATCTGACGCCGAAGACGGCGAAGAAAATGACGATCGATCTGGCGCTGTCGAATTCGTTCGGATTTGGCGGCACGAACGCGTCGCTCGTCCTGAAGCGCTACGACGCCTGATTTCGGTGTGCGCTGGCGTCGCCTGTCGATGGGCGCCGCGCCGGATTGATGCCACATTATGCGCCCATTCACGGGCGCTTGCTCGCATGCGCCAGGAGTCCGCAGCCGATGACAGACGGCTACAGCAACACTGACGCCGCCTCGGTCGCGCGTCAGGCTTCCGCCGAGCCTCGCCGCGGCGCGCCAAGAAGTCCGATCGAAACCATGGAGCCGCAGGCCGCGCCGCCCCCGCCGCCGCGATTGAAGATGCGCCATCGTCCCATCGTGACCTTTGGCAGCAACATGTTCACGATTCTGCTGCTGCTGATCGCGGTCGCGGGAGCGGGCGCCTATTTCGTCGTGCGCGAGGTCGAAAGGCCTGGCCCGCTGCAGAGCGACAAGGTGCTGAGCGTGCGCGGCGGCGTGTGGGACATCGCCGAGCAGCTTGCGCAGGAGGGCGTGATCGCGAGCCCGTATGCTTTCATGTTCACGCATTTCACGCGGTCGCACGGCGAGCATCTCAAGGCCGGCGAATATATGTTCAAGCCGCGGATGACGATTCCGCAGGTCGTCTCGTTGCTGCTTGAAGGAAAGTCGATCCTTCACTCGATCTCGATTCCCGAAGGTCTGACGTCCGAGCAGATCGTCGGCCGCCTCGTCGAAAGCGATGTGCTGACGGGCGAGATTCGGGAAACGCCGCCGGAAGGCTCGCTTCTGCCTGACACCTATCGCGTGGAGCGCGGCATGTCGCGCTCGCGTCTGATCGCCCAGATGCAGGAGGGGCAGCGCAAGGCGCTCAACGAAATCTGGGCGCGGCGATCGCCCGAGATTCCTGTTCGGTCGGCCCGCGAGCTCGTCGTGCTCGCCTCCATCGTTGAAAAGGAGACCGGCCGCGCCGACGAGCGGCCGCGTGTCGCCGGCGTCTTCATCAACCGCATCAACAAGCGGATGAAGCTGCAGTCGGACCCCACGATCGTCTACGGTCTGGTCGGCGGCAGGGGCACGTTGGGGCGCGGCATCACCAGGGCGGAGATCGACCGCGCCACGCCCTACAACACCTATGTCATCGAGGGCCTTCCGCCGGGGCCGATCGCCAATCCAGGCCGCGCCGCGATGGAGGCGGTCGCCAATCCCTCGCGCACGAAGGATCTGTATTTCGTCGCCGACGGGACCGGCGGCCATGTGTTCGCCGAGACGCTGGATCAGCACAACCGCAACGTCGTTCGCTGGCGTCAGGTCGAGCGCGCGCGCGCCAATCCCGACGAGAAGCCGGTCGACCGCTTCGAGGATGATTCCGTCGCGCCGCCAGCGGCGGGCCAGCCGCCTCTGCGCGGCGGCAGCGATGCGACCGGCGCATCCGGTCGTCGGGCCGGCGCCGACGTCGCGCCGTTGGCGGGCGGCCGCGTGCCGGTGACGGACGCGTCTGAGGGCACCTCGTTCGATCCGCTCAAGAACAAGACCTTCGATCTGAACTCCCCGAAGACAGTGCCCGCCCTGCCTCGCTGACGCGGGGCGACGCGCGGCTCTTTCCAGCCGCCGCCGCTTTGCTTATGCGGACCTGATGGCTAGCGCAGGAGTCCGCGTTCGATGAGTCTCTTCAGCATGACCGGCTTCGCGCGCGTGGTGGAGAGCGCCGCGGCGGGCCGGATCGTCTGGGAGTTGAAGAGCGTCAACGGCAAGTCGCTCGATATTCGCCTCCGCGCGCCCCCCGGCCTGGACGATCTGGCGGAGGAGGCTCGCCGCCGGATCGGCGCCGTCCTGAAACGCGGAACCTGTTTCGCCTCGCTCGCCGTTCAGCGCGAGGAGCGGCCGCCGGTCGTGACGGTGAACGAGGAACTGCTGGGGCGCTTGGTTGAGGTCGCCGGCCGTTACGCCGGCAGGAGCGGCCTTGCGCCGCCGGCGCTCGATGGATTGTTGGCCGTGCGCGGCGTCGTGGAGATCGCAGAGGCGCGCGAGGACGACGCGGCGGAAGCCGCCTTTCGCGGCGACGCGCTGAAGGCGCTCGACAGCGCGGTTGCGGCCCTTGCGGCCGCGCGCCGGGAAGAGGGGCGGGCGCTGGACGACATCCTGGCGCTGCGCCTGTCCGACATCGCGCGGCTGACGGACGAGGCCGAGCGGTCGCCCGCGCGGCGGCCCGAAGCCGTCCGGCGCCGGCTCGCGGAGCAGGTCGCGGCGTTGCTGGATTCCGGTCGCGAGCTGGATCCCAATCGCCTGCACCAGGAGGCGGTTCTGCTCGCCAGCCGCGCCGATATCCGCGAGGAGCTTGACCGCCTGAAAGCCCATGTGGAGGCGGCGCGGGCCTTGATCGCCAGCGGCGGCGCCGTCGGCCGCCGGCTTGATTTTCTTGCGCAGGAGATGGCGCGCGAGGCGAACACCTTGTCGGCGAAAGCCAATGACATCGCGCTGAATGCGACCGGCCTCGAATTGAAGACGATTGTCGAACAGTTTCGCGAGCAGGTTCAGAATGTCGAGTGAGAGCACGCCGAAACGGCGCGGCCTGGTGCTGATCGTGTCCTCGCCGTCCGGCGCGGGCAAAACCACGCTGACGCGCGCGCTGCTCGACAAGGACAATTCGCTGCATCTGTCGGTGTCGGTCACGACGCGGCCCCGGCGCGCGAACGAGGTCAATGGCGTGCACTATCATTTCCTGAAGAGCGTTCGGGAATTCGAGATGAAGCGCGAGGCCGGCGAACTGCTTGAATGGGCCCAGGTTCACGGCGAGCATTTTTACGGGACCCCGCGCGAGCCTGTCGAAAAAGCGCTGATGGAAGGGCGCGACGTGCTGTTCGACATCGACGTGCAGGGCGCTGCGCAGGTGACGAAAGCGATGCGGCGGGATGTTGCGAGCGTTTTCGTCCTGCCGCCTTCCGTCGCCGAGCTTCATCGGCGTCTGCAGCGTCGCGCGGCCGAGGATGAGACGCTGATCCGCCGCCGTCTCGCCACGGCGCGCAAGGAGATCGCCCGCTGGAGCGAGTACGACTACGTCATCGTCAACGACGATCTCGACCGCGCCTTTTCCGATCTGCGCGCTATTCTCTCGGCCGAGCGGCAGCGGCGCGCGCGCAGGGTCGATTTGGAGCCGTTGGTCAGCCGGCTCGACGCTGATCTCGCGACGCTGCTCGACGGCTGAAAGAGATCAGCCCGCGCTGGCCCCATCATCGAGCGCGTTGGCCAGCGCCGCGAACTCATCGGACGTCAGCGTCTCGGCGCGCCGCGTCTCGTCGACGCCGGCGCGCGCGAGCAGCGCGATCGGGTCGCCGCCGAGGGATTTCAGGCTCTGTCGCAGCATCTTGCGGCGTTGTGAGAACGCGGCCTGCGTGACGCGCGACAGGCTTGCGAGCCGGCACGCGGTCGGCCGCGCGATCGGCTCAAGATGGACGACGCTCGACGTCACTTTCGGCGGCGGCGTGAAGGCGGAGGCGGGCACGTCGAACAGGATGCGCGCGCGCGTCCGCCATGCGGCGAGCACGGACAGGCGTCCATGGTCGGCGCGATCGGCTGGCGTGGCGACGATGCGCGCGGCCACCTCGCGCTGAAACATGAGTGTGAGCGACGACCAGGGCGGCGGCCATGCGTCGGCCTCCAGCCAGCGCGCCAAGAGCGGCGTGCCGATATTGTAGGGCAGGTTGGCGACCACTTTCAGCGGCCCGTCCGATGCGATTGCGGACAGGTCGATCGTCATGGCGTCCGCATGCATCGTTTCGAGCCGTCCCGGATAGCGCGCCGCGATGTCCGAGAGCGGCGGCAGAAAGCGCTCGTCCTGCTCGATCGCGACGACGCGCTTCGCGCCCGCCGCAAGCAGCGCGCGCGTCAGCCCGCCTGGTCCGGGCCCGACCTCGACGATCGTCGACCGCGTCAGATCTCCCGCCTCGCGCGCGATGCGCGCGGTCAGGTTGAGATCGAACAGGAAATTCTGGCCGAGCGATTTCCGCGCCTGCAGCTCGTAGCGCTTCACCACGTCGCGGAGGGGCGGAAGGTCGTCGGTCATCGCCTCATTCGGATCATGGGCGCGGACGGACGCTTCGCCGCCGCGTTTCAGCCGATCGCCGGGCGATCAGGGCGAGGCGATGCCGTCGCGGGTGAAGTTCGCGTTGAGGCTCTGCGAGAAGCTCACTTCGCCGAGCGACCGCAGCTCCAGCTTCACATAGACCGCGCGGGAGGGCGTGTTCACGCCATTGTAGACGTCGCGGAATCCGCTGGCGACATACTGCACCGACAGGATCGTGCACTCGTCCTTGTATTGCAGGCCGACCGCCATCGATGACAGGCTCGCGCGCGTGTTGGCCCCCGTCGCCGTGTATCCTTGCGCGATCGCCTCGCGCGCCTGCAGATAGCGGTCGAGATCAAGCACCGCGCTCGAGAACACGCTCCAGTTCGTATTGATCTTGAGATTGCCGTTGAGCGCGATTCCCTCGCGGCGGAACGCATAGCCCAGTTCCGGCTGCGCCTCGTAACGGGCGTAGAGCGCCGATCCCGACAGGCGATTCCAGGTGAAGGTGGGACCGACCTCGAGCCGCTTCAGCGCGAAGCTCTGCTCGTCGAAGCGCGCCCGCGCGGTGAGGTTGAAGTTCGGGCCGGCGCCGATGATCGCGCGGCCGACGAAATCCGAGCGCTTTTTGTCGAGTCCGGAATTAAGGCCGACATTGGCGAGATCGGGCTGGGCGTAGGAGTTGCGGCCGGCCACCTGGACCGACTGGCCCGCCAGCAGATTGACATAGCCGCCGCCCAGGCTCTGGAACGTGTATTGCGCGCCGTAATTGAAGCGGACGCCGCCTTCGGTCCGGTCGTAGCCCGAGAACTTGCTGGTTTCAAAAAGCGTCGTGTCGTCGAACACGAGGCTCTGCGCGTCGTCGTTGGGCATGCCGGCGACGCGGTTTTCGTTGGGACGCGCGACGATCTGGGCGATCGGTTCGAGAATGCTCGTGCCGGCGGATGTGGTCGCGACGAACGGATAGCGATAGGTCAGGCCGACGGCCGGCATCGCGCGCGCATAAACCGTTTTCGAGTCGTTTCCTGCGCCGGGCGATATGCCGTTCACGAACATGCTGGCGTAGGTGTTCGGCAGGCCGGGCGAGGATGTGTAGGACGGGCTGTTCCACACGCCGTCGAGACGCAGCGAGGCGAACGGCGTCCACACCTGGCCGATCGGATCGATGATCTGCCGCCGCCAGTCGACCGTGGCGGTCGCGCGCGTGCGCTGGCCCGCGAGGCCGCGGATCAGGCAGTCCTGCCTGGAATACAGAACGCAGCCCTCGAACGGCAGCGCGGTGCCGGGAAGGAGCTGCGGAAAGCCCAGCGGGTTCACCTTGGTCACGCCGTCGGCATAGGTCGCGCCGGGGCGATAGATATAGGCGAACTGGGTCTGGTCGCGCGTCAGCGACGTGACGTTGACATCGACGCCAACCTCGCCGCCGATCGGTCCTGCGAGATTCCAGCGCTTGTTGTAGTCGAGCACGCCGACGACGGGCTGCTGTTTCTGCCAGTCATTGGCGGTGAGCGGCTGGAAATAATAGCCGCGCGCGTCGAAGAAGCTGCGATTGCCCTGGCCGCGCAGATAGACCGTCGAAATCGCGTCGCGGAAATAGAGCTGCTGGATGCTGGTGTTGCTCAGCTTGTAGTGGTCGAGGAACCACTTGTCCGTCTGCATCGTGACGTCCCAGCCGAAGCGCCAGAACTGGTTGATGTAGAATGCGCCGTTCGATTCGATCGCGCCGCGGAAATTCTTGTCGGCCGGCCCGTTCGGGCTTGCGACGAACGCCGACGGATCGCGCTGGAAGATGCCCGCGGCGCGAACCATGTAGGAGCCGTTCATCAGCCGGTGGCGCCATTCCGCGGCGCCGAGGAAGCCCTGTCGCGAGAGGTAGGTCGGCGTCAGCGTGAGATCGTAGTTCGGCGCGAGGTTGATGAAGAAGGGCAGCGAGACGCCCGAACCCGTCGCCGTGGAGTGCAGGTAGCGCGGCGAGAGGAAGCCGGTCTTGCGCTTCACCGTGTTGTCGGGCGACCAGAAATACGGAAGCCACGCGACCGGCATGCCGAAAATCTCGACGGTCGCGTTCTCGTAATAGATCGTGTGCTCTTCGTTGTTGTGGATGATCTTGCTGGCCTTCACCTGCCACAGGGGCGGCCGCTCGGGATTCTCCTTGCAAGGCTCGCACGCCGTATAGGTGCCGCGCTCGAAGACGGTGGTCTCGCCGCCGGCGCGCTCGGCGCGCGGCGCAGCGAATCGCACCTTCAGCGTTTCGCCGCGCACGACGGTGGTCGATTCGACGCGCAGCGAATCGATGAAGCCGTCGCGGAAATTGTCGGTGAGTTCGAAGCGGTCGCCATGGGTGACGGTGCCGGTTTCGTCGGTCATCCGCACATTGCCTTCGGCGTAAACCCGCTTGTTGGCGCGGTCGTAGGTGACGCGATCGGCCTCCAGCGTCTTGCCGTCATAATAGAGCTGGGCGTTGCCGGCGGCGGAAATCTTGTTGGCGTCGTTGTCGTAGATGAGCTGATTGGCCTCGACCAGCATCTTGCCGGCGCCGGCCGCGGGAGCCTGTCCCGACTGCGCCGCGCGCAGGGCCGCCGACTGCGCCAGCGCCTGGCTGCTCGCGAGCGCGAAGACGGAGACGCACGCAAGCGCGCCCGCGGCGATCATACGCCACGCGCGGCCGCTCATCCCAGCTTGCGCGGGGCGTCCCATCAACCGTCCTCCAGGTGCAGCAAGATGAAAGCGCCGGTCAGCGCGGCCACGGCCGCGGGCGTCCAAGCAGCGGCTGTGACGCTCAGCAAACCATTCGCCCCCAAATCCTCCACCAGTTGCCGGACGACATAGAGCACGAACCCGGCTGAGACTCCACCCAGCACCATCCTCGCGACGCCGCCCATCCGGAAAAAACGTAGAGAGACGGTTGATGCAATGATAACCATCGCCACCAGCAGCAGCGGCTTGGCCAGAAGCGTTTGATATTGCAGCTCGTATCGGTTGGCGTCGAGGCCGGCCTGCCGCGTTTGCTCGATCAGCGTCGGCAGGCTCCAGAACGGCACGCTGGCGGGCGGAACGAAGCTCTGGCGGACCTGTTCCGCCTTCAGGTTCGTCGCCAGTTTATACGTCGCATGAGTCGCCGGCGGATTGTCGGCGGAGACGATCCTGACGTCGCTCATCTCCCAGAACCGGTCCTTCAGCGTCGCCTGCTTCGCCTCGACCCGCTCGAGAAAGGAGCCGTCCGTCGAAAAGACGAAGGCCGTCACCTCGGTCAGGGTCGTTCCATCGGAATTGGCGGCCATCGCCCGGATGATGGCCTGACCGTCCGGGCTTTTCTGCCGAATCCAGGTCTCCTGGCCGAGCGCCCGCGCGCCCTTGCCGAAAATCACCGCCTCGATCTCGGTGGCGCGCTGCTTCAGGGTGGCCGAAAGGGGGTTGTAGACCCCGACCATGAAGACTCCGATCAGCAGCGCCACCAGAATCGGCGGCTGGAGGAACTGCCAGACCGACACGCCGGCCGACCGGGTGACGACGAGTTCGAGCTTGCGCGACAGGTTGAGCATCGCCGCCATGGCGCCGAACAGCACCGCGAAGGGCAGCACCTGCTCGGTCACGGACGGGGTCCGGAAGAGGGCGAGCTTCGCCATCGTCAGCGCTCCCGCTGTCGGGGCCTCGCTCGCGCGGCGCATGAGTTCGACGAAGTCGACGGTATAGATGAGCACGCAGACGGTCAGGAAAACCCCGGCCATCGCCTTGAACGAACGGGCGGCGAAATAGCGCCCGAATGTGCCGCCGATCAGCGCCATGCTCAGGAACTCGCGGCGGCGGGTCGCGGCAGCCGCCTTGTCAGCGGCGCGATCAGCGCGCCGAGGTCGAAGCGGGTGAGGTCGCCGCCGCGCCAGATCAGCCACGATCCAAGCCCGCCGCCGACGATCGGCGCGAGATAGGCCAGAGGAACCAGGGCCGGATTGTTGCCGATGGCCGCGACGGCGACGAAGCCCGCCCCGCGCACGAGCGTCATCGTCAGGATGGCGATCGCGATGCTCACGCCGCGCCCCTGGCGGGTGGTGCGCGCGGTGCCCAGCGCCGCGAACGCGATGAGCGCGAAGGCGAGGGGATAGAGCGGCGAGCTCAGCCGGTCATGCAATTCGGCGCGATAGCGGCCGACGAGATTGGGCGGCTGTTTCGAGGGATCGGGAAACAGCAGCTCCCAGGTCGTCTGCTCGCGCGGCTTCTGGTAGGCCGCCTCGACGGCCGCGGCCATTTCGCTGAGATCGATCGCATAGCGGTCGAACGCGACCACCGATGCGTCGCGCTGGCCGGCCGAGATGCGCTGCACGCTGCCTTTTTCCAGAATGAGATAGCTGCTTCCGTTCGCCTCGACGGTTTGCCCGCGCTCGGCGATATAGACGCTGACCTTTTCAGGGTCGCGCCGGTCCTGGATGAAAACGCCGCGCAGCGTCTGTCCGGCGCGCTCGCGATAATGGAACACGACGCCCTGATCGAGCGTCACGAACTGGCCTTCCTTGACGATGTTGGAGATGACGTCGGCCTGGATCTTGGTGAACAGGTCGCGCACGCCGCGGAAGCTCGCGGGCATCACATAGATCGTCATGGCGGCGACGCTGATGCAGCAGAGCGCCGCGAGAATCGCCAGCGGCTTGAGGATGATCGAGGGCGGCGCGCCGGCCGCGCTCATCACGATCAGCTCGCTGTCGCTGTTGAGCTTGTTGAGCGTGAAGATGCAGGCGATGAACAGGGCGACCGGGCCGATGATCGTCACGAGCGCCGGCAGCGTCAGCCCGGTGATCGCGAGGAACATCAGGATCGTCTGGCCCTTGGCGGTCAGCAGATCGAGCTCGCGCAGCGCCTGCGTGACCCAGATCACGGCGGTGAGCACGAGCGTGCAGACGATCGTCGCCGCCAGCGCCATGCGGAACACATAACGCTCGATCAGGCCGAACCGGAGAAAACGCCACGCGCGCGACAAGAACCCATCCAGCGATTGTCCGGCGGTGGGGTAACAAGCCGGAAGCGGGCGGACAAGAGCAGCGCCTTCCGGCGAAATCGGGGCGCCCTGATCGGTCCGTCGCCGCCGGCGGAACGACCGCGCCGGCAAATTGCGCTTTCCTCTCCGACTGCTGTAAGCCTTTTGGCGACAGAACCGAGGTCTCCATGAGTCGAACCGTCCAGATCGCCGTCGCAGCGATACCGTCGAAGGCGAGCGGCGTGCTCGTGCTGTTGTGCGACGAGGCGCTCGATCTGGCGGAATCGGCCCGCAAGCTGATCGGTCCGGACGGAGAGGCGACGTTCCGCCGCGCCGCCGCAATCGAATCGTTCAAGGGCAAGGCGAACGCCGTGTTGTCGATCGCCGCCCCGGCGGGAACGTCGCTCGACCGCCTCGTTGTCGTGGGCATGGGCCCCGCCGCCGAGACGGGCGCGCAGGCCGCCGCGGCGCTCGGTGGCGCGATCGCCGGCGCGCTTGCGAAGGCGAAGGCGGCGACCGTGATTCTTGACCGCGCGAACGGCCCGCTCGGCGCGGAGGCGGCGGCCGACGCCGCGCTCGGCGCGATGCTGCGCGCCTATGCGTTCGACCGCTACAAGACAAAGAAGAAGGGCGACGAGGCCGACGCGCCGACCTCCCTGAAGCTTACGCTCGGCGTCGCCGATCCAGCCGCCGTCAGGAAGGCGCTGCCGGCCAAGGAAGCGGTGGCGCAGGGCGTCATCCTCGCGCGCGACCTCGTCAACGAGCCGCCGAACGTGCTCGACCCGCCGACGTTCGCAAATCGCGTCAAGGACTTGAAAAAAGTCGGGGTAGAGGTTGAAGTTCTTGGAGAAAAAGAACTCGCCAGGATCGGGGCCGGAGCCCTGCTCGGCGTCGGCCGCGGCTCCGAGAAGGAAACCCAGCTCGTGGTGATGCGATGGAACGGCGCTAAGAACGCCGGCGCGCCGCCGGTGGCCTTCGTCGGCAAGGGCGTGACCTTCGACACCGGCGGCATCTCGATCAAGCCGGCCGGCGGCATGGAGGACATGAAGGGAGACATGGCCGGCGCCGCCTGCGTGACGGGCCTCATGCACGCGCTGGCTTCGCGCAAGGCGAAGGTGAATGCGGTCGGCGTCATCGGGCTTGTGGAGAACATGCCGGGCGGATCGGCCCAGCGGCCGGGCGACATCGTCACATCCCTGTCGGGCCAGACGATCGAGATCATCAACACCGACGCCGAGGGCCGTCTGCTGCTCGCCGACGCCCTCTGGTATGTTCAGGATCGCTTCAAGCCGGCCTTCATGATCGATCTGGCGACGCTGACCGGCGCCTGCGTCGTGGCGCTCGGGAAGGAATACGCCGGCCTTTTCTCCAACAATGACGAATTGTCGGAGCGGCTCCACAAGGCGGGGCAGGAGACCGGCGACCGGGTGTGGCGCCTGCCGCTCGCGCCCGAATATGACAAGATGATGGATTCCAGGTTCGCCGACGTGAAGAATTCCGGCGGCCGGGAGGCCGGCGCCATCACCGCCGCGCAGTTCCTCCAGCGTTTCGTCAACAAGACCGCCTGGGCCCATCTGGACATCGCGGGCACGGCGATGGGGTCGCCGAAGACCGAGATTTCGCAGGGCTGGAGCTCGGGCTTCGGCGTGCGCCTGCTCGACCGGCTGGTGGCGTCCTATTACGAAAGGTGAGGGTAAGGCGGCGAATCCCTCTTCATAGTCAGGGAGTCGGTTGCTTCGCCTTGTCTTGGCCCCTATCAGCCCCTAGGTTTCGGACGAGTTCGGGCGAAAGCCCGCTTTGGTTGAGGGAGGCCGCGTCATGGGTGGCGCTAGCATTTGGCACTGGGTCGTTGTCGGCGTCGTCGTGATGCTTCTGTTCGGTCGCGGGAAGCTCTCCGAGCTGATGGGCGACGCTGCGAAGGGCATCAAGGCGTTCAAGAAGGGCATGGCCGACGATGAGGCGCAGGCGTCCGCGGACGCGGCCGCCGCGGCCGCCGCGGCTGGCTCTGGCAAGACGATCGATCATACGGCGCCGCAGCCGGCGAGCCAGTCCACCGCCAGCAAGGTGAGCTGATCGCTTCAGGGCGCGGCGGCCAATCGTCGCTGCGCTCGCGCTCTGCCGCCGGCGCGGCGGCCCGAGGCCGCTGACGGGTTGAGTTCGCGCATGGAGCGGCGCATGGACAGATCGCTCCGCGAAACGGGTTCGCCGGAATGACGATGCGGACAGTGGCTTCTCATGTTTGACATTTCCTGGGGCGAGATGCTGCTGATCGGGGCGGCCGCCCTGATTTTCATCGGGCCGAAGGAACTGCCCGCGACGCTGCGGGCGCTTGGCCAGATGACGGGGAAGGTGCGCCGTATGGCCGGCGAGTTCCGCTCGCAGTTCGACGAGGCGATGCGCGAAGCGGATGTTCAGTCCATCCGCAAGGAATTCGAATCCATGAACGACGCGGCCTCGTCCACGTCGAGTTCGTTCAATCCAATCCAGACGATCCGGGACGAGATCAAGGGCGCGGTCGACAAGCCGGCCGCCGCCGCGGCGACGGGCGTCGCGGCCGGCGAGATCGCCGGCGCCGTATCGGACCCGCCTGCGGCCGAGCCGGCCTTGCCGCCGCCTGAAGCGCCGCCGGCCGTTGATGTCGCTTCCTTCGACGTCAGGCCGGAGACGCCCGCGCCCGTGACCGCGAGCGCCCCCCAGCCGGCTGACGGCGCGCCGGCTTACGACGTTTCGCCGCCGCGCGCCGAGCCTCAGAAGGACACTGCGTGATGGCCGACGACAAGACGCCGGCCAA
>MKVY01000028.1:46769-90709 GCA_001899525.1 Rhizobiales bacterium 65-9
AGGGAGCTCACAAGCGAGGAGCAGCTCAAGCGCGACGAGGCCGCGATCGACTCCTCCAAGGCGCCGCTGCTCGATCACCTGATCGAGCTGCGCTCGCGGCTGATCAAGGTGCTGATCGGCCTGCTGGTTCTGTTCTTCATCTGCTTCGCGCTGTCGCGATACATCTACAACATCCTCGTCTGGCCGTTCGTCTGGGCGGCGGGGCCGGGCGCCAATGTCCGCCTCATCTACACCGCTCCGCTCGAATATCTGTTCACGCAGATCAGGATCGCGATCTTCGGAGCGGCCTTCATCGGTTTCCCGCTGATCGCGACGCAGCTCTACAAGTTCATCGCGCCGGGGCTCTACACCCACGAGAAGCGGGCCTTCGTGCCTTATCTGATCGCGACGCCGATCTTTTTCATCCTCGGCGCCTGCATGGTCTATTTCATCGCCATGCCGGTGGTGATGCACTTCTCGCTCGGCCAGCAGCAGTCCGCGGGGGTTGATCAGGCCGCCATCGAGCTTCTGCCGCGCGTCAGCGAATATCTGTCGCTGATCATGACGCTGATCTTCGCCTTCGGCGTATCGTTCCAGCTTCCGGTCGTGCTGACGCTGCTCGGCAATATCGGGGTGATCGACGCCCAGTGGCTGCGCGAAAAGCGTCGTTACATGGCGGTCGGCGTCATCACGCTGGCGGCGGTTCTGACCCCGCCTGATGTGATCAGCCAGCTCTCCCTGGCGATCCCGACCTATCTTCTCTACGAGCTGTCGATCTTCTCGGTCGCCATGATCGAACGCAAGGCGAAGCGGCAGCAGGAGATCGACCGGGCGGCGGAAAGTCCGGCGCCGGGCGAATAGCGCCCGCCGGCGCCGATTGACGCGCCTTCCAATTTCACGTCATTCCGGGCTCTCGCCTTCGGCGAGCCCCGGAATGACGCTGTAAACGATCGCCATGCACGACATCAGATGGATACGCGATAACGCCGCCGCCTTCGACGAGGCCCTGCGGAATCGCCAGATTTCCGGCGACGATCTGGCGCGATTTTCGTCGTCCCATCTGCTGGCCCTCGACGACGCCCGGCGCGCGGCGATCGCCGGCGCGCAGGAGGCGCAGGCCAAGCGCAACGCGCTGTCCAAGGAGGTCGGCCAGGCTAAGGCGAAGAAGGACGAGGCCCGCGCCGCCGACCTGATGGCGCAGGTCAACGCCATCAAGGAATCGCTGCCCCGGCTCGAAGCCGACGAGAAGAAGGCCGAGGCGGAGCTGAACGCCATCCTCGAAACCATTCCCAACGCGCCCTACCGCGCGGCCGACGAGGACGGGCCGCCGGTCGGCGCCGACGAGGCGGGCAACCGGGAGCGCCTCGATCATCGCTTCGGCGCGCGGCGCATCGCCCCCTCGGCGCGCGGCGCTGTTGAACCCGTTGACGGAGACGTGGCCCTCAACTTCGAGCCGAAGGAGCATTTCGAGCTCGGCGAGGCGATGGGCGGCATGGATTTCGAAACCGCCGCCAAGCTGTCGGGCTCGCGCTTTGTGGTGATGAAGCAGGGCGTCGCGCGGCTGCACCGCGCGCTCGGGCAATTCATGCTCGACACGCACACGCTCGAGCACGGCTATACGGAGTGCAATCCGCCGCTGCTGGTGACCGATGATGTAATGTACGGAACGGCGCAATTGCCGAAATTTTCCGAGGATCAATTCGCGGCAATAGATATCGTAAAATTTTCTCAGGAAATAAGCGGTGATCTCAAAGCGCGACAAAGTTTCGAGATTTTTGCTCTAGCGACTAAACATAGCGGTTTAAGCGACAAAGAAGATCACGAGGAGTATAACGGCGCTCTTAGTGAATGGCTCAGTGCGCTCAAACGCGCCGGTCTGAAGGCGCCGAAGCATTGGCTCATCCCCACCGCCGAAGTGTCTCTGACGAACTTCGTCCGCGACGCCATCGTATCCGACGATCAACTCCCGATGCGTCTCACCGCGCTGACGCCCTGCTTTCGTTCGGAGGCTGGATCGGCGGGGCGCGACACGCGCGGCATGCTGCGCCAGCATCAGTTCGAGAAGGTCGAGCTCGTCTCCATTGTCGCGCCGGAGAAATCGCGCGAGGAGCATGAGCGCATGCTGTGGGCGGCCGAGAACGTGTTGAAGAAGCTCGGGCTCGCCTTCCGCGTGATGACGCTCTGCACCGGCGACATGGGCTTCGCCTCGAAGAAGACCTACGACATCGAGGTCTGGCTGCCGGGCCAGAAGGCCTATCGCGAAATCTCGTCCTGCTCGGTCTGCGGCGATTTCCAGGCCCGCCGCATGAAGGCGCAGTATCGCAACGCCGCGGGCAAGATGCAGGGCTACGTCCACACGCTCAACGGCTCCGGCGTCGCCGTCGGTCGCGCCCTTATCGCCGTGATGGAGACCTACCAGAACGGCGACGGGTCGGTGACGATTCCCGACGCGCTGCGTCCGTACATGGGCGGCGTCGAGGCGATCGGGAAGGCGGCGTGATGAAAGAGGCGTCGCTCCGTCCCCCGCTCCCTGACGCGAGCGTCAGCGAGCGCAAGGGCGGCCGGGGCCTAGCGGAAACTTGCGCCGCAGGCGCATGGAACGGGAATCTCCGTCACGCGCCCGCTTCGTTCGCAATCGGCGCGCTGGAGCCCGGATACGGTTCCGCTTCGCTTCACCGTTCCGGAGAAGAGGATTTTCAGACGACATGCGCATCCTGATCACCAATGACGACGGCGTGCATGCGCCGGGGCTCGCGGTTCTCGAGCGCATCGCGAAAGCGCTGAGCGACGATGTTTGGGTCGTCGCGCCGGAGACCGACCAGTCCGGCGTGTCCCACTCCCTGTCGCTCAACGATCCGCTGCGCCTGCGCAAGATCGGTGAGCGTCATTTCGCGGTGAAAGGCACGCCGACCGATTGCGTCATCATGGGCGTGCGCGAGGTGATGAAGGATGCGCGGCCCGATCTCATTCTCTCCGGCGTCAATTCCGGCCAGAACGTCGCCGAGGATGTGAGCTATTCCGGCACCATCGCCGCGGCGATCGAGGGAACCATTCTCGGCATTCCGTCGATCGCGCTGTCGCAGGGCTACGGCCCGAGCGGCCGCGAGAAAATACTCTGGGAGTGCGCCGAGACGCTGGCGCCCGACGTGATCCGCAAGGTCATCGCGGCCGGCGTCGAGAAGGGGTCGCTGGTCAATCTCAATTTCCCGAACTGCCCGCCGGCGGAAATCGAGGGCGTCGCGGTCACGGCGCAGGGCAAGCGCGACCAGCAGTTGCTGAAGCTCGACGCGCGCATCGACGGGCGCGGCCGTCCTTATTACTGGGTGGCGTTTCATCGCGGCCCGCACACGCCGGCGAACGGCACCGATCTCTGGGCGCTGGCCAACAAGCGGGTGTCGGTGACGCCTCTTCGCCTCGATCAGACCGACGAGCCGACGATGACGCGCTATGCCCGGCTCTTTGCCTGACCTGTTCGACGACGCGCCGGAGGAGGCGCGCGGATCGCCCTACGCGCGCTCGGCCATCGACCGGCTGAGCTTCACGCTGAAGATGCGCGAGCGCGGCTATCGCGACACCGCCCTCCTGCGCGCCTTCGAATTGGTGCCGCGCGAGAGCTTCGCGCCGCGCCGCTACGCCGATCTGGCGCGCCGCGACATCGCGCTGCCGCTCGCCTGCGGCCAGACCATGACCGCGCCGCTCGCGCTCGCGCGCCTGATCACGCTGGCGGCGATCGAGCCGGGATGCCGGGTGCTGGAGATCGGGGCGGGCTCGGGCTACGCCACCGCCATCCTCGCCCATCTTGCCGGCGAGGTTCTGTCGGTCGAACGCTTTCGCAGCCTCGCGGTCGAGGCCGAGGGCAAGCTGAAGGATTTCGGGCCGGGCCGGACGGAGGTGCTGCACGCCGACGGACTGCAGAGTCTCGGGCGCGGCCAGTTCGACCGGATCGTGATCGACGGCGGCTTGCCCACCTGGCCGCAGCGGCTGATCGACACGCTGGCGCCGGGCGGGCGCATGGTGGCTTGCGTGGGCGAGGGCGGCGAGGCGCGCCTGAGAACGCTCGACAAGTCGGCCTCCGGCGCTCCGGTTGAGCTCGCCAACGAGCAGGCGCGCCGGCCGCTCCTCGTCTCGGGTCGCGCCGAGACGCTGTAAAGCGGCGAAAATGTCGCGGATTGTCGCTGAAAGAGGGGTAACCTTAAGCCGGCGTTGCCGGAACTAACGAGCTTTTAACCGATCCGAGCTTAAATCACGACCTATCGGGTTGCGTTGCGTCGGGTGCGTCCATGAGTGTGCGTCGGTTATCGGAGTTCCGCGGCTCTCTCGTCCGCGCGGTGAGCGCCAGCGTTATCGCCCTCGTGGCGGCCGCGTGCTCTGGCGATTCCAATCGCTTCGCCGAAAGCAATCCCTTCGGCAATCCATTCTCCTCATCGCGCGTCGATATGGCGCCGACAGGCTCGATCCCGAACCAGACGGCCTCGACGCTCCCGCCCGCGCAGGTTTCCACCCCACGCGTCGCCTCCGCGCCGTTGCCCGCGCCGACAAGTCCGACGATCAGTCAGAACGTCATCAACCGCGCCGGCGCCGGCGTGAACGCGCCCGTGACCGGATACAAGGTGGACGGCTGGACGGCCGCCGGCGGCAGCCCCGTGGTGCTGGCGCAGGGCGAGAGCGTGAACGCGCTGGCCAACCGCTACGGCGTTCCGGCCGAGGCGATTTACAAGACGAACGGTCTTTCTGCGGGCAGCGCGGTCGCGCCGGGAACCCGGCTGACCATTCCGGTCTATCGTCCGGGCGCGACGGCCGAGGTCGCGCGTCCCGTGGCGACGCCGAAGCTGACCCCGCCGCCGAAGCCTGAGGTCAAGCACGCGGCAGCGAAGCCCGCCGCGCCCCTGGCCCCGCCGAAGGCGGCTGAAAAGCATGCTCCTGCGAAACCGGCGGCTGAAAAGCCGAACGTGGTCGCAGCCAAGCCCGAACCGGCGAAGCCCGCCAAGGCGAAGCCCGCGACGGCGAAGGACGACGCGCCTGCGAAGCCGGCGCCGAAGGCGGTCGAGGCCAAGCAGCCGACGGCTGCGCCGGCAAATGAGACGAAGATCGCACGCACCGAGAAGGCGGAGCCCGAGACGACCGGCAGCCTGCCGTCAGGCGGCAGCTTCCGCTGGCCGGCCCGTGGGCGAATCATTTCCGGGTTCAAGAACAACGGCAATGAAGGCATCAACATCGCCGTTCCCGAGGGCACGCCCGTCAAGGCGGCCGAGGAGGGCACCGTCGCCTATGCCGGCAGCGAGTTGAAGGGCTACGGCAACCTCGTGCTGGTGCGCCATCCCAACGGCTATGTCTCGGCCTACGCCCACAACGGCGACCTGAAGGTCAAGAAAGGCGACACGGTGAAACGCGGCCAGACGATCGCGACCGCCGGTCAGACCGGGAACGTGTCCTCGCCGCAATTGCACTTCGAGATCCGCAAGGGCTCGACGCCGGTCGATCCCTCGACATATCTCCAGTAAATCAAGCGCCGGAGGTCGCCGCTGAAAAGCGGGACCCGTTCTCCGAAAGCGCCATGCTCCGCAATCAAGCCGCCCGCCGCGCTCCGCGCGGCGGCTGCATTTTGATCACCGCGCTTTTCGCGGTCGCCTTGTCGAACTTGATTCGCGCCGCCTCGATCTCGCTCTGATTCTGGAACGCCCAGTCGCCCAGCGCTTTCACCGGCGCGAGCAGGGAGTGGCCGAGCGGGGTCAATTCATAATCGACGCGCGGCGGCACCGTCGGATGCACCGAGCGGCTGACGAGCCCGTCCCGCTCGAGCCCCCGCAGGGTGAGCGTCAGCATGCGCTGCGAGATGCCGTCGATGCGCCGCTGCAACTCGGAGAAGCGCATCGGGCCGCCGCCCAAGAGGCGCACCAGCAGCACCGCCCATTTGTCGCCGATGCGCGCCAGCACCGTGTTCACGAACCGGCAGCTTTCCGACTTATGCGGCCCGGCAGGCACATCCATGTTCGTATCAACCACCGATGTGCCTCCTTGTATTGCGGCGCAACGTTACTTTATGAGCGTCAGTTACAAACCGTAACTAAGTTGTTTCCGACGAAATGCAAGCCGCTGCGGATGGGCCGCGCGGGCGACGCCGGGGGCTTGGATCGTTTGGAGGCGCCATATGTCACTCAAGCTGCATACCATCATCGCCAGCACCCGTCCGGGCCGGATCGGCCCTTCCGTCGCGCGCTGGTTCAACGACTTCGCCGCCAAGAACAGCAAGTTCGACGCGACGCTCGTCGATCTCGCCGATTTCAGGCTGCCGATCTTCGACGAGCCGGAGCATCCAATGCGGCAGAACTACAAGCACGAGCACACCAAGAAATGGGCGGCGAGCGTAGCCGCTGCGGACGCGGTCGTGTTCGTGACGCCGGAATACAACTACATGCCGCCGCCGTCCCTTGTGAACGCGATCAGCTTCCTCTCCAAGGAATGGAACTACAAGCCGGCCGGCTTTGTGAGCTATGGCGGCGTGTCGGGCGGCCTGCGCGCCGCGCAGCAGGCGCGCCTCCTCGCCTCCACCGTGAAGATGATGCCGATTCCGGAAGGCGTGCCGATCCCGATGGTGTTTGGTCTGCTCGACGAGACCGGCGGCTTCAAGGCGAACGAACTGATCGAGACGAGCGCGAAAACCATGCTGGCGGAGCTTTATCGCTGGAGCGAGGCGCTGACGCCGCTGCGTCGCCCCGAGACCGCGGCGCAGAAGGCCGCGTAAATCCAACTGCGGAAAGCGGCGGCGCGCCGCGTCGAAAACGGACAAAGTCTTGCGGCCGCTTCTCCGGAAGCGGCCGTTTCGATTCCGGAAAGCGCCGTCGCGACGGGCTATTCCGCCAGCATCTTTCCCTGACGTCCCGCCAGATACTGTATATATTGCCATGCCGTGCGCCCGGCGCGCGAGCCGCGAGTCGTGGCCCATTCCAGCGCTTCGGCGCGAATCCCGTCGCGATCCCCGAGATCGAGCGCGAAATGCTCGGCGTAGCCGAACACCATGTCGAGATACTCGTCCTGGCTGCATTTGTGGAAGCCGAGCCACAACCCGAAGCGGTCCGACAGGGACACCTTTTCCTCGACCGCCTCGCCGGGATTGATCGCCGTGGAGCGCTCATTCTCCATCATGTCGCGCGGCAGCAGGTGCCGCCTGTTCGACGTCGCGTAGAAGACCACATTGTCGGGCCGCCCTTCGATGCCGCCGTCGAGCACGGCTTTCAGCGATTTGTAGGAGGTGTCGTCGGCGTCGAAGGACAGATCGTCGCAGAACAGGATGAAGCGGTGCGGGTCGGCGCGCGTGATCGTCATCAGCGCCGGCAGGCTCTCGATATCCTCGCGATGGATTTCGATCAGCTTCATCGGCCGGCACCCTTCGGGCGCGAGCGCCGCATTCACGGTCGCCTGCGCCGCTTTCACGAGCGAGGATTTGCCCATGCCGCGCGCGCCCCACAGCAGCGCATTGTTGGCGGGCAGGCCGCGCGCGAAGCGCATCGTGTTGTCGATGAGCTGGTCGCGCACCCGGTCGATTCCCTTGAGCAGCGGAAGGGCGACGCGGTTGACCCTGGGAACGGGCTGAAGGCGGGCCGGGGAGGGGTGCCAGACGAAGGCGTCCGCCGCCGCGAGGTCGACGGGCGGGGAAGCCGGAGGCGCCGCGCGCTCCAGCGCTTCGGCGATTCGGCGGAGAAGGACGAGGGCGTCTGCGTCGACAGGCATTCTGGGTGGTCCGGCGTAACGCGCCTGGGAAGCGCGACTCTCAGCCCTAACGCCTGCAAGCCGCCTTTTCGTCAATATCGCCTGGCGGCGCGGCCCATGCCACAGGCGCAGGGCGCCCCGAAACAACGGCGTGATCGCGCGAACCGTTGCTTTCGGGGGGGCTCTGGCTATAGTCCGCGCGATTTTGCGCCGGGCGCGTCGGGAATCCCCCGGCCGCCCGGCTCGTGTTCCAGGTCCCGCTCCCCAAGGAGGCTTCGTGTTCACCCCGGCTTACGCGCAGACGGCAGGCTCGCCCTTTGGCGGCGACATCTTCATCCAGCTCATGCCGTTCGTGCTGATCTTCGTGATCATGTATTTCCTGATCATCCGGCCGCAGCAGAATCGCGCCAAGCAGCATCGGGAGATGATTTCCAACGTGCGGCGGGGCGACACGGTGGTCATGTCGGGCGGCCTCATCGGCAGGGTGTCGAAGGTCGTGGACGAGAACGAGCTTGAGATCGAGATCGCCGACAACGTGAAGGTGAAGGTGGCGCGCGGCATGATTTCCGACGTTCGCGCCAAGGGAGAGCCGGTCAAGTCGTAAGGCCGGACCTCGATCGACAGGGCATTCGCATGTTTCGCACCTCGCCGCTCAAGACCGCCGGCGTCATTCTGCTCGCGCTCGCCTCGATTCTCTTTGCGCTGCCCAACCTGTGGACCAAGGAGACGCGCGACGCGATCCAGAGGAACGTGCCCGCCGCGCTGCTGTTCTTCGTGCCGCACAAGGCGATGCCGCTCGGCCTCGATCTTCAGGGCGGGGCGCATCTCCTGTTCGAGCTCGACTCTCAGACCATCATCCGGCAGCAGGCTGAGCAGCTTCGCAACGACGTGCGCGAGATCTTCCGCCGCGAGGGCGTGGCCCTTGGCGGCGGCATCGCGCTGCAGCCGCGCGGCGTCTCGTTCCGCGTGCCGGACGCCGCCGCTCGCGCCCGCGTCATGCCGCGGCTTCGGGAGCTGATTCAGCCGGCGGGCAATCCGTTGCTCGGAGCCGGCGGCGCGCCGTCCTATGTCCTGACCGAGGGCGACAACGGCGCGATCCAGATCGGCATCACCGACGCCGGCGTGAACGAGCGCATCGGCAGCATGGTGGGCCGGTCGATCGAGGTCATTCGCCGCCGCATCGACCCGACGGGCGTGACCGAGCCGAACATCCAGCGACAGGGTTTCGACCGCGTGCTGGTGCAGGTGCCGGGCGTCTCCAACGCGCAGGAGATCATCGATCTCGTCGGCCAGACGGCGGAGCTCGAATTCCGCTTCGTCGCGGAGCCCGGCGTGTCGAGCGGCGAGACCGAGGTCGTGCCCTATCCTGAAGGCGGGCCGGGCGCGACGATCACGGTCGAGCGCAACGTCATCGTCAAGGGCGACGACCTGATCGACGCTTCCGCCTCGCCCGATGCGCAGCGCGGCGGCTGGCAGATCAATTTCAAGTTCAACATCAAGGGCGCGCGCGCCTTCGGCGACGCGACCACGAAGGGGCTCTACCGCCGGCTCGCGATTCTCCTGATCGACAAGAAGCCCGGCGGCGTGGTGGAGAAGCGCGTCGTCTCGGCGCCGACGGTGCAGTCCCCGATCACGGGCGGGCAGGGCCAGATCACCGGCAACTTCACCGCCGAGCAGGCCAACAATCTCGCCATCCAGCTCCGCTCCGGCGCCCTCCCGGTCGCGTTGACCGTCGTCGAGCAGCGCGTCGTCGGCCCGGGTCTCGGCCAGGATTCGATCGACGCCGGCAGGAAGGCGAGCTACGTCGCCGCCGTCCTCGTCTGCCTGTTCATGCTGGCGAGCTACGGCGTTTTCGGAATCATCGCGAACGTCGCCCTTCTCGTCCACGTCATGCTGATCATCGCGCTGATGTCTCTCATCGGCGCGACCCTCACGCTGCCCGGCATCGCCGGCATCGTGCTGACCATCGGCACCGCCGTCGACGCCAACGTGCTGATCTATGAGCGAATACGGGAGGAGGCGCGTCTCGGGCGCACGATACCGTCCGCGATTGACGCGGGCTTCAACCGCGCCTTCGCCACGATCATGGATTCAAACTCGACGATGGCCATCGCCGCGCTGATCCTGATGATCATGGGAACGGGCCCGGTGAAGGGCTTCGCGGTCGTGTTCATCCTCGGCATTCTCACCACGGTCGTCACCGCCGTGACCATGACGCGCATGATGATCGCGCTTTGGTATCGGTGGGCGCGGCCGAAGGCGATGCCTTTCTAGCGCCGGCGGAGGAGAGAATCATGAAACTTCTGCGCCTTGTTCCGGACGGGATGAATTTCGACTTCGTCCGTTTCCGTCGCGTCAGCTTTCCCTTCTCGGCCGCGCTCTCTGTGCTGATCGTCGGTCTGTTCCTTTATCACGGCCTGCATCTGGGCATCGACTTCACCGGCGGCACGCTGGTCGAGGTGCAGGCCAAGACTCACAAGGCCGATGTCGGCGCCTTGCGCCAGATCGTCGCCGGCCTCGACGTCGGTGAGGCCGAAGTGCAGGAGTTCGGCGACCAGGGCGGCGTGTCCCTGCGCCTGCCGCTTCAGCCTGGCGGCGACGCGGCGCAGAACGCGCTCGTCGCGAAGGTCCGCGCGGGACTCGAGAAGGATTACGATTTCCAGCGCGTCGAGACGGTCGGCCCGCGGGTCTCCGGCGAACTGGTGCAGTACGGCACCATCGGCGTCGTGCTCTCGATCCTGTCGGTGATGATCTATCTCTGGCTTCGCTTCGAGATGAATTTCGCCATCGGCGCGATCATCGGCACGATGCACGACATCGTGCTCACCATGGGATTCTTCGTCATCACGGAGATCGAGTTCAACATGACCTCGATCGCCGCGATCCTGACCATCGTCGGCTATTCGCTCAACGAGACCGTCGTCGTGTTCGACAGGACGCGCGAGCTTCTGCGCCGCTACAAGACGATGCCTGTCGAGCAGTTGCTGAATCTCTCCGTCAACCAGACCATGTCGCGCACCGCGATGACGGCGACGACCGCGCTGTTGTCGCTCGGCGCGCTGGTGGTTTTCGGCGGACGCACGATCGAAGGCTTCGCCATCGTGATGTTCACGGGCGTCCTGATCTGCACCTATTCGGCGATCTTCATCTCGTCGCCGGCGCTGATCTATCTTGGCATTCGCGCCAAGGCGGGCGTTGCGCCCGAGCCGGACGCCGACGCTGGCCAGGCGAAGCTCGTCGCCTGACCATGGCCGGCGAGGCGGACGGCTCGCCCGGCCGGGGATTTCTCCCCGGCCAGTATCCGATCGAGGCCTATGGCGACGGCGGATTCCGCTTCGGCGGCATGAGCCATCGAGGCTCGATCCTGGCGCTGCCCTCCGGCATGCGCGCCTGGCCGGTCGCCGCCGTCGCAGATTTCGATCGCGCCGCCTTCGCTGCGGTGCTCGCCGAGGCGGCGTCTATCGAACTTCTGCTTGTCGGAACGGGCGTTGATCCGGCGCATCTCTCCGAACAGTTGCGCTGGATGTTTCAGGAGGCGCGCATCGGCGTCGACAGCATGACGACGCCCGCCGCCGCCAGAACCTACAATGTGCTCGTGGCGGAGAAGCGGCGCGTCGCCGCTGCGCTGATCGCGGTGGCGTGATGAGCGCGGAGCCGAGCGACGGCGCGCTTGCCGCAGCTTACGCCCATTGCGCCGACCTCGTCCGCGACCATGATGAAGACCGCTGGCGCGCCGTTCTGTTCGCGCCGGCGCCGGCGCGGCCGCATCTGCACGCGCTCTACGCCTTCAGTCACGAGATCGCCGCGATTCCTGCGCGCGCCTCAGAGCCGATGGCCGGCGAGATCAGGCGGCAATGGTGGCGCGACGCGCTCGAGGGCGCGGCGCGCGGCGACGTTCCCGGGCATCCGGTCGCGGCCGCGCTGCTCGACACGCGCGACCGATTCCGCCTGCCGAACGCGGCGCTGATCGGTCTGATCGACGCGCGCGCCTTCGATCTTTACCACGATCCGATGCCGTCGCTCGCGCAGCTCGAAGGCTATTGCGGCGAGACCATGTCGGCGCTTCTGCGTCTCGCCTCCATCGTGCTCGCGGATGGCGATGAGCCGGGATCCGCCGATGTCGCCGGCTATGCTGGCGTCGCCTATGCGATGGCCGGGCTGATGCGCGCGCTGCCCTGGCGGGCGCGAGAGGGGCGGGTTTTTCTGCCGCAGGATATTCTGGATCGCCATGGCGTGTCGCGCGACGACATCGTCGCCGGACGCGGCGGCCCGGGCGTCGCGCGCGCGCTCGGCGAGCTGCGCGGCGTCGCGCGCGCGCATTGGATGAAGGCGGCGGCGCAATGGCCCGCGCTCTCGCGCGCGGCGCGGATCGGCTGCCTTCCTGCGGCGCTCACGCCGCTTTACCTCACGCGCCTCGCCTCCGTCGTCGATCCGCTGAGCGAGATCGTCGAGATTTCGCCGCTCAGAAAAATGTGGACGCTTTGGCGCGCGTCGTGAGCGGAGACTATGTCTGTGTTCTGACCCAGTCCTTTCGACGGCGCTCGTCGATCGTAGCTGTCGCGGCG
Organism: Rhizobiales bacterium 65-9; assembly: GCA_001899525.1. GTDB lineage: Bacteria > Pseudomonadota > Alphaproteobacteria > Rhizobiales > Beijerinckiaceae > Terrirubrum. The sequence goes on from MKVY01000028.1 coordinate 59,021, forward strand.
GCGTGAAATGAAAAACGCCCGCGCGAGGCGGGCGTTTCCAAGCGGCGCGATCAGAGGGCGGACGACTCGCGCAGCTGCCACTTGATCGTCAGAACATCGCCACTTCGCGCGCGATGCGCCGGATGTCATGACGTTGCACGCCGATGTCGGCGAGCTCGCGCGCATTCAGCGTGCCGAGTTCGCGCAGCGTGCGGCGATACCGTGTCCATTCGTTGATCTTGCGAATGATGTTGATGAGAAACATGGCGTGCTCCGTTGGCGGCTTCGCGGCGATGCGCCGCTTCAAATCATGTGCGAGGAGATAGCCATGCGATTGCGACGTAAAAGTGCGCTGACGCACGATATCCCATGAATAGTTTGCATGCGGACATCACGGTTCCGCAGCGATGAAACACGCGCGAAACATTCGTTAGGATGGTGTTAGGAAATTGCTGCTGATCGCCTTCTCCGCGCGCCGTTTGATATGGCGCGCGTGATGAATCGCCTCACGGAAATGAATGACGCGCGGACGCCGCCTTTATTCCGCCGCGAGCGGAGACGTTCGCGTTTCCGACATCCATTTGTCGAGCGCCGCCAGCGCGCGGCGCGTGAGCGTCTTCTTCTTCGCGAGGGACTTCGCCGGACCGCGTAAGCGTTCGCCGGCCTCGCCGCGCACCGGCTCCGTCAGCGGCGGGAACAGGCCGAAATTCACATTCATCGGCTGGAAGGAGCGCGGCCCCGCATCGATGGATTCGATATGCCCGCCGGTGATGTGGTTGAGCAGCGCGCCATGCGCCGTTTCGGGCGGCGGCGGCGCGAGCGTTCCGCCGAGACGTTCGGCGGCGGCGAAGCGGCCGGCCATCAGCCCGACGGCGGCGCTCTCGACATAGCCCTCGCAGCCGGTGATCTGGCCGGCGAAGCGCAGGCGGGGGAGAGACCTCAGCCGCAGCGTCTGGTCGAGCAGCCTGGGCGAATTGAGGAAGGTGTTGCGGTGGATGCCGCCGAGCCGCGCGAACTCCGCGCGCTCCAGCCCTGGGATCATCCGGAACGCCGCAGCTTGCTGGCCGTGCTTCAGCTTGGTCTGGAAGCCGACCATGTTGAACAGCGTGCCGAGCGCGTTGTCCTGCCTGAGCTGGACGACCGCATAGGGTTTCACGTCGGGCCGATGGGCGTTGGTGAGGCCGACGGGCTTCATCGGCCCGTGGCGCAGCGTCTCGCGGCCGCGCTCGGCCATGACCTCGATCGGCAGGCAGCCGTCGAAATAGGGCGTCCCCTCCCATTCCTTGAACTCGGTCTTCTCCCCGGCGAGCAGGGCGTCGATGAAGGCGTCGTATTCCTCGCGCGACAAGGGGCAGTTCACATAGTCCGCCCCCGTGCCGCCCGGGCCCGCCTTGTCGTAGCGCGACTGCATCCACGCCTTCGTCATGTCGATCGACTCGCGATGCACGATCGGCGCGATGGCGTCGAAGAAGGCGAGTTCCTTTTCGCCGGTGTGGCTCCCGATCGCCGCGGCGAGCCCCGGGGAGGTGAGGGGACCCGTCGCGATGATGACGGAATCCCAGTCGCTTGGCGGCAGGCCCGGAATCTCTTCACGAACGACCTGAATCGAAGGGTGAGCCTCGAGCGCCGCCGTCACCGCCGCCGAGAACCCGTCGCGGTCGACCGCGAGGGCGCCGCCGGCCGGCACCTGATGCGCGTCGCCCTTCGCCATGATGAGCGATCCGAGCCTGCGCATCTCGGCGTGCAGCAGCCCGACCGCGTTGGTCTGCGCGTCGTCGGAACGGAAGGAGTTCGAGCAGACCAGCTCGGCGAGGCCCTCCGTCTTGTGCGCGTCTGTCGCGCGCGTCGGCCGCATCTCATGCAGGACGACCGGAACGCCTGCTTCGGCGATCTGCCATGCGGCTTCGGAGCCGGCGAGGCCGCCGCCGACGACATGAATGGGATCGGGTCTGGACATGGCCGTGAATAGGCGCAGCCGCTCCAAATCGCAATCGCGCGGCGAATCCGGCTGCGCCGCTGCGCGCGGCGGCATATAAAGAAGCGGACCGCTTCGCCCGCCATGCAGACCATTCCCATCTTTGACGCTCGCGCCGTCGGCGTGGTCGGCCATCTTGCGGCGGAGCGCGAAGCGGCGCTCGCCCTGCGTCGCGAGGCGGTCGGCTGGCTGCCCCCATGGGTTCGCCCTCTTGCGCCGGCCGTCGAGGCCGCGAACCGCTGGTGGCTGCGCCGGAACCGCTCGCCCTATCGCGACGAGATTTTCGAGATGGCGCGCATTCTCGGCGAGCCCGGACTGGTCAGCATCAATGTCAGCTATGAGTGGGGCTGCACCACGCTTGGCGTCTCGCCAGACGGCGGAAGGCCGCCCCTGTTGCTGCGGACGCTGGACTGGCCGTTCCCCGGGCTGGGGCGCGGCGTCCAGGTCGTTCGGATGGAGGGACGGGCCGGCGAATACTGGAATGTCGCCTGGCCGGGCGCGGCGGGCGTATTGACCGCGATGGCGCCGGGGCGTTTCGCCGCCGCCCTGAATCAGGCGCCGATGCGGCGCCGCGCGTCAGGCGAATGGTCGCGCGTCGCCGATTTCGCGCTCAACGGCGCGCGCGCTTTCTTCGGCGTGAGGGCGATGCCGGGAATGCATCTTCTCCGGCTGGCGTTCGAGAAGGCGAAAGACGTGCCCGAAGCGGTCGACCTGCTGGCGCGAACGCCGATCGCGCGCCCCTGCATCTTCACCCTGGTCGGCTGCGCCGAGGGAGAGATCGTGGTGATCGAGAAGACCGAGACGGCCGCGCGCGTCCTTCAGCAGCCGGGCGCGACGGCGAACGCGTTCAGGCCGGGCTTTCACGCCGGGCTGTGGGAGGCGAGACCCTGCGCCTGCTCCTTCGCCGATGCGCCGGCGAACAATCTGGCGCGCGGCCGGCTGCTGGATGAGTTGGCTGCGCGGTCGTCCGCGCCGTTCGACTGGCTGCTTCCCCCGGTTCTGAACGGCTTCACGCGGCTCGCCGTCGAGGCGGCTCCGGCGGCGGGACTGCTGCGCGTGAGGGGATACGAGCCTGAGCCTGCGGGCGGGGTCCGCCAGGCGACGCGAGACTTCGACTTGTCGGACGCGCTCTTGGCGTGACCCTCAAAATGCAAACGCCCGCCGGGAGGGGCGGGCGTCGCAAAGGCCATTGGCTCGGGGGAGGAGGAGATGAGCCGCCGGCCTTGGGCGCGGGCGAAGGGCCACGCGCTTTCCGGTGTCGTTCAGGCGCGGGCGCCGGTGCGGGCGATGCGGCCGATCTCGTCGCGGGCGATGCCGATGTCGGCGAGCTCGCGATCAGTCAGCGCGCCCAACTCGCGGATGTTGCGACGGTAGCGGGTCCATTCGTTGATCTTGCGGATCAGGGTGGCGATAAACATGGCGGGTTCCTTTCGTCATGGCCCGGGCGTTGCCGCCGCTCGAGCCGTTCAATCTGTTGCAATGCACATAAGGCATGCGATGTGCTCAGGCTAGAGGCGCCTTTTCTGGGTCTGGGATGCCATAAACGCATACCATCTTCATTTCTTCTTCACTTTCTACGCTTCAGCCGGCGTTTTAGCCCTCCAAAACGCCCAAAATCGCCTTTTTCGAGCATGCGTCGACCCGGCGGGGATCGGATTTCTTCATAATTGGGATGATTGAGGCGAAATCTGGCACACCAGGGGAAAACGTTTCGCATGCAACGACTTGGGGCGGATTGTTGATTCTCGCCGACCATGCGCGGCTATTTCCTGCCTGGGCTCGTCAAGCCGATTTATTGTGCATTGCAACATGGCGCAGGCGTCTCTGTCCGCCGACGCGCGCCGTCGCGGTCGATTGCGCTCAACGCGGGGCGGCCTTGGCCGGGCGCGGCCCCGCCTGCGCATCGTCAGGAGATGGATCTGAGGGATGAGCCCGGAGCCTGATCGCGCCGAGGAGCGTCGCGCCCCCCTCACTCCGCCGCCTGGCGCCGCGCTCCCGCCGGGCCAGCCTTCGCCTTGGCCAGCACGTCCTTCAGGAAGCGCCCGGTATGGCTGCGGGGATTGCGCGCCACGTCTTCCGGCGTTCCGACCGCGACGATCTCGCCGCCGCCGTCGCCGCCCTCGGGGCCGAGGTCGATAAGCCAGTCGGCCGTCTTGATCACTTCGAGATTGTGCTCGATGACCACGACGCTGTTGCCCTGCTCGACGAGCTCATGCAGCACCTCGAGCAGCTTCTTCACGTCATGGAAGTGCAGGCCGGTGGTCGGCTCGTCGAGGATGTAGAGCGTCCGGCCGGTGGCGCGCTTCGACAGCTCCTTCGACAGCTTCACGCGCTGGGCCTCGCCGCCCGAGAGCGTCGTGGCCTGCTGCCCGACATGGATATAGTCGAGGCCGACCCGCGCCAGCGTCTCCATCTTCTCGCGGATCGACGGCACCGCCTTGAACAGATCCTTCGCCTCCTCGACGGTCGAATCGAGCACGTCGGCGATCGACTTCTCGCGATATTTCACTTCGAGCGTCTCGCGGTCGTAGCGCTTGCCCTTGCAGACGTCGCAGGTGACATAGACGTCCGGCAGGAAGTGCATCTCGATCTTGATGACGCCGTCGCCCTGGCAGGCTTCGCAGCGGCCGCCCTTGACGTTGAACGAGAAGCGGCCGGGCTGGTAGCCGCGCGCCTTCGCTTCGGGAAGCTGCGCGAACCACTCGCGGATCGGGGTGAAGGCGCCGGTGTAGGTCGCCGGATTGGAGCGCGGCGTGCGGCCGATCGGCGACTGGTCGATGTCGATCACCTTGTCGAGATGCTCGAGCCCCTCGATGCGGTCGTGCGGCGCCGGATGCTCCATCGCGCCGTTGAGCTTGCGCGCCGCGGCCTTGTAGAGCGTGTCGATGGTCAGCGTCGACTTGCCGCCGCCGGAAACGCCGGTGACGCAGACGAACTGGCCGAGCGGAATCTCGACGTCGACATTCTTGAGATTGTTGCCGCGCGCGCCCTTGATTTTCAGCATCCGGCCCTTCTGCGGCGCGCGGCGGCGCGCCGGCGTCGGCACCGACAGGTCGCCGGTGAGATATTTGCCCGTGAGCGAATCGGGGTTCGCCATGATCTCGGCCGGCGTTCCCTGCGCGATGATCCGGCCGCCATGCACGCCCGCGCCGGGCCCCACATCGACGACGTAGTCGGCCTCGAGGATCGCGTCCTCGTCATGCTCCACGACGACGACGCTGTTGCCGAGATCGCGCAATCGCCTGAGAGTGCCCAACAGGCGTTCGTTGTCGCGCTGATGCAGGCCGATCGACGGCTCGTCGAGGACGTAGAGAACCCCGGTGAGGCCCGAGCCGATCTGCGAGGCGAGGCGGATGCGCTGGCTCTCACCGCCCGACAGCGTGCCGGACGCGCGCGCGAGGGTGAGATATTCGAGGCCGACATCGAGCAGGAAACGCAGCCGGTCGCGAATCTCCTTGAGAATGCGCGGCGCGATCTCGTTCTGCTTGGCGCTGAGCTCGCGCGGCAGCGCCTCGAACCAGGCGAGCGCGTCGCGCACGGAAAGCTGCGACGCTTCGCTGATGTTCCTGCCCGCGATCTTGACCGCCAGCGCCTCCGGCTTCAGCCGCGCGCCCTTGCAGGCGGCGCAGGGCGTCTCGCTCATGTAGCGCCCGATTTCCTCGCGCGCCCAGTCGCTCTCGGTCTCCCGGTAGCGGCGTTCGAGATTGGTGATGACGCCCTCGAACGGCTTCTTCACCTCATAGGCCCGCATGCCGTCGTCATAGGAGAAGCGCACCTCGTCGTCGCCGGTGCCGTAGAGGATCGCCTTCTTGACGTCCTTGGGCAGCTCCGCCCATTTCGCGGTCATCTTGAACTTGTATTTGCGCGCCAGCGCCTCCAGCGTCTGGCCATAGTAGGGCGACGTCGACTTCGCCCAGGGCGCGATCGCGCCGCCGCGCAGCGTGGCGGATTCGTCGGGAACCACCAGCTCCGGATCGATCGTCATCTCATGACCGAGACCGTCGCAGGTCGGGCAGGCGCCGAAGGGATTGTTGAATGAAAAGAGCCGCGGCTCGATCTCCGGAATCGTGAAGCCGGACACGGGGCAGGCGAATTTCGATGAGAACGTGATCCGTTTCGCCTCGCCGTTCGCTTCCTTTGCGTCGGCGAACTCCATCACCGCGATGCCGTCCGCCAGCTCCAGCGCCGTCTCGAAGCTTTCCGACAGCCGCGCCGCGATGTCGGGCCTCACCGCGATGCGGTCCACCACGACGTCGATGTCATGCTTGAATTTCTTGTCGAGCGCCGGCGCGTCCCCGATCTCGTAGAACTGGCCGTCGACTTTCAGGCGCTGAAAGCCCTTCTTCTGCCATTCCGCGATTTCCTTGCGGTACTCTCCCTTGCGTCCCCGCACCACGGGCGCGAGCAGGTAGAGCCGCGTCTTCTCCGGCAGCGCCAGCACGCGGTCGACCATCTGCGACACGGTCTGGCTCTCGATCGGCAGGCCGGTCGCCGGCGAATAGGGAATGCCGACGCGCGCCCAGAGCAGGCGCATATAGTCGTGGATCTCGGTGACCGTGCCGACGGTGGAGCGCGGATTTTTCGAGGTCGTCTTCTGCTCGATCGAGATCGCCGGCGAGAGCCCGTCGATCTGGTCGACGTCCGGCTTCTGCATCATTTCGAGGAACTGCCGGGCGTAGGCCGACAGCGACTCGACATAGCGCCGCTGGCCCTCGGCGTAGATGGTGTCGAAGGCGAGGGACGACTTGCCCGATCCCGACAGGCCGGTGAACACGACGAGCTTGTCGCGCGGGATCGTCAGATCGACATTCTTGAGGTTGTGCTCGCGCGCGCCGCGGATCGCGATCACCCGCGCATTCGGGTCGGCCAGGCGGTTCCGGTCGAACATGTCCTCAACCGCCGCGGCCGAGAGCGCGCTGGCGGGCTTGGATGAGGGCGCGGCCTTGCCGCGCTTGGGGCTGGGCTTGTTTGAGTTGGGCTTGGACATGGATCGAACGGTCGGAGGCTCCCTAACATAGGCGTCCGCAGCCGAAAGCGACATGCGCTCCGTGCAGGCGGGCCACAGGAAAAGGCGGGCGCCGCCGGATGCTGACGAATGGACGGCCCGCGATTCCGCGCGCCATTCATGCAGGAGAATTGAGAACAAAACAAGAATATTGTGCAGTGGGCCTCGCTCATTTACTGAGCCGGGAATAACCAACGGCCGCCGATATTCTCAAAGCTAGAAGAAACGCGCTTCCAACTGAATTTTCGGGCCCATGCGGCGGCGCTGCTTCAGGTCGATTTTCCCGAGGTCGCAGCGCAGATCGATGAGGCGCCGTCGTCGATCAAGCCTCATCTCTCACCGCCGGGAAAGCAGTCTTGTTCGATGCGGCGAAGGGCCAGCTTATCACAGTGATTCACGACGGTTCGGAAAGAGCGGATGCGAGCGCCTCTCGAATTGACGAACAAATCAAGAACATTTATGTCGGAGAAATCCTGTGGGCAGCCTGCGCCGCGCTCTCACGGGGCAGCGGGTTTCGCGCTAGTGAAGCCCAGTCACGGTAGCTCGAACGCGGAGGAAGCGATGGCGGGCAGTCTCAACAAGGTCATGCTGATCGGCAATCTCGGCCGCGATCCCGAGGTTCGGCGGCTCAATTCCGGCGAACCGGTCGTCAATTTCAGCGTCGCCACATCGGAAACCTGGCGCGACAAGGCGTCGGGCGAGCGCAAGGAGCGCACCGAATGGCATAATATCGTCATCTTCAACGAGAACCTCGCGAAGGTCGCCGAGCAGTATATCAAGAAGGGGACGAAGGTTTATATCGAGGGCCAGCTTCAGACCCGCGAATACCAGGACAAGGACGGCAATCAGCGCAAGACGACCGAGATCGTCCTGCAGCGCTATCGCGGCGAGCTGACGATCCTGTCCGGCCGCGGCGAGCAGGGCGGCGGCGATGACGACTATGGCGGCGGCGGCGGCCGCGTTTCGTCGGGCGGCGGGCGCGGCAGCGATTACGGCCGGTCCTCGCCGATGGAGCGCCAGCCCGCGAAGCCCGGCGGCGGCAAGCATGTCGATCTCGACGACGATATTCCGTTCTAGAGGCGCGGCGCCTCTGGCGCCGACGCTCAGGCGAGCCCGAAAGCCGCCTTCGCGCCGTCGATCAGGAACTGCACCGCGAGCGCCGCGAGGATGACGCCGAGCAGGCGCGTGAGCACGGCGTTTCCCGTCGTTCCCAGAACCCTGGCGACCCGGTCCGCCAGCAGCAGGACCGCCAGGCAGACGGCGATCAGCAGCGCCGTGACGAGGAGCAGAAGCGAGATCAGCAGCGGGTCGTCATGAGCCCGTCCCGCCAGCAGCAGCATGGCCGTGATCGCGCCCGGACCCGCCATCAGCGGGATGGCGAGAGGGAAGGCCGCGATGTTGCGAATCTGGTCTTTCGTGATCGCCGTCTCGGCCATCTCCGATTTGCGCGCGTTGCGCCGGTCGAACACCATTTCGAACGCGATCGTGAACAGCAGCAGTCCGCCGGCGATTCTGAAGGCCGGCAGGCCGATGCCGAGCAGCCTCAGCGTTTCCTGGCCCGCCACCGCGAAGAACGCCATGATCAAGAACGCGATCAGGCTGGCGCGATACGCCACCTGCCGCCGCTCGGCCGGCGTCATGCCGCGCGTCACGCTGATGAACATCGGCGCGAGCGCCGGCGGATCGAGCGTGACGAGCAGCGTCACCACGGCGCTGGAAAGATAGTCATACATTCGCCAGAACGTCCCCTTTCATCCTGACGGTTCGAGCGCGGGAGGTCCACCTGCTCGACATCATCGACGCGCTCTCGCTCGCCGGCTCGCGCGCCCGGCCGAACGACGATGTCTGGGGCATGGCGCGCAACCGCGTCTGGGTGATCGACGGCGCGACGGGGCTTGGCGATCCGATCGTGTCGGACACCAGCGACGCCGCGTGGCTCGCCCACCGCGCGAACGAGTTGTTCGTGCGCCACGCCGGTTGCCACGACGCCATGCCGATGCTCGAATCCGTCGCGAAGGATCTCGAAGCCGCCTTCCTGCGCGAGCGCCGCCGCGCGCCGCTGGAGCGCTGGGAGATTCCCTGCGGCGCTTTCATGATGCTGACCGCGCGCAACGACGGCGTGTGCGAACTGGCCTGGACCGCCGACTGCCGCGCCATTCTCGTGGGAAGCGACGGCGAGACGCATGCCTTCGGCGCGACGGCGGAAAGCGAGGCGCGGGAGGCGGGCGGGGCGGCCGCAGTGCGCGTCGCCGATCCCGCCGAGCGGCTCCGCGCGCCGGAGAGTTTGGCCCGTCTTCGCGCTGGCCGCGCCCGTTACAACCAGCCGGGAGGGCCTTTCACCCTCGCGCCCGATCCGGCCTTCGTGGCCGGCGTCAGAACCGCCCGCGTGGCGCTGAAAACGCCCGCCCACGCGCTCCTGATGACCGACGGCTTCGCCGCGCTGGAACTGCGATACGGCGACATCGGCGCGGCCGCCTTCGTCGCCGCCGCGCGGGAAGAGGGCCTTGTCCGGCTCGCCCTGCGGCTGCGCCACATAGAGGAGGAGCTTGATCCGGCCGCCGTCCGCTTTCCGCGCTGGAAACGGTCGGACGACGCGACCGCCGCACTGGTGGCGATTGCGTGATCCAGGCGATCCGAAAATCTATAAAGCATTGAATAAAATAAGCTATTTATCTGTCCGCCGACTCGATTTTCGCTTGGCGGAACGCGCGCAAATCGGCTAAAGAAAAGCTTCTTTCCGCACTTTGCGAGTCGCTGTTGTCCGACGACGAGAACACGCCCTCCGGCCCGCCGCCGGGCGGCGACATCAGGCCGGTTTCGATCACCGATGAAATGAAGCGCTCCTATCTCGATTACGCCATGAGCGTGATCGTGAGCCGGGCGCTGCCGGACGCGCGCGACGGCCTGAAGCCGGTGCATCGGCGCATCCTGTTCTCGATGCACGAGAACGGCTACACGCCGGACAAGCCCTACCGCAAATCCGCCCGCGTCGTCGGCGACGTCATCGGTAAGTATCATCCGCACGGCGATCAGTCGGTCTATATGGCCCTGGTGCGCATGGCGCAGGACTTCTCGATGCGCGCGCCGCTCATCGACGGGCAGGGCAATTTCGGCTCGATCGACGGCGACATGCCGGCGGCCATGCGGTACACCGAGGTGCGCCTCGAAAAGCTCGCGCTCAAGCTGCTGGACGACATCGACGAGGACACCGTCGATTTCATGGACAACTATGACGGCTCCGAGCGGGAGCCGGTCGTCCTGCCGGCGAAGTTTCCCAATCTTCTCATCAACGGCGCCGGCGGCATCGCGGTCGGCATGGCGACCAACATCCCGCCGCACAATCTCGGCGAGGTGATCGACGCGGTCGTGGCGCTGATCGACGATCCCGCCATCGCCGTCGACGCGCTCATCGAGCGCATTCCGGGGCCGGATTTTCCGACCGGCGCGCTCATCCTCGGCCGCGGCGGCGCGCGCGCCGCCTATCACACCGGGCGCGGCTCGATCGTCATGCGCGCGCGCCACACGATCGAGGACATCCGCAAGGATCGCGAGGCGATCATCGTCACCGAGATTCCGTTTCAGGTGAACAAGACGACGCTGATCGAACGCATCGCCGAGCTCGTCCGCGACAAGCGGGTCGAGGGCATCTCCGACCTGCGCGACGAATCCGATCGCGACGGCATGCGCATCGTGATCGAACTGAAGCGCGACGCCGTCGCCGACGTGGTGCTGAACCAGCTCTATCGTTTCACCGATCTGCAGACGACGTTCGGCGCGAACATGGTGGCGCTGAACGGCGGCCGTCCGGAGATTCTCAATCTCAGGGATCTGCTCGGCGCTTTCGTCGAGTTCCGCGAGACGGTCGTCTCCCGTCGCACCAAGCATCGCCTCAACAAGGCGCGCGAGCGCGCCCATGTGCTGTGCGGCCTCGCGATCGCCGTCGCCAACATCGACGAGGTCATCCGGCTGATCCGCGCCGCGCCGGACGCGAACACGGCCCGCGAGCAGTTGATGGCTCGCGACTGGCCGGCGACCGAGATCGCGCCGCTGATCGCGCTCGTCGATGATCCGCGCTACCGCGTCGCGGCGGATGGAACCTATCGACTGTCGGAAACGCAGGCGCGCGCCATTCTCGATCTGCGCCTCCAGCGCCTCACCGCGCTCGGACGCGACGAGATCGGCGACGAGCTCAACAAGCTCGCCGCGCAGATCCGCGAATATCTGGAGATTCTCGCTTCCCGCGCCCGCATCCAGGCGATCATCAAGGACGAGTTGAAGGAGATCCGCGACGCCTTCGCGACGCCGCGCAAGACCGAGATCGTCGAATGGGATTCCGACGTCGACGACGAGGACCTGATCCAGCGCGAGGACATGGTCGTCACCGTCAGCCACGCCGGCTACGTCAAGCGCGTGCCGCTGTCGGCCTATCGGGCCCAGCGCCGCGGCGGCAAGGGCCGCTCGGGCATGGCGACGCGCGACGAGGATTTCGTCACCCGCCTGTTCGTCGCCAGCACCCATCAGCCCGTGCTGTTCTTCTCCTCGATCGGCAAGGCCTATGTGCTGAAGGTGTGGCGCCTGCCCGCGGCCGAGCCGCAGTCGCGCGGCAAGGCGCTCGTCAACATCCTTCCGCTGGAGGCGGGGGAGCGCATCACCACGATCATGCCGCTGCCGGAGGACGAGGCGCAGTGGAGCAATCTCGACGTCATGTTCGCGACGACGCGCGGAACGGTGCGGCGCAACAAGCTCTCCGATTTCGCCGAGGTGCGCCGCTCCGGCCTGATCGCGATGAAGCCCGACGAGGGCGAGGGCATTCTCGATGTCGAGATCTGCACCGACAAGGACGACGTCCTGCTCACCACCGCGCGCGGCCAGTGCGTCCGCTTTCCGGTGGATGACGTGCGCGTGTTTCAGGGGCGCACCTCGATGGGCGTTCGCGGCGTCCAGCTCGCGGAAGGCGACGCGCTGATCTCGATGGCGATCCTGCGTCATTTCGAGGCGGCGCCGGAGGAGCGCGCCGCCTATCTCAAGATGCGTCGCGCCGTCGCTGGCGAAAGCGCGCCGGAAGAGAATGGCGAGGCGGAGACGGAAGAGGCTTCGGCCGAGGCGGCGATCTCGCAGGAGCGCTACGCGGAAATGAGCGCGGCCGAACAGTTCGTGCTTACCATCTCCGAGAACGGCTTTGGCAAGCGCACGTCGAGCTTCGAGTATCGCGTCACCAGCCGCGGCGGCAAGGGCATCGTCGCGATGGCCGTCAATGAGCGCAAGGGCAAGCTGGTCGCCTCCTTCCCGGTCGAGGACAGCGACCAGATCATGCTGGTCACCAATGGCGGCCAGTTGATCCGTTGCCCCGTCGACGGCATCCGCGTCGCCGGCCGCGCGACGCAGGGCGTCATCGTGTTCAACACCGCCGCCGACGAGCGCGTCGTGAGCGTCGAGCGCGTCACGGACGACGAGGGCGGCGAGCAGGCCGAATGACCGTCCCGCTTCCGCTCTGACGCCGCCGCATCGCGAGCATGTGAAGAAAGCCGGACTCTAGCTCCAGCTTTCGTTTAATGATGGCGGTGCAAACACGGGTTGAGATGGGCGAGGGCGACAAGGGGCAAAGTCATGCGGGCGACCGGCCGGTCGCCGGTTTTGTCGCCAATACCGCCTCGTTCGTCGCCGCGTCGGGCGGAGACGCTCTGTCCAAATTCGCCGTCTCGGCCATGTCGCTGCCGCAGGCTGTCGCCATGCGCAGCTTTTTCACCATCGTTTTTCTCGCGCCGGTGTTTCTTCTCGCCGTTCGCCGCGGCCAGCCGGTATTCGCCACCAATCGCGTCTGGCTTCACCTCACGCGCACCATGCTGCATCTGAGCGCGACGTATCAGGCGTTTGTTGCGTTGCAGCATATTCCTCTCACCACTCTGACGGCCATCCTGTTCGCGGCGCCGATCTTCATCGCCTTGCTGGCGATCCCGATCCTCGGCGAGCGGCTGCGCCCGCGCCAGGCGTTCGCGATCGGGCTTGGGGTGATCGGTTGCATGGTCATCATCCGGCCGAGCGGCGACGGCGACGTGCTCTATATGCTGCTGGCGCTGGGTTCGAGTTTCTCCTGGTCCCTGTCGGTGACGCTGCTGCGCAAGCTCACGCGCACGGAAAGCCACGTCACGCTGCTGGCCTGGAGCAACTTTCCCCAGCTCGTCGTGGCGGCGCTGATTGCGATGTTCGATTGGCGCGCCATCGACGGCATGCTGTTGCTCGTCATCCTCGGCATGTCGGTGACGCAGGTTTTCGGGCAATGGTTTTCCATGACGGCGCTTCGTCTGGCTCCGGCCGCGACGGTCGCTCCCGCGCAGTTCACGCAGATTCTCTGGGCGACCTTGTTCGGCGCCCTGTTCTTCAATGAATGGCCGCACCCCCTCATATGGGTCGGCGCGGCGTTGATCATGGCGAGCGGCTATTCGCTGATGCGTTCGCCGCGATCGGCCGTCTGAGATGCGCGCGGCCGAGCACGCCGACCCGCCGCCTGACCGGCCGGTCGCCGGAATCACGGCGAACGCGGCCTCCATGGCGGCGTCTTCCGGCGGCGACGCGCTCGCCAAGCTCGTGCTCGCGGTCCTGCCGGCGCCGCAGACCCTGATGCTGCGCTGCCTCTTCCTGCTCGTGCTCCTCCCGCCGCTGTTCGCGCTGACCGCGCGCCGCGGCCTGCCTGTCCTGGCGACGCGGCGCGCATGGCTTCATCTCATGCGGTTTTGCCTGCAGTTCGCGTCGATTCTGGCGGCGCTGACGGCGCTTCGCAATCTGCCGCTCACGACCGTTACGACGATCATGTTCGTCGCGCCGATTTTCATCGTGTTCTCCGCAGTCGCCATTCTTGGCGAGCGCGTGCGGATGCATCAGCTCATATCGGTCGCGCTGGGCTTCATCGGCTGTCTCATCGTCATCCGCCCGCGCGGCGACGGCGAGATGCTTTTCATGCTGATCGCGCTGTTCTCGGCCGCCACCTGGGCGATCTCGATGACCCTTCTGCGGCTGCTCACGCGCACGGAAAGCCATGTCGTCATTCTCGCCTGGAGCAACGGATTGCTGATGCTGGGCGCCGCCGCGCTCGCGGTTTTCGACTGGCGTCCGCTCCAGGCCGAGATCGTCTGGCTGCTCATTGGGATGGCGGTGCTTCAGGTCGCGGGCCAATGGTTCTCCATGACGGCCGTACGCATCGCGCCCGCCTCGACTGTCGCGCCGGCGCAATACACGCAGATCATCTGGTCGACGATCATCGGCGCGGCGGTGTTCAGCGAATGGCCCGCGCCGTCGGTGCTGTTCGGCGCGATCTTCATCGTCGCCGGCGGCTGGTGGCTGATGCGCGGCGAACGGATGGCCTGATGGACGCGCGCGCATCGCCGGCCGCGCCCCCGGAGCGTCCCATCGCCGGGCTCGCCGCCAACGGCGCCGGCTTCGTCGTTCTGTCGGGCAGCGACGCGATGACCAAGGTCGCCGTGGCGGCGTTGCCCGGCGCGCAGATCATGGCTTTGCGCGGCGCGATGGTGCTGCTGCTCCTCACGCCTTTGTTCATCGCCTGCTGGCGTCGCGGCGACTCCGTGCTCGCGACGCGCCGCCCCTGGACGCATCTCACGCGCTGCGCGCTGCAGGTGGTCTCGATGCTGACCTTCATGATCGCCATGAAGCAATTGCCGCTGACGACGATCACCGCGATCATGTTCATCGCGCCGGCTCTGGTCGCGCTCGCCGCCGCGCCGATTCTGGGCGAGCGCATCCGGCCGCCGCAAGTCGTGGCGCTGGTGACGGGCCTCATCGGCTGCCTGATCATTCTCCGTCCGTCGGGGGAAGGGCAGGCCGCGGCCATTCTTCTGGCCGTCATATCGGCCGCGACATGGGCGCTGTCGCTGACGCTGCTCAGGCTCCTGACCCGCACCGAGAGCCAGGCGACCATCTTCGCCTGGACCAACGGCAATCTTCTGCTGTTCGGACTGGCCTTCTCCGCGTTCGACTGGCGGCCTCTCGACATGCGCGTGCTCGCGCTGGTGGCGGCGATGTCGGTCGCGCAGATCTTTGGCCAGTGGTGCTCGATGATCGCGTTCAGGCTGGCGAGCGCCGCGACCGTCGCGCCGATGCAGTACACGCAGATCATCTGGGCGACGATCTACGGCTCCGTCATGTTCGGGGAGTGGCCGTCCCTGTCGGTCTGGATCGGCGCCGCCTTCATCGTGGCGGGCGGGCTCTGGCTGGTCTACGCGGAGGGACGGCGCGAGTTTCGATGAGCGTTGGAATTCCCGGCCTCTTGCTCCTCTCGCCTTCCGCCGCTAACCCTCCGCCGCCTGTCCGAGGTCCGATCGCACGATGAGCAAGACGAAACCGCGCGTCGCCTTCTATCCCGGATCGTTCGATCCGGTGACCAACGGGCATGTGGACGTGCTGCGGGAGGCTTGCCGCCTCGCGGACCGGCTGGTGGTGGCGATCGGCGTCCATCCCGGCAAGGCCCCCATGTTTCCCGCCGAGGAGCGCGCCGAGATGATCCGCGAGCTTGCGGCCCCATTCGAGCGCGAGACCGGCGCTGAGGTGGAGGTGACGACCTTCGCCGACCTGACCGTGACGGCGGCCGCGCGCGCGGGCGCGACGATCATGATCCGCGGCCTGCGCGACGGCACCGACCTCGACTACGAAATGCAGCTCGCGGGCATGAACGCCGCGATGGCGCCCGACATCCAGACGGTCTTTCTGCCGGCCTCGCCCTCCGTTCGCCCCATCACGGCCACGCTTGTCCGTCAGATCGCCTCCATGGGCGGGGACGTCGCGCCGTTCGTGCCGGCTTCCGTCGCCGCCCGCCTGACGAAGAAATTCCCGCGCCGCTGAGCGCTCCTCCGGAGTTCCCATGAAAAGACTGATAGCCGCAGCCGCTCTCGCGCTGGTCGCCTTCGGCGCGCAGGCCCAGACCGTCGATCCGAACAATGCGATCGCGCTCGACACCAAGGACGGCCGCATCGTCATCAAGCTGCGCCCCGATCTCGCGCCGAAGCATGTCGCGCAGATCGTCGCCCTCACCAAGCGCCACTTCTATGACGGCATCGTTTTTCATCGCGTGATCGACGGCTTCATGGCGCAGACCGGCGATCCCACCGGCACCGGCATGGGCGGCTCCGACCTGCCCAACATTCCGGCCGAATTCTCGAAGGAGCCGTTCAAGCGCGGCAGCGTCGGCATGGCCCGCTCGCAGTCGCCGAACTCCGCCAATTCGCAGTTCTTCATCTGCTATGACGGCTGCGGCCCGCTGACCGGCCAGTACACCATCTGGGGCGAGGTCGTCTCCGGCATGGATGTCGTGAACAAGATCAAGAAGGGCTCGGAGGCGCAGAACGGCTCCGTGAGCAAACCCGACAAGATCGTCCGCATGCAGATGCTTTCGGACGCGAAGTAGGCGCGGTGAGCGTCCTGCGCATTCTGCTTGCGCTCGGCGCGCTTGTCGGCGCGCCGCAGGCCGGACTGGCGCAGGAAACCCGCGATCTCGGCCTGCCGCCGGCGCAGACGCCCAATCTGCCGCCGGCGCAAAATCCCAATCTGCCGCCGCCCACGGGGCAGCGCTATCTGCCAGGAGCGTCCGGCCCGTTCGCCGATCCCGATCGGCCCGTGTCGCTTCGGTCGAGCCGGCCGAACGCCGGAGCGGACGGTTATCGCGGCGATGTCTTCGCGTCGCGCAGCGGCGTTCGGGTCGATCGCATTGATGACCTCGCGCAGATCGCGCCGTTCCTGCGCGGCTGCTGGTCGCCGCCGGCCGGCTTCCGTCAACGCAGTCGGATCGACATGACGGTCCGGTTCAGCCTGACGCGGAACGGAGATTTTGTCGGCGCGCCGCGCCTCGTCTATGCGAACGCGCGGGCGTCGAAGGCGCAACGGCGGGCGCTGCTCGACTCCGTGAATGCGGCGGTGCGGGCCTGCGCGCCGCTTCCGTTGTCGAACAGCTTCGGCGCCGCGATCGCGGGCCGGCCGCTGTCGATCCGTTTCGTCGTCGACGGCGGCCGATGATGAGGGCCGCAGCGCTTGCGTTTTTGCTGTGCGCCTCGGCGAATTCGGCGTCGGCGCAGCAGCCCGCCGCGAACATGAGGGACCTGTCCGCGTTGATCAGGATGTGCCTTGACCGCGCTCCGCCCGTGACGCCGCCAACCGTCTCGCAGGCGCGCATGTTGTTTTCCCTGCGGCGCAACGGAACGCTGATGGGCGATCCGCGCGTCCTCGTCACCAATGTCGACGCCGCTCCGGCGCTGACCGACGCTTTCGCCCGCTCGCTCGTCTCGGCGGTCAAGGCCTGCGCGCCGTTTCCGATGGACTACAAGCTGGCGGGCGCCGTCGCCGGGCGCCTTTTGACCTTTCGCATGAGTTTCAAACCCAATGGAAAAGCAGGAGTGGACATATGAGTCTTGATCCCGAAAACACGCTGGTTATCGACACGACGAAAGGCAAGGTCGTCATCGCGATGCGCCCCGATCTCGCGCCCGGCCATGTCGAGCGCATCAAGAAGCTGGCGCGCGAAGGCTTTTATGACGGCATCGTCTTTCATCGCGTGATCGACGGCTTCATGGCGCAGACCGGCTGTCCGCGCGGAACTGGCACTGGCGGCTCCGACTATCCGGACCTCAAGGCCGAGTTCAACAACGAGAGCCATCAGCGCGGCGTATGCTCGATGGCGCGCGCGCAGAATCCGAATTCGGCGAATTCGCAGTTCTTCATCGTGTTCGACGATGCGAGCTTCCTCGACAAGCAGTACACGGTGTGGGGCAAGGTCGTCGAAGGCATGGAGAATGTCGACAAGATCAAGCGCGGCGAGCCGGTGCGCGATCCCGATAAAATGAACACTGTGCGCGTGCTCGCGGACGTGCAGTGAGCGTCCGCATTTCATCGTGACTTTCATGCCCGGGCTTTCGCCCGGGCATCCACGTTTGAAGGGCGCCGTTGGACGTGGATGGCCGGGCGCAGCCCGGCCATGATGAAACAGAAAATGGCGCGGCTGATGCGTTGATCCCGTGCTCGTCTCCGATTTCGATTTCCATCTTCCAGAGGACCGCATCGCGTTGCGGCCCGTGTCGCCGCGCGATCGTGCGAAGATGCTCGTGGTCCCGGCGGGCGGCGCGTTCGAGGACAGGATTGTCGCTGAGCTGCCGGCGTTTCTGCGCGCCGGCGACGCGCTCGTCGTCAACGACACCAAGGTCGTTCCCGCGCGCCTCGACGGCGTGCGCCGCCGCGAAACCGGCGATGGCGCCCATATCGAGGCGCTGCTCCTGAAGCGCGAGGCCCCCGATGCGTGGCGCGCCTTCGCCAAGCCGGGCAAGCGGCTTGCCGTTAGAGATCGCATCCGTTTCGGCGAAGGCGCGAATGTCTGCCTGCTCGGATCGCTCGACGCGACGGTCGCTGAGAAGCATGACGGCGGCGAGGTGACGCTGCGCTTCGATCTGTCCGGCCCCGATCTCGATTCCGCCGTGGCGGCGGCCGGCGTCATGCCGCTGCCGCCTTACATCGCGGGCAAGCGCGCGACCGACGAGCGCGACCGCGCTGATTATCAGACGATCTATGCGCGCGAGGAGGGCGCGGTCGCGGCGCCGACCGCCGGTCTCCACTTCACGCCGGCCCTGTTCAGAAAGATCGACGCCGCAGGCGTTTCCCGCCAAACGGTCACGCTGCATGTCGGCGCCGGAACCTTTTTGCCGATGAAGGCCGAGGACACGCGCGATCATAAAATGCACGCCGAGCGGGGCGAGGTCGACGAGGCGACGGCGCGCGCGCTCAACGCGACGAAGGCGAGCGGCGGCCGCATCGTCGCTGTCGGGACGACGTCGCTTCGGCTTCTCGAAAGCGCCGCGGATGAGGGTGGCGTCATCCATCCCTTCAGGGGCGAGACCGACATCTTCATCACGCCGGGCTATCGTTTCCGCGCCGTCGATATCCTGATGACGAATTTCCATCTGCCGAGATCGACGCTGTTCATGCTGGTCAGCGCCTTCGCCGGGCTTGACCGGATGAAGTCGGCTTACGCCCATGCGATCGGGAGCGGTTATCGTTTCTATTCCTATGGCGACGCGAGCCTGTTGTTTCGCGCGTCGTGACCGCGCGATCGAGTTGAAGAGCGCGCTCTGAAAAGAGTCGTCATTCCGGGCTTCGCAAGGCGAACAGCCCGGAATCCAGAGAGCCCGGAATTAAGAGCCATGCCGCGATGATTCCGGGCTCGCGCCCTTGGCGCGTGCCGGAATGACTGGCATGGGAAAGCTTGACGCCGCCGGTCCTCCCCGCCATCGACGCGCGCCATGTCCGCTTCCGACAATCCCGCTGATTTCTCCTTCCGCGTCGCCGCGACCGACGGCGCCGCGCGCACGGGCGAAATCGCCACCCCGCGCGGAGCCATCCGCACGCCGGCCTTCATGCCGGTCGGCACCGCCGGCACGGTGAAGGGCATGTATCCCGAGCAGGTGCGCGAGACCGGCGCCGACATCCTGCTCGGCAATACCTATCACCTGATGCTGAGGCCCGGCGCCGAGCGGGTGGCGCGGCTGGGCGGCCTCCATGCGATGATGCGCTGGCCGCGCCCGATCCTGACCGACTCCGGCGGCTTCCAGGTGATGTCGCTGTCGGCGCTCCGGAAGATGAGCGAGGACGGCGTGACCTTCCGTTCCCATATCGACGGCTCGATCCACCAACTGACGCCGGAACGCTCGATCGAGATCCAGAATCTGCTCGGCTCAGACATCGTCATGCAGCTCGACGAATGCGTCCGCCTGCCGGCGCCGCGCGAGGAGCAGGAAAACGCCATGCGTCTGTCGCTGCGCTGGGCGGAGCGCTGCCAGACGGCCTTTGGAAGCCCTTCCGGACGCGCCCTGTTCGCGATCGTGCAGGGCGGCGACCAGAATGACCTGAGACAGGAAAGCGCGCGCTTGCTCGCTGCGATGGGTTTCAGGGGCTATGCGATCGGCGGGCTCGCGGTGGGCGAGCCGCAGGCGGTCATGCTCGCCATGATTGAAACGGTCGAGCCGTTCCTTCCCAGGGAGAAGCCCCGCTACCTGATGGGCGTCGGCACGCCCGACGACATCATGGAGGCGGTCCGGCGGGGCGTTGACATGTTCGATTGCGTGATGCCGACCCGCGCCGGCCGTCACGGAACCGCTTACACCCGGTTCGGCAAGGTCAATCTGCGCAATGCGAAGCACGCCGACGACGCGCGGCCGCTCGATCCGGGCTCGTCCTGCCCGGCGGCGCGGGACTATAGCAGGGCCTATCTGCACCATCTGATCAAGGCGGACGAGATGCTCGGCCAGATGCTGCTGACCTGGGCCAATCTGGCCTATTATCAGGATCTCATGGCCGGTCTGCGCGCCGCCATTGCGGCCGGCGGACTGGACGACTACATCGCGCGGACCCGGGAGGGTTGGGTTGCGGCCGGCGATCCGATCGACTAACGGGGTGGTTCACATCTGAACGGATTCCGGCGCGACAGCGCCTGCGGGCCTGCGACTGTCAGGGGCTCGGGGCGGACGCAGCCGACTGAAGGGCTCGCCAATGTCCACATTCGACACGGTCGCCGACATCATCGCGGAAACCTGCGATATTCCGCGCGACTCGATCAAGCCGGAGAGCCACGCCATCGACGATCTCGGCATCGACTCCCTGGCCTTCCTCGACATCGCCTTCGCCATCGACAAGAAGTTCGGCATCAAGCTGCCGCTCGAGGAGTGGACCCAGGAGGTCAACGAGGGGAAGGTGAAAGCGGAGGAGTATTTCAAGCTCTCCAACCTCGCCGCCAAGATCGACCAGCTCGTCGCCGCCAAGGCGGCGTAACCGCTGCGGCCCGCCGGCCGCCCGCCAAGATGCGTCTTGAATATTTCGACATGATCGACAGCGTGGCCGGTTTCGACCGGCCCGGCGCCAGGCTGATGGCGCATGCCCGCACGCCGAAGGAAAGTCCCGTCTTCGAGGGGCATTTCCCCGGCCATCCGCTGGTGCCCGGCGTTCTCCTCACCGAGACGATGGCGCAGGCTTCGGGCTATCTCATTCTCGCCCTCAACGGTCTCGCGCGCATGCCCTTTCTTGCCGGCGTCGAGAAGGCCAAGTTCCGCGCCTTCGTCGGTCCCGAAACCGATCTCGTGATCGATGCGGCGCTGCTGCATGACGGTTCGGGCTATTCGGTCACGAAGGCGTCGATCGCGGTTGCGGGCAAGCGCATATGCGACGCGGAGCTGATGTTCCGGGAGATGCCCTTGCCCGACGATCTCAGGGGTCTCATGAAGGCGCGCGCGGGCCAGATCGGCCTGCCCGTGGAGGTGAAATGAACGCTCGCGAGGTCTGGATCACCGGGGCGGGGCTCGTTTCGAGCCTCGGCGAAGGGCTCGACGCGCACTGGCGGGCCGCCGTCGCAGGCGACGCGCCGAAGATCGACGCGGATTCCTTCGCGCCCGTCACGGTGCATCCGATGCCGGCGATGGAGTGGTCGCGCCAGATTCCCAAGAAGGTCGATCAGAACCAGATGGAGAACTGGCAGCGCATCGGCACCTACGCCGCCGGCCTCGCGCTCGACGACGCAGGGCTGAAGGGCGACGCCGAGCGTCTGGCGACGACGCAGATGGTGGTGGCCGCAGGCGGCGGCGAGCGCAATGTCGAGGTGGACGACGCCATCTCCACCGGCTTGCGCAAGACGGACGACAAGGGCCGCTTCCTGAACGAGCGGCTGATGAACGACCTGAAGCCGACTCTGTTTCTGGCGCAGCTCTCCAATCTTCTCGCCGGCAATATCGCCATCGTGCATGGCGTGGTCGGCGCCTCGCGCACCTTCATGGGCGAGGAGCAGGCTGGCGTCGATGCGGTGCGCATCGCCCATGCGCGCATCGCGGCCGGGCAGGGCGACGTGTTCATCGTCGGCGGCTCCTACGCCTCGCAGCGCCCGGACATGCATCTGATGTACGAGTTCAAGGGCCACAACCGCAAAGGCCCCTGGGTCCCAGTGTTCGAGCGCGACGGCGCCAGCGCGGGTTTCGATCTCGGCGCGATGGGCGCCTTCATGGTGCTGGAGGAAGCCGGTACGGCGAAGGCGCGCGGCCGCAAGCCCTATGCGAAGCTGACGACCGTCGTCTCCGATCGCACGCGCCGCGATCCAGGCGACGCCGCGGCCTCGCTGCGCCATCTCTGGGAGACGATCGCGCCGAAGCTGAAGAGCGGCCGTTTCACGGTCCTTTCCGGTTCGAGCGGCGCGCGCGGCGTGACGCGCGAGGAGCGCGACGCGCTGGCGGCGCTCGCGCCGTCCGCGCCGGCGCGCGCCATCGGCAATCTCATCGGGCACGGCATGGAGGCGCAGTTTCCCGCGGCCGTGCTGCTCGCCGCGATGGTGCTGGAACACGGCGGCCTTTTTCCGCCGGCGAAGAACTCGCCGACGGAGACCGCCTTCGACGGCGGGATCGATCAGGTCGTCGTCACCGGCCTCGGCCACTGGCGCGGCGAAGGTCTCGCGCTGGTCGAGCGCGTTTGAGGAAGGAGATCGCGATGGCTGCGAATCTCGACAGGCAGGGACGTCCGCTGATCGTCGTCACCGGCATGGGCGTGGTGACCTCGCTCGGCCAGGGCAAGGACGACAACTGGACCGCGATGATGCAGGGCCGCTCCGGCATCCACCGCATCACCCGCTTCGCCACCGAGGGCTTGCGCACCACGATCGCCGGCACGGTCGATACCGTGCCGTTCGAGCCGCAATGCGCGCCGGCGCTGTCGGAAAAGCTCGCCTCGATTGCGGCGGGCGAAGCGGTGGCGCAGTCGGGCGTCGGCCGCGCCGGCGATTTTCCGGGTCCGCTCTTCATCGCCGTGCCGCCGGTCGAGATGGAGTGGCCGCAGCGGCTCGCCATCGCCGAAGCGCTGAAGGACAAGGATCCCGTGACGACTCGCGATTTCGTCGCCCGGGTCGGGCAGGGCGGGTTCGAGAGTTTCCACGAGCTGTTTCTGTTCGGCGGCGTCGCCGACCGCATCGCCGACAAGTTCGGGACCAAGGGTTCGCCCATCTCGATGTCCACCGCCTGCTCCTCGGGCGCGACGGCGATCCAGATGGGCGTCGAGGCGATCAGGCGCGGCGAAACAGACGCGGCGCTCTGCATCGGCACCGACGGCTCGGTGCAGGCTGAGGCGCTGATCCGCTTCTCGCTGTTGTCGGCGCTGTCGACCCAGAATGAGAGCCCCGAACAGGCGTCGAAGCCTTTCTCCAAGAACCGCGACGGCTTCGTCATGGGCGAGGGCGCGGCCGCGCTGGTGCTTGAAAGCTATGAGAGCGCGAAGGCGCGCGGCGCGACGATCCTCGGCTTCATGCTCGGGGCCGGCGATCGCGGCGACGGCTTCCATCGCACGCGCTCGTCGCCGGACGGCAAGCCGATCCTGTTTGCCATGAAGGACGCCATCGCCGACGCCGGGCTGACGCCCGACGACATCGACTATGTCAACGCGCATGGAACCTCGACGCCCGAGAACGACAAGATGGAGTCGTTCGGCTGCATGGCCGTGATGGGCGAGCGCATGAAGGAAGTGCCGATCTCGTCGAACAAGTCGATGATCGGCCACACGCTGACAGCCGCCGGCGCCGTCGAGGCTGTGACCTCGATGATGACGCTGGCGCATCAGCGCATTCCGCCGACGATCAATTATCGCACGCCTGATCCGGCCATCCCCCTCGATGTCGTGCCGAACGAGGCGCGCGACGCGAAGGTGCGTTACGTGCTGTCGAACTCTTTCGGCTTCGGCGGCCAGAACACCTGCCTCGTCATGGGGCTGGAGCCGGCCGCGTGAGCGAAGCCGCGCACCGGCGGCGCGTGCTTGTCACCGGCGGCGCGCGCGGCATCGGCGCGGCGATCGTGAGCGCCTGCGCTGAGGCGGGCTACGACGTTCTGTTCACCTACCGCTCCTCGCGCGACGAGGCCGAGGCGACGCTTGCGCGCGCGGCGCAGCCCGGCGTCCGCATCGAGGCGCGCGCGCTCGATCTCGCCGATCGCGCCGCTGTCGCTGCTTTCGCGAAAACGCTGGGCGAGGAAGAGGCTTTTTACGGCTTCGTCCATAACGCCGGTCAGAGCTACGACGCGCTTGTCGCGATGATGGCGCCGGAGAAGGCCGAGGCCGCGATGCAGGTGAATGTCTGGTCGATGGCGCAGCTTGTCTCGGCGCTGGTGCGGCCGATGACGATGCGGCGCGCGGGCCGGATCGTCGCCATCGGCTCCGCCGCCGCCTCGCGCGCCACGCAGGGAAACGGCGCCTATGCGGCGACGAAAGCCGCGCTGGAAGCCTATGTCCGCAACCTCTCGATCGAGACCGCGAAGCGCGGCGTGACTGCGAACGTCGTCGCGCCTGGCTTCGTCGACACCGCGATGATGGAGGGCTACGCCGCCTATCGTGAGAAGGTGGAGAAGCAGATTCCCGCCGGCCGCTTCGCGACGCCGCAGGATGTCGCTGCGGCCGTGGCGTTTCTGCTGTCTCCTTCCGCAGGCTACGTCACCGGCGCGGCCATTCCGGTCGATGGCGGGCTGTCCGCTTCAATGAACATCCAGCGTTGATGGCGATTCGTATGGCCGCAACAACGCCTGATGTGAGAGTCAAAGCGCTTCCTGAAAGCTTGCAAGAAGATCGTCGATCATGCGCGCGTTAAAACTCTTCGGCGACCGCGACGTTCGCCTCATCGCCGACGAGCCCGATCCGCCGCCGCCCGGCGCGGGCGAGGTGCAGATCCGCGTGCGCGCGATGGCGCTCAACTATCTCGACGTCTGGGGCTATCGCGGCATGGCGTTCGCGAAGCGCAAGCTGCCGCAATGCGTCGGCGTGGAGGGCTGCGGCGAGATCGTCGCCATCGGCCCCGGCGTGACGGATCGCAATATCGGCGATCGCGTGGTGATGTATGGCGCCGACACCTGCGGCGTCTGCAAGGCGTGCCGCGAGGGCCGCGACAATCTCTGCGAGAACGTCGCCGGGATCATGGGGTTCCACATCGACGGATTCGGCCGCGACCTGATGAATCGCCCCGAACGGCTTGTCGTGCCGATTCCCGACGCCGTGTCGTTCGAGGACGCGGCCTGCGCCGCGATCGGTTTCGGCACCGTGCAGCACATGCTGTTCGACAACGCGAAGCTGGAGGCCGGCGAGAGCATTCTGGTGCACGCCGGCGCGTCCGGCATCGGCACGGCGGCGATCCTGATGGCGAAGGCGATCGGCTGCGAGATTTTCACTACCGTCGGCGACGATTCGAAAATCCCCCTCGTGACCGAACTCGGCGCCGATCACGTCATCAATTATCGCAAGGAGCGCTTCGAGGGCGAGGTGAGGCGTCTCACCAGGCGCAAGGGCGTCGACGTGGTGTTCGAGCATGTCGGCGCCGACACCTGGAACGGCTCGCTGCTGTGCCTGAAGCGCGGCGGCCGGCTCGTCACCTGCGGATCGACCTCCGGCGTGTCCACGACGATGAACCTGATGCAGCTTTTTCAGCAGCAGTATCGCATCTTCGGCTCGTTCGGCTGCTCGATGCGCAACATCGCCCAGAGCCTCGACAAGATGGCCGGCGGCATGCGGCCGGTGATCGATTCGGTTCTGCCGCTGGAGGATTTCGAGAGCGCGGTGGCGAAGCTTCAGGACCGCAAGGCGCTCGGAAAGATCATCATCCGCCCCTGACCGCGGTGCGGGGAGGTCATCCTCCGCCAATTGAAAAGGCCCAGCAGCGCAGCGCAAAAGCAAAACGGCGCGCCGAGGCGCGCCGTTTGCGTGACTGTCGGGTCGCGATCGGTCAGATCGCTTCCTTCAGCTCCTTGGCGGCGCGGAAGGCGACCTTCTTGCTCGCCTTGATCTTGATCGCTTCGCCGGTGGCCGGGTTGCGGCCCATGCGCGCGGCGCGCTTGCGCACCTGCAGCATGCCGAGGCCGACGATGCGGATCTTCGTGCCCTTCTTGAGATTCTTGACGACGCTGTCGACGAAATCCGTGAGCAGCGTTTCCGCCTGCTTCTTGGCCATGTCGTGCGCGGCGGCGAGCTCGGCGGCGATATGCTTGACGGTGAGCGCCGCGCCGGGGCGCGGGCCGGCCGGCTTCGCGGCCTTCTTGGCGGGGGCTTTCTTCGCCGCGGGCTTCGCGGCCTTGGCGGTTTTCTTCACGGCGGCTTTGCGAGCCATAGGCGATCCTCCATGCGAATCATGCTGGTAGACGGGTGTTTACGCGATTCGCGCCCGCTGCGCAGCGCCCCGCCGCGCAAAAACGCCGGGTTTTCAGGGCTTTTTTTCGCCCGTGATTTGTTTTCTGACTGTTTCCAGCGCTCTTGCTTGACCGAAACGTCCTGTTTCACCACAAACCGTCGTCGCAAAGGGGCTCGAAAGCGCAACGTGCTGAAGCATTATCTCCGTCGATTCGTCCGGAGGATGAGCGATGTTTTCGCGCCGGCGACGGCTGTGCTGGTGCGGGCTTATGTCGGGCTGCTGCGGCTCATGGGGCCGGACCGCGCCAGCGCCTTCGGCGGCTTCATGATGCGGATGATCGGCCCGCTCGCGCCGGCGCACCGGGTCGCACAGGAGAATCTGCGCGCCGCCTTTCCGGAAAAGTCCGAAGCGGAGCGGGCGCGAATATTGCGCGGAAGCTGGGACAGTCTCGGCCGCACCATGACCGAATATCCCTTCCTGCAGCAGCTCATGGACTTCGACTATCAGGCGCCCGACCCGAACAGCCGGACCGAGGTGGCGGGCGTCGACCAGTTCATCGCGCTTCTGGAAAGCGGAAAGCCCGCGATCATCTTCGCCGCCCATCTCGCCAACTGGGAGCTGCCGGCGGTTGCGGCCGCCCGCTACGGCCTCGACATGAACATCGTCTTCCGCCCGCCCAACAACAAGGCCGTGGCGCGGGCGATCGAGGTGCTGCGCGGCGGGGCGATGGGCAGGCTGCTGCCGAGCGGCCCGGGCGCCGCGGGGGCGATGGTCGGCGTCCTGGACAGGGGCGGGCGGCTCGCGATGCTCGCGGACCAGCATCTCACGCGCGGCCTGATGGTGACGTTCATGGGACGGCCGGCGCTGGCGAATCCCATCCTTGCGAAGCTTGCGAGGCGGTTCGATTGTCCCGTGCACGGCGCGCGCTGCATCCGTCTTCCGGGCGGCCGGTTCCGCCTGGAGCTGACGCCGCCGCTCGATCTTCCGCACGACGGGGAAGGGCATATCGATGTCGAGGGCGCGATGCGCGCCATCACCGGGGTGATCGAGGGCTGGATTCGGGAGCATCCCGAACAGTGGCTGTGGCAGCACCGGCGCTGGCGCGTTCCTGCGCCGCCGCGCGCCGATGGCGGTTGACCCCGGCGGGCGGGCCTATTAACTCGGCGACGCTCCGGATCGGATGCGCCGCCCCAGGCGGCGCGATGATGTCTTGTCCGTTTGGGAGCGCGTAGCTCAGCCGGTAGAGCAACTGACTTTTAATCAGTAGGTCATGGGTTCGAATCCCATCGCGCTCACCAATAAAATCAATTAGTTAAGCTGTATTAGAGCGTGTGAAAGGCGGCTTTCCCAGATGCGGCTGTCCATACGCTGTCCACCAGCGTGGAAGCCAGGCCGCGCTATCGGATGCAGAGAGTCCGTTTAAGCCAAAGCGCCGCTACGAGCCGCATCTGTGCATCGCTCTTGAGCTATAAAACGATTTCCGATGCACTGATGGACGGCGTCTGATTTGCTCCCTTTGAAGTGGTCCTCCCTGAAGGATGTTTTTCGGATGGAGGGCAGGCTCGATGGCAAGGAAGAGGCATACGGCTGAAGAGATCGTTGCGAAGCTGCGGCAGGTTGATGTGCTGATGGCGCAGGGTCGGCAGGTAGCGGACGCAGTCCGAGCGATAGGCGTGACGGAAGTAACATATTATCGGTGGCGGAATGAGCGTCGGCGACCAACCAGATCGAGCTGCATCCCTATTTTCAGCAGGCTGAGCAGCGCGCCTTCGACAAGGCGCATGGCATCGCCACGGAAGCTTGGAATCGCTCGGCCGCGCCAATCATCTGTTGAAAGACGAAACGTTGCTGGCCGTGACCGACCGGCTGGACCTTCGACCAGGATCTGGCTCGCTACGAGGGTGTGTGACAACTTGAGCGCTGCTTATCCGTCGGATGACGCGATCGCGCAAAAGCAAGGCGAAGAACACCTCGACCACGCTCTGACGAGCCGAAATCGGGACATGCCCTCGGCTGCGCCTCCGAAGAGCCCGGATGTCGTGCATTTATGGCGAGGACTCGTAGGAAGCCCTCCAAGGCTGCGCATTTCAAGTGGCCCGGATCAGTTCGAGGAGCAATCCGCCGGGCTTTCGTTGAGGGAAATCCCTCATTTCGCCAGGCTGAGCTCCGCCGTAGCCTTCATCATCACAGGACGAAACTCAGCGAGGCTGCGATGTCTGATCAGAAGATTTCCGACAAGAACCCGCAACCCGATCCCGCGGAGGAGAATGCGTTCTTTCCCTCACGCTATTCGCTCAGCCAGTTCACCTCGCCGAAATCGGACCTGAGCGGCGCGGATTATCCGCATCCCTACAAGGGCGGGAAGAAGGTGCTGATGATCGGCGCCGACGAGCGCTATCTGCTGACGGACAACGGCTCCTTCTTCTCGACCGGCAACCATCCGGTGGAGACGCTGCTTCCGATGTATCATCTCGACAAGGCCGGTTTCGGCTTCGACGTGGCGACCGTGTCGGGCAATCCGGTCAAGTTCGAGTATTGGGCGATGCCGTCCGAAGACACGGCGGTGAAGGGCTTCTTCGCCAAGTATCATGCGCAGTTCAAGCAGCCGCGGAAGCTTTCCGACGTGATCGCAGGCGGTCTCGACGACTATATCGCGATCTTCGTTCCCGGTGGGCATGGCGCCCTGATCGGCATCCCCAATAGCAAGGACGTCGCGGCGGCGCTTGAATGGGCGGCGGCGAAGGATCGGTTCGTGATTTCGCTGTGTCACGGGCCGGCGGCGTTCCTGTCGGTGGGCGCCAGCGACATCTATCGCGGCTACAAGATCTGCGCCTTCCCGGATGCGCTCGACGCCAAGACGCCCGACATCGGCTATATGCCGGGTCATCTGACGTGGAAGTTCGGCGAGAAGCTGAAGGCGCTCGGCTTCGAGATCGTCAACAACGACATTTCCGGCGCCGTGTATCAGGACCGCAAGCTCCTGACCGGAGACAGTCCGCTGGCGGGAAACAATCTCGGCAAGCTCGCGGCGGGGGCGCTGCTCAAGGAGGTCGCCGCCGGATGATGGACGAGGCCGCGGCGCAACAGGCCTTTCGAAGCGCCCTCGTCATCGAGGGCGCGGAGAGCCTTGCCGCGATCGAGGCGGAGGTTCGCGCCTTCGCGGCGCCCTTGGGATATGATCGCTTCGTGCTGTTCTCGGCGTCCGCCACGCAGGACGAGGTGGTCGAGCGTATCTATTGGGTCGAGGGTGACTGGTTCGGCGACGGCGAAAGCGTCGACGCCGAGACCTATGTCCGGCGCTGCCCGGTGACCCGCCACATTCTTGAGGCTCGCGAGCCGTTCTTCTGGACCAAGACGATCGCGAAGGAGGGCGATCTCTACAAGATCGTCCGCCACCCGCGCGGACAGGGCGTTCACGGGCTTCAAATCCCGGTCTTCGGCCGGCTGGGACTGGAGGGCGCGATGAGCCTGGGCGGCGAACGGATCGATGCGTCGCAACGGGCGCGACTGGCGCTGGGGCTGATTGCAACGATGGCGTTTTTCTCTGCACGCCGGC
This sequence comes from Rhizobiales bacterium 65-9, assembly GCA_001899525.1. Lineage (GTDB taxonomy): Bacteria > Pseudomonadota > Alphaproteobacteria > Rhizobiales > Beijerinckiaceae > Terrirubrum. The sequence continues at coordinate 88,704 of MKVY01000028.1, forward strand.
TGCTGGAAGCCGCAGTCGAAGCTGTCGGACCGCTATCGGATCGCGAACGCGAAGTGCTGGCCTGGACCGCCGCCGGCCGGCGGCAGGTGGAGATCGCGGCGACGCTGGGCCTTTCCGAGCGGACAGTGGAAAATCACCTGCGGCGCATTCGCAAACGCCTGGGCGTCGCGACGACCGCGCAGGCGATCCGGGTGGCGATCCGCAACGGCGAGATCGCGGGCTGACGTCCGAAAGACAGGAGGGGTGTGATGGGAAAGACTGTCCTCATAACCGGCGCGGCGTCCGGCTTCGGACGCGGCGTGGCCTTCGGTCTGGCAAAGCGCGGCCACAAGGTCATCGCCGGCTGCCAGATCTGGCCGCAGGTCTGGGAACTGCGCAACGCGGCCAAGGCCGATGGCGTCGAGATGCAGGTCGTCAAGCTCGACGTCCTCAACGAGATCGACCGCGCCCGAGCGCTTGGCCTCAAGATCGACGTGCTGTTCAACAATGCCGGCATCATGGAATCCGGACCGATGGTCGAGATTCCGATGGCGGTGTTCCGTTCGGTGTTCGAGACCAACGTCTTTGCGGCGCTGGAACTGGCGCAGGGCTTCGCCCGCGCGATGGTGACACGCGGCTCGGGCCGCATCGTCTGGACCTCGTCGGTCGCGGGCCTGGTCAAGGTGCCGTTCGACGGAGCCTACGCCGCTTCCAAACATGCGGTCGAAGGCATCTGCTCGGCGATGCACGAGGAGCTGAAGCCCTATGGCGTCGAGGTCGTGACGGTGAATCCCGGCGCCTTCCGCACGGGCTTCAACGACACCGGCATGGAGAGCATGGACCAGTGGTGGGATCAGGGCGAGCGTGTCGTCGCGCATTGGCCGGTGCGCGAACTCAACCGCCAGCATGATCCGGCCGACATGATCGAAGCGATGATCGACGTCATCGAGACTGACAATCCGCGCTACCGAACCGTGCGCCCCGCCAGCGCGGAGGAGATGGTGAAAAAGGAGCAAGCCGACATCTGGGAACGGCAGGTTTCGGAGAGTTGACATGAAACTTCTGCTGGTCGGCGCAACCGGCCTCGTCGGGCATGAGGTTCTGGCCCGAGCCCTCGAAGATCCGCGAGTCGAAAGCGTGATGGCGCCGGCGCGCCGTCCCTTGGCGGTATCGGATCCCAAGCTGTCTGCGCCGGTCGTCCGTTTCGACGATCTGCCGAAGGATGCCGACTGGTGGCAGGCCGACGCAGCCATCTGCACGCTCGGGACGACGATAGCGAAGGCGGGCTCGCGCGAAGCGTTTCGCGAGGTCGACCACGACTATCCCCTTGCCGTCGCCCGGCTCGCCAGAGTGCATGGAACGCCGCGCTTTGCCGTCGTCTCCGCCAAGGGCGCGAACCGCAACTCGCCCTTCTTCTATTCGCGCGTGAAGGGCGAACTGGAAGCCGAACTGGCTGCGCTGGCGTTTCCATCGCTGACGCTCGTGCGACCGGGGCTGATCGGCGGCGACCGGACTGAACGCCGCCGCGGGGAGCATGCCACGATGCTCGTCCTGCAACGGCTGGGTCCGGTGTTGCCCAAAGCCTGGCGCATCAATCCCGCTGCCAGGATCGCGGAGGTTCTCCTCGACGCCGCTCTTGGCGACTCGACGGGAACGAGGATCGTCGGTTCGGCGGAGATGGCCTGATCATCGGGAGCGGCCTCAAGAGTGAGTTCGTCTGAAATCGTTTGGTAGCCCAGTCTCAACGCTCCTCATTCGGCGATCAGGAAGTCGAACGGTTTTGCAGGGGCGAAATGGCTCGAGACTTCGCCGGTCAGGATACGGCCCATGTCCACGCCAATATCCAGTTTGCGGACAGGCCCGCTTTCGGAGAAGTCGAGCTTCTTCAAATTCACCCAGAAAATGTTGGGCGAGGTTGCGGCACCGGTGATGACTGACGACCCAGGTAGAATAAACAGGCTTGCCAGGATGACGCTGACCATCATCGGGAATGGCTCAGTTCTCTGAATATGTTGCCGTCGGGAGGG
>MKVY01000028.1:90726-91012 GCA_001899525.1 Rhizobiales bacterium 65-9
AATTCTTCAGGGCGCGATGCGGCTCAGTCTCCCTGTGTCACGGCATCAGCGAAGCGGCGCATCAGGCGGATGAGGTCCCTGACCTCGCCGTCCTTTCAGTCCGAGAAGATGTCCCGCGCCATTTTTTCACGCGCGGCATCCACCTTGTCGGTCATCGCCTTGCCTCGCGCGGCAATGACCGCTTCGCGGACGCGACGGTCCGTGGCGGTTTCGCGGCGTTCGGCGAGGCCGAGTCCTTCCAGCTTCGAGACCTGACGGCTGACGGTCGTGTAGCCCCGTTCCGTCG
>MKVY01000029.1:0-26858 GCA_001899525.1 Rhizobiales bacterium 65-9
ACGCGGAAGCGCTGATCCCGATGATCGAGCGGGTCGTGGCGGCCGCGGGCGGGGGTTTTTCCGCGCTCGACCGCATTTCCGTGACCGTCGGCCCCGGCAGCTACACCGGCCTGCGGGTCGGCGTGTCTGCGGCCCGCGCGCTCGCGCTCGCGACGGGCAAGCCGGCGGTCGGCATCGCCACCCTGGCGGCGCTGGCCGCTCCGCAGATCGCGGTCGGCGAAGGCACGCCGGTCGCCGCCGTGATCGACGCGCGGCACGCTGACGTCTACCTCCAGCTTGTCGCGCCCAACGGCCGGACCCTGCTCAGCGCGCGGCAATTGCCGGCCCGCGAGGCCGCCCGCGCCATCGGAGCCGGACCTGTCCGCCTCGTCGGCTCCGGCGCGCCGAAGCTTGGCGTCGAAGCCTGGACCATCGGTCTCGACGCGACGGTGGTGGACGTTCCGCCGGCCCCGGACATTCTGTGGGTCGCCCGTCTCGGCGCGCTGGCGGATCCCGGCTCGGCCCGGCCGAAGCCGCTCTATCTGAAGCCGCCGGATGCGAAGCCGCTGCCCGGCGCGGTCGTTCCGGACAGCTTCTAGCGCGCGTGGCATGAGCCCGCTGTTCGCATCCCGTCCTCCGGTCTGCCGCCCTCTTTCCGTCGCCGACGCGGACGCAGCGGCGGCGATCCACGCCGAGGGGTTCGCGCGGGGCTGGCCCGCCGGCGATCTGGAAAGCCTGATCCTCGATGCGTCCGTCGTCGCCGACGGCTGCTTCTCGGCGGGCTGGCTGGGCGGGCTGGTTGGCTTCGCCCTGTCGCGCGCGGCGGGCGACGAGGCGGAAATCCTGTCGATCTGCGTGCGCCGCTCCGAGCAGGGGAGAGGCGTGGGCGCGGCGCTGCTCGGCCGTCATCTCGCGCGCGTCGGGCAGCGCGGCGCGCGCCAGCTTTTTCTGGAGGTCGAGGAGGGCAACGCCGCGGCGATCGCCCTTTATCGGCGGTTCGGCTTTCAGGACGTCGGCCGGCGGAAATCCTATTATCACAAGCCCGGCGGCGGCGTTCTCGACGCCCTCGTGATGCGGCGGCCGCTCGGATGAACGCCGGTTGATGGACGCTTCCGGCAGGCCCGCCTATAAGGGCGGCGGAAGGAATCGGGCGGGGCCGTGGCGAAGCGGAAACTGGAAGCGATCGAAGGGGCTTGCCGCGCAAAGGGATTGCGCGTGACTGGGCCCCGCCGGGTGATCGCGCAGATCCTGTCCGAGGCCGACGACCATCCCGACGTGAACGAGCTGCATCGGCGCGCCGCCTTGCGCGACGAGCGCATCTCGCTCGCCACGGTCTATCGCACCGTGAAGATGTTCGAGGATATCGGCGTCATCGAGCGCCACGCCTTCAACGACGGCCGCGCGCGCTACGAGCGGACGCCGACCGAGCATCACGACCATCTGATCGACGTGCAGAGCGGCGAGGTGATCGAGTTCCACTCGAAGGAAATCGAAACGCTGCAGGCCCAGATCGCCGCCAGGCTCGGTTACAGGATCGTCGGCCACCGCCTCGAACTCTATGTCGAGCGCGTCGCCAAGCCCGCCGGCTGACTTGATTCAAGCGTGAGCGCCGCCGCCAAAACGATCGCCGCCGCCAAGGTCGCGCTGCTGGGCGGGACCTTCTTCGCGCTCGCGCCGCTCCAGCTTCTCGCGCTCCGGCTGGGCTGGCCGCTCGCCGGCCGTCTGCCGGTGCTGTTCCACCGCGTCGCATGGAAGATGCTCGGCCTGCGCGTCCGGCAGGAGGGCGCGATGACCGCCGGTCGGCCGCTTCTGATCGTTTCGAATCACACCTCCTGGCTCGACATCGTGACGCTCGGCGGCGTGGCGCCCCTCTCCTTCATCGCCAAGTCCGAGGTCTCCACCTGGCCGGCCGTGCGCACGCTCGCGCGCCTCCAGCGCACCATCTTCGTCGATCGCGCGCGCCGGTCGGCGACCGCGAAAGTGGCCGGCTCCATCGGCGAGCGGCTGGCCGGCGGCGATCCCATCGTGCTCTTCGGCGAGGGCACGACCAGCGACGGCCACCGCACTCTGCCCTATCGGTCGGCCCTCATTGGCGCGGCGCAGGCGATCGAGGGCGAGGCGGCGGCCCTGATCCAGCCAGTGGCGATCGCCTATCCGAGGCGAAACGGGCTGCCGGTCGGCCGCGCGGGCCGCAGCGCCATCGCCTGGCATGGCGACATGGACCTCGCGCCGCATCTGCTGGCGCTGCTCGGTGGGGGGCGGATCGAGGCGGTGGTGATCTGGGGCGAGCCCGTCGCGACCGGACCGGGGACGGACCGCAAGCGGCTCGCCGCCGAACTCGCGGCCTGGGCCGGCGGCGCCTATGCCGGCGCCATTCATCCTCCCGCAAAATAGCCAATCTATCCAAAACCGGCCGGACGGCTTACAAGCGGACCATGCAGGACAACCAAGAAAAGGCGGCCGCGTCGCCCGTGAGCAGCGCGTCGGGCGCGCCGAAGAAGGTCTTCATCAAGGCCTATGGCTGCCAGATGAACGTCTATGACGCCGCGCGCATGGCCGACGTGATGGCGCCGGAGGGCTATGGCGAGACCGCCGAGATGGCGGACGCCGACCTCGTCATTCTCAACACCTGCCACATCCGCGAGAAGGCCGCGGAAAAGGTCTATTCGGAACTCGGGCGCGTGCGCGAGCTGAAGCAGGCGCGCGCCGCTGGCGGCAGGCCGGTGGAGGTCGTCGTCGCGGGCTGCGTCGCCCAGGCGGAAGGGGCGGAGATCCTGCGCCGCGCCCCGGCCGTCGATCTCGTCGTCGGTCCGCAGAGCTATCACCGGCTGCCGGAGCTGGTCCGCAGGGCGCGCGCGGAGCGGCTGGTCGACACCGATTTTCCGGTCGAGGACAAGTTCGACCATCTGCCGCGTCCCTCGCCCGAGCGGACGCGGGCTCGCGGCGTCTCCGCCTTCGTCACCGTGCAGGAGGGATGCGACAAGTTCTGCAGCTTCTGCGTCGTTCCCTACACGCGCGGCGCCGAGGTCTCGCGGCCCGTCGCGAAAATCATCGCCGACGCGCGCGCCCTGGCGGACGCCGGCGTGCGCGAGGTCACGCTCATCGGCCAGAACGTCAACGCCTATCACGGCCTCGATGAGCAGGGCCGCCCGGCCGCCCTCGCCGATCTGTTCGAGGCGGTGGCGCGCATCGATGGAATCGCGCGCATCCGCTATTCGACCAGCCATCCCCGCGACATGGACGACGCGCTCATTGCCGCCCATCGCGACCTGCCCGCTCTGGCGCCCTATCTGCATCTGCCGGTGCAGTCGGGATCGGACAGAATACTCGCGGCGATGAATCGCAAGCACGGGGCGGACGATTATCGCCGGATCGTCGAAAGGGCGCGCGCTGCGCGTCCGGACATCGCGCTCTCCTCGGATTTCATCGTCGGCTTTCCCGGCGAGACCGACGCTGACTTCGAGGACACGATGCGTCTCGCGCGCGACGTGAATTTCGCCAGCGCCTTCTTCTTCAAATACAGCCCGCGTCCAGGAACTCCCGCCGCGTCCCTGACGGATCAGGTCCCCGAAGAGGCGAAGACCGAACGGCTCGCCGCGCTTCAGGCGCTGCTCGACGAACAGCGCTTCGCCTTCAACGAGGCGACGATCGGAAAAACCGCCGACGTGCTGTTCGAGCGGCCCGGCCGCCATCCCGGTCAGATCGTCGGCAAGACGCCGTGGCTTCAGACGGTGCAGGTCGATGCGCCGGCGTCGCTCATTGGCGAGATCATGCCCGTCCTGATCACGGGGCGCGGGACGAACTCTCTCTTCGGCGCCCTTCCCGACCGCGCCGTCGCAGCCGCGTGAGGCGCCCTTTGCCGAAACCCGACATCAGATCCGTCGCCGGCCTCAAGCCGCAGGCCGCCGAGGACGCGGCCGAGATCGTGCTGTCCTTCGACGACAACCGCGTCGCCAGCGAGGTTTTCGGACTCTACGATCAGAATCTCGCGCATCTCGAACGCCGGCTGGGAGTCATCGCCAACGCCAGCGGCAATCATGTCACGCTGAAAGGCCCGCGCGACGCCTGCGAGCGCGCGCGCCGCGTGCTGGAGCAGCTCTATGCGCGCGCGCTTGCCGGCGAGAACGTCGCCATCGGCGATGTCGACGGCGCGATTCAGGAGGCGACGGCGCAGGGCGCGCTGTTTGCGCCCAGCGACGCGCCGGCGCGCGGCTCGTTCGAGCAGATCGCGACGCGCAAGCGCGGCCCGGTGCGCGCGCGCAACGCCGCGCAGGACGCCTACCTTCGCGCCTTGCGCAAATATGAGCTGGTGTTCGCCGAGGGGCCCGCCGGCACCGGCAAGACCTGGCTCGCGGTGGGCCATGCCGTCACCCTGCTCGAACAGGGCGTCGTCAACCGCATGATCCTGTCGCGGCCGGCGGTCGAGGCCGGCGAGCGGCTCGGCTTTCTTCCGGGCGACATGAAGGAGAAGGTCGATCCCTATCTCCGCCCGATCTATGACGCGCTGTTCGACTTCATGGACGCGCGTCATGTCGAGCGCGGGCTCCAGACGGGAATGATCGAGATCGCGCCGCTCGCCTTCATGCGCGGCCGCACGCTGACGCGCTCGGTGATCCTGCTCGACGAGGCGCAGAACTGCACGCCGATGCAGATGAAGATGTTTCTCACCCGGCTCGGCGAAGGCTCGCGCATGATCGTCAATGGCGATCCGACGCAGATCGATCTTCCGCCCGGTCAGAAGTCGGGGCTGATCGAGGCGGTGACCCTGCTGCAGGGCGTCGAGGGAATCGGGTTCGCGCCTTTCAAGGAGGGCGACGTCGTGCGCCACGAACTCGTGCAGAAGATCGTTTCCGCCTATGCGCGCGCTGACGCTGCGAGGGGCGGCGCGCCTGCCGGCGGCCGGCGCCCGTGAACGGGAAACGCTGATGGCGAGGGTCGCGATCGCGCGCGAGGCGCCGGGATGGCGCGCGGTCGCGCGCGCGGAGGCTGTGGTGCGGACCGCGGCGGACGCGGCGCTGAAGGGCGCGGGCGTCGCGGTGCGGCGCGATGCGGAAATCTCCGTGCTGCTGACGGACGACGCCGCGATCCGCGATCTCAATCTGCGCTGGCGCGGCAAGGACAAGGCGACCAACGTGCTTTCCTTTCCGGCTGCGGCGCCGGCCGATCTCGCCGCGGCGCGCGCGCTCGGCGACATCGTCGTGGCGCTGGAGACGGTGCTCGCCGAGGCGCGTGACGAGGGCAAGACGCCTGCCGATCATCTCGCTCATTTGATCGTGCACGGCGTGCTCCACCTGGTCGGCTACGATCACGAAGACGACGACGAGGCGAACGAGATGGAAGCGCTTGAAACGCGCATCCTCGCGGACCTGTCCATCGCCGACCCCTACGCGGTCGGGGAGGCTGCGTCCTGATGAGCGAGGACCCCTCCCCTACGAATGGCGGCCCGCGCGGCGCAGGCGCGGTGCTCGAACGGTTGCGCAACCTGATGCGCATCGGCCGCTTCGCGGAGCGCAATGAACTGAGCGCGGCGCTGGCGGAGGCCGACCCCTCCGAGAGTCTGTCGCCGCTCGAGCGCGCGATGCTGCGCAATGTTCTCACGCTGCGCCAGGTCACCGTCGACGATGTGAAGATCCCGCGCGCCGATATTTTCGCCGCGCCGGCCAACGTGTCGCTCGCGGACCTGCTCGAGATGTTCCGCGCCGCCGGCCATTCCCGCCTGCCCGTCTTTCACGAGACCCTCGACGACCCGCGCGGCATGATTCACATCCGCGACTTCCTCGAACATATCGCAGCGCGCGTCGATGGCGCCGCCTCTGACGGCGGGTCCGGCGCCGTCAGGATCATCGACATGTCGGCGCCGCTCTCCTCGGTGAAACTGCTGCGCCCGGTGCTGTTCGTTCCGGGCTCGATGCCGGTCATCGACCTGATCGTGAAGATGCAGGCGTCGCGCACCCATATGGCGCTCGTCATCGACGAATATGGCGGCACCGACGGGCTGGTTTCGATGGAGGATCTGGTCGAGGTCATCGTCGGCGACATCGAGGACGAGCATGACGAGGCCGACGGGCCGGCGATCCGCGAGGAGCGCGAGGGCGTGTTCGTCGCCGACGGCCGCGCCGCTTTGGAGGAGGTCTCGGAGGCGACGGGAATCGCCTTCGACAGCGAGGAGGCCGAGGAAGTCGACACGCTCGCGGGCCTGATCGTCACCCTCGCGGGGCGGGTGCCGGTGCGCGGCGAGATCGTGCCCGGCCCTGAAGGCTATGAGGTCGAGATCATGGACGCCGATCCCCGGCGCGTGAAGCGGGTGCGCCTGCGGAAGCGCGCGCCGGTGGAGGAGCGGCCCCGCCGGCGGGCCCGCGGCGCGTCCGACGAGCAGGGCGCGCCGGCCGATGCGGCGGCTGACGACGCCGAGCAGAAGACAGGCGAAGCGGCGCCCGAATCACGCTAGGACGTCTGCCGAATCCTTCGTCGACGCCGTCTCCCGGCGTCGTCCGCCGCAGTCTCGCTCATGTTCCTTCGCGCAAGCCAGACGATCCTGCTGGCATGGGGCTGGCCGCGCCGGCTGATCGCATTCGGCGCCGGGGCCGTGGGCGCGCTCGCCATGCCGCCCTTCAATCTGTGGCCCCTGCTCGCGGTGTCGTTCACGGTCGCCGTCTGGCTGCTCGACGGCTCCGCTTCCGGCGGCAGGCGATTCGGCGGCGTCTGGTCGGCCGCCGTCGCCGGCTGGTGGTTTGGCTTCGGCTATTTTCTCGCCGGCCTCTGGTGGCTGGGCGCGGCTTTTCTGGTCGAGGCCGACAAGTTCGCCCTGCTGATGCCGCTCGGCGTCGTCGGGCTGCCAGCCGGCCTCGCCCTGTTTACCGGCCTTGGTTTCGCCCTGGCGCGCCTCCTGTGGACGGGCGGCGCGGCGCGCATCCTCGCCTTCGCGGCGGCGATGACCATCGCGGAATGGCTGCGCGGCCATGTGCTGACCGGCTTCCCGTGGAACGCCTATGGCCTCGCCTTCGGAACGGCGCCGCTCATCGACCAGACGGCGTCGCTGGTCGGCCTCTATGGCCTGACCTTCCTTGCGCTTGCCATCCTCGCCTCGCCGGCCGCGACGATCGCGCCCGACGGCGGCCGCCTGCGGTTTGCGTCCCCTGTCCTCGCGCTCGTCGCGCTCGCCCTGATGGGAGCCTATGGCTGGCAGCGCATTCCGGCCGCAGCGACGGCGACGGTTCCCGACGTGCGGCTGCGCATCATGCAGCCCAATGTGCCGCAGGACGACAGGTTCAGGCCCGAGAATCGCGACGCGATCATGCGCCGCTACCTGTCGCTCAGCGATCGCGCCACGTCTCCCGAGATTCCCGGCCTCGCGGCGGTCACCCATCTGATCTGGCCGGAATCGGCCTTTCCCTTCCTGCTCGACCGCGACCGGCGCGCGCTCGGCGAGATCGCCGATCTCCTGCCGCCCGGGGTGACGCTGCTGACCGGCGCGGCGCGCGCCGACGAGCCGCCGCCCGGCGGGCGAACCGCGCGCTTCTACAATTCGCTGCAGGTCGTCGATCATGACGGCGCGATCCGGGCGGTTTACGACAAGGTCCATCTGGTTCCGTTCGGCGAATACCTGCCGCTGCGCGGATGGCTCGAGGCCCTCGGCCTGCGCCAGTTCATCGTCATACCCGGCGGCTTCGAGCCGGGCGCGTCGCGTCGCGCCCTGTCCGCCCCCGGCCTTCCCCCGATCGCGCCGCTGATCTGTTACGAGGCGATCTTTCCCGGCGAGGCTGTTCCGCCCGGCCCCCGCCCGGGCCTCATGCTGAACGTCACCAACGACGCCTGGTTCGGCGATACCCCCGGCCCCCGCCAGCATTTCGCGCAGGCGCGATTGCGGACCATCGAGCAGGGTCTGCCCCTCGTGCGCGCCGCCAATTCGGGGATCTCCGCCATCGTCGACCCCTATGGCCGGATCCTGCGCATGCTGCCGCTCGGCGTCGAGGGAGTGATCGACGGTCCCCTGCCTCGCCCGATCAATTCTACACTTTATGCGCGTTTTGGGGATTTCATTCCCGCGTTGATGGTTTTATTGTCACTCCTGATTGCATGGCGGGCGCGCCGATTCGCGTGATACGCGCAACGAGGGGGCATCATGGTCGCGGTAAAGAAAACGCCGAACCCGATCGACCGCCATGTCGGAAGCCGCGTCCGATTGCGGCGGATGCTGATCGGCATGAGCCAGGAGAAGCTCGGCGACGCCCTCGACCTCACTTTCCAGCAGATCCAGAAATATGAAAAGGGCGCGAACCGCATCGGCGCCAGCCGCCTGCAGCAGATCGCCAAGGTTCTGGGCGTGCCGGTGGAGTTCTTCTTCGAGGGCGCGCCCGCCACGCCTGAGCTGAACGCGCCCGAAACCGGCTTCGCCGAGGCGCCGAGCACGGGTTACGTGGTCGACTTCCTCGCCAGCAGCGAGGGCGTGCAGCTCAACCGCGCTTTCGTAAGGATCAGGGACGCCAAGGTCCGCCGCCGGATCGTTGATCTGGTGAACGCCATCGCCGGCGAGGAACCGGACGTTTTGTCCTAAAATCCAAACGAAATGTGCGACATATCGGATTTTGCTTGACCCGCCCGGCGGCCGCTGCCAAGAAAACCGCCGTTTTGAGCCGGCCCGCAGCGGCCGGCTTTGCATTGGAGCGTCGAACGTGGCCCGCCAGAACTACCTCTTCACCAGCGAATCGGTTTCCGAAGGCCATCCCGACAAGGTTTGCGACCGCATCTCCGACGAGGTGGTGGACCTGTTCTTCAAGGAAGCGTCGAAGGCCGGCATGGATGCGGCCCAGGTGCGCGTCGCCTGCGAGACCCTCGCCACCACCAACCGCGTCGTCATCGCCGGCGAGGTTCGCACCAGCCTCGACGAGAAGCAGATCAAGTCGAAGGTGAAATCCGCCGCGCGCAAGGCGATCAAGTCGATCGGCTACGAGCAGGACGGCTTCCACTGGAAGAAGGCGAAGATCGACGTGCTGCTGCATCCGCAGTCGGTCGATATCGCGCAGGGCGTCGACGCGGCCGGCAACAAGGACGAGGGCGCGGGCGATCAGGGCATCATGTTCGGCTACGCCTGCCGCGAAACGCCGGAGCTGATGCCGGCGCCGATCTACTACGCGCACAAGATTCTCGAGGTGCTCACCGACTACCGCAAGAAGGGCGAGCGCGGCTGCGAGAAGCTCGGGCCTGACGCCAAGAGCCAGGTGACGGTGAAGTACGAGGACGGCAAGCCGGTCGGCGTCACCCAGATCGTCCTCTCGACGCAGCATGTCGATCCGAGCCTGACGTCCGCCGACGTCCGCAAAATCGTCGAGCCGATCATCCGCGAGACTCTGCCCGAGGGCTGGGTCACCAAGGACACGGTCTGGCACGTCAACCCGACTGGCAAGTTCGTGATCGGCGGCCCGGACGGCGACGCCGGCCTCACCGGCCGCAAGATCATCGTCGATACCTATGGCGGCGCGGCCCCGCATGGCGGCGGCGCCTTCTCCGGCAAGGATCCGACCAAGGTCGATCGCTCCGCCGCCTACGCCGCGCGCTATCTCGCCAAGAACGTGGTGGCGGCGAAGCTCGCCGACCGCTGCACCATCCAGCTTTCCTACGCCATCGGCGTGTCCGAGCCGCTGTCGATCTATGTCGACCTGCATGGCACCGGCAACGGCAAGGTCACCGAGGAGAAGCTCGAAAAGGCGCTGCGCGAGGTGATGAAGCTGACGCCGCGCGGCATCCGCGAGCATCTCCAGCTCAACAAGCCGATTTACGCCCGGTCGGCCGCCTATGGCCATTTCGGCCGCAAGCCGGGCCGCGACGGCTCCTTCTCGTGGGAGAAGACCGACCTCGCCCCGGCGATCAAGGCGGCCGTCGCCGCCTGATTGCGGTCGTTTCTTTGGCGAAGATGCGAGGGGCCGAAAGGCCCCTCTTTCATTGAGAGCCGTGAGCGTGTCAGAGCCCGTGAGCGACGAACGCAGACAGGATGACGGCCGCGCCTTCTTCGGCCGGCGCGTCAGCCACAAATTGCGCGGCGGCCGCGAGGCGACGTTGGCGGCGCTGATGCCGCGCCTGCGCATCGACGATGCGACGACGATCGACGACCCGCGCGCGCTGTTCGAAAAGCCCGTGCGCGAGGTCTGGCTCGAGATCGGCTTCGGCGGCGGCGAGCATCTCATCGCGCGCGCCCTTGAGAATCCGGATGTCGGCTTCATCGGCTGCGAGGCCTATATCGACGGCGTCGCCCGGCTCGTCGGCGAGATCGAGAGAAACCGGCTCGACAATATCCGCCTCTACGACGCCGATGCGATCCGCCTCATCGATCGCCTGCCGGACGCCTCGGTCGCGCGCGTCTATCTGCTTTATCCCGATCCCTGGCCGAAGCGGCGCCAGCGCAAGCGCCGTTTCGTGTCCGATGAAAGAATGGCCGCGCTGACGCGCATCCTGAAGCCCGGCGGCGAGTTCCGCTTCGCCACCGACATCGACGATTACGCCGCCTGGACGCTGGCGCGCGCGTTCCGTTCGCCTGACGTCGAGTGGCTTGCGCAAGCGAGCGCGGACTGGCTCACGCCCTGGCCGAACTGGGCGAGCACGCGCTACGAGCAGAAGGCGCTGCGCGAGGGGCGCACGCCGAGCTATCTCAGCTTCCGCCGCCGCTGAATACGCCGCCGCTGAATACGCCGCCGCTAATCACGCCGGGGCGGGCGAGGCGGCTTGCTCGCGCTCCGCCAGGAACTGCACGATGCGCGCCGCGGTCTTGTGCCCGAGCTTCTCGTAGGAGTCGCGCATCTGCGTCAGCGTCCGCGGTCTCGCGCCGGCGCGTCCCTCGAAGCCGGCGCGGGCGACGGCGCGGACGGTTTCCCAGTCGAAATTGAGCGCCTTGCACAGGACGAGGAAACGGTCGGTGTCGACGCTGTCGAACACCGCCTCGATCGTCTTGAGCGACACGCGCGTCAGGCCGGAGAGCGCGCACGCCATCTCCTCGAACTTCTTGTCTTCGGCGAACGCCCTGACATGGCTTTCGCCCAGCGTGCGGTCCTGGAGATAGGGCGCGACGGCCTTGATCGCCGCGTCATAGGAGCGTTGCGCCGTCGCCGCGCCCGCGATCGCATGGGCGTGGCCGATCTCGCCATCGACCGCGGCGCCGACCGCGCTCGGGCTGACATTCTTGAGCAGCGCCTGAAGCCGGCTCTTGGCCGCGACTCCCGCGACGTCGATGAGGCGATGGATGTCGTCGATCGACAGGTCCTTCCGCTCGGCCAGCAGCCGTTGCAGCGTCTCGTCGCCGTCGGCGCGGGCGACGAGCCGGCCGAAACCGCCTGCGGAGATATGGGCCGTGCCGTTGGCGGCGACGCGGCGCAGCACCGGCGGGCCGCCGCGCTCCACCAGCGCATCCGTCACCTTTTCGCTGATGTTGGGGCGGCCTGCGACGATCTGGCGATGGTCGTCACCGCGGGTCATGGCGATGGAGAGCAGGTCGTCCTCCGACAGCATCGTGCCGCGCTCGATCAGCGGCCGCGCCACCTCGATCTCATCATGGACGAGCTGCCGCACCAGCCGCGGCGGGCCCCGGTCCGCGTCGGCCAGTTTCTTGGACAGCTCCATGCGGGCGCGGCGCGCGATTTCGCTCGCCAGGCGCACCAGCACCTCGTCGAACACGTCGACCGCGCCGCCGTTCAGGCCGGCTTGTTGGCCGAGATAAAGATCGGCGATCCGCTCCAGCATGCGCTCGCGCCGCGCCTCGTCGGCGCCGGCTGCGTTATCCAGGTCGCGCAGCAGCGGTGCGATGGAACTCATTCGCGATACTCCACGGCGAGCCGGATAGCAGGGAGTGGTGACCGATCGGTTAGCGCCTGCGCGGAGTCGCGGCGAAGGCGCCCGAGAGTTTCGCAGCCGGGAGGGGCGAGGCCGCTGCGTGTTGCGCCGCGGACCGCCTTGCGCCGGCGCGAGGCGGCGCCCATATTCCTGTCGTCGGGTGATCCGACGGGGACGCCGCGAGGGTCCCGCCCACGAGGCGCCTGAGGGGCTTCGCATGTCGCGTGTGATGACTTTGAATTCGCCGTTCCTGCTCGGTTTCGACGCCGTGGAGCGCGCTCTCGACCGGATGTCGAAGTCCGCCTCCGACGGCTATCCCCCCTACAATATCGAGCGGCTGCCCCATTCCGAGACGGCGCCGGAGCGCTTGCGCATCACGCTCGCCGTCGCCGGCTTCCGGCAGGAGGAGCTTGAAGTGACGCTTGAGGAGAACCAGCTTCTCATCAAAGGCCGTCAGGCGGACGACAAGACGAGAGAGTTTCTGCATCGCGGCATCGCCGCGCGGCAGTTCCAGCGGGCCTTCCTGCTGGCGGAAGGGATGGAGGTGGCCGGCGCCGATCTGGCGCATGGTTTGCTTTCCATTGATCTTGCCCGGCCTGAGCCGGAACGCATCGTGCGCAAGATCGACATCATCGCCCGGGACTGAACTTTGGCCCCGGTCGGACATTGGAGATTCGCCATGACAAACGACAAGCTCGACACGCAGCAGCCCGTTGAACAGTCCGTCCACATTTCGCCGGAGGCGCTAGCGGCGCTCGGCGGCGGCAAGGTGGCTTACGTCAAGGCGATGATGTCGGACGACGTGCAGCGCATCTTTCCGAACGCTCCGGCGATCCAGCCCGGCGTGAAGCTCTTCGCCCTTCTTGCGGCGGATGGCTCGCCGATCATGCTGACCGACTCGAAGGACACGGCTCTCGCCAACGCCTGGGAGCACGACCTCGCGACGGTGAGCGTGCACTGACGGGAGCGAGCGCGCCGAAGTGGCGTAAACCGGATCGAAGAGCACGCGCCGTCGGGTTTCCCGGCGGCGTTTTGTTTTGACACTCTTCGGATATTGCCTCCTGTGAATTGTGGTGATTCCCTCAACTCAACGACTCAAAATAGAGGCGATTGGGTCATTTCGCGCTTCTTGAACGCAAGAAATGTGCTGGATGTTAAGGAAATGTTTACGTTATTTTGAGGTTGTTCCCGATTTGTGCGAACTCTCACGCGGAAAAATTATCGTTTATTTATAATGAGTTAAGGTAAACATCTCCTAAAAGATCAAATTTTATCTATCGTCCAGATGTAGTGGAAAACCCGTCAAGCAAACACCATCTCTTGACGAATTGAGGCTTGCAGCCCTAGGACTCGAGTCAGGATACGAAAAGGGTCGCTGAAGTTGCAGCTCCAGCGACCCGGTGTCCGAGCCCGAAGTAACCCTGTCAGGTCGTCGGGCGACGTTTGGTTTGGACAACGCCGTTATCTGGCCTCGGAAATCATGCGTCAAGACCTGACTTCTTGTGATCGTCCAAGGAGATCAGAAAGTGAATTTCCGGAGTAAACCCCCAATTGGAACCAAACGCCGCACAGGAGAAATCTGCCCCGAAAGCGGAGTTTGGAAAGTCGATAATCCTGTCGAGACGACAACCGCACCGATCGCGAAGGGAAACACTATGCCTCCCTATCGCCAAAAGGCGGTTGTTTGGGTTCTCATCCAATACGCATAATTATGTTGCGAGGGGGCGGCAGAAATGCCGCTCTCTTTTAATCTTGGATTCCAATTCTTTGAATTGAGGTTTTATTTCCGAAAGTCTCGCTCGGTGGCGCGCTCATCCGTCCATCTTCAGCGCCGCGATGAACGCCTCCTGCGGGATTTCGACCTTGCCGAACTGCCGCATGCGCTTCTTGCCCTCTTTCTGCTTGTCGAGAAGCTTGCGCTTGCGCGAGGCGTCGCCGCCGTAGCACTTGGCCGTCACGTCCTTGCGCAGCGCGCGCACCGTCTCGCGCGCGATGATCTTGCCGCCGATCGCGGCCTGGATCGGGATGACGAACAGGTGCGGCGGAATGAGGTCTTTCAGCTTCTCGCACATGGCGCGGCCGCGCTGCTCCGCGCGCGTGCGGTGCACCAGCATGGAGAGCGCGTCGACCGGCTCGCCATTGACCAGCATCGACAGCTTCACGAGGTCGCCCTCGCGATAGTCGGTGAGGTTGTAGTCGAACGAGGCGTAGCCTTTCGAGATGGATTTCAGCCGGTCGTAGAAGTCGAACACGACCTCGTTGAGCGGCAGGTCATAGACGACCTTGGCGCGCGAGCCGATATAGCCGAGATCGACCTGCGAGCCGCGCCGCTCCTCGCACAGCTTCAGCACCGCGCCGAGATAATCGTCAGGCGTCAGGATCGTGGCGCGAATCCACGGCTCCTCGATCGTCTCGATCTTCATCACGTCGGGCATGTCGGCCGGGTTGTGCAGCTCGATCGTCTCGCCGGCGCGCATGTTGATCTTGTAGATCACCGAGGGCGCGGTCGCGATCAGGTCGAGATTGAATTCGCGGCTCAGGCGCTCCTGGATGATCTCCAGATGCAGCAGGCCGAGGAAGCCGCAGCGGAAGCCGAAGCCGAGCGCGGCCGAGCTTTCCATCTCGAACGAGAAGCTCGCATCGTTGAGGCGCAGCTTGCCCATCGCCGCGCGCAGATCCTCGAACTGCGCCGCGTCCACGGGAAAGAGCCCGCAGAACACGACGGGCTGCGCCGGCTTGAAGCCCGGCAGCGCCTGCGCCGTGCGGCGGCGCGTCTCGGTGATCGTGTCGCCGACGCGCGTGTCGGCCACCTGCTTGATCTGCGCCGTGATGAAACCGATCTCGCCGGGCTTGAGCGATTCGACGTCGGTCATCTTCGGCGAGAACACGCCGATGCGGTCGACGACATAGTTCGCGCCGGTTCCCATCATGGTGATCGCGCTCGCCTTCTTCAGCGAGCCGTCGATGATGCGCACGAGCACGACCACGCCGAGATAGGCGTCATACCACGAGTCGACCAGCAGCGCCTTGAGCGGCGCGTCCGGGTCGCCCTTCGGCGGCGGCAGGCGATGCACGATCGCTTCGAGCACGAGGTCGATGTTGAGCCCGGTCTTGGCCGAGATCGGCACCGCGTCCGACGCGTCGAGGCCGATCACCTCCTCGATCTGCTCCTTCACGCGGTCCGGTTCGGCGGCGGGAAGGTCGACCTTGTTGAGAACCGGCACGATCTCATGCCCGGCGTCGAGCGCGTGATAGACGTTGGCGAGCGTCTGCGCCTCCACGCCCTGCGACGCGTCGACGACGAGCAGCGAGCCCTCGCAGGCCGCGAGCGAGCGCGAGACCTCGTAGGCGAAGTCGACATGGCCGGGCGTGTCGATGAGGTTGAGGATGTAGGTCTTGCCGTCTCTGGCCTTGTAGGTCAGGCGCACGGTCTGGGCCTTGATGGTGATGCCGCGCTCGCGCTCGATGTCCATGTTGTCGAGCACCTGCTCCGTCATCTCGCGGTCGCTCAGCGCGCCGGTGAACTGGATCAGCCGGTCGGCGAGGGTCGATTTGCCGTGGTCGATATGCGCAACGATCGAGAAGTTGCGGATATTGTCGATCGGGTGGGTGGTCATGGGCGCGGCCATAGCAGCGGCGCCGGGCGCCGCCAAGCGTGGTGAATCAAAGACGAACGCGCCGCGCCGAAGCCGCATGACGGACGGACGCGGCGAAAGCGGTTTAATCGCTTGACTCCATTATACGAGAAAATAGTCTTCCATCATGGAGACGCGCGACATCCCGACCCTCAACCGCCGCATCGCCGAGCGCGTCCGCAGCCGCCGGCTCGAGCGTGAGATGACGCTCGACGGCCTCGCCGCCGAAACCGGCGTCAGCCGCGCCATGATCTCCAAGATCGAGCGCGGCGAGGCGAACCCGACCGCGCCGGTCCTCGCCAAGCTCGCCAACGGGCTCGGGCTCAACTTCTCGGCGATGTTCGAGTCGGACGTGGCGACCGCGCCCCTCAGCCGCCGCGGCGAACAGGCCGTCTGGCGCGATCCCGAGACGGGCTATGTGCGCCGGAACGTGTCGCCGCGCGGCTTCGGCGCGCCGATGGAGCTGGTCGAGGTCGAGCTGCCGCCCGGCGCCCGCGTCCTGTTCGAGCAGGGCTATCCGACGCCGCTGGCGCGCTTCGTCTGGCTGCTGGAGGGTTCGCTTGTGGTTTCCGTGCAGGACGAGAGGCATGCGCTGACGGTTGGCGACTGCCTGCACATGCGCCTCGATGCGCCGCTCGCCTTCCACAATCCCGGCGCGTCGCCCGCGCGCTACGCGCTCGTGACGGAATCGGCGCCGCGCAAGGCGAGGGGCGGCGAATGAGCGAGGCGATCATTCGCGCAATGAACGCAAGAGAAGCGGCTGCGCGCGTGGAGGAACTGACCGATGTCCTGCTCGACTGCGTGCGCGGCGGCGCATCGGTGTCGTTCATGGGCGACATGAGCCGCGACGAGGCGCTGGCGTTCTGGCGCGACGCCGTCGCCGACGCGGATGCGGGCGGCCGCGCCATCATCGTCGCGGAGAGGGACGGCCGCATCGACGGAACCGCGCAGGCCGTCTTCGTGCGCACGCCCAACCAGCCGCACCGCGCCGAACTCGCCAAGATGCTCGTCCATCGCCGCGCGCGAAACAGGGGGCTTGGCCTCGCCCTGCTGCGCGCGGCCGAAAACGCCGCGCGGGCGCAAGGCCGCTGGCTGATGGTGCTCGACACCGTGCCGGAGATGGGCGGCGACCGGCTCTATCTGCGCGGGGGGTGGACGCCGGTCGGCGTCATCCCGAACTACGCGCTCATGCCGGACGGGGCGCTGTGCGCCACCCGCCTGTTCTACAAGGATCTGCGGCCGGAGCGCGCGCGATGACCGGAGGCTGTGTCGTCCGCGACGCGGAGGAGGCCGATCTCCCGCAGATTCTCGCGATCCACAACCATCATATCGCGTATGGCTTCGCCCTCTGGCGGTATGAGACGGAAACGCTCGCCGACCGCGCGGCCTGGCTCCACGATCGGAGAAAAAACGGCTATCCCGTCATCGTCGCGGCCGATGGCGACGAGGTGCTCGGCTATGGCGGCTACGGCGCTTTCCGGTTCGGCGCGGGCTATGGGAGGACCGTCGAGAACTCGATCTATGTGCGCGAGGACCGGCGCCGCCGGGGAGTCGCCCGCGCCTTGATGAGCGATCTCATCGCCCGCGCGCAGAGCGAGGGCCGGCATGTGATGGTCGCCGGCATCGGGCTGCCCAATGACGCGTCGGTGGCGCTCCACGCCGCGCTCGGCTTCGTCGATTGCGGGCTGCTGCGCCAGATCGGCTGGAAGTTCGATCGCTGGCTCGATCTCAGGCTGATGCAGAAGATGCTGTAGCGCTTTCGCGCGGCGCGGCCTTTTCCCCGCCGCTATCGTTCCGCTAATGTTCTGGCGATGCTCGACAGGCCCGCCCCGGACGATCTGCTGCCTCCGCTGTTTCGCGAGTGGTTCGCCAGCCGCGGCTGGGAGCCGAGGCCGCATCAGCTCGCTTTGATCGAGAAGGCGCGCGCCGGCCGCTCCGCGCTCCTCATCGCGCCGACCGGCGCCGGCAAGACGTTGGCCGGCTTCCTGCCGAGCCTCATCGAGATCGTCGGCCGCCGGCGCGCCGACGCCGCCTCGCCGCTGCATACGCTGTATGTCTCCCCCTTGAAGGCGCTCGCCGTCGACGTCGCCCGCAATCTCGGCGCGCCGGCGGCGGAGATGGCGCTGAAGGTCAGGATCGAGACGCGCACCGGCGACACGAGCGCGGCGAAGCGTCAGCGCCAGCGGCGCGATCCGCCCGACATTCTTCTCACCACGCCGGAGCAGATCGCGCTGCTCCTGTCCCATCGCGACGCCGGCGTCATGTTCGGTTCGCTGCGGCGGATCATCGTCGATGAATTGCATGCGATGGTGACGTCGAAGCGCGGCGATCTTCTGGCGCTCGGCCTCGCGCGCCTGCGCGCGCTGGCGCCGGAGGCGACCTTCGTCGGATTGTCCGCGACGGTGCGCGAGCCGGACCAGCTCAGGCGCTGGCTGGCCGGAAGCGGCGCGGCGACGCCGATGGCCGATCTCGTCACCGTCAAGGGCGGCGCGCGGGCGCGCATCGGCGTGCTGGAGACGAAGCGCGCTTTGCCGCTCGCCGGCCACACCTCCGCGCATGCGATCAATGAAATCTATGCGGCCATCAAGGCGCACAGGACGACGCTGATTTTCGTCAACACGCGCATGCAGGCCGAATTCATGTTCCAGGAATTGTGGAGCTTGAACGAGGACACGCTGCCGATCGCGCTGCACCACGGCTCGCTCGACGTGGCGCAGCGGCGCAAGGTCGAGGCCGCCATGAGCGCGGGCAGGCTGCGCGCCGTGGTCTGCACCTCGACGCTCGATCTCGGCATCGACTGGGGCGATGTCGATCTCGTCATCAATATCGGCGCGCCGAAGGGCGCGAGCCGGCTGATGCAGCGCGTCGGCCGCTCCAACCATCGCATGGACGAGCCGTCCCTCGCGCTGCTCGCGCCTTCCAACAGGTTCGAGAGCCTCGAATGCCGCGCCGCGCTCGACGCTGTCGCCGAAGCCGCGCAGGACACGCCTGACATTGCGCCGGGCGCGTTCGATGTGCTGGCGCAGCATGTGCTGGGCGTCGCCTGCGGCGATCCGTTCGACGCTGACGCGCTGTTTGAAGAGGTGCGGAGCGCGTTGCCCTATGCGTCGCTGGCGCGCGCCGATTTCGACCGCATCGTCGCCTTCGTCGCGACCGGCGGCTATGCCCTGAAATCCTATGATCGCTTCGCCAAGATCAGGCGCGACGCGCAGGGGCTGTGGCGCGTCGCCAATCCGCGCGTCGCGCAGCAATACCGCATGAATGTCGGAACCATCGTCGAGGCGGCGATGCTGAAGGTGCGCTTGGGCCGGCTGCGGGCGCGGGCGCCGGGATCGCCCGGCGGCCGCATCGCCATGGGCGGCCGCGTGCTCGGCGAGATCGAGGAGTATTTCGCCGAGACCATGACGCCGGGCGACACCTTCGTCTTCGCCGGGCAGGTGCTGCGCCTCGAAGGGCTTCAGGAGAACGAGGTCATCGTCACGCGCGCCAGGCCGGGAACCGATCCGAAAGTGCCGTCCTACGCCGGCGGCAAATTTCCGCTCTCGACCTTTCTCGCCGCGCGCGTGCGCGCCATGCTCGCCGATCCCTCGCAATGGACGAAACTGCCGCCCGAGGTGCGGCAGTGGCTGAAGCTGCAGAAGATGAAATCCGTGCTGCCGAAACCGTCGGAGATGCTGGTCGAGACCTTTCCGCGCGGCGGCCGCTTCTACATGGCCTGCTTTCCGTTCGAGGGGCGGCTCGCGCATCAGACGCTCGGCATGCTGCTCACGCGCCGCCTCGAACGGCTGCGCCTGAAGCCGCTCGGATTCGTCTGCAATGATTATGGCCTGTCGGTGTGGGGCGTGTCGGATCTGTCGCTCGCCATCGCGCAGAAGCGGTTGTCGCTGGGCGACCTGTTCTCCGAGGACATGCTGGGCGACGATCTGGAGGACTGGCTGGCCGAATCGGCGTTGATGAAGCGGACCTTCCGCAACTGCGCCATCATCGCCGGCCTGATCGAGCGGCGTTTTCCCGGGCGGGAGAAGACCGGGCGCCAGGTCACGATCTCGACCGATCTCGTCTATGACGTGCTGCGCCGCCATGAGCCTGACCATATTCTGTTGCGGGCCGCGCGCGCCGATGCGGCGACCGGTCTTCTCGATGTCAGGCGCCTCGCGGTCACGCTCGCGCGCATCAAAAATCACATCGTGCACCGGCCGCTGGAGCGCGTGTCGCCGCTCGGCGTCTCGGTGATGCTGGAGATCGGGCGCGAAGCGGTCTATGGCGAATCGGCCGACGCGATCCTCGCCGAGGCCGAGGAGCAATTGTGGCGGGAAGCGACGGAGTGAGCGCGCTCTTGAAGGAATCCGGCGATCGCGCCGCCCGCCGTCTGTCCTTCGGCGGACTTGAACTCGCGGTCGACGCGCTCGGCGGCCTGTGGGTCGAATCCGAGCGCGCGCTGATCGTCTCCGATCTTCATCTCGAGAAGGGGTCCTCCTTCGCGCGGCGCGGATCTCTCATTCCCCCCTATGACACCAGCGCGACGCTGGCGACGCTGACGGCGATGATCGCGCGCTGGTCGCCGCGCCGGGTGATCGCGCTCGGCGACAGCTTTCATGACGTGGGCGGCGCCGCGCGTCTCTCGGCGCGCGACCTGTCGGCGCTCTCGGCCCTGCAGGCGGGGCGCGACTGGCTGTGGATCGCCGGCAACCACGATCCGTCGCCGCCGCCCGGGCTTTCGGGAGACGCGGCTGCGGAAACGGTCCTCGGCGCCGTCGCGCTGCGGCATGAGCCGTCGCTGCGCGACGCCCGTCCGCAGATCGCCGGCCATCTCCACCCTTGCGTCGTGGTGCGCGGCGGCGCGCGCGGCGTGCGGCGGCGCTGCTTCGCGATGGATGGCCGCTCGCTGGTGATGCCGGCGCTTGGGGCCTATTCGGGCGGGCTCGATCTGTTTCACCACGCGTTCCGCGGCCTGTTCGATCACGCCTCGCTCATCGCCCATGTGATGGGCGATGGCGGCCTGTTCAGCTTTCCCGCCGCGGCGCTGCGTCGCTGACAGGCGATTCGCCGCCTTTGCGCGCGGACGCGGCGAGCCTTTCGGAACGCCGTCTCAATCCTTTCTGAAGGCGACGCTCGAGAGCCAGCCGAGGACGATCGAGAGAGCGGCCGCGGCGACGCCATAGATCCAGGGATGCTGCCGCGCGGCGTCGGCGATCAGCTGCTCGAAGCCGGATTTGACCAGCTCGAAATTGGTGGTCTGGCGCGCCAGCGGCACGCTGTCGGCGAGCAGCATGATGTCGACTTCGTAATTGCCCACCGGGGCGGTCGCCGGCAGCGCGATCTGGGCCTGGAACACGTTGGCGGTCAGCAGCGAAACGCCGCGCTCCTTTTCGCCGTAGAGCCCCGATTCGTAGCGCAGCCGCACCAGCGCCGCGCGGAACTCCGCGTCGCGGGCCGTATCGTTGTCCCGCGGCTGCGTCGCGGTGACGACCGGCAGCAGGCCGAGATTGAGGCGCTGCGCGCGGTCGGGCTCGATGATGTCCTGCAGCGGCCGCGAGGTCAGCACGGAGAGATAGCCCGGCACCCCCGCGAGGAAGCGCTGCCGCTGGTTGACCCACAGCCCGAACACGCGGCGCTTTTCCTGCACCACCACGTCCTCGCGCGGCCCCCTGATCGTGATGACGAGGTCATAGCCGTTGATGCGCGCCACGCTGCGCGCGTCCCGCTCCACCACGGCGAAAGCGGCGAGCTGGGCGCCGGTATAGTTCGATTCGATCAGCACGCGGTGGCTCGAGAGGGAGACCAGCAGCGATTCCGCGCGCGCGCCCTGCGGCAGGATCAGCGCTGCGATCAGAAGGGCGGCGAGCCTTTTCATCGCGCCCTCTGCTCCACCCGCACGGAGAAGAGGTCATTCGGCCGCACGATGATTTCGCTGGCGAAGCGCAGCCCGACGCCGAGCACCATGATCGCGAGCAGGAGCCGGAACACCTCCGCGCGCAGGTTCTGCCCGGCCCGCGCCCCGAATTGCGCGCCGATCACGCCGCCGATGATGAGCAGCAGCGCCAGCACCATGTCGACGGACTGGTTGGTGACGGAATGCAGGACCGTCGCGACGATCATCGTGAACAGGATCTGCATCAGCGAGGTGCCGATCACCACCGAGGTCGGCACATGGAAAAGATAGATGAGCGCGGGCACGATGATGAAGCCGCCGCCGATGCCGAGCACGGCGCCCGCGAAAGAGACCCCGATCGCCAGCGCCGCGATCGGCAGCACGCTCGCCGCCATGCGCGAGCGGTGGAAGATCATGCGCAGGGGCAATTCGAAATACCACGGCCGCTCGCGCTTCGGCGCCGTGGCCGGGCGCGCCTTTTGCGCGTGCAGGACAGCGCGCAGGCTTTCGAGCAGCATCAGTCCGCCGATGACGCTGAACAGCGCGACATAGGACAGCACGATGACGAGCTCGAGATGGCCGAGGCGCCGCATCTGGTTGAAGAACAGGATGCCGAGCCATGTGCCGACCGCGCCGCCGCCGATCAGCACCAGGCCGAGGCGCGCGTCCACCGCGTTCCTGCGCCAGTAGCTGATGAGCCCCGTCATGGACGATCCGGCGATCTGGGCTGAGACGGACGCCACGGCGATCGCCGGCGGAACGCCGGTGAAGATCAGGAACGGCGTCATCAGAAAGCCGCCGCCGACGCCGAACATGCCTGAAATGAACCCGACCGCGGCGGACATGCCCAGGATCGTGAACATGTTGATGGGCATTTCGGCGATCGGCAGATAGATTTCCAACGCGCCTTCCGATCCTCGCGGGCCGCGTCGCCGCGCGCCTGAGAGCGAAGTCGGAGAAAGCGGCGGCGCCTTCGCGAGACTTCGCGAACAAACGGGTTTCAGCGGCGTCGGAAAACGCCCTCGTCCGACGCGCTCTTTCGGGTGAAGCCCAGCGCGGCGCGCGCGTCAATCAGAACCATGTCCGGGCGCTTAATTTCGTCTGACCGTTGCCGGATCGACGCTGCGGCGACGCTTGAGTCAGCTTCGGCCGCCGTCGGCCTTCGGCTTGCGGGCGGGAGCCGCGGCGTTCGTCGGCGCGTCCCAGCCTTTTTCCGGCGCCGCGACGTCGTTGGCGAAGCGGTCGCTCGGCGCCGGTTTGAACTGCTGCGCGGCGCTTTTCGCCGTGGCGAGCTCGGCCGGCGAAAGCCGCTGGCCGATCTCGTCGCGCTTCCGCGCGGCCTCGTCGTCGCCCTGCTGGGCGGCGACGGAGAGCCACATATAGGCGTCGGTCATCGATTGCCCCACGCCGAGGCCGCGCGCCAGAAGGATGGCGATGTTGTACTGGCTGTCGCGGACGCCGAGTTGCGCGGCTTTGGTGAAATAGCCGGCGGCGGCGGCGTAGTCGGGCTTCCCGTCGCCGCCTTCCGCGATCAGCACGCCGAGATTGTGCAGCGCCTTCGCGTTGCCCTTGTCGGCGGCGCGCTGATACCATTGCCGCGCGAGCTTGAGGTCGCGGGTCGCGCCGACGCCCTTCTCATACATGTTGCCGACCCGGAACTGCGCCGGCGCCAGCCCTTCGTTCGCCGCGCGCTCGAACCATTTCAGCGCCAGCCGCGGATCGCGCGAGACGCCGCGTCCGTCGAACAGGCGCGAGCCCACTTCGTAGGCGGCGGCCGGATCGCCGCTCAGCGCCGCCGAGCGCAGCGTCTGGCCTGCGATGGCCGCCGGCAGGTCCGCGAGGTCGATCGGCGTCCGGGCGCCGGTCGCCGGCGCAAGCTCCTGGGCGGGCGGAATCGATCCGACGACCGCAGGGTCCGGCGACGGCGGGACGATGGCCGCGGTCTCGTTCTTCTGCCCCTCCGGCGCCGTCTCCGTCGGCGCGTTCGCCATGGTCGGCGCGACGGGAGCCGCGTCTGGCGCCTCGCTCGCGGACGGCGAGGGCACGATCGCCGTGACCTTTTCCTCGACCGGCGAGGCCGGCGCGGTGTGCGGCCGGTTGAGCGCGCCGAACGCGACGACCGCCAGCACGAGGGCGGCGAGGCCGATCAGGATGGGTTTCTTCTGCGCTTCGAGCAGGGATTTCGCCTTGCCGCCTTCGCCCGTCGCCGCCGCCTCCGCGGCTGGTTTGGGCGCCCGGCCGGCGGCGGATTCCTCGGTCGCGATCTGCGAGGCGCGCCGCGCCGCGGCGACGAGCTGGTTGCGCAGCGCGCTGGCCGAATCCGGCGCGGTCTTGGCCGGACGGCCCGAGCCCGGCTCGAGCGGCGCGTCCGCATCGAGGGCGGCGCTGTCCGGAGCGTCAGGCTTGACGGCCGGCGTCCGGCCCTCGGCGTCGGGCGTTGTTTTGCTCCGCGACAGGAAGGGCAGCTTCAGCGAGAATCGCGGTTTGGCGGCTTCAGCGGGCTCGGCCGCCGCGCTGGCCGCCTGGCGGCGGCCCGTGAGCCGGACCGTGGACAATCCCTCGTCGGCCCGGACCGGGGCCGGCTCCGGCGCCCGCTGCGGGGCCGCTATGGGCGCGGCCGCCGGGGCCGGCGCGGCTTCGGCAGGGGAGGCGGCTTCGGCTGGCGGCGGCGACGGGCGCGCGTCCGCGGTCCTGGCGGGCTCGTTCTCCATCACGCTGATGCGATCGACGATCCGTTCGAGCGCGGTGTGAATGGCTTCGAGCGTTTCGTGCGTCTTGCGGTCGACGAGGTCGCTCGTCCGCCGCAGCGCGCTCATATCGTCGGCGAGCGTCTCGATCCGGGGGTCGGCTGCGCGGCGCGCCACATCGTCCGCAACCTCGCGGGCCGCCGCTTCGGCGGCGCGGCGGGCGACGCTCTCCGCGGCGGCGTCGCGATCATGGCGCAGCGAATCGATCTGCGCGAAAAGATCCGAGACCGAGCGTTCGATGGCCGACAGCGACTGCGCGCCGCTGGAATCGTCCAGCTTCTCGGCGACGGCGCGAATTTGCCGCTGGAGCTCTCCGAGCTGCTCGGCGCCGGTCTGCTCCTCGCGCGCCGCCTCCATCTTGTCGGTCAGCGCGCGGATCAGCGTTTCGATGCCGGACAGGTCGGCGGCGGCTTTCTTTCCGCTGACCGCGAGCGGCCGGTTGCGAACGTCGTCGAGCTTGGCGTCGAGCGCCTGGATCTGGCTTTCGAGCTTGGCGACGGCGGGTGTCGGGCCGAGCTCCTGCGCCATCCTGTGGATTTCGCCGGCGAGGAGGCGGAGCTGGCTGTTGTCCATCGTCGCGGCCGGCTCTTCGTGGAGCCGGTCGAACCGTGTCGCGAGGGAGGCGAGCTGGGATTCGATGCGGACGAGCATCGTGCCGTCGTCGCGGCGGGCGTAGGCGGCGTCGAATCGGTCGCTGAGGCCGCGCACCGCGTCGGCGATCGGCTCGGATTGCTCATGCGCCCGCTCCTTGAGCGCCTGCCGCAATTCGACGATCGCATCCTGCATCTGGCGGCGCACGTCGCCGGAGATGCGGTCGCTCGCGGCGCCGATGCGGGTTTCGAGTCCGCCGAGCAGGCGGCTCGTATCCAGCGTCTCGCGCTCGCGCACCGCGCTGATGACGGCGTTCTGCAGGGCCGCCAGGTCGTCCTGGGCGCGGCTCGTCGATTGCGCCGCCTCGAACTGTTTGGCGAGGGCCGCGATCTGCTGGCGCAGGGGCGCGATCTCGGACGCCGCGCCGACGCTCGCCAGCCGTTTGGCCAGCGAGGCGATCTGCTCCTGGATCGGCGCGATGTCGACGGCCGGGTGCGCCTGCTCCATGCGGCGGGCGAGCGAGGCGATCTCGCCGCGCAGCGTTTCGATGGAGGAGCGGTCGGCCGATGTCGCGAGCGCTCTCCTGAGGGAATCGAACTGTTCCCGGAGAGGGGAGAGATCGGGCGCGGCGGCCGGCTGGGCCAGCCGGTCCGCCAGGGCGGCGAGATCGGAGCGCATGCCGCCGACCGCCGGAGCGATCGCCTCGATGGCGCGGGTCTGGGCCGTCTCCAGCCGGTCGGCGATCGCGGCCAGCTTGTCGCCGAGATCGGCGTCGGCGCGCGGCGCGGGCTGGTCGAGCTGCATCTGATGGGCGCGGATTTCGGCGGCGGCCGCCGCCGCGTCGGGCTTGATGCGCCGGCGCGGGCCGTTCATCGCCGCCTGCGCTTCCGGAGGCCGGGCCTCCAGCCGCTTCGTCAGCCCTTCGAGATGGGTTTCGAGGCGGGCGAGCCTGTCCTGCTCCTGCGGATCGCTGCGCCGGGCCGCCTGCGCCTCGTCGATACGGCGGGCGATGTCGGCGAGCCGCGCGTCGAGCTCGGCCACCCCGCTGGAAGCTTGCGACGGCGTCGTGAGGCGCTCCTCGATGCGGCCGGAGATGTCGGCGAGCCGCCGTTCGATCTGATCGAGGGCGGCGTCGAAGCGCCCCGGCCGGGCCTCGTCCTGCGGCGCGTTGCGCCCGCCAGAGGCGGCGTTGGCGCTCATCCAGCGTTCGACCGCCTCCAGCATGTCGTCGGCGCGTCGCTCCATGCGCTTCTCGCGCGCGTCCAGTTCGGCGAGGGCGGCTTTCAGAACCTGATTGTCGCCGGCGTCTTCGGCGAGGCGCGCGGTCGAATCCAGCCGCGCGCCGCGATCGCGCCGGAACGCGCCGTCATCCTCGCCGCGCATCGCGTCGAGCCATTCGCCGAGCGTCAGCGTGGCCTGACGGCCGGCGGTTTCGCCGTCACGGGTCCGGTTGCGAGAAATCGTGCTCATGGTCGCGTCCGCCGCTTGAACCGCGCTTGTCGGCCGGGCGTCTTGAAGACGCCGGGGACCGCCGGCCCGCTTATTCCTTGCCGGAGAATTGACGGAAATCGCGTCCGCGGCGGCCCGGATGCACTTTTCGGCAATCAGGGTAAACGGATCGTTAAACTCGGTAAGAATGTGGAAACCTTTTTGGAGGCCCGGCGCCCGCCTTTCTCGGCAGAAGCGTTAACTATTTGCGATCACGGAAAAATTGCCGTGAACCGCGTTCAAAAAGCCTCGTCATATTACCGTAACGTGATGACGCGTTGCCGCAGCTTACTTCCCGAACGGTCATCGAAGCCCCACATCTGATTCATGATAGCCGACGAATCGTTCGGCGCCCGCCTCGCCGAGCATGGCCGGGAGGCGGTTGCATCTTGAAACTCGATCATCAGGAGCCTGGAATGAGCGCACGCCTGTTGCAGGCGGCGCCGGACATCACGCCAAATGATTCCGCCGTCGCCCACGAAAACGAATCCACCATTGGCGACGTCGCCCGTGAATTCGGCGTCACCCTCCGCACCTTGCGGTTTTATGAGCATCGCGGTCTGCTTCAGCCCCGTCGCGAGGGCATGGCGCGCTTCTACAGCGCGGCCGACAAGGGGCGTCTGGCGCTGATCCTCAAGGGGAAGCAGCTCGGATTCACCCTCACGCAGATCCGCGCCATGCTCGCCGCGAACGAGCGCGGCGAACTCGGCATGAGCCGCGAGCAGATGT
>MKVY01000029.1:26868-27386 GCA_001899525.1 Rhizobiales bacterium 65-9
CTCGAGGCGAAGCTCACGAAAGCCTGAAGCGGCCGCAAACGCAAGGAAAAGCCCCGGCCCTGCGCCGGGGCTTTTTCTTTGCGCGAACGGCGTCCGCCGCAGCCCGCCCTTGCGCAGGCCGAGGGAGATGGTTTATATGTAAACCATCTTGCGGAACGGGCTCGGGCGGCTCGCCGGGCGCGGCTTTCCGCCGAGCGACGGACCACGCCCATGCCGACCTACAAGGCTCCTGTCGACGACCATCTCTTTCTCATCAACGACGTCTTCCAGCTCGCCCGCTACGGCAACCTGCCGGGCTTCGCCGACGCCTCGCCGGACGTGATCGAAGCCGTACTCTCCGAGGGCGGCAAGCTGTGCGAGGAGGTTCTCGCGCCGCTCAACATCATCGGGGATCGCGAAGGCTGCGCGCGCGCCGACGACGGTTCGGTGAAGACGCCGAAGGGATTCAAGGACGCCTACAGACAATATTGCGAGGGCGGCTGGGGCGGCCTCTCGGCGCCGGCGGAGTATGGCGGTCA
>MKVY01000029.1:27430-38091 GCA_001899525.1 Rhizobiales bacterium 65-9
ATCAACACGCATGGCGACGAGGCGCAGAAGAAAACTTATCTGCCGAACATGATCGCCGGGACATGGACCGGCACGATGAATCTCACGGAGGCCCATTGCGGCACCGATCTCGGCCTCCTGAAAACGAAGGCTGTTCCGAACGGAGACGGCAGCTACGCGATCACCGGGACGAAGATTTTCATCTCGGCCGGCGAGCACGATCTGTCGGACAACATCGTCCATCTGGTGCTGGCGCGCATCGAGGGCGCGCCGATGGGCACGAAAGGCATCTCGCTGTTCATCGCGCCGAAATTCCTCGTCAATCCCGACGGTTCGCTCGGCGCGCGCAACACGCTGTCCTGCGGCTCGATCGAGCACAAGATGGGCATTCACGGCAACGCGACCTGCGTCATGAATTATGACGGCGCGACAGGCTGGCTGATTGGCGAGGAGAATCGCGGCCTCAACGCCATGTTCGTGATGATGAACGAGGCGCGGCTCGGCGTCGGGATTCAGGGTCTGGGACTTGCCGAGGTCGCGTATCAGAACGCGGCCGCCTACGCGAAGGAGCGCCTGCAGGGCCGTTCGCTGACCGGCCCGAAGAATCCGTCAGGCGCGGCCGATCCGATCATCGTGCACCCTGACGTGCGGCGCACGCTGATGTCGATCCGCGCCTTCAACGAAGCGGCGCGCGCCTTCATGATCTGGACGGCGCTGCAGGCAGACGTCGCCCACCGTTCCGGCGATGCGAAACAGCGCCAGACGGCGGAAGATTATTTGGGGCTGATGACGCCGGTGCTGAAGGGCGTTCTCACCGACAAGGGTTTCGAGAACGCCGTCAAGGCGCAGCAGATGTTCGGCGGCCACGGCTATATCGAGGAGACGGGCATGTCGCAGTTCGTGCGCGACGCCCGCATCGCGATGATTTACGAAGGCGCCAACGGCGTGCAGGCGATGGATCTCGTTGGCCGCAAGCTGCCGCGCGACGGCGGGCGCGCGCTGATGACCTTCATGAACGAGGTCGGCGCGTTTCTGAAGGAGCAGGCGGCGGACGAGGCGATGAAACCCTTCGTCGCGCCGCTGCAGGCGTCTCTCGGCCATCTCCAGCAGGCCTCGATGTGGCTGATGCAGAACGGCCTGAAGAATCCCGACAACGCCGGCGCCGCCGCGACGGATTATATGCACCTCATGGGCCTCGTCGTGCTCGGCTATATGTGGGCGAAGATCGCGCGCGCCGCGAACGACAGGCTCAAGGCCGGGGCCGATGACAGGATGAACGCCAAGCTCGTCACCGGCCGCTTCTTCACGGAGCGCATGCTGCCGGCGACGGCGGCGCATCTGGCCGCGCTTTCGGCAGGCGCGGAGACGACGATGGCGCTTTCGGCGGAGCAGTTCTAGCTTCAGCCCGCCGGCGCGGAAACGTCTGCGGGGCGGACGTTCGATTGCAAGAAATCCGGATCGGCAGCGCGCCGTTTCGCGCTGCGCCGCACCCGGAAAAGCGACGAGGGGGAACGAAAGAATGGACGACGCGCTGCAGGTTCCGTCTCCCGCCTGGATGTCCGAGGAGCATGTGATGCTCGAGGACCATGCGCGCAAATTCTTCGCCAGCGAGTTTTCCCCCCATATCGATCAATGGTCCGACGACGGCGTCATGCCGCGCGGGATGTGGAGCAGGGCGGGGGAGGCGGGTCTGCTCACGGCCTCGATGCCGGAGGAGTATGGCGGATCGGGCGGGACGTTCGCGCATGAGGCCGTGATCCTGCGCGAGATTGGGCTGGCGGGGCTCGATTTCTGGGGCTGGCCGATTCATGCGACGATCGTCGCGCCTTATCTTCTGCATCACGGGACCGAAGAGCAGAAAAAGGCCTGGCTGCCGAAAATGGCGACGGGCGAATTCGTCGCCGCGCTCGCGATGACCGAGCCCGGAACGGGATCTGATCTCCAGGCGATCACGACGCGCGCCGAGAGATCCGGCAATGGCTGGACGCTCAACGGGGCGAAGACCTTCATCACCAACGGACAGCACGCGAATCTGGTCGTCGTCGCCGCGCAGACGCAGCCCGGCGCCGGCGCGAAAGGCATTTCGCTTTTCGTGGTGGAAACGGACAAGGCGGAAGGCTTCCGGCGCGGCCGCAAACTCAAGAAGCTTGGCATCGACGCGGCCGACACCTCCGAGCTTTTCTTCGATGATGTGAAACTGCCGGCTGAGGCGCTGCTCGGCGCCGAGACCGGCAGGGGCTTCTACCAGATGATGCAGGAGCTGCCGCAGGAACGGCTCACCATAGCCGGCGGCGCCGTGGCCATGATCGAGCGCGCCCTGCGCCTGACGATCGACTATGTGAAGCAGCGCAAGGCGTTCGGGAAACCGATCCTCGATTTCCAGAATACGCAATTCACGCTGGCGGAATGCAAGACCGAGGCGACGATCGCGAAGGTGTTCTACAATGACTGCGTCAGCCGGCTGATCGAAGGCAGGCTCGACACTGCGACCGCCTCGATGGCGAAATACTGGACGAGCGATCTCCAGAACAAGATCGTCGATCGCTGCCTGCAATTGTTCGGCGGCTACGGCTATATGGAGGAATATCCGATCTCGCGCATGTATCGCGACGCGCGGATTCAGCGTATCTATGGCGGAACAAACGAAATCATGAAGGTTCTGATCGCTCGCACCCTGTAACCCCGTGAAGGAGAACAGAGATGACAGCGAATTATGTTGACGGATTCGTCGTTCCTGTTCCGAAGGACAAGATCGATGCTTATCGCAAGATGGCGGAAACAGCCGCGAAGGTCTGGCGTGAATATGGCGCGATCGACTATGTCGAGGCGATCGCGGACGACGTGAAGTCTGGACAACTGACCTCCTTTCCGCAGAGCGTCGATCTGAAGGACGACGAGGTCGTGGTGTTCGCCTGGATCACCTACGAATCGCGCGAGAAGCGCGACGCGGTTCTGGAGAAGGTGATGAAGGATCCGCGCCTCGCCATGGACGATCCTTCGACGATGCCGTTCGACGGCAAGCGCATGATTTTCGGCGGGTTCAAATACCTCGTGCAGGGTTGAAAAAAGGAGGCCGTCATGGCCGATGCGTTTATCTATGACGCCGTGCGCACGCCGCGCGGCCGCGGCAAGCCGGACGGCTCGCTGCATGAGGTGAGCACGCTGCGTCTCGCGGAGACGGCGCTGCGCGCAATCAAGGATCGCAATGGCCTCGATACGTCGCTGGTCGACGACGTCGTGCTCGGCTGCGTCGATCCGGTGGGCGAGGCGGGCGGCGACATCGCGCGCGCCGCCGCGCTCACGGCCGATTACGGCCAGCGGGCGCCCGGCGTGCAGATCAATCGTTTCTGCGCGTCGGGGCTCGACGCCGTGAACTTCGCGGCCGCGCAGATCATGGCCGGTCAGCATGATCTCGTCGTCGCGGGCGGCGTCGAATCCATGAGTCGCGTCGGAATCGGCGCGTCAGGCGGCGCCTGGCCGGTCGATCCGGCGATCGCCATCAAGAGCTATTTCATGCCGCAGGGCGTGTCGGCCGATCTGATCGCGACGAAATACGGCTTCTCGCGCGACGATGTCGACGCCTATGCGGTGCAGAGCCAGCAGCGCGCGGCCGCCGCCTGGGGCGACGGTCGTTTCAGGAACTCCATCGCGCCGGTGAAGGACGTGAACGGGATCACGCTGCTCGATCATGACGAGCACATGCGCCCGACGACGGACATGCAGTCGCTCGCAAGCCTGAAGCCTTCGTTCCAGATGATGGGCGAGATGGGCGGATTCAACGCGGTCGGAATTCAAGCGCATCCGGAGGTCGAATCGATCAATCATGTCCATCACGCCGGCAACTCGTCCGGCATCGTCGACGGCGCCGCCGCCGTTCTCATCGGCAATGCTGAGGCGGGCGAGGCGATCGGCAAGAAGCCGCGCGCGAAAATCCGCGCCTTCGCCAATATCGGCTCCGATCTCGCGCTGATGCTCACCGGGCCGGTGGATGTGACCAGGAAGGTTCTGAAACGCTCCGGCATGACGCTCGACGACATCGACCTGATCGAGATTAACGAGGCCTTCGCCGCCGTCGTGCTGCGCTTTCAGCAGGCGTTCGGGATCGATTCCTCGAAGGTGAACGTCAATGGCGGTGCGATCGCGCTCGGCCATCCGCTCGGCGCGACGGGCGCGATGATCCTTGGAACGGCGCTCGACGAACTCGAGCGGACGGGAAAATCGACGGCGCTGGTCACGCTCTGCATCGGCGCGGGCATGGGCACCGCGACGATCATCGAGCGCATATAGTCTGCGGTTTATTTGACAGTGCTCCCATTATGACTATTATAGTCATCGTGTGTTTTGAGGCTGGGCCATGAGTGTTCATCGCAAATCCCTGCAGACGACAGATGCTGGATATGTCAACCGGAATCGCCAGAAGGTTGTCCGCGCGACGGGGCGGCGGGGCGACGCAAACCAAAAGCTTTATGAAATTCGATGCCTCGACTGCGGCGCTGAATATCTCGCGAATGGAGCGGACATTCATGAGCGGCTCTGCCCGAACTGTCAGAATGGGCGTCCAAGTTCGGGCCAGAACGCGGAAAATGAAGTTGCGATTGGGCGCGCTGCTTGGACGGTCGCCGAAGCGAAAGCTCGCTTCTCCGAGGTGCTGGACAAGGCGGCGGTCGAAGGGCCGCAGACGATCACGCGCAACGGCAAGCCTGCTGCGGTGATCGTCGGCAGCGGCGAATGGGATAGCAGGACGCGCCGCAAGGGAACGCTGCTCGAATTTTTCCAATCCGCTCCCGAAGGCTTTGCGGATTTGGACCTTGAGCGCGCGAAAAGCGCTCCCCGCGAACTTGATCTATGAAGTTCCTTCTCGATACCAACGTCGTTTCCGAGCTCAGCCGTCCAAACGCCGACGCTCGGCTGACCGCCTGGGCGTCGCAGCTGCCCGAGGATAAGTTATTTCTTTCCGTCATCACTGTGGCGGAGGTGAGAAGGGGCATCGCCAATTTGCCTCCGGGTAAGAAGAGGAGCGACCTGGACGAATGGTTGCGATCAGGTCTTCTTGATCGCTTCCGTGACAGGATCCTGGGCGTGACGATTGGCGTCGCGGAGTTATGGGGCTTGCTGGCCGCTCACGCCAAGTCAAAGGGAATCGGCTTTGAGGTCATGGATGGCTTCATAGCGGCGACCGCTATCGAACATGACCTCGTAGTCGCGACGCGCAATACGCGCGACTTCTCCGCACTCGATCTGAAATTCATCAATCCGTGGCTTTCCGTTCAATCGGGGCGATCCTCATGAACCTCCAGAACTTCCGTTTCGAGGCCGGCGCCGACGGGATCGCGCTCGCGACCTGGGACATGCCGGGCCGCTCCATGAACGTCATCACCGAAGACGTGATGCGCGAACTGAGCGAGATCATCGACAAGGTGGCGTCCGACGCGGCCGTCAAGGGATGCGTCTTCGCATCCGGCAAGAGCGGTTTCTCCGGCGGCGCCGATCTCTCCATGCTGCAGGCCATCGGGCCGGAGGCGGCGCGGATCGCCGGGGCTGAGGGCGAGGAGGCGGCGTCGCGCTTCGTGCTCGACAATGTGTCGAAGCTCAACGGAATCTACCGCAAGCTCGAAACCTGCGGGAAGCCTTTCGCGGTCGCGATCGCCGGCGCCTGCATGGGCGGCGCGTTCGAATTGTCGCTCGCCTGCCATTACCGCGTGATGGCCGACGACGATAAGACGCGCGTCGGCCTGCCCGAGATCAAGGTCGGCCTCATTCCGGGCGGCGGCGGGACCCAGCGCGTGGCGCGCCTGATGCAGACGGGCGACGCGCTTCAGATGCTGTTCAAGGGCGAGCAGATCAGGCCGGCGGCGGCGAAGGCGGCGGGTCTCGTGCATGAGCTCGCGAAGCGCGAAGAGATCGTCGCCAGGGCGAAGGAGGCGATCGGCGCGGGGCGCGTCCCGGCGAAGCAGCCCTGGGACGATCCGAAGTTCCGCGCGCCGTCAGGCAAGGTCTTCTCGCCGGCCGGCATGCAGATCTGGCCGGCCGCGAACGCCATCTATCGCCGCGAGACCTATGACAATTACCCTGCCGCCAAGGCGATTCTGCACGCCGTCTTCGAGGGCCTGCAACTGCCGATGGACCTCGCGCTGAAGGTCGAGTCGCGCTGGTTCGCGAAGGTCGTGCGGTCGAAGGAGGCGGCGGCGATGATCCGCTCGCTCTTCATCTCGATGGGCGAACTGAACAAGGGCGCGCGTCGGCCCGCCGGCGAGCCGAAGAAACTGAGGAAGATCGCCGTCGTGGGCGCCGGCTTCATGGGCGCGGGCATCGCCTATGTGTCGGCGAACGCCGGGCTCGAGGTCGTGCTGCTCGATCGCGAGATCGAACTGGCCGAGAAGGGCAAGGCGCATTCCCACAAGCTGATGTCGGATCAGATCATGAAGGGTCGCGCCAAGGCCGCCGACCGCGATGCTCTGCTGGCGCGCATCCAGACCGCCGCCGACTACGCCGCGCTCGCCGACGTCGATCTCGTCATCGAGGCCGTGTTCGAGGATCCGGCGGTGAAGGCCGATGTGATAAAAAAAATCAGCGCCGCGATCCGCCCCGACTGCATCCTCGCCTCCAACACCTCGACGCTGCCGATCACGGGCCTGGCGGAGCATTCCGCCCAACCCGACCAGTTCATCGGCATCCATTTCTTCTCGCCCGTCGAGAAGATGCTGCTGGTCGAAATCATCGTCGCGAAACAGACGGGACCGCGGGCGATCACCGAGGCGTTCGACTATGTGCGCGCCGTCAACAAGACGCCGATCATCGTCAATGACGGACGCGGCTTCTTCGCCAACCGCTGCGTCGGAAACTACATCCTCGAAGGTCATCTGATGTTGACCGAGGGCGTGCCGCCGGCGATGATCGAGAACGCCGCGCGCATGGCCGGCATGCCGGTTGGCCCTCTGTCGCTCAACGACGAGGTGGCGATCGATCTTGGCCTGAAAATTCTGCGCGCGACGGAAGCGCAGGTGGGGCCGCAGGCGATCAATCCGGCGCAGAAGACGTTGCTCGTCGGCATGGTCGAAACGAACGGCCGGCTCGGCCGCAAGAACGGCAAGGGTTTCTACGACTATCCTGACAAGGGGCCGAAGCGCTTGTGGCCGGGCCTGAAGGATTTTCAGGAGACGCGGCTCGATCCGGATTCGATCGATGTGAAGGAGCTTGAGCAACGCCTCCTCGTCACGCAGGCGCTGGAGGCGGCGCGCTCCGTCGAGGAGGGGATCGTCGTCGATCCGCGCGAGGCGGATGTCGGGTCGATCATCGGCTTCGGCTTCGCGCCCTTCACCGGCGGCGTTCTCTCCTACATCGACTTCATGGGCGTGAAGAAGTTCGTCGCCCTGTGCGAGACGCTGGCCGCCAGACACGGAGCGCGGTTCGAGCCGACGCCGCTCCTGCGCGACATGGCCGCCAAAGGCGACACGTTCTACGGCCGTTACGCAGCGACGAGGAAGGCGGCGTAGCGCCCCGGCGCGCCGCGTCGCTATTCGGCGGCCGCGCGCGTCGCCCGCCACTGGGCGAGAAAGGCGCGCAGCGCCGCCGGCTTCAGCGGCTTTTGTAGAACGTGAATCCCCTTCGCCGTCGCCGCGTCGCGCGCTTCGGCCGAGCGGTCCGCCGTCAGCATCACGACAGGCATGTCGCGGCCCTGGCGCAGGCGCGCCGCCGCGTCGATGCCGTTCTCGTTGTCGAGGTGATAGTCGACGACCAGCGCGTCCGGCTGCGCCTGCAGGGACCGCAAGGCGGCGATCGCCGCGCGCGAGCCGTCGGCCGTCACCACGCGGCAGCCCCATCCTTCCAGCAGCGCCTTCATGCCCTCCAGGATCGACGGTTCGTTGTCGATGGCGAGGATCGTCATGCCGGCGAGCAGCGCGACCGGCGGCGCCGCGGGCGAAGGCGCCGGAGCGGCGGCGGGCAGCGGCTTCGTCATGGGCAGATCGAACCAGAACGCCGATCCCTTTCCGAGCGCCGAGCGGAGGCGCACCGGCGCGTTGAGCACGCGC
Organism: Rhizobiales bacterium 65-9; assembly: GCA_001899525.1. GTDB lineage: Bacteria > Pseudomonadota > Alphaproteobacteria > Rhizobiales > Beijerinckiaceae > Terrirubrum. The sequence continues at coordinate 35,440 of MKVY01000029.1, forward strand.
CCGATGCGTTCGACGATCGAGAGCCCGAGGCCGAGCCCGCGCGCCGATCGCGCGCCGGCGTCGAGCCGCTGGAACTCGCGGAAGATCAGCTTTTGTTTCGATGGCGGGACGCCGAGCCCGGTGTCGCGCACCTCGACGCGGATGCGCCCGCGCCCGCGCCTGCACCCGACGAGGATCGAGCCTTCCGGCGTGTATTTGATCGCGTTCGAGATGAGGTTCTGGAGCAGCCGGCGCACGAGGCGGCGATCGCTGCGCACGGTCGCCGTCGAATGGACGAAGCGCAGCGTCACGCCTTTCTCTTCCGCCAGCGGGGCGAATTCGCGCTCGAGCTGGCGCGTCAGCTCCTCCAGCCGGAAGCCGGACAACTCGGCCTTCATCGCGCCGGCGTCGAGGCGCGAGATTTCGAGCAGCGCCGAGATGATGTCCTCGACCGCCTCGAGCGAGGCGTTGATCTTGTCGGCGAGGTCGGCGTCGCCCGTCCGGTTGTCGCGCTCGACCAGCGAGGTGGAGAACAGCCGCGCCGCGTTGAGCGGCTGGAGGATGTCGTGGCTCGCGGCTGCGAGGAAGCGGGTTTTCGATCGGTTCGCTTCCTCGGCCTCGCGCTTGGCGCGCTCGAGTTCGGTGTTCACCCGCGTCAGCTCCTCGGTGCGCTCGCGGACGCGCTGCTCGAGCGATTCGTTCGCGGCCGCCAGCGCTTCCTCGGCGAGAACGCCGTCGGTGATGTCGGTGTAGGTCGTGACGATGCCGCCGTCCGGCAGATGGCTCGACCTGATTTCGAGCACCTGCTCGCTCGGATAGATCTTCAGCCGGTCCGATTCCGCGACGTTGACGAAGCGGGCCATACGCCGCGCGGAAATGTCCTGCGCGAAGCCTTTGCCGTAGACGCCGCGCTCGGCGTTGAACTCGATGATCTCGTCGAGGCCGACGCCGACGCGCAGCATGTCGGGCGGCAGTTCGAAGAGCAGGCCGAACTTCCTGTTCCAGGCGAGGAGGCGCATGTCGCGGTCGAAGACGGTGATGCCCTCCTGCGTGTGGTCGAGCGCGTGCTGGAGAATGTCGCGGTTGTATTCGATCGCGGCGGACGCTTCGTCGAGAAGCGTCATCGCGGCCTGCGCTGACGTGTTGCGCCGGCGCAGCAGCAGGGACAGCACGAGGCGCGAGGACGCTGAGCCGATGGCGGACGCGAGCAGCCGCTCGCCGAACTGAAGCATGTGCGCGTCGGCGTCGGCCTCGAGTCTCAGCGCCGTCTGACGCTCGTCTGCGAAGGCCAGGAAAGCGGTCTGCGTGCGCTCCTCGCCGAGATAGCGCGCGATGGCGGTCTGGAGCGCGCCGACGGTGATCGACGAGCGCCGGAACTTGAAGCCGTGCACGGCGGGCGCGGCGCTCGGTCCCACGAAAGCGTTGGCTTGCAGGGCTTCAAGCGCTGTCGGCGCGCGTAAAAGCGAAAAGCCCACGAAGGCGATGACGTTGATGAGCAGGCTCAGGATGACGCCATGCGTCAGCGTGTCGAAGCCGAACGGCAGGATGGCGTTGGGGCGCAGGGCCTCCACGCCGAGCGGCCCGTGCAGCATGAGCGCCGCGATGGCCGAATCTGCGGCGAAGTTCGGCAGCAGCAGCGTGTAGCTCCAGACGATCAGTCCGGCGATGAGGCCGGCCGTGGCCCCCGCGGCGGTCGCGCGGCGCCAGAAGAGGCCGCCGATGAAAGCGGGCGCGATCTGCGCGACCGCTGCGAAGGATGTCAGGCCGATCGAGGCGAGTTCGCGCTCGCCGGCTGCGCGGTAATAGACGTAGCCCAGCAACAGGATGAGGATGATGGAGAAACGCCGCGCGATGAGCACGAGCTTGCCGAGGTCGCCGCTCGAGGTTTGCGCCCGCGCGCCTGGTTCGCCGTCGGCGGCTCCGCCGAAGAGCAGGCGCCGCCGGAGCCACAGCGGCAGCACGAGATGGTTCGACACCATGATCGCCAGCGCCACGCATTCCACGATCACCATAGCGGTCGCGGCGGAGAAGCCGCCGACGAAGGCGATCAGCGCGAAGCCGCCATTGCCTGATGAGAGCGGGAGCGCGAGCACGGTCATGTCGCGGTCGATCGCCCCTTCCGGAAAGCGGTTCATCCCGGCGAGCGCGAGCGGCACGACGAAGATGTTGATCGCGATGAGATAGAACGGGAAGGCCCAGGCGGCGCGATCGACGTCGGCCGGGTCGCGGTTCTCCACGACGGCCGTATGGAACTGGCGCGGCAGCAGCAGCGCGGCGCAGGCGGAGATCAGCGTGATCGCCAGCCACGCCGTCCATCCCGAGGTTTGTCCGATGAGGTTGGCGAGATCGAAAGGCGGCTTGGCGGTCTCCAAAAGATCGGCGAAGCCGTCGAAGGTGAAGAACACAATGAGCACGCCCACCGCGAGGAAGGCGAGCAGCTTGACGATCGACTCCATCGCGATCGCGATCACGAGCCCGTCCTGATGCTCCGTCGCGTCGATATGGCGCGTGCCGAAGAGAATCGTGAAGAAGGCGAGCAGCAGCGCGGTGAACAAAGCGAGGTCGCCGAACAGCAGCGGCACGCCCGCCGCGCCGCGCCCGTCGACGGCGACGAGCACCGTTTCGAGCGACGGGGAGATCGCTTTGAGCTGGAGGGCGATATAGGGCACGGTC
>MKVY01000029.1:38144-38637 GCA_001899525.1 Rhizobiales bacterium 65-9
TCACGACCCGCCGCACCAGCCCGACGCCGAGCGTGAACACCAGAATGGGGCCGACATAGACGCCGAGGAAGTTCAGCCCCTGCCGGGAGGCGAGGCCGACCGATCCGTAGAAGGTCCATGAGGTGCAATAGACGCCGATCGCCAGCGCGTAGATCGTGCCGCGCAATGGCCCGCGGAACAGCCGCCGCCCGGCGGTGTCGCCATAGTGAGCGACCGCGAACAGGGCCGTGAGATAGGTGATCGCGACGAGAACGACCGCCCAGCCGGCCATCATGGGCGCCTCCATGCGCGGCGAAGCCTATCCGGTCCCCGGTCCTGGCGCCAATGTGACGGAAAGCGTTGATTTCATGGCCTGCCCAGCTTTCCCGGCGCGCGTTCGGCGGTAAACTGCGAGGCCCGTCAGAATCGGGCGGCCATGGATTTTGGAGGGCGTCGAATGCTGAAAGAGTTCCGGGATTTCGCCATGAAGGGCAATGTCGTCGATCTGGCGATC
>MKVY01000029.1:38705-39210 GCA_001899525.1 Rhizobiales bacterium 65-9
GCGTTGATTTCACCAACATGTATCTCGTTCTCAAGGGCGCCGTCGCGCCCGGCACGAGCCTCGTCGAGGCCAAGAAGCAGGCGGTCGTTCTCGGCTGGGGCAATTTCGTCACGCTGGCGATCAACTTCATCATCGTCGCCTTCGCCCTGTTTTGGGTCGTGAAGATGATGAACCGGCTGAAGCGCGAGGAGGCGAAGCCCGCCGCGCCGGCGGGGCCGACGGCGGAGGAGAAGCTGCTCACCGAGATTCGCGACCTCTTGAAAAGATAGGTTGCGATTGGCGCATGGCGGATCAGCCCGGGGCCTGGCCCCGGGCTTTTCCGTTGCGGAGGGGGGCCGCGCCCGGTAAGCGGCCTGGTCCCCTCTCGATCTGCCGGTTGTCATGCCCAGCCAGGATATCCGCTCCGACGCTCTGCTGAACGCCCTTCGCGCCGAGGCGCGCCTCGCGCCGACAAGCGGCATCGGCGAAGCGCGCAGTTACGGCATGGGCCGCGAGGGTCTCATCC
>MKVY01000029.1:39225-67453 GCA_001899525.1 Rhizobiales bacterium 65-9
TCAGAGGCCGCGACCCGTTCGCTCGCGGCTGGCGAGACCTTCTACACCCATCAGCGCGGAATTCCGGAGCTGCGGCAGGCGCTGGCGGACTATCACGCGCGCCTGTTCGGGCGGCCTTTTTCTCCCGAGCGGTTCTTTGTCACCGGCGGCGGCATGCAGGCGATCCAGATCGCGGCCCGCATGGTCGCGGGCGCCGGCGACGAGGTGCTGGTGCCGACGCCGGCCTGGCCGAATTTCGCCGCTGCGGTCGAGGTCGGCGGCGCGAAGACCGTGGCGGTCAGGATGGACCTGAAGGACCGCGCCTGGACGCTCGATCTCGATCGGCTCGCGGCGGCCGTCACGCCGCGCACGCGCGCCATCTTCGTCAACTCGCCGTCCAATCCCACCGGCTGGATCGCCTCGCGCGAGGAGCAGGCCGCGCTGCTCGCGCTCGCCCGCAAGCACGATCTCTGGATCGTCGCCGACGAGATCTACGGCCGCTTCGTTTATGGCGAGGAGAAGCGCGCGCCGTCGTTCCACGACATCATGGACGAACATGACCGCATCCTGTTCGTGCAGACCTTTTCCAAGAACTGGGCCATGACCGGCTGGCGCATCGGCTGGATTGAGGCGCACCCCGCTCTCGGCGACGTCATCGAGAACCTCATCCAGTATTCGACGTCGGGCGTCGCGGTGTTCATGCAGCGCGCCGGCGTCGCGGCGCTGGAGCGCGGCGACGGTTTTGTTGAGCATCAGGTCGCGCGCGCGAAGACGAATCGCGACATATTGGAGAACGGTCTCGGATCGTCGAACCGCATCTCGTTCGCGCGCACCAACGGCGCGTTCTATTTCTTCTTCGGCGTCGAGGGGTTCGACGACTCGATGGCGCTCGCGAAAGAGCTGATCGACAAGGCCGGCGTCGGCCTCGCGCCGGGCAAGGCGTTCGGCCCGGGCGCTGAGAAATATCTGCGCCTGTGCTTTGCGCGGCGCACGGACCATATCGAGGAAACCGTGCGTCGGATTTCGGCCTTTCTCGGGTGAGGGGGCGTTGAACGCCGCGCTGTCTCCGGCCGCGTTTTTCCGCTCTGTCTGGGAGCTTGCTCCCGCCCTTCTCTGCGCGCTCGCCGGCGGCGCCCTGTTCCTGCTGATCGACCTGCCGGCGCCGTGGATCTCGGGCGGCATGATCGGCGCGATGATGTCGGCCTTCATCCGGCCGCTTCCGGAAATGCCTGCGCCGCTGCGTGATCTGGGGCTGCTCGTCGCCGGCGTCACGATGGGGTCGAGCGTCACGCCCGACACGCTTGATCTGATGGTCAAGGGGCCGGTGAGCTTCCTCATCCTCGCCCTCTGCATCGTCCTGACGATCATGCTTTCAACCCTGTGGCTGTCGAGCGTGCATGGCTGGAGTCCCCAGGACGGCATTCTCGCGGCGTCGCCCGGCGCTCTCTCGTCGGCCCTGGCGATCGCCGCGGCGCGGGGCGGAGACGTGATGGGCGTCGCCGTGGTCCAGACGGCGCGGCTGTTCATCATCGTCGCGTTTTTGCCGGGCCTCATCGGCTTGCTTGAAAGGAAGCCGGTGATCCCGGCGTCCGCGATCGCTGAGATGTCCTGGAGCGCGTCCTTTGTCATGATCGCCGGTGGCGCCGTCTGCGGGCTTCTGCTGCATCGCCTGAGATTGTCGGCGCCGATGCTGCTGGGAGCGGCCCTGTTCGGCGCGACGCTGCATGGCGCGGGGCTGGCGCAGGGCTATGCGCCGGCGCCGCTCGCCACCGTCGGATTCGTTCTTGTGGCCGTGATGATCGCGACGCGCACGCGCGGCATCACCTGGAAAGCGGTCGCGGACTACGCCGCGGCGAGCGCGGCGAGCCTGATGATCGGCGTCGCCGTGTCCGCCGCATTCGCCGTTCTCGCGAGCTGGCTTCTGGGAATCAGGCTGGGCGCGACGCTGCTCGCCTTCGCGCCCGGCGGCGTCGAGGCGATGACGCTCCTGTCGATGTCGCTCGCCTACGATCCGCTTTATGTCGCCGCGCACCACATCGCGCGATTCATGTCTCTGGGCGTCTGTATTCCGCTCTGGTTCCGGTTCACCGACCGCTTTCCGGACAAGCCGTGATCATGCGATCGGCTTGTCGGTCCGCCTGAACACGCGCAGCGTCTTGAACAGTCCGATCTCCTCGACCGCGCCGGTCGCCTTCAGGGCGTCGATGTCGGCGATGGCGGCGTTGTAGGCGAAGGAGCCGGTGTAGAACAGGATATGTCCGCCGCTCTTCGTGCGGCCGGCGAGACGCTTCATCACGTCGAGGTCGGTCAGCGCGCCATAGGCGTCGTTGCGCTCGCTGCGGAATTCGCGGGAGTGAAACAGCGTGACGACGTCGAGCTCCGGCGTCAGCTTCGGGTTCAGCATGTAGATGTCGCCGAAATAGGCGACATAGGCGCCGGCCATCGACGGGTTTGCGATCAGCAGCTTGACATACTCGTCATATTCCTGCGGCGAGGCGGTGATGGCGAGCACGCTGTTGCCGCGCCCGTCTTCCGCGCAGCGACGCCCGACCAGATGATGGCCGCCCGTGCCGAAATGGTAGATCGTCGCGTCGCGGATGTCGCGGTCGGCGATGAAGTCCATCAGATGCGCGTCGCAGGGACAGACCTTTTCGTCGAACGCCCAGTTGTCGCGATAGATGTGCATTTCGGCTGCGGCCACGACCGGTCTCCCCCGATTTCCAATTCCTGCGCGTGTTCAAGACGGCCCCGGCGCTGAACGGGGGCTGAATAGCCGCTTCACCGTCCTGTCCAGCAGGGGGCGCGTTTCGCCAGGAAGGCCTCCATGCCTTCGCGGCGGTCCTCGCTCATGTAGCAGGCGGTCACGAGATCGTCGCCGTTCACATCGGCGGCGTGACGGCGCAGGCGGTGCAGCGCGGCTTTCGTCGCCGCCATCGTCAGCGGCGCATGCCCGGTCATGAGGCGCGCCAGCGCTGCGGAGCGCGCCGCAAGAGCCTCATGATCCGCCACGGTTTCATGGACGAAGCCGGCCGCGCGCGCCTCCTCGCCGTCGATCAGCCGCGCGGTGAACACCAGCTCCTTGACGCGCGCCGCGCCGATCAGGCTCTCCAGCCGTGCGTAGTTCGCGACCGACAGGCAGTTGCCGAGCGTGCGCGCGATCGGAAAGCCGATTCTGGCGTCGCGCGTCGCGAGTCTCAGATCGCAGGCGGCGGCCAGCATCGCGCCGCCGCCCGTGCAGGCGCCTGAGATCGCCGCGATCGTGGGCCGCGGGCAATCCTCGATGGCGCGCATGACTTTCTCGATTCTGTCCTCATAGGCGCGCGCGTCCTCGGCGGTGACGACAGCGCGGAAGAGCGCGATGTCCGTTCCCGCTGCGAAGGCGTCCGGCGAGCCTTGCAGGATGATCGCGCGCACGTCGTCGCGCGAAGCCGCGTCGGCGCACAGGGCGGCGACGCCGTCATACATTTCGTATGTTAGCGCGTTGCGCATGGCCGGCCGGTTGAAGGTGATGACGAGCGCGCCGTCGCTGACATGATGCAGAAGTTCCGGCTGCGGCGCTGGGGTTTCCGGCATGGCTCTTGAGTCGTGGCGAGGGGCGGGATCAATGGCGCGCGACCATGCCAGCGGCTTGCGCCGGCCGCAACGCGCCGGCATTCGGACATCTATTCGCCGCTCTTCTGTTGCCCTTTCGCCACACAACTTGATGGACAGCGATTGTCCCGCTCGCTATCGATCGAGTCGATGACGGTGCCCCGAAAGGGGTGAAACGGGAAAGCGGTGAGGGTTCGCCCGAAGCCGCTGCTGCCCCCGCAACTGTAAGCGGTGAAGCGCCCGGTCCATGAGCCACTGTTCGCGATGCGAATGGGAAGGCGGACCGAGCTGAGAACCGCGAGCCAGGAGACCGGCCGCCATCATGCGCAACCGATCCGCCGGTGGGGCGGACAAGGAGTTCATGATGACTTTTCCTGTCGCCGGTCGTCGGCTCGTCGCGGCCTTGTCCGGGGCTTGCGCGCTAAGCGTGTTTCCGCTCGCATCGGTTGCTTTCGCGCAGGATTCGGCCGGCGCCGGGCCGCTTGAATTCACGATCACCGCCAATCGCGGCGACACGCCGCTGGCGCGCGCCGGCAGCGCGGTGACGGTGATTCCGGCCGATGAGATTCGTCAGGTCAATCCCGCCGCTCCGCTCGATGTTCTGCGCAGCCAGCCCGGAGTTTCGGTGTCGGAGAGCGGCGGCCCGGGGCATCTGTCCACCATCATGCTGCGCGGCGCCGAAGCGCGCCACACGCTTGTCCTGATCGACGGCGTGCGCGTCGGCGATGTCGCCTCCACGGGCGGAGAGTTCGACTTCTCCAATCTCGTCGCCACCGACATCGAGCGCATCGAGATTTTGCGCGGACCGCAATCGGCGCTCTACGGATCGGACGCCATCGGCGGCGTGATCAACATCGTCACGCGCAAGGGACGCGGCGCGCCGCGCGCGTCCGTGCAGGTCGAAGGCGGAAGCTACGGAACTTTCTCGACGCTCGGCTCGGTGTCGGGCGGGACGGACCGCTTCTCTTACGCCCTGTCGCTCCTCGCCGCGCGCAGCGTTGGCTTCTCCGCCTACGGCTATCGCATTCCGCGGCTCGAGACCCTGTATGGCCCCTTCGACAAGGACGGCTATACGCGCTTCGCCGGCAGCGCGCGGTTCTCCTATCGCCTGACCGACAATGTCGAGATCGAGGGCGGCGTCTATGGCGGCCGTCTGCGCAGCGACTATGACGCGGCCTTCGCCGGTTTCGGCTATCTTCCCGATACGCCGTCTGTCGTGAAGAGCCGGTTCATGACCGCCTTCGTGCGCGCCAAGATCGACACGCTCGACGGCCTGCTGCGCCATCGCATCACGGGCTACGCGACCGAGACCGATCGCAAGAGCGAGGACGTGCAGCGGTATGATTTCGGGTTCGGCCTGACCGACGAATATAACCGCTACGATTATCGCGGCCGCCGCTACGGCGTGGAGTATCAGGGTGATCTCGCGCTGGGGCCGTGGGGCAAGCTGACCTTCGGCGGCGTGGTCGAGCGCGAGACGGCGAAGACCGCGACCATTCCCGGCTTGAACAGCTTCAACAGGCCGGAAAGCGCCAAATATTCGCGCAACAGCGGCGGCGTGTTCGCGCTTTATCAGACGACCTTGTTTGATCGGCTGGACCTGTCGCTCGGAGGCCGCGTCGACAAGGCCGACGGCGTGCGGGCCTTCGTCACGGGTCGCGCCACGGCAGCCTATCGCATCGAGGAGACGGGGACCAAGCTGCGCGCCAGCATTGGCAGCGGCGCGAAGGCGCCCTCGCTCTATCAGCAGTTCAGCGTCTACAGCCCGAGCCGCAACGGCTTTCCGGCGCTCGTCCCGGAAACGTCATGGGGCGTCGATGCGGGCGTCGACCAAACGATCATCGACGGCCGCCTCGTGCTCGGCGCGACGCTGTTCTACAACCGCATTCGCAACCTGATCGATTTCGACGGGACGCTGCCCTCGATCGCGCCCTTCGGCGGCCAGTATCTGAACATCGCCCGCGCGCGCACGCAGGGAATCGAATTCGCCGCCGACGGCGTGATCTCGCCCGATTATCTGCGCGTCAGGGCGAGCTACACCTTCCTTGACGCACGCGACGTGACGACCGGTCTGGAGCTGGCGCGGCGTCCCCATCATCAGGGGCGCATTTCCGTCGCCTGGACGCCGATCGCGAAACTGACGATCGAGCCGACGGTGTTCTTCGTCGGCGAGCGCTTCTCCGGCCGCAACCAAGCGGACCCGCTGAAGCCCTATGCGCGGCTTGACGCGCGCATCGCTTATCAGGTCACGCCGAATGTCGAGGTCTATGCGCGCGGCGAGAACCTGACCAACGCGCGCTATCAGGAGATCAAGGATTACGGGACGACGGGCCGCGCCGTCTATGGCGGCGTGCGCGCCACCTGGTGAGCGCGCTCCGGAGCTAGCGGCGCCGGCGCGCCGAATAGAGCGCGCTTTTCCTGTCGGGTTGTTTGTTCTATGCATGTTCCATGCTTGCACGCCCCGACAGGACCCGCGACATCTGTCGCGGCGTCTCCCGTCATCTGATCCAGCGCGGTTACGCCGTCGTCACCGAGATGACGTTTTCCAACGGCCGGCGCGCCGACCTTTTCGCGGTCGGCGCAAAGGGCGACATCCTTGTCGTCGAGGTGAAGTCCGGCTGGGAGGATTTCCGCGTCGATCGGAAATGGCCGGATTATCGCGATTATTGCGATCGTTTCTTCTTCGCCGTCGATCTCGATTTCCCGCAGCAGGTTCTGCCCGCGGATGCGGGGCTGATCGTCGCTGACGGCTTCGGCGGAGAAATTCTCCGCGATGCGCCCGGCCATCCGCTCGCGTCCGCGAGGCGGCGCGCGCTGATGATCGCGTTCGCGCAACTGTCGTCGCGACGGCTGCTCGCGCTGACCGATCCCGAAGCGTTGAGCGTTCTCACGGATGAATAGCGCATAGGCGCGGAACTGAAGATTGCGGCGAGAATCGGGTGCGCCGCAGCGGTTTTCTTCTTTCCGGACATATTCCGGAACCATTTCATTGCGCTCGTGTTCATCCTGTTCAGTCTAGCTTGGTCGCGTGATTGCAAGCGCCAGCTCTTCGCCGACGCTCGCCGCGTTCGAGGATCAGCGCATGACATTGAGGAATATCTTTCTCACCGGCGTGGTGATTCCCGCGCTGATAGCCTCGTCCATCGGAGCGGCGTCGGCTCAGCCGGGATCGCGCGGATCGCAAGAGATGCGCGTCGCGCAGGCTCAGCCCGAGCCCGCCGAGCCGGGCGGACCCAATCGCAATCGCGAGCGCGGCCGCGAGGGTCCCGCTGCTCGGCCGGAGGCGCCCGGTCGTCCGGCTCCGCCCCGGATGGCGCCGCGCCCGCCCCAGCAGGAGCGCGCCCCGCAGCCTGAGCCGCATCCTCCGGCGCGGCAGCCGGGTCCTCCGCCCGCCGCGCGCCCCGAAGCGCCGCCGCATTCGGCGCCGCTTCAGGCTCAACCGCCGCAGACTCAACCGCCGCGCCGGCCTGTTGCGCCGGAGCCTCCGCGTCCTGCCGAGCCGCAGCATTCTGCCCCTGCCGCGCCGCCGCCCTCCGCTCAGCCGCGTCCCATTCCCGCTCCGCCGCCAGCCGCGGCGACTTCGCCTCGGCCTGCTCCTGTGCCGCAGCCGGGACGACCCGCCGCCCCCGGGCAGATCGCTCCGGCGCAGCCGGGTTCGGCCGCGCCGCCGCCTGCTCCATCCAATTCCGCGCCTCCTCGCGAAGGGCGCGGCCCTGCGCCGGGGCCCGGAGCGGCTCCGGCCCCGCCTCCCGCCGGGGTCGCGCCGCCGCCTCCTCCCGCTCCTGGCGCCGTGGCGCCGCGCCCCCTTCCGCCGGTCTCTCCGCCTTCGCGGGAAGGCGCCAGCCCTGTCGCTCCGCAGCCCGGAGGGACCGCTCCCCCGGCCGCATCGGCCCCCGGCGCGCCACGCCCTGTTCCGCCCGCGCCGGGATCGGCTGCGCCTGCTCCGCCGCCCCCTGTGCAACAGCAGCCCGCGCCGCCTCCGCCTCCGCCAGCGGGCCCGCCGCGATCCGGCATGAGCGGCGCCGGCGCCGCCGCTCTGGGCGTCGCCGCCGGGATCGCGGGCGGCGTGCTCGCGGTCGAAGGCGCGCGCCGGCTGGACGACCTGCGTCAGCGCCGGCAGGAAACCCGCGACGGCGACAGGATCATCGTGCGCGAGCCCGGCCGCACCTTCGTGCGTGAGAACGACCGCGTGTTCATCCAGCGCGACGAGACGGAGCGCTTCCGCGATCTCGGCGCCGACGTCCGCACGCAGCGAAGCGGCGATGGCTACGTTTCTTCTTTCGACCGTCCAAACGGCGATCGCATCATCACCTATCTGGACGAGAACGGCCGCCTGTTGCGCAGGGTGCGGCGGGCGCCCGACGGCGACGAGGTGGTGATCATCGACAATCGCTTCGCGGGGCCGCGTCCGCCGTCCTACGAGGATTACGTGGTCGTTCTTCCGCCGCCGCCGCTGCCCATCCCGCGCGACGTGTATGTCGTCGATGCGGGGCGCGTGGACGAGCGATATATTTATGAGACGCTGATCGCGCCGCCGGTGGCGCCGGTTCCGCGTCGCTACACGCTCGATCAGGTGCGCTACAGCGTCGATCTGCGCGCCCGCATGCGCAGCGTCGATATCGACACGATCAATTTCGACAGCGGCTCATGGACCGTTTCGCCCGATCAGTCCGGTCGGCTCAGCGTCATCGCGCGGGCCATCCGGCAGGCTTTGCAGCGCAATCCCAACGAGGTCTTTCTCGTGGAGGGTTACACCGATGCGGTCGGCGGCGAGATCGACAATCTGTCGCTGTCCGACCGGCGCGCCCAGTCGGTTGCGGAAATCCTGACGCGGGACTTCGGCGTTCCGCCCGAGAACCTGACGACGCAAGGCTATGGCGAGGCGTATCTCAAGATCGACACGCAGGATGCGTCGCGCGAGAACCGCCGCGTCGCCGTCCGCCGCATCACGCCGCTGCTGACCGGCCAAAACGCGCCGCGCTGATCGGCGCGGTCCGAACGAAGCGTCGCGCGTCAGCGCGGCGCGCGCTTCGCGAGAATGCGCTGCAGAGTCCGGCGGTGCATGTTGAGTCGGCGCGCCGTTTCCGAGACGTTGCGGTTGCACAGCTCATAGACGCGCTGGATATGCTCCCACCGCACGCGGTCCGCGGACATCGGATTCTCCGGCGGCGTCGCGCGCTCGCCGCCCATCAGCGCGTGATGGATTTCGTCGGCGTCGGCCGGTTTGGCCATGTAGTCATAGGCGCCGAGCATCACCGCCGTCACGGCGGTCGCGATATTGCCGTAGCCGGTCAGCACGACGGCGCGGGCGTCGGGCCGCCGTTCATGCAGGCGGGCGATGACGTCGAGGCCGTTGCCGTCCCCGAGCCGCATGTCGATCACGGCGTAGGACGGCGGGTCGGCGTCGACGGCGGCGAGCCCGGCGGCCACGGTGTCCGCCGTCCGCACCGCATAGCCGCGCCCTTCCATCGCGCGCCCGAGGCGCTCGAGGAAAATCTTGTCGTCGTCGACGATCAGCAGCGTGAATTTGGGAGGAGTCGCGCCGGTCTCGCTTGAGGTCATAGCGATCGTTTCGAGCATGGGTCCATTAGCCGTCCCGACGCCGGGGGCGCCAGATCAGGTCGGCATGGCTTGTATGCGCCCTGCGGCCATCCGTCACGTCCCGCGCTCGAAGAGATGGCGGGGCCAGGTCACGCGCACCACCGCTCCGGTTGCGGGAGGATCCCGGTTCTCGATGTCCAGCGCGGCGCCGGCGCGCTCGAGAAGCGTCTTGGCGATGAACAGCCCGAGGCCGAGGCCGCCGTCGCCGCCCTTGGCGCGGCGGCTGTCGACGCGCGACCGCAGATAGGGGTCGCCCAGCCGCGCCAGCACGTCGGCGGCGAAGCCCGGCCCGTCGTCGCGGACGTTGATCTCAACCGCCGCGCCGCCCCAGCGGCCTTCGATGGCGACCCGCTTGCTGGCGAAATCGACGGCGTTCTCGACGAGATTCTCGAGGCCGTACACCATGCCCGGGTTGCGCCGGCAGCGCGGCGCCTCGCCGTCTCCGGAAAAGGAGATGGCGATGTCGACGTCGAAGGTTCGCAGGGGCTCGACGATCTCCTCCACGAGCTGTTGCAACGTCAGCGTCGACAGCGGATCGCCCGCGTCATTGTCGAGCGAGGTCAGCTTGCCAAGAATGTCGCGGCAGCGCGCGACCTGATCGCGCAGCAGGCCGATGTCCTCGGCGAAGGGGGTGCCCTTGGGCGCCGACTTGTCGAGCTCGCGCGCCACCAGCGCGATCGTCGCCAGCGGCGTGCCGAGTTCGTGCGCCGCCGCCGCGGCGAGCCCGTCGAGCTGGGAGAGGTGCTGCTCGCGCGCCAGCACGAGCTCGGTGGCGGCCAGCGCCTGCGCCAGGTCGCGCGTTTCCTTCGCCACCCGCCAGGCGTAGACGCCGGTGAAGGCGATGCCGAGCAGAATCGCGAGCCAGATGCCGGCCACGTAGGTCGGCGGGATGTTGATGGCGCGCCCCGGAAACCAGGGCAGCGGCAGATGTCTGTAGGTCAGCAACGCCGCGAGCGACGCCGTCATCACGCCGAGCGCCGCCGTCAGCTTCGGCGGCAGCGTCGTCGCCGAGATGAGCACCGGCGCGAGCAGCAGCATCGCGAACGGATTCTGCAGACCGCCCGTCAGAAAAAGCAGCGCCGACAGTTGAACGATGTCGTAGCCGAGCAGCGCGGCGGCGGCGCGGTCGCCGATGCGCACGCTCAGCGGATAGCGGATGCGCAGCGCGACGTTCAGCCAGGCCGAGATCGCGATCACCAGAAAGCACCAGCCGAGCGGCACGGGAAAGCCGAGCGCGAAATGCGTCGCCAGCACGGCGGCGCTCTGGCCCGCCACGGCGAGCCAGCGCAGCTTCACCAGCGTGTCGAGCCGCAGCCGCGGTCCGTCGTTCGGACGGGTGAACGGTCCGCCGAGCGCGCCGGGAAGAAAGACTTCGTTCATGCCTCAATGTGCCGCGCGCGCGCCGGAGGCGGCAAGCCGTTTCAGCGGCTGATGCGCTTCGCCTTCGCGAGGGTCTCCGCGTCGATGTTGCCGCCCGACAGGACGACGGCGATCGTCTTGCCCTTCGCGTCGATTGTTCCCGACAGCACGCAGGCCAGCGCCACCGCGCCGCCCGGCTCGACGACGAGCTTGAGAACGTCGCGGGCGAAGGCGACGGCGTCGAGCGCTTCCTCGTCGGTCACCGCGAGTCCGCCCGCCAGCCGCGCCTTGTTCACCGCGAAGGTGAGTTCGCCCGGCATGGGCGTGACGATCGCGTCGCAGATCGAGCGCGCGTTCGGATCGTTGGCGACGCGCTCGCCGAGTTCGAGCGAACGCCGCGTGTCGTCATGCGTCGCGGGCTCCGCCGCCCAGACGCGGGTCGCTGGCGACAGCGCGCGGATCGCGGTCGAGGTTCCGGCGATCAGCCCGCCGCCGCCGCAGCAGACCACCGCGTCGTCGATCGCAAGCCCCATCGCCTGCGCGTCCTCGATGATCTCGATGCCGATCGTGCCCTGGCCCGCCATGACGCCGCGGTCGTCATAGGGCGCGACGACGGTCGCGCCGCGTTCGGCGGCGATCGCCGACCCGATCGCCTCGCGGTTTTCGGTGTAGCGGTCATACTCGCGCACGGTCGCGCCGAGCGCGCGCGTGTTGGCGAGTTTCATCGCCGGCGTGTCCTTCGGCATCACGATCGTCGCCGGCATGCCGAACAGTCTCGCCGCCATCGCGACGCCCTGCGCGTGATTGCCCGACGACCAGGCGACGACGCCTTTCGGCCGGTCCTGCGCCGGAATCTGCGCCAGCCGGTTATAGGCGCCGCGGAATTTGAAGGCCCCGATATGCTGGAGCATTTCGGGCTTGAGGAGAATCGTTCCGCCGGTCAGCGCGTCGAGCGCGGCGTTGCGCAGGAGCGGCGTCCGCACGGCGTGGCCGCGAATGCGGTCGGCTGCGGCGCGCACGTCGGCGATCGAGCAGATGGCGTCGGCTTCCGGATAGGTTGTGGTCATGGCTGGCGCTCAGGAGTGTCGGCCCGCGGCGCGATGCGCGCGCCGCGGCGGGAAAATGTCGCAGGCCTCATGGCGCGCGGCAACGCACAATCTGTCATGAGACGGATCACGCCCGGCGATGGCCGTCACTTGTTCTGGAAGTTCGCCGCGCGCTTCTCGACGAAGGCGGCCATGCCTTCCTTCTGGTCGGCCGTGCCGAACATGGCCTGGAAAAGCCGGCGCTCGAAGCGGACGCCTTCGGCGAGGGTCGTCTCATGGGCGCGGTTGACGCTTTCCTTCGTCATCATGGCGATCGGCAGCGACATGCCGGCGATCGCCGCCGCCGTCTTCATGGCGTCCTCGATCAGGCTGTCGGCCGGAACGACGCGCGAGACGAGGCCGGCGCGCTCCGCTTCGGCGGCGTCCATCATCCGTCCGGTGAGGCACATCTCCATCGCCTTGGCTTTACCGATGGCGCGTGTGAGGCGCTGCGTGCCGCCGGCGCCCGGCATGACGCCGAGCTTGATCTCGGGCTGGCCGAATTTGGCGGAGTCGGCGGCGATGATGAAGTCGCACATCATGGCGAGTTCGCATCCGCCGCCGAGCGCGAAGCCCGCGACCGCCGCGATGATCGGCTTGCGGCGCTGCGCGACGCGCTCCCAGGAGGTGATGAAGTCCTCGATATAGGTCTGGGGAAAGTGCTTCGCCTGCATCTCCTTGATGTCGGCGCCGGCGGCGAAGGCCTTCGGCGAGCCGGTGATGACGATGCAGCCGATATTGTCGTCGCGCTCGAGGGCGTCGAGCGCGAGGTTGAGTTCGCCCATCAGCACCGAGCTCAGGGCGTTGAGCGCGTTCGGACGGTTGAGGGTGATGAGCCCCACCTTGTCGCGGGTTTCGACGAGAATGGTGTCGTAGCTCATGGGCCGCTCCTGTTTCGCGGGGCATAGGCGAGAAGCGCGCGACGGGCAACCGAGGCGCTCGCGGCCTATTTCTGGCAGGTCGCGCAATAGAAGGTGGAGCGCCCGCTCTGGACCATGCGCCTCACATGGCCGCCGCAGCCCTGTTTCAGGCAGGCCTCGCCCTCTCGGTCATAGACGCGGAAACGGTGCTGGAAATAGCCGAGCGATCCGTCGGTATGGGCGTAGTCGCGCAGGGTCGAGCCGCCCGCCTCGATCGCCTCGTTGAGCACCGCGCGGATGATCGCGGCCAGCGCATGGGCGGCCGGCTTCGGTCCTCCCTTGCGGTCGGCGATGATTCCGGCCGGCTTCTTCGGCGCGAGGCCGGCGCGGAACAGGGCCTCGCAGACATAGATGTTGCCGAGGCCGGCCACGAGCCGCTGATCGAGCAGCGCCGCTTTCAGCGGCGCCTTTTTTCCGGCGAACAGGCGCGCCAGCGTCTCGCCGTCGAAGCCGTTGCCGAGCGGTTCGACGCCCATGCCCTTGAAGTGCCGCGTCCCCGCCAGCGCGCTGCGCGGCGCGATGTCCATCAGCCCGAACCGGCGCGTGTCGTTGTAGGTCACGGTCGCGCCGTTGGAGAGATGGAAGACGACATGGTCGTGCGTCCGCTCGCGCCCGTCCGGGTGATAGAAGTCGCCGGGCTCGCGCGCGCCGCCTTGAGGATCGGTGACGATGAAGCGCCCGCTCATGCCCAGATGCATGATGAGCGCCATGCCGTCGTCCATCTCCGCAATGATGTATTTCGCCCGCCGGGAGAGGGACGTGATCGTGCGGCCGGCGAGCCGCTGCGCGAAATCCTGCGGAAAGGGGAACCGGAGATCGGGGCGCCGCTGCTCCACCCGCAGGAGGCGCGCGCCCTCCATCGCCGGCTGGAGCCCGCGGCGCACGGTTTCGACTTCCGGAAGTTCAGGCATGGCTCGCAGCGAGAGCGTTTTCGAGCGAAGCAGATACCGCTTCGCGTGAGGAAAACGCGATAAAACAAACAGCTAGGATAATGGGGCGCGCATGCGCTTCGTGCAAGGCGTCGCCTATTCCGGCGCGTGGCACACCGCTTCGATATTGTTGCCGTCGGGATCGAAGACGAAGGCGCCGTAATAGTTCGGGTGATAGTGCGGCCTGAGGCCCGGCGCGCCGTTGTCGCGGCCGCCGGCCGCCATCGCCGCATGATGGAAGGCGTCCACCTCGGCGCGCGAAGACGCGGCGAAGGCGACATGGGTCGAGCCGGTCGGCTTTCCGCCGTCCCCGATCCAGAAGAACGGCTTCCCGCCCCGCCCGAAGCCGACATGGGCGCTGGAGCCGGTCTGTTCGCGAGTCACCTCCATCTCGACGGCGATCGAGAGCGGCGCCAGCGCCTGCGTGAAGAAACGCCGCGATCGGTCGAGATCGGCGACCGTCAATCCGATATGGTCAAGCATGGAAGTCTCCTTCGCCAAGACTACAGCCTCGGGTCCGTCGGGTCGATCATCCGATCGGAATCGGGGAGTCCGTCGCATGGCGCCGGCCGTCCGCATCCAGTATAGGAGCGCCATTGTCGGCGGAGACAGGATGGTGATGACGAGGGGCGGACTGGCCGAAGGCGCGGACGCGACCCATTTCGGCTTCTCGACAGTGCCTCTCGGCGACAAGCAGGGCCTTGTCGACGAGGTGTTTCACAAGGTCGCCGGACGCTACGACCTGATGAACGACATGATGTCCGGCGGACTGCACCGGCTGTGGAAGAACGAGCTTGTCTCCATGCTCGATCCGCGCCCCGGCGAGCGGCGCGCCTGGCGGCATCTCGACGTCGCGGGCGGAACCGGCGACGTGGCCTTCCGCATCGTCGATGCGCTGGAGCGGCGCGTGCGCCGGCGCGGCGGGCGGCTCGATCGCGCCGCCGCCGAGGTGACGATCCTCGACATCAACGGCGACATGCTCGGCGTCGGGCGCGAGCGCGCCGTCAAGCGCTACGGCGCCGACTCGGTCCTCGATTTCGTGCAGGCGAACGCCGAAAGCCTGCCGCTTGAGGCCGCCTCGCTCGATTCGATCACCATCGCCTTCGGCATCCGCAACGTGCCGCGCATCGACGCGGCGCTCGGCGAGTTTTATCGCGCGCTGAGGCGCGGCGGCCGGTTTCTGTGTCTCGAATTCGCGCCCATGGATACGCCCGGCCTCGACCGCGTCTATGAGGCTTTTTCCTTCCACGTCATCCCGCGCATCGGACAGATCGTGGCCGGCGACGCGGAGCCTTATCGCTATCTCGTGGAGTCGATCCAGCGGTTTCCGCGCCCGGAGGCCTTCGCCGCGATGATCGCGCGCGCCGGATTTCAGCGCGCGAGCTTCAAGCCGCTGACGGGCGGAATCGTCAACATCCATTCGGGATGGAAGCTGTGACGAGCCGGCGCCGCTGAGACCGTGATCGTTTCCGCTCCCCTTCATCTCGCCAGGCTCGCGCGGGTCGGCTTCGTGCTGGCGCGCGAAGGCGCGCTCGGCCTTGTCGATCCCTCGCTTCTGCCTCCGCCGGCGCGGCTGCTGGTCCGCGCCGCGCGCCTGATCGAGCGCCGTCGCGCCGACGGCTCGGGACTCGTGGCCGCCTTCACGCGGCTGGGGCCCTCCTATGTGAAGTTCGGACAGTTTCTCGCGACGCGGCCTGATCTGGTCGGCATGGCGATCGCGCGCGAACTGACGGCGTTGCAGGACCGGATGCCGGCTTTTCCGCGCGCGGATGCGCTCGCGGTGATCGAGGCTGCGTTCGGCCGGCCGGCGGTCTCTCTGTTCGCAGACATCGGCGATCCGGTCGCGGCCGCCTCGATCGCGCAGGTTCACAAGGCGCGCCTGCGCGACGGCGGCGAGCAGGTTGCGGTCAAGGTGCTCAGGCCCGGCGTGCGCGCGCGCTTCCGCTCCGATCTGGAGACGATGGCGTTCTCGGCGCGCGTGATCGAAAGCGCCATCCCGGCGGCGCGGCGCCTGCGGCCCGTCGATGTGGTCGCGACCCTCGCGCGCTCGGTCGAGGTCGAGATGGATTTGCGGCTCGAGGCGGCCGCGCTCTCGGAACTCGCGGAGAACGCGCGCGAGGACCGGGAGTTTCGCGTTCCCGCCGTGAACTGGACGCGGACCGCGCGCGACGTGCTGACGAGCGAATGGATCGATGGCGTCCCGCTCTCCGATCCGGCAGCGATCGAGCGCGCGGGCCATGACCGCGTGGCGCTCGCCCGCACGGTGATCCAGAGCTTTTTGAGCCATGCGCTGCGCGACGGTTTCTTTCACGCCGACATGCATCAGGGCAATCTGTTCGTCGACGCGGCCGGCCGGCTCGTGGCCGTCGATTGCGGCATCATGGGGCGTCTCGGATTGAAGGAGCGCCGCTTTCTGGCGCAGATTCTGTTCGGCTTCATCACGCGCGACTATGATCTCGTCGCGCGCGTGCATTTCGACGCGGGCTATGTGCCGGCGCATCATTCGGTCGCCGATTTCGCCCAGGCGATCCGCGCCGTCGGCGAGCCGATTCATGACAAGCGCGCCGACGAGATCTCGATGGCGTCGCTGCTCACGCTGCTGTTCGAGATCACGGCGCTGTTCGATATGAAGACGCGCACCGAACTGGTGATGCTGCAGAAGACGATGGTGGTGGTCGAGGGCGTCGCCCGCTCGCTCGATCCGCATCTCGACATGTGGCGAACGGCGGAGCCTGTCGTGCGCGGATGGATCGAGCGCAATCTCGGGCCGGTCGGGATGGTCGAGCAGGCGGCGCGCGGCGCCAGGGACGGTTTCGGCGCATTCGGCCTGCTGCCGTCGCTCATTCGTCGCGCCGAGACGCTGTCCGACGCGCTCGCTGACGGCGCGCGCAACGGTTTTCCGCTGTCGCAGGACAGTATCCGCGCCATCGGCCGCGCCGAGGGGCGCGGCAATCGTTGGCTGGCGACCGGCGTCTGGCTGATCGTCGTCCTGCTGGCGATCATTGTCTGGCGGGACGTGCTATGACGCGGAAGAAACCGTAGGAAGCGGCATGGCGAACGGCGCGCGCATTCTTCTCATCGTCGGCGGCGGCATCGCCGCCTACAAGGCGCTGGAGCTCATCCGCGAGCTGAAACGACGCGGCCATGAATCGCGCGGCGTCCTCACGCAGGCGGGCGCGCATTTCATCACGCCCCTGTCGATCGCCTCGTTGACGGGCGACGTCTGCTACACCGATATCTTCTCGCTGACGGACGAGGCGGAGATGGGCCACATCGAGCTGTCGCGCGACGCCGATCTCGTCGTCGTCGCGCCGGCGACGGCCGATCTGATCGGGAAGATGGCGAACGGCCTCTCGAACGATCTCGCCTCGACGACATTGCTTGCGACCGACAAGCGCATCCTGATCGCGCCGGCGATGAATGTCCGCATGTGGCTGCATCCCGCGACCCAGCGCAATGTCGAGACGTTGCGGCGCGACGGCGTGACCATCGTCGGTCCCGACAATGGCGAGATGGCGTGCGGCGAATATGGTCCCGGCCGCATGGCCGAGCCTGTCGCCATCGCCGACGCGATCGAGGCGCGGCTGAAGGCGGGCGGAAATATCATCGCGCTGCCGCCGGAAACGCAGCTCCGCCCCGCGTCTCCCGTTCAGTCTCCGCCCCCGCAGCAAATGATGTCGCGCGCGAATCCGAAGGTCGCGAGCGTTCCGCCGCGCATCCTGCCTGGCAAGGGCCCGCTCGCCGGCCGGCATGTGGTGATCACGTCGGGACCGACGCATGAGCCCATCGATCCCGTGCGCTACATCGCCAACCGCTCCTCGGGGAAGCAGGGCCACGCCATCGCGCGCGCGGCCGCCGACGCCGGCGCGAAAGTGACGCTGGTGTCGGGGCCGGTGTCGATTCCCGACCCCGCCGGCGTCGAGGTCGTGCATGTCGAGAGCGCGCGCGACATGCTCGCCGCGGTCGAGAAGGCGCTTCCGGCCGACATCGCGATCTTCGCCGCCGCCGTTGCGGACTGGCGCGTCGCCACCGCCTCGAAGGAAAAGATCAAGAAAGGCGCGAACGGGCCGCCGGCCCTCGCGCTCGCCGAAAATCCCGACATCCTCGCCACCGTCGCGAAGGGCCGGAAGCGCCCGAGGATCGTCATCGGCTTCGCGGCCGAGACGCAGAAGGTGATCGAGCATGCGCGCGCCAAGCTGAAGAAGAAGGGATGCGATCTCATCGTCGCGAATGACGTCTCGCCCGAAACGGGAATCATGGGCGGCGATCTGAACGCCGTGCATCTCGTCAGCGCCGACGGCGTCGAGAGCTGGCCGTCGCTTCCGAAGGAGGAGGTGGCGCAGCGTCTCGTGCGAAAGCTCGCCGAAGCCTTCCGGCCGGCGTGACCGTGACCGACTCCGTTCGCATCGCGGTGAAGCGTCTGCCGCACGGCGCTGATTTGCCTCTGCCGGCCTATGCGACCGCAGGGGCGGCGGGTCTCGACCTCATGGCGGCCCTGCCGCGCGGCGAGACGCTCGTCTTGCGGCCCGGCGGTCGCGCGCTCGTTCCGACCGGAATCGCCATTGCGTTGCCGGCTGGCTACGAGGCGCAGGTGCGGCCGCGCTCCGGCCTCGCGCTTCGGCAGGGGCTGACCGTCCTGAACGCGCCCGGCACCATCGACGCCGATTATCGCGGCGAGATTCTGGCGCTCCTGGTCAATCTGGGCGAACAGCCGGTCGCGCTTGAACGGGGAATGCGCGTCGCGCAACTCGTGGTTGCCGCCGTAGCACGGGCGACTTTGGTGGAATTACGCGACCTGGATGGAACTGAACGGGATGCGGGCGGATTTGGCTCTACGGGCGTGTCCTGAAAGGGGCTCGGGCGCGCCGGTCGTGCTGAACGCGAGACGGTTTCGATGATTCTTTTGTCCCGGCGATCGATGCTGGCGATTGTCGCCGTACTGGATGTGGCTCTCCATGCGCGCCCGCACCCGGTCGCTGCGAAAGTTCTGGCGGCGCGCCACCATCTTCCCCCACGCCATCTCGAGACGATGCTTCAGGCGCTCGTGCGAGCGGGAATCCTGAAAGGCATGCGCGGCCCGCGCGGCGGCTATGAACTCGCGCGCGACCGACGGCGCATCTCGGCTGGCGAGATCGTGCGCGCGGCGATGGCGTCCACCGGAGAGGATTCCGAGCCGCCGGTGCCGGAGTCGGAACTCGTCACGCGCGTCGTCGAGCCGATGGTGCGCGGCGCGGGCGAAGTGTTTCTCGCCGCGCTCGATGAAATAACCATCGATGATCTGTGCCGCGAGGAAGAAAAAACTTCTGCGGGCGAGGGGAAAAACACGGCGGATTTTGCGATATAAGATGTGAAATCCAATTATTATCGACATAAACTGTTCAATTCGGTAGCATCCGCGTCATCATTGAGAGGATCGCGCCATGTCAGCCGCCCGCCAGCAAGACGTCGCTCAAGCGCCCGGTCGCGGGCGCATCTATCAGTCGATCACCGAGACCATCGGCGACACGCCGCTCGTCAGGTTGAATCGCCTGCCCGCCGAGCGCGGCGTGAAGGCGGAGATTCTCGCCAAGCTGGAATTCTTCAATCCGATATCGAGCGTGAAGGACCGCATCGGCGTGAGCATGATCGATGCGCTCGAGCGTTCCGGCGTCATCAAGCCGGGCGCGACGTTGATCGAGCCGACATCCGGCAACACCGGAATCGCGCTCGCTTTCGTCGCCGCCGAGCGCGGCTATCGCCTCATTCTCGTCATGCCCGAGACGATGTCGATCGAGCGCCGCAAGATGGTCGCGCTGCTCGGGGCCGAGCTTGTGTTGACGCCCGGGCCGCTCGGGATGAAGGGCGCGATCGAGAAGGCGAAGGAGCTGAACGCCGAGATCGCGGGCAGCGTCATCCCGCAGCAGTTCAGCAATCCCGCCAATCCTGACATCCATCGCCGCACCACGGCGGAGGAGATCTGGCGGGACACGGGCGGAAAGCTGGATTTTTTCGTGGCGGGCGTCGGCACCGGCGGCACCATCACCGGCGTCGGCCAGGTGCTGAAGTCGCGGTTGCCGAATCTGAAGGTGGTCGCGGTGGAGCCGGAGGATTCGCCGGTCCTGTCCGGCGGCAAGCCGGGCCCCCACAAGATTCAGGGCATCGGCGCCGGTTTCGTTCCCGACGTGCTCGACCGATCGGTGATCGACGAGATCGTCACGGTCGGCAACCAGACCGCGTTCGACGTGGCGCGCGCCGTGGCGAGGCTGGAGGGAATTCCGGTCGGAATCTCCTCGGGCGCGGCGATCGCCGCAGCCCTTGAGATCGGCGCCAGGCCGGGAAGCGAGGGCAAGCGGATCGTGGTGATCATCCCCTCCTTCGCCGAGCGCTATCTGAGCACGGCGCTGTTCGAGGGCGTCGGCTGAGGATCCTGCCGGACCATCTTCCATGAGACGGCCGCGCGAGCGGCCGTTTTCGCAGGTGCTTGAACGCACGGAAACCGGGGCCGGCGGCCTCCATGAAGCGGCTCACAGGAGCCGTTCAAATGTCCCGCCGCCGTTGTCAGACCTTGTTCACCCTCGCGATGGTCGGGCTGTGCCTCGCCGTCATCGGGCGTGCGCCGCGTCTGCCCGAGCGGATCGGCGACGAGACGCTGAAGATGGCGCAGCGCGAGGTTTCGGCCAAGGTTATGATCGTCTCCGTCTGACGACGGGCCTGCCGGCGGTCATCTGAGACGGTCTTGCTCCGTTGACGTTCGTTGGCTCCTGTGTCAGAGAGCCGCCATCCGCGGGCCCTTGGCCCGCGCAATCATTTTTCGTCGTCCGCGCCGCACGGCCGGATGACGCGCGACAAGGATGCGAGCAGATGGCCAATACGAAATCGGCCAAGAAGGCGGCGCGGCAGACCATTCGCCGCACAGAAGTCAACAAGGCGCGGACGAGCCGCATGCGGACCTATGTCCGCAGGGCGGAGGAGGCTCTCAAGGCCGGCGACAAGACCGCCGCCGCCGCCGCCGTGCGCGAGGTCGAGCCGGAGCTGATGCGCGCCGCTCAGAGCGGCGTGCTGCACAAGAACACCGCCTCCCGCAAGGTGTCGCGTTTCGCCGCGGCCCTGAAGAAGCTCGGCGCCTGACCGAAAAGCGCGATCGGATTTGAAAACGCCGGCCCTTGGGCCGGCGTTTTTGTTTGGCGGCTTTGTCTGGCGTTGCGGGCAGGCCGCTGCTGCGTCTTCGCCACAGCGATCGCGTTTGTTGGCTCTGCGCGGGCGTTGCATGGATTCCGTGCGGATTCCGCATTGACAGGATTCGTTGCGACTCGCTCGGCGCGACGTCTGATGCCCCTCCGCAGCGGACATCTGAACGCTTTCCGATTCAATTGCTTAGACGGCAAGAGGAGCGCCGCCTGCGAAGAGGGGGGCGGCCGCGTGTTCAAGCGGGCCTTGGCGGAAAGAATTCCGCGCCCGGAACAACCCTTTCTGAAAATGACTGTGTCCGTTAAAAAAAGATGTTCTTTCAAATTTCTAGGAGGCGTCTCCGCGCGCCAGCGCAGACTCTGGCATGCGCTGATCAGGCAGCGGCGTCGCGCCGAACAAAGACTCAGGTTGCCGCGCGCTGACGCGAACACTAGCGTCAATTCATCGACCCGGGCGGGGCGACGCGATCCACCGAAATCTTTTTTCCTGCGTGCGCGCCCGCGCGCGAAGGGAGGAGATGTCTGTCGCGTCGGACCGGGCGTTGAAGAGAGAGGATGCGGGGAGCCATGCGGACAATGCGCTTCACTTGCTGGACGATGTTTACCGGCGGCCGGAAAAGCCGAGAGTCGATGATGCGTGTCGCTGATTGTCATAGTTGACCCTGTCGATCTGAACGCGGCGCGATTTCGCCGCTGAACAAACGAGCGCGGTCGCCGCGCTTTCTTCTGCAATGACGATTCAGATGGGCCGCGCGCGTTGCGCGGATAGGATGACTATGCTCAGCGAACGATCCGATCTCAGCGGACAAGGCGATGACAACGGGAATGGCGCGTCTTCCGATCATGACGTCGCGGCGATCTGGGCGCGCGTGCGCCGCCGCCTGCGCGCGGAGCTTGGCGATGATGTTTTTTCAAGCTGGTTCGCGCGCATCGAGCTGACGTCGATCGCGCACGGAACCGCTGAGCTGACGATTCCGACGAAGTTTCTGAAGAGCTGGATTCAGGCTCATTATTCCGATCGCATTCTTGCGCGCTTCGTCGAGGAGGCGCCCGGCGTTCAGCAGATCGCGCTGCATGTGCGCTCCGCCGGTCCGCGGGCGCGCGACAATGCGCAGCGCGCTCCTGCGACCGTGATCGAGCTGCATGCGAACGGGCTCGCGCATCGCAAGCAGGAGATTGAATCGACGGGCGCGGCGCCCGCCGCCGAAGTCGGCGGCCTGCCGGCCAATCCGCTCGACCGCAAGATGACGTTTGAGACGTTCTTCGTGTCGAAATCCAACGCGCTTGCGCGCGCGGCGGCCGAGAAGGTCGCAGCCGCTCCCGGAAGCGCCTACAATCCGCTCTATGTCCACGCCGGCGTCGGACTCGGGAAAAGTCATCTGCTGCAGGCTGTCGCGCATGCGGCGGCGGCGCAGGGGCGTCGCGTCGTTTATCTCACCGCCGACGGTTTCATGTATGGTTTCGTCGCCGCGTTGAAGGCGCAGAACGCGCTCGCCTTCAAGGAAAAGCTGCGCGGCATCGACATGCTCGTCATCGACGACGTGCAGTTCCTGCAGGGCAAGACGATCCAGCATGAATTCTGTCACACGCTGAACGCGCTGCTGGACGCCGGCAAGCAGATCGTGGTCGCGTCCCATTGCGCCGCGTCGGATCTCGAAAATCTCGACGAGCGCGCCCGTTCGCGGCTTGGCGGCGGCCTCGTCGTCGAGATGGAGGCGCATGACGAGGAGCTTCGCCTTCGCATCCTTGAATCGCGCTTCGCCGCCGCGCACGCGGCGCATCCGAATTTCGAGGCGCCGCCCGAGGTCATCCGCCATGTCGCGCGCAAGATCACGGCCAATGGCCGCGATCTCGAAGGCGCGGTCAATCGTCTTCTGGCGCACGCCACCCTGTCCGGCGCGCCGCTGACGATCGAGACCGCCGACATGGCGATCCGCGACCTCGTGCGCTCCTGCGAGCCGCGCAAGGTCAAGATCGAGGACATCCAGAAACTCGTCGCGACCCATTTCAATGTGAGCCGGGCCGACATTCTGTCCTCGCGCCGGACCGCCAATGTCGTGCGCCCGCGCCAGATCGCCATGTATCTGTCCAAGACGCTCACTTTGCGCTCGCTGCCGGAGATCGGCCGGCGTTTCGGCGGCCGCGACCACACCACGGTGCTGCACGCCGTGCGCAAGGTGGACGATCTTTTGACCCGCGACCCGTCGCTTCGCGACGAGGTGGAGCTGCTGCGGCGGATGCTGACCGACTAGCCGGGCGCCGGCGTCAATCGCCGCCGTTGGATAAGGCCGTTTTCGCCGACAGCGCGACTTGCGCGGACGAGGGCCGCGCGGCACAGTCCGTAACCGTTCCGAGCCCTCCCGGCGCTCGGCCGGCGGGGACCGGAGCGCGCCGCGTTCGCGCGCTTCCAAGAGGGTGTCGAGCAGAAAAGCCATGCGTGTTACGGTCGAACGGGCGGCTCTTGTCAGGGCGCTGAGCCATGTTCATCGCGTCGTCGAACGGCGCACCACGATTCCGATCCTGTCCAACGTTCTGTTGCGCAGCGATGCGGGCGGGCTGCGGCTGAAGGCGACGGATCTCGATCTCGAGGTGATCGAGACGGCGCCGGCCGAGGTCGCGCAGCCCGGCGCCACCACGGTGCCGGCCCATACGCTGCACGACATCGTGCGCAAGCTGCCGGACGGCGCGCAGGTTTCGCTGGAGACCACGGGCGACGCCGGCCAGATGCAGCTTCGCTCGGGCCGTTCTCGCTTCACGCTCCAGACCTTGCCGGAAACGGATTTCCCCGACATCGCCGCCGGCGAAATGAGCCATCGTTTCGCGATCGCGGCCGACTCGCTGCGCCAGCTTATCGGTCGCACCCAGTTCGCGATCAGCCAGGAAGAAACCCGCTATTATCTCAATGGCATTTTCGCGCACACCATCGAATCGGAAGGCGCGACGGTGCTGCGCATGGTGGCGACGGACGGCCATCGGCTGGCGCGCGTCGAGGCGCCGGCGCCCGCCGGCTCCGGCGGCATGCCGGGCGTCATCATTCCGCGCAAGGCGGTGAACGAGATCCAGAAGCTCATCGAGGGCCGCGACGGCGACGTGTCGATCGAACTGTCGCCGACCAAGATTCGCGTCACGGTCGGCGAGACCGTCCTGACGTCGAAGCTGATCGACGGCACCTTCCCAGATTATCAGCGCGTCATTCCCGCAGGCAACGACAAGCGTCTCATTGTCGACCGCGCCGAGTTCACCGCCGCGGTGGACCGCGTCTCGACCATCTCGAGCGAGCGCGGCCGGGCGGTGAAGCTCTCCATCGGCGACGGCAAGATCACCTTGTCGGTCACCAACCCGGATTCCGGCAGCGCGACGGAGGAGGTGGAGGCGGATTATGACTCCGCGCCGCTCGATATCGGCTTCAACGCGCGCTACCTGCTCGACATCACGGCCGAGCTCGACGGCGACACCACGCTGTTCAGGCTGGCGGAGCCGGGCTCGCCGACCATCATCCAGGACCGCGAGAACGCGCCAGCGCTCTATGTCCTGATGCCGATGCGCGTCTGATCCTGTCCGTCCGGCCGGCGCGCGCAGGCGCTGCGGGACGCCGGCATGGACGTTCCGCGCACGCGCGGGCATGACGGGCGGCAAGACCGCGATCCATGTCCGCAGCCCCCCAGATCGAGCGCCTGATTCTTCAGGATTTCCGCACCTACCCCACGCTCGATCTTGCAGTCGATGCGAGGCTCGTCGCGCTTGCCGGCGAGAACGGCGCGGGCAAGACCAATATTCTCGAGGCGCTGTCGCTTCTGGCGCCGGGACGCGGCCTGCGCCGCATCGAACTGTCCGAGGCCGCGCGCATGGGCGGCAGCGGCGGCTGGACCGTCTCGGTCGCCGCCGAGGGCGCGCTCGGCCTGACGCGGCTTGGAACAGCTCTTGACCCCGCCGGCGTCGATGGCGCCGCGCGCCGTTTCCGGCTCGACGGCGAGACGGTCGGCTCGGTCGCCGCCTTTTCCGATCACCTGCGTCTGGTCTGGCTGACGCCCGATCAGGACAGCGTGTTTCGCGGGCCCGCCGGCGACCGGCGGCGTTTTCTGGACCGGCTGGTGCTGGCGATCGACCCGACGCACGGATCGCGCGTCAACGCGCTCGAAAAGGCGCTGCGCCAGCGCAACCGGCTGCTGGAGGACGCTTCGCCGGACGCCCGCTGGCTGTCGGCCGTCGAGCATGAGGTCGCGGCGCTCGCCGTCGCGGTGACGGCCTCGCGCGCCGAAACCGTGCGCCGCCTCGACGGCCTGATCGCGGACACGCGCGATGAGGCGTCCGCCTTCCCCTGGGCGCGCGTCGCTCTGGTCGATCAGATCGCGCCCTTGCTGTCGGAGTCCGCGGCGGCGGCGGAAGACCGCTTCGCTGCGATCCTGCGCGATCAGCGCGACGCCGATCGCGCCGCCGGCCGCGCCCTGAAAGGGCCGCAGGCGGCCGATCTCCTGGTGCGTCATGGTCCCAAGGACATCGCCGCCGACGCCGCCTCCACCGGCGAGCAGAAGGCCCTGCTGCTGGGGCTGGTGCTGGCGCATGCGCGGCTGGTCGCGACGATGTCGGGACTGGCGCCGGTCATCCTGCTCGACGAGGTCGCGGCGCATCTCGATCCGCGCCGGCGCGCGGCGCTGTACGAAGCGCTCGCGGCGCTCGGCGCGCAGGTCTGGATGACCGGCGCCGATCCGGCGCTGTTTGACGATTTCCCCGGCGTCGGGCGGCGCTTTTTCGTGACCCCGGGGCGCGTGGAGCCGATGCGCTGACGACGCGCGCGTCGAAGCGACGGTGCCGGAATTCAGAAAGGAAGAGAAAGAAACGCCTGCGCCGCAAGGGTTTCTTGCCTGCGCAGGAAGACTTGCGGCGAAAATTTTTACGTCGTGGCCGGCGCGATCGCGCCGACGAGGAAGGATGCAAGATCGCTGGTCGACCAGTCGATATGCGGCGCCGATGTGAGTTGCTCCTTCTCCCACGCCTCGCGGTGCGGGTCGGCGCCGGCGGGCGTGATGAGCACGGTCGTCATGCCGAGCGAATGCGGCGCGCGCAGATTCTTTTCGAGATCCTCGAACATCGCCGCCCTGGTCGGATCGACGCCGTGGCGCGTCAGGAATTTTTCGTAGGTGCGCAGGTCGGGCTTTGGCGTGAACTCGGCCTCCTCGATGCCGAACACGTCCTCGAAGTGCTCGCTGATGCCGAGCTGCTGCATCGTTTTTCGCGCATGGTCGCAGTCGCCGTTGGTCAGCACCAGCTTGCGGCCGGGCAGCGCGGCGATGGCGGCCCCGAGCGGAAGATTGGGGAGAAGCGACGAACGGTCGATATCGTGCGCCATCGTTAGAAATTCGCGCGCATTGATTCCGTGCTCGTCCATCAGCGCCTTCAGCGTCGTGCCGTAGCGCGTGTACCAGTATTTCTGCAGCGCGCGGGCCGAGAGTCCGTCAATGCCGAACATCGACGAGACATAGCTCGTGATCCTGCTGTCGATCTGCGGCCAAAGGTTCGCGTCGTGCGGATAGAGCGTGTTGTCGAGGTCGAAGACCCACGCATCGATATGGGAAAAGCCGCGGCGCGGCTGGGGCGCAAGGGCGTCCGGTAGAAAAAGCTCGTTCATCTCCTGCGGCGATCCGCCAGTAACGGGGCGGGATAATACACGAAACCGCGGGAAGTTCCGAATCAGTCCGCGACTTTCACGACCAGCTTGCCGAAATTCCGTCCCTCGAGCAGGCCCATGAAGGCGCGCGGCGCGTTGGCGAGGCCTTCGACGACATCCTCCAGCGCGATGATCTTTCCCGCCCGTAGCCAAGGGCCCATCTCGGCCAGGAAGGCTGGAAACTCGCTCCAGTGATCCGCGATGATGAAGCCCTGCGCCCGCAGCCGCTTCGTCAGGATGGCGCGCATCAGAACGGGCGTCTTGTCCGGTCCCGGCGGCGGCGCGGTCATGTTGTACCAGGCGATGGTTCCGCACACCGGCATGCGGCCGAAAGTGTTCATGAGGGGAATGACCGCCTCGAGCACCGCGCCGCCGACATTCTCGAAATAGACGTCGATCCCGTCCGGCGCGGCCTCCGCGAGGCGGGCGGCGAAATCCGGCGCGCGGTGATCGAGCGCCGCGTCCGCCTTCAGCGTGTCGCGCGCATAGGCGACCTTGTCGGCGCCGCCGGCGATGGCGATCACGCGGCATCCCTTGAGCTTCGCGATCTGCGCGACGGTCGCGCCGACGGGGCCGGTCGCGGCGGCGACGCACACCGTCTCGCCGGCCTTGGGCTCGCCGATGGACATGAGCCCGCGCCAGGCCGTGAAGCCCGGCATGCCGAGAACGCCGAGCGCGAGCGACGGCCGCTCCATGCCCGGGTCGAGTTTGGTCAGTCCCGCGCCCGCGCTGATCTCATGGGTGCGCCAGCCCGATTGCCCGAGCACGAGATCGCCCGCCGCGAAGCCCGGATGGTTCGATGCGATCACGCGGCTCACCGTGGCGCCGACGATCGCATCGCCGATCTCCACTTTCGCCGCGTAGGACTTCGCGTCGCTGATGCGGCCGCGCATATAGGGGTCGAGCGACAGCCACAGCGTCTGCAGCAGGATCTCGCCGTCTCCGGGCGCGCCTGGGTCGAAGCTTTCGAGACGGAAATCCGAATCGGCCGGCGCGCCGACCGGGCGTTTCGCGAGGACGATGCGCTGGGCTTCCGTCATGAGCTATCTCCGCAATGAGCTGTCGAAACGAATGCGCGTCCCGGACGCCGCGCGCCATCGCGCGCGGCGTCCGGCGTCAACCCGCCGCCGGCGCGTCGCCGAGATATTTTCGCAGGAAGCCGATCGTGCGGCCCCAGGCGAGATCGGCGGCTGTCTTGTCGTAACGCGCTCCGCCCGTGTCGTTGTTGAAGGCGTGATTCACATTGGGATAGATGAAAAGCTCGAAGGTCTTGTCGTTCTGCCTGAGCGCCGCCTCATAGGCGGGGATGCCGGCGTTGATGCGCTCGTCGAGGCCGGCGTAATGCAGCATCAGCGGCGCCTTGATCGCGGCGACATCCTCCGCTCTCGGCTGTCCGCCATAATAGGCGACGCCGGCGTCGAGCGTCGGATCGGCCACGGCGAGCGCGTTCACTTGTCCGCCGCCCCAGCAGAAGCCGATCGCGCCGACCTTGCCTGTCGAATCAGCGCGCGCTTTCAGACCGGCGACAACGGCGCGCGAACTGGCGACCACATCCGCCGGCTTGAGCTGCGGAAAGAGATCGCGCGCCTTGTCCTCGTCGGCCGGCGTGCCGCCCAGCGCGGTGAGATAGTCTGGCGCGAAGGCGATGAAACCGGCGAGCGCGATGCGGCGCGCGATGTCCTTGATGTGCGGATTGAGCCCGCGATTTTCATGGATCACGATCACCGCCGGCCGCTTCGTCGCGTCCGCCGGCCGCGCCAGATAGCCGTCGATCTTGCTTGAACCGGAAGGAAACGAAACGGTCTCGATTGTCAGGCGGGGATCGTTGTCCCGAACCGTCTGAGCCTGCGCGTAATCGCTTTGCAACGCGGCGAGCGCGGCCGTGGCGGCTGTCGCGCCGCCGGCGAGAATCGTCAGCTGGTCGAGGAAATCG
>MKVY01000029.1:67548-109636 GCA_001899525.1 Rhizobiales bacterium 65-9
TGGCGCCGCCAATCACTTTCTGACGATCGTGCCGGCGCCCTGGTCCGTGTAGAGTTCGAGCAGCGCCGCATGCGGCACGCGCCCGTCGAGGATGACCACGGCCTCGACGCCCTGCTCGATGGCGTAGATGCAGGTTTCGATTTTTGGAATCATGCCGGCGGTGATCGTGCCGTCCGCGATCAGCGCGCGGCATTGCGCGACCGTCAGCTCCGGCAGCAGCTTTTTGTTCTTGTCGAGCACGCCGGCGACGTCGGTGAGCAACAGCAGACGCTTGGCGCGCAGGGCGCCGGCGATGGCGCCGGCGAAGGTGTCGGCGTTGACATTGTAGGTCTTGCCGTCGGCGCCGATCGCGACAGGCGCGAGCACGGGAATGAGCTCCGCCTTCAACACCGCGTCGAGCACGTCGCGATTGACATGCTCGGGCTCGCCGACGAAGCCGAGATCGATCGCCTTCTCGATATTGGAGTCGGGATCGACCATCGTGCGCGTGACCTTCTTCGCGCGCACCATGCCGCCGTCCTTGCCGCACAGCCCGATCGCCTTGCCGCCCTCGTTGGCGATCCAGCCGACGATCTGCTTGTTGATGGAGCCGGCGAGCACCATCTCGACGATCTCGACGGTCGCCTGGTCGGTGACGCGCAGCCCGTCGCGGAATTCCGACTTGATGTTGAGCTTCTCGAGCATCCTGCCGATCTGCGGTCCGCCGCCATGCACGACGATCGGCTTCACGCCGGACTGCTCCAGCAGCACGATGTCCTCGGCGAAATCCTCGGCCGCGGCCGGATCGCCCATGGCGTGGCCGCCATATTTGATCACCACGACCTGCTGGTCGTAGCGCTGCATGTGCGGCAGGGCCTGAACCAGAATTTCGGCCTGCGTGAAAATATCGGGAAGCTTCTTGTCGGACATCGTCGGGCCCAGTTCGGTCAGACGCGCGGGTTCTGGCGCAGCCGGGCGGCGATGTCCAGCGCGGGCGGGCGAAAGCTATTCGCCGGCGACCGGCCAGCGCCAGAAGTCCGATCCTTCCCCGGCGAGATGCCGGTTGAGCACCATGCGATGAACCTCGTCGGCGCCGTCCACGAGGCGCGCCTGCCGGGCGTAGCGATAGATCCACTCCAGCACGGTGTCTTTTGAGTAGCCGCGCGCGCCGTTGATCTGGATGGCGATGTCGGCGGCCTGGTGCAGCGTGTTCGCCGCTTGGATTTTCGCCATCGACACTTCCTTGCGCGCGAAGCCGCCGCGGTCGAGCTCCCAGGCCGCCCGCATCACCAGCAGCCGCGCGATCTCGATGTTCATGGCGAGGCCGCCGAGCATGAGCTGCACGCTCTCCCGATCGGCGAGCTTCACGCCGAAGCCGCTGCGCTGCGCCGCGTAGGCGGTAGCGATCTCCACGCAGCGCTTGGACAGGCCGAGCCAGCGCATGCAATGGGTCAGCCGCGCAGGGCCGAGCCGCATCTGGGTGACGCGCAGGCCGGCGCCTTCGCTGAGCAGAATATTTTCTGGCGGAATCGTCAGGCCGTCGAACTCCAGTTCGCAATGGCCGCCATGCTCCTCCGGCCCCATGATCGGGATGCGCCGCGCGATCCGCCAGCCCGGCTGGTCCTTGTGAAACAGGAAGGCCGTGAGTCCGCGCCGCGCATCGTCGGACGTGCGGGCGATCAGGATGAAATACGTGGCTTCTTCGGCGCCGGTGATGAACCATTTCCGGCCGAAGACGCGGTAGGAGCCGTCCGGCTGTTTCTCGGCGCGGGTTTGCATCATGCCTGGGTCCGAGCCGCCGCCCGGATGCGGTTCTGTCATGACGAAGGCGGAGCGGACCTCGCCGCGCGCGATGGGCGCGAGCCAGCGCTCCTTTTGCGCGGGCGTCCCTGCGAGTTCGAGAACCATCATGTTGCCGTCGTCCGGCGCGGCGCTGTTGAAGGCGGCCGGACCGAAGATCGAGCGGTTCATCGCCTCGTAGCAGACCGCCATGCCGACGCGCCCGACGCCGAGGCCGCCGCTTTCCGGCTTGAGCTGAAGCAGCCACAAGCCCTCGGCGCGCGCTTCCTTGCGAACCTCCGACAGCAGATCGATGCGGATGTTCTCATGCGCGTCGTAGGAGGAGGGATCGCTTTCCAGCGGGATCAGGCGGCGGTCGACGAAGGCCGCGATGCGCTGGCGAAGCTGGTCGAGCGCGGGAGAGATCGTGAAATCCATGGCGAGCCTCAGAGAGAGGAGACGAGATGGCCGCCATCCACAGGGATGGCGGCGCCGGTGATGGCCGCGCCGGCGTCGGAGCAGAGCAGCAGGAGCGCGCCGTCGAGATCGCTAGGCTTCAGCAGGCGGCGCTGCGGAATGCGCCTGACCAGCGCCTGTCCGGCCTCGGTCGCGAAGAAATCGCGGTTGAAGTCGGTCTCGACATAGCCGGGGCACAGCGCGTTGACGCGGATGTCGTGGCGCGCCCATTCGAGCGCCATCGCTTTCGTGAGCTGCACGAGTCCGGCCTTCCCCGCCGCGTAGGGGGCGACCTGCCCCGCGACGCGCAGGCCGAGGATGGAGGCGATGTTGACGATCGCGCCGCCCTGCTTGCCGGCGCTCATCGCCCGCGCGGCGGCCTGTCCGGCGAGGAACGCGCCTTTCAGATTCGTGTCGATGATGCGGTCCCAGGCGCTCTCGTCGAGATCGAGCAGCGGCGTCGTCGCGGTGACGCCGGCGTTGTTGACCAGGATGTCGAGGCCGCCGAGCGCGACGATCGCCGTTTCGACGCCCGTGGCGACCGATTGCGAGTCGCTGACGTCCAGCGCGATCGCGACGGCCTTTCCGCCCCCGCGCGCGATGTCGTCCCGCACGCGCTCGCAGGCGTCGAGGCGGCGCGCGGCGATCGCGACATGGGCGCCGCAGCGCGCCAGCAGCTTCGCGAAATGCTCGCCCAGTCCGCCGGAGGCGCCGGTCACCAGCGCGCGGCGCCCCTCCAGGGACATGGCGAAATCCATGCGGCGCTCCTTCCCGACCGAAACCGCTTTTATAAAGCGAGCGCTCGTTCTATAAACCGCGCTAGGATTTTCGGCAAGCGGGGCCGGAAAACGGCGACGGAGGCGTCATGCCTGGTGCGGATCAGCGTTCCGATTTGAGCGGCCTCACGACGCGCGATCTCGCGCGGCGCATTCTTCTGCGCCACAAATCGACGGTGCGCGTGAAGAAAGAGCATGTCGCGACCGAAAATCTCGCCGTCATCATCGAGGCGACGCTGAAGCTCGCCAATCGCAGCGGATTCCATTCCATGAGCCTGCGCGATCTCTCGCGGGAGACGGGCCTGAGCATGGGCGCGCTGTACGCCTACTTCGACGGCAAGGACACCTTGCTGTCCATGATCCTCGACACCGTCGCGGGCGTCGTCGAAGAGGTCCTGGGCCGTCCGCCCGAACGATATTCTGATGATCCCCTCGCGCGGCTGCGCTGGCTGCTCGCGACGCACATCCATCTCACCGAGGCGATGCTGCCCTGGTTCGTGTTCGTCTATATGGAAGCCAAGGCGTTTCCGCCCAAAGCGCGCGCGATGGCGGTGGCGAGCGAGAGGCGCACGGAAGCCATGATCGCCGAAACGCTGGAGGCGGGACGCGCGCGCGGGCTTTTGGTCTGCGAGGACGCGGCCATGACCGCGTCCCTCATCAAGCCGATGATTCAGGATTGGTACGTCAAGCGCGGCAAATATCGCAGGCGCGGCGTGACGGCGGAGCTCTATGCGGCGAACCTGATCGGCTTCGTCGAGCGCGCGATCGGTCTTGACGCGGAGAGCAGCCGGCGCGCGCCGCGCGCGGCGCTGAAAGGAGCGGCGTGATGGATGAGCTTGCGAAACCGGTGGCGAAACGCCCTGCGTCTTCGTCGCGCTGAAGCCCGGCCGGGAGGAACAGGCGAGCGAGGCCGACATCATCGCGTTCTGTCGCGGCGCGATGGCGCGGTTCAGGGGCTCCCGCGCCGTCGTGTGCGGGCCGCTTCTCAAAACATCGACGGGCAGGATCCAGAAATTCGTGCTGCGCGAGCAGGCCAAAGCGCTTTGAAAGGCGGCTTCATCGCTTCAGCCAGTTCATCACCGACCAGGCGAACTCCTGCGCGGCGGTATAGTCTTTTTGCTGCGCTTCGGCGGCGCCGCTCCCCGTGCGCGCGAGATTCATCTCCCTTGTATGGAAATGCTCGAGGCCCGGCCGGTGGCCGACATGAAGCACCGTCACGTGCGCGAGATCGTCGCGCATATATTCGAGCAGCTTGAACTGGCTGAGCTCGTCGAGCGCCGATGTCGGTTCGTCCATGATCAGCACGTCGGGAGGATTGACGAGCGCTCGCGCGAAGGCGAGGCGCTGCTGCTCGCCGCCTGAAAGCTCGTTCGACCAGGCCCGCTCCTTGTCCAGGTCGGGAATGAGATGTTCGAGACCGCAGCGCATGAGCGCTGTCTCGATCTCCTCCTGCGGGACGTCCTCCGCGTCGGGATAGAGCAGCGCGTCGCGCAGCGTGCCGAGCGGAAAGTATGGGCGTTGCGGCATGAAGGCGAGCTTGGCGCCTTTCGGGATGAGGATTTCGCCGGAGCCCCATGGCCACAGGCCTGCGATCGCGCGGATGAGCGTGCTCTTGCCGCTGCCGGAAAACCCCTTGATCAGCACTTTCTCGCCCGGCCGCACGGTCGTGTCCGTCTCTTCGATCATCAGGCGGCCGTCATATTGGGAGACGCTGAGGTCGCGGAAATGGATCGCGTCGTCGGGGCTTTCGCCGATCCTGATCGTCGCGCCTCCGCCGGTGCGGAGCCGGGCGTCGAGCTCCTCCAGCGCGTCGTCGAGTTCGGCCACGCGCCGCGCCGAGGCGAACCAGTCCGCGAGCCGCAGCGCATTGTCGGCGAGCCAGTTGAGCGCCGTCTGCACGGCGACGAACGCGGCCGCCGCCTGCATCAGCGATCCGAGCGACATCGCGCCCGACAGATAGTTCGGCGCGCCGATGAGGAGCGGGATAACCGGCGCCAGCACCATGTTGCTGCCCGACAGCCAGGTCATGCGGCCCTGCTGGACGATGACGCGCGTCCATCGCCGCGCGAGATCGCCGAACGTCTCGTTGAGCTTCGCTCGCTCGTCCCCATCGCCGCCGATCAGGGCGATGGCTTCGGCGCTCTCGCGCACGCGCGTCAGCTCGTAACGGAATCGCGCTTCCGCCGCGGCCTTTTCCTCCACCCGCGTCACGAGCGGGCGGCCGAGAAGATACATGCCGGCCGTGGTGATGGCGCAATACAGCACGCAGGCGATCACCATGTAGCCCGGAATGGAAACGCCGCCGATCGTCAGCGCGCCGCCGACGACCCAGAGCACCGCGATGAAGGACAGCGCCGAAACGACGGCGTTGATCACGCCGCCGGCGAAATCCACCAGAAGCTCGATCGACAGCCGCACGTCTTCCGAGATGCGCGCCTCGGGATTCGCCGCTTCGGCGCCGACGATGCTCATTTGATAGAAGCGCCGCTCCGACAGCCAGCGCGCGAGCGCGCGATCCACCAGCCATGTCCGCCAGCGAAGCTGGAAACGCATGCGCACATGGATCATGAGCACCGCAAGCGTCGCCGAGATGGCGGTGAGCCCGAGAATGAGCGCGATGTTCAGTCCGAGCGCGCCGTAGTCCCTGCGCTCCAGCGAGTCGAAGAACAGCTTGTTCCAGCGGTTAACCGCGAGGGCGGCGCAGACATTCAGGAGAAGCAGGGCGATGAAGGCGGAGGAGTAGAGCCACGCGGTTTTCTTTGCGTCGCCCTTCCAGAAGCCGAGCGCCGCAGCAAGAAAACGTCTCGCCCGTCCGTCATCGGCCTTGTCGACCGTCGCCGGCCCCTCATTCACGGTTTCGGCGCTCACGGTTCCGACGTTATTCATGCGCGCGCGCGCTGCGTGCGAACGGGCGAGGTTGCGCCGATGAGAAGCTCCGCCGCATGGCGGCCAGAGTGTGTTTTGACATATGCGAGCAGGGTCATCGCCGCGCCTCCGGCGCTCGCCGCCCAAGGCAGGGCGGCGGCGAGACAATGCGCTGGGGCGGGAGCGGTTCCCTTTGAGGATCGCGAAGTCATCGCCTGAGCGGGCGCGGTCGCGCAGCGCGGCTATTCCTTCGCTCCGCTGGCCTTGCCGCCGGTTCTGTGATCGAGCTTGTCGACGGGATGATGACAACCGAAGGGCCGCCGTTGGACAATTGGATGCGCCGGTCTTTCCTCGATCGGGATCGCAAAATGGAGGTTCGCCGGCGCGCGAGGCGCATTGTGCGACGGCGCCGTGTCAAAGAACGTTGTTGCGGCGGGGCCGGATGATGGTGTCGTCTTCCTCCACCGAAGCCGGGACGAGGTCGCCGGCCCGGAGCGGCCGCCCGTCGGCCTGGGTGTGGATCGGGCCCGTGGTCGCGATCCTCGCGCTCCAGACGATGGCCGCGTTCCTCTCGCGGTTCGTGCCGACGGTCGGCCCCGTTCTCACCAGCGAATTCGGATGGGCGGAAAGCTGGATCGGCTATCTGGCCGCGGCGACGATGGTCGGCTCGCTGATGGTGCTGCTGGTCGGCGCGCCGATCGTCCGGCGCGTCGGTTCGGTCCGGACTTTGCAGATCAGCCTTCTGATCGGCGCGGCGAGTCTGGCGTTGCTCGCATGGCCGGCTTTGCTGGCCCCGTTCGTCGCGAGTCTCGCCATCGGCCTGAGCTACGGCGTCGCGACGCCTGCGGGCAGCGAGGTGCTGCAACGTTTCACGCCGCCCGGTCGGCGCAACCTCGTCTTCTCGATCAAGCAGGCCGGCGTTCCGCTCGGCGGCGTTCTGGCCGGGACGCTGCTGCCGCCGATGGTGGAGGCGCTGGGCTGGCGCGTTGCGCTGGCCGCGACGGGAGCCCTGGTCGTGATCTGCGCGCTCGCGGTCCAGCCGCTTCAGCGGCGCGCCGATCATCTGGAGTCGGAGGATGAGAGCCGGCGCCGGCCGCTGTTCGCCGGCGGGTTGACGCGCACCTTGCTGCGGCCGCTCATGTCGTTGACCAGCGCGCCGGGAATCATGCGCATCAGCATCGCCGGCGCGCTGCTGGTCGCGAGCCAGAGTTGCTGGCTGGCGTTCACGGTGACCTATCTCGTGGTCGACATCGGCGTGTCGCTGACGGCCGCCGGCCTGATTTTCGCGGTGATGCAGACGACGAGCGTCATCGGCCGGATCGGGTTCGGCTGGCTGTCGGACAGGACCGGCTCGGGCGTGCTGACCATGCAGGTCTGCGCGGTCGCCGCCGCCGCGGCCACGGCGCTGCTCGGTTTCATCACGCCCGCGTGGCCGCTGTGGAGCCTTCTGCTGCTGGCCGGCTGCGGCGGACTGGCGGTGTCGGGCTGGAACGGGGTTCAGATCGCGGAGATCGCGCAGCGCTCCCCGCTTGCGCTGGTGGGCGAAACCGCCGCCGGTTCGACCATCCTGATCTTCATGTGCAACATCGTGGCGCCGGCGCTGTTCACGCTGTTCGTCTCGATGACGGGCCGCTTCGACATCGGGTTCCTCGCGGTCGCCGCGGTCACGCTGCTGTCGCTGGCGTTTCTGGCCGGCCTGCGCGTCGATCATGCGCAGGCCGATTCAGGGTGAGCGGTCGCCGTTCGGAGAAGTTCACGCTGATCGTCGCGACACGGGTTTAGCTGACGAAGAAGCTCTGCGTCCCGTGCGCCTCGATGGCTTCGGCGAGCCGTTTCAAAGCATGGATGTAAGCCGCCGTGCGCAGGGTGACGTTTTTGTCCCTGGAGACGCTCCAGATCGCGCGGCCCTCTCTCTCCATGATCGTGCGCAGCCGGTCGTAGACTTCCTCGACAGTCCAGTAGAAGCCCTGCCGGTTCTGCACCCATTCGAAATAGGAGACGGTGACGCCGCCGGCGTTCGCGAGAATATCAGGAAGCACCGCCACGCCTTTTTTCGCCAGCATGGCGTCCGCCTCAGGCGTTATCGGGCCGTTGGCGAGTTCGAGCACCAGTTTCGCTTTGATGGAATCGGCGTTCCCTTCGTGGATCATGCTCTCGAGGGCGGACGGAACCAGAAGATCGCACGCGACGCCGACCAGATCGTCCGCCGGCAGCGTCTCGTGGCCGCCTTGGCCGGCCGTGCTGGCCACTGATCGGCCGGCGTTTTTCGCGTCGATCAGCATGTCGACATGCAGGCCGGCGTCGCATCGCACGCCGCCTTGCGAATCCGATACGGCGACGATCTTGTGCCCGTCCGCGGCCAGCAGGCTGGCGATGTGCTGGCCCGCGTTGCCGAACCCCTGCACGGCGACGCGCATCGTCTGGCTGAGGCTGAGATCCTGAGCCAGATGACGCACGAGGTAATAGCCGCCGCGCGCGGTCGCGTCGTTGCGTCCCAGCGATCCTCCGAGCGCTATCGGCTTTCCGGTGATCACCGCCGGCTCCGCCTGGCCGACGATCTGGGCGTATTCGTCCGCCATCCAGCCCATGATCATCGAGTTGGTGTAGACGTCCGGCGCGGGAATGTCGCGATCGGCGCCGATAATGCGAGAGAAGGCCTGGATATAGGCGCGCGACAGCCGCTCCAGCTCCGCCTTGGAGAGTTTGCGCGGGTCGACCTGCACGGCGCCTTTGCCCCCGCCATAGGGAAGGCTCATCACCGCGCATTTAAAGGTCATCCAGAAGGCCAGCGTCTCCACCTCGTCGGCGGTGGAGTCGGGATGGAAGCGAATTCCTCCTTTTGTCGGACCGCGCGTGTCGTCATAGCGGCAGCGCCAGGCGAGGAAGGATTTTCGCGAACCGTCGTCCATGCGGATCATGAGGCGCGCCTTGGTGGTCTCGCGCGCGTATTTCAGTTTCTCGATCACGTCCGGGTCGATGCTGAGATGGCCGGCGGCCTCGTCGAGACGGACGAGAGCGCGATCGAGAAGACTGTCTTGCGACATCATGGGTCCTGGGAGTTGGAATGGAATGCGGCGTCTGCATAAAAGCCGGGCGCGCATGCCGCAACCATGGACAACGGCGCTGACCGGTTTGGCGATTTCGCCTTATCCATTGCTGGAATTGTTCAAATATTGGCGCGCCGCCGCCCATGGCGACAGAAGCGGCGCGCACACGGCCCATGTCAGGCGAGGGCGCCTCTCTGCGGCGGGCGGGCGACTCCTCGGCGCGCGATCGCGCGCCGCATCCGACATTTTGGCTATTCGGTCGCAGCGCCCGACCGAACCCTCGATGAATCTGCGCGCGCCTTGGCGTGAGACGCCGGCGTGGATCGCGGCTGGTGGAGGAGTGCGACGCTCGTCAGATCGCGCCATCGCGGGCGCGCGTCCTCACGGCGCGACAGTGCGCGCCTCCAAGACGTGTCGCGATGTTTTGAAATCACTCAGTCTCTGAAAGGACTGGTGCCCAGGAGAGGACTCGAACCTCCACGGCTTGCACCACTGGTACCTGAAACCAGCGCGTCTACCAATTCCGCCACCTGGGCCCGGCCGCGCGTGTAGGGGGCGCGCGGCGGGATGTCAATTTCTTCCTTGGCGCCGCACGGTCCCTCAGCCGCGAGGCGAGGGCGTCACGCCCGGTTCAGCGAGACGGCGAGCGCCGGCTTCGCGTTGAGCGTCTGGAACACGACGCAATAGCGCTCGGTCAGCTTCAGGAGCGTGTCGAGCTTCTCCTGCGGGGTGTCGCCGGCGTCCACCTCGAAGGCGAGCCTGATCTCGCGGAAGCCGACCGGCGCGTCCTTCGCGACGCCGAGCGTGCCGCGAAAGTCGAGATCGCCCTCGGCCCGCACGGAGGCGGATGTCAGCGGGATTTCGAGCGCCGTCGCGACCGCCTTGAGCGTGACGCCGGCGCAGGCGACGAGCGCTTCGAGCAGCATGTCGCCCGAGCAGAGCTCGGCGCCCGAGCCGCCGGTGGCGGGATGCAGCCCGGCCTCCGCGATCGCCCGGCCGGTCTCGACCTTGCAGGCGATCCGGGCGTCGTCCACCGATCCTTGCGCCCGCAGCGTGATCAGCGCGGCGCCCGGCTCGGCCCTGTAGCGGTCCTTGTGCGGCGCCTGCTGCGCCCGCAATGTCGCGGCGTCCATGATGCCTCCTGTTCAGTTAAGTGGCGGGCATGGCGGATGCCCGCGCCGCAAGCAAGCTCACCACCAGCCGCCGACGGCCTCCACGGGCGCGGCCTCTCCGCCGCGCATGGTGCGGTCGAGGGCCGCGATCACCTCGCGCTGCGCCCGTTCGAAGCCGCTGGCGAGCCGGTCCCGCGGCCGCGCCTGCGGATTGTCGATCACCGTCGCGATGCGGCCGGGATTGGGCTTCATCACGATGATGCGGTCCGCGAGCAGCACCGCCTCGTCCACGTCATGGGTGACCATCAGGATGGTCGGCTTGCGCGCCGACCACAGCGCCAGCAACTGCTGGTGCAGGCCCTGCCGCGTCACCATGTCGAGCGCCGAGAACGGCTCGTCGAGCAGCAGCGCCTTCGGGTTGGCGACGAGCGCGCGCGCGATGGCGACGCGCTGCTGCTGCCCGCCGGACAGTTCGCGCGGCCACCGCGCCGCGTAGCCGCCAAGTCCGATTTGGGCGAGGATGTTGGCGACCAGCGCCTCGCGCTCCTCCGCCGGCCGCCCGCGCAGGCCGAAGCCGACATTGTCGGCGACCGTCAGCCAGGGCAGCAGGCGCGGCTCCTGGAAGATGATTCCGATGTCGGGATGCGGTTCGCGGATGAGATCGCGGCCCATGCGGATCGTCCCTTCGCTCGCCTGGTCGAGGCCGGCGATCAGCCGGAGCAGCGTGGATTTTCCGCAGCCCGAGCCGCCGACGATCGCGGTGATGGCGCCGGGCTGGAGCGAAAGGTCGATGGCCTCCAGCGCATGCGCGCCGTTGGCGTATGTTTTCGAGAGCTTGTGGATCGACAGCATGATCGTCGCTCACAGGCTCGCGGCGGCCGTGTCCTGCCAGCGCAGGAACGGTTTCGCCGCGCCGACCAGCAGCGCGTCGCAGAGTTTGCCGAGCAGCGCGAAGACGATGATCGCCGCGAGGATCTGGTCGGGCTTGCCGAGCTGCTGGCCGTCGACGAGCAGATAGCCGAGGCCCTCGCTCGCGCCCATGAATTCGGCGGCGACGACGAACATGAAGCCGAGGCCGAGGCCTGAGCGCAGCGACACGATCCAGCTCGGCAGCACGGCGGGGAGCAGGATCCGGCGCACGGTCTCGACGCGCGAGAGGCGGAAGACGCGGCCGACCTCCAGAGTCTTGCGGTCGATCGAGAGGATGGCGCCCATGACGCCGAGATAGACCGGAAAGAAGACGCCGACCGCGATCAGCGCGATCTTCGACGCTTCGAAGATGCCGAGCCAGAGAATGAACAGCGGCACCCACGCGATGGAGGGAATGGCGCGCAGCGCCTGCAGGGTCGGATCGAGCAGCCGCCGCAGAAAAGGCGTCGCTCCGGCGACCGCGCCGGCGAGCGTGCCCGCCGCCGCGCCGATCGCGAATCCGAGCCCGACTCGCGCCAGCGTCGCCGCGACATGCGTCGCAAGCTCGCCCGAGGAGGCGAGGGCGCCGATCGTCGCGAAGATCTTCGATGGCGGCGGCGTCAGCCGGCCGGTGACGACGCCGAAGCGGATGAGCAGCTCCCACAGAACCAGAAGCGCCGCTGGAGCGGCCAGCCCGAGCAGGAGGCGGGGCGCGGGGACCGTGAGGCGCGCCGGCCGTTTCGCGAGGCCGGCGAAAGCGCGGCCTGGGCGCGATGTGTCTGTCATGTCGGTCATGAGCGCGCCTCGCGCTATGCGTCGTCGACCCGGTAGAGCGGGTCGGACGAACCGTTATTGCGCTGCCGCTTTCGTCGCGACGAAGCGCGGCTCGATCAGCGCGTCGACGGCGGATTTCACGTCCGCGTCGCCCGGAATGACTCCGGCGCTCTGGAGCGCCAGTCCGGCTTCGAGGATCGTCTTGGCCTGCTCGGCGCCGATCGCGCCGGAGGTGATGTCCGTGCGCGCGATCTGGCGGTCGATCACCGCGTCGGGCAGCTTTGTCGCGGCGATCAGCGAGGCCTTCAGGGCGGCAGGCTCGGCGACGGACTGCTTGCGCGCGTCTTCATAGACCTTGAGCACGCGGGTGACGAGGTCGGGATATTTTTTGGCGAATTCCTCGCTGACGTTGAGCACGCCCCATGTGTTCCAGTTGGCCCGGCGGAAGAAGAGCTTCGCGCCGAATTCGGCTTCCGCCGCAGCCATGATCGGATCGAGGCCGGCCCAGGCGTCGACGTCGCCGCGCTCCAGCGCGAGCTTTCCGTCCGGATGCTGGAGCAGAACGAGCTTCACATCCTTTTCCGTGAGCTTGGCGTCCTGCAGGGCGCGCACGAGGAAGATGTGCGGATCGGTTCCGCGCGTCACGGCGACGCGCTTGCCTTTCAGATCGGCGATGGTCTTGATCGCGTCCGACTTCGTGACCAGCGCCGTCCATTCCGGCTTCGAGTAGACATAGACCGATTTGATCGGGTTGCCGTTGATGCGCCCGATCAGCGCCGCGGCGCCGGCGGTCGAGCCGAAATCGATCGAGCCGGCGTTGAGGAATTCGAGCGCCTTGTTCGAACCCAGCGACTGGACCCAGCGGATGGCGATCCCGTCCCTGGCGAATTCCTTTTCCAGCAGGCCGCGATCTTTGAGGAGCAGGCCGACGGGATTGTAGGTCGCGAAATCGATCCGGATTTCCGTGGGTTTCGTCTGCGCCTGCGCGGGCGGGGTTCCCGCGATGGCGGTGGCCGCGGCGAAGGAGAGGACAGAGCGGCGGGAGAAGGAGAAGATCGGCATGGAAGCCTCCGTTGACGCGGCAAGGCTCCCGGCCCGTCGGTCATCGACAAGCCGCCCTGGCGCTTTAGCTGCATTTGTCCGGAAGCGTTGCGGGTCATCCGCCGCGCTCCCCGCGCCCGCAAGCTGCATGCTCAAATCGGCGCTCAAGTTCTTTATGAAGAACGAACCGGACGGTCAACCGGATTTT
This sequence comes from Rhizobiales bacterium 65-9, assembly GCA_001899525.1. Classification (GTDB taxonomy): domain Bacteria; phylum Pseudomonadota; class Alphaproteobacteria; order Rhizobiales; family Beijerinckiaceae; genus Terrirubrum. The sequence goes on from MKVY01000029.1 coordinate 80,495, forward strand.
CAATCCTTTCTTGGTGGGAGAAAGAGAAGATTATTCCTTTCCCTTGATTGTTGCGTCGCCGTGTCGGCGGCCCGATATGGCGGCTTGTCGCCCCGTGGACATCCATGTCGACCATCGCTCTCCATCAGGCGCGCGACGCCCCGCCATCCGGCGAAGCCGGCGTGCGTCTGGCGATCGACGCCATCGTCGCCGACAGCGACACCGTTCAGGGCGCGCGCCCGCCGGTTCTCGAAGCCCTCCGCTCGCTGCTGGCGAAGGGCGCGGAGGAGGCGCGGGCGCATCTCCGCCAGAAGCGCGACGGGCTCGCCTGCGCGCGCGGCCTCGCCTCGGTGATGGATGCGGCGGTCGCCGGCGCGCATCATTTCGTCACGCGCCATCTCTACCGGGTCGACAATCCGTCCGCCGGCGAGCGCCTCGGGGTGGCGGCTGTGGGCGGCTATGGACGCGGAACGCTCGCGCCGGGCTCTGACGTCGACCTCCTCTTCCTGCTGCCGTCGAAACAGACCGCCTGGGTCGAGAGCGCCATCGAGGCGATGCTCTATCTTCTCTGGGATTTGAAGCTGAAGGTCGGCCATTCCACGCGCACCGTCGAGGAATGCCTGCGCGAGGCGCGCAACGACATGACGATCCGCACGGCTCTGCTGGAGGCGCGCTTCCTCGTCGGCGACCGCGCGCTGTTCAACGACATGGAGAATCGCTTTCGCAAGGAGGTGATGGAGGGCACCGCGGCCGAATTCGTGCAGGCCAAGCTCGCCGAGCGCGAGGCGCGCGTCGAGCGCGCGGGCAATTCGCGCTATCTCGTCGAGCCCAATGTGAAAGACGGAAAGGGCGGCCTGCGCGACCTGAACACGCTCTTCTGGATCGCGAAATATGTGTACCGCGTGCAGGATCCCAAGCAACTCGTGCGGGCGGGGCTTTTCGCGAAGGAGGAGCTTGCGCTGTTCGAGCGCTGCGAGGAGTTTCTATGGCGCGTTCGCTGCCACATGCATTTCGCCACGGGCCGCGCCGAGGAGCGCCTGTCGTTCGACGTGCAGCGGCTGATCGCGCCGGAGATCGGCTATTCCGATCATGGCGGCCTGTCCTCGATCGAGCGCTTCATGAAGCGCTATTTTCTCGTCGCCAAGGACGTCGGCGATCTCACCGCCATCGTCTGCGCTGCGCTCGAGGCGAGGCATGACAAGCCGCGGCCCATGCTGGACCGGCTGATGGGGCGTTTCCGCCGCCGCGCGGCGCGCATCGACAATCCCGATTTCGTCGTCGACAACGACCGCATCAGCATCGCGGACGCGAAGGCGTTCGAGCGCGATCCCGTCAACCTGATCCGCCTGTTTCAATTGGCGGACAAGCACGACCTCGCGATCCATCCGGACGCGATCCGCACCGTGACCCGGTCGCTCGGGCGCATCGATCGCGCCCTGCGCGCCGATCGCGAGGCCAACCGGCTGTTTCTCGAAATCCTCACCTCGCGGCGCAGCCCTGAAACGGTGCTCAGGCGCATGAACGAGGCCGGCGTTCTCGGCCGGTTCGTTCCCGATTTCGGCCGCGTCGTCGCGATGATGCAGTTCAACATGTATCATCACTACACCGTCGACGAGCATCTCATCCGCGCCATCGGCGCGCTCGCTGAAATCGACGCGGGCCGCGTCGAGAACGAGCATCCCCTCGCCAACAAGCTGATGCCGACCCTGAGCGCGCGGCGCGTCCTGTATGTGGCGCTGTTTCTCCATGACGTCGCCAAGGGGCGTCAGGAGGATCATTCGCTCGCCGGCGCCCGCGTCGCGCGCCGCCTGTGCCCGCGTTTCGGATTCTCCCCGGCGGAGACCGAGACCGTCGCCTGGCTGATCGAGCATCATCTCGATATGTCGACGATCGCGCAGAGCCGCGATCTGTCCGATCCGCGCACGATCGAGGCGTTCGCGAGCATCGTGCAGTCGCTCGAACGCCTGAAGCTGCTGCTCATCCTGACCGTCTGCGACATCAAGGCCGTGGGGCCGGGCGTCTGGAACGGCTGGAAGGGCGAGCTGCTGCGCACGCTCTATTACGAGACCGAGGTCGTGCTGACGGGCGGCTATTCGGCGGTCGAGCGCAAGGAGCGCGTGCGACGCGCCCAGGCGGCGCTGCGCGAGAGGCTGGCGGGGATGGGCGAGACCGAGTTCTCCACCTATGCCGCGCGCCACTATCCCGCCTACTGGCTCAAGGTGGATCTCGACAGCAAGGTCGGGCATGCGCGGCTGATCATGAGCGCCGAGGCGCGCAAGAACAGGCTCGCGACCGCCATCGCCACCGACGCCTTCCGCGGCGTGACCGAACTGACGGTCTTCTGCGCCGATCATCCCAGGCTGCTGTCGATCATCACCGGCGCCTGCGCGGCGGCGGGGGCTAATATCGTCGATGCGCAGATCTTCACCACGACGGATGGCTGGGCGCTCGACATGATCTCGATCTCGCGCGCCTTCGACCGGGACGACGACGAGTTGCGCCGGGCCGACCGCGTGGTCGGAACGATCGAGAAGGCGCTGCGCGGCGAGGTGCATACGGGCCGGCTGGTGCGCGAGCGTCAGAAGCCGCGCGCCCATTCCCGCACGTTCGAGGCGGCGCCGCAGGTCGTCATCGACAACTCGCTGTCCGACCGCTTCAGCGTGGTGGAGGTGTCCGGGCTCGACCGGCAGGGACTGCTCTACGATCTGACCTCCGCCATCTCGCGGCTGAACCTCAACATCGGGTCGGCCCATATCGCGACCTTCGGCGAGAAGGCCGTCGATTCATTCTACGTGACGGACCTCACGGGGGGGAAAATCGAGAACGCCGGCCGCCAGCAGGCGATCCGCAAGCATTTGCTGGACGTCTTCCACGACGAGGCGCAGCGCGCCCGCTCGGCTTGATTTTTTCGCCGCGCGCCCTGATATGCCGGCCAGCATTGTTGTTTCCAGCCGCCGGCTCGCCGCGCGCCGCAAGTCAGACCAGAGGCCATGACCGACCCGAAGAAAACCGCTTCCCCGGACGCCCAGGACGAGGCTGCCGCCCAGTTCGCAGCCAGCGAGGCGGACCAGAGCCAGCCCGCCGATCCGATCGCCGCTCTCGAGGCCGAGAAGGCGGAGCTCAAGGACAAGCTCCTGCGCACGCTCGCGGAGATGGAGAACCTCCGCCGCCGCACCGCGCGCGACGTGCAGGACGCCCGCAATTACGCTGTGACGGCCTTCGCGCGCGACATGCTGAATGTCGCGGACAACATCGCCCGCGCCCTGGAGAACGTCCCCAAGGACGCTGAAGGGGCGTTGAAGACGGTGGTCGAAGGCGTCGCCCTGACCGAGCGCGACCTGCTCAAGACGCTGGAGCGGCATGGCGTCAAGAAACTGGAGCCGGTGGGCCAGAAGTTCGACCCGAATTTCCATCAGGCGATGTTCGAGGCGCCGAGCGAGCATCCGCCCGGCATGGTGTCGACCCTTGTCCAGGCCGGTTACGCCATCGCCGACCGCGTGCTGCGGCCGGCTCTCGTCGGCGTCTCCAAGGGGCCCGCGAAAACCGAGGCGCCTAAAGCGAATGGCGCCGCCGACGCCAAGGGCTAACGCCAAGGGCTGACCCGGCCGTCCGCGCTCACGCGCGGGCGACCGCCGCGTAGCAGGCGTAGCCCCGCCACAGGGGCGAAAAGCGAAGCGTCGCGCTGTTGTCGTCAGCAATCGTGGCCAGCGCCGTGCGGAGTTCGTCGCGCGGCGTGACCGAAAAATGACCGAGCCACATCCGCAGCGCTTGTCGGGCGAGCGACGGCAAGCCGTCCATTGAGCCGAAATCGACGATGTGCAGCGTTCCGCCCTGCTTCACATGCGCGAAGGCGGCGTGGAGCGCCGCCCGCCAGTCCGGGATCATCGACAGCGAATAGGAAAAGAACACCCGGTCGAAGCGTTCGACCCCGAAGCAGGCGCGCGCGTCCAGCGTCGCGGCGTCCGCGAGCCGGAGCGTGACGCGGTCGGAGAGGTCGTGGCGCGCCAGCGCCGCGCGCGCCGTCTCCAGCATCTTCGAGGAAATGTCGATTCCGTAGAAGCGCGCGTCCGGATGGCGCGTCGCGGCGGCGATGAGATTCGACGCCGTGCCGCTGCCCATCTCGAGAACGGTCCCGCCGGCGGGCGGCTTCAGCGCCTCGATCAGCCGGTCGCGGCCGAGCAGATAGTGGCGGCGGGTGAGGTCGTAGACATGCCGCTGCAGGCGGTAGTTGCGGTCCATGAGCGCCGCATGGGCGTCGCTTGCCGCGTTCATGCGCGTTTCAGGGCATAGACATGCGCGCCGCCATAGATGGCGGAGCGGTCGCGGCGGGTGAGGTCGCGCGACAGCGCCTCTTCGTAGCGCCATTGCGCGAGCAGCGCCGGATCGACGCGGCCCGGCAGCAGCGTCGGCTCGGCGGCGGTGCGGAAAATGACGCGCGCGCCGTCGCGGGCGGTGCGCGTGATCTGCGTCCACAGGGCGGTGAGGTCGGCTGGCGCCATCCAGTCCTGAGCGTCGAGCAGCGCGTAGCGGTCGAGGCTGCGCTCCGGTTCGCGCGCCAGCGTCTCCGTCAGCGGCTGCTGAACCGGCTCCACGCGCCCGGCGAACCGCCGCACGGCGTCGAAATGAACGGCTTCGAGATAGGGAGGCAGCGAAGCGTCGGGGCCCTGAGCATAGCGCCGGCCGAACGCCTGCCAAGCGAAATAATTCTCACCGATATCGAAGCCGCAGGCCAGCCGCTCGAGCCGGTCGCGCAGCACGTCGGCCATCGGGCGCCCGCCGGCGAGCGCCTCATGCTGGGCCGGAGGAATGCCGAGGCCGAAGAGCGATCCCCGCGAAGCGGCCATCGCGCGCACGAGCCGCGTCGACAGCGCCGGCGCGATCTCGCGGTGGAAGATCGCGCGCTGCTCGTCGCGATCCCGCGCGGCGAGGATTCGCTCGGGACGAAAACCGTGCGCGCGGGCCAGAAGATGGGCGAAACCGATGAAGCGGCCGAGCGCGCCGTAGCGATGGAAGCCGCGCGCGAAGCGGGAGATGCGCCGCCGGCCCGTCATGTCGCGCCTGTTCCAGTAGGCGCGCGTCGCCTCATCGAGCTTCGGCGCGAGATGGACGTCGAAACGCGCGATATTGTCGCGTTGATCGGCGCGCGCGAACAGCGCGGCGAAATCCGCCTGCGTCGGCAGATGGCGCGCGGCGGCGATTTTCAGTTTCAGAAGCGCGATGTGATGGGCGTTGAGATCGACCGCCAGAATGCGCTCCGGCGCGCGGATGAGATAGCTCATCACGTTGCAGCCGCCGGACGAGATCGCTGCGATGCGGTGGTCCGCGCGCAGGGCGAGTCCCTCCATGTCGACCACGGGGTCTTCCCAGATCTGCGGATAAACGAGGCCGGAGAAGACGGCGGCGAACGCCGCTTCGAGCAGGTCGCCGCGCGCGCCGCCGCCCTCGCGTCGAACGGCCTCGCGGACGAGCCTGCCGCTGCGGGCGGGATGTGCGGGAAGAGCTGCGCTCATGGAGTTCCTTGCCGTCAGGCCGCCCGGCGCGCGGCCGGAAGCAGCCGCGCGCGCTGCGCCATGTCCTGCTGCGCGTTGCGCCAGTGGATGACCGTCATGTGGCCCGCTTGCGTTTCGGCGACCGCCGTGCAGCTTTCGACCCAGTCGCCGCAATTGAGATAGCGCACGCCGTCGATCGTGCGGTCGCACGCGTGATGGATATGGCCGCAGATCACGCCGTCGACGGAGCGCCGCCGCGCCTCGTCGGCGAGCGCCTGCTCATAGGCGCCGATGAAGCTGACGGCCTGCTTGACGCGCAGCTTGAGGTAGGCCGACAGCGACCAGTAGCCGAGACCGAGATGGCGTCGGCTCCAGTTCAGTGGGCGGTTGAGCCAGAGCGCCGCGTCGTAGCCGAGGTCGCCCAGAAAGGCGAGCCATTTGGCTGTGCGGATCACCACGTCGAACTCGTCGCCATGCATGACGAGATAGCGCCGCCCGTCCGCGGCGGCGTGGATCGCCTGACGTTGAAACTCGATGCCGCCGAACTGCATGCCGGCGTAGTCGCGCAGGCATTCGTCATGGTTGCCGGGAATGAACACGATATGCGCGCCCTTGCGCGCCTTGCGCAGCAGTTTTTGCAGCACGTCGTTCTGAATCTGCGGCCAGAACGCGCCGCGTCGCACCTTCCAGAAGTCGATGATGTCGCCGACGAGATAGATCGTGTCCGCCTCGACGTTGCGAAGGAAATCCAGCAGCGCGTCCGACTGGCTCGTGCGCATGCCGAGATGCACGTCGGAGATGAAGATGCTCCGGTATCTCCGGCTTGTCGCTGGCGTGTCCACGAAAAAGAGCCTGATGCGCAGATAGTCGCGGCCTTACACAGGATTCGGATTTCATTCGTGTGACGGGAGCGGACGATCCTTCTAAAAATGGTTCATGCGGAGCATGCCTGTTTTTCTTCGCTGGCTTTCTATATGGCCGGGGCCTGAAACAGCGAGCCGGCCGATCTTGATCGCTTTCATGGAAGCCTGCCGATGACGGAGCGCGCCGGCGAACGGAGAGCGCGCGAGGCCATGCGGTCGCTCGGGCTGTGGGACGGCCGCGCTCCGCTGTCGCTCCGTCTGGCCTCGACGGCGGCGCAGACCAACCTCACCTATGAAGCCCGGACGGGCGATCGTCGCCTCGCGCTGCGGCTGCCGCGCGAGGTCAGCGTCGGCGCCGTCGATCGCGCCTGTGAAGAAGAGGCGCAGGCGCTGGCGTTCCGCATCGGGATCGGCGTCGAGCCCGTCGCGTTCGATGGCGCGTCCGGCGTGATGGCGACGCGCTGGCTCGACGATGCGCAGCCGCTCGCGGCGCAGGCGTTCGCGCGCGATCCCGCATTGACGGCCGAGGCGGTAGCGCTGCTGCGTCGCCTGCATGCGTCCGGCGCGCGGCTTCCCTGCGCGCTGAAACCGGCGGCCGCGATCGACTCCTATCTCGCCGGGCTGCGCTCCGACGACCGTGACGCGTTCTGGACGCCCGCCGTCGCACGCGCCGTCGCGCGCTCGCTCGCGGAAGCCTCGGGCGTCGCCGCGCCCTGTCACGGCGATCCGGTTCCGGCGAATTTTCTGCGTTCGCCGCGCGGCCTCGTCCTCATCGATTGGGAATACGCCGGCATGACCGATCCCGCCTGGGATCTGGGCTATATCGCGTCCGAGGCGGCGCTGGACGACCGCGCCGTGGAGGCGATGACCGCGGCCTATGGCGACGCCATGATGACGCCGCGCCGGGTCTTCGCCGCCATGATCGCGGCGGCGGCCGTCTCCGCGCTCTGGACTCTCCTGCGCTTGCGCTCCGAACCGACAGCCGAGATGGCGGCCGCTTTCCGCATCCGCAGCGAAAAACTTCACGCTCTCGCGGCGCGCGCGATCTGAGCGTTACAAGATTTGATCTTTCCGGGATTTGACCTTTTCAAGAACGCTTCGACCGGCTAAGGATCGCCGCGTCAGGGGTGCTCCGCGAGGGGCTGAGAGGACAACGGTCCAACCCTCAAGCTGATCTGGGTAATGCCAGCGGAGCGAGCACCATGTTCTCAGGCGCGCAGTTCTCCCTCTATCCGATGACGGACGAATTCGTTCCGGCCATCCTGCGCGGCGTCGCGGCGCTCGACGCCTACAAGGACGCGCTGCGGCGCGACACCGACGATCTGAGCACGCTGCTCGTCGGCCCGTCCGACACGGTCGTGCGCGCGCTGCGCGATTCCTTCATCGCGACGGCGAGCGGCGGCGGCCATGTCGTGATGTCGGCCACGCTCTCGCGCGGCTGCCCCGGCGAATCGGACGATCCAATCTGCGCCGCGCCTGCGCTGATCATTCCCGCCGACGACGCCGATCTCGTGACGGCGGCGGTCGGCCGCTTCGATCCCGGCGCGCCGTCCGGGCTCGACGCGCGCGCGCAGATCTCGCTCTATCCGCTGGGCGGCGAGGGGCATATGGCGCGCATCGGCGCCTGCATCGACTTCCTCAAGGCGGTCGGCGTCTACGACAAGCCGAAGCATTTCTGCTCGAAGCTGCGCGGCGACGCGTCCGTCCTGTTCGCCGCTATCGAGCGGTCTTTCATCGATTTCGCGCCGGCTCAGGCGCATGTCGTGCTGTCGCTCACCGTTTCCGTCGGCAGCCCGAGCCTGCGCTGAGGCGCGGCGCTCCGTCTTCTCCTGGAGAATGTCCGCATGCGCTGGACTCAACGTGAAATCGTCGTTGTCGCCGCGATCGGCGTTGTTTTCGGCGTCGTCTATCTCGCCTGGGTGCAACTCTGGCTGCTCGCGCAGGGGCTGATCGGCCCGCTGGCGATGGATGTTTTCTTCGGCGTCTGGTGCGTCGCATCCGTCATCGCCGCCTATTGCGTCAGGAAACCCTTCGCCGCCTTCTTCGCCGAGATGGTGGCCGCGGCCGCCGAAGTGGCGACGGGGAATCCTGCGGGCGTGATCCTTCTGCTCACCGGCGTCGTGCAGGGCGCGGGCGCGGAGCTTCCGTTTCTGGCGACGCGCTGGAAGCGCTATGATCTGCCGGTGCTGCTGGCGTCCGGCGCCTGCGCCGCGGTCTTCAGCTTCGTCTATACCTGGATCCGGTTCAATTACGGCGCGCTGTCGCCGTCCCTGCTGATCGTGATGCTCGTCGTGCGCATCGTCAGCGGCATGGTGCTGGCGGGGCTTCTCGGCCGCTACATCGCGCGCGCGTTGCAGGGAACCGGCGCGCTCGCCGGGCTCGGCGAAACTGATCCGAAGCGTGCGGCCTGAAACGGTTCTGTCGGCGCGCGGCGTCTCCGTCCGGTTTCCGGGCGCGGCGCGCGACGCCGTCCGCGATATTTCCTTCTATCTCGCGACGGGCGAGACGCTCGCCCTGTTCGGCCCGTCGGGCGGCGGCAAGAGCAGCCTTGCGATGGCGCTGCTCGGCGTCATACCCGCGCTCGTCGCCGGCGAGCGCGGCGGCGAGATTTGCGTGCGCGGCGCGCCGCTCGACAACGGCGCGCTGGCGACCGGGCGCATGCGCGCGGCGTCCGTGCTTCAGGACACCGACGCGCAGATCGTCGCGCTGACGGTCGAGGACGAGATCGCTTTCGCGCTTGAGAATCGCGGATTGTCGCCCGTTGCGATCGACGCGCGCATCGATGCGGCGCTCGCAGCGCCGCCGGCGCAAGGCCTGTCCAGGCGCGACCGCACGCTCGAACTGTCCGGCGGCTGGCGCCAGCGTCTCGCGCTCGCGGCGGCGCTCGCCGACAGCCCCGATCTTCTCGTCGTCGACGAGCCGGTCGCGCATCTCGACGAGGCCGCGGCGGCGGGCGCGATCGAGGCGCTGGGCGCGATCCGCATGCGCGGCTGCGCCTCGATCATCGTCGAGCATCGCTGCGATCATGTCGCGCCGCTCGCCGACCGCGCGCTGGTGCTCGACCGTTGCGGCCAGCCGGTGATGATCGGCCGCGTCGCCGAGGTGATGGCGCGGGCGGCCGAGGCGCCGGACCATTTCGGCCTGCGTCTGCCTGCATCTGTGATCGCGGCCGCCGCGGTCCGGCGCGCGCGCCTCGTTTCGGGCTCGCGGGAAACGCCGGACGACACGGGCGCCGTTCTCGAAGCGCTCGGCCTGCGGCGGCTGGAGGAGCGCGCGCGGGGCGCATTCGCGCCGATGCTGACGATCGAGGCGGCGGATGTCCGTCGCGGCCGGCGCGCCGTGCTTCACGCCGTCGATCTTGCGATCGGAGCGGGCGAGGTCGTCGGCGTCACGGGGCCGAACGGCGCCGGCAAGACGACGCTCGCTTTTCTCGCCGCGGGCGCGATCCGCGCGCGCGGCGGCGCGGCGAGTCATGAGGGCGCGGCGCCGATCTATCTGCCGCAGAATCCCGCGCTCGCTTTCGCGACGGCGACTCTCGCGGCGGAGGCGGCGCGCCGCGGCCTGTCCTGGGACGAGGTCGCGCCCGTTCTCGATTCTCTCGAACTGCCGTCCGATCCGGCGCGCCATCCCCTCAGCTTCAGCCATGGCGAGCGGCGTCGCCTCGGCCTCGCCTTCGCGATCGCGGCGCGCGAGCCGCGGCTGGTGATTCTCGATGAGCCCGTCGCCGGGCTCGACGGATTCGGCCTGTCCCTTCTCCGCAGGCAGATGGAGCGCCTTCGCGCCAAGGGCTGCGGCGTCATGCTGATCGCGCATGATGTGGATTTTCTGCTCGGCGTCTGCGACCGCGTCGCGGTTCTCGATGGGGGCCGGATCGTGTGCGACGCGCCGCCGCGCGAGGTCGCGGCGCGCATTCTCGCCGGCGCCGTTCCGCTGCGCGCGCCGGATGCGCTGAAGGCGGCGGCGGCGCATGGCTGGTCGCCGGACGGGGCGTCGCGATGATCGCGCGGCTCGATCCCCTCAGCAAGCTTGCGATGAGCCTCGTCTGGGTGATCGCGCTGTCCTTCTGCAATCGACCCGTCACGTTTGCGATCTTCGCCGTTGCGCTTCTGGCCCTGCTTCTCGCCGTGGAGCGCGTGAGCGTCACGACGCTGATGCGCGCGCTCGCGCCCTTCGCGTTCTTCGCCGTCACATCCTCATGGATTTACGCCGTCGCGCCCGACAAAACCTATGACATGGCGCGGGCCACGGGCTGGGCGGCGGCGGCGATCGTCGGCGCCCGCACGATGACGGTCGGGCTCGTCACCATCCTCTTCGCGATGACGACGGAGCCTGCCGATCTCGCCCGCGCGCTCGTGGCGCGCGCGCGATTGTCGCCCCGCTTCGTGTATGGCGCGCTGGCGGCGATCCAGTTTCTTCCCGGCCTGATCGAAGAGGCGCGCCTGGCGCGCATGACCGCGCGCGCCGCGATGGCTCATGAAGCGGGCGCTCGTTTCATCGGCAGGGCGCGGCTTTTCTTCGCCGGCCTCAGCCCCGGCCTCGCGCTCGTTCTGCTCGCCGGCGCGGTGCGGCGCGCCGGCGCGGCGGCGATCGCGATGGAATTGCGTGGGCTTGGCGCGACGGCGGCGCGGCCAACATGGCGCACGCCGCGCTTCACCGCGCGCGACGGAATCTTCTGCGTCGTCGCGTCGCTGCTGCTCGCCGGCGCATGGGCTGCGGGCTGACGGCTCTGCGTTACAGAATGAACCGGCTCACATCGATGTTCTTGGCGAGATCGCCGACCTGCTGATTCACATAGGCCGCATCGATCAGCGCCGTCTCGCCGGATTTGTCGGCCGCCGTGAAGGAGATGTCGTCGAGGATGCGCTCCAGCACGGTTTGCAGCCGGCGCGCGCCGATATTCTCGACGGCCGCGTTCACATCGGCGGCGACCTTGGCGATCGCGGCCACCGCGTCGTCGGCGAAGGACAGCGTCAGGCCTTCCGTCTGCATCAACGCCACATATTGCTTGATGAGGCTCGCTTCCGTCTCGGTGAGGATGCGGCGGAAATCCTGCTCGTCGAGCGCCTGCAGCTCGACGCGGATCGGCAGCCGGCCCTGCAGCTCCGGCAACAGGTCGGAGGGCTTCGACACATGGAAGGCGCCCGACGCGATGAACAGGATATGATCGGTCTTCACCGCGCCATGCTTGGTCGAGACCGTGGTGCCTTCGATCAGCGGCAGCAGGTCGCGCTGCACGCCCTCGCGCGACACGTCGGCGCCGGAGCGCCCCTCGCGCGCGCAGATCTTGTCGATCTCGTCGAGGAACACGATGCCGTTGTCCTGCACCTCGCGGATCGCCTCTTGCACGATCGCGTCCTGATCGAGAATCTTGTCCGCCTCCTCGTTGATGAGCGGGCCATAGGCTTCGCCCACGATCAGGCGCCGCGTCTTGCCGCGGCCGCCCATCGCCTTGCCGAAGATGTCGCCGATATTGATCGCGCCGATCGAAGCGCCGGGCATGCCCGGCATCTCGAACATCGGCAGCCCGGAGCCCTGCTCCTTCAGCTCGATTTCGATCTCCTTGTCGTTCAGTTCGTTCATGCGCAGCTTGCGGCGGAAGCTCTCGCGCGTCGAAGGGCTCGCGCTCGATCCGACCAGCGCGTCGAGCACGCGCTCTTCCGCGGCGAGCTCGGCTTTCGCCTGCACGGCCTTGCGCTTGTCCGCGCGCACATGCGCGATGCCGATTTCGAGCAGGTCGCGCACGATCGATTCGACGTCGCGGCCGACATAACCGACCTCCGTGAATTTCGTCGCCTCGACCTTGAGGAAGGGCGCGTTGGCGAGCTTCGCCAGGCGTCGCGCGATCTCTGTCTTGCCGCAGCCGGTGGGGCCGATCATCAGGATATTCTTCGGCAGCACCTCCTCGCGCATCGCGCCGGTGAGCTGCTGGCGCCGCCAGCGGTTGCGCAGCGCGATGGCGACGGCGCGTTTCGCGTCCTTCTGGCCGACGATGTGGCGGTCGAGTTCAGAGACGATTTCGCGCGGGGAGAAAGTGGTCATGGCGTTCGTGCGTCGTTGTGAAGCTGTGTGATGGGAGCGTCGCCGGCGCGGCGGGCGGATGAAGCGGCCGTCACGGCTGTCGGCTGATCGGCGGCAGGCGCGCCGCGAGCCGGCCGAGCGGCAGAGCCGGCACGATGAGGCCGCGCAGGCGGCTCCATCCGGCGCTGAGCAGAAGCACCACGGCGGCCAGCGCCAGCAATGTGAGAATGAGAACGCCGTTGCCTGAAAAGGCCCCGAGTCCGCGCGCCAGAAAGGCCAGCGCCGCGCCGGTGTAGCTCAAGCCCGACACCAGCAGGGCGCGCCGGTCGATGGTCAGCGACACGAGCGCGATCACGACGAACGCGGCCAGCACCATCAGCGCGCGCTCCAGGGTCAGGGACCAGACCGGGCCGGCGAGGCCGCCCACCAGCGGATGGATCATCAGCGGCGCCGCGAGCAGATGCAGCCAGAACGCGGCGTCGCCGCGCGTCGTGCGCCGCAGCGGATCGGACATGTCGAGCGACAGCGCCAGCGCGAACGCCGCGGCGCCGCACAAGGCGTAGAACACGGCCGGCGCCGCGAGCGCGAAGGGACCGCCCAGGATGGCGAGCGCCGCGATGATCAGCCCTCCGGCGCCGATCGCCCAGTCGATCGGGACGCCGAAGCGGCGAAAATGCAGAAAGGCGGCGAGCGTGACCGAGAGGCCGCCGGCGACCCCGTAGAATCCGGAGAACATGGTCGAGGACCGCGCCAGCGCGCGGTCCCCCGCGCCGCCGGCGACGTCGCCGTCGAACATTGCAATGACAAGAATCGCCATGATGGCGAAGGAGGCGGCGAACAGAACGGCGAGCATGATGCTCGGCAGCGCCAGCCGCATGCGGCGCGTGAAGACCTCCGACAGGCCCCAGGCCGCGACGACGCCGAAGACGGACAGCAGGAGCGGCGCCACGGCGCCGCCCGCGACCATCAGCGCGCCATAGAGCAGCGCCACGCCGATCGCGACGAAGATGTCGTTGAAGCCGCCGAGCACGCGGAATTTTTCATTGTCGGCGTCGGAGGATTCGAAGAACGCGGGCGCTTGCGTCGCCGCGACGGGCGGCGCGCGGCGCGCGTCGAGGAAGGCGACGAGCTGGTCGGCCTGCCCGGTCGTGATGACGCCGGCCGTCGCCGCGGCGCGGATGTCGTCGGCGCTGAAGCTCATGCGTCCAGCGTCTCGATGACGAGATTGTGGTTCGTATAGACGCAGATGTCGGCGGCGATCGTCATGGCGCGGCGCACGATGTCCTCGGCGTCGATCTCGACGTCCTTCAGCGCGCGCGCCGCGGCCAGCGCATAGTTTCCGCCGGAGCCGATCGCCATGACGCCGTCCTCCGGCTCCAGCACGTCGCCGGTGCCCGAGACGAGGAACGACACGCTTTTGTCCGACACGAGCAGCATGGCCTCCAGCCGGCGCAGATAGCGGTCGGTGCGCCAGTCCTTGGCGAGCTCGACGCAGGCGCGCGCGAGTTGCAGCGGATATTGCTCCAGCTTGGCTTCCAGGCGCTCGAACAGGGTGAAGGCGTCGGCCGTGGCCCCGGCGAAGCCGGCGATCACCTGCCCCTTGCCGAGCCGGCGGACCTTCTTGGCGTTGCCCTTGATCACGGTCTGGCCGAGACTCACCTGGCCGTCGCCGCCGATGACCACCTTGCCGCCCTTGCGGACGAGCAGGATCGTGGTGGCGTGAAAGGTCGGCGTATGCGAATCCATTGACGATGTCCGGCGGAAAGACCCGTGTCAGATAGGGCGGTCGGGCCGGCCCCGCAAACCATGTCTCGCAAACCTTCGCGGCGAGAGGCGCTAGGCGGCGGCCGTCCGGCGCTGTATGGGTGCGCCGCAATATAGATGTCGGCCGCATGACGGCGCCTGCCGCCGGACAAAGGAGCGCCCATGCGCAGCGCGAGCGTGAGCCGCAAGACGGCCGAGACGAGCGTCTCGATCGATCTGACGATCGACGGATCCGGCAAGGCCGCAATCCGGACCGGCGTCGGCTTCTTCGATCATATGCTGGAGCTGCTGGCGCGCCACGCCCTGTTCGACCTCACGGTCACGGCCGAGGGCGACACCCATATCGACGACCACCATACGGTCGAGGATGTCGGCATCGTGCTCGGGCAGGCGTTCCTGCGCGCGCTTGGCGACAAGAAGGGCATCCGGCGCTACGCCAGCCTCGACCTGCCGATGGACGAGGCGCTGACCCGCGTCGCGATCGATATTTCCGGCCGGCCTTTCCTCGTATTCCGGGGCGAGTTTCCATCGGCCAAGATCGGCGCCTTCGACACGGAGCTGGTGCGCGAGTTCTTCCAGGCCTTCGCGATGCAGGCGGCGGTGACGCTGCATGTCGAGAGCCTCTATGGTGCGAACAGCCATCATATCGCGGAGGGCTGCTTCAAGGGCCTAGCGCGGGCGCTGCGCGACGCTGTCGCGATGGATCCGCGCGAGGCCGGCCGCATCCCCTCGACCAAGGGCGCGCTCTGAGCGATGTCGAGCTGGACTGTCCATCTGCCGCCGGGCGACGATCTCGATATTACGGACACGGAACGTTTCGTTGCCGTAAAGGATGGCTTGCGTCCGTTCGTGATTCTGTTCGGACCGCTGTGGTTTCTCTGGAAGCGGCTGTGGCTCGGTTTCTTCGGCGTGGTCCTGCTTCAGGGGGCGCTGGCGCTGATCGAATGGCGTCTTAACGCCCCGCCGACGGTCAATGCGCTCTTGCAGGCCCTGCTGAATATTCTGCTGGCGCTGGAGGCTCCGACCATCCAGCGGTGGACATTGACCCGGCGCCGCTGGCGCGAAGTCGGCGCCGTCGTCGCGGCCAACCGGGCTGACGCCGAGATGCGGGCCGCTGTTCTCATCGCCGAGCTCGGCCCCGCCTCGGCGCCGGCCGGACGGCCCGTTCAGCCGGCGGCCGCCCGCCCCATCGCGCCGCCGACACCCCACGTGATCGGCCTGTTCCCGGAAGCGAGCCCGCGATGAGCGTCGCGATCATCGACTACGGCTCGGGCAACCTGCATTCGGCGCAGAAGGCCTTCGAGCGCGCCGCCCGCGAGGCGGGCCTTGCGACGGCTGTCGAGGTCAGCGGCGATCCCGCGGTCGTGGCCCGCGCCGAGCGCATCGTGCTGCCGGGCGTCGGCGCCTTCGCCGACTGCCGGCGCGGCCTCGACGCCGTTCCGGGCATGGTCGAGACGCTGGTCGAGCAGGTGCGCCGGCGCGGCAAGCCCTTCCTCGGCATCTGCGTCGGCATGCAGCTCATGGCGAGCCGGGGGCTTGAATATGTGACCACCGAGGGCCTCGACTGGATGCCGGGAGACGTCGTGCGGATCAGGCCGTCCGATCCGTCCCTGAAGATTCCGCACATGGGCTGGAATGCGCTCGACGCGCGCCGCCCGCACGCCCTGCTGGACGGGATCGCGACGGGTCCCGACGGGTTACACGCCTATTTCGTGCATTCCTATCATCTCACGGCGTCGGCGCCGTCCGATGTCGTCGCGACCACCGATCATGGCGGCGCGATCACGGCGATGGTCGCGCGCGACAACATGGCCGGCGTCCAGTTCCACCCCGAGAAGAGCCAGACTCTCGGTCTTGCGCTGATCGGCAACTTCCTGCGGTGGCGGCCATGATTCTCTTCCCGGCCATCGACCTCAAGGAAGGCCGCTGCGTCCGTCTCGTGCGCGGCGACATGGCGCAGGCCACGGTCTTCAACGACGATCCGGCCGCCCAGGCCGCCGCGTTCGAGCGGCAGGGATTCGCCTGGCTGCATGTCGTCGATCTCGACGGCGCCTTCGCCGGCAAGCCGATGAACGCGACCGCCATCGACGCGATCCTGAAGGCGACGAAAAACCCCATCCAGCTTGGCGGCGGCGTGCGCGACATGGCGACTGTCGAGGCGTGGCTGTCGCGCGGCGTCCGTCGCGTCATCATCGGCACCGCCGCCGTGAAAAATCCCGCTTTCGTGCGCGAGGCGGCGCGCGCCTTTCCTGGCCGCGTCGCCGTCGGCGTCGATGCGCGCGACGGTTTCGTCGCCGTCGAGGGCTGGGCGGCTGCCTCCACGCTGCACGCGCATGATCTCGCGAAACGCTTCGAGGACGCCGGCGTCGCCGCCGTCATCTTCACGGATATCGACCGCGACGGCGTCCTCGCCGGCGTGAACTGGGACGCGACGATCGCGCTCGGCGACGCGGTCTCGATCCCCGTGATCGCGTCCGGCGGCCTCGCCTCTCTGGACGACATCAGAAAGCTCGCCTCGCCGGAATGCGCGCGGCTCGAAGGCGCGATCTCCGGGCGCGCGCTCTATGACGGCCGCATCGATCCGGCCGAGGCGCTCGCGATCCTTGCGCGCACGGAAAAGGCGGCGTGATGCTGAAGACCCGCATCATCCCCTGCCTGGACGTGAAGGATGGGCGCGTCGTCAAGGGCGTGCAGTTCGTCGATCTCGTCGACGCCGGCGATCCGGTGGAGGCGGCGAAGGCCTATGACGCCGCCGGCGCCGATGAACTCACTTTCCTCGACATCACGGCGAGCCACGAGGATCGCGGCATCCTGCTCGACATGGTGCGGCGGACCGCCGAGGCCTGCTTCATGCCGCTGACCGTCGGCGGCGGCGTGCGCAAGGTGGACGACATCCGCGCGCTTCTGCTCGCCGGGGCCGACAAGGTGTCGATCAACCCCGCCGCCGTGAACGACCGCCGGTTTGTGAAGGAGGCGGCCGAGAAGTTCGGCGATCAGTGCATCGTCGTCGCCATCGACGCCAAGCGCGTGTCGCGCGAGGGCGAGCCGCCGCGCTGGGAGATTTTCACCCATGGCGGCCGCAGGGAAACCGGTATCGACGCGCTGGCTTTCGCGGAGGAGGTGGTCTCTCTCGGCGCCGGCGAACTGCTCGTCACCTCGATGGACAGGGACGGCACGAAAGCGGGCTATGACATCGCGCTCACGCGCGCCATCGCCGACCGCGTGCATACGCCCGTGGTCGCGTCCGGCGGCGTCGGAACGCTTGACCACATGGTCGCCGGCGTGCGCGACGGCCATGCGAGCGCCGTGCTGGCGGCCTCGATCTTCCATTTCGGAACCTACACCGTCGGGCAGGCGAAGCAGGCGCTCCGCGACGCCGGCCTGCCGGTGAGGATGACATGACCTTCACCCTCGCCGATCTCGAACGCATCGTGGCCGAGCGCGCCGCCGCCTCGCCGGACGAATCCTGGACGGCGAGGCTGATCGCCGCGGGGCCGGAGCGCATCGCCAAGAAGCTTGGCGAGGAGGCGGTTGAAACCGTGATCGCCGCTGTCGCCCAGGACAAGGCGGCGCTCGTCGCGGAGAGCGCCGACCTGATCTATCATCTGCTCGTTCTGCTGCGCGCGCGGGGCGCGCCGCTGCAGGACGTGCTGGACGAACTCGCCCGGCGGACCGCGCAGTCCGGCCTGGCCGAGAAAGCCGCGCGCCCGAAGGGGTGACGGCGCGGGGCGGAAGTCGAGGTCACATGGATCAGCGCGTTTCCACGAGCAGCGACGAAAGCCTGTCGCCCTACCGCGTCTTCTCCCGCGACGACTGGGCGAAGCTGCGCGCCGACACGCCGATGACGCTGACGGCGCAGGAGATCATCCGGCTCCAGTCGCTGAACGATCCGATCTCTCTGGAAGAGGTCGCGGCGATCTATCTGCCGATGTCGCGCCTTCTCGCGCTCTATGTCGCGGCCACGCAGGGGCTGTTCAAGGCGACGCAGCGCTTCCTCTATGCGGAGGAGGAGGCGAAGGTGCCCTACATCATCGGACTCGCCGGTTCGGTCGCGGTCGGCAAATCGACGACGGCGCGCGTGCTGCAGGCGCTGCTCGCGCGCTGGCCGAACACGCCGAAGGTCGATCTCGTCACCACGGACGGTTTCCTTCTGCCGAACGCCGAGCTGGAGAAGCGCGGCCTGATGCAGCGCAAGGGCTTTCCCGAAAGCTATGACGGCGCCGCGCTGCTGCGCTTCGTCGCCGACATCAAGGCGGGCAAGCGCGGCGTCAGGGCGCCGGTCTATTCCCACATCACCTATGACGTGACGCCGGGGGAGCATGTCACCGTCGATCGGCCCGACATCCTCATCTTCGAGGGGCTAAACGTGCTGCAGCCGGCGCCGTTGCCGAAGGACGGCAAGGCCGTGCCCTTCGTGTCCGACTTCTTCGACTTCTCGATCTATCTCGACGCCGATGAGGAGCGCCTGCACGACTGGTATGTGAAGCGATTCATGCGGCTGCGCGACACCGCTTTCCGTGATCCGCGCTCCTTCTTTCGCAAATACACCGAGCTGACCGACGCGCAGGCGCTCGCGCGCGCCGAGGAGCTCTGGGCGACGATCAATCTCGTCAATCTGCGCGAGAACATCCTGCCCACGCGTCAGCGCGCCAGCCTCATCCTCAAGAAAGGCGCGCAGCACGCGATCGAGGAAGTGGCGTTGCGCCGTCTCTGAGCGCGCTCACCGCCCCGGCAGCACAAGCACCTTCGGCGTCTGCGGCAGCGTCGCCTGCGAAACCGCGACGCTGGAAACGTCGCTGCGCTCCACGTCCCAGGCCCGTTCGCGCGCCTTGTCGAGAAAGCGTTGCAGCGTCGAGGCTCCGAAATAATGCATCGGTATGATCAGCCGCGCGTTGGTCTGCTTGATGACGTCCATCATCCCGTCGACATTGAGCGTGAAGCTCCCGTCGACCGGCGCCAGCACCACGTCGATATGGCCGAGCGCTTCGAGATGCTTCGGCGTCAGCGTGTGATGCAGATGGCCAAGATGCGCGATGCAGAGATCGCCGATCTGGAACACGAAGATCGAATTGCCGTAATATTGCGTCGCGCCATAGCCGTCGCGGATATTGGTCGCGACGTTCCTGATGCGCGCGTCGCCGACGCGCAGGTCGTGATCGGCCGGCTGGCCGGGCTCGGCCCATCCCCGCAGCACATGCTTGATCGCGGGGTCCGGGCGCAGCGTGTAATGCGTGTCGTGCGCGCGATTCATCGTCGCGATGAGCGGCGTCGTCTGTGGCCGCACATAATCGTTGTAGTCGGTCGCGATCGTGACGCCGCCGGGGCTTTCGATCAGGAAGGTCGCGTGGCCGATGAAGGTCAGCCGCGTCGCGCCGGCTTCGTTCGCGGCGGCGCGGAGCGCGACCCGCTGCAGGAGCGGCGACGCCGCGGCGATCGGCCCGATGCAGCGATCGTCGGCCTGCGCGAAAGCGGGCGCGGCTGCGAGCGTGAGCGCAATCAGCGTGAATGCAAGGCGTCGGAGGATTCGTAGCATGATCCCTCGCAGCGTCTGTTCGCGAAGGTCAAGCAAAGCATGGGCCGCGCCAGCGCGCCAGCGCCGGCTCGCGGAAGGCGCGGCGCTCTCCTCGACTTGAATTTTTATGTTGAGAGCCTCAACGGATTTTAAGAGTGCGGCTCGGGCGTGGTCTCCTAGACTTTTCCGGTGCCGGGGGGCGGCGGGGCTCATGTCGTTTGATGACGTCATACGACCCTATTCGCGCGACATCGGGCTTCTGCTCGCGGCCGGCTTGTCCGGCCGCGACGCAGCCCGCTGCATCTCGACAGCCGTCGAAGCGAATGTGACGCCGCTGGAGCAGGCCGTCGCGGAGGATCTTGTCGGCGAGGAGGGGGCTTACAGGGCGCTCGCGGATTTTCTCGGACTCCCCTTCGCGGCGCAGCCGCCGCCCTTCTCCGGCGAGGCGCCCTGGGCGGAGGCCGTCGCGGCGGGCGTCGCGCCGCTGCGGCCCAATCCGCGCCGCTGGCGCTTCGCCATCGCGCCGCGCGGACGCGTGCTGCGGCAGGCGCTGGGGTGGGATGCGCGCCGGCCGCGCAGCGGACTGGTGATAACGACGCCGTCCCGCCTCGATCGCGGCCTGCTGGAGGCCTGCGCCGCGCAGGCGCAGCTCATCGGCGCACATCGCCTGCCGGATCGCTCGCCTTTCGATTCCGCGCGCGACGGACCCCGCGCGCCGATGCTGCTCTGGATGATCGGCGCTGCGGCGGGCTTCACGGCGGCGATGGCGGTCGATCCGCTCCTCACGCTGACATTGCTCAGCCTGTTCGTCGGCTCGCTGTTTCTCGTCAATGTCGTGCTCAGGCTGGCGGCGACGGCGTCCGCCTGGCCGATCGCGCACGAGCATCCGCCCGCGCCGGACAGCCGCCTGCCGGTCTACACGGTGCTTGCGCCGCTCTATCGCGAGGCGAACATGGCCGCGCGGCTGGCCTCGGCCCTCTGCGCGCTCGACTATCCGCCGGCCAAGCTCGACGTCAGGATCTTGCTGGAGGCCGACGATGAGGAGACGCGGCGCGCCTTCGAAGCCTGCGATCTTCCGAGCTGGTTCAGCATCGTCGTGGCGCCGCCCGGCGCGCCGCGCACCAAGCCGCGGGCGCTGAATATCGGGCTGGCCGGCGCGCGCGGCGAACTGCTCGCGATCTATGACGCGGAGGATCGTCCCGATCCGCGGCAGTTGCGTCTCGCCGCCGCCCGATTTCGTCAGGAGGACAGAACGCTTGCCTGCCTTCAGGCCCGGCTCGCGATCGAGAACGCGGACGAGACCTGGCTGACGCGCCTGTTCGCGCTTGAATACGCCTCGCTGTTCGGCCTGCTGCTGCCGTCGCTGGCGGCGCAGCGCTATCCGATCGCGCTCGGCGGCACGTCCAATCATTTCCGCGTCGAGGCGCTGCGCGACGTCGGCGGCTGGGACGCCTGGAACGTGACGGAGGACGCCGACCTCGGGCTGCGCTTCTTCCGGCGCGGCTACCGGATCGGGGCGCTGAACTCGGTCACATGGGAGGAGGCGCCGCTGCGGCTGCCGGCCTGGATGGCGCAGCGCAGCCGCTGGCTGAAGGGCTGGATGCAGACGAGCTATGTGCACCTGACGGCGCCGCGCCGTCCGCTGCGCGAGCGGGGCGGTTTCGCCGCGCTCTGCGCGCTGGCGATGAGTCTCGGCTCCGTGCTGACGGCCTTGTTCGGGCCTTTCCTGTTCGGCTTCGCGATGCTGGAGGTCGCCGCCGGTCCGGTCGCGGGGCCGCTCGGGCCGTTCAACGTTGTCGTCTGGTCATGCGCGATCGTGCTGCTCGTCGCCGGCTTCGTGTCGATGATCGCGCCGCCGCTCGCTGCGGCGCGCCGCGAGGGCCGGCGCTGGCTCGTTCCGTGGATCGCGCTGCTGCCCGCCTATTATGCGCTGATGACGGTGGCGGCCTGGCGCGCCGCGATCGAGCTCGTCGCGAAGCCTCACTACTGGAGCAAGACCCGGCATGGCGTGTCGCGACGGTTGAAGCCGCCCGGAACCGTCGCGCGCAGGCCGCCGCCTGACTGAGGCTGGCGCGCGTTCGCGCGATCGAACCTTGCGGCGCGCCGCCTCTACATGCACATCGCGAGGGCGGCGTTGACGAGATTGACGAAGATGGCGTCGCCCTGCGCCAGCCAGGCGAGTCCGGCCAGCGCCAGCACGCCGGCGCTCGATCCGATCGCGATGAGTTTCAGGCGGGCCTCCATCGCTATGAGTCCATGCACCAGCCCTTGGGCTCCCGGTTGCAGACCAGGCCCAGGGCGCGGCAGCGGCTCATCGCATCCTCCGCCGTCAGGCCGACGAGGAAGATGGGCTCCATATTGTTCGGCCCCTTCGGCCTTCCGCCGAGCGCCACATAGCGGCAGCCCGCGTTGAAGGTCGCGATGACGTTGCACGCCTCGGCCTGTTCGCGGCAGACGGAGCGGGCGTTCTCGATCGCTTCCGCCTCGGTCGGCTTCTTGCCCGACAGCGCGTGCGAGACGGTCGTTTCGTGCGCGCTCGCAGCGATGGCCCGCCACGGTCCGTCCTCGGCGGCGAGGGCGGGCGCGCTCGTGAGAGCGGCGAAAGCGATCGCGGAGGCGAGGGCGGATCTCACGCGGGGGTCTCCGTTGGCGCGCATCCGGACGCCGGTTGCGTTGACCTTCGCTTCAAGATGAGGGCAGGCTCGGCGCGACGCAAGAGTTCACGCGAGGGTCGGCATTTGGCGATGACGTTTCCTGCGTTGGCGAGACGCCTGCTTGCCGCCGCAGGCGCGCTGGTCTGGCTCGCCTCGCCGTCCCATGGCCAGACGGCGCTTGAAATGAGCGTCGGCTGCCGGCTGATCGCCTACGCGCCGCAGAATGCGTCCGGCGTCGTCAACGCCCCGCTCACCTTCGAGACCGGCCGGTGCTGGGGCGGATTTCTCGCTCTGCAGCAGGCGTCGCTTTATCGCGACGAGCGCAACCGCCCGAGCATGAACCTGTGTCTGCCGCCTGAGTCGACACTGACGCAACTGGTGCGGATTTTCGTCCGCTACACGGACAGCCATCCCGAAGAGATCGGCGAGAACTGGTTCAGGATAGCCCATAAGAGCATGGCGAGCGCCTTTCCCTGCGCGCCGGCCGCGAAACCTGGCGATGGAGGATGAGGCGCGGCGCCCGATAGAGGCGTTGGAGCGGGCGATGGGAATCGAACCCACGACATTCAGCTTGGGAAGCTGACGTTCTACCTCTGAACTACACCCGCGCCGCTGGCAAAGTTACGCGCGTCTGCGGCGCGCCGCAAGGAGGGCGCGCCGTTCGGCGCATGATGCGTCAGGAGCGCATGCGGCTGGTCCGTGAAGCCGCCGCATGCTGTGGCGCGTCGCCTTACTTGGCGGCGATGACCGCGATTTCGACGTTGAGGTTCGGCGCCGCGAGCTTCGCCTCGACCGTGGCGCGGGCCGGCATGCTGTCCTTCGCCACCCAGGCGTCCCACACGGCGTTCATCTCGGCGAACTTCGAGATGTCCGTCAGCCAGATGTTCGTCATCAGGATTTTGGTCTTGTCCGATCCCGCCTGGGCGAGCGCTTCGTCGATGGTGGCGAGGATTTCCTTGGTCTGCTCCGTGACGCTGCCGCCCGCGGTTTTTTTGGCCGTCTGGCCCGCGACATAGACCGTGTCGCCATGGACCACCGCCTTGCAGAAGCGGACGCCGGGTTCGATGCGGGTAATCGACATGAAGGACTCCTCGAAAAGATGGCGCCGACCGGCGCTCCGCCGGGTTAAGCGTCATTCCTCCGCAAGGGCAACCCCGCATGGGGCATGGCCGGCGCGCGGCGCGCCCGCGCCCGTCATGGCTGCTCAGTAGATCGTCTGCTTCAGCCGTGCGTAAAAACGAAATCCCGCTTTCCGTCGCCGCCGCGCCTATCGCGCCTGCGCCAGCCAGACCGTGTTGCCGCCGCAGGCCGGGTCTTCGGTCATATGCTCCACGACCGCGAAGCCGCTGGCGGTCAGCAGGCTGCGATACTCATCGCCGTCGAGGCTGGCGTGATAGAGCGGGTCGCCTTCGAGTTCGCCCATCGCGACGCCGGCGCGCGGCCCGCTCGTGAACATCAGGGCCGCGCCGGGCGCGGCGTGCGCGCGGAAGATCGCAAACATCGCGCGCTGATCGTCCGGCGTGAGATGAAAAAAACTGTCCCATGCGATCAGCCCGTCGAAAACGCGCCCGAGCGACAGGCGTCTCATATCCGCGACGCGCCAGTCGCCGGCGGGGAAATCGCGTTGGCACAACGCGATCATGTCAGGCGATGAATCGACTCCCGAAACATCGCAGCCCTGCTGCAGGAGATAGCGCGCGATCGGGTCGCCCGCGCCGCAGCCGATGTCGAGGATCGCCGCGCGCGGCGGCGCCAGCGCGAGAAAGCGGTCGAGCCACGCTTTCTCCATGAGGCTTTTGCCGCGCCCCGTCGCCCACGTCTTCGCATGGCGGCGATAGAGAGCCATGATGTCGGCGGCGTGCTGGTTCATGGCGCATCATACCCGGCGCAAACAAAAAGGCCCAGCTTTCGCCGGGCCTTTTGCAATTCAGAAGCGCTGCGCTCAGTCTTCGTAGCGCGGGCGGCGCGGGCGGTCGCCGCGGTCGCGACGATGGCCGCGATCGCCGCCCTCGCGGCGCGGACCGCGATCGCCGCGCTCCTCGTCGAGCGGCGGCACGTCCTCGCCCGCATCGATGCGGGCCTGACGCTCGGCTTCCTTCTGGGCGCGGTAGGCTTCCTGCTCGGCCTTGACCTTTTCGGTGATGTCCTCGCCGGTCTCCTGATCGACGACCTTCATGGAGAGGCGGACCTTGCCGCGATCGTCCATGCCGAGATACTTCACCTTCACCTTCTGGCCTTCCTGGACCACGTCGGTGACCTTGCCGACGCGGCGCGGGGCCAGTTCGGAGATGTGGACGAGGCCGTCCTTGGCGCCGAAGAAGTTCACGAAGGCGCCGAACTCCATCACCTTGACGACGGTGCCTTCATAGATCGCGTTCACTTCCGCTTCGGACGCGATCGACTTGATCCACTTGATCGCGGCGTTGATCGAGTCGCCGTTCGCGGACGCGATCTTGATCGTGCCGTCGTCGCCGATGTCGATCTTCGCGCCGGTCTTCTCGACGATCTCGCGGATCACCTTGCCGCCGGAGCCGATCACTTCGCGGATCTTGTCGACCGGGATCTTGATGGTTTCGATGCGCGGCGCGAATTCGCCGAGCTCGGCGCGCGCCGAGGTCAGTGCCTTCGACATCTCGCCGAGGATGTGGGCGCGGCCGTCCCTAGCCTGGGCGAGAGCGACCTTCATGATCTCTTCGGTGATGCCGGCGATCTTGATGTCCATCTGCAGCGAGGTCACGCCGTTCGCCGTGCCCGCCACCTTGAAGTCCATGTCGCCGAGATGATCCTCGTCGCCGAGGATGTCGGAGAGCACCGCATAGCGCTCGCCTTCGAGGATGAGGCCCATCGCGATGCCCGCCACCGGCGATTTCAGCGGCACGCCCGCGTCCATCAGCGCCAGCGAGGCGCCGCACACGGTCGCCATCGAGGACGAGCCGTTCGACTCGGTGATCTCGGAGACGACCCGCAGCGTGTAGGGGAACTCGTGATGCGCAGGCAGCATCGGGTGGATGGCGCGCCAGGCGAGCTTGCCGTGACCGATCTCGCGGCGGCCGGGAGAGCCCATGCGGCCGGTTTCTCCGACCGAATAGGGCGGGAAGTTGTAGTGCAGGAGGAAGCGCTCCTTGCGGGTGCCTTCCAGCTCGTCGATGAACTGCTCGTCGTCGCCGGTGCCGAGCGTGGTGACGACCAGCGCCTGAGTCTCGCCGCGCGTGAACAGCGCCGAGCCGTGCGTGCGCGGCAGGAAGCCGGCCTCGCAGACGATCGGACGCACCGTCTTCACGTCGCGGCCGTCGATGCGCTTGCCCTCGTCGAGGATGTTCCAGCGCACCACCTTCGCCTGCGCGTCCTTGAACACGGTCTTGACCTTCTCGGGCGCGAATTTGGGCTCCTGGCCTTCCGGCAGAAGCTCCGCCATCACCTTCGCCTTCACCGCGTCGACAGCGGCGTAGCGCGCCTGCTTCTCGGTGATCGCGTAAGCCTTGCGCAGGTCGGCCTCGGCGATGGCGAGCACCGCCTTTTCGACGTCGGCGTTGTTCGGCGGCGCGAAGTCGCGCGGCTCCTTGGCGGCGCGCTCGGCGAGGCGGATGATCGCCTCGATCACCGGCTGGAAGCCCTTGTGGCCGTGCATCACGGCGCCGAGCATCACCTCTTCCGACAGCTCCTTCGCTTCGGATTCGACCATCAGCACGGCGTCGGCGGTGCCGGCGACGACGAGATCGAGGACGGCGTCCTTCATCTGGTCGACGGTCGGGTTGAGCACGTAGGCGTTGTCGATATAGCCGACCCTGGCGCCGCCGATCGGGCCCATGAAGGGAACGCCGGAGAGCGTCAGCGCCGCCGACGCCGCGACCATCGCGACCATGTCAGGCTCGTTCTCGAGATCGTGCGACAGCACGGTCACGATCACCTGCGTGTCGTTTTTGTAGCCTTCGACGAACAGCGGCCGGATCGGCCGGTCGATCAGGCGCGACACCAGCGTCTCGCGCTCGGAGGGACGGCCCTCGCGCTTGAAGTAGCCGCCCGGAATGCGGCCGGCGGCGAACGCCTTTTCCTGGTAATTGACGGTGAGCGGGAAGAAGTCGAAGCCCGGCTTCGGCTCCTTGGCCGAGACGACGGTGGCGAGCACCGTGGTGTCGCCATAGGTGGCGATGACGGCGCCGTCGGCCTGGCGGGCGACCTTGCCGGTTTCGAGCACGAGCTTGCGCCCGGCCCAGTCGATTTCTTCGCGATGGATGTTGAACATCTGTTCTCTCGTGACGTTGGGGCCTGTCCGGCGCGTCATGAGCGAGACGGCGAGACGCTCTCATCGGAAAACGGAGCGTCCGGCGATCTGGCCCATGGCGTCGGCGGACCGCCCTGGGAAGCCGCCAGCGACCATCGCGGCGGCTGAAACAGGACCGGACGCGCCCTGCGCGCCCGGTCCAAAGGGGTTAGCGGCGAATGCCGAGCCTCTCGATGAGCGTCCTGTAGCGCGCCTCGTCCGACCGCTTGAGATAGTCGAGCAGCGAACGGCGCTGCGACACCATCTTCAGCAGCCCGCGGCGCGAATGGTTGTCCTTCACATGGGCCTTAAAATGCTCGGTCAGCGTGTTGATGCGCTCGGTGAGCAGCGCGACCTGCACTTCGGGCGAGCCTGTGTCGCCGGCCTTGGTCGCATATTCCTTCACAAGCGTCCGCTTGCGCTCGGTCGTGATCGACATCGGGTGATCCTTTGTTGGAGGGAAGGGGCGGCCGATCCGGGATGTCGTCCAGAAGGGTCGCGGGACGCGTCCGGAGAACGGGTCTCCAAAACGCCAGGCCGCCCGAAGGCGGCCGATGGCCGGCGATATACACGAATTCCCCGGCGAAGCCAGCGTGGATTGCTGCGGGCCTCGGAAGCGCAGGTCTTCAGCGCCCGCCGGGGCGGAACACCCGCCGCGGCCTGAGTTCCCCGCCTTCGACATCGCCGATCGCGATCAGCGCGCCGTCGGCGTGAACAGCCACCGCGCCGGTCTCGACCGGCGCGTCGCGGCCGCGCAGGATGACGCCCTGCCCGCGCATCAGCCGGCCCGCATCGCCGCGCGACACGGTTACGGGGGGCAGTTCCGCCAGCGCCGCGACCGCCGGCAGAAGCGCCGCCGTCAGCGAGCGGTGGTCCGGCTCCTCGCCTTCGGCCGGCCGGGGCGGCATCGGCGCCAGGTCTTTCTCATGGAAAGGCCCGACGCGCGTGCGCCGCAGCGCCGTGACATGGCCGCCGCAGCCCAGCGCGCGGCCGAGATCGCGCGCGATCGCGCGCACATAGGCGCCCTTGCCGGTCCGCGCCTCGAGCGTCGTCGACGCCTCGTCATGAGCGACGACCGCCAGATCCTCGATCAGGATCTCGCGCGGCTTGAGCGCCACCTCCTCGCCGTCGCGGGCGAGATCGTAGGCGCGCTCGCCGGCGATCCGGATCGCGGAGAATTTCGGCGGCGTCTGCTGGATCAGGCCGATGAACTGCGGCAGCAGGGCCTCGACCTCGGCCCGGGTCGGACGCGCGTCATAGGTCGCGATCGTCCGACCCTCGGAATCGTCGGTGTCGGTCTCGACGCCCCAGGCGACGGTGAAGCGATAGGCCTTGCGGCCGTCCATCACGTAGGGAACCGTCTTCGTCGCCTCGCCGAGCGCGATCGGCAGGCAGCCCGACGCGAGCGGATCGAGCGTGCCGGCGTGGCCGGCCTTCTTGGCGTTGTAGAGCCGCTTCACGATCGACACGGCGTGCGTCGAGGTCATGCCGGTCGGCTTGTCGAGGATGAACCAGCCGTCGACGTCGCGCTTCTTGGGGCGCGGCCGGTCGTCGGTCCGTTGCGGGCGCGCGGCGGCGCGCGGGTCGTTGTGCTTGAGGGGTTCCATCGTTCATCCTTCCGCCGCCGGGTTCGAACCGGCGCGGCGGCTCTGCGGCTTCGATTGTTCAGGGCTTGCGCGTGTCGCGCCTGACCGCCTCGGAATCGAGCAGCCGCTCGATCCGCGAGCGCTCGTCGAAACTGTCATCGGCGTGGAAGCGGATGTCGGGCGCGAATTTCAGATTGATGCGGTGGGCGATCTCGCCGCGAATGAATTTGCGGTGCGCGTCGAGCGCGGCGAGCACGGCCATCTTGTGCTCTCCGCCGAGCGGCAGGACATTGATGGTGGCGAGCTTCAGGTCGGGGGACATCCGCACGCCGGTCACCGAGACCGGATGCGTCGCCAGCACCTCGTCATAGACGTCGCCGCGCGCGAGCATTTCCGACAGGGCCTGGCGGATGAGCTCGCCGACGCGGAGCTGGCGCTGGGAAGGGGCGGCGGATGATTTTGTTTTCGGTTTCACGGGGGCAACTTCCGGGATCGGACCGGAGCGATCTGAATGTCGGAACGGTCTCGCCGGCGCCTCGCCGGCGGGACCGTGGATGGGCGGCTGATGAAGCGCAGCGCTTCAGAGCGTGCGCTTCACCTCTTCCACCTTGTAGCACTCGATCACGTCGTTCGCGCGCATGTCCTGATAGTTCTCGAACGACATGCCGCATTCCTGACCGGCGCGGACTTCCGTGACCTGATCCTTGAAGCGCTGCAGCGTCGACAGCTTGCCTTCGTGGATCACGACATTGTCGCGGATCAGGCGGACATTGGCGCCGCGCTGGACGACGCCGTCGGTGACGACGCAGCCGGCGACCTTGCCGACCTTGGAGACCGCGAAGATCTCCCTGATCTGCGCCTCGCCGAGACGCTCCTCGCGCAGCGTCGGCGCGAGCAGGCCGGACATCGCATCCTTCACGTCATCCACGAGATTGTAGATGATGTTGTAGTAGCGGATTTCCGTTCCCGTCCGTTCGGCCGCCTCGCGCGCTTCCTTGTGGGCGCGCACGTTGAAG
>MKVY01000029.1:109776-112478 GCA_001899525.1 Rhizobiales bacterium 65-9
CTGCACGTCGCCCTTGACGATGAGCGGGAACTCCTTCTTGCCGGCGGCGTCCTTCACGCCCTTCATCATCTCCGCGAGCGAGCCGCGCATCGTCGCCTGGCGCGCGACGGCCTTGTCGCGCTTCTGGCGTTCGCGATAGGCGGTGATTTCCCGCGCGCGCGCCTCGCTTTCGACCACCGCCATGCGGTCGCCGGCTTCCGGCGCGCCGGAGAAGCCGAGCACCTCGACAGGGAACGAAGGCGGCGCGAGCTTCAGGTTCTCGCCCTTGTCGGAGATCAGCGCGCGCACCTTGCCCCATTCGGAGCCGGCGACGACGATGTCGCCGACCACGAGCGTTCCGCGCTGCACGAGCATGGTCGTCACGGCGCCGCGGCCGCGATCGAGCTTCGCTTCGATGACCGTTCCCTCCGCCGGGCGGTTGGGATTGGCCTTGAGGTCGAGCAGTTCCGCCTGCAGGGCGATCGCTTCGAGGAGACCGTCGAGATTGGTCTGGTTTTTCGCCGACACTTCGACGTCCTGCACCTCGCCGCCCATCGCCTCGACCTGCACCTCATATTGCAGAAGCTCGGTGCGCACGCGCTGCGGGTTGGCGTCAGGCTTGTCGATCTTGTTGATCGCGACGATGATCGGCACCTTCGCCGCCTTGGCGTGATTGATGGCCTCGATCGTCTGCGGCATGACGCCGTCGTCTGCGGCGACGACCAGCACCACGATATCCGTGACCTTCGCGCCGCGCGCCCGCATCTGGCTGAACGCGGCGTGTCCGGGCGTGTCGATGAAGGTGATGTGCGAGCCGTTCGGCGCCGTGACCTGATAGGCGCCGATATGCTGGGTGATGCCGCCGGCCTCGCCCTCGACCACGTTCGCCTGACGGATCGCGTCGAGCAGCGAGGTTTTGCCGTGGTCGACATGGCCCATGATCGTGACCACGGGCGGGCGCTGATAAATGTCCAGCGGATCGTCGAGATCGGGATTGTCGAACAGCCCTTCCTCGACGTCGGATTCAGCGACGCGCTTGACCGTGTGGCCCATTTCCTCGGCGACGAGCTGCGCCGTGTCGGCGTCGATCACGTCGTTGATCTTCAGCATCTGGCCCTGCTTCATCAGCAGGCGGATGACGTCGACCGCGCGCTCGCTCATGCGGTTGGCGAGCTCCTGGATGGTGATCGTCTCGGGAACGGTCACCTCGCGCGAGATTTTCTCGCCGGAATTGTCGTCGCGATGCCCCGTCAGGCGCTGCATGCGGCGGCGGAAGGCCGCCGTCGAATGTGTCTTCTCGCTGTCGTCGTTGAGCGCGTTGGACAGCGTGAGACGGCCGCGCGACTTCCCGTCGCCGGCGCGCGTGGGCTTTTCGGCGGTCGGCTTGACGGCTGTGCTCGGCCGGCGCGCGGAGCGCATGCCGTCGCCGCGCGACCGCGTCGGGCGCGCATCCTCAAGCGGATTGTCGCCCGGAGGCGGCGCCGAGAAGCCGCCGCCGAACGGACGCGGTCCGCCTGGCGGTCTGGGGCCGCGATCGCCGAAGGGGCGGGGCGGGCGGTCGCCTTGCGGCCTGTCGCCATAGGGACGCGGCGGGCGGTCGCCCTGGGGCCGATCGCCGTAGGGGCGCGGCGGCCTGTCGCCCTGCGGGCGGTCGCCGTAAGGCGCGCGGGCGGATCGCTCCGCGCCGGCCTCGGGTCTTTCCGCGCCTTCCGGCCGGGGCCGGTTGAAGACGAGCTGCTGCGGCCGCCGGCCGCCGGTTCCTACGGAATATCCGCCCGATCCGCTGCGGTCCGGGCGGCCTTCGGTCGACGGCGCCCGCGGCGCTGGTTCGCCGAGGCGCCGGCGCGCTTCGTCCGCGGCCTTGCGCTTCAGTTCGTCTTCCGCGCGGCGGCGGTCGTCTTCCTCGCGCTTGCGCGCTTCGGAGGCGGCGCGCTCCTCGGCCTCGCGGGATTCCCGTTCGGCGCGAGCCTTCGCCTCGGTTTCGGCGCGGCGGCGCTCATCATCTTCGCGCTTGCGCGCCTCCGTCAGCACCGACTGGCGCGCCTCGCGCTCGTCCTCGGAGAGCGTGCGCAGCACGAGTCCGCCCGGCGTCGCGGGCTTGACCGGCGCCGGGCGCGGCGCTGCGGGCGCGCGCTGCGGGGCTGGAGCGCTGCTGGCGGCGGCCGGCTGCTGCGGCGCGGGCGTCGGCTTCGGCGCCGGAGGCGGGGCGGCCTCCCGGCTCTCAGGCCGCGCGGGAGGGGCGGAGGGCGCATGACGCTTCACCTTCTCGACCACGACCGATTTGGTGCGGCCGTGGGAGAAGCTCTGGCGAACCGTGCCGGTCTCGGGACGCTTGAGGGTCAGCGTCTTCGTCGTAGACACATGCAGCGTCTTGTCGCCTGGATTTTTCGTATCAGTCATTCAGCCTTCGATCCTGCGGCGGCGATCGGTTCCGCCTTGTCCTCAATCGCTGCGCCAGCGCGAACACCGTCCCCGCCCTCTCCCCGATATGCGAGAAGCAAGCGGCAACGGGTCAAACAAGCGTCGCTGACAGCGCCAACCGTGAGCGCTGCGTGTATCACATGGATGCGGCCCAATGCCAAATCCATTTCTGCGCTCTCGAACGGCGAGAGCGTCGGAACAGCGCCTTTCGCGGCGCCGTCGAGTTTGCGGCGCCCGTTTTCAGCCGCCTCGCGGGCGTGCAGCAGCGCGATGGCCCGGCCGGCGGCGGCGGTTTCGGCGGT
>MKVY01000029.1:112507-192157 GCA_001899525.1 Rhizobiales bacterium 65-9
GCAGCAGGCGCTCCACCGTGTCCGCCAGTCCGGGCGGGATCGTCGTCGGCCGCTTGAGCGCGCGGGAGAGCTGCTTGTCGTTCAGGCGGGCGACGATGTCGGCCCGCGCCGCAACCCATGCGCCGCGACCGGGCAGCTTTCGTTTCAGGTCAGGCGTGGCGACGCCGTCCGGCGACGCCACGAACCGGATGAGCTCCGCCGGGTCCCGCTTGTCGCGCGTGACGATGCATGTGCGCTCCAGGTCGATCTCCTCGTCCACCGGCCGTCACGCCGCGCCGGATCGCCGTCAGGCGGTCGCGCCTTCGGCGGCCTCCGCCGGCGCCGGCTCCTCGATCCATCCCGCCTTGACGCGCGCGGCCATGATGATCGCCTCGATCTCGTCGCGCGACAGGTCCATGCCGTCGAGCAGGCCGGGATGCTTGGTGGTCTCGACATGGCGTTCGCCATGCTTCTCGGTCACCTTGCGCTCGCTCCAGCCCGCCAGCTCGTCGGTGGCGCAGCCTGCGAGATCCTCCACCGTCTTGACGCCGTCCTCGCCGAGCTTGACCATCATCTCGGTGGTGACGCCCGGCACCTCGCGCATCTCGTCGGCGACGCCGAGCTCCTTGCGGCGCGCGTCGCGCTCAGCTTCCAGGGCGGCGAGATAATCCAGCGCCCGTCGCTGGATTTCGCCTGCGGTGTCCTCGTCGAAGCCGTCGATGCTGGCCAGCTCCAGGATCGGCACATAGGCCACGTCCTCGACGCTGCGATAGCCTTCCGAGGCGAGAAGCTGTCCGACCGTCTCGTCGACGTTGAGCGCGGTCATGAACAGCGTCGAGCGCTCGACGAACTCCTTCTGGCGCCGCTCGGATTCCTCCTGCTCGGTCAGGATGTCGATGTTCCATCCCGTGAGCTGGGAGGCGAGACGCACATTCTGGCCGCGCCGTCCGATCGCCAGCGAGAGCTGGTCGTCGGGCACGACGACGTCGATGCGCTCGGCGTCCTCGTCGAGCACCACCTTCGCGACCTCGGCCGGCTGCAGCGCGTTGACGATGAAGGTCGCCACGTCCTGCGACCACGGAATGATGTCGATGCGCTCGCCCTGCAGTTCGCCGACCACGGCCTGCACGCGCGAGCCGCGCATGCCGACGCAGGCGCCGACGGGATCGATCGAGGAATCGTTGGAGATGACGGCGATCTTGGCGCGCGAGCCCGGATCGCGCGCGACGGCCCTGATCTCGATGATGCCGTCATAGATTTCCGGCACCTCCTGAGCGAACAGCTTCGCCATGAACTGGGGATGGGTGCGCGACAGGAAGATCTGCGGCCCGCGCTGCTCGCGGCGCACGTCGAAGATATAGGCGCGGATGCGGTCGCCCGGCTTGAAGGTTTCGCGCGGGACCAACTCGTCGCGCCGCGCGATCGCCTCGCCGCGTCCGAGATCGACGACGACATTGCCGTATTCGACGCGCTTCACCACGCCGTTGACGATCTCGCCGATGCGGTTCTTGTAGTCGTCATACTGGCGCTCGCGCTCGGCGTCGCGCACCTTCTGGACGATGACCTGCTTGGCCGACTGCGCCGCGATGCGGCCGAACTCGAAGGGCGGAAGCTGTTCGGAAATCACGTCGCCGGCCTGCGCGGCGGGATTCTTGAGGCGCGCGTCCTCGATGGAGATCTGCTTGGCGGAATCCTCCACCAGATCGACCACGAGCATATGGCGCGATAGGCGCAGCTCGCCGGTCTTGGGATTGATCTCGGCGTGAATGTCGGTCTCGGCGCCGTAGCGCGAGCGCGCCGCCTTGGCGTAGCTGTCCTCCATCGCCGCGATGACGATCTCGCGCTCGATCATCTTCTCGCGCGCGACGGCGTCGGCGATCTGCAGCAGTTCGAGTCGGTTTGCGCTGACGGCCATGAATCACTCCTGGGTCTTGTCGGGGCGCGGTTTCTGCGCGCCGTCCGATGTTTCTTTGGATGGTTGCCGGCGCGGCTTCTGCGCGCCCTTCGCGCCTTTCGGGCGCGCTCCGGTGCGTCCGAGCGCCACGTCGATCAGCGCGTCGGTGAGCGTCAGCCGCGCCTCGTGCATGTCGGCGATCGGGATGCGCCACAGCGCGTCCTCGCCCTCCGGCGCGTCGGGATTGCGCACGAGCGCCGCGTCGCCCTCGACGCCCTCGATGACGCCGCGATAACGTTTGCGGCCGTCATGGGGGACGGCCATCTCGATCTTGGCGTCATGTCCGCGCCAGCGGATGAAATCGGCGGCGCGCACGAGCGGCCGGTCGATTCCGGGCGAGGAGATTTCGAGGTTGTACTCGCCCGCGATCGGATCCTCGACGTCGAGCACCGGCGAGATCGCCCGACTCACCGCCTCGCATTCGTCCACGCCCATGGTCCCGTCCTGCCGCTCGGCCATGATCTGGACCGTGCAGCCGTTCTGCGCCGTCACCTTGACGCGCACGAGGCGAAAGCCGAGCCCCTCGATGGGCGGCTCGACGATGGCGGCGACGCGCGCCGCAAGGCCAGTTTCCGTGATGAGGCGCGGTTCGGCGCTCATGGGCATCCGCTCAGGCGTTCGCTTGCAAACCCAGCCCCGCGCCGGCCAATAAAAAAGAGCGGGTCCCGGGGGACCCACTCTCGTTCTGTGACCTTGCGATCACGCGGAGTTGTCTGCTGCGGCATATACGCGCGACGCGCCGCCTCCGCAAGGCCGCTTCCGCAAGAGCGTCTGCGACGGTCGGAGCCGGCTGTCCTCCCGATGACGGCGCCCTCGCGGCGCCGTAGGAAGATCGCGTCATGCCAGATTCCCGCCTGCCCGACGCCCGCCAGATCCTCGCCGCCATCCCGAGCCCCGCCATTCTCGTCGGCGCAGCGGACGAGGTGATCGGCGCCAACGGCGCGGCGCTCGCGCTGTTCCCGCGCCTGCGCCTCGGCGAGCCGCTCTGGGCGGGCGTGCGGGCGCCGGGCATTCTCGCCGCCACCACCGCGGCGCGTGGCGGCGGCGCCCGGGCGGTCGAGCATATCGAGCGGGTTCCGGTCGAGCGCCATTACGCCGTGCAGGCGACCGCGGTGCCCGACGCGGAAGGCCAGGTGCTGCTGCTGTTTCGCGACCGTACGTCGGAGCTGGCCGCCGAGCGCATGCGCACGGACTTTGTCGCCAACGCCAGCCATGAACTGAGGACGCCGCTCGCTTCGCTGATCGGCTTCATCGAAACCCTGCAGGGCGCGGCCCGCAACGACGCCAACGCGCGCGAGAAGTTCCTCGGCGTGATGGGCGATCAGGCCCGGCGCATGGCGCGCCTGATCGACGATCTCCTGTCCTTGTCCCGCATCGAGATGAGCCGCCATCTGCCGCCCTCGACGCCGGTCGCCATCGACGGCGTGGTCCGGGAGGCGGTGGACGGGCTTCGCATGGTCGCGATGGATCGCGGCGCGAGGCTCGAAGCGTCGATCGCGGGCGGGCCGTGGACGGTCGCCGGCGATCGCGACGAGCTCTATCGCGTCATCGAGAACCTCGCCGAGAACGCGCTTAAATACGGCCGGGAGGGCGGCCGCGCGGAAATCCTGGTGCGGCCTTCGGCGCAGCCCCTCGGCGAGGGCCGCGCGGTCGAGATCGTCGTCCGCGACGACGGCGTGGGGATCGCGCCCCAGCACCTGCCGCGCCTCACCGAACGCTTCTATCGCGCTGACGTTAGGGAAAGCAGGCAGAAAGGCGGCACCGGCCTGGGGCTGGCCCTGGTCAAGCACATCGTCGGCCGTCATCGCGGCCGTCTCGACATCGCGAGCGAGCTCGGCAAGGGGTCGACCTTCACGGTGACGCTGCCGCTGCTCCCCTGACAGCCGCGCCCCGCGTCATCGAACTGTCATCTGAGCGTCATAGGGCTCTAATCGAGGCCGCCTACCGAGGCGCGCCGGCCGCCTGCCAATACGGTTGCGCGCGGCCACCGAAGCCCACCAGGGAGCATCCTGTGAAACCGATCCGTTTTTTCGCCGCCGCGGCGTTTGTCGCGGCCTCCGCGATCGCCCCGGCCTCCGCCGCCGACATCACCGGCGCCGGCGCCACCTTCCCCTTCCCGCTCTATTCCAAGTGGGCCGAGGCCTATAAGGCCGCGACCGGAAACGGGCTGAACTATCAGTCCATCGGCTCCGGCGGCGGCATCCGTCAGATCAAGGCGAAGACGGTGGATTTCGGCGCGTCCGACATGCCGCTCAAGGGCGAGGATCTCAGCAAGGACGGTCTGATCCAGTTCCCGTCCGCGATGGGCGCCATCGTTCCGGCGATCAATGTCGCGGGCGTCGAGGCGCGCGGCCTCAAATTCACCGGCCCGATGCTCGCCGACATCTATCTCGGCAAGATCACGAAATGGAACGACAAGGCGATCGCCGACGTCAATCCGGGCGTGAAGCTGCCCGACGCGACGATCAACGTCGTCTATCGCTCGGACGGATCGGGCACGAGCTTCGTGTGGACGGATTATCTGTCGCGCGTCTCTGACGAGTGGAAGGCGAAGATCGGCTCCAACACCTCGGTGAGCTGGCCCGTCGGCATCGGCGGCAAGGGCAACGAAGGCGTCTCCGCCTCGGTCAAGCAGGTTGCGAATTCGATCGGCTATGTCGAATACGCCTACGCCAAGCAGAACAAGCTGTCCTACGGCCTCATCCAGAACAAGGACGGCAAGTTCCCCGCGCCGGAGGACAAGAGCTTCCAGGCCGCGGCGGCGAACGCCGATTGGACCGCGGCGCCGGGCTACGGCATCATCCTGAACAATCAGCCGGGCGCCGACGCCTGGCCGATCACCTCGGCCACCTTCATTCTCATCCGCAAGGATGGCGACGCCGCCAAGAACGCGGCTGCGCTGAAGTTCTTCGACTGGGCCTATTCGAACGGCGACAAGATCGCCGCCGAACTGGAATATGTGCCGCTGCCGGCGACCGTGAAGACGCAGATCCGCCAGACCTGGGCGAAGGAACTGAAGTTCACCAACTGATCGCGGCTGGCGGCCCGGGCGACGTTCGTCCGGGCCGCCGTCGATGCGGATGGACGCTCCGCTTGGAGCGAAGGGATTGCGCCAGGGACGGGCGCGGCGTTCGAGGGCGGGGTTGTTGGAATGAGCACGGCGTCGATGTCGACTGCGGATGATGCGGGCGCCCGCATGTCGCGCGCCCAGAGGATCAAGCCGTCGAGCGGTTCGGACAAGCTGTTCGAGCTGGCGAGCAGGAGCGCGGCTTATTTCGTCCTCATTCTCCTCGCCGGCATCATGATCTCCATGGTGATCGGCGGCTGGCCGGCGTTCAGGGAGTTCGGCCCGGGCTTCCTCACCTCTTCCGTCTGGGACACCCAGTCCGAGCAGTACGGCGCATGGCCGGCCATCGTCGGCACCCTGACGACGGCGCTCATCGCCATGGTCGTCGGCGTGCCTCTCTCGCTCGGCATCGCCATCTTCCTCACCCAGCTCGCGCCGGGATGGATGAAGAAGCCGGTCTCCACGGCGGTCGAGCTTCTCGCGGCCGTGCCCAGCATCATTTACGGCATGTGGGGGCTTTTCGTTTTCGTGCCGCTGTTCGCCGCCTTTGTGCAGATCCCGGTCTCCAGCCTGACGGAAGGCCTGCCGATCGTCGGCACGATCCTCTATGCGCGGTCTCCTTCGGGGCTCGGCATTCTCACCGCCGGCCTCATCCTGGCTTTCATGATCGTGCCCTTCATCGCTTCGATCACGCGCGACATGCTCGAACAGATTCCGACCGTGCTGCGCGAGAGCGCTTATGGCATCGGCTGCACCACCTGGGAGGTGGTTCGATATGTGCTGTTGCCGCAGGCCGGCGTCAGCATCATCGGCGCCACGATGCTCGGTCTCGGCCGCGCCCTCGGCGAGACGATGGCCGTCACCTTCGTCGTCGGCAACGCCAACCGTCTCTCCGCCTCGATTTTCGATCCCGGTTCGACGATCGCCTCGCGCGTCGCCAACGAATTCAATGAAGCGCTCGGCATGCAGATGAGCGCGCTGATCGCGCTCGGCTGCATCCTGTTCTTCGTCACTTTCGCCGTCCTCGTCTGCGCCCGCCTGCTCGTGGCGCGCGTCGGCAAGATCTGAGGAGGCCGCCATGACCGCAGCCGCTCCAACCGCTTCCGCCGCCGCGCCGCTTTATGTGGTGAAGCCTTTCGTCAGCCGCGTGAGCGCCGCGCGTCGCGCCCGCGACAAGGCGTTGAAGGTTCTGTCCGTGGTATTCACGGGGCTTGGCGTCTTCGTCCTGTTCTGGATCCTCGGCATGCTCCTGGTGAAGGGCGTGTCGGCCCTGTCGGTCGACGTCTTCACCAAAATCACGCCCGGCCCCGGCACCGCCGGCGGCGGCCTCGCCAACGCGATCGTCGGCTCGATCCTTCTGACCGCGATCGGCATGCTCATCGCGACGCCGATCGGCGTTCTCGCCGGCACCTATCTCGCGGAATATGGCAAGGCGTCGAAGGCGGCCGACCTCGTGCGCTTCATCAACGACATCCTGTTGTCGGCGCCATCGATCCTGATCGGCCTTTTCGTCTATACGCTGCTCGTGCTTCCGTTCGGCGGCTATTCGGGCTGGGCCGGCGGCGTTGCGCTGGCGATCATCGCGCTGCCGGTGATCGTGCGCACGACCGAGGACATGCTGCGGCTGGTGCCTGGGCAACTGCGCGAGGCGGGCGCGGCGCTCGGCGCGCCGCCCTCGATCGTCATCCGTCATGTCACCTGGCGCGCCGCGCGGTCGGGCATGATCACCGGCGTCCTGCTGGCGATGGCGCGCATCGCCGGCGAAACCGCGCCGCTTTTGTTCACGGCGCTGAACAATAATTTCTGGTTCTCGCCGACGCTGGTCGGCGGCGTCTCGAATCTGCCCGTGACGATCTATCAGTTCGCCTCGGCGCCGTATGACAACTGGCAGGCGCTCGCCTGGGCCGGCTCGCTGATCATCACCTTCGCGATCCTCGGCCTGTCCGTCGCGACGCGCTTCATCCTGAGCAAGGGCAACTGACATGAGTATGGTTTCAGTCTCGGACCGCCCGGCGGAGCTCGACCTGTCGAAGGTTCCGATCCGCCTCGACGTGAAGAACCTCGATTTCTACTACGGGCAGCACAAGGCCCTGAAAGACGTCAATCTGAGCTTCTACGATCGCCAGGTCACGGCGCTGATCGGGCCGTCCGGATGCGGCAAGTCCACCTTGCTGCGCATCTTCAACCGCATCTATTCGCTCTACCCCGAGCAGCGCGCGACCGGCGAGGTGATCCTCGACGGCGCCAATATCCTCGATCCGTCGATCGACCTCAACGAGCTGCGCGCCCGCATCGGCATGGTGTTCCAGAAGCCGACGCCGTTTCCGATGTCGATCTATGAGAACATCGCCTTCGGCGTCAGGCTCTACGAGAAGGTGTCGCGCGCCGATCTCGACCAGCGCGTGGAAAGCGCGCTCCGTCGCGCCGCGCTGTGGGACGAGGTGAAGGACAAGCTGCGCCAGTCCGGCATGGGCCTGTCGGGCGGCCAGCAGCAGCGCCTTTGCATCGCCCGCACGATCGCGCAGCAGCCGGAGATCATCCTGTTCGACGAGCCGACCTCGGCGCTCGACCCGATCTCCACCGGCAAGGTCGAGGATCTTCTCGAGCAGTTGCGCAGCGACTTCACCATCGTGATCGTGACGCACAACATGCAGCAGGCGGCGCGCATCTCGCAACGCACGGCCTTCATGTATCTCGGCGAACTCATCGAGATCGGGCCGACGCAGTCGATCTTCCTCAACCCCACGAAGAAGCAGACGCAGGACTACGTCACCGGCCGGTTCGGCTGAGACCGCGTCTGCGCAGGGAAACGCTCATGAGCCAGCAACACATCGTCAAATCCTTCGACGCCGATCTCCAGGAGCTGCGCCGCGCTATCGCCGAGATGGGCGGCATCGCGGAAAAGATGCTCGACGACTCGATCGTGGCGCTCGCGCGCCGCGATCCGGACCTCGCCCACAAGGTGATCAATCTCGATGTCCGCCTCGACGATCTCCAGCGCGAGATCGAGGAGAACGGCATCCTCACCATCGCGCGGCGTCAGCCGATGGCGGTCGATCTGCGCGAGATCATCTCGGCGATCCGTATCGCCGGCGACCTCGAGCGCATCGGCGATCTCGCCAAGAACATCGCCAAGCGCGTTCTCGTCATCGCCGCGAACATTCAGCTCCCGCGCGCGATCGTCGGCCTCCAGCACATGGCCGAACTGGTCGAGCAGCAGCTCAAGGACGTGCTCGACGCCTACACGCAGAACGATCTGACGGCGGCGCTGGAGGTGTGGAAGCGCGACGACGGCATCGACGCGCTTTACACGTCGCTGTTCCGCGAACTCCTCACCTACATGATGGAGGATCCGCGCAACATCACCTCCTGCACCCATCTCCTCTTCTGCGCCAAGAACATCGAGCGCATCGGCGACCACACGACCAATGTCGCCGAGACGATTCATTATTGGGTGACCGGCACCCAGCTCAAGGGCGAGCGTCCCAAGGGCGACAACACCAACGTCTCGGTCGAGGTCGAGAACTGAGCCCGCGGGAGGAAGTCGAGGACCCTGGCCGATGGCGCCGCGCATCCTGATCGTCGAGGACGAGCCAGCGCTCGTCACGCTGCTGACCTACAATCTCGAAGCCGAAGGCTTCTCCGTCGAGCATGAGAGCGACGGGGAGGCCGCCGAGCAGCGTCTTAAGGACGAGGCGCCGGATCTTCTGGTTCTCGACTGGATGCTGCCCGGCTTGTCCGGCATCGAGATCTGCCGCCGGCTCCGGCTGCGCGACGCGACGCGCGCATTGCCGATCATCATGCTGACCGCGCGCGGCGAGGAGAGCGAACGCATCCGCGGCCTGAAGACCGGCGCCGACGATTACGTCGTGAAGCCCTTCTCGATCCCCGAATTCGTGGCGCGGGTGAGGGCGCTTCTGCGCCGGGCCGATCCGGGCCGCCTTGCGAACCGCCTCGCGGCCGGCGACATCGAGCTCGACCGTGAGGTGCGGCGCGTCTGGCGCGGCGGCCGCGAGATCATTCTGGGGCCGACCGAATTCCGCCTGCTCGAATTCCTGATTGAGAAGCCGGGCCGGGTTTATTCGCGCTCGCAGCTCATCGACAGCGTCTGGAGCAGGGATTCCGAGATCGATGAGCGGACGGTGGACGTCCATGTCGGCCGCCTGCGCAAGGCGCTCGATCATGAGAGGGCGTCAAATCCCATTCGCACCGTGCGCGGCTCGGGCTACGCTTTCGACGAGACCTATCGCGGTCCGTTCGCGACAGAGCTTTCGGAATGAAAAAGGCGTGACCCGCCTTTATGGCCTGATCACGCCTGCAGTCGTTTCCTGATGAAACGCCGGAAAGCGCCGTGCGCGTTTTCGGGAGCGTGGTGATCAGGCGCGATGAAGACCGTTCAGATGCGGCTGAGCACGCGCCGGTCATGGCGGCGCCGGTCGGCCGGCGGCTGATAGGCGGCGCGCGCGTGATAGGCGCAATAAGGGCCGCCCGAACCGTCGCCCTGCGCGCCGCAATAGCGGAAGTCCGGGCTCGACGGATCGCCCATCGGCCATTTGCACATGCCTTCGCGCAATTCCATGATCGTGACCCGCTGGGACATCGGGATGACGACCTCTTCGTCGAGTTCCTGAACCATCGCGTAGGATTCGTCCTGAGGAAGCGCGACCACCTTGAGAGCCGTATTGCCCCGCATCGCAGGCCGCGCGGCCACTCCGGCGGATGCGGTTGCGACCCCGACCCCGCCGACCCGATGGGTCGCCAGCTTGCGGACCGG
This sequence comes from Rhizobiales bacterium 65-9, assembly GCA_001899525.1. Taxonomy (GTDB): domain Bacteria; phylum Pseudomonadota; class Alphaproteobacteria; order Rhizobiales; family Beijerinckiaceae; genus Terrirubrum. Next base: position 122,282 of record MKVY01000029.1, read on the forward strand.
ACGCGCCACGCTCGATGTGGAGACTTTGGCCCGTCCTGCAAGCCCCAGCCGGTGCACTTTGCCGATGACGGCGTTTCGCGTGATCTGGCCGAGTTCGCTGGCGATCTGGCTCGCGCTCAGGCCGTCGCTCCACAATTTCCTCAATAATTCAATGCGCTCGTCAGTCCACGACATGCGCTACTCCTCATTGCCGGCCACAGCGGGCCAAGAAGCGAATCCCTCACCGCCCGGGGCGGAAACCAGTCACGCACCGTCACACGCAGTGAAAGCTCACTCAGGGGACCGGCTGCGACATTTCGTATGGCCGGCGAAAATTGACTACTATGGGCGGTGACTCGCCGACAAGAGTCCGAAGCGTGAACGGCGATTTTTCCCCAGCAGAAGCGACTTTTTGGACTCACCATGCATTTTTCCTGACTGATGCGCCCTTGACGCGCGCATCGCGTTGGACGCGGCCGCATGTTGCGGTTTCGCCATTGAGCCTTATAAGCCAGCGGCTTGACGCCGGCCCGGCCGGCCAATGACGGAACCGCCATGACCGCTCCCGTGAAAAAAGTCGTGCTCGCCTACTCCGGCGGTCTTGACACCTCGATCATCCTGAAATGGCTCCAGACCACCTATCGCTGCGAAGTGGTCACTTTCACGGCCGATCTGGGGCAGGGCGAGGAGCTAGAGCCGGCGCGCAAGAAGGCGCAGCTCCTCGGCATCAAGGACGAGAACATCTTCATCGAGGATCTGCGCGAGGAATTCGTCCGCGACTACGTCTTTCCGATGTTTCGCGCCAACGCGCTCTATGAGGGCCTTTATCTCCTCGGCACGTCGATCGCCCGGCCGTTGATCGCAAAGAAGCAGATCGAGATCGCCGAGAAGGTCGGCGCTGACGCCGTGTGTCATGGCGCCACCGGCAAGGGCAACGATCAGGTCCGGTTCGAGCTCAGCTATTACGCGCTGAAGCCGGACATTCGCGTCATCGCGCCCTGGCGCGAATGGGACCTGCGCTCGCGCGAGCAACTCATCAGGTTCGCCGAGGAGAACCAGATTCCGATCGCCAAGGACAAGCGCGGCGAGGCGCCTTTCTCCGTTGACGCGAACCTGCTGCACTGCTCGTCGGAAGGAAAGGTGCTCGAAGACCCGTCGATCGAGGTGCCGGATTATGTCTATTCCCGCACCGTCGATCCCGAGAAGGCGCCCGACACGCCGACGGTCATCTCGATCGACTTCGAGAAAGGCGACGCGGTCGCCATCGACGGCGTGAAGATGTCGCCCGCCACGCTGCTCGCGAAGCTGAATGAATATGGCCGCATCAATGGCGTCGGCCGGCTCGATCTCGTCGAGAACCGCTATGTCGGCATGAAATCGCGCGGCATGTATGAGACGCCCGGCGGCACGATCCTTTATTTCGCCCATCGCGGCATCGAGTCGATCACGCTGGATCGCGGCGCGGCGCATCTCAAGGACGAGATCATGCCGAAATACGCCGAGCTGATCTATAACGGCTTCTGGTTCTCGCCGGAGCGCGAGATGCTGCAGGCGCTGATCGACAAGTCGCAGGAATACGTCACCGGCCGCGTGCGCGTGAAGCTCTACAAGGGTTCGGCCTGGGTGATCGGGCGCGAGAGCCCCTATTCGCTGTACGATCAGGACCTCGTCACCTTCGAGGAAGGCCAGGTCGCCTATGATCACCGCGACGCCGCGGGCTTCATCCAGCTCAACGCGCTGCGCCTCAAGACCTACGGCGCGCGCAAGCGCAAGGTCGGCCGCTGACCGCGCCGGCGCTCCGAGATGGTGCGCAAAAGCGAAGGTCGGTTTTCCGAAAACATCGGGCGACAGGAAATAGCTTGGGGAATGCTGCTGTTTTCGTGAATCGCGGCGTTCCTTAGGCGAGCCGGTAATCTCCGTCGATCGTTGGCCCGCTGTCGGTCGCGACGAGGCCGCGCGCAGCCAGATCGACGAGATGGGCGAGCACCGATCGGCCGGCTGCGGGATGCAGGGCCGGCGACACCCCGGAATAAAGCGCGCGCACGATCTCCGGAATCGTCCTGTCGCCCGCCGCGAGCCGCTTCAGGATCGCGCTCTCGCGATGCCGGCGGTGATTGATGAGGCCGCGCACGAAGCGTTGCGGCTGGCTGACCGCCTCGCCATGGCCCGGCCAGTAGATCGCGTCGTCGCGCCCCCGCAGTTTCTCCAGCGACGCCATGTAGTCGGCCATGACGCCGTCCGGCGGCGACACGATCGAGGTCGACCACCCCATCACGTGATCGCCGGAGAAAAGCGCGTTCTCCTCGGCGAGCGCGAAGCTCAGATGGTTCGACGCATGCCCCGGCGTCGCGACGGCGACGAGCGTCCAGTCCGGCCCGGAGATCGCGTCGCCGTCCCGCATGACGCCCGCCGGCGCGTGGTCGAGATCATGGCCGGCGTCGAGTTGCACGCCGTCGCTCGCGGACGATGTCAGCGTCACCGGCGCGCATCCCACGATCACGGCGCCGGTCGCTTCGGCGAGGCGTCGCGCGCCCGGCGAATGATCGCGATGGGTATGGGTGACGAGGATGTGCGACACCGTCTCGCCGCGCACATGGTCGATGAGCCGCGCGATATGCGCCGGGTCGTCCGGACCGGGATCGATGATCGCCGCCGTTCCGCGCCCGACGATGTAGCTGTTCGTGCCGTGGAAGGTGAATGCGGAGGGATTCGGCGCGAGCACGCGCCGCACGCGCGGCGACAGCGTGACCGCTTCGCCCGCCGCGCCGGCGAAATCCCTCACGAATGTCGGCTCGTCATTGTGGTCCCGTTCCGAAGCCATGCGCCTGTCCTGCTCCCGGCGGGGCCGCTTGAGCCGCGCCGGCAGGCCGCCTATACACCCCGCCGTGCGGCGTTTCGAGCGCCGACGATGATTCCCGGAGAGAGCATGCCAGCCGCCACTTTCGCGTCAGCCCTTTGGCCGGCGCCATCCATCGGATCGTCCTCGCGGCTCGCCGCCGCCATGCGCGTCGCCGTGCTGATGATTGTGGGCGCTGTCGCCCTGTGGCTGTCCGCGAAGATCAAGGTCGGCTTCCCGGTGCCGATGACGATGCAGACCTTCGTCGTGCTGACGATCGGCGCGGCCTATGGCGCGCGCCTCGGCGCGGCGACGGTGCTGCTCTATCTCGTGGAGGGCGCGCTCGGCCTGCCCGTCTTCGCCGACACGCCCGAGCGCGGCGTCGGCCTCGCTTACATGATGGGGCCGACTGGCGGCTATCTCGTCGGCTTCGTCGCCGGCGCGTTCATCGTCGGCTGGCTCGCGGAGCGCGGCTGGGACCGTTCTGTTGTGAAGCTTTTCGCTGCGATGGCGATCGGCCATGTCGTGCTGATCGGCTTCGGCTTCGCGTGGCTCGCCGTGAATCACGGCGCCGGCATGGCCTGGACCGTCGGCGTCGCTCCGTTCTACGCCGCCACGATCTACAAGACGCTGCTCGGCGCGCTGGCGATGCCGGCCGGCTGGGCCCTGCTGAAATCCGCGCGGCGCTGATCGCCGTCTGGCGGTTCTTGATTGACGACGGGCGCGCATGTCGCGCCCGTTTTTTATTGCGCGGAAGGTTGAGGCGGCGGCGCTTCTCCGTCCTCCGCGATCCCGCCGCCCTCGCTCCATTCCAGGCGCACGCTCGCGTCGATTTCCGCATCCATATGGGTGCGCCGCAGCGCCTCGAACGCCGATGGCGGAAGAAGCCGGCTGAGCGCCCACACGCTCGCGCCGCGCACGAGCGCGGACTCGTCGCCGAGAAGCTCAGACGCGCGCGGAATCAGGCTTGTCGCGCCGGAATTGCCCGCCGCGATCAGCGCATTGCGGAGGAAGCGCGCGCGCCCCGCCCGCTTGATCGGCGTTCCCGCGAAGCGCGCGCGAAAGGCCTGATCGTCAAGCGCGAGAAGATCGGAGAGCGGCGGCGCTGAAAGATCCTCGCGCAGCGCCATGCGGGCGTCGCGGCTCGCTTCGGCGAACTTGTTCCAGGGGCAGACGGCGAGGCAGTCGTCGCAGCCGAACACGCGGTTGCCGATCAGCGGCCGGAATTCGCGCGGGATCGGCCCCGCATGCTCGTTGGTGAGGTAGGCGATGCAGCGCGTGGCGTCGAGCTGATACGGCGCCGGGAACGCCTTGGTCGGGCAGATGTCGAGGCAGCGGCGGCAGGAGCCGCAATGATCGGTCTCGGCCGCGTCGGCCGCGAGCTCCGCGGTCGTGAGGATGAAGCCGAGGAACAGCCATCCGCCATGCGCGCGCGACACCAGCACGCTGTGCTTGCCCTGCCATCCGAGGCCCGCCGCCTGCGCGAGGGGCTTCTCCATCAGCGGCGCCGTATCGACGAAGACCTTGACGTCGCGTCCGGTCTGCGCCGCGACGAAGCCCGCAAGCTCTTTCAGCTTCCCCTTGATGACGTCGTGATAGTCGCGCCGTCCCGCATAGACCGAGATCGTGGCGCGATCCTTCATCGCGAGCGACGCGAGCGGATCGGAATCGGGCGCATAGCTCCAGCCGAGCGCGATGATCGACCGCGCCTCCGGCCACAGCGCGGAGGGATGGCGCCGGCGGTCGGCGGTGTCCGCCATCCAGCCCATCTCGCCATGCCGGCCCGCGGCGAGCCATTCGGCGAGCCGGCCGCCCTGATCGGGAGTTTGCTCCACCCGCGTAATCTTGATGTCCGCGAAGCCGAGCGCGCGGGCGCGGCCGTCGATCGCCTCGCGCAGCTTCGCGCCGCTCAGAAGTCCAGGTCGGCGTAGTGGGGCGCCGCCGGCGTCCCGAGAATTTTCTCGGCCAGCAGCGGGCGGAAGGACGGCCTCGATTTGATCCGCGCGTACCATTCCTTCGCCGCCTCGTCCTCGCTCCAGGGCGCGTCGCCGAGATAGTCGACGCATGACAGATGCGCGGCCGCGACGAGGTCGGCGTAGCTCATCCGGTCGCCTGCAAGCCATTTGCGCCGGCCGATGAGATGGCCGACATAGCGCAGATGATAGCGCACATTGTTGCGCGCCGCACGGATCGCGCCGGCGTCGGGCGCGCCGCCGCCATGCGCCGCGCCCATCTGGCGCTTGTAGATTTTCTCCCGCACCAGCGGCTCGCTCACCTCCTGGGCGAAGGTGAGGTTGAACCAGTCCAGCAGGCGGCGGACCTCGATGCGTCCCGCCACGCTGTCGGGCAGCAGCCGGCGGTCGCCGAGGGCGAGCCCGCGCGTTTCGTCGAGATATTCGGCGATCACGCCGGCGCCCGGAATGGCGAAGGCCTCCTCGACCAGCACCGGGACGGTCGCAGCCGGGTTGAGCGCCAGGAATTCCGTCCTCCGCTCCCAGACGCGCTCCTCGACGAGTTCGATCGCCAGCCCCGCCTCGGCGCAGGCGAGACGGATGAAGCGGGACTGGGGACAGAACGGATGGTGATGCAGGCGCGACATAGGGAGCGGAATCATCCGGCGCGGCCGAATGCAGCGGCTGGAATGCGTTGGCGGGAGAGCGGCGCAGCTATAGTGTCCGCCGCCCGCGGCGACAATGTGATTCGGTCGAATCGGCTCGATGCGGCCAACGATTGCTTAACGATTGATGGATGAGGCCGTTCCGTGGATATCATCAAGGCGCTCGTCCTCGGGCTCGTTGAGGGGCTGACGGAGTTCATTCCCGTCTCGTCCACCGGCCATCTTCTTCTGCTCGAGCATTTCTTCGGCTTCGACGACGACGCGCTCGGCAAGACCTATGTGATCCTCGTCCAGCTCGGCGCCATTCTCGCTCTTCTGTCGGTTTATTTCGGGCGTCTGTGGCGCGTCGCGCTGGCGCTGCCGACGAGCGCCGACGCGCGGCGCTTCGTCATCGGCGTGCTGCTCGCCTTCCTGCCGGCGGCGGTGATCGGCTATGTGCTGATCGGCTTCATCAAGAGCCAGCTCTTCAATCCGATGATCGTCTGCATCGCGCTGATCCTCGGCGGGTTCGTGCTGCTCGTGATGGACGAGCGCAAGACCGAGGCGACTTTGGACGACGCGATGGCGTTTCCGCTCATGACCTACCTGAAGATCGGCTTCTTCCAGTGTCTCGCCATGATCCCCGGCGTTTCGCGCTCCGGCGCGACGATCGTCGGCGCGATGCTGATGGGCGCGAGCAAGCGCGCCGCCGCCGAGTTTTCATTCTTTCTTGCGATGCCGACGATGGTCGGCGCCTTCACGCTGGAGGCGTGGAAGTCGCGGCATGACCTGACGCTGGATGGAACGATCCTGATCGCCGTCGGATTCGCGGCGGCTTTTCTCGCCGGTCTCGTCGTGGTGCGCTTCCTGCTCGATTATATCTCGCGGCACGGCTTCGCGATCTTCGCCTGGTGGCGGATTCTCGTCGGCGCGGCGGGTCTGGCGGGATTGCTGGTCTTCGGCTGACCGCGCCGTCAGGCGTGGGCGAGAATGTTGACGAGTTTTCCGAAAGGATCGCGGACGTAGAAGCGGCGCACGCCCCAGGGCTCGTCGGCCGGTCCGTACTCGATCGTAAAACCCGCGGCGCGCATGCGCCGCAGGGCTTCGTCGAGGTCGTCGACCTCGATCGAGAGATCGGGAACGGGCGTCCCCGATCCGCCCTCCGTCGCGACGCTGATCTGCGCGTTCATCGTCGCCGGCGCGCCATAGGTCGCGATCCAGCCGTGATCCATGACAGGGTCCAGGCCGAGCGCGTCCTGATAGAACCGCTTCGCCGCACCGACGTCTGCGGCCGCGAGGTTGGCGACGATGCGTCGGACCTTCACGCCGCGAAATCCTCCGGCGCGAAGCGATAGCGCGCCGAGCAGAATTCGCAGGTGACGATCATCTGGCCGTCGTCGGCGATCATCTGGCGCCGTTCCTCGCCCGAGAAGTTGCGCAGCATGTCGAAGACGCGCGCGCGCGAGCAGCGGCACTGGTGCCGCACCGATTGCGGCGGGAACACGCGCACGCCGCGCTCATGGAACAGCCGGTAGAGCAGCCTTTCGCTCGACAGCGTCGGATCGATGAGTTCGTGGTCCTCGACCGTCTCGATCAGCGACCGCGCCTCCACCCAGGCGTCGTCCTCGGGCGTCTCGTCGCGCGCATGCGACGAGGGCGCGTCGCCGGGATCGAGATCGCGCTGCCGCTGGCGCTCCGGCGAGGACGGCAGGAACTGCACCATGACGCCGCCGGCGCGCCAGCGGTTCGGCGCGTCATGGGCGATCGATTCCGCCACCGCGAGGCGCACGCGCGTCGGGATCTGCTCCGAGCGCAGGAAATATTCGTGCGCGGCCGCCTCGAAGCCCTGGCCCTCGAGCGCCACCACGCCCTGATAGCGCGACTGCTCCGAGCCCTGGTCGATGGTGAAGGCGAGATGGCCGCGCCCGACGAGGTCCCCCGGCGTCGCGCGCCCCTCGCGCTCATAGTGCGCGACGGCCTCGGCGTCGAAGCGGGCGTAGGCCCGCATCCGGTCGGGCGTCTCGAAATCGACGACGATCATGCCGGCCGGCCCGTCGCCGCGCGCCTGGAGCTGGAAGCGCCCCTCGAATTTCAGCGAGGCGCCCATGAGCGCCGTCAGCGCCGCGGCCTCTCCGACGGCGCGCGACACGCTCGCCGGATAGCCATGCTTGGTCAGCATCTCGTCCAGCGCCGGGCCGAGCGTGATGACCCGGCCGCGCACGTCGAGCGGCTCGACCGAAAAGGGGAGGATGCGGTCGCCGGAGACCGCCGGATCTGAGGTCATGTGGGATCTTTGCTTCGCGGCGGCGGGCGCGCCTGATCCGAATGTAGATCGGGCGCGCCGGATCGCAAGCTGGCCGCCTCAGGCGTCGGCGAGGCCGAAGCACCAGGCGAGAATGCCCTTCTGGGCGTGCAGGCGGTTCTCGGCCTCGTCGAACACGACCGACTGCGGCCCGTCCATCACCTCGTCGGTGACCTCCTCGCCGCGATGCGCCGGCAGGCAGTGCATGAAGATCGCCTCGGGCTTCGCCGCCGCCATCAGCTTGCCGTTGACCTGGTAGGGCATCAGCAGATTGTGCCGGCGGCCCTGATCCTCGTCGCCCATCGACACCCAGCAGTCGGTGACGACCGCGTCGGCGTTCTGGACGGCCGTGAACGGATCGAGGGTGTGCGTCACCACGGCGCCTTCTTTCGCCGCGCGCTCCATGAGGCGCGGCGGCGGCGCGAGTTCGGCCGGCGTCGCGATCGACAGGCGGAAATCCATCCGCATCGCCGCATGCACCCAGGATGTCATCACATTGTTCGCGTCGCCGGAATAGGCGATCGACTTCCCCGCGATCGGCCCGCGATGCTCCTCGTAGGTGAGCACGTCGGCCATGATCTGGCAGGGGTGCGATCGCTTGGTCAGGCCGTTGATCACTGGAACGGTCGCATATTGCGCGAGTTCGGTCACGGCGTCGTGGTCGAGGATGCGGATCATGATCGCATCGACATAGCGCGACAGCACGCGCGCCGTGTCGGCGATCGATTCGCCGCGCCCGAGCTGCATTTCCTGCCCGGTCAGCATGATCGTGTCGCCGCCGAGCTCGCGCATGGCGAGGTCGAACGAGACGCGCGTACGCGTCGAGGGCTTGTCGAAGATCATCGCCAGCGTCTTGCCGGCGAGCGGCCGCTCGCGCGGCGGCTGACCCCTGACGCGCCGCGCTTTCAGGTCGGCCGCGATGCGCAGCAGACCCCGCAACTCTCCGGCGGAGAAATCGGTCAGATCGATGAAATGCCGCGCCCCGCTCATGCTGCGGCGTCCTTCTTGTTGTCGAGAGTCCGCTCGATCGCGGCGCAGGCCGCGTCGAGCCGCTTCACGGCCTCGTTGATCTCTTCGGCCGTGGTCGTCAGCGGCGGCAGGAGCCGCAGCGTGTTGTCGCCCGCCGGCACCGACAGCAGCTTTTCCGCCCGCGCCGCGGCGGCGAGATCCGTGTTGGGGACCTTGCTTTTCAGCCCGATGAGCAGCCCCTCGCCGCGAATCTCCTCGATCACGCGCGGGTGGCGGTCCTTGAGCTCGGCCAGCCGCTGTTTCAGGAGCAGCGCGTTGTTCTGGACGGCGTCGAGGAAGCCGGGCGCGAGCACCACGTCGAGCACGGCGTTGCCGACCGCCATCGCCAGCGGATTGCCGCCGAAGGTGGTGCCGTGGGTGCCGGCGGTCATGCCCTTTCCTGCTTCCTTCGTGGTCAGGAACAGGCCGAGCGGAAAGCCGCCGCCGATGCCTTTCGCGACGCTCATGATGTCCGGCTTCACGCCGGCCCACTCATGCTGGAACAGCTTGCCGCTGCGGCCGACGCCGGTCTGGATTTCGTCGAAGATCAGCAGCAGGCCATGCTCGTCGCACAGCGCGCGGATGGCGCGCAGCGTCGCCGGCGAAAACGGCCGCACGCCGCCTTCCATCTGCGTGGGTTCGAGCATGATCGCGGCCGTTTCGGGCGTGACGGCGATTTTCAGCGCTTCGAAATCGCCGAACGGAACCTGGTCGAAACCCTCGGCCTTGGGCCCGAAGCCTTCGAGATATTTCTGCTGGCCGCCGGCCGCGAGCGTCGCCAGCGTGCGGCCATGGAAGGCGCCCTCAAAGGTGATGATGCGGATTTTCTCGGGATGGCCGGAAACGGCGTGATATTTGCGCGCCGTCTTGATCGCGCCCTCGTTCGCCTCGGCGCCCGAATTGGCGAAGAACGCATAATCGAGGCCCGTCGCCTCCGCGAGGCGCTCCGCCAGCCTGACGCCTTCCGGGATCTGGTACAGGTTGGAGACGTGCCAAACCTTCTGGGCCTGATCGACGAGCGCCTTGACGAGGTGGGGATGGCCGTGGCCGAGCGCGTTCACCGCGATACCCGAGCCGAAATCGAGATAGCGGTCGCCGTTCGTGGCGGTGAGCCAGGCGCCGTCGCCGCGCTCGAACGCGATGTCGGCTTTCGCGAAAGTCGGGAGAAGATGGGACGAGGGGGCAGGAGGCATTGCGGCGCGCTTTCGGGTCAGAAGGGAGTCGCGTTCGCTCGCATCAGGAGGCGTCGCGACGATTGATTGTGCAGGACGGGAGTGGCGGGCGGATCATATCGGCGCGACGACGCCCGTCGGAACGAGCCGCTTAGGCCCGCGCCGTTCGTCGCGCGCATCGTCGCGACCGTTCCGTCCTGTCCGTCCAAGCGCCCATCGGCGTATCGGCCCTAACGCAAAGGCCGCCCATCAGGGCGGCTTTCCCAGCTTTCATGGCGGCCGCACGTGTTATTGTCAATTCTGTCCACAGGCCGCGCGCTCCCTGTGCATGAGCCCCCGGCATGATTGCCCGCCTGACGCGCGCCGCCTTGCTATCGCCCCATCGCCCATGTTCACCTGACGCGAACCCGCGCAATCGCTCTGATTTGCTGGACGCGCGCCAAGGACAGTCGCATGACGGCCCGGCCGACAATTGATTTCTGGTATGATTTTGCTTCGTCTTACTCCTATCTTTCGGTGATGCGCGTCGCGGCGCTGGCTGAGGCGGCCGGCGTCGACGTGCGCTGGCGACCCTTTCTGCTCGGGCCGATATTCGCCGCGCAGGGCTGGTCGACGTCGCCGTTCAATCTTTACCCCGCCAAGGGCCGGTATATGTGGCGCGACATGGAGCGCCTCTGCGAACGCCGGGGCCTGTCGCTGAAGCGGCCGTCGCCCTTTCCCCAGAACAGCCTCGCGGCCGCGCGCGTGGCGATCGCCGGCCGCGACCAGGGCTGGATCGCGGGCTTCTCGCGCGCCCTCTTCGCCATGGCGTTCGGCGAGGGCAAAAACATCGCCGACGAGGCGGTTCTGACCGCCGCGCTGCGCGCCGCCGACATTGATCCCAACGCCGCGATGGTCGCGGCGCGGTCCGAGGAGGTGAAGGGGCGCCTGCGCGCCGAAACCGAACTCGCCAAGTCGCTCGGCGTGTTCGGCGCGCCGAGCTTCATCACCGGGGATGGCGAAATCTTCTGGGGCGACGACCGCCTGGAGCACGCGATCGGCTGGGCCAGGGGCGACTGAGCCGCTGGCGCGGCCGCGGCTCCGCGCATAGATCAGGCAGGTCATGCGGCTGTCATCGGACGAGATCGAACGCTACGCCCGCCACCTGATCCTGCGCGATGTCGGCGGGCCGGGCCAGCAGAAGCTGAAGGCGGCGCGGGTGCTCGTGGTCGGAGCGGGCGGCCTCGGCGCGCCCCTGCTGCAATATCTCGCCGCCGCCGGCGTCGGCGTCGTCGGGATCGTCGATGACGACCGCGTCTCGCTTTCCAATCTCCAGCGTCAGGTGATCCACGGAACGGCGGATGTCGGCCGCCTGAAGACGGACAGCGCCGCGGCCGCCGTCACGCGGCTCAATCCCCATGTCGCGGTCGAGGCGCACGCCCTGCGTATCGGTCCCGACAACGCCGCCGATCTGATCGCCCGGTACGATCTCGTCGCCGACGGCTCCGACAATTTCGACACGCGCTATGCGGTGTCGGACGCCTGCTATCGCGCGCGCCGGCCGCTGGTGACGGCGACGCTTGGCCAGTTCGACGCGTCGCTGACCACGATCCGGGCCCATGAGCGCGCGCCGGACGGCGCGTGGAATCCGACCTATCGCTGTCTCTTTCCCGATCCGCCGCCGCCGGGCGCGATTCCGACATGCGCGGAGGCCGGCGTTCTCGGCGCGCTCGCCGGCGCGCTCGGCGCGATGATGGCGATGGAGGTCGTGCGCGAGATCGTCGGCGGGTTTTTCGCGGGCGATCGCGGTCTCGTCGGCCGGCATCTGATGATCGACGCGCGCGGCCTGCGCTTTGAGACGATCGACTATGGCTGGGATCCCGACAATCCGCTGTCGGGCGTCAGCGCTGCTTCGTCCGGGCGGGCTTGACCGGCGCGCCTACGTCGAAGACCGCGAACGGGCGTCCGTTGCGCCGGCCCATCGCCTGAACGCCTTGCGGCGCGCGGCTTCTCGCCCGCGCCGTGCGCCCCTGCGCCGGTCCGTCGCCCGGCGTCACCCGCGCCGGCCCGACGCGCTTCGGGCCGAACGAGGCGAGGCATTTGTTGTAGGCGTCCCACGCCTCGATCTTTTCGCAGTCTGCGATCGCGCGCGGCTTCTGCTGCGCGTGCGCAGGAGAGGCCGCCGCAAGGGCGGCGATAGCGAATATCAGGCGCAAGGGCGTCACGGCGCGCAGCATGGCCGCCCGCTTTGGCCGAAATGCGGACGACGCCTCAGCCCCGCAGCGACGCGCCATACCGCTTCGCCATCTCGGCGATGATCCTGGCGCCGATGGCGTCGATCTCGGCGTCGGTCAGGGTCTTGTCGCGCGGTTGCAGCGTGACGGCGAGCGCCACCGATTTCTTGCCCGCCTCGACGCCCGGCCCCTCATAGAGGTCGAACACCGTGACATCCTCGATCAGCGCGCGGTCCGCCGCCTGCGCGGTTTTCGCCAGATCGCCGGCCGCGACGCCGCGATCCACCACGAAGGCGAAATCGCGCGACACCGGCTGGAACTCGCTGAGCGACAGTTTGGGCTTCGCCTTCGTCGGCCTGACCTTCGGCGCCGGCAGCGCGTCGAGCGTGATCTCGAAGGCGACCACCGGCCCCTTCGCGCCCATCGCCGCGAGCGTGCGCGGATGCAGTTCGCCGAACGATCCGACGACGGTCTTCGGCCCGAAGCGGAATGTCGCGGAACGGCCGGGATGCATCCAGGCGGGACCGCCCGGCGCGGTTTGCAGGCCGCCGGTCGGGACGCCGAGCGCCTCGAGCAGCGCCATGGCGTCGGCCTTGGCGTCGAAGGCGTCGACCGGACGGCCGCCGCCGTCCCAGTGGCGGCCCGCGCCATGCCGCGAGGCGAGGCCGCGCCTGAGGCCGGCCGCGACGATGGTCTGGCCTTCCGGCGTGTCGTCGGCGAACACCTGTCCGACCTCGAACAGGGCGACATCGCCGAAGCCGCGATCGGCGTTGCGCTGCGCGGCTTTCAGAAGGCCGGGCAGGAGCGACGGCCGCATGTCGGAGAGATCGGCGGCGATCGGATTGGCGAGCTTCAGCGTGGCGGCCCTGTTTGTGTCGGCGCCGAACAGCTTCGCCTCGTCCTCGGCGATGAAGCTCCAGGTGACGGCCTCGATGAGGCCGCGCGCCGCGAGCGTGCGCTTGGCGAGCCGCGTGCGCTTCTGGAGCAGCGTGAGAACCGGCTTCACCACCTCGTCCGTCTCGCGCGACAGGGGACGCGACTGGACGCGGTCGAGTCCGGCGATGCGCGTGATCTCCTCGACCAGATCGGCCTTGCCCTCGATGTCGGCGCGCCATGTCGGCGGCGTCACCGTCACGCGGTCGCCCGCGCCCGAGACATGAAATCCCAAACGCTCCAGCGTGAGCTTCATTTCCGGCCGCGGCAGTTCGAGGCCGGTCAGCCGCTTCACCTCCGTCCAGGGAAAATCGATGACGCGGCCGGTGTCGGGAATGCCGCCGGCGAGCGTGACCTGCGAGGCTTCGCCGCCGCACAGGTCGAGCACGAGCTGCGTCGCGACATCGAGTCCCGGCAGGCAGAAGCCCGGATCGACGCCGCGCTCGAAGCGATAGCGCGCGTCGGAGTGAATGCCGAGCGCGCGGCCGGTGCGGGCGATGTTGAGCGGATTCCAGAGCGCCGACTCGATCAGCACGTCGGTCGTGTTCTCATCGCATCCCGACGCCTCGCCGCCCATGATTCCGCCGATCGATTCGACGCCCTTGCCGTCGGCGATCACCACCATCGTGTCGTCGAAGCGATAGGTCTTTCCGTCGAGCGCGAGCAGTTCTTCGCCGCGCTTGGCGCGGCGCACGACGAGGTCGCCATGCACCTTCTTCGCGTCGAACACATGCAGCGGCCGGTTGCGGTCGAAGGTCAGGAAGTTCGTGATGTCGACGAGCGCGTTGATCGGCCGGAGCCCGATCGCGGTCAGCCGCTTCTGCAGCCATTCCGGCGACGGGCCGTTCGTCACGCCGCGCACCAGCCGAAGCGCGAAGGCCGGGCAGAGATATTGCTCACGCGCATCGAAATCGAGCGTGACCTTCACCGGGCAGGGAAAGTCGCCCTTGACCGGGCGCGTCTCGCGCGTCTTCAGGTCGCCGAGGCCGGCCGCGGCGAGATCGCGCGCGACGCCCGAGATTCCGAGCGCGTCGGCGCGGTTCGGCGTGACGGCGGCGTCGATGACCGCGTCGTCGAGGCCGGCCCATTCCGCGTAGCGCATGCCGACCGGCGCGTCGGCCGGCAGGTCGATGATGCCGTCATGATCGGTCGAGAGTTCGAGCTCCGCTTCCGAGCAGAGCATGCCGTTCGATTCGACGCCGCGGATGACGCCTTTTCCGAGCGTGATCTTCTTGCCGGGAATATAGGTTCCGGGCGGGGAGAACACGCCCTTCATGCCCGTGCGCGCGTTCGGCGCGCCGCACACCACCTGCACGGGCGCGCTCTGCCCGATATCGACCATGCAGACGCGCAGCCGGTCCGCATTCGGGTGCTGCTTCGCCTCGACGACGTAGCCGATGATGAAATCCTTCAGCCGCTCGGCGGGATTGTCGATCGATTCCACTTCGAGCCCGACGCGCGTCAGCGTCTCCGCGATCGCGTTGGCGTCCGCTGTCGTGTCGAGATGGTCTTTGAGCCAGGAGACGGTGAGTTTCATTCAAGTGCTTTCAACAAACCTGTTGCGTCTTATCCCGCGATGATTCGCACATAGCGCGAATGCACCCAGCCATAGCTGCATGGCCCGGTGTAGGGCTGGCGCACCGGCCATGGCGTTCCGACGCCGCATTCGCCTTCGTCAGCCGGATAGACGATGGAATACCAGGGGCCGCGACGATCGCAGACGCTGACCTTGTTTCCGTTGTACAGCCGATCGATCTCGCGATAGCGCGACCCTCCCGGCCCGCTGCGCACCGATAGAAAGCCGTCGCCGTTGGGATCGAGGCCGACCACCTGGCCGAGGCTCGGGCAGGCGTCCATGTCGGGATCGCCGCCAAGCATGACGGGAGCGTCGATGCGGCGCGGAATCATCTGCGCGTCAACGAATGCCGGCGCCGTCGACAGAAGGAGCGGGGCGGCAAGCGATGCGGCGAGGAGACGGCGCGTCATCGGAGATCCTTTTTAGCTCGACAGCCCGCCCGCCAGCGTCGGCAGGTCGAGCGGCCGGAAGCCGTAATGCTTCAGCCAGCGCACGTCCGCTTCGAAGAACTGGCGCAGATCGTCCATGCCGTATTTCAGCATCGCGATGCGGTCGATGCCCATGCCCCAGGCGAATCCCTGATACTCGTTGGGATCGAGTCCGCAATTCGTCAGCACGTTCGGATGCACCATGCCGCAGCCGAGAATCTCCAGCCAGTCGTCGCCCTCGCCGAAGCGGATTTCGCCGCCCTTGCGCGAGCACTGGATGTCCACTTCGGCCGAGGGTTCGGTGAAGGGAAAGAAGCTCGGCCGGAAGCGCATCTTCACGTCGGGCACCTCGAAGAAGGCCTTGCAGAACTCCTCGAGGATCCATTTCAGATGGCCGAGATTGGCCTGCCGGTCGATCACGAGCCCCTCGACCTGATGGAACATCGGCGTGTGGGTCTGGTCGCTGTCGTGCCGGTAGGTGCGGCCGGGGCAGATCACCCGGATCGGCGGCTTCTGCGCGAGCATGGTGCGCACCTGCACCGGCGAGGTGTGCGTGCGCAGCAGCATGCGGTCGCCATTCTCCTTCGGGTTGAAGAAGAACGTGTCGTGCATTTCGCGCGCGGGATGGCCGACGGGGAAGTTCAGCTTCGTGAAGTTGAGGTCGTCGCTCTCGATGTCCGGCCCCTCCGCCACCGAGAAGCCCATGTCGGCGAAGATCGCGGTCAGTTCGTCGATCACCTGCGTGATCGGGTGGATGCGGCCGCTCGTCTCTCCGCCGGCCTGCATGGGCAGGCTCAGATCGATCGTCTCGCTCTTGAGGCGCGCGTCGAGCGCCGCGTCGCCGAGCTCGGTCTTGCGCGCGCCGATCGCGGCCTGCGCGCGGTCGCGCAGCCCGTTGATCAGCGGGCCTTTCGCCTTGCGTTCGTCGGGCGTCATCGCGCCGAGCGTCTTGAGCAGGGCGGAGATCGAGCCCTGCTTGCCGAGCGCGGCGATGCGAACGGCTTCGAGGGAGGCTTCGTCGCCCGCCGCGGCGATGCGGGCCGAAAGATCGGCTTCGAGCGAGAACAGGTCGTGGTCGGTGGAGGCGTCTGACATGGCGGGCGTCTTCTATTCACAATCAGACGGCCTTGCCAGAGGCCGCGGGCGCCGATGATGCGCTGGGGCGTCAGGCATGAGCGTTGAGGCGAGGCATGCGCGCCGGGCGGACGCCGGCGCCCCGTCCGCGCTGGCGGCGCCGCTTCGGCTGCCTTAGTCCAGTGGCGTGACCGACGCTTCCCCCGCCGCCGTTCGATCCGCGCGCCCGCTGGGCCTCGCAGTCGGCGGCGTGCTGGCTCTGGCGGCGGCGATGGGCGTCGGCCGTTTCGTCTATACGCCGATCCTGCCGCTGATGGTCGAGGCGCTGGGGCTGAGCCAGGGCCAGGCGGGGGCGATCGCCTCGGCGAATTTCGCGGGCTATCTCGCCGGCGCCCTGCTCGCCGCCGCGCCGACGCTGCCCGGCTCGCGCCGGGGCTGGTTCGTCGGCGCGCTGGCCGCGAGCGCGGCGACCACCGCCCTGATGGCGGCGGTCGAGAGCGTGGCGCTGTTCGCGCTGCTGCGGTTTCTGGGCGGCGTCGCCAGCGCGGTCGTGCTGGTCCAGACCACGACCCTGGTCTTCGGGCGGCTCGCGGGGCAGGGGCGGCCGGGCCTCGCGCCGGCGGTGTTCTCCGGCGTCGGCGTCGGCGTCGCGGGCTCGTCCCTGTCGATGCTGGCGCTTGGCCTCTGGGGCGGCGGCTGGCGCGCGGCGTGGCTGCTCGCCGGCGCGCTGACGCTTCTGGCGGTCCTCGTCGCCGTGCGGCTCGTTCCGCCGGAGCCGGGAGAGAAGGACGGTCGAAGATCGGCGAAGGCGGGCGGCGGGGCCTGGCGCGGGTTCGCCCTGCTCGCCGCAAGCTACGGCCTGTTCGGCTTCGGCTACGTGATCACCGCGACCTTCATCGTCGCGCTCGTGCGGCAGGACGCCGGGACGAGGCCGCTGGAGCCCTATGTGTGGCTGCTGGTGGGCCTGTCCGCGATCCCCTCCGTCTGGCTTTGGACGCAGCTCGGGCGCCTCATCGGCCTCTACAGGGCCTATGCGCTCTGCTTCGTGGTGGAGGCTGTGGGCGTCGCCGCCAGCGTGCTGTCGCAGAGCGTCGCAGGCGTAATCGTCGCGTCGGTTTTCCTCGGCGGAACCTTCATGGGGCTGACCGCTCTCGGCCTGGCGGCGGCGCGGGAGGCCGCGCCCGCCGATCCGCGCCGCGCGCTCGCTTTGATGACGGCCGCCTTCGGCCTCGGCCAGATCATAGGGCCGAGTTTCGCCGGCCTCGTTCACGACGTCACCGGCAACTTCGTCGCGCCTTCTCTGGCCGCGGCGGGCGCGCTGCTGCTCGGGGCCGGCCTTGCGTTCGTGGTCGGCGTGCGCGCGGCCCGCGCGATGACTGGCTAAGGGCCGCGCCATCCTGTAGCTCCGCGTCCGAGAGAAGATGACGGGAGCGCCGACGCCTTGACCGAGAAACGCGACAACACCGCGCAGAAGACGTCGTCGTCGTTCCGCCTCGCCGCGATGGATGCGGATTTCCTGCTCGGCGATTCGACCCGCGGCGCGCGTTTCATGCTCGAATATCAGAAGGCCGAGGACGTTCTGCGCGAAGCGGGAATCCGCTCGACCATCGTCGTGTTCGGCTCGGCCCGCATCCGCGAGGACGGCCCCGATCAGCATCGCCGCTGGTATGGCGAGGCGCGCCGTTTCGCGCGCATCGCCTCCGAGCAGGGCGGCGCGATGCTCGCGAACGGCGGAATCCGCGATCACGTCATCGCCACGGGCGGCGGGCCGGGAATCATGGAGGCGGCGAATCGCGGCGCCACGGAAGCCGGCGCGCCCTCCATCGGCTTCAACATCACCCTGCCGCACGAGCAGGAGCCGAACGGCTGGTCGACGCCGGAGCTGACGTTCAATTTCCACTACTTCGCGATGCGCAAGATGCATCTGGCGATGCGCGCGATCGGCCTTGTCGTGTTTCCCGGCGGCTTCGGCACGCTCGATGAATTGTTCGAGATTTTGACGCTGCGCCAGACCGGCAAGATGCCGCCGCCCTGTCCCGTCGTGCTGTTCGATCGCGCCTACTGGACGTCGCTGATAAATGTCGACGTCCAGCTCGCGCACGGCTTCATCGCCGAGGAGGATCTGAAGCTGTTTTCCTTCGCCGAGACGGCCGAGGAGGCGTGGGAGATCGTGCGCGTCAAAAGCTGACGCGCGGCGCGCTGGAGCTGCCATAGAGCGCTGTCGCGCGCTTCGGAGACGCGGACTCTTTCTGCCCGCGACGGTTACTGGCCGCCGGCGATCTTGCGCTGCACGCGCTTGTCGAAGCGCTCGACATTCACGATCACGCGCTCATGCTCGCCGCCGCCGATCGGCTCGCGCTCGTCCTCTGCGGTCACGCGGAAGCGGATGTTGCGGCCCTCGACATGGATGACCTCGGCCGTCGCGCGGATCGTCATGCCGACCGGCGTCGCGGCGATATGCTTCACGTCGAGATGCGTGCCGAGGCTCTGATGGCCCGGCGGCAGGAGATGCTCGATGGCCGCGAGCGCGGCCGCCTCGATGACGTTGATCATCACCGGCGTCGCCAGCACATGGATGCGGCCCGAGCCGACGCGCGGCGCCGTGTGTTCTTCGCCGACGAGAAGCGCGCTCGTTCCCGAAAGGCCTTTGGTAATGCTGGAAAAGTCGCTCATGCGGCATGCCCTATCAGGTCGCCGAGCGGAGGGGCCAGCGTCGAATCAGCGCAATCACCACAGCGCCGGCCGTTCGAGCATCAGCCACACGATGGCGAGCACGGCGCCGAAGGCTGGAAATCCGCACGCGAACCAGATGCGGAACAGGCGATGATAGGCGGCCGGCGGCGGCGCCCCTTTGATGGCGGACTCCCGCGCGAGATCGCGCATCCGGATCTGGATGACGACGACCGGCAGCCAGAACAGCCCGGTGACGACATAGAGCGTGAGCGACGCGACGATCCAGCTCTCCGACAGCGGCCACCCGATCGACCACGCCAGCAGCGCGCCGGTGACCGGCTGCATCACGACCGCCGTCGCGGTGAACAGCGCGTCCGCGATCACGACGGTTCCGGCGACATGCGCGATGATCTTCGCGTCGCCGGTGCGATGCGCGATCAGCATGAAGAAGGCGATCCCGGCCCCGGTCCCGATCAGAACGGTGGCGCCCAGCACATGCAGCCAGCGCAGAAGGAGAATCCAGTCCATCGCCGCCGTTCCTCAGCGCTCGTCCATCACGGCGGCGGTCATGAGCGCGAGCCCGATCGCGGGAACGACCTTCACCAGCGCGCCGAGCGGATCGAGCCACAGTCCCGGCGCGACGAGGGTGGCGAGCGCGAGATAGGCGATGGCGGTCGCGGCCATCGCGAGACAGGCGCGGCGCGCCCACGGCCGCCACAGCACGCCGAGGCCGAGCGCGATGTCGAGGACCGCGCCGCCGATGACGCTCGCTCCGGCGAGTCCGGGCGGAAAGCCGTGCTGGAGCGCGATCTCGACGGCGACGGGATAGCCGACCAGCGCGATGACCCCGCTCGCCAGCCAGAACAGCGACAGGATGGCGACGGCGACCGGCTTCATCAGCCAGGACAGCGCGAACCAGCGCTCCTGAACCGTGGCGGGAATGTCCGAGAGCGTCTGGTCGAGGCTGCGCAGCGGCGCGCCCGTCGCCCGCATGAGCGGCAGCGGATCGCCGGCGACCCCTGCTTCGATCTCGCGCATCGCGGTGGTGCGCATCGGGCTTCGCCAGCCGAGCCGGCCGAGCAGGTCGCCGGCGCCGAACAGAAGCCGCGCCGCCCAGCGCGGCGGCGCGACGGTCCGCGCCGGCGGGCGCCCCAGCCAGGCCCGCAGCCGCGCGACGACCTCGGAGAGCGCGTGCGCGTCGGGCTCGACGAGATCGTAGGTCGCCCGCTCCGGCAGCCCGCCCTCGAGCGCGCGGACCACCGTCGCGGCCACGTCGTCGACATGGACCGTCTGGATGCGCGCGTCGGGATGGGAGACGGGGAGGATCAGCGGAAAAGCCGCGAGCGCCCGCAGCAGCGCCGTACCGCCATAGGCGGCGGGCGCGATGACGAGGCCCGGACGCAGGATGAACCAGGCGAGGTCGCTGCCGCACAGATGCGCGTCGGCCTCCGCCTTTGTGCGCATGAAATCGGTGGTCGCTCGGGCCGTGGCGTTGGGCGCTGAAATCTGCGCGAAGCGGCGGACGCCGGCGGCCGGGCAGGCGTCGATCAGCGCCCGGATCGCGCGGCTCTGCACCGCCGCCACCGAATCCCGCGCGCCGTCCTGCAGCGCGCCGGCGGCGTTGACGATGGCGTCGACGCCCTCGATCAGGTCAGCCCATTTCGCCGGCTCGTCGAGGGCGGCGATGTCGGCCGCCCGCCATTCCGCCCAAGGCATGCGCCGCGCGGCGTCGGCGGTTGCGCGCCCGAGGCCGATGGGCTGATGGCCGGCGCGCCGCAGCGCGCGCATCACCGTCTCGCCGATCAGGCCGTAGCCGCCGAGAACCAGAACGCGCATCGCAACACCCGGTCAGAACAAGCGCAATCGAAGCCAACAAAAAAGCCCGCCGTCGCCGGCGGGCTTTTTCTTGCAGCTTTGAGCCGATTGCGGAAGCGTTACGCCGCTTTCGCCTTCTCGACGATCGCGGCGAAGGCGACCGGCTGGTTCATGGCGATGTCCGCCAGCGCCTTGCGGTCGAGGATGATGTCGGCCTTGATGAGCGCTGCGATGAAGCGCGAATAGGTCAGGCCGTGCTCGCGCACCGCCGCGTTGAGGCGCTGGATCCAGAGCGCGCGGAAGGTGCGCTTCTTGATGCGCCGGTCGCGCGTCGCCATCTGCATCGAGCGGTCGACGGCGGCCTTGGCGGCGCGGATGGTGTTCTTGCGGCGGCCGTAGAAGCCCTTCGCCGCCTTCAGTGTCTTCTTGTGCTTGGCGTGACTGGTGACGCCACGTTTGACGCGAGCCATTGTCGCTCTCCTTCAAATGGGCGTGGGTTCAGCCGTTCGGCAGCCAGTATTTCTTCACGTTGTCGCCATCCGTCTTGAACAGGACGTTGGTGCCGCGAAGATTGCGGATCTGCTTCTTGGTGCGCTTGATCATGCCGTGGCGCTTGCCCGCCTGGGCGTACACCACCTTGCCTGAGCCGGTCACCTTGAAGCGCTTTTTGGCGCCGGACTTGGTCTTCATCTTGGGCATTTGCTCATCTCCCGGCGCATGGGTGATCCGGGCGAAAGGCCCCGATCGCGCCTGTTCTGGTTGAGATTCCGACCCGCCACGGCAGCCCTTTTAGCCGGGCCGGTCGAATGAAGGCGCGGCTATGGCAGAAAAGCCGGCCAGAGGCAACGGGTCGGCGGCGATTCAGGCCTGGGCCTGCGCCATCTGGCTCTCGTGCCAGCCGAGGAAGCGCCGCTCCGCCAGCCGCACGCCTTCATGCAGCAGCCAGCCCATGACGCAGAGCATCAGGATCGCCGCGATCACGACGCCGGCGTCGTTGTTCTCCTGGCCGAGATTGAGCAGGTAGCCGAGGCCGTAGGTCGCGCCCATCAGTTCGCCCACGACCGCCGCCGTCATCGCCTGCGTCGAGGCGATCCGGAGCCCGGCGAACGCCGGCGGGGCGGCGAAGGGCAGGTCGATGCGCCGGAACCGCGTCCAGGCCGAGAGGCGCAGCAGCCGCGCCAGGTCCCTGTAGCTCTTGTCGACGCCCGCGAGCCCGGCGGCCGCGCCGGCCATGACGGGAAAGAACGCGACGATCGCCACCAGGACCACTTTCGGCGCGAGGCCGAGCCCGAGCCAGAGCAGGAGAATGGGCGCGATCGCGATCTTGGGCGCGGTCTGCAGCAGCAGGATCAGCGGCGACAGGAGCCGGCCGAGAACCGGCAGGCGCGTGAACAGCCAGCCGCACAAAAGCCCGGCGACAGCCCCGGCCAGCGAGCCGGCCAGGACTTCCGCGAGGGTCGACAGGACGTGCCGGCCAAGATCGCCGGTCCCGGCGAGCAGCGAGAATTTCTGCGCGACGACGAGCGGCGAGGGGAGCAGGTAGGCCGGCGCCTGGAAGACGACGACGATGATCTGCCACGCGGCGAGCGCGCAGAGAACGGTCGTCAGGCCCCGCAGCGCCGCCCGTCCCATCGCCATCGTCTCAGGCGGCCACGTCGGCGGGCTGCATGACGAGATCGCCCGCCTTGAAGCCCTTCTCGATCACCTTGTACTCCGCCAGGATGTCGATGTTCGTCTGCCATGCGGCGAGGTCGCCGGCGCCGAGCCCCTTCGCCTTGGTCAGCGGGCTCTGCCAGATCGACGGAACGAAGGATTGGTTGAAGGCTTTCGCGAGGATCGCTTCCTGTCCTTTCCAGGTCGGCGCGTATTTCTCGATGGCCAGCGCGATCGCTTCGTCGACATGGCCGTCGATCACCCATGTCAGCGCTTCGTTCAGCGCCGTGATGAAGCCTTTCACAACCTTCGGCTTGTCCTTCAGGGTGCGCTCGCCAGTGACGACCACATTGCCGAACGACGGCAGGAAATCGTTCGAGGAGATCATGCCGACCTGAACGCCGTCCGCCTCGAGATTGTATTTGCGCAGCTCCGAGAACACGATGGCGTCGACCTGATCGGCCTGCAGCGCCTGCACGATCGCGCCGGTCGCAATCACCTCGACCTTGACGTCGTTGAGCGTGAGGCCGGCCTTTTTCAGCCCGACCTGCAACTGCAGATAGTTCGGGCTGCCGAGGCTCGTGACGGCGAGCGTCTTGCCCTTGAAGTCGGCGTAGCTCTTGAAGCCCTTCGACGCCTTGAACAGGGTCGCGCCGATGCCGCGCTGATAGGTGGTGTGGACGACTTTCGCCGGCAGCCCGCTGGCCTTCGCCGCGATCACGGCGTCGCCGTTGGGAAAGCCCAGCTCGGCGTTGCCGATCGCGACATTGCGCATGATGTCGGCCGCGGCCGCATAGATGATGCGCAGATCGACTCCGTTCTTGGCGAACAGGCCCTTTTCCTGCGCGACATAGATCGGCGCATAGAAGGGCACCGCCGCGCCGTCGATCTGCAGCGTCGCGGGCTGCGCCGCCTGCGCGATCGCGAAGCGCGGGCTGGCTGTTGCTGCTGCGCCGGCGAGAAATGTTCTTCGTTTCATGGCGGTCTCCTGTCCTTGTCCCTGAGAGTGAGGAATCGTCGGTTTCATGGCTTCGCGAGAAGCGCGGCGGCGGTCGCGGCGAGGCGGATCAGATTGCGCTGGGCGTCCTCGTAGTCCTCGAGCCATTCGTCCGTGGCGCGATTGCCGTGTACGGCGAGCACGGCGCCGGCGCGCAGGCCAAGCGCCTGCGCCACAGCGAAAACCGTTTGCGCCTCCATGTCGAGGCCGCAGACGCCGCGCGCCGCGAGGCCCGCGGGAAGATCGGCGTGCGGCGGCGGCGCGCCGTCCGGCCGCGCGGAGCGGCCCTGCCCCCAGTAATAGCTGTCGGTGGTGTGCACGGCGCCGCGCCGGTGCGCGAAGCCGAGCGTCCGGGCCGCGGCCGCGAGCGCCTCGACGACCGCGGCGTGCGCGGCCACCGCGCCGTCGGCGCCGTAGGCCGCGGCGGCGCCGGTCGCGCCTTCCGCCTGATCGACGATGAGAAACCCGCCCAGCGGCAGGTCGGCCTGCAGGGCGCCCATGCCGCCGACGCGGATGACCGTGTCGACGCCGAGATTGGCGAGCTCGACGACGGCGATCTCGGCGGAGGGGCCGCCGATGCCCGTCGAGCACACGCCGACGGGATGTCCGCTCCAGCCGCCGCGCGCGGCGCGGAATTCGCGCCGCTGTCCGAAATCGACGGAATTATCGAGAAGTGCTGCGGCGAGCGCCACGCGGTCGGGATCGCCCGGCAGAAGCGCGCAGGCCGGCATGTCTCCCGGTCCGCAGGGAAGGTGCGTCGGCCGTCCGTTGAGCCACGGGAAGGCGGCGGACCGCTTGGCCTTGCTCATGGCGCGTCCCGCCAGGACAGCAGCCGCCGCTCGGCGGTCTCGACGAGTTGATAGACCGCGATGCCGAGCAGCGCGGTGAGGACGACGGCGCCGAACAGCAGCGGCGTCTTGTAGGTCGCGGAGGCGAAGGTCATGAGATAGCCGAGGCCCTGCCGGCCCGACATCCATTCCCCGAGAATCGCGCCGACCACCGCCTGCACGGCGCCGATGCGCAGCCCGACGAAAATGTCCGGCAGGCCGGCGCGCAGTTCGATCAGCCACAGCCGTCGCCAGACGCCGAGCCGCAGGAGGCGCGCGAGATCGGCGAAGCGGCTGTCGAGCGAGCGCAGCCCGACCATGGTTCCCACGAGAACGGGAAAGAAGACGAGCGAGATGATCAGCGCGATCTTCGAGGCGAGGCCAAGGCCGAACCAGATCACGAACAGCGGCGCGAGCGCGATTTTCGGAGCCGTCTGCAGAAACAGGATCGGCCCGCCGAGCGCGCGGTCGAGTCGCGGCGACTTGGCGAGCGCCACGCCCGCGGCGACGCCGAGCAGCGCGCCCGCGCCATAGCCGAGGATGAGATTCTGCAGCGTATAGAGCAGGTGATGCGCGAGTTCGCCGCTTGCCGCCGACTGGATCAGCGCCGCGCCGACATCGGCCGGCGGCGGCAGGAGATAGGACGGCGCGTCGGTCCAGCGCACGTAAAGGTCCCATGCAAGGCAGAAGGCGCCGACGGCCGCGATGGTCTCGAGCGGACGCCGCCAGATCGCGCGGGAGGTCATGCGAGGTCGCGCCTGAGATCGGCCATCAGTTGATGGAAGGCCGGATCGAGCTTCGTCCGCTCGCCGCGCGGCCGCGCCAGCGGCGAGTCATAGATTTTTTTGATGGAGCCGGGACGCGGCGACATGACGACGACCCGATCCGACAGATAGGCCGCTTCCTCGACGCTGTGCGTGACGAAGATGATGGTCTTCTTCGTGGCGGTCCAGATCGTCAGCAGTTCGTCGTTCAGCCTGTCGCGCGTTAAAAGGTCGAGCGCGCCGAACGGCTCGTCCATCAGAAGAAGCGGCGGATCGTAGGACAGGGCGCGCGCGATCGACACGCGCTGGCGCATGCCGCCGGAGAGGGCGCGCGGCAGCGCCTTTTCGAATCCCTGCAGGCCCACGAGCGCGAGCAGGCGGCGCGCCGTCGCGTCGCCTTCGTCACGCGGAACGCCCGCGGCGTCGAGCGGAAAGCGCACATTCTCTTCGGCGGAGAGCCAGGGCAGGAGGACCGCGTCCTGAAAGACGAAGCCGGCGCGCTGGTCGGCGGCGCTCTCGATGGTCAGCGTTCCTTCGCTTGCCGTTTCGAGCCCCGCGATGATGCGCAGCAGGGTGGACTTGCCGCATCCGGACGGCCCGATGATGCTGACGAACGCGCCGCGCGCGACGTCGAGATCGACTGGCCGCAGCGCCTCGACGCGCGCGCCGCGCGTGAGGAAATGCTTGGCGACGCCTCTGGCGTGGATCATCGACGCAGGTCCGGAACGGAGCATCGTCGCCGCGCTCGCGTCGCGCGGCGGTTGCGCCCGGCAGGATTGGAAAAAAGGCGGCGGCTTGCGCGCGCCGCCCGGCCGATGGTCGCGCTAGCGCGGCGCGAGCATCATCGTCATCTGGCGGCCTTCCATCGACGGCTCGCTCTCGACCTTGGCGATCTCGGCGATGTCCTGCTTCACGCGGGCCAGCACCTTCGCGCCCAGATCGATATGCGCCATCTCGCGGCCGCGGAAGCGCAGGGTGACCTTCACCTTGTCGCCTTCCTCGAAGAACTGCTTCATCGAGCGCATCTTCACGTCATAGTCATGCGTGTCGATGCCCGGGCGCAGCTTGATCTCCTTGACCTCGATGATCTTCTGCTTCTTGCGCGCTTCGGCCGCCTTCTTCTGCTCAAGGAAGCGGAAACGGCCATAGTCCAGGATCTTGCAGACCGGCGGCTGGGAGTTCGGGGCGATCTCGACTAGATCCAGACCCTGCTCCTGCGCGAGGGTGAGGGCGTCGAAGAAAGGCATCACGCCCTTGTTCTCGCCGTTGGCGTCGATCAATTGAACGTCGCGGACGCCGCGAATGTCGCGGTTGGCGCGGGGGCCTTCCTTCTGGGGGGTGGGCGGGGCGCGATGGGGACGACGAATGGGTGCTTCTCCTGATGGCGCAGCCTCATAGGCTTACGGGCCGGAAAGTTCCCAGCCGGCGGTAGAAATTGGCTCGAATCCGGCGCCTGTCAACCGTCGAAACGGAAAATAGGCGGTTCAGCGGCCGTAAGCTTCGGCGTAGGCGTCGATGGTGGCCGCCGCCGCCCGCGCTTCGGAGAAGGAGCTGGCGACATGGGCGCGGGCCCGCTCGGCCATGGCGGAGCGCGCGCTCGCGCCGAGCGACAGCGCCTCCCGGATGGCGTCGGCCAGCGCCGCGGCGCCCCCGACCGGCGTGCGCCAGCCGGTGCGCATGTTGGCCGCCGCCGTCGGCGGGGCGAGGATCGTCTCGGGCGCCGCGCCATGGTCGGACGCGATCACCGGCGCGCCCATCGCCTGGGCCTCCACGGCGATGCGCCCGAAGGTCTCCGGCTCGATCGAGGGCACGGTCACCGCCGCCGCGGCGAGATAGGCGGCCGGCATGTCGTCGCAGTGGCCGACGCGGCGGATGATCGCGTCGAGGCCGCGCGCGGCGATCATCCCGTCGAGTTCGCGCACATAGCGCTCATGCTCGTCGGCGCGGCCGAGCAGAATGAAGGCGACGTCCTCCAACCCGCCGGCGGCGAGCAGGCCCGCGGCCTCGATCAGCACCTTGTGGCCCTTCCAGGCCGTCATGCGCGCCGGCAGCAGCACCGCGCGCTGATGCGGCTCGAGCCCCCAGCGCGAGCGCAGCGCCGCCACCCGCTCCGGGCCGACGGCGCGGGGATCGAAGGCGCCGAGATCGACCCCGCACGGCACGATGCGGATGCGCGGCGCGGCGTCCGGCCAGTTGCGGCGGATCAGCCCGGCGGTGAACTGGGAGTTGGCGAGCACCACGTCGCCGGCCGCCATCACGGAATTGTAGCGGCCCTTGGCGTAGGAGGAGCGGTCGTAGAAGCCGTGATAGCTGGTGACGAAGGGGATGCGCAGCCGCCGCGCGGCGCCGAGCGCGACCCAGGCGGGCGCGCGGGAATGGGCGTGGATGATGTCGACGCCCTCGTCGCGCACGAGCTGGGCCAGGCGGCGGACGTTCATGACCATCGCCAGCGGATTTTTCGTGTGCGCGGGAAACGGCGCCCAGACGCCGCCGCGCGCCTGCATCTCGCCGATCAGCCGCCCGCCGCGCGTCGCCACCAGAGGCCGCGCGCCGACCTCGGCGAGCGCCGCGACATGCTCGAGCACGGACTGCTCCGAGCCGCCGCCGTCGAGGTTGGGAATGACCTGCAGGACCGTGACGCCTTCGAGCGCATGACGCTGCGTGCGGCTTGCGAGGGAACTGGCGACGCTTCGCTTCGGCACTGATAATCCCGTACATCCCGTCCGCCGGGAAGGGCTTTACTAGGGATGAAGCGATGGAGCCGCAACTTTCGATCATCGAGGCGGGGCCGCAGCGCCGGCGCATTGCGACCTTGCGCCGCGATGGAGGCGGGCCCTGCGTGGTCTGGCTCGGCGGCTTCCGGTCCGACATGCGCGCCACCAAGGCCGAGGCGCTCGATCGCTGGGCGGCCGGCGCCGGGCGCGCGCTTCTGCGCTTCGACTATTCCGGCCATGGCGAATCTGGCGGCGACTTCGCCGACGGGACCATCGGCGCCTGGAGCGAGGACGCGCTCGCGGCGATCGAAGCCTTCGCAGGCGAGCGCCCGGTTTTCGTCGGCTCCTCGATGGGCGGCTGGATCGCCCTGCTGATCGCGCTCGAGCTGAAGCGTCGCCGCTCGCCGCAGGCGCCGTCCGGCCTCGTCCTGATCGCGCCGGCCGTCGATTTCACCGAGGCGCTGATGTGGCCGCAGCTTCCCGAGGAGGCGCGGCGCGCGATCGAGACCCGGGGCGTCTGGCTGCGTCCCTCCGACTATTCGCCCGAACCCTATCCGATCACCCGCAGGCTGTTCGAGGAGGGGCGCAAGCATCTGCTGCTCGACGCCCCGATCGAGCCTGGATGCCCCGTGCATATCCTGCAGGGCATGCGCGATCCCGATGTTCCCTGGCGCCATGCGCTGACGATCGTCGAGCATCTGCCGGCGGACGCCGTGACCCTGTCGCTCGTCAAGGACGGCGATCATCGCCTCTCGCGCGAGCAGGATGTCGCGATGCTGATTCGCGCCGTGGCGGCGATGGTCGAAAACCTGTGAGAGAAGCCGCTCCGCCGCTCGCTCTGGGGGCGGTCATTTCGCCGGCACGGGGCAGGACATATCGCCTTCTTCGCATTTCAGATAGGCCTTGAGATCCTGCAGCCGGTGATTGGTCATCGCCTCGGCGCACAGCGCGACCGTCATCGGATAGGCGCTTCCGCCGGCGACGTTTGAGGCGGCGAAGTTGCATTCCGCGTCACGGAAAACGATCCAGGCGCGCTGCGCCGTGACGAGGCGGTTCATCTTCTCCGCGTCGCCCTTCAGCCGCGCCTCGATCGTCTTGTAGGAATCGTTGAGCTCCTGATCGGCCTTGCGGAACGCCTTGTCGGCGCACTCGGTCATCTCGCTTTGCGTCGCGGCGCTGGCGCAGGCTTTCGGCGGCGTCTGGGCGCGAACGGTCGCGCCGGCGGCGAGCGCCGCGAACGTCGCTGCGGCGAGGGAAGCGGATCGGCGAAAACGCATGCGTGCTCCTGTGGGTTCAACGATAATTCGCGACCGCGCGTGTTGTTGCAAAGGGCGCGGAGAGAGAGTCATTGCAGCGCGCGAAATGAATCCGACCAGAACTGCCGCCGGTATAGCACGAACAGCACCGCCGCCGTTCCGGCCATGAACAGCCACGGGCTCACGAACCAGCCGAGATAGCCGAGAGAGAAGAAGAACGCGCGCTGGCCCTTGTTGAAATGTCCGGCGGCGATGGCGTTGAGGCGCGCGGCGCGATCTGCGAGCTTCTCCATCTCGGGCGTTACGTCGCCCTCATATTTCGGCGCCGCGCCGATCATGATCGCGCCATAGTTGAACAGCCGGTAGGCCCAGCCGAACTTGAAGAAGGCGTACACGAAAAACAGCGCGAGCCCGATCGTCTTCACCTCCCACAGAACGCGGCTCGGCTTCTCGATCAGCGACGTCGCCTGAATCACGTCGAGCGCCTTTTCCGTCGCGCCGAGCAGAGTGACGCAGGCGCCGATCGCGATGAAGGAGGTCGAGGCGAAGAAGCCCGCGCCCTGCTGGAGCTGCATGTTGACCTGCATGTCGACGATGCGGTTGTCGCGCGTCAGCATCGCCCGCATCCAGCGATGGCGGTAGCCGATCATATGCGCGTTGAGGCTGCCGGCGCCGTGCGGCGCGCGGTCGATCAGGAAGGAATAGCCGAGCCACGCGATCGCGAACCATGCGAGGGCGATCATGTCGAGGCGGGAGAGATCGAGCATCATTTGCGATCCGTGTTCAGCTCCGGCCGCACATCCTCGCCGCCGTCATGGCCGGGCCGGTCCCGGCCATGATGCGATGAGCTTCTTGACGAAAATCTCGAATGGCCCATCACTTGGTCGAAGGAGTTGCAGAACTGGGCGGAATTTCGCGGCCGAGATCGCGCGCCGCTTCGATCCACGTCTTAATCGCGTCTCGCAAGTTTGTGATCGCGTCTTCCGGGGTGTCGCCGTCGATCATGCAGCCGGGAAGGTCGGGAACGGTCGCGAGAAAATTGCCTCCATCTTCCACAGATAGCTGTGTAACAACGATAGCGCGTTGAGTGCGCACTGTCTTCGCCTCCAGATTGCCAATAGTTCTCAGGAAAGCTCTTCGATAAGGTTGCGTATGCCCGATCGTGAGAAGTAGTCGAATTCGTCAATTTCTCGCATGCCTTTCCCGTGAACATTGCATATCGGGACAGATCCAAACTTGTTTCTAAATTCGAGCAACAAGGCTCGCTCTAGTTTAATCCACGTTTTCACCTTCTGTCGTGGCTTACAGGTTATGATCCGCGCGTGAAACTCTCTAACGCCCGACTCCGAAAGTATATTATCAGCGCGGTGAGCTACACTGGACGCTACCCGAGCGAGTCCCTGTCTTGTGGTTCCGATGTAACAAATCCGCGACTTCATCTTCCCATAACTGAACCGTTTGTCAGCGATCAAAACATAGACAAGACGGTTTTTTCCGACTGATACACGCGTCGCCCGCAGCGCGTGCTCGCGATGTAAGGATGTACGAATTCGCCGGATCATAGGCTCTCCGAAATCAAGAAGCCAATATTAGATAGTCAAGCCCCTCACACATGCTGCCCGCCATTGATGTGCAGCTCCGCGCCGGTGACGTAGCTCGACTGCTCGGTGCACAGGAACAGGATGGCGCGCGCCACCTCCTCGGTCTTGCCGAGCCGGTTGAGCGGCAGCGTCTCGACGATCTTCTCGGTGCCGGGCGACAGGATCGAGGTGTCGATCTCGCCGGGCGAGATCGCGTTGACGCGCACGCCCATCGGGCCGAAGTCGGAGGCCATCTCGCGCGTCAGCGCGGCGAGCGCCGCCTTCGAGGTGCCGTAGGCCGCGCCGGCGAAGGGATGCACGCGCGAGCCGGCGATCGAGGTGACGTTGACGATCGTTCCCTTGGCCGCTTTCAATTCGTCGAGCAGGCCGCGCGCCAACATGATCGGCGCGAAGAAATTCACCTGGAAGACGTTGTGCCAATCGTTGAAGGTGGTGTTGGCCGCGCCGAGCCGCTTGCCGTTCGCGCCCTTCGGCGAGATCGCGGCGTTGTTGACGAGCGCGTTCAGCTTGCCGCCTTCGGCTTTCAGCCGCTCCTTGATCTCGGCGATCCCGCGCATCGTGTCCTCGGGATCGGCGAGGTCGATCTGCACATGGTCGTCGGCGCCCGAGGGCCACGGGCATTTGTCGGAGAAGGGCTGGCGCGAGCAGGACAGGATGCGCCAGCCATTCATGGCGAAGAGCTTCACCGTCGCATGGCCGATGCCGCGCGAGGCGCCGGTCAGAAGCATCACCGGCCGCTGGCCCGGTTCGGTTTTCGGCAGCGCGGCCAGGACGTGGGGAGGAAGGGACATCGGCGTGCTCGAAAAGCGTCGGGGGCTTAGGGATAGAAGCGCGTCTTCTCCCACGGCGCGCCGGGCGCCGCGCGGGTGAAGATCAGCCGCTCATGCAGCCGGAAGGGCCGGTCGCGCCAGAACTCGAACGAGAGCGGCGCGATGCGGAAGCCTTTCCAGTAGGGCGGGCGGGGAACGGCGCCCACGGCGTATTTGGCGGCGTGGAAGGCGACCGCCTTCTCGAGCGCGAACCGGCTTTCCAGCGGCCGGCTCTGCTGGCTCGCCCAGGCGCCGATGCGCGAATCGCGCGGGCGCGACTCGAAATAGGCGTCCGACTGCGCGTCGCTGACCAGGCTGACAGGCCCGCGGAAGCGCACCTGCCGGCGCAGCGACTTCCAGTGGAACAGGCCGGCGGCCTGCATGTTGGCGGCGAGCTCCCGTCCCTTCTGGCTTTCGGTGTTGGTGTAGAACACGAAGCCGTCGCGGTCCCATTCCTTCATCAGCACCATGCGCAGGTTGGGCAGCCCGTCGGCGTCGGCGGTCGCGACGGCCATGCCGTTCGGGTCGTTCGGCTCGGAGCGTTCAGCTTCCGGGAACCATGCGGCGAAGAGCGTAAACGGATCGTCGACCGCATCCTCGCCGCGCTCACCGCTTCTTAACTCTTGATTGTTTTGCATGGCTTTCGAATTCGGACAGGTGGCGACGTTGGTTGCGTATATCGAAAGCAGGGCTCGCGGCCAGCGCCGTTTGCGACGGGTTCTTCTGGGCTGCGCGCTGCTCGGCGGCCTCGCCACGGCCGGCTGCAGCATCTCGCCCTTGTCTCTGTTCACTGGCGACGAGGACGACGTGCCGGTGACCGGCTCGATCGCGTCGAAGCAGCCGTCGCCCTTGTCGAGGGCGATGACGGCCGAGGACTGGCGCCGCGCCCAGGCCGCGCTTGCGGTCGCGCTCGATCCGCAGGGCAATGGCGCGAGCGCGGGCTGGGACAATCCAGAAACCAAGCTCAAGGGCTCGATTGCGCCGGTCGGCGCGCCCTATGTGAAGAATGATGAGGTCTGCCGCGCCTTCCTCGCGACCACGGTCACCGCGGCCGGGCAGGAATGGACGCAGGGCGACGCCTGCAAGCCGAGCGGCGGCGACTGGGCCGTGCGCGGCGCGAAACCGTGGAAGAAGCCGGCCTGAAAGCGGCCGCCGCGGCTTGCGGGGCGCGGCGATTCTCCCCACATCAGCGGTGAATTCGGCGCGGAAGGCCGGCGGCTTGGCTCGTCCTCTTGACCGCGCTGACAGCTTGATTGTCGCAAGTCCGGCCGGAACCGACTACAGTCCGCGCCGGCTTGCGTTGTGGGAGTCCGATGCGCGATCCTTACACAGTGCTTGGCGTTTCGAAATCGGCCAGCGAGGCCGAGATCAAGAAGGCGTTCCGCAAGCTCGCGAAGCAGCATCATCCCGATCGCAACAAGGATGATCCCAAGGCGAAGGAGCGGTTCGCCGAGGCCAACACGGCCTACGAGATCGTCGGCGACAAGGACAAGCGCGGCCAGTTCGATCGCGGCGAGATCGACGCGGAGGGCAAGCCCCGCTTCCAGGGCTTCGATCCGCGCGGCGGACCCGGCGCGGGCGGGGCTGGGGCGGGCCGCGGCGGCCGGGGCGGTTTCGAGGGCTTCTCGTTCGGCTTCGGCCAGGATGGTCCGTTCCAGCGCGGCGGCGCGGGCGGCGCCGATGCGGCCGACATGTTCTCCGACATTTTCAGCCAGATGGGCCGCGGCGGCGGCCGGCAGTCGCAGCCGCCGCGCAAGGGCGCGGACATCGAGGCGGAGCTGTCCCTGAGCCTGGAGGATCTGGTCGCCGGCGGCGCGCGGCGCATGAGCCTGCCCAACGGCCGCGAGGTCGAGGTCAATATTCCCGCCGGCGTCGGCGACGGCAAGACCATCCGGCTGAAGGGACAGGGCCAGCCCTCGCCGAACGGCGGGCCGGCCGGCGACCTCCTGCTCACCGTGCGGCTGCGGCCCCATCCGCGCTTCACGGTCGACGGGTTCGATCTGAAGATGACGCAGCGCGTGCCGCTGATCGACGCCGTGCTCGGCGGCCCGGTGCGGGTCGAGGCGCTGGACGGGGCGGTCGAACTCGCGCTGCCGGCGATGACCTCGAGCGGCCGGAACTTCCGCCTGCGCGGCAAGGGTCTGCCCAAGGCCGACGGCCGCGGCGATCTGTATGTGACGACTTCCATCGTCTTGCCCGAGGGCGGCGATGAGGAGCTGGAGGCGCTGATGCGCAAAAGGCGCGGTGGCGGCTGACGCTCGGCCGGCGCTTCCACGCCCTGGCTCAGAGCCGCAGCAGCAGCGCGCCGACGATCGCGACGCCGAGGCCGAAGCCGGCGACGAATCCGAAAGCGAAGAGGAATTTGCCGCGGTCCTCGCGGTCGCTCGCGGCTTTCATGCGCGCGATCCGCAGCCGGAGCGGCAGCGCCTCGTCCGCGACGGGCGCCAGCCGGGCCCGCATCGCGTCGCGCTGTTCCGCCCATCGGGCGGCGCGGGCCGCCGCCGCCTCGTCCTGCGCGAGATGGGCCCGCACGGCCGACACGTCCCGCCCGCTCAGTTCGCCGTCGACATAGGCGTGCAGGTCGGCCTCCATCACGAGGCGTTG
Organism: Rhizobiales bacterium 65-9; assembly: GCA_001899525.1. GTDB lineage: Bacteria > Pseudomonadota > Alphaproteobacteria > Rhizobiales > Beijerinckiaceae > Terrirubrum. The sequence goes on from MKVY01000029.1 coordinate 156,112, forward strand.
CGCGGTCACGACACCACCCTCAGATGCGAGCGCGCCGCGAGCCGCCCGGCTTCGGGCTGGGGCTCGCCGCGGGCGCGGGCCAGGCGGGCGATCAGGGCCGTCCGGGTGACGCCGAGGATGTCGGCCGCGTCCTCGTAGGAGCAGCCCTCGACGGCGACGAGCAGGATCGCTTCCCGCTCCACCAGCGTCATCGCCGCCAGCGGATCGCTCCCGTCTCTGGCCGGCTGCTCCGCGAGCGGCGCGAACAGCCGGACGACGCCCCGGGCCTCGCCGCCATAGAGATCGGGATCGGGCAGGGCGGAGACCCGCATTCTGTTAAAATCGGTCAGGATGGCGTAGAGTCTCCGTTTCAGGGCCGCGCCCCGGCCAAGCCCCCGCGACCGGATCGCGGACAGGAGGGCGTCCTGGGTCAGGTCGTCCCCGATCTCCGTCGAGCCCGTCAGGCCGCGCGCATAGCGCCGCAGGCAAGGGGTCAGCGCCGCAATGTCGGATCGGCGAGCCACCCGCCTCCTCCCGAGCCTTCTGTAAAGTTTGATTAACCAATCCTGCCCAGCGCCGTCTGTCCAGTCCGCGCCGGCGGTCGCCCACAGGAGCCGCCAAGAAACCCACAGCGGCGTTGGCGGCCCCGCCTTTCGGCTTTCCCGCCCCGCCGCCATTCGGTATAGCGCGCCGCTAACCAACAAACGGCGCGGAAGCGATTCATGGCCACAGGCGGCATCTTGCGGGGAAAACGCGGTCTGGTCATGGGCGTCGCCAACAACCGGTCGATCGCCTGGGGCATCGCGCGAGCCGCCCATGAGCAGGGCGCCGAGCTCGCCTTCACCTTCCAGGGCGAGGCGCTGGAGAAGCGCGTCCGGCCGCTGGCGGAGTCGATCGGCGCGAAGGTCGTCGGCCATTGCGACGTGACGGACGGGGCGACCATCGACGCGGTCTTCTCGGAAATTCAGTCGCTCTGGGGCGGCCTCGATTTCCTCATCCACTGCATCGCCTTCTCCGACAAGAACGAGCTGACCGGCCGCTATGTCGACACGAGCCAGGAGAATTTCACCTCCAGCCTGCTGATCTCCTGCTATTCGCTGACCGCCGTCGCGCAGCGGGCCGAGAAAATGATGCCGAACGGCGGCGCCATGCTGACGCTGACCTATTACGGCGCCGAGAAATGGATGCCCCATTATAACGTCATGGGCGTCGCCAAGGCGGCGCTGGAGGCGAGCGTGCGCTATCTCGCCGCCGATCTCGGCCCGAAGAACATCCGCGTCAACGCCATCTCGGCCGGGCCGATCAAGACGCTCGCGGCCTCGGGCATCGGCGACTTCCGCTACATTCTGAAATGGAACGAGTTCAACTCGCCCCTGCGCCGCACGGTGACGATCGAGGAGGTCGGCGAGACCGCCGCCTTCCTGTCCTCCGACATGGCGCGCGGGATCACCGGCGAGATCCTGCATGTCGACGCCGGCTATCATGTCGTCGGCATGAAGAATCCGGAGGCGCCGGACATGAGCCTCGACAAGGGCGAGTGAGCCGGCGGTCATCGCCGGGATCAAACGTCGCATCGGCGCGTCGCCTGGCTTTGTTGCCCGCCGGCTCGAATTGTCGCAAGCATAGGCGGCATTCTGGAGCTTCGCGATGAAAGCCAATCTCCTGCTCGCGGCCGCCGCGGCGATGAGCCTCGGCGCCTGCCAGACGACCTCCGCTCCGCAGTCCGAGGCGGAAGTGATTTTCACGTCCCATGGCGGAACGGTGCGCGCGCGGCATTATCGCGACGTCGCGGAGGATTGTTCGAACCGCGGCTACGCCAGCATCGCGATCGCCTCGCCGCCGCGCGGCGGCCGCATCGAACTGCGGCGCGAGGGCGAGTTTCCGGGCTTTCCTCCGAGCAATCCGCGTTCGAAATGCAACAACCGCAAGGTGGACGGCGTCGGCGTCTATTATGTAAGCGATCCGAAATTTATCGGCGGCGATCGCTTCACGGTCGAGGTCATCTGGGCGGACGGCGCGCGCTGGACGCAGGATTTCGTCGTGCAGGTGCGCTGAGCGCGCCAAACGGTTTCATCGCAGAAGTTCTGGCAGCGTGACGCCCCGCATCTATTTCATCCGCCATGGCGAGACCGACTGGAACGCGGAGGGCCGCCTGCAGGGGCAGCGCGACATTCCGCTGAACGACCTCGGCCGCGTGCAGGCGCATGAGGCGGGAGCGAAGCTCAAGGCCACCGTGCCGCTGATCGAGGATTGCGAATTTCTTTGCAGCCCGATGCTGCGCACCCGCGAGACGATGGAGATCGCGCGCCGCGCCATGGGCCTGCATGGCGTCGGCTACCGGCTCGAGGATCGCCTGAAGGAGCTGACCTTCGGCGAGTGGGAGGGCTCGATCTGGAGCGAGGTGAAGGCGCGCGATCCGATCGGCGCCAAGGCGCGGACGCGCGACAAATGGAATTTCGCTCCGCCGGGCGGCGAGAGCTATGCGATGCTGGCCGAGCGCGTGCGGCCCGTGATCGACGGGCTGACGCGCGATACGGTGATGGTGTCGCATGGCGGCGTCGCCCGCGCGCTGATGGCCATGATCGGCGGTGTTCCCATTGAACTCGCGCCCAATCAGGACATCTGGCAGGGCAAGACGCTCATTTTCGCGGACGGACGCTGGAACTGGAGGTAGGCCCGACACGATCTCCACGTTTTGGATCAACGTTCACAATCACCAAGTTGAATGATGACGGGGGAAAACAATGCTAGCTTTGGAACGACTTTACAAAGACAAACTGGTCGAGGCGTTAAACGGTTTGCATCGTCGCTTTTACCCGAGCGAACTTGCGTTTCTTGCAGCAACATCAAAACCGGAAGGCTCGCTCCGAGATCAAGTAGCAGTGCGTCTTTATGAGGATATGAAAGACAAGATCATTTCTCGCGAATGGAATCATGTTGATCTTGCCTTTCTGAATGCAAGTCAAATTCCTGAATGTCTTGTTGAATTTGAGCTTGTGACGGGCGGCGGCATGTTACATCGAGAGACAGATGAGGAGGCGATAAAAGACGTTAAAGATGGCTTTGCCTCCCTTCGAGAGTGGGAAAAGCAGAAGCTCGAAGATGTAAATGCGAGAAGATCTGCCGCGTCAAAGCGCATGCTTGTCGATCTGATGTATGATCTTGAACAATGTGAGAAGTATTGTTGCGAATTAGAAAAAGATTTCGATGTTCAGAAACTATCGGACCTGCCTATCTTTGGTGTTGCGCTTGCCACATGTGTTGGTGCGCCGTTTCCTAGTCCGCCTTTCGGCAGAGGGCGGGGCGGAAGGCATTGGCCCAGTATTTTCAAGAATGTGCCTTCGCAAAGAAGAATTCTTCGCAACGATTCTACCTTAGATAATATCGAGAACCGAGCGAAAGAACTGTTCAAAAAAATCGTTGCGGCTGTGAGAGAATTGAATCTTGAAATTTTGAAAGAAGGGGTAATTCGAGGCTCTGGAAACAATGAGGCTCCAGATAAAATTTTTGTGCCTATGCCAGATGGAGAAAAAGCACTTGAGATTCCAGTTTCGGTAGTATGGTGGTTGGTCAAGCTAAAACCGCTACACAACCGTCAGTAGATGGCCGCCGCCTCACACCGCGATGTTGTCGATCAGCCGCGTCGTGCCGATCTTTCCCGCGAACAGCAGCCTGAGTTTCTCCCCGCCGCCGCGCTTTGGCTGGGCGAGCGTGTCGGCGTTGCGCGCTTCGAGATAATCGATCGAAAATCCCGCCTTCTCGAGGGCGGCGCGGCCGCGCTTCAGCGCCGTCGAAAGACTCGCTCCGCCGCGTATCTGCTCGGCCGTTTCTTTCATGACGCGCGGGATCGCTGCGGCGGCGGCGCGCTCGGTTTCGGAGAGATAGCGGTTGCGCGACGACATCGCGACGCCGTCCGTCTCGCGCACGGTCGGCGCGCCGATCACCTTCACCGGAAGATCCAGATCGCGCGCCATGCGCGTCACCACCTTGAGCTGCTGATAATCCTTCTCGCCGAAGAGCGCGAAGTCAGGCGCGCATTGCGTGAACAGTTTTCCGACCACGGTGGCGACGCCGGCGAAATGCGTCGGACGGAAGGCGTCTTCGAGCCCCGCTTTCGCCGGTCCGTCGAGCGAGATCGTCGTCGCGAAACCCTCGGGATACATCTCCTCCACCGTCGGGGCGAAGATCAGGTCGGCCTGCGCGACAGCCAGCATCGCCCGGTCGTTCGCGAAGGTGCGCGGATATTTCGAGAAGTCCTCGGTCGGCGCGAACTGCGCCGGATTGACGAAGATCGACACGACGACGCGTTTCGCTTTGCGTTGCGCGGCTTTGACGAGCGAGATGTGGCCGGGATGGAGGGCGCCCATCGTGGGGACCAGCGCGACGCGCTCGTCCGACGCGCGCCAGCGCGAGACCTCGGCGCGCAGCGCTTTCACGGTGCGGGCGACAGGAAGCGTGGCCATGATTCTCCTCGGTTTGGGGGCGGACGCATAGCAGCGTCCGATCGCCGCTCCAACCCGCGGGTCTTTGACCCCCTTCCTCGCGCGGGATAAGGACCGCCGCCATGTCGCACAACACTTTCGGCCATCTGTTCCGCGTCACGACCTTCGGCGAAAGCCACGGTCCCGCGATCGGCTGCGTCGTCGACGGCTGCCCGCCGCTGCTTCCGCTGACCGAAGCGGACATCCAGGCCGATCTCGACCGCCGCCGTCCCGGCCAGTCGCGTTTCACGACCCAGAGGCGGGAGCCGGACGCGGTGAAGATCCTGTCCGGCGTGTTCGTCGGCGACGACGGCGCGCAGGTCACGACCGGGACGCCGATCGGGCTGCTGATCGAGAATGTCGACCAGCGCAGCAAGGATTATTCCGACATCGCGCCGAAATACCGTCCCGGCCATGCCGATTTCACATACGACGTGAAATATGGAATCCGCGATTATCGCGGCGGCGGCCGTTCCTCGGCGCGCGAGACGGCGATGCGCGTCGCCGCCGGGGCGATCGCCCGCAAGGTGCTGCCGGGCGCGCGCGTGCGCGGCGCGCTGGTGCAGATGGGGCCGCACCGGATCGACCGCGCGCGGTGGGACTGGGACGAGGTCGGAAAGAATCCGTTCTTCTGTCCGGACGCGAAGGCGGCCGCCTTTTTCGAGGAGTATCTCGACGGAATCCGCAAGGCGGGCTCGTCGGTCGGCGCGGTGATCGAGATCGTCGCGGAAGGCGTTCCGCCCGGCCTCGGCGCGCCGATCTATGGCAAGCTCGACGCCGACATCGCCGCCGCGCTGATGTCGATCAACGCGGTCAAGGGCGTCGAGATCGGCGCCGGCATGGGCGCCGCGGAACTGACCGGCGAAGAGAACGCCGACGAGATGCGCCCGTCCAACGAGGGCCTGCCCGGCTTCTCCAGCAACAACGCCGGCGGCGTTCTCGGCGGAATCTCCACCGGCCAGCCGGTCGTGGCGCGCTTCGCGGTCAAGCCGACATCATCGATCCTCGCGCCGCGCCGGACCGTGACGCGCTCGGGCGAAGCGGCCGACATCGTGACGAAAGGCCGCCATGATCCGTGCGTCGGCATCCGCGCCGTCCCGGTCGGCGAGGCGATGGTGGCTTGCGTGCTGGCCGACCACGTTCTGCGCCATCGCGCGCAGGTGGGCGGATTCAGAAGCTGGCCCGCCGGCGGCTGAGACCCTTGAGGTTGCGCCTCCGTCGGCGCGCGCCTAAATCCCCCTGGCACGGAGAGCATGCCTTTGGCCACGACGCCCGACCTGTCGAAAGTCCCGTTCGAGAAGGCGCTCGCCGAGCTTGAGGCGATCGTGCAGAAGCTTGAGCGCGGCGAGGTTCCGCTGGAGGAGTCGATCGCGATCTATGAGCGCGGCGAGCATCTCAAGCGGCATTGCGAAAGCCTGCTGAAGAGCGCGGAAGCCCGCATCGAGAAAATCACGCTGGGCGCGAACGGCAAGCCGACGGGGACCGAGCCGCTCGATCCCGACAGATAGGCGCGCCGCGACAACCGGAAGGAGCAGCCCGATGTCGTTTCATCCCGCGGACGACCCGCAGCCGGGCGATTCCTTCGCCTGCGACGCCATCGAGCAGGTGATCATTCCGCGCGCCCGCGATCTCGGCGACGGCTTCTCCGTGCGCCGCGCCTTGCCGGCCGCGAAGAAGCAGATGATCGGGCCCTTCATTTTCTTCGATCAGATGGGGCCGACGCAGTTTCGTTCGGGCCAGGGCCTCGACGTGCGCCCGCATCCGCATATCGGCCTCTCCACCGTCACCTACCTGTTCGACGGCGAGATCGTCCATCGCGATTCGCTGGGCGTGATGCAGGCGATCCGGCCGGGCGACGTCAATCTGATGACGGCGGGCCGCGGCGTCGTCCATTCCGAGCGCACCGACCACGACGCGCGCGCGCATGAGAATCCGCTCTACGGCATCCAGAGCTGGATGGCGCTGCCCCGCCGGTTCGAGGAGGCCGACCCCGGCTTCGTCCACGCCGCGCGCGCCGATCTTCCTTTCATCGATGGCGAAGGCAAGCGCGTGCGCCTCATCATGGGCTCGCTCTATGACCGCACGGCGCCGACGCGCTTCCCGCATGACTGTTTCTACGCCGAGGCGGTGCTTGCGCCGGGCGCCGTGCTGCCGCTTGATCCGTCTTATGACGAGCGCGCGATCTATATCGCCGCCGGCGAGATCGACATCGCCGGCGACGTGTTCGGTCCCGGCCGGCTGCTGGTGTTCAGGCCGGGCGACCGCATCTCCATCCTCGCGCAGTCGCAGGCGCGCCTGATGCTGCTGGGCGGCGAGCCGATGGACGGGCCGCGACACATCTGGTGGAATTTCGTCTCGTCGCGCAAGGAGCGAATCGATCAGGCGAAGGCGGAATGGCGCGCCGGAAAATTCGATTCCGTGCCGGGCGAAACGGAGTTCATTCCGCTCCCCGAGTGAGGTCATGACATGTCATCCGGCCGCGAGGCGATTGCATGACATGTCATGGTGCGCTATAGGCCCGGCGATGACATGTCATGGAGACTGAGCCATGGCCGAACGCCGACGCCCACGCTCCCGCAATGCGTCGTCCCCAGTTAAGACGAAGACGCGTCCCCGAAAAGCCGACCCGCGTAAGGCGAAGAAGGCGGCCAAGCGACCGGCTGCGAAGAGCGCCGTCAAGAAGGCTATGAAAACCGCTGCGAAGACGCAGACGCGCGTGAAGTCCGCCGATCCTCACGCCGCCGTGCGCCGTTATCGCGAGCGCATGCGCGCGAAGGGGCTGCGCCCCATGACGATCTGGGCGCCCGATCTGACAAACCCGGCTGTGTCCGCGATGCTGGCGCGGGAATTCGCGGCGATTTGCGCGGCCGCCAAAGCGGATGCTTCTTTCTCGTCGCTTTTCGACGCGCAGGATTTTCCGGACTGGACCGCATGAACGCCGTCCTTCGTCGCGGCGACATTGTTCTGGTGGCGCTTCCGGGAGATTTCGGCAAACCGCGGCCCGCTTTGGTGATACAAGCCGACGCATTTCTGGCGAATGCGCCCAGCGTGACCATGGCGTTGATCACGACGACGCAATCGGAAGCGCGGCTGTTTCGCGTCGAAGTGTCGCCCACCGCTGAAAACGGCCTGCGCGCGCCGTCATTTGTGATGTGCGACAAGGTTGTTTCGCACCTGCCGGACAGGGTGCGCGCCCGGATTGGGGCGCTCGATCCGGAGCAGGTCACACGCGTCGACGAGGGGCTCCGCATCTGGCTCGGCCTGATCTGATGGCGGAGCGCCGGCGCATCGATCAACTGCTTGTCGCGCGCGGCTTCTTCGAGAGCCGGGCGCGGGCGCAGGCGGCGATCGCGGCGGGCCTGGTGCGCGTGAACGGCGCCGTCGCGCGCAAGCCGTCGGATAGTTTCGGCGACGATGCGCGTGTCGAGGCGGAACAGCCTTTTCCCTGGGTGTCGCGCGGCGGCGTCAAGCTGTCCCATGCGCTCGATGCGTTTCACGTCGAGGCCGCGGGGCGGCTCTGTCTCGATGTCGGCTCGTCGACCGGCGGCTTCACGGACGTGCTTCTGGCGCGCCATGCCGCGCGCGTGATCGCGGTCGATGTCGGCCGCGACCAGATGCATGCGAAACTGCGCGGCGATCCGCGGCTCTCGCTGCATGAGCAGACGGATATTCGCGATCTCGCGCTCGCGTCAAAGGATCGCGCGTCGCTTGCCGTCGTGGATGCGAGCTTCATTTCGCTGACGCTGATCATCCCGGCGCTTGCGTCATTGACCGCGAGCAAAGCCGAACTGGTCGCGCTGATCAAGCCGCAATTCGAGGCGGGGCGCGGGCTGGCGGGCAAGCGCGGCGTGGTCGATGACGATGCGGTTCGCGCGCGCGCGGTAGACAACGTGAAGGCGTTCGCCGACAAGGCGGGCTGGCGCGTAACGGGCGTGATCGACAGCCCCATTGAGGGCGGCGACGGCAACCGCGAATATCTCATGCATGCGCGCAAGGATGTCGGGAGCGACAGCGCCCGAAAGGAGCCGTCGTGAGCGCGGCCGTCGAGTTCACGATTGACCGGCTCGGCCATCGCGGCGACGGAATCGCGCGCGGCGGAAGCGGCGACGTCTTTATTTCTTATACATTGCCGGACGAACTCGTCATCGCCGCGTTGGAGTCCGCCGATCGCGCGCGCCTGCAGGCGATTGTGCGCGCCAGCGCCGATCGCGTCGATCCGGTTTGCGATTATTTCACCCGCTGCGGCGGCTGCGCGTTGCAGCATCTCGACCTGTCCGCGTTGCTCGACTGGAAGCGGTCGCTGGTCGTCGAGGCGTTGCGCCAGCGCGGGATCGAGACGCGCGTGGAGCCCTGCATCGACGCCCATGGCGATGGCCGCCGCCGGGTGACGCTGCATGCGCGGCAGACGCCGGGCGGAATCGAGGCGGGGTTCATGATGGCGCGATCCCATCGGCTTATCGCGATCGAGCGCTGCCCGGTGCTCGCGCCATCGCTTGCGGCCGCGCCCGGCGTCGCGCGCGCGCTCGGTGAAGCGCTCGCCGCGCTGCGCAAGCCGCTCGATATTCAGGTCACGGCGACGATGGGCGGCCTCGATGTCGATCTGCGCGGCGCGGGCAAGGTGGATGACCGCGTGCGCCTGCGGCTGGTGGAATTGGGCCGCGCCCTCGATCTCGCGCGGCTTTCGCTGCATGGCGAAACGCTTGCGGCCTGGCGCTCGCCGGCGCTGCGCATGGGGCCGGCTGTTGTCGCGCCGCCGCCGGGCGGATTTCTTCAGGCGACGGCCGCGGGAGAGGAAACGCTGTCGGCTCTGGCGTTGCAGGGCGTCGCGGGAGCGAAGCGGGTGGTCGATCTCTTCAGCGGCTGCGGGCCGATCGCCCTGCGCGCCGCCGGCCGCGCGCGCGTCCATGCGGTCGAGCTGGAGAAGGCGTCGCTGGACGCGCTTGAGCGCGCGGCGCGGGCGACCGCGGAGCTGAGGCCGGTCAGCACGGAGGCGCGGGATCTTTTTCGGCGCCCGCTCCTTGCGCATGAGCTTGAGTCGTTCGACGCGGCGATCTTCGATCCTCCGCGCGCCGGCGCCGAGGCGCAGGCGCGCGCGCTGGCGGCCTCGCGCAAGCTGAAAACGGTCGCCGGCGTCTCCTGCAATGCGGCGACCTTCGCGCGCGACGCGCGCATCCTGATCGACGGCGGTTTTTCTCTCGAGCAGGTGACGCCGGTCGATCAGTTCCGTTATTCCGCCCATGTCGAGCTGGTGGGGATTTTTCGTCGTTAGGAGCTGTTGACGCGCGGCCTTCGCCACGCCACCTCCAGTCGATGAGCCAGCCCCAGAAAACCGCCATCCAGGTGTCGGTCGTTCCCGTCACGCCGTTCCAGCAGAATGCGTCAATCGTGGTTTGCACGGCGACGAATCGCGCCGCGATCGTCGATCCCGGCGGCGATCTGCCGCGCATCAGGGAGGCGCTGGAGAAGATCGGAGCGACGCCCGAGAAGATTCTTCTCACGCACGGCCATATCGATCACGCCGGCGGCGCGACCGATCTGTCGGCGGCGCTTGGCGTTCCGATCGAAGGCCCGCATGAGGCCGACAGGTCGCTGCTCGAAGGTCTGGCCGGTCAGGCGAGGATGTTCGGCGTCGACGGCGTCAAGCCGGTGACCACGGCGAAGTTCTTGTCCGAAGGCGGGACGGTGAGCGTCGGAGAGGTTGTCTTCGATATTCTCCATGTGCCCGGCCATTCCCCCGGCTCTCTCGTCTATGTGCATGCGCCGTCGCGTTTCGCCCTGGTGGGAGACACCTTGTTTCAGGGCTCGGTCGGGCGGACCGACCTGCCCGGCGGGGATCACAATCTGCTGATCTCGGGCGTCAAGGCGAAGCTGCTGACGCTCGGCGACGACGTGACGATCCTGCCCGGCCATGGGGCGCCGACGACCATTGGCGAGGAGCGGCTGAGCAATCCCTTCCTGCGATGATGGCGGCGCGACTCGCGGGGCCGGTACCGGCGCCCTTGATTTGCCGCATGGCGAAGCCGACAATGCCGACCGATAGTCAATGAGAGGGAACCGCAGAGGACGCCGGGACCATGTACGACAACCTCAAGCAGTTCGCGCGCAATTCACGCAGCTTTCGCGCCTCCGACGTGCGGCTCATGTACGCCCGCATGCACAACCACGCGATCAGCCCCAGGCTGTCGCCGGAGAAGCTGCTCGAGATCGTGAACCGGCTCGGCTTCAAGGATGTGCGGGCGTTCGGCGACAAGATCGGTCTGGAGCCGCACATCGCCGAGAGCTGGGCGCGCTTCGGCATCAGCCATGACGCCGCGATGCTGTTGCAGGCGCTGCTCGACTACCGCAACCGGCTGAATGACGCGATGCAAGATTTCGAGCGGAACACGCAGATCCCGCTCGACATCTTTTTTGATGAGCACCAACTGCCCTGACGGCGGCCGGGGACCGGCTTCCCGTCAGTGTTGCGTCGATTCTCGTGCGATCCGGCGCAGGTTCGAGCGCTCGAAGCCGAAATCATCGAGCTCGCGGTCGGTGCGCTGCCGTAGGTCGCCAAGGGTTCGGCGATAACGCAGCCAGTCGCGGAATTTTTCGATCAGGGCGATGATGAACACGCTCATTCTCCAGTCAGATGGCCGCCGGAATTTTGCTGCGCTGCACAATATCTATGCGTTATTGCGGGCGGTAATGGATTTGCAGGCGGCTCTCATGCTCTCTACGCATGATTGGCGCCATAACGCTGCTTCAGAATGTCGCGCCGCCAGGTCCGCTCCTCCGCTGGCGTCGGCCCCGGCGCTTGACCTCGTCTTTGCCAGGGTCGATGCGGAGGGCCGACTAAGCGCCGAACCGCCCCATGACCATCCGATTTCATCTTGACGATCTTCCCGCTGATTTTTCCCCCGGAGCGGCCGTCGCGGTCGATACGGAGACGCTCGGCCTCAACCCGCTGCGCGACCGGCTCTGCGTGGTGCAGCTCTCGAAGGGCGACGGCACGGCCGACATCGTCCAGATTCGCCGCAACGGTCCGGAGGCCGTCCATCTCAAGCGGCTGATGGCCGATGCGGCCGTGACGAAAATCTTCCATTTCGCACGGTTCGACATCGCGGCGCTGAGGCATGGCCTCGGCGTCGAGACCGGCCCCGTCTATTGCACCAAGATCGCCTCCAAGCTCGCCCGCACCTACACGGACCGGCACGGATTGAAGGACCTCGTCCGCGAGCTGCTTGGCGTCGAATTGTCGAAGCAGCAGCAATCCTCCGACTGGGGCGCCGACAAGCTGACCGACGCGCAGCTCGCCTACGCGGCCTCCGACGTGCTGCATCTCCATGCGCTGCGCGAGCGGCTGCAGGCGATGCTGGCGCGGGAAGGCCGCGCGCATCTGGCCGAGGCCTGTTTCCGCTTCCTGCCGACGCGCGCCGAGCTGGACTTGGCCGGCTGGGCGGAAAACGATATTTTCTCGCACGAGTAAGCGACGATTCACCGTCGTTTCGAGGGCCGGCTGCGGTGGCCGCCGGTCCGGGACATAACTTCGCCACCGCGGACCGTCAGGCCTCGCCGGGCGAGACGGAAAACGGCTTCACGGGCGAGGTGTTCTTGGCGACGGCGATCGGCGCGACAGCCGTGATGGAGCCTGGCGGCGAAAGGCGCGCCCGGCGCGCGGCCGCCTATCGCGCGGCGTTGCGCCATTCCCGCTGGGTTCGCTTCTTCAAGTGGCTCATTCCGGTTGGGTCGGGGCTCGCCACGCTCGCGATTCTGCTGGTGATGATTTTCGATCCCTTCCGCAAGCTGCCGCCCGGCCTCGACATCGCGGCTGTGGGCCTGAACGGCTCCAAGATCGTGATGGAGGCGCCGCGCCTGCAAGGGTACAGGAGCGACGGCAGGCCCTTTCAGGTCAACGCCAAGGCGGCGGCGCAGGATATCAAAACCCCCAACATCATCGAACTGACCGACATCGACGCGCAGATCGCGCTCGGCGAGGATGGACAGGCGCGCATGCAGTCGCCCGAGGGTTTGCTCGACAGCCAGAAGGAGACGCTCGACCTTCGCCAGTCCGTTCGCGTGCAGACCGACACCGGCTACGACGTGCGGCTGCGGTCGGCGAGCATTGCTTTCAAGGCCGGCCATGTGCGATCCGACGAGCCGGTGTCGGTCACGATGCGCGACGGGTCGATCGACGCCGACTCGCTTGAAATTGTCGAAGGCGGCAAGCAAATGATCTTTTCAGGCCGGGTGCGAAGTGTTTTGACTCCGCGCGATCCGGCGGCCGGCGCAGCGCAGCCTTCCGGCCCCGAGGGGAACAGAAAATGACGACGCAACGCTCCGCCGTTTTGGCGCTGGGTCTCCTTCTGGCCGCCTCCGGCGCGGAAGCGGCGCCGCGCTCTGCGGCGGCCAAGGATGGAGCCGTCGTCGTCGCGCAGGCCGCGGCGCCCGCGGCCGGGCGCCGGCAGAGCGGGGGCATTGGCGATTTCGGGTCCGCCAACAGCAACAAGCCGATCAATGTCGAGGCTGACAAGCTCGAGGTGTTCCAGAAGGAAGGCCGCGCCATCTATTCCGGCAATGTCATCGCCGTGCAGGGCGAGACGACGATGAAATGCACGCAACTCGTCGTCTTCTTCGATCAGAGCAAGACCGGGACGCCGGGCGCGAGCCCTCCGGCCGCAAGCGCGACGGCCGCCAGCCCGTCCGGCGGCGGCGGCGATCAGGCCGAGGCGCTGAAGAAGCTCGAATGCAAGGGCCCGGTCTCCGTCGTCGCCAAATCCGAGGGCAAGACCCAGGTCGCGACCGGCGACAACGCGATCTATGACCGCCTCGCCGGCTTCGTGACCCTGACCGGCAACGTCAATCTCGCCGACGGCCCCAACATCTCCCGCTGCCAGAGCTTCGTGTACAACACCAATTCCGGCAAGGCGGACTGCACCGGCGGTCCGCGCGGCGGCAGGGTGCAGGGCGTCTTCGAGACCGGCAACCAGCCGGCCGCTCCGAAAACCCGCTAGCCGCAGCCAGCCGACATGCCATCCGTGTCCGACGATCCCCCGCCGGAAATTTTCCGGGAGCTTGACGCTGCGCTGGCCGCAGCGCCGCCGCGGCCTGCCGCTCCGGCGCCGGCCGTCAGGCGCGGTCTGCTGAGTCGGCTGCTGGGCCGGTCGTCTCCCGAGATCGATCATGCGCGGTCGAACCGCCTGCCGCAGATCGACCATATCACCGAGGTCGCCGACGTCGCCGGCGAGGAGGGATTGCTGACGGCCTCTGGACTTGAAAAGACCTACGGCAAGCGGCGCGTCGTGCAGGACGCCAGCCTGCATGTCCATAACGGCGAGGCCGTGGGGCTGCTTGGTCCGAACGGCGCCGGCAAGACCACGATCTTCTATATGGTGACCGGCCTTGTCGCCGCCGATCGCGGCCGCATCACCCTCGACGGGCATGATGTGACCAGCCTGCCCATGTATCGCCGGGCGCGGCTTGGCATCGGCTATCTTCCGCAGGAGGCGTCGATCTTCCGCGGCCTCAACGTCGAGGACAATGTCCGCGCCGTGCTCGAGGTGGTCGAGCCGGACCGCGATCGCCGCGAGGCGGAGCTGGACGCGCTGCTGGACGAGTTCGACATCAAGCGCCTGCGCAAATCGCCCTCCATCGCCCTCTCCGGCGGCGAGAGGCGGCGCTGCGAGATCGCCCGCGCGCTGGCCGGCCGGCCCTCCTTCATGCTGCTCGACGAGCCTTTCGCCGGCATCGATCCGATCGCCGTCGGCGACATCCAGGCGCTGGTTCGCCAGCTCACCAACCGCGGCATCGGCGTGCTCATCACCGATCACAATGTCCGCGAGACCCTGGGGCTGGTCGACCGCGCCTATATCATCCACTCCGGCCGCGTGCTCATGGAGGGATCGCCGGACGCCATCATCGCCAATGAGGATGTGCGCCGCGTCTATCTCGGAGAAGGTTTCCGCCTGTAAGAGATTAACGGCGCGGTGACCGATTTGTCCTTCCCGCTTTGACCGCCCTATAGGCGGTGCGCTAGAAGCAAGATGCGTGCCGCTTCTGGCGCTTGAGGGACGTTTTTCGGTCGATATGGCGCTTTCGGTAGGTCTGCACCTGCGCCAGAGCCAGGCTCTGGTGATGACGCCGCAGCTCCTGCAGGCGATCAAGCTGCTTCAGCTTTCGACGATCGAACTCGCCGCCTATGTCGACGCGGAGCTGGAACGCAATCCGCTTCTCGAACGGGTGGAAGAGGGCGCCGCGGCGGAGCCGCCGGGCCTGAACGCGGACGACGCGCCGCCCGGCGAGCGTGTGGAGGCGCCGGCGGAGTGGGACGCGCCGCTGCTCGAAACCAGCCGCGGCGCGCTCGAGAGCAATCTCGACACCGACCTCGGCAACGCCTTTCCCGACGAGGCGCCGTCCGCCGCGACAAACGCGAACGACGATGGTCTGACCGTATCCTCGAGCGTGTGGACGGGCGTGAGCGGGGGCGGCGGCTTCGACGGCGATGGCGACGGTTTCGAACAGACCATCGCGGAGGCGCGGCCGACGCTCGCCGACCATCTGGAGCGTCAGCTCAACGAGTCGACGCCCGATCCCGCTCTGCGCTTCATCGGCCGCATGCTGATCGATGCGATCGACGCGAACGGCTATCTCTCGGAGAGCGTGCAGGAGATCGCCGCAAGGCTCGGCGCCGATCCGGGTCTCGCCGAGACGGCTCTTCGCTTGATTCAGGGTTTTGATCCGGCGGGAATCGGCGCGCGCGATCTGGCCGAATGCCTGTCGATTCAGCTGCGCGAGAAAAATCGCTTCGATCCGGCGATGAGCGCGCTCGTCGGCCGGCTCGATCTGCTCGCGAAGCGGGATTTCGGCGCGTTGATGAAAATCTGCGGCGTCGACGACGAAGATCTTCGCGACATGGTGCGCGAGATTCGCGCGCTCGATCCGAAGCCGGGACGTCTTTTCGCCAACGATGTCGCGGCGCCTGTCGTGCCCGACGTTTTCGTGCGGCCGGCGGCCGACGGAAGCTGGATCGTCGAATTGAACAGCGACGCCTTGCCGAAAGTTCTTGTGAACCAGGCCTACTACACGCGCGTCACGCGTGATGTGCGGGACGAAAAGGCGAAGACCTTCGTCCAGGATTGTTTCCAGACGGCCAACTGGCTTGCCCGCAGCCTTGATCAGCGCGCAAAGACGATTCTCAAGGTGGCGACCGAAATCGTCCGTCAACAGGACGCATTTTTCGTGAACGGCGTTTCGGAATTGCGCCCGCTTAATCTGCGCGCCATCGCTGACGCGATCGGCATGCACGAATCGACGGTGTCGCGCGTCACCTCGAACAAGTTCATGGCCACGCATCGCGGTCTGTTCGAGATGAAATATTTCTTCACCACCTCGATCGCCGCGGCGAATGGCGGCGACGCGCATTCCGCGGAATCGGTGCGGCATCGCATCCGCGTGATGATCGACGCGGAGTCGGCGAAGGACGTGCTGTCGGATGACGCGATTGTTACGAAACTGCGTGATTCGGGGGTCGATATCGCGCGCCGGACTGTGGCGAAATACCGCGAAAGCCTGAAAATTCCATCCTCGGTCGAGCGCAAGCGCGAAAAGCTCGCGATGTCGATGCGTTGACAGGCCGGAACGGTGTTCCTACGTTCAGTGTAATGAGCAGCGTGCCTCGCGCACGTCGCGCGGGGGAACTCGGGAGGCTTGATGAATGCTCCGCGTTTCCGGAAAGAACATGGATGTCGGCGAAGCGTTGCGCGGCCGCGTGGGCGAGCGGCTGGATCAGGCGCTTGGTAAATATTTCGGCCGCGGCTACAAGGGCAATGTAACCTTCGCGAAAGAAGGCTCCCGCTTCAGGTCGGATTGCGTTCTTCATCTTGATTCGGGGGCGTTGCTGCAGGCTTCCGGCGAGGCGCATGAAGCTTATGACAGTTTTAACGTCGCCGCCGAACGGATCGAGAAACGTCTGCGGCGATACAAGCGGCGGCTTCGCGAGGAGCATCCCGGCGCGCGCAACGGCGAATCAGCCCCCAACGGCCCTGTCGCGACCGATCAGGCCGTGGACACGATTTTCGAGGCTCCCGACGAGGAGGTCGAAATCGACAACGGTTATGCGCCGACCGTGGTCGCCGAAACCTCCTACGCGATCCGGCGTCTTTCCGTGGGCGAGGCGGTGCTCGCGCTGGACTTGACAGACGCCCCTTTTCTCGTGTTTCGGCACGCGGGCGACGAACGCGTCAACGTCGTGTATCGTCGGCCGGACGGCCATATCGGTTGGATCAATCCGACAGCGTGAGTGGAACGGTTCGATTTGCGTAAAGGCAGGTTGGCCCGCAGCTTGCCTTTGAGTGAACGGGCTGCGCCAGAGCGGTTGAAATGCTGAACGATCTACTTTCTTCCGAGGCGGTGGTGCCTGCGCTTCGGGCGGCGAATAAAAAGCAGGCGATCCAGCAACTCGCAGGTTATGCCGCCGACCTGTGGTCTCTCATCGAGAGGGACGTCTTTGACGCGCTGCTCCAGCGTGAGCGGCTCGGATCGACGGGCATCGGCAACGGCATAGCCATTCCCCATGGGAAGCTGCCCGCGGGTCGCAGGCCCGTCGGCCTGTTCGCCCGTCTGGAGCGGTCGATCGATTATGAATCGGTCGATGGCGAGCCGGTCGATCTGATTTTTCTTCTTCTCGCTCCTGAAGAAGCCGGCGCCGATCATCTGAAGGCGCTGGCCCGCGCGGCCCGCATCCTGCGCGATCCTTCTGTGACGGCGCAATTGCGCGCCACGCGCGATTCCGCGGCGCTGCACGCCCTGTTGACGCGCGCGCCGACGCCCCACGCGGCCTGAGGCCGGAGGGGGTTTCCGCGCGCTCTGGAACCGGTCTAAGAAGCGGCGCGGCGGCCTCCGCCGCGCCCTTTGAAAGCCTGTGTCCATGAACGCGCCCGTCCTTCCTCCCTATGCGCACCAGGAACTGTTTCCGCTCGGCAAGGATAACACGGCCTATCGCAAGCTGACCTCGGACGGCGTCAGGGTCGAGCGATTCGCCGGCCGCGACATCCTCGTGGTGGAGCGCGCGGCGCTGAGACTGCTCGCCGAGCAGGCCATGATCGACATCAATCATCTCCTGCGCCCCGCGCACCTGAAGCAACTCGCCTCGATCCTCGACGATCCCGAGGCGACCGCCAATGACAGGTTCGTCGCGTATGATCTCCTGAAGAACGCCAATATCTCCGCCGGCGGCGTTCTGCCCATGTGCCAGGACACCGGCACGGCGATCGTGATGGGCAAGAAGGGCCGCCTCGTCTGGACCGATGGCGATGACGAGAGCGCGCTCGGCGAGGGCGTGCGCGACGCCTACCTGAAAAAGAATCTGCGTTATTCGCAGCTCGCTCCGGTCGCGATGTTCGAGGAGAAGAACACCAAGAACAATTTGCCGGCGCAGATCGAAATCTATGCGGAAGGCGAAGATGCCTACAAATTTCTGTTTGTCGCGAAAGGCGGCGGCTCGGCCAACAAGACGTTCCTCTATCAGGCGCCGCCCTCGATCCTCACGCATGATCGCATGATCGCTTTCCTGAAGGAGAAGATTCTGACGCTCGGCACCGCGGCGTGCCCGCCCTATCATCTCGCGATCGTGATCGGCGGAACCTCGGCCGAGCTGACCTTGAAGACGACGAAGCTCGCCTCGACGAAATATCTCGACAATCTGCCCACGCAAGGATCGGAATCGGGCCACGCCTTTCGCGATCTTGAGATGGAGCAGGAGATTCACCGGCTCACGCAGCAGCTTGGCGTCGGCGCGCAGTTCGGCGGAAAATATTTCTGCCACGACGTGCGCGTCATTCGTCTGCCGCGTCATGGCGCGTCGCTGCCGATCGGGCTCGGCGTGTCCTGCTCGGCGGATCGGCAGGCCATGGGAAAGATCACGAAAGACGGCGTCTTTCTGGAGGAGCTGGAGCGGAACCCGGCGCGCTACATGCCGGAGATCGACGAGGCCCATCTCGGCGGAGACGTGGTTCACATCGATCTCAACCAGCCGATGGCTGATATTCTTGCGACCCTTTCGCAGCATCCGATCAGGACGCGCCTGTCGCTCAACGGCCCGATGATCGTCGCGCGCGATCTCGCCCATGCGAAAATCCGCGAGCGGCTCGAATCCGGCGCCGGCATGCCCGACTATCTGAAAAATCATCCGGTTTATTACGCCGGCCCGGCGAAGACGCCGGAGGGATATGCGTCCGGCTCCTTCGGCCCGACGACCGCGGGCCGTATGGATTCCTATGTCGATCAGTTCCAGTCGTTTGGCGGCTCGATGGTCATGCTCGCGAAGGGCAATCGTTCTTCGGCGGTGCGCGACGCCTGCAAGCGCCACGGCGGTTTTTATCTCGGCTCCATCGGCGGCCCGGCGGCGCGTCTGGCGCAGGACTGCATTCGGCGGGTCGAGACGCTCGAATATCCCGAGTTGGGCATGGAGGCGATCTGGCGCATCGAGGTCGAGAATTTCCCTGCCTTCATCGTCGTCGATGACAAGGGGAACGATTTTTTCAAGGAGTTGAATCTCGGCTGACGACGCGACGCCGGAGCATGCCGCTGTTTCCGCGAAACAGCGGCATGCTCGACGTTATTCTCGCCGCATGATGGTGTCGGAAAACCGGATTCCACTTTTCCGCATCTGCTCTATTCGCGCCATTGCCGCGTTGTCTGCGAGCGTTTTTTGTCGATGATCGCTTCGAGCGGGCGGACGATCACCAGCAGGGTGAGCGCGATGGCGAGGCCGGCGATAACGAGATGCCAGGATGCGAGCGCGCAGGCGATGCCGAGCGCCGCCGTCACCCACACGGTCGCGGCTGTCGTCAGCCCGTGCACCTCCAGCGCCTTGGGGTCGCGCATCACGACCCCGGCGCCGATGAATCCGATTCCCGCCAGCACGCCCTGGATGACGCCCTGAATCACGCGGCTGAGCGCGTCCGGGTGCCCCGCGATCAGGGGATGGCTGACGGTCGCCAGCGCAGTCAGCGCCGCGCCCAGCGCCACCAGCCCAAGCGTCCTGATTCCCGTGGGCTTGCCCCACATGTCCCGGTTGACGCCGATGGCCATGCCTACCGCCGCCGCCGCGGCGAGCCGCAGAATGGCGTCGAGTTCGCTGTCGCTGATCATGGAGCCGTCGACGCCGCGCAAATGACAAGGGCCGGAGCTTAGCTCCGGCCCTTGTCAAAACAAGGCAGGCTTATTTCTGTTGCTTGTTGTGCGATGCGTCCTGATGGCGCTGCTGTTCGGTCTGCGCAGCGCCCTTCTTGCCGGCCTCCGACGCCCGTTGCGGGTCGTTCGCGAAATTGCCGGCGTTCTGCTGCCGCTGTCCGCCGCCATGCTGGCTCTGCTGGTCGTCCGGCCGGCTGTGGGATTCGTGTCCCTGCTGCCGTGGATCGTTGTTGGCCGCCATGATGGGCTCCTTTTCCGGATATGGCCCCCATGGTCGGGAAACGCGCTGCGCCGGGGATTGTTCGCTCTGAAAAAGCGCTTCAATTCACGGCCTCGGCCGGCTGATCATTCCGGCGTGGAGAGCAGCCGCGACACCACCTTGGCGGTGTAGTCGACCATCGGCACGATGCGTGAATAGTTGAGGCGCGTCGGCCCGATGACGCCCAGAACGCCGACGATCCGCTGCGCGCCGTCGCGGAACGGCGCCGCGATCATCGAGGAGCCGGAAAGCGAGAACAGCCTGTTCTCGGAGCCGATGAAGATGCGGACTCCTTCTCCGCTTTCGGCTCGGTTCAGGAGGTCGATCACGCCCTTTTGCGTTTCCAGGTCCGCGAACAGCAGCCGGATGCGTTCGATGTCCTCCGCCGCCTTCACATCTTCGAGAAGATTGGCCTGGCCGCGCACGATCAGGTGCCTGTCGTCGGCCGATCCGCCCCAGTCGGCGAATCCGCGTTCGATGAGCGAGGCGGTCGCGGCGTCGAGCTCCCTCTCGATATGCGCCCGCGCAGCCATGATCTCATGCAGCGCCTCGGCGAGGGTGCGGCCCCGGATGCGCGCATTGAGGAAATTGCTCGCCTCGGCGAGCGCCGACTGGGGCAGCCCGGCGGGGAGCTGCACGACGCGGTTTTCGATCGACCCATCGTCGGCCACCATGACGACGAGCGCGCGCAGCCCGTCGAGGGCGACGAATTCCACATGCTTGAGCCGGCTGTTGCTCTTGGAGGTGGCGACCACGCCGGCGCCGCGCGAAAGGCCGGAGAGCAGCGTCGAGGCTTCCGCCAGGACCCCGTCCAGCGACCGGCCCGACGCCGCGTGCCTCACCTGAAGCTCGATCCGCGCGCGCTCGTCCTCGGAAAGATCGCCGAGCTCCATCATCGAATCGACGAAGAAGCGCAGCCCTGTCTCCGTCGGCAGGCGGCCGGCGCTCGTATGGGGGGAATAGATCAGCCCGGCCTGCTCCAGATCGGCCATGACGTTGCGCACGGAGGCGGGCGACAGCGCCATGGGGATGATCCGGGCGAGGTTGCGCGAGCCGAGCGGCTCGCCGGTCGCAAGATAGCTGTCGACGATCCGCCGGAAGATCTCGCGCGATCGCGCGTCGAGTTGCGACAGGTCGGGGCCTGTGTCTTGTGGTCTCCGCAGCATGGAGTTCATGGCGGAAATATCGCATGGCGCGCCGGCGTTCTGCAACGGCGCCGGAGCGGGTCGCGATTGGCGCAGGGGCGGAAGGCTTGATAAGGCTCCGGGAGAATGGAGCAAGCCGATGGCCGACGCCGACAGGAAAGAAGCGAAGCCGGAGCGCCCCGAGCCGCCGGAGGGGACGCTGCCCTTCAACATTGCCGACCCGAAGCTGCCGAAAGCGATTTCGTCCCAGTCGTTTCGCTCGGGCGGTTATCCCTACGAAGAGAAGATGGACGACGACCGTTACGAGAAGGAGCTGCTCGGCCTCCAGATCGAACTGGTCAAGCTGCACAACTGGATCAGGGATTCCGGCGAGCGGCTTGTGATCCTGTTCGAGGGTCGCGACGGCGCCGGCAAGGGCGGCGCGATCAAGCGCTTCACCGAGCATCTCAACCCCCGCGTCGCCCGCGTCGTCGCGCTCGCGAAGCCGACCGACGTCGAGAAGGGCCAGTGGTATTTTCAGCGCTATATCGCCGAGCTTCCGACGCGCGGTGAAATCACGCTGTTCGATCGCTCCTGGTACAATCGCGCCGGAGTCGAGCGCGTGATGGGCTTCTGCACCGAAGCCGAGACGGATCGGTTTCTCGCTGAGGCGCCGGACATCGAGAAGATGCTGGTCAAGAACGGCGTCCGCCTGATCAAGCTGTTCTTCTCCGTCGGCCGCGAGATGCAGCTCAAGCGGCTGCACCAGCGCTATCATGATCCTTTGAAGCGCTGGAAGCTGTCTCCGATCGATTTCGCCGCGCCTGACAAATGGGATGATTACTCCAACGCTTTCGACGCCATGCTTCACGCCACGGACACGAAGAATGCGCGCTGGACGATCATCCTCGCCAACGACAAGCGGCGCACGCGGTTGAACGCCATTCGCCATGTGCTCTGGACCATCCCCTATCCGGGCCGTGATGAATCGCGCATCGGCGACATCGATCCGCGCATCGTGCTCTCGGGCCGGCAATTCCTCGAAGAAGGCGGCGAGGAATAGGCGATGGCTGCGTTGGCGCGTCCTTGAGAGGGCGCTGCGCCGTCAAATAGAAAAGATGGGCCGATTCTTTCGACAGGATCAGCCTCTAAGACTCCGGGGACCGATGGCCGATCCGCTGCTTGACGTGAAAGACCTCTCCGTCGCCTTTCATCAGGGCGGCCAGACCACGCTTGCGGTGGACCGCGTCTCCTTCAGCATCAGCGCGGGCGAGACGTTGGCGCTGGTCGGCGAATCCGGCTCCGGAAAGTCCGTCTCCGCCCTGTCGATTCTGAAGCTGTTGCAATATCCGGCCGCCTCCCACCCGTCCGGCGCCGTTCTCTTCCGCGGCCAGGACCTGATGCGCGCGTCGGAGGACGAACTGCTCGCGGTGCGCGGCGACGACATCGCCATGATCTTTCAGGAGCCGATGACCTCGCTCAATCCGCTTCACACGGTCGAGCGTCAGATCGGCGAGATTCTCGAACTGCATAAGGGCCTGAAAGGCGAGCGGCGAAAGGCGCGCGTGCTTGAGCTGTTGAACCAGGTCGGCATCCGCGAGCCGGAGAAGCGCCTCGATTCCTATCCGCACCAGTTGTCGGGCGGGCAGCGTCAGCGCGTCATGATCGCGATGGCGCTCGCCAACGAGCCGGACCTGCTGATCGCCGACGAGCCGACCACGGCGCTCGACGTGACGGTGCAGGCGCAGATACTCAAGCTGCTGAAGGAGCTTCAGGCGAGGAACGGCATGGCGATGCTGTTCATCACCCATGATCTCGGCATTGTCCGGCGTCTCGCCGACCGCGTCTGCGTGATGCTCAAGGGAAAGATCGTCGAGGAAGGGCCGGTCGCGACGGTTTTCGATGCGCCGCGACACGACTATACGAAACGCCTGTTGGCGGCCGAGCCGAAAGGCGAGCCGCCGCCGGCGCGGCCGGACGCCGCGACGATCGTGAAGACCGACGATCTGCGCGTCTGGTTTCCGATCAAGCGCGGCTTCATGCGGCGCACGGTCGGCCATATCAAGGCGGTCGACGGCGTGTCGGTCACGGTGCGCGAGGGCGAGACGCTCGGCGTCGTCGGCGAATCGGGGTCGGGCAAGACAACGCTCGGGCTGGCGATCCTGCGGCTGATCCGCTCCGAGGGGCCGATCGTCTATCTCGGTCGCGACATCGCCGGACTCGATGCGAAGGCGATGCGGCCGCTGCGGCGCAACATGCAGATCGTCTTTCAGGATCCCTACGGTTCGCTGTCGCCGCGATTGTCGGTGGCCGAGATCGTGGAGGAGGGCCTGCTCGTGCAGGGCGGCCAGTCTTCCTATGACGAACGTCGCGCCGTCGTCGCGCGGGCGCTGGCCGATGTCGGCCTCGATCCCGCCGCGATGGATCGCTATCCGCACGAATTCTCCGGCGGCCAGCGCCAGCGCATCGCCATCGCCCGCGCCATGGTTCTCAATCCGGGCTTCATCGTGCTCGACGAACCGACGTCTGCGCTCGACATGTCGGTGCAGGCGCAGATCGTCGATCTGCTTCGCGCTCTGCAGAAGGAGCGCAATTTGGCGTATCTCTTCATCAGCCACGACCTCAAGGTGGTGCGCGCGCTCGCGAATGACGTGGTGGTGATGCGCAACGGCGTCGTCGTCGAGCATGGCCCGTCGAAAGCGATCTTTGAAAATCCGCAGACCGATTACACCAGAGCCCTGATCGCCGCGGCGTTCAATCTGGATGTGATCGGCGCGGGCGCGGCGAGCCAGTAGGCCGGTGATCGCTCCCTTTATGCAGCCGAAGGCCTGGTCGGCGCCGAGAGCATGGCGAGGCGATGGAAGCGCGATACGGAACTATCCTTGTCCTGACGACATAAGGGTGCGCTGATGCCTCGCGCTTTCATCATCGTGATGGATTCCGTCGGCTGCGGCGGCGCGGAGGATGCGCGCCTCTATGGCGACGAAGGCGCCGACACGCTCGGCCATATCGCCGAAGCCTGCGCGCGGGGCGGCGGCGATCGCGAGGGGCTGCGCAAAGGCCCTCTCTCCCTGCCGTTTCTTGCCTCGCTGGGTTTGCGCGCGGCGATGGAGCTGTCGCGCGGCAAACCCGTTCCTGCGCTCGGCGAAGCCGGCGCGCCGCGCGGCCAGTGGGGCTACGCCGTCGAGACGGCGCGCGGCAAGGACACGCCGTCCGGCCATTGGGAGATCGCCGGCTGCCCGGTTGCGATCGAATGGAAGACTTTTCCCGATGCGCGGCCTGCGTTCCCGTCCGCGCTCACCGATGCGCTGATTCGCGAGGGGAAGATTCCCGGGATTCTTGGCGACCGGCATTCCAACGGCGTCGCCATCGTGGAGGAGCTGGGCGCCGAGCATGTCCGCACCGGCAGGCCGATCGTCTACACCTCGGCCGATTCCGTCATCCAGATCGCGGCGCACGAAGACCCGTCGATCTTCGGGCTCGAGCGTCTCTATGACCTCTGCCGCGTCGGCCGCCGGCTCGCCGATCCGCTGAATGTCGGGCGCGTCATCGCGCGTCCTTTCGTCGGCGATGAGGCGCAGGGCTTCACGCGCACCGCGAACCGCAAGGATTTCGCCGTCCAGCCGCCGTCCGACACCTTGCTTGACCGCTGCGCGCAGCATCGGCGCGCGGTCGTTTCGCTCGGCAAGATCGGCGACATCTTCGCCCATCGCGCCACGGGCCGCGAGGTCAAGGCCGCCGGCGACATGGCCCTGTTCGATAAACTGCTGGAGGAAACGCCTGTCCTGCCGGACGGCGGGTTTCTGTTCGCGAATTTTGTCGATTTCGACTCCGAGTTCGGCCATCGCCGCGACGTTCCGGGCTACGCGCATTGCCTCGAGCGGTTCGACGCGCGCCTGCCGGCCTTCGCCGCGCTTCTGAAAAAAGGCGATCTCGCGATCGTCACCGCCGATCACGGCAATGATCCGACCTGGAAGGGAACGGACCACACCCGCGAGCATGTTCCGCTTCTCGCCTTAGGGCCGGACCTTGCGCCGCGCGCGCTCGGCCGGCGCGACTCCTACGCCGACATCGCGGCGACGGTCGCGGCCCATCTCGGACTGCCGCCTGTCGGCCCAGGCGCGGCGTGGTGAGGCTGGACCGGGCTACATCCGCGCCAGGATGAGAATCGGCGCTCGGCCGCCGTCGAGAAGGATGAGCTTGCGGCGCATGGGATCGACGCGCCACGACCGGACGTCCCCGAGGGCGTCGAGAAATTTCCGCTCCTGATTCATCGCCGCCGGCGCGCAGGCCATCTGCGTCGCGGCGACGCGGCCGAAGGAGATGGAGTTTCCGTCGATCGCCGCCCGTCCGATGATGCGGTTGCAACCGCCCGAGCCCGACACCGCCCCGTCCGGCCCGATCTCCAGCACGGTCTGAAGCCGGTCGATGACTCCGCCGCCCCGGATGTCCTCGGCAAGCCAGCGACCCGCCGGAGAAGCAGCGGCCGGCGGCGGCGCCTCGCCGCCGGCGCGGCGCACGAGAATGGTGGTTTCGTCGCGCCCGCCGGCGAAGACGGCGTGATGGTCGGTGTTGATGAAAAGAAGCTGGTCTTCGATCAGGATGCGCGCCTGCAGCGCATAGCGCCGCCGCGGCCTGATCCGCGCGCGGTCGTAACGCAGGCTGTAGCGGATGGGCGGGCCCGAGCGGGCCCGGAAGCGGGTCTCGGCGATGATCTGCGCCGGCGCGTCCGCCAGCGACACGTCCGCCAGTTTCACCTCGACGATGGCGCCGGGCGGCAGGGCCATCCGCTCGCGATAGATGACCGAGCCGCGCAGAACGGCCGTCGCGGCGAACGCGGTTCCGGCGGGAAGCATGGCCAGCGCCGCGCCGGCGAGGGAGCGGCGGGAGGGTCGGGAAAGAGAAGAAGAGGGCATGCCGGGTCTATAGCGTATCGGCCGCCTCGGGTCGCGGTGCGCCTGCGCGCTGACCGGAGCGATCTCGACAGCGGCCTCCGTTCGCTCTACAAGAAACCGCTTCCCGATCGACGATCGTCGGCAAGCGCATGAACACTCCCAATTTCAGAAGCCATATCCGCATCACGTCCCACCCCGAGCCGGGGACGTCGACGGCGCGCTTTCCCATTCGCTGGGGCGCGAGCGACCCCAGGGAGCGGGGGCCGGTGATCGGCTCGGTGAGCCGCCCGGAAGACCGCAACGTCATCGGCTCGCACGGCGGCTCCTACGCGCTTTATCGGGCGCTGGCGGTCTCTGCGGGCGCGCTCAATCCGCTGATCCGGCCGGACCTGACCAACACCCATCCGACCACGGCGATCGGTCCGCATCCCTCCTGGTTCGATCCGAAGAAGATCGTCTCGCTTGATCCGTTCGGCCACATGGTCGGCGACGTCTTCCGCAAGGAGATCGCCGAGGGCGTCGATATCCGGCCGTCCATCGCCGTCACCAAGGCGCGGCTGAACATGCCGGAGATTCTGGAGGCGATCGCGGCGCGCCGTCTCGCGCCGGACGGCCATATCCTGCAGGCGAAGGGCGACGTGTCCGTCACCAAGATCGCCATCGATCCTGTCTGGTGGCTGCCGGGCGTCGCGGAGCGGTTTGGAACGACGGAGCAAAATCTGCGCCGCACCCTGTTCGAGCAGACCGGCGGCATGTTCCCGGAACTGGTGACCCGCGCCGACATGAAGGTTTTTCTGCCGCCGATCGGCGGCATGACCGCCTATATCGTCGGCGACCCGGCCGACATCGGCAACCCGAAGAAGCGCATCGCCTGCCGCGTGCATGACGAATGCAACGGCTCCGACGTGTTCGGCTCCGACATCTGCACCTGCCGCCCCTATCTTGCCCACGGGCTCGAGGAGGCGGTGAGGGAGGCGCAGGCGGGCGGCGTCGGCATCATCGTCTACAACCGCAAGGAAGGCCGCGCGCTCGGCGAGGTGACGAAATTCCTCGTCTACAATGCGCGCAAGCGGCAGGAGGGCGGCGATCAGGCGTCGACCTATTTCGAGCGCACGGAATGCGTCGCCGGCGTGCAGGATGCGCGCTTCCAGCAGCTCATGCCGGACGTGCTCCATTGGCTCGGCGTCACGCGCATCGACCGCCTCATGTCGATGAGCAACATGAAGTACGACGCGATGGTGAATTCCGGTCTGGAGATTGGCGAACGCGTGCCGATTCCGCCGGAGCTGATCCCCGACGACGCCAGCGTCGAGATCGAGGCGAAGAAGGCCGCCGGCTATTACGCGCCGGGTTCGACGCCCACCTCCGACGATCTGAAGAAAACCGTCGGCCGCGACCTGGAAAAATTCTGAGCGCGTCGCGTGGCGCGCTGGCGATCGGGCTCCGCGATGGTCCATCTCAGGCAGTGGTCAGCCTTGCGGCCATGAATATCGGGCGGACTGAAACGGCATGAAACAGGGCATGGAAAACGATCGCGCCGCCGCCGAGGCGCTGCTGACGCCGGCGGCCGTGCGCGCGAGCGCGCATGCGATGCTTGGGCTTGCGCGCGCCGGTCAGCTTTTTCATTTTCGTCTCGACGAGTCGAAGCTCGACGCATGCGCCGCTTTCGTCGTCGAGGTGATGCGCGCGAACTATCCGACGCTCGACATTCCCTTTCACGCGCGCTGGCGCCATTTCGTCGTCGATGGCGAGGATCGCTGGCAAACCCTCGCGCGGAGCGCAAATCTCACGGATGCGCGCGAAGCCGGCCGCGCCGCCTATGATCTCGCGATCGTCAGCGTCCTGCTCGACGCGGGCGCCGGCGCGGACTGGCGTTATCACGACGACAGGACGGGCCGCGCGATCGGCCGGTCGGAAGGTCTTGCGCTCGCGTCTCTCGCGATGTTTGCGGCCGGCGCGTTTTCGAGCGATCCGGGCGATCCCCTGCGCGTCGACGCCGATGCGCTCCAGCGTTTCGACGCCGCCGCGCTGGCGCGCGGCTTTCAGGTCTCGGATGCAAATCCTCTGGTTGGCCTTGAGGGGCGCGCCGCGCTCCTGCGCCGGTTGGGCGAGGCGATGAGAGCCGCGCCTGACGCTTTCGCGACGCCCGGCGGCGCGCTGCGTCCCGGCGGTCTCTTCGATCGGCTGCTGGATCAGGCGACGGACAACGCGGTCCCGGCGCCCGCGATCCTCAGCGAGATCCTGCTGCGGCTCGGCCCGATCTGGCCGTCGCGCCTGTCCATCGCCGATGTCGCGCTCGGCGACACATGGCTGCATCCGCTCTCGCCGGCCGTCGGACAGGCGCCGGCGGGTTACGTTCCCTTCCATAAATTGTCGCAATGGCTGAGTTACTCGCTGATCGAGCCGCTGCAATGGGCGGGCGCGCGGGTGACGGATATCGACGGTCTGACCGGCCTGCCCGAATACCGCAATGGCGGCCTCTTTCTGGACGCCGGGGTGCTTGCGCTGAAAAATCCGGCGGACGCCGGGCGTTCTCACACGGTCGACTCGACCTTGGTCGTGGAATGGCGCGCCCTGACCGTCGCGCTGCTCGACGAGACGGCCGCGCGCATCCGCGCGCTGCTGAAGCGCGATGCGGCGTCGCTGCCGCTCGCGAAGGTGCTCGAAGGCGGAACCTGGGCGGCAGGCCGCCGGCTTGCGCGCGAGAAGCGCGCCGACGCGTCGCCGCCTTTGTCGATCGTCAGCGACGGAACTGTTTTTTAGAGCATGATGCTGAAAGTAGCCCGATGTTCCGAAGCCGTCATGCGGCGGGAATTGGTTAGAGCATGCTGTTGTTTTCTTGAAATAGCGCCGTCCTCTAACGCCGGAATGTCGGATCAGGTTGTCGCATGGGGGATTTCATGGAAGGCGTGACGGTCGTCAAACATCCGCTGGTGCAGCACAAATTGTCGCTGATGCGCGACAGGAACCGCTCCACCTCCAACTTCCGGCGCCTCGTGCGCGAGATCGCGATGCTGCTCGCCTACGAGGTCACGCGCGAATTGCCCATGACGACGGAGCGCATCGAAACGCCGCTGGAGCCGATGGATGCGCCGATGATCGAGGGCAAGAAGCTTGTTCTCGCGCCGATCCTGCGCGCCGGCCTTGCGCTGGCGGACGGCATGCTCGAACTCATTCCGTCCGCGCGCGTCGCGCATGTCGGGCTCTACCGCGATCATGACACGCTGGAGGCGGTCGAGTATTTCTTCAAGGCGCCGACCGATCTCGCCGACCGTCTCGTCATCGTCACCGATCCGATGCTGGCGACGGCGAATTCCGCCGTCGCCGCCATCGAGCGGCTCAAGGCGCGCGGCGCCAAGGATTTGCGGTATGTCTGCCTGCTTGCGGCGCCGGAGGGCGTGCGGCGCTTGCGCGACGCCCATCCCGATGTTCCGATCTGGACGGCCGCGATCGACAGCCATCTGAATGAGAAGGGCTACATCGTCCCCGGCCTCGGCGACGCCGGCGACCGGATCTATGGCACCCGATAGCGAAGCAGGAAATGAGCGATCTGATCGAGAGAATGGACGCGGCGTTGTCGCATACGCCGCTTGTCGCAATCCTGCGCGGCGTGCGGCCGGGCGAGGTCGAGGCGATCGGCGCGGCGCTGATCGTCGCCGGTTTCCGCTTCATCGAGGTTCCGTTGAACTCGCCGGACCCTTTCGCGAGCATTGCGAAACTGGCTGCGATGGCGCCGCGCGACGTGCTGGTCGGCGCGGGCACGGTCGTCGAGGCCGATGACGTCGCCCGCGTCGCCGAAGCAGGCGGCCAGCTTGTGATCGCGCCGAATTTCGACGCCGCCGTGGTCGGGCGCGCCGTTTCAGGCGGAATGATCGCGATGCCGGGCGTCATGACGCCGAGCGAGGCGTTCGCCGCGTTGAAGGCGGGCGCCCATGCGCTGAAGCTCTTCCCTGGCGAAATCGTCACGCCCGCCGCGACGCGCGCCATGCGCGCCGTGCTGCCGTCCGCGACGAAGCTGCTGATCGTCGGCGGCGTTGGCGTCGATACGATGCAGGCCTATGTCGATGCGGGCGCGGACGGGTTCGGAATTGGTTCGGCGCTGTACAAGCCCGGTCTGAGCGCGCAGGACGTGCGCGCAAGGGCGGACGCCTTCATCGCCGCCGCGCGCGGCGGCGGCCTCGCGTCGCGGCCGTGATCCTCGTCTTCGGTTCGATCAACATCGATCTCGTGACGCGCGTCGCGCGCATTCCCGCGCCGGGCGAAACCGTTCTCGGCTCGACTTACGAAATGATTCCCGGCGGCAAGGGCGCCAACCAGGCTCTCGCGGCTGCTCGCGCCGGCGCCAAAGTCGCCCTGATCGGCGCGGTCGGGCAGGACGCCTATGGCGATCTCGCCTTGGCGCTGCTGCGCGCCGGAGACGTCGATCTTTCCGGCGTTCGCGCGGTCGATGAGCCGACGGGCGCGGCGTTCATCGCCGTCGATGCGCAGGGCCGCAATGCGATCGTGGTCGCCAGCGGCGCCAATCGCGCGCTGCGCGCCGGCTGGATTGACGACGCGCGCTGGGGCGGCGCCTCGACATTGCTGCTGCAGCGCGAGGGGCCGCCTGCCGACACCCTCGAGGCGGCGCGTGAGGCGAAGGCGCGCGGCCTGCGCGTGGTGATGAACGCGGCGCCCGCGGATGGATTCGATCCGGCGCTGCTGGCGCACGTCGATGTCCTCATCGTCAATGAGCATGAAGCCGTTGCGGTCGCGGAGGCGCTGGGCTGGCTCGACCGCGCGCCGGGCGATGTGGCGCGCCGGCTCGACGCGGAGAAGAATGTCGCGACGGTCGCCACGCTCGGCGGCGAAGGCGCGATTCTCTGGAGCGGGGGCGTCATGGGCATGGTCAGGCCGCCCGCGGTCGCCGTGGCGGACACGACCGCCGCCGGGGATTCCTTCGTCGGCGCATTCGCCGCTGCGCTGGACGAGGGCGCGACGGAGGAGGTCGCGTTGAGGCGCGGCGTCGCGGCTGGTTCTCTCGCCTGTGTGAAGGCGGGCGCGCAGCCCAGCATTCCGTACCGAAACGATATTGACAAACTTGTCGGCGGACTCGGCTGACCGTTAGGGCTTTGCGCGCGTTGCCATTGCCTTGACGCCATGATCGATTAAGCCGGACTCGTTTGTGACTGTCCCGGAAGGCCCCATGTTCCCGAAGCCGCTTCCCTCCCTCTCGCCCAACACCGCCGACTATGAATCGCTGCCGATGGTGAAGCCGACGGGCTTTCGCGAATATGACGCGCGCTGGTTCTTCGGCGAAGAAATCAATCTCATGGGCGTCCAGGCGGTTGGCATGGGGCTCGGCACGCTGATCCATGAGATGGGCGTGAAGCCCGAACTGGTCACGGGCCACGATTTTCGCGGCTACTCGTCGTCGATCAAATATGCGCTCGTGTCCGGCTTGATGGCGGCCGGCGTGAAGGTGAAGGATATTGGTCTGGCGCTATCGCCGATGGCTTATTTCGCCCAGTTCGCTCTGGATGTTCCCTGTGTCGCGATGGTGACCGCTTCGCACAATGACAATGGCTGGACCGGGGTGAAAATGGGGGCGAAGCGGCCCCTGACGTTCGGGCCTGAGGAAATGAACGCGCTGAAGGACATCGTCCTGAATGCGCGCTTCCGGCTCAAGGTTGGCGGCGAATACGAATTCGTCGAAAATTTCGCCGACCGCTATATCGCTGATCTGACGAGTCGGCCCAGGCTCAAGAGAAAGCTGAAGGTCGTCGCGGCTTGCGGCAACGGCACGGCCGGCGCCTTCGCGCCGCGCATTCTCAGCATGATCGGCTGCGACGTCGTTCCCCTCGACGCCCAGCTCGACCACACCTTCCCGCGCTACAACCCCAATCCTGAAGACATGAAGATGTTGCACGCGATGGCGGACGCCGTGCGCGAGCACAAGGCCGATGTCGGCCTTGGTTTCGACGGCGACGGCGATCGCTGCGGCGTTGTCGACAACCACGGCGAGGAGATCTTCGCCGACAAGATCGGCGTCATGCTGGCGCGCGATCTCGGCGCGCTGCATCCCGGCGCGCAATTCGTCGTCGATGTAAAATCGACCGGCCTTTACATGACCGATCCGGAGCTGAAGAAGCTGGGCGTCAAGACCGATTACTGGAAGACGGGCCATTCCTACATCAAGCGGCGCGTCACGGAACTGAATGCGCTGGCCGGTTTCGAGAAGTCGGGACATTTCTTCTTCAACGCGCCGGTCGGGCGCGGCTATGACGACGGCGTGGTGACGGCGATCGCGATCTGCGACATGCTCGACCGCAACCCCGACAAGTCGATGGCCGATCTCTATGGGGCGCTCCCGAAAACCTGGGGATCGCCGACCATGGCGCCGAAATGCGCCGACGAGATCAAATATGAGGTCGTCGAGCGCATCGTGAAGCGCTTCACGGAGATGAAGGTGAAGGGCGAGACGATCGACGGCCATGCGATTGTCGATCTCATCACCGTGAATGGCGTGCGCGTCGTTTCGGACGACGGCACCTGGGGCCTGGTTCGCGCGTCGTCCAACAAGCCGGAATTGGTCGTGGTGGTTGAAAGCCCGGCGTCCGAGGCGCGCATGCGCCAGATGTTTGCGTCCGTCGACAAGGTGCTCCGGGAGAATCCGGAAGTCGGGGCTTACAATCAGACGATCTGACGGTCGCTTCGCGGCGCTCCGAAAAGGGGCGCCGCCGGGAGCGATTAGGACTCAGCGCGCGTTGAATGTTGGCGCTGACGATGCGCGTGCGAAATGAGCGCCGGTGCGCGTCAAGAGAATCGGCAAAGTAAGAAGCCGGGATTCCGTCTCGTTTGGAAAGGCGCGAAAAGAGTTTAGGGCGAGCGCACGACCTCCGCGAGCCGCGGCGTCATGAAGAACTCGTAGTTGATGGGGAAATACTGCTCGTTCGGATCGCCTGTCAGGGTGAAGATTCCCTTGTTGATGACCCAGTCGCTGATCGGCTTGTAGCGATAGAACGTCTCGGCGAAAATCACGGTTTCGCCGGTGTTGTTGAGAATGCCCGGCGGCACGGTGACCGAGCTTCCCGTTGGTCGCGCGGTCACCTTGGAGCCGGGAGAGACGTCGCTCCAGACGACGAGGCTTGCGCCGCTTCCGCTTCTTTTGATGCTGGTCAGCCGCATGCTGAGCATCTTCACGTCGTAGGGATAAACGACCGCCGACGTCGCGTCGAAAATATTGGCCATGCCCTGATTGGTGACGATCGTCGTGCGCGCCGCGAGGTCGGCCATCGTTCTCGCCACCAGCTTCGTCTTCCAGCTCGCTCCGACGGCGCTGCCGACCTCCGCGGTGCCGAGCCACATCGTGATCATCACCGGCGCGAGAATCGCGAACTCGACGGCCGAGACGCCGTCGCGCGCGCCGCGCAACCTGGCGATCTGATGGAGGAAGGAGCGGGCGACGCGCGCGGCGGCGCGGCCCGCCCTGCTGTTGAGGATCAGCCGCATGCAGGAATTCCCGACGAGTTCACGTAAGGTTCATTTCGAAAACTGGTCGTCGACATGAGAACCCGGTTGCCGTCGCTCAGCTCGGGCGCGGGCGTTCCCAGAAGCGGCGTATAGCCGCGATATTTCACGGCCGCGCGCACCACGATGATGCAGTTCGGTCCGCCTGGCGAATAGCCGAAGTCGGATGGATCGAATGCGCCGTTCTTGACCGGCTTAAGCGGCGGCGGCGCCGGCGACGAGTAGCTGCGCACGTCGATATAGACGCCGTTCGCGCAGTCGATCAGACCGGTGATGCGCGAGCAGAGATTGGTCTTGAATTGATTGGCGTTGAAGCCGCCATTCTGCGCCTCGCCCGTCATGATCTGGCGCGAGGCGTCCATGACGGCGTTGTCGAGCGCGTGCTGGGAGAAGAGGCTGAGGCCCGTCTCAGCGATCGCGAAAACGAGCCCGATGACGGGGACCGAGACGATCGCGAACTCGATCGAGGTGACGCCGCGCTTGTCTGCGCGCAGGCGTCGCGCCTGAAAACGCGCTCTGCGGCGCGCCGATCCCAGCCGCTCCGCGAGTATCGAGCATACCCAACGCATCTTTGAATTCCCGCGGCGATTGCTTGGTCAGCGCCGATCCTGCAATTCGTTAAATTACGTGATAACTGTTGCAGGCGGGTTATTTTGACTCCTAAAAAGCGGGCCCCTCCGGTAGGGCTCCGTTAAGCATGTTGATGCGGCGACGCATGAGGCCGGCTTCCGCCTTCGCTCAAGGCTCGCGTGGCGGCGAAGGATTGCTTTCTGCGGCGCTTCAGATCGATCGCCGCGCGCTATTTCGACGGCGACGACATCGAATTGCGCTTGTCATAAGCGCCGACCGAACCCTCGAAGAACTCTTTATTGTCTCCGAGACTGATCGTCGGCTGGCACAGCGGCGCGCAGGAATAGGTTTCCCGATCCATGCCGCGCTGCACGAGAACCAGGGAATCCTGCGGCGCGTCGACGCGGATGCGCGATTCCGCGACGATATTGCCCTTGTCGTCGAGAGCGATCAGATTCGTCGAGCCGTAGCTTTTGCCGGTGAGGACGAGATTGCCATGTTTCTGCATGGAGACGTCCGCGATCAGCGGATTGCCCACCACGATGGCTTTCGTCTTTTCCGGCAGGCGCAGGATGCGCGCCTGGTTGAGCACCACGGTGACGGTTTCGTCCGCGCGCGCCGCGCCCGCCGTCGCGCAGGCGATGGCTGCGAGCGCCAGGACGATCGCGCGGAAGCTGGGCATGGACAGGTCTCTCATCGCTCTGCGGCCGGGCCGAACGCTCTGGCGAGTGTGGACCGGATTGGTGAACAACCTCCTAATTCCCGCCGGCGGCCGCTTTAAGCTGGAATGACGGCGGAGACGAGGCGTCGAAAGAAGCCCGCCGGGGCCCGATCGAAGTGAGCGCCGGCGACGGCCGGAAAGCTCCGTGAAGCCTTCCAGAGAAAGCATCCCTTCGCGCGTCTGAAAACTGAAGTATATGAGACGAAACGGGCCGGCGAATACTGAATAGAATTTGAATGGAGCAAAAGAGAGACCGTTAACCACAGCATAGAAGTGTCTGAAAACTTGATCTGTCTGCGATCGAATTAACCGTCGCGCAATCTGTCTCCCGTAACGTCCGGATCACGGTTCAGGCCCGGGCGACAAGACCCTCAGGCGCGGGGCCGCACAGCTGGTGTCTTCAAATCAGGAGTAATCACATGTCGAAGCTTTTCGCTCGTTTTGCGAATGACGAATCCGGCGCGACCGCCGTGGAGTATGGTCTGCTGGCCGGCCTGATCGCCCTGGTGATCATCGGCGCCGTCACGACCCTCGGCACTCGCCTGAGCACAATTTTCACGACTATTACCGCCGGCATCTAATAGCGGCGGACAAAATTTCCGCTTTGCAGCAGCTGGAGCGGCGATTGCCGCTCCAGCCTTGATAAAAGGCAGGGAAATGGCCGAGCTCAAATCTCTAGGCGAGCGTCGCCGGGTTACCTGGTTGGTCAGGGGTTTCGCCTCTGACGAAGCCGGCGCAACGGCTGTCGAGTATGCTTTGATGACGGGATTCATCGCGACCGTCATCGTTGGCGCGGTCGCCGCGTTGGGTTCCCGGCTGAGCGCGCTTTTCACTGCGGTCTCCACGGCCTTCTGATCGCCGCCTCGGACCAGTTGGAAATTCCGGAACGCGCCGAGATGACAGACCTGCTGCTCCTCTTCGTCTTTCCCGCGCTGATGGCCTATGCGGCCATGAGCGACATGCTGACCATGACGATCCCCAATCGGGTGTCGATCGCGCTTGTCGGCGGCTTCGCGCTGGTGGCGATTCTGGGCGGAGTTCCTCTCCCGACGGTCGCCATACATGTGCTGGCTGGTTTTCTGGTGCTGGTCATGACGTTCGGCATGTTCGCCGCCGGCTGGATCGGCGGCGGCGACGCCAAGCTCGCGGCGGCCACGGCGCTGTGGTTGGGATTTGGCGGCCTCCTGGAATACGCTGTGATTTCGGCGGTCGCCGGCGGCGTGTTGACAGTGGTTCTGTTGAGCCTGCGCAATTATCCGTTGCCCGCTTTCGCGGCGAGTTGGGAGTGGTCCCGACGCCTGCACAATGCTCGGACAGGCGTGCCCTATGGCCTGGCGCTCGCA
>MKVY01000029.1:192176-210192 GCA_001899525.1 Rhizobiales bacterium 65-9
ATCGCCGCGACGGTCGATTGGATACCTTCGGTTAACCATACATTGACCTTTCCCTGATCGAATCCACCCGTTGAATTGGGTTGGCGGATTGGTTCATGAAGCGCACGGCTCGCCTTGCGATCCTCGGCATCGCCCTGTTTGCCGGCTTGCTCGCGGCGTTTCTCGTCAGCAGGCAGCCGGCGCCGCAGGCGCCTGTGATCGTGCAGGCGCCGCAGCCTGCCGTGTCCAATACCGTGGACGTGCTGATCGCGGCCGGCGATCTCGCCGTAGGAACGGTCCTCAAGCCGGAGCAGGTGGCCTGGAGCGCCTGGCCGGCGTCGTCGCAATCGCCTCACCTGATCCGGAAAAGCGACAAGCCGAACGCGAAGGAAGAGGTCGTGAATGCGATCGTGCGCGTCGGCATGCTCGATGGCGAGCCGATAAGGGCTGACAAGCTGATCAAGCCCGACGGATCCTCCGGCTTCATGTCGGCGATCCTGCCGAGCGGCATGCGCGCGCTTGCCGTTTCCATCGACCGCACAGGCAGCAGCAACGCCGGCGGCTTCATTCTGCCCAACGATCGGGTGGATGTGATCCGCACGGCGCGCAACGAGAGCGCATCGAAAGCCGTCGGTACCGATGTTTTCGATTCGGAGACGATCCTCACCAACATCCGCGTGCTCGCCATCGGCCAGAAGGTCGAGGAGGGCGCGGACGGTCAGAAATACATCACCGGCGACACCGCGACGCTGGAGCTCGACGCGAAGCAGGTCGAAATTCTTTCGCTCGCTCAAAAGCAGGGAACCATCAGTCTCGCTTTGCGCAGCCTCGTGGACCGCCAGGAGGCGTCGACGTCGCAACCGCGCGAGAAGGATGGCGATCTGACGATCGTCCGCTTCGGCGTCTCCAACCAGACCGGAAGGTAAGCGATCCATGCGCAGCCAGGGAATACGTTCAGCGGTGCGAAAGGCTGGAGCGCTGGGCGCGGCGCTGCTGGGGCCGATGATGTTGATGGCCGCGGCGCCGGAAAGCGCCGTTGCTCAGGATGCGAACCCAAACCTCGTTCGGGTCGGGGCGGAGGGCGTCGCGACGCGCCGGATCACGCTTGGCGTTGGAAAGTCCTTCATCTTCGATCTGCCCAGCGATGCGAAGGAAGTGTTCGTGGCGAAGCCGTCGGTGGCGAACGCGGTGGTGCGGTCGCCGCGCAAGATCTTCATGATCGGCGTCGGCGGCGGTTCGACCAGCGTCTTCATCTTCGATCAGGAAGGCCGCCAGATGGTGAGCGCCGAGATCGTGATCGAGCGCGACATGAACGAGTTGCGTCGCCTGCTAAAGGCGGCGATGCCCACGTCGCAGATCAATGTCGTGTCGATCGGCGATTCGATCGTTCTTTCCGGCGTCGTCGACAGCGCGCAGGAAGCCGCGCAGGCCGGCGACATCGCGCGCGGCTTTCTCGGCATCACCGCGGTGGGGGCGTCGTCAGGCGCGGCGCCGACGGGAGGCGGAACCTCGATCTCGGTCGGCGCGTCGGGCACGCCAATCGAGGGTCGGCTCGTCAATTCGATCTCGATCCGCGGCAAGGACCAGGTGATGCTGAAAGTCACCGTCGCTGAAGTTCAGCGCGCGGTCATCAAGCAATTCGGCGTGAATGGTTTCGGCAACTGGAGCATCGCAAAAACGCCGATCTCGGCCTTTATGGATAATCCGTTTCCGGTGCAGCTCCAGCAGCCGACGAGCAGCCTCTATCAGTTCGGGGGTGCGGGCAACAACATCAATGTGAAGGCGTTCGAGCGCGCTGGCGTGCTGCGCACGCTGGCCGAACCGACGCTGACCGCGATCTCCGGCGAAAGCGCGAAGTTCACGGCGGGTGGCGAAGTTCCGATTCCAAAAAGCGAAACCTGCTCCGAGCCGACGATCTTGCAGCCGACGCCGACATGTCAGGTCACGGTCGAGTTCAAGCCTTTCGGCGTCTCGCTCGTGTTCCAGCCGGTCGTGTTGTCCGGCGGCCGAATCAGCATGCGCGTCGCGACCGAAGTGACCGAAATCGACTCGGAAAACCAGTTGCGCGGCCGCACCACGACCATTCCAGCCTTTCGCGTCCGCAAATCCGACACGACGATCGAACTGCCGACGGGCGGATCGCTCGTCACGGCGGGTCTCATCCAGCAGACGCAGAAGCAGATCATCAACGGTCTTCCGGCTCTGATGAACATTCCCGTGCTCGGCGCCCTGTTTCGGTCGCGCGACTATCAGAAGTCGGAGACCGAGCTTCTGATCATCGTCACGCCCTACATCACCAAGCCGTCATCGGCGACGCAGATCGCCCGACCGGACGAGGGATTTGTCGAGGCCAAGGACCCACAGACGGTCATCATGGGCCGCATCAACAAGATCTACGGCGTCGCTGGCGCGCCCAACGATGGCGGGCGCTATCGCGGTCAGATCGGTTTCATCGCGGATTGATTGCGCCATATGCGGACCGCCACCTTTCACCTCTTCGGAACAGGCAAATGACGTCCATCGCACAATCCGCCAGGCGTCTCGCCCTCGTCACGGGAGCGGCGCTTCTTGCCGCCGCCTGCGCAAAGAAGTCGGCGGAGATCACCGCCTCGATTCCGGCGGATTATCGGGATCGCCACCCCATCATCGTGGCGCCCGCGGAGGAGAGCCTCGACATCTTCATGCGCGGGTCGGCCTCCGCGATTGATCTGCGTCAGCGGCTCGAACTGAAGGCGGCGGCTGACGATTTTCGCGCCAATGGCCAGGGCCGCATGGCCATGCTCGTGCCGAAGGGCGCTTATGGCGAGCCGCATCGCGGAGCTGCCGCAGTTCGCGCCGCGCTGGCGAGCGGAGGCGTGTCCGGCGTGAGTCAGTCTTTCTATCGCGTGGAAGGCCCCGCGCGCGAACAACCGATCCGCGTCGTCTACACGAAGCTCAAGGCGCGCGTCGCGACGAAGTGCGGACAATGGCCCGCTGACATCGTCGGGCTTCAGGGAACGAAGAGCTGGAACAACGAGCAATACTATAATTTTGGTTGCGCCTATCAGAATGCGCTCGCGACGCAGGTCGCCGACCCGCTTGATCTCGTGCGCGGCAGGCCCGAGGGACGCATCGACACCGAACGCCGCGTGAAGGTGATCGAGGCGCAGCGGAATGGCGAGGACGCCTCGACGCAGTATCGGACCACCGGAACCACGATCAACCAGGCCGTAGGAACGAAGTGATGCGTGAAGCGCTCGATCTCGCCGCATCGCAGCAGGAGACGGAATCGGTCGATCCCGGAACGGTGATCGCGCCGCTGCCGCGGATTTCCGTGCAGGCGTTTTGTGAGACGCAGGCGGTGGCTGACGCGGTCGAAGCGTCGATCCTGGACCGCAGGATGGCCCGCGCCCATGTGAAGGTTCACATGGGCGGCGCTCCGGCCGCGCTCGCGGCCTACCGCTCGGCGCCGACCCCGAATCTCCTGATGCTCGAAAGCGGATCCGACGCCGGCCAGATGCTGGCCCACCTCGATCAGCTCGCGGAACTGTGTGACGCTGCGACGCGGGTCATCGTGGCCGGCCCGATCAATGACGTCGGCTTTTATCGCGAGCTGACCCGCCGTGGGGTGAGCGACTATCTGCTGACCCCGATTGGCCCGCTTGATTTCATCCGGACGGCGTCGGCGCTGTACACCGGCGAGGGCGTTGACGTGGTCGGCCGCACGATCGCGGTGATCGGCACCAAGGGCGGCGTCGGCGCCTCGACCATCGCGCACAATCTCGCTTGGGCGATCTCGTCCGCGCAGAAGGTCAATACGGTGATCGTCGATCTCGATCTCGGCTTCGGCACCGCCGCGCTCGATTTCGATCAGGATCCCCCCCAGGGCGTGGCCGACGCGGTTTTCGCGCCGGACCGCATCGACGCCAATCTCGTCGACCGCCTGCTGGCGAAATGCTCGGACAATCTCAGTTTGCTGGCGGCGCCGGCGATGCTCGACCGGGTCTACGATCTGCAGGAGACGGCGTTCGACGCGGTGATCGACGTCCTGCGGACGTCGACGCCCTGCATCGTGCTGGACATGCCTCATCTCTGGACCTCCTGGGCCCGGCGCGTCGCGGTGAGCGCGGATGAGGTAATCATCGTCGCGGAGCCCGATCTCGCGAGCTTCCGCAATGTGAAGAACATGTTCGTGGCGCTGAAGCAGGCCCGGCCGAACGACAGGCCGCCCAAGCTGATCGTCAACAAGGTCGGCA
Organism: Rhizobiales bacterium 65-9; assembly: GCA_001899525.1. Classification (GTDB taxonomy): domain Bacteria; phylum Pseudomonadota; class Alphaproteobacteria; order Rhizobiales; family Beijerinckiaceae; genus Terrirubrum. The sequence continues at coordinate 196,391 of MKVY01000029.1, forward strand.
TGGTGAAACGGCCGGAGCTGCCGATCGGCGACTTCTCCAAGGTGCTGGAGATCGAACCGTCGGCGACGATTCCCTTCGACGCGGCGCTGTTTGGGTCGGCCTTGAACAATGGCCGGATGATCATGGAGATCCAGGCTAACGGCAAGGTTCCGGAGATATTCGACCAGCTGGCGACCGCGACGCTCGGTCGGCAACCGATCGTAAAGAATAAATCGAGCATTCTCGCGCCGCTGTTCAAGAAACTCCGCCGCGCATGACGGGTTTCGGCAGTCGCCTTAGGGCTGATCGATAAAAATGTTTGGACGCAGAGCAAACGCTGGAGCTGCTGTTTCTGGTCTGGCGGCGACGCCGGCGCCGGCCGCGCCGGCGCGCCCGGAGCCCTCCTCCGCGCCGGCCCCGCGCCCGTCTGCGCTCACACAAGTGGAGATCGTCTCGTCGCGCGTGCGGTCCGACGAGTATTACCAGACCAAGAGCATGATCTTCGGCGCGCTGATCGAGGCCATCGATCTGGCGCAGCTCTCGCGGCTGGACGCCGAAAGCGCCCGGGAAGAGATTCGCGACATCGTGAACGAGATCATCGCGCTGAAAAGCGTGGTGATGTCGATCGCCGAGCAGGAGGAACTGCTCGACGATATCTGCAACGACGTGCTGGGTTACGGCCCGCTGGAGCCGCTCCTGGCGCGCGACGATATCGCCGACGTGATGGTGAACGGCGCGCACCGCACCTTCATCGAGGTCGGCGGCAAGATCCAGCTTACGAACATCAAGTTTCGCGACAATGCGCAGCTCATGAACATCTGCCAGCGCATCGTCAGCCAGGTCGGTCGGCGCGTCGACGAGGCGAGCCCCATATGCGACGCGCGGTTGCCGGACGGATCGCGCGTCAACGTTATCGCTCCGCCGCTGGCGATCGACGGTCCGGCCTTGACCATCCGCAAATTCAAGAAGGACAAGCTGACCCTTGAGCAGCTTGTCAAATTCGGCTCGATCTCGCCGCAGGGCGCGGAAATTCTCAAGATCATCGGGCGCGTGCGCTGCAACGTGGTCATCTCCGGCGGAACGGGCTCCGGAAAGACGACGTTGCTCAACTGTCTGACCCACTACATCGATGACGATGAGCGCGTCATCACCTGCGAGGACGCCGCCGAGTTGCAGCTCCAGCAGGCCCATGTCGTGCGGCTCGAAACCCGGCCGCCGAATCTCGAAGGGCAGGGGCAGATCACGATGCGCGATCTCGTGCGCAACTGCCTCCGCATGCGGCCTGAAAGAATCGTCGTTGGCGAGGTTCGCGGACCCGAGGCGTTTGACCTGCTTCAGGCGATGAACACCGGTCACGACGGCTCGATGGGCACGCTGCATGCGAACAATCCGCGGGAATGCCTGTCCCGTATCGAATCCATGATCACCATGGGCGGGTTTTCGCTGCCCTCCCGAACGATTCGCGAGATGATCACGTCATCCGTGGACGTCATCGTCCAGGCGTCCCGCCTGCGCGACGGGTCAAGGCGCATCACGCACATCACCGAAGTGATGGGCATGGAAGGCGACGTCATCATCACGCAGGATCTGTGCGTCTATCAGATCGAGGGCGAGGACGCGAACGGCCGCGTCATCGGCCGTCACGTCTCGACCGGCATCGGCAAGCCGCGCTTCTGGGAGCGCGCGCGCTATTATGGCGAGGAGCGCCGTCTCGCCGCCGCGCTCGACAGCCTCGACGCCGCGAAGGCGGAAGCGGTCTGATGCGCCCGGGCGCTTATCCATGAACCTCACCACGCTCGCGATCATTTTCCTGGCGATGGTCGCGACAGGCGGCGTCGCCTATGTTCTGATTTACCCCTATCTGTCCGGCGACGCGCGCGGCGAAAAGCGCCAGAAGGCGATCGTAGGCGCCGAGCCGTCGAAGCGCCGCACCGAGCGGACCGCCGGCGTGAGCCGGCGCGACGCGGTGGCGCAAAGCCTCAAGGATCTGGAGCGCAAGGAAAAGGCCGAAAAAAAAGTCACGCTCGCTGCGCGCATCACCTATGCCGGCCTGAGCTGGAGCACGAAGCGCTACTACGCGACATCCATTTTCGTCGGCCTTCTGGTTGCTCTTCTGGCGACGATCGGCTTGCAAAGCTTGCTTTTCGGCGGCGTCGCCGGCGTCGCCGCCGGCGCGGCCCTTCCGCTCTGGTACCTGTCCTTTCTGCGCGGCAAAAGAATTGTGAAGTTCCAGGAGGAATTTCCGAACGCCATCGATATCATCGTTCGCGGCGTGAAATCGGGCCTCCCGCTCGGAGACTGCCTGCGCATCATTTCCGTCGAGGCCGCGGAGCCTGTGCGCTCCGAGTTTCGCAAGATCATCGAAGCCCAGTCCGTGGGCCTGTCCGTGGGCGAGGCGTGCGGCAAGCTCTACAAGAGCATGCCCACCTCGGAGGCGAATTTCTTCGGCATTGTCGTGCAGATTCAGGCGAAAACCGGCGGCAGTCTCTCTGACGCCTTCGGAAACCTGTCGCGCGTTCTGCGCGAACGGAAAAAAATGAAGGGAAAGATCAAGGCGCTCAGCATGGAGGCGAAAGCGTCCGCCGCGATCATCGCGGCTCTTCCTTTCATCGTGTCGGGATTGGTCACGCTCACCAGTCCGAAATACATGGTTCTGTTGTTTACGACACAAACCGGCAAGCTGCTGATCGCCGGATCGCTGTTTTGGATGTTTCTTGGCGTCATGATGATGCGCAAGATGATCCGATTCGATTTCTGAGGTTGCGCGGATGCTGTTCGATCTTCTCTACAGCAAGATCAGCGATCCTCGCTTCATGCTGATGATCGCGAGCGCGATCGCAGTGGCCGCGACGGTCATCTCGATCGCGGTGCCTATTCTCGAAGGCGATGCGCTGAAGAAGCGGGTCAGGGCCGTTTCCGTCGAGCGCGATCGCATACGCGCGCGCGAGCGCGAAAGGCTCGATAAGGCTGGGGACCGGCGAGGCCTCCGGCCGGAGCCCAAGGCCTACATGCTTGATCTGGTGAACAGGTTGAAGCTTCGCGATTGGCTCAATGCTGAAGGCGCTCAGCAGCGCCTTCAGATGGCCGGCTATCGCGGCCAGAAGGCGGAAATCGTTTTCCTTTTCTTCCGTTTCATTTCGCCGATCCTGTTCTGCGCCGTTTCCGCATTCTACATTTTTGTCGTCATGGACACCACGCAATATCCAACGGCCGCGCGCGTCGGCGGCGTGGTCCTTGGCCTGTATCTCGGCCTCAAGGCGCCGGAAATCTTTCTGTCCAATGCGATCAGCAAGAGGCAGCTGTCGATCTCGCGCGCATTTCCTGACGCGCTCGATCTCCTGCTGATTTGCGTCGAGTCCGGCATGTCGATCGAGCAGTCTTTCCGGAAGGTGAGCGAAGAAATCGGCACGCAGTCGATTCCGCTGGCCGAGGAATTGATGCTTGCGACGGCGGAGCTCTCTTACCTCAGCGAACGTCGTCAGGCTTATGAGAATCTCGCGCGCCGCACGGGTCTTGATTCGGTGAAGTCGGTCTGCACCGCGCTGACGCAATCGGAGCGTTATGGCACCCCGATCGGGCAGGCGATGCGCGTGCTGGCGCAGGAGTTTCGGGATCAGCGCATGACGGAAGCTGAAAAGAAGGCGGCGGCCTTGCCGCCCAAGCTGACGGTGCCGATGATCCTGTTCTTTCTTCCCGTGCTCTTCGTCGCGATTCTAGGGCCCGTGGGCATCCAGATTTTCGGCGGGAAGTAAACGCCGCGGCCGTTGAAGATATCCAGACGGCGCGCTTCAGCGCGTCATCGTCTGTTTGATCTTCGCCCAGTTGTTCGGCTGCGAGATCATGCTTTTCAGGTAAGCCATGTTCTGACGGACATCCTCGGCTGGCAGGTCGGTTCTGGCGATCTTCTCCGCCTCGTCGAACTTGCCCTGCAAGCCCAGAACCAGCACGAGGTTCTGTCGAATGCGCGGGTCGTTTTTCGCGCCTTCGGCCGCCTGCCGGAGCGTCGCTTCCGCTTCCGGCAGACGACGCGCCAGCGCATAGGAGAAGCCGAGATTGGAGAGAATGCTTGGCTCGCCCGGAGCGATGTTCAGCGCAGCCTGGTAATAGCGCTGGGCCGCCTCATGCTCGCCGAGCTTGTCCGACACGACCCCCATCGCCGAGAGGATCCGCCAGTCCGGCTTCTCCGGCAGATGCGCCTTGCCCAGAATATCCAGAGCTTCGCGCAGCCGGCCTGCGTCCGCGAGCGCTTTTCCATAGGCGCCGAGAACTTGAAGGTCGTTCGGCTGCCGCGCGGCCGCCTGTTCGAGCACGGCGACGGCCTGCTCGCGCTGGCCGATCGCGCGCAGCGCGCGCGCGTAGTTGATGGATGCGTCGCGATCGCCTGGCGCGGCGTCGACGCGCTTGCCCCAACGGTCCGCCTGTTCGCGCCATTCCGTTTCTGAGAGCGCGCTGGCCGGGACCGAACTGACGATGTCGCCGGAGCCGCCGCGCATGCAGGCGGAGGCGCTCAGCGCAAGCGCGGCGCAGAATGTCAGACGCGAAAGGGGCGATGAGAAACGAGCGCGCATGGAACCGACCGTAATTCCTGCGCCCATGAATGATCTGTTAACCCTAACGAACCGTTAACCCGGATCAATCTACGCAGGCGTAAAGGAGAACGTCATGCGCAACAGTCTCGCGCCCGCGGCGGAACACGCGATCTCGGTTTTCTGCCTCGGTCGCCGTCAGTGGGAGGAGGGCGGAGCGCCGCGCGGGCTCGATCGGGCCGCCGTCGCTTTTCTCCGCGCCCAGGGGTTTGACGCGGGCTTGGGCAAGGTTGGCTTCGCGCCGGGCGCGAACGGATCGCTCGGCGCGGCGCTGTTTGGTCTGGGGGCTGAGGCCGAGCCCGATCCTTTTCTGCCGGGAAAGCTGCCCGGCCTCCTTCCGCCTGGATGTTATCGGCTGGAGGATTGGCCGGGGGATCAGCAGCTCGCTGTGATCGCATTTCTGCTCGGCGCCTATCGCTTCGACCGTTACCGCGCGAGGCGGGACGCGGGGCCGCGTCTGGCGCCGCCGCCGGGCGTGGATCGCGCGGGCGTGCTGCGCATCGCCGAAAGTGTCGCGCTTGGGCGCGATCTGATCAACACGCCGGCGAACGACATGGGTCCGAAGGAGCTGGCGGCGGCGGCGCTCGCCGTCGCGAAGCAATACCGCGCGACGGCGAAAGTGGTTGTCGGCGATGATCTGCTCAAGGACGGCTTTCCGCTCGCGCATGCGGTGGGGCGAGGATCGTCGCGCGCCCCGCGCCTGGTCGATATCCGCTTCGGCGCGGCGTCGCATCCGAAGGTGACGCTGGTCGGAAAGGGCGTCGTCTTCGATACCGGTGGTCTCGATATCAAGCCGCCTGCCGGCATGCTGCTGATGAAGAAGGACATGGGCGGCGCGGCCGCCGCTCTCGCCGCCGCGCGCATGATCATGGATGCGAAACTGCCTGTGCGCCTGCGGGTTCTTTTGCCGATCGTCGAAAACGCGGTCGGCGGCGATTCATTCCGTCCCGGCGACATCCTGAAAAGCAGGAAGGGATTGACCGTGGAGATCGGCAACACGGACGCCGAGGGGCGGCTCATTCTGGCGGACGCGCTGGCCGCGGCCGATGAGGAGTCGCCGGATCTGCTGATTGACTTTGCGACCCTCACCGGCGCCGCGCGCGTCGCGCTTGGCCCGGATCTCCCGCCATTTTACACGCGCAGCGAGGAATTGGCTGCCGCGATCGCGCGCGCCGGCGAGCGCGTGAACGATCCGGTCTGGCGCCTGCCCTTGTGGCGGCCCTATGCCGCGATGCTCGATTCAAAAATCGCCGATACGAACAATGTTTCGTCTGGCGCCTTTGCGGGTTCGATCACGGCCGCGCTTTTTCTTTCGCGTTTCGTCGAAAAGGCCCGGGAATGGGCGCATTTTGATATTTTCGGCTGGACGCCCGTCGCCCGGAGCGGACGGCCGGAAGGCGGCGAGCCGCAAGCGGCGCGCCTCGTCCATGCGCTGATCGAGCAGCGCTGCGCCCACGAGTGGGCCCGTTCGTCAAGCGCCGAAAAAAGCTTGCGCCGCCCGCGCGCCCGTCAATAATGAGGTCCCCGGAAGAATTTTATTCTCATCAAGCGAGCATGCGTCCTGCTCAATCCCTGAAGCTTTGGCACGACGTTCACCTTGCTCTTGTGCGGGACGGTGAACACGATCTTTCGTCGCGCCAGGCCGCTATTCTTCTGACGATCTATCTCGACCCGCCGCCGCACACCGTGCGCGGCCTTGCCCGGAAGCTGGGAGTCACCAAGCCCGTCGTCACGCGCGCGCTGGATACGATGGGCGCGCTCGGCTATGTCTCGCGCCGCCGCGACGAGAAGGATCGACGTAATGTCATCGTGCAGCGCACGGTGAAGGGCGCGCTGACGGTCGAGAAGATCGGCGATCTGGTCAGCAGCATGGCGATGGAGCTGACGGCTTGAACATCCTGACTGACGCGCGGCTCACGCCTGCGCGTCCTGATCTGGCGGCCGCGCATCTTCGCGGCGAGATCGACGCGGAGCGTTATGTTGAGGGAATTCGCATGCAGGTCGTCTGGCCGCATGCGCCGGTTCGCCGCGCGCCGCAGGCGGATTCAGCGCTCGATACGGAGGCGTTGCGCGGCGAGACGGTGATCGCCTACGAGCATTCGCCGGAAGGCTGGTCCTGGATCGCATGCGAGCGCGACGGTTACGTCGGTTATGCGCCGAGCGAGGCGCTGCGCGAGACGGTCGCCGCGCCGACGCACAGGGTGCGCGCGCTGCGCACGCATCTTTATCCGGGCCCAGGCATCAAGGCGCCGCCGCTGGGCGCGCTTCAACTCGGCGCTCTCGTGACCGTCGCGCGCGAGCACGGCGATTTTTCCGTGCTCGACGATGGCGCCTGTGTCTGGACGCGGCATCTGCGGCCGATGGATGAGCATGTGGCGGATTTCGTCGCGGCGGCGGAAAAGATGATCGGCGTGACCTATCTCTGGGGCGGCCGGACGACGGAAGGTCTGGACTGCTCGGCCCTGGTCCAGAACGCGATGGAGCTTGCGGGAATGCGCGCTCCGCGGGACAGCGACATGCAGGAAAGGGAGCTGGGCGCGCCGCTCAATCTCGCGCCTGATCTGTCGGGGCTTCGGCGCGGCGATCTGCTGTTCTGGAAGGGCCATGTCGGCGTGATGCGCGACGACGAAACTCTCCTTCACGCGAACGGCTATCATATGGAAGTGGTCAGCGAGCCGCTGCGCGTGGCCGCAAGCCGCATCGCCGCGGCCGGCGGCGGCGACATAACGGGCGCCAGGCGCATGCAGGCGCAGGTTCGATAGGAGCCGTCCGCCGTCGCTGAAATCCGCTGCGCGACCGTGCTGTCTCGCATGTCCGCGCGGCCTCCCGCGCAATCAATATTGCCGGTCGCGATCGACGATGTTGCGCAAGGGTGCGCCGCTTTCGAAATCCTGGATCTGCGCGACGACCTGCTTGCCGATGGTTTCCGGATCGCTCATCGCTGCGTTGTGCGGCGTGATGGTGACCGCGGGATGCGGCCAGAGCGGCGACGACGGCGGCAGCGGCTCCTGTTCGAACACGTCGAGCGCCGCGCCAAGCAGCGTTCCGTCATTGAGGCAGGCGAGAATGTCGCTCTCCACCTGCAGCCCGCCCCGGCCCGCGTTGATGAGATAGGGGCCGCCGAAAGGACCGTCATGCGCCAGCTTGCGCAGCAGCGTCGCGTTGATGAAGCCGCGCGTATCCCGTGTCAGCGGCAGCAGCGCGACGAGAATATCCGTGCGTTGCAGGAACAGGTCGAGTTCGTCCGCCCCGCAGAACATCTCCGCATCCGTCGAGCGCTTCGACGAGCGGCTCCATCCGGCGACCTGAAAGCCCATGAGCGCGAGCTTGCGCGCGGCGTCCTGTCCGAGTTCGCCCATCCCCAGTATTCCGACGCGCATGTCGCGCGCGGCAGGCTGCAGGCGATCGTCGACCCATTGGCGGTTGCGCTGCTGATGGTCGTAGCGCCGCTGCTGGCGCAGATGCAGGAGGCAATGGAGAACGACATATTCGCTCATGCGCGCGGTGAGATCGGGATCGACGATCCGGACGATCGGCGCGTCCGGCAGCGCCGGATCGCTGAACAGATGATCGACGCCTGCGCCCAGCGAGAGCAGCGCCTTGAGATGGGGAAGATTCGCCAGCGAGCGCGGCGGATGTTTCCAAGACGCGACATAGCGGATGTCCGCGCCGTCGTAGGGCTCGCCAAGCGTTACGACGCGCCGGTCCGGCATCAGCTTGCGGAACCGCTCCGCCCACGGCGCGGGATCCCAGCCGGTGATCGCGACGAGCAAAGTCATGCAACGATGCGCTCGAGAATCACGGGCTGCCGCGTCGCAGGCGCGTCGCCGACGACATAGGCGTCACGCAGCATCGCTTCGGCGCGCGCAAACCCGTCATCGTCGCGCGCGTGAATCACCGCGAGCGGATGCGCCGAATCGACGGCGTCGCCGAGCCCCGCAAGCTGCGTGAGGCCGACGGCGGGATCGATCGCCTGGTCGGCGCGCATCCGGCCGCCGCCGAGCGCGACCACCGCGAGGCCGACCTTGCGCGCGTCGATCGCGGTCACGAATCCGGCGCGCGCCGCATGGGCCGCGCGTTCGACCGGCGCGCGCGCGAGATGGCGATCGGGCGAGCCGATGATGTCGTCGGGCCCGCCGAGCGATGCGACCATGCCCTCGAATATTTCCGCCGCGCGGCCGCTTGCGATCGCGCTCTCCAGCTTTCGCCGCGCATCGTCGATGGATGCTGCGAGCCCGCCCGTCGTCAGCATCTCCGCGCCCAGCGCCACTACGATGGCGTGCATGCGCGGCTCGCGCGCCGCGCCGGTGAGATAGTCGATCGCGTAGCGGACCTCGACGGCGTTGCCGGCCGCGCTGGCTAGCGGCTCGTTCATGTCGGTGATGAGCGATGTCGTCGGCAGGCCCGCCTGCGCCGCGACGCCGGCGATGCTCTGCGCGAGCGCCTGCGCATCGTCGCGCTTCTGCATGAAGGCGCCTGAGCCGCATTTCACGTCCATCGCCAGCCCCTTCAGCCCGGCGGAGAGTTTTTTTGAAAGAATGGAGGCCGTGATCAGCGCAATGGATTCGACCGTCGCGGTCACGTCGCGGATGGCGTAGAAGCGCTTGTCCGCCGGCGCGAGATTGGCGGTCTGCCCGATGATCGCGCAGCCGACCTCGCGCACCGTTTTGCGAAAGAGCGTGTTGTCGGGCTGCGAGACATAGCCCGGAATCGAGTCGAGCTTGTCGAGCGTTCCGCCGGTATGGCCTAACCCGCGGCCCGAGATCATCGGCACATAGCCGCCGCAGGCAGCGACGGCGGGCGCGAGCATGAGGCTGACGGTGTCGCCGACGCCGCCGGTGGAGTGCTTGTCGAGCGCCGGCCCCGGCAGGTCGCTCCAGTCGAGCGTCTCGCCTGACCGCGTCATCGCCTGGGTCAGCGCCGCGCATTCTGCGCGCGTCATGCCGTTGAAAAACACCGCCATCGCCATCGCCGCGACCTGCCCCTCGCTGATCGCGCCGCTCGAGAGCCCGGAAACGAAGGCGTCGATCTCGTCGGACGAAAGCGTCGCGCCGTCGCGCTTCTTGCGAATGATCTCCTGCGGAATCATCAGTAGCTCGATCTCAGCAACTCGCCGCCGGTTCCTTCGATCGCGGCGTTGATCGCCGTGAGAAGGCCGCTCGCGCCGAAGCGAAACCGGCTCGGACGAACCCAGTCCGGACCCATGACCGCGTCGGCGAGCGAGAGATAGCTGGCGGCGTCGGCGACGGTCCGGATGCCGCCTGAAGGTTTGAGGCCCACGTCGCGGCCGCTCGCCTTGATGGCGTCGAGCATCGTGCGCGCCGCGTCCGGCGTGGCGGAAATCTTGGTTTTCCCGGTGGAGGTCTTGATGAAGTCGGCCCCCGCTTCGATCGCGAGCCGGCTCGCGCGCGCGATCGACGCCTGATCCGGATACTCTCCGGTCTCCAGGATGACTTTCAGAATCAGTCCGTCATCCAGCGTCTGGTCGATCGCCTCCACCATCTGCCGCGCCCGTTTTTCATCGCCGGCGAGAAACGCCTTGTAGGGCAGCACGAGATCGATCTCGTCGGCGCCGTCGTTGACGCATTCGGCGACATCGTCGGCGATCTGCTCGACGGCGCCGTCGCCCGAGGGGAAATTGACCACGGTCGCCACCTTCACGCCGCTGCGATCCAGCCTTTGCCGCGCCCGTTTCACGAATTGCGGCCACACGCACACCGCAGAGACCTTGCCATGCTTGCCGGTCGCGTTCGCCAGCAGCTTCTCGACGGCCGCTTCCGAACAGGCGTCCGAGAGTTCGGTGAGATCGAGAAGCGGCAGCGCCCGGCGCGCGACGGCGACGTCATCCATGAGGAGTTCCTCGATCCTGTGGCGCCGGCAGATGGTCCGGTCCGAAGCTGAGCGGCAGCAGGGCGTCGAGCGTCCGCACGATGCGGGTTTCGCATCGCGCGTCCGCCATCGCGACGAGCGCGTCTGGCGCGGCGAATTCACGGATGCGCTGCCGGCATCCGCCGCAGGGCGTGCAGACGTCGTCCGTTGAGCCGATGACCGCGATCACGGCGATTCGGTTTGCTCCGGCGGCGATCATCGCGGCGATGGCGGCGGCCTCCGCGCAGGTTCCGACGGGGTAGGCGGCGTTCTCGACATTGCAGCCGGAGAAGATGCGGCCGTCCGTTGCGCGGATCGCGGCGCCGACCTTGTAGCGCGAATAGGGCGCATAGGCGCGCTCGCGAATCGCGCGCGCCGCGTCGAACAGCGCGTCGAGCGCCGCGTCAGACATCGAACTCTTTGATGGCCTGGACGACCAGCGTCGCCAGGTCCTTCGCGATCGCGCCGGCGACCTCTTTCGTATGCGCGTGCGACAGCGGCGGCCCCATGCCGGCGGCGAGATTGGTGATGCTCGACACCGCCGCGACGCGCAGGCCGAGCCGGCGCGCGAGGATCGCTTCCGGAACCGTCGACATGCCGATCGCGTCCGCGCCGAGAATGCGGGCGGCGCGGATTTCGGCCGGCGTCTCGAACATCGGGCCCGGCCACCAGCAATAGACGCCTTCATGCAGCGTCAGACCGCTTCTCGTCGCGGCGCGCTGCATCGCGGCGCGCAGATCGGCGTCATAGGCGGCGCTCATGTCGACGAAGCGCTCGTCGGAATGGTCGTTGAGCAGCGGCGAGGCGCCCGCCCAGTTGATATGGTCGCTGATCGCCATCAGCGAGCCTGCCGGCATCTCCGTCCGCAAGGAGCCTGCCGCGTTGGTGAGCAGCGCCGCCTTGCAGCCGAGGCGTTTCAGGATCGCGATCGGCGCGCGCATCACCGTCGCGTCGCCGGTCTCGTAGGCGTGCATGCGGCCGGTCAGGATCGCGACGCGCTTGCCGCCGAGTTCGCCCACCACAAGCTCGCGGCCGTGGCCCGTCACCGCCGGCGTCTGTGGGAAGCCCGCGATCTCGGAAAAGGGGATCGCGACGCGGTCGCGCGCGGCGTCGGCGACCGAGGTCAGGCCGGAGCCGAGCACGACCCCGATGTCGGCCGAGAGCCCCTCGAGGGCGGGGTGAAGGGTGGCGAGATCCGTCATCGGGTCTTTCGCATGGGTTGGCGCTTCTACCGCCGTTCCTTCACATAGGGAACGCCGCCCGCCTTGGGCGGAACCGCCCGCCCGATGAAGCCGGCGAGCAGAACGACGGTCAGCAGATAGGGCAGCGACTGGATCGCCTGAACGGGAACCTGGCCGATCAGCGGCAGCGTCGCGCCTTCCAGCCTGATGGCGACGGCGTCGAGCAGGCCGAACAGCAGGCACGCGCCGAGCGCACCCCATGGCCGCCATTTGGCGAAGATCAGCGCGGCGAGCGCGATGAAGCCTTTGCCCGCTGTCATTTCGGTGACGAAGCTCGCCGATTGCGCCGTCGACATATAGGCGCCGGCGAGTCCGCACAGCGCGCCGCAGCACGCCAGCGCGAGATAGCGCATGCGCTCGACGGAGACGCCCGCCGTGTCCACCGCCGCGGGGTTCTCGCCGACGGCTCTGAGGCGCAGGCCGAAGCGCGTCCGCTGGAGGATGAAGGCGGTCAGCGGAACGGCCGCCAGCGCGGCATAGACGAAGCCGTAATGGCCCGACAGCAGGTCCGAATAGATCGGCCCGAGAATCGGGATGGATCTGGCTTCCGCCGCGAAGGGCAGTTCGATGGGCTGGAAACGCACGCTCGCCGGCAGCGGCGGCGTGCGGCCCCCTTCCTTGTACCAGGCGTTGCCGAGCACGGCCGTCAGGCCGAGCGCGAGCGTGTTGATCGCGACGCCTGAGACGATCTGGTTGCCGCGTTGCGTGATCGAGGCGAAGCCGTGGATCATCGAGAAGGCGATCCCGATGACGATCGCGCCGAGAAGGCCGAGCATCGCTGACGAGGTCAGGGTCGCGACAACCGCGGCGGCGAAAGCGGCCGCGAGCATCTTGCCTTCGAGCCCGATGTTGAAAACGCCCGCGCGCTCCGAATAGAGGCCGGCGAGGCAGGCGAGCAGCAGCGGCGTCGACAGGCGCAGCGCCGAGGCGAGGATCAGGATGACGTCCTGAAAGCTCACGAGGCCGCCGCCTGCGTTTCGGCGCGCGTCGGACGCCGGCCGAAGATCGCCGTGAGCGGCGCATGGAACTGGCGCTCAAGAGCGCCGGCGAAAAGAATGACCAGACCCTGGATGACGACGATCATGTCGCGCGTGATCGCGGGCTTCTCGAAAGCGAGTTCGGCGCCGCCCTGATACAGCACGCCGAACAGGATCGAGGCGAGCACGACCCCGACCGGATGCGACCGCCCCATCAGCGCGACGGCGATTCCGACGAAGCCGTAGCCGGAGACGAAGCCGAGGCTCAGCCGATGCTGCGCGCCGAGGATTTCGTTCGACGCCATCAGCCCGGCGAGCGCGCCGGAGATCAGCAGCGTGACGATGGTGATCTTCGTCGCCGAGATGCCGGCGTAGGCGGTTGCCTCGGGATTGAAGCCGAACGCGCGAATCTCGTAGCCGAGCCGCGAGCGCCAGATCAGCAGCCACACGAAAGCGGCGGCGACAAGCGACAGCAGAAAGGAGATGTTGAGGGGCGAGGCGGGGATCGAAAGGCCGAACAGCCCCAGCAAGCCCTGCATCGTCGGCAGAGCCGCGCTCGCCGCGAAGCCGCGCGTGTCGGGCGCCATCGACCCCACGGGTTTCAGCGGCCCGACGAGGAGATAGACCAGCAGCGTCGCCGCGAGGAAATTGAACATGATCGTCGTGATGACGATGTGGCTGTCGCGCTTGGCCTGCAGCCAGGCGGGGATCAGCGCCCATGCGGCGCCGAACAGCGCGCTCGCGATGACGGCGAGCGGCAGCAGGAGGATGGCGGGCAACGTTGAATCGAACGCGAGCGCGACGAGCGCCGCGCCGAGTCCGCCGAGCGTCGCCTGTCCTTCGCCGCCGATGTTGAACAGGCCCGCATGGAAGGCGACGGCGACCGCGAGCCCGGTGAAGATGAAGTTCGTCGCATAGTAGAGCGTGAAGCCTACCCCTTCGCCGGAGCCGAGCGCGCCGCGCAGGAGAATGACGAGCGCCTCGAACGGATTCTCGCCGATGGCGAGCACGACAAGTCCCGCCGCGACGAACGCCGTCGCGACGCTCGCGGCGGGGACAAGCGCGACCTCCGCCCAGCGCGGCAATTCTTTTGGCGCTGCGCTCACGGCGGGAGCCTCATTTTTCCATCGTCATCGATGGGGAAGAACGGG
>MKVY01000029.1:210208-214519 GCA_001899525.1 Rhizobiales bacterium 65-9
ATACTTTCTGCGCCGGCTTCATGATGACCCCTCCCGCCGCTTTCGCGCGTTCGAGAAAGGCGTCCACGTCGCGCTCGCTGCGAAGATTGTTGGCGAGGGTCACGCCGGCGAAGCCCGTGGGCCTGTCGGGAACCGTCGCGTCTTCCGCCAGCAGGTGGCGCGGATAGAGCGCGAGCGTTCCGTTCGCGCCATGAAAGAAGGTGACTGTCTCGTTGCTTGCGCCCGAGGCGATCCATCCCAGCGCTTCGTAGAAGGCGCGCGCGCGTTTCACGTCGGAGACGCCGAGCGTCACGAGAGACAGAAGGGCGGGAGGTTGCGTCATGCCGCTGTCGCCTGATGATCGACGCCGGCCATCAGCAGGCCGAGGTCGCGCTCGTTCGTCTCGTTGGCGTTCCGCTCGCCGATGATCTTGCCGCCGCACATCACGAGGATGCGGTCGGACAGGGACAGGATTTCGTCGAGCTCGACCGACACCAGCAGGACGGCCTTTCCGGCGTCGCGCATCGCGAGGATGCGTCTGTGAATGAACTCGATCGCGCCGATGTCCACGCCGCGCGTGGGCTGGCCGACGAGCAGCAGCGCCGGATCCTGCTCGATTTCGCGCGCGAGCACGATCTTCTGCTGGTTGCCGCCGGAGAAGGCGGCGGCGCGCAGGAAGGGGTCGGGCGGGCGCACGTCATAGGCCTGCATCCTTTTCGCGGCCAGATCGACGATGGCGTCGCGGTCGAGCAGCAGGCCGCGATTGCAGGGCGGCGCGTCCTGATAGCCGAGAATGCCGTTCTCGCACGCCTCGAACGCGACGACGAGGCCGGTGCGATGGCGGTCTTCGGGCACATGGCCCATGCCGCGCTTGCGCAATGTCTGCGGGTCGCGCGTCACCGCGGCGCCGTTGAAGAGAATCTCTCCTGATGCGATCGGCCGCATCCCGGCGATCGCCTCCATCAGCTCCGACTGGCCGTTTCCCGCGACGCCCGCGACGCCGACGATCTCGCCGCCGCGCAGGGTGAAGGAGACGTCATCGACGCGGTTGAGCCCGCGCTCGTCGGTCACGGTCAGGCGCGACACGCGCAGCGCTTCGGCGCCGGGCGCGGCGGGCTTCTTCTCGACGCGCAGCTTCACGCTGCGGCCGACCATCAGCGCGGCGAGTTCGTCGGGCGAGGTGTCGGCCGTCTTCAGCGTCGCGACCATCTCGCCGCGCCGCATCACCGAGACGCTGTCGGTGATCGCCATGATCTCGCGCAGCTTGTGCGTGATTAGCATCACGGTCTTTCCGTTCTCCCTGAGCTGGCGGAGAATGCGGAAAAGATGATCGGCCTCCTGCGGCGTCAGCACGCCCGTCGGCTCGTCGAGAATGAGAATGTCGGAGCCGCGCGCCAGCGCCTTGAGAATCTCGACGCGCTGCTGCAGCCCGACGGACAGGTCTTTGACGACGGCGTCCGGCTCGACCTCGAGCGCATAATCCCTGGCGAGCCGCAGAATGTCGGCGCGCATGCGGGCGCGGCCCTGGCCGAGCAGCGCGCCGCCTTCTGCGCCGAGCAGGATGTTCTCCAGCACGGTGAATGTCTCGACCAGCATGAAATGCTGGAACACCATGCCGATCCCGGCCGCGATCGCGTCGCGCGAGGACCGGAAGCGGACCTTGTCGCCGTTGACGCGGATGTCGCCGGCATCGGCTTCGTAAAAGCCGTAGAGGATCGACATCAGCGTCGATTTGCCGGCGCCGTTCTCGCCGACGATGCCGTGGATCGATCCTTTCGCGACAGCCATCGACACCGCCCTGTTGGCGTGTACGGCGCCAAAGCGCTTGTCGATGCCGGACAGCTCGATGGCGTTCATCAGGACGCGCAGGTCCGCGTGAGGAAGAACCAAGCCGCGCGCTTCCGGCGGCTGCGACCCTTGTCCCTCGCCCGGGCGCGTTGCGCTGGCGCGCGCGTCCGGTTTCCCTCTCCCCGCTCTAGGGGAGAGGGTGGTCGGCGCGTCAGCGGCGACCGGGTGAGGAACAAATGGCGGGATCCGGGCGGATCAGATCGGGCACTTCGAATCCGCCATGTAGTCATGCACCGTGACCTTGCCGGATTTGATGTCGGCCGCCGCCTGATCCGCGGCCTTCTTCATGTCGTCGGTGATGAGCGCCTTGTTGTCGTTGTCGAGCGACCAGCCGACGCCGTCCTCGGCCAGTCCGAGATTGAGCATGCCGGCTTTCCATGTGCCGTTCTTGGCGCCCGTGAACGCGCCATAGGCGGCGTTGTCGACGCGCTTCAGCATCGAGGTGAGAACCTTGCCCGGATGGAGATGATTCTGGTTGGAGTCGACGCCGATGCCGAGCTTGCCGTTGTCGGCGGCGGCCTGCAGCACGCCGATGCCGGTGCCGCCCGCTGCGGCGTAGATCACGTCGGCGCCGCGGTCGATCTGGCTTTTCGCGAGTTCGCCGCCCTTGACCGGATCGCGCCACGCCGCCGGCGTCGTGCCGGTCATGTTCTGGAACAGCTCCGCGTTCGGCTTGGCCGCCTTGACGCCCTGCGCATAGCCGCACGCGAACTTGCGGATCAGCGGAATGTCCATGCCGCCGATGAAGCCGACCTTTCCGGTCTTGGAGGCGAGCGCCGCCAGCACGCCGACGAGATAGGAGCCCTCATGCTCCTTGAAGACGATCGATTGCACGTTGGGCAGGTCGACGACCGAATCGATGATCGTGAAGCGGGTCTTCGGGAATTCGGCCGCCACCTTTTTCAGCGCGTCCTCCTGGGCGAACCCCACCGCGACGATGGGATCGTTGCCGCGCCGCGCGAAGTTGCGCAGCGCCTGTTCGCGCTGGCTCGGATTCGTCACCTCGAATTCGGCGTAATCGATTCCGGTTTCCTTCTTGAAGCGCTCGACGCCGTTGAACACGCCTTCATTGAAGGATTTGTCGAACTTGCCGCCCATGTCGAACACGACCGCCGGCTTCAATTGCGCCATCGCCGACGCGGCTGACAGGATCACGCCTGCGAGCGCGTAGCCTAAAGGACGGATATCCATTGCAACTCTCCCTGTCGCTGCACGCGGCTGCCGCCGGGCGTCGGCGGGAGGATGGCACGGCTTCAGGGCTAATTCCAAGAGCCGGCTGAAAAATGCGGCGCCGGCCCGGTCCTTGCCTGCGGATAGTTCGCGGCGAGCAGTTGGCGGCGGCGGCGTCCGGCGCCATCATGCCGGAGGGGGCCGGGGAGGACGCTGATGCGCCGGATGCGCCTGCTGATCGCCGCATGGATGATGATGGGCCTTCTCGCTCCGGTCTCCGCGCCGGCGCAGACCGCTCCCGCTCCGCCGCCGCCCGCCGCGTCCAGAATCGAGGTCGATATCGAACTGGTCCTTGCGCTCGACATCTCCTATTCGATGGATATCGAGGAGCTCGCGCTGCAGCGCGAGGGGTATGCGCAGGCGTTCCGATCGGCCGAGGTCAAGAAGGCGATCGCCGGCGGAGAAATCGGCCGCATCGCGGTCCTCATGTTCGACTGGGCGTCGTCGATGGACCAGCGGGTCAGCGTTCCCTGGACCTTGCTCGACACGCCGGAATCGATCGACGCCTTCGCGGACCGGATTGCCGCGATCCCGATCCGGCGGGCGTCGCGGACCTCGATCTCGGGCGCGATCGATTTCGCCGTCGCCCAGCTCGCGGGCAACCCGTATGAAGGAACGCGCCGCGTCATCGACGTCTCCGGCGACGGGCCGAACAACAATGGCCGTCCGGTGCTGCCCGCGCGCGACGACGCGCTCGCGAAGGGGACGACCATCAACGGCTTGCCCATCGTGATGAAGCGCGGCGGCTGGGGCGACATCGACGAGCTCGATGAGTATTACAAGGCCTGCGTGATCGGCGGCCCCCGCGCGTTCATGGTTCCCATCCGCGCCCGGGAGGAGTTCATTCCGGCCATCCGCACCAAGATTCTTCTGGAGATCGCCGATCTTCAGCCGATGGACCTTCCGCTGCTCAATCCTTTCAACGGCCTGATCAGGCGCGCGCAGGCGACGCCGGGAAAGCGCGTCGACTGCCTTGTGGGCGAGCGGCAATGGCGCGACCGCTGGGAGCGTGGCGGTTGACGAATCGCACGCTGGCGCTCGTCGCGCATGACCGCAAGAAGGATGCGATGGTCGCTTTCGCCGAGCGCCATCGCGAGACGCTGCGCCGCTTCGATCTTGTCGCCACCGGGACGACAGGCGCGCAGATCGTCGCCCGCTGTCCCGATCTCGCCATCACGCGTCTGAAAAGCGGTCCCCTCGGCGGCGACCAGCAGATCGGCGCGCTGATCGCGGAAGGCAGGATCGGCGCGCTGT
>MKVY01000029.1:214535-219833 GCA_001899525.1 Rhizobiales bacterium 65-9
GCGCTCGTCTACGACATTCCGATGGCGCTCAATCCGGGAACGGCGGCGATGGTGATCGAGAGCCTGGCCGTGGCGGAGAACGCCAATCAGTAAGGCGCGTCATTCCGTGGCGGCGTGAACCGTCGATCCCGGACCCCACGGATGTGTCAGACGGCGCAAGGCGCTCGGCGCCATCGTTGCGCGACAATCAGGAGCGGCGGTCCAAAATATGGCCCTCACGTCCCCCTTGGCTTCGCTCTTGTCGTCGGCGCCGCCTCGAGCGGATTCTCCGGCCAGGGATGCCTCGGATAGCGCCCGCGGAGATCGGCGCGCACCGCCGCCCATGAGCCGCGCCAGAAGCCGGGCAGGTCTTTGGTGATCTGGATCGGCCGATGCGCCGGCGAAAGCAGGTTGAGCGTCAGCGGAATCGATCCGTCCGCGATCGCGGGATGACGGTCGAGCCCGAACAGTTCCTGCACCCGCACCGACAGCGCCGGTCCTTCCTCGGAGGAATAATCGATGGGAATCGATGATCCGGTCGGCGCGGTGAAATGCGTCGGCGTCTTCGCGTCGAGTTCGCGCCGCAGCGCATAGGGCGCGAGCGTGTCGAGCGCCGCCTGCAGCGCGTCCGCGTCGATCTCGGCGAGCCGCGTCCGGCCGACGATGAAGGGCGCGAGCCAGTCCTCGACGCTCGCCGCGAGCGCCGCGGCGGAAAGGTCCGGCCACAGCGCCGCCTCGTCGCTTCGGCCGGCCTTGATCAGCGCGGCGCGCAGATAATTGATCCGGTCGCGAAGCTGGTTCTGCGCCTTCGTCCATCCCAGCCGGTCGACGCCGGCGCTCGCCGCGCCCCGCGCCAGCGCCCGCGCCGATTCGATCGTGGCCGGCGCCGGCTCCGGTTTCTCGTCGAGCGTGATGGCGTCGAGCCTGCGGACGCGCCGGGCGCGAAGCGCGCGCGTGGCGGGGTCGAACGCGACCTCGTCGGCGACGAGGATGCGATCGCCCGCGACCGCGTCGAGGTCGGCCGGATCGAGCGCGGCGGCGAGCAGGATGCGCGCGCTCGCCGCGCCGCCGCTGACGTCGGCGACGACGATGAACTCCTCCCGCGCCAGCCGCTCCGTCTCGGGGAGCGTCGCGCCGCGACCGTTCGCCATCACGAAATCGCCGCGCTTGCCGCGCGCCCGCGCGATCCTGTCGGGATAGGCGAGCGCCAGCAGCGCGGCCGGGCTCGCCTCCGTCTCCGCCGCTCTGGCCGTCGCGCCCTGCGCCGCCTGCCGCGCCCAGTCGGCCGCCATGTGGCGCATGCCGGAGGCGCGGGGGCCGCGGTCGCGCGCGAATCGGTCGAGCCGCTCGGCCAGATCGACGGCGTCGCCGCCCAGCCCGCGCTCGACGATCACCGCTGCGATCTCGGCCGCCTCTTGCGCCGCGCGGCGCGCGGCCGCGTCGATCGTCATGCGCGCGAGGCGCGGCGGCAGCGGCAGGGCGCGGATGCGGGCGCCGGCGTCCGTGAGGCGTCCGTCCCTGTCGATCGCGTCGAGCCGGCGCAGCAGGGCGCGCGCTTCGTTGAGCGCGGGCGCGGGCGGCGGGTCGAGGAAGCGCAGCCGCGTCGGATCGCTGACGCCCCATGCGCCGCAGTCGAGCAGGAGGCCGGAAAGGTCGGCGTCGAGAATCTCCGGCCGCGCGAACGGTTCGAGCGCGCCGGTCGCCGCTTCGTCCCATAGCCGGTAGCAGACGCCGGGCTCGGTGCGTCCGGCGCGTCCGCGCCGCTGATCGGCGGCGGCGCGCGACACGCGCACGGTTTCAAGCCGCGTCACGCCGATGTCGGGCTCGTAGCGCGGGACGCGCGCCAAGCCGGAATCGATCACGACGCGCACGCCCTCGATGGTCAGCGAGGTCTCGGCGATGGAGGTGGCGAGCACGATCTTGCGCTTGCCGGCGGGCGTCGGTGAAACGGCCTCGTCCTGCGCCCGCTGATCCATCGCGCCATAGAGCGGCGCGATGAGGATGTTCGGATCGGCGATCCGCTCGCGCAGCCTGTCCGCGACGCGCTCGATCGGCGCCTGCCCCGGCAGGAAGATGAGCAGCGAGCCCGCATCGGCGCGCAGCGCCCGCAACGCCGCGTCGACGACCTGGTCCTCGATGCGCTTCGCCGGATCGCGGCCGATATGGCGCGTCTCGACCGGAAAGCTGCGCCCTTCGCTCCGCACCAGCGGCGCGCCCTCCATCAGCGATGCGACGCGCGCGCCGTCGATCGTCGCCGACATGACGAGAATGCGCAGATCGGGACGCAGCGCGCCCTGCGCGTCGAGCGCGAAGGCGAGACCGCTGTCGGCGTCGAGCGACCGCTCGTGAAACTCGTCGAAGAACACCGCGCCGATTCCCGTCAATTCCGGATCGTCGATGATCATCCGCGTGAAGACGCCTTCGGTGACGACCACGATGCGCGTGCGCGCTGAAACCTTCGAGCCGAGACGCACCCGCAGCCCCACGGTGTCGCCGACGCGCTCGCCGAGCGTCTTCGCCATGCGCTCCGCCGCGCCGCGCGCCGCGAGGCGGCGTGGTTCGAGGAGGATGATTGATTTTCCCCCCAGCCACTCCTCGTCGAGCAGCGCCAGCGGAACGCGCGTCGTCTTGCCCGCGCCGGGCGGCGCGACGAGCACGGCGGCGTTGTGGGCGCGCAATGCGTCGCCCAGCGCCGGCAGCGCTTCATCGATGGGCAGAGGAGAGGGGAAGGAACGCATGGCTTACGCGCGCGGTTGCGGCGGCGCGGCTTTTCAGATGGGAGCGCGCGCCGGCGCGCTTCGCCTGCTGGACGTCAAACCGCGAAGCCGAGCGCGCGGAATTCCTCGCGCGCCTGCTGCGGCGTCCTGAAATGAATCGCGTGCATGCCGAGCGCGCGCGCCGCGAGCACGTTCTTTTCGGAATCGTCCACGAAGGCGCAATCCGACGGGCGGACGCCCTGCCGGTCGAACAGGACCTGATAGATCGCCGGATCGGGCTTCAGGAGCTTCTCGTCGCCCGAGACAACGACGTCGTCGAAAACGGTCAGAAAGGGAAAGCGCGCCTGCGCGAGCCTGAACTTGTCTTGATTGAAGTTCGTGATGGCGAACACGCGCGGACAGGCCGCGCGCAGCGTCGTCAGGAGCGCCACGCTGTCCTCGATCGCGCCGGGGATCATCTCGGGCCAGCGCTCGTCATAGGCGCGGATATGGTCGGCGTAATGCGGGAATTGCGGCGTCAGCGCCTCGACAGCGTCGGCGAAGGTCCGCCCGCGATCCTGTTCCAGATTCCACGCGTCGGTGCAGACGGTCTCCAGAAATGTCTCCATTTCCCCATGGTCGTCGAACAGCTTGCGATAGAGATGACGCGGATCCCAGTTGATCAGCACATTGCCGATGTCGAAGACCGGGATGGTTGGTTTGGCTGTCATGTCGCTTCTGTGGAGCTCGGCGCCGGGCGCGGTTCACGATTCAAACGGCGTTTCCTCGATGATCTCGATGCCGAAGCCCGAGAGTCCGACATAGGACCGCTGCGAATGGCTGAGATGATTGATCGACGACACGCCGAGATCGCGCAGGATCTGCGCGCCGACCCCGACCTCGCGCCATTGCGCCGTGCGCGCGTCGTCGCTCGATTCCGTCTGTCCGACGGGCGGCGCCAGCGGCACCCCGGCCGCGCCGTCGCGCAGATAGATCAGCACGCCGCGGCCCTCTTCCTTGAACTTCGCCAGGGCGGCGTGAACCGATTTCGCGCCGCCGAGAATATCGGCGACGATGTCGACGCGGTGAAAGCGCGTGGGAGTCGCTTTCCCGTCGCCGATCGAGCCGAACACGAACGCCATGTGATAAACGGGATCGAACGGCGTCTTGTAGGCGTAGCCCTGAAGTTTGCCGATCGGGCTGTCGCAGGTGAAGCTCGCCACGCGCTCGACCAGTTTTTCGCGCGCCTGACGATAGGCGATCAGGTCGGCGGTGGTGATGTGGAGCAGCTTGTGCCGCGCGGCGAAGTCCGCCACCTGCTTGCCCTTGGTGACGGTGCCGTCGTCATTCACCAGTTCGCAGATCACGCCGATTTCAGGCAGTCCGGCGAGCTTGCACAGATCGACCGCCGCCTCCGTATGGCCGGAGCGCATGAGCACGCCGCCGTCCTTGGCGATCAGCGGAAAGATATGGCCGGGCCGGGCGAAATCGTTCGCCCCGGCGTTCGGGTTCGCGAGCGCGCGCACCGTCGTCGTCCGGTCGTCGGCGGAGATGCCCGTCGTCGTCCCGTGCCGGTAGTCGATCGAGACGGTGAAGGCGGTCGTGTGGGCGCTGTCGTTGGTCGAGACCATGGGATCGAGACGCAGCCGCCGCGCTTCGGCGGCGGTCAGCGGCGCGCACACGATTCCCGAGGTGTGGCGCACGATGAACGCCATCTTGTCCGGCGTGCAGAGCGAGGCCGCGACGACAAGGTCGCCCTCCCCCTCGCGGTCGTCGTCGTCGGTGACGACGAGCATCTCGCCCCGCTTGAACGCCTCGATTGCTTTCTGAATGCTGTCAACCATCAATGCGGCCCTGATCCGGAGCGGTCCTACGCCACCGCGGCCGCGCTGGGGAGTCCCCTTGTGAAGGCGGGCCGTCAGGCTCTCAGGTCATGACCGCGCCGCGGAAGGCCCAGCGGGTCATGCGCTGCTCGATCAGCGCGCACACGGCGTACATCAGCACGCCCATGATCGCGATGGCGAACAGGCCGGCGAACGTGGTGGCGCTGTCGTTGCGCGCCCCGGCGGAGAGCATCAGGAAGCCGATGCCGCGATTGCCGCCGACCGTCTCCGAGATGACGGAGCCGATGAAGGCGAGCGTGATCGCGACCTTCAGGCTGGCGAACAGATAGGGCATCGCGCGCGGAATGCCGACCTTGGTCAGGATCTCCCACTGGCTGGCGCCGAGCGAGCGCATCACGTCGCGCATCTCCGGCTCGATGGTGGCGAGGCCCGTGGCCACGTTCACGACGATCGGGAAGAAGCTGATGGCGAAGGCGGTGATGACGGCCGGCAGGGCGCCGACGCCGAGCCAGATCATCAGGATCGGCACGATCGCCACCTTCGGCACGGCGTTGAAGGCGATCAGCAGCGGGTAGAGGCCGGCATAGATGAAGGGCGACGCGCCGATCGCGAGTCCCAGCAGCAGCCCGAACCCGATGGCGAGGAAAAAGCCGATCAGCGTCGTCCACAGCGTCTCGAGGCAGAATTGCAGCAGGATGTCCCAGCGCTGGATGAAGACGGTGAAGATGCGCGTCGGCGTCGGCAGGATAATTTCCGGAATCTGGAAGACGACGCAGGCG
>MKVY01000029.1:219858-224766 GCA_001899525.1 Rhizobiales bacterium 65-9
ATGGATGCGCTCGCGCAGCTCATGCACGATGTCGACGAAGGCCGGCTCGAACGTCGATTCGAGCGTGCGCGGACGCGGCAGGTCGATCGTCTTCGTCAGAACGATCCTGCCGGGCCGGCGGCTCATCACATAGACCGTGTCGGCCAGATAGACCGCTTCGCGCAGATCGTGCGTCACCAGGACGGCGGTGAATTTCCGCTCCAGCCAGAGCTTCTGCATCACGCCCCACAGTTCTTCGCGCGTGAAGGCGTCGAGCGCGCCGAAGGGCTCGTCGAGCATCAGGATTTCGGGCTCATGGATCAGCGCGCGGCACAGGTTCGAGCGTTGCTGCATGCCGCCGGAGAGCTGCCAGGGATATTTGTCGCCGAAGCCGCCAAGGCCGACCGACGCCAGCAGCGCTTCCGCCTTCGCCACATACTCTGCGCGGTGGGCGCGAAAGCGCTGCTTGTGCGGAGAAACGACCTCGAGCGGCAGGAGGATGTTGTCGAGCGTCGTCCGCCACGGCATCAGCGTCGAGTTCTGGAACGCCATGCCGACGCCCTTGATGGGGCCTTTCACCTTCTGGCCGTGCACGATCACCTCGCCGCCGGACGGCGGCAGCAGGCCGGTCACCAGTTTCATCAGCGTCGATTTTCCGCAGCCCGACGGGCCGACGACCGCGATGAATTCGCCTTTCCTGATCGCCATCGTCGCATCGCCCAGCGCCGGCATGCGCTCCTTACCGACGCGGTAGGCGAGGCTCACCTGACGGAGCTCGACAAGCGGTCCAGAATCCATGCCCGTCCTGTTGATGAGAGTGGAGGCCGGACCTCGCGCGGCGAGGTCCGGAGCAGATCGCGACAGAGAGCCGCCGCGCCTTACGGCGCGATCATGCGCTCCGCCTTGGCCGGCAGATATTTGTTCGAGAACACCTTGTCCGGCTCGGGCGCGGTCGGCAGGCCGAACGCCTCGGCGACGTCCTTGATCGAGCGGGCGAAGCGCGCCGGATCGACATCGCCCATGCCGTTCGCCTTCACGAACGGCGTCAGCACGTTCATCGACAGCGACATGTTCAGGCGTCTCAGCTCGAGCGCCTCGTCGATCAGCGGGTCGCGCTTCTTGGCGGCCGCCACGCCGATCTTCGGATCGGCGGCGACCTCCTTCCACGCTTTCGCGGTGGCGCGCAGGAAGCCCCTCACGATCTCGGGCTTGTCGTTCAGTTCAGGCGCGATGATGACGCCGTTGCCGTAAACATCCATGCCGTAGTCGCTGTAGTTGAACGATACGATGTCATCGGCTTTCACGTTGCGGGCTTCGAGGTCGAGGATCGACGAGAAGTAGTGGCCCGAGATGAAGTCGACCGATCCCTGAACCAGGCTCTGCTCGCGCAGCTGCGGCGTCAGGTTGACGTGGGTGACGGTCTTGGCGTCGAGGCCGACCTTCTTGGCGAAGGCGGGGAAGAGGCGGAACGAGGCGTCGAACACCGGCGCGCCGAGTTTCTTGCCCGCGAGGTCGGCGGGCTTGGCGATGCCGCTCTTCTTCAGCGCATGCACGCCGAACGGCGGAAAATCGTACGCGATGAAGACGGACAGGATTTCCTTGCCGGGATTCTTGGCGTTGTACTCGATCAGCGAGTTCACGTCGGCGAAGCCGATCTGATAGGCCCCGGTCGCGACGCGCTGCATGGCGCCGGCCGAGCCTTGGCCGGGATCCATGGTGACGTCGAGACCCTCGGCCTTGTAGTAGCCCTTCTCCAGCGCGACGAGGAACGGCGACGTCGGCCCCTGGAAAACCCAGTCCAGCGTGAATTTGATGGGCGTCTGCGCGTCGGCCGACGCAAGCGCGGCCACGGCTGCGGCGCATCCCAGCGCGGCGGCGCGCATCAGTCGGGTCAGATGTTGGATCATTCTCTCCTCCAGCAACCGCGCGACGGCCCCAGGGTCGTCAGCCGGCAGGCGATGAAGGACTCAACATGAAGCAGCGCGCGGCGCAATTGGCCGGGCGGAGCGATGCGCAGCAAAATGATGCACGTAGCGCCGAATACGAGGACAGAGCGCCTGTCCGCTGGGCTGAGCGAAGGAAGGACGTCCGGGCGCTGCGCGCCCGGATGCGTCAGAGCACTTCGATCTGGTCGACCTCGAGGCCCTTGCGGCCCTGCTTGGTCGTGTAGCGCACGCGCTGGCCGTCCGCCGGCGTCGGCACCTGGGCGCGGGTCAGTGCGCTCATGTGGAGGAACACGTCGGCGCCGCCGGCGTCGGACGCCACGAAGCCGAAGCCGCGCTGCTGGTTGAAGAACTTCATGGTTCCGTCAACCCAGTCGGACGAGCCCGAGCCCGGCTGCTGGTCGTAGCCGCGATCCTGTCCATAGCCGCGATCCCGGCCGCCGCCGCCATAGCCGCGATACTGGCCGTAACCGCCCCCGCCGCCGCCATAGCCGCGATCCTGGCCGTAACCGCCGCCCCCGCCGCCGCCGTAGCGATCTCCGCCACCGCCGCCGCCGCCGAAGCGCGGCCGGCGCGGAGCTTCCGGCTCCGCGGTCGACTCGTCGACCTCATGCACGGTCACGACTTGCAGGCCCCGCCGTCCCTGGCCAAGGTCGACGACGAGCGTCGCGCCGGGCTTCAGGGAGTTGGGGTCGATCCCCTGGACGGCGGAGATATGCAGAAACACATCGCCAGCGCCGTCCGATGAGGCTACAAAGCCGAAGCCTTTTTCTGGGTTGAACCACTTCAGGGTCGCTTTGACGTTCGGCTGGGTCACGACCGGCGCCGAAGAAGATTGGGAATTCCGACGATCAAACATGGAGCTTTCGCTAGCAGGGTAGAGGGCCTTACGCTGCAACGATTATACCAGATTGTCGCTGCGGTCACCTGTCATCTGACGCGAGGCTGAAGAATCAGCCAAAATTGATCGTTTGGATTTTATATGCCGGCCCGGGCGGACGCGGACTGGGTTCCGGCCGTAGCGCGTTGACTCCCGCCGACCCCTCGGATAGGGCCGGGTCCACGGCGCGGAGCTCTTCCGCGCCTTGCCTTTTGGCGCGCCCGACCGGGCTCGCGCCGGGGCGCAAGCCGGACGGTCCTCTGGGATCGTTCATTCGGTCAATCGACTGGCAAGAAGCGGATGGCGTGGTCGCTCCGACCTCTGACCTTCCGCGCCATGAGGGAACACAACGATGTTCGCAGTCATCAAGACCGGCGGGAAGCAGTATCGCGTCGCCGCCGATGAGAAGATCACCATCGAGAAACTGCCGGGAGCGGCGGGCGACTCGGTCACCTTTCCGGAAGTGGTGCTGCTCGGGCGCGATGGCGCGACCGACATCGGAGCGCCCTTCGTCGCTGGCGCCTCGGTGACCGGCGAGATCGTCGAGCAGGGCCGCGGCGCGAAGGTGATCAGCTTCAAGAAGCGTCGTCGTCAGAACTCGAAGCGCAAGAAGGGTCATCGCCAGGATCTGACCATCGTGCGCATCACCGGGATCGTCGCCGGCTGACGCTGCGAAGGCGCGCGGCTCCGGGGGCTCCGGAAGCGCGAAACGCAAGAAACCAAATGGATGGCCGCCGCGTCATTGAAAAAGACGCAGGCCTCCGTTAGACACCGCACAGGAATTCGGGGTTCGTCCCAATGGCTCACAAAAAAGCAGGCGGCTCGTCGCGCAACGGCCGCGACTCCAACTCCAAGCGCCTCGGCGTCAAGCGCTTCGGCAACGAGAGCGTTCTCGCCGGCAATATCATCGTCCGTCAGCGCGGCACCAAGATGCACGCCGGCTCCAATGTCGGCATGGGCGTCGACCATACGCTCTTCGCGAAAGCCGCAGGACGGGTTCATTTTGGCCAGAAACTTGGCCGAACGATCGTATCCATTATCCCGGCCGCAGAGGCCGCAGAGTAAACGGCGAGAGCAAATCCGACAAAGGGAGCTCCCGCCGGTCCCACCGGACCCGGAAAGCTCCCCGAGAAGGCCTCGAAAGGGCCATAGCTCCGGGAAACCAAAGGGGAGGTGGGATGACCACCTCCCCTTTGTCGTTTCGGCGTCGCGGCGCGGCAGCGTCCGGCGCAACCAGGAGCGGAACAATGTTCCCCGATCTGTCGCGTGACGACGTGTTCACCCTCGAGACCGCGCGGCTCTGGCTGCGCTGGCCCCGCGTCGCCGACGCGGCGGCCGTTCAGCGTCTCGCCGGTGAGAAAGTCGTGGCCGAGATGACGGCGAATATCCCCCATCCCTATCCGGACGGCGCGGCGGAGACGTTCATCTTCAACGCGCGCAAGGCGAACGCGCTGGGGGACGCGCTGTCCCTCGCGATCGCCTTGAAGGGCAAGCCGAACGCGCTGATCGGCATGATCGCCGCCCAACCCAACGACAGCGGCGCGCTCGAGCTCGGCTTCTGGCTGGCGGAGCCGCTGTGGGGCGAGGGTTACATGACCGAGGCGGCGCGTTCGATCATCGACACGGTGTTCACCCTGACCGACGTCCGGGAGATCGTCTCGGCCGTGCGCGTGATCAACCCGGCGTCGCGGCGCGTGCAGGAGAAGTGCGGCTTCCGCCACGAAGGCTCGGCCCTCCGTTCGGCCCCGGCGCGCGGCGGCGCCTTCGCCTGCGATCTCTTCCGGCTCGACCGCCGGACCTGGGAAGGGCTGAAGGCGTGGGGCGCCTACGGCCTGCCGATCATGGGGCTGAAGCCGCCTGCGCTGTTTCATCGCGAGATGGAGGCGGCCGGGTGAGGTTGCAGGCGCTCTCCACCGATCGGCTGACATTGGAGCCGGTGGCGTTATCGCACGCCGCCGGCCTTTTCCCCCTGTTCGACGATTGGGAGGTTCTGCGCTGGCTCAGCCGCCCCGGCTGGCCCGCGCGCCGCGAGGAGGTGGAGGCGTTCATCGCCCGCGCCGCGCGCGCGAATGACGCCGGCGCGGAAGCTGCGGCGGCGATCGTGAT
>MKVY01000029.1:224791-228934 GCA_001899525.1 Rhizobiales bacterium 65-9
TGATGACGGAAGCGGCGCAGCGCATGGTGGACTGGTTCTTCGACGCGCGCGACGATCTGTTCCTCATCTCCGGCGCGGTGGAGGGCAACGCCGCCTCGCTCCGCATTCAGGAGAAGCTCGGATTCGCCGTCGTCGGCGAATCCATGATCGAGTCGAGACCGCGCGGCCGCCGCGTCGGCCATATCGACACGATGCTCGGTCGCGAATGCTGGCGGAGCGCCCACGCGCAAGCGGCGGAAACTGCGCTTACGCCGCCGCTTTCTGGAACCGCGCCAGGCTGAACGGCGAGAGATCGAACGCGCTCTGTCCCGTCGTTGCGAGATCCGCGGCGATCTCGCCGATCACGCTCGCGAACTTGTAGCCGTGGCCCGAGCAGCAGGAGAGAAGCGTGACCTGCTCCGCGCCCGGCAGCGCGTCGATGACGAAATGCTCGTCGGGCGTCACCGTATACATGCAGGCGCGCACCGTCAGCGGCGCGCCCGCCGCGTCCGGAATGTAGCGGGCGAGGCATTGGCGGATCGCGTCCACTTGCCCCTCATTGGCGACGCGCTCGCTGTCGTTCGGATCGAAGGGCTGGCGCGCGAAATGCGGTCCGCCGAGCTTGAAGCCGGGATGCTCCCAGAGCGGGAAGCCGTAGAAATTGCCTTCGTCCACGGTGAGGATGAACACCGGAAACCTGTCCGGCTGGAAAAGCGCGGGCTTCGAGACGGCGAACCAGCCGATGGTCTGCTTCACCACCGCGGCGTTCGGCGCGAGCGCCTGGGCCAGTTCGGGATTCCACGCGCCGGCGGACAGAATGAGCTTGCCGGCGCTGTAGGTTCCGCGCGCCGTCGTCACCTCCACGCCGCCATGCGCGGTCGGGCGCCAGGAGAGGATGGGTTCGTTCGTCCTGATCTCCGCGCCGCGCGCCATCGCCAGCCCGGCATGGGCGTAGATCGCGCGCTCCGAGGCGACGAAACCGCCGTCGGGCTGC
The DNA here is from genome assembly GCA_001899525.1 of Rhizobiales bacterium 65-9. GTDB lineage: Bacteria > Pseudomonadota > Alphaproteobacteria > Rhizobiales > Beijerinckiaceae > Terrirubrum. The sequence continues at coordinate 225,765 of MKVY01000029.1, forward strand.
CACAGGCCCTTGTGCTGCGGCGTTAGCTTGAAGGCGGGAAACCGCGCCGCGATCGCGCGCGCGTCGAGAACCTCATGCGCGAGACCGTGTTCGATGCAGGAGGCGAGCGAGCTTTCGACGAAGCCCGCGCCTTCGGGGGCGAGGTCGATCGAGCCGGTGACGTAGAGAAGCTGCGTGTTCGCCGCCTCTCCGGTCTCCTTCCAGAGCTGGTGCGCGCGCTTCAGCATCGGCACATAGTGCGAGCCTTCGAAATAGGCGAGGCGGATGATCCGCGTCAGCCCGTGCGAGGAGCCCATGCCGTGGCCGAGGTCGAACCGTTCGAGGCCGAGCACGCGCTGTCCCCGCTGCGCCAGATGCCAGCAGGCGGCGGACCCCATGCCGCCGACGCCGGCGACGATCACGTCGTAACTGTTGGCCATGGCGTCTTTCCGGTCCTGACGGCGGCGAGCGTCGTGGGAATTCTTCGCAAGGTCAACGGGGCTCCGCACGGTGCGGTTGTGGCAAAGCGATCCGCGCCGTAAGAAACGGCTTGCGAGCAGACGATGAAATTTCTCGATCAAGCGAAAATCTATGTGAAGGCCGGCGACGGCGGCAATGGCGCGGTCTCGTTCCGGCGCGAGAAGTTCATTGAATATGGCGGCCCGGACGGCGGCGACGGCGGCCGCGGCGGCGATGTGATCATCGAATGCGCGGACGGGCTCAACACCCTGATCGACTATCGCTACCAGCAGCATTTCAAGGCGAAGAACGGTCAGGGGGGCATGGGCCGCCAGCGCGCCGGGGCGAAGGGCGCCGACGCCGTCGTCAAGGTTCCCGCCGGCACGCAGGTGTTCGACGAGGACGGAGAGACGCTGCTCGCCGATTTCACCACGCCCGGCCAGCGCGAGGTTTTCCTGCGCGGCGGCAATGGCGGTTTCGGCAACCTCCATTTCACCACCTCGACCAACCGCGCGCCGCGTCACGCCAATCCTGGCCTGCCCGGCATCGAGAAGACGATCATCCTGCGGCTGAAGCTGATCGCGGCCGCCGGTCTGGTCGGCCTGCCCAACGCCGGCAAATCGCCCTTTCTCGCCACAGTCCCCGCCGCGAAGCCGAAGATCGCCGATTATCCTTTCACCACGCTGCATCCCGGCCTCGGCGTCGTGCGCGTCGACAGCCGCGAATTCGTGCTGGCCGATATTCCGGGCCTGATCGAGGGCGCGCATGAGGGCGTCGGGCTTGGCGACCGCTTTCTTGGCCATGTCGAGCGCTGCCGCGTGCTGCTCCATCTCGTCGATGCGACGGGCGAGCATGCCGGCAAGGACTACCGGATCGTCCGCGGCGAGTTGGAGGCCTATGGCGGCGGCCTCGTGGACAAGCCCGAGATCGTCGCGCTGTCGAAATGCGAGATCGCGACGCCGGAGCAGTTGAAGTCCCAGAAGCAGAAGCTCAAGCGCGCCTGCGGGAAGACGCCGCTGCTCCTGTCGTCAGCCGCGCGGCAGGGCGTTGATGAGGTCCTCCGCGCCCTGATGACGGTGATCGAGGAGGGTCGGCGGGAGGAGCGCGGCGCCCGGCCAGCCGCTGAGCCGGAGCCGGACGGCGAAGCAGGAGAATGGCGGCCGTGAGGGGCGAAGCCGCCACGGACAGCCTGCCATTCATCGACTGTCGTCCGCCGTCATGCTAGCATCTTCTCCATGAAAGCTAGCAGCCAGCAGAAGCAGCTTAATATCCGCAGCGACGAGGCGTATGAACTTGCGCATGCGCTGGCGCGAAAGAAGCAGATGTCGGTGCAGGAAGTCGTTCTTAACGCGCTCCAGCGTCTGAAGGGCGAGACGCCTTCCGCAAAGGAAGAGCTTGGCGCGCGTGAACGCGCATTCGTCGACGATATCCTGCGACGGGCGCGGGCGATCGCCGCAAAGACGCCGCCGGGACCGGGCTCCGATCACCGCGATTTCTATGACGACAAAGGCTTCCCGAAGTGATCGCGCTCGACACCTCAGCCATTGTTGGCGTGGTTCTCGCCGAGGATGACGCAGAGACATTGGCGAGCGCGATCGCCGCGCGGCCATGTATTGTCGGTGCCAATGTGCTTTTTGAAGCGCATATGGTGTTGAGGCGCAGACAGGGTGACGACGCGCTGGCGTTGATGCGAAGCCTCGTGATCCGGGGCGGGGTGAAAATCGCGCCTTTCGATCATGCGCTTGCCGAGCTTGCGGCTCATGCATGGGATCGTTACGGCAAGGGTTGCGGCCATCCCGCCCAGCTCAATTTCGGCGACTGCATGTCATACGCCGTTGCGAAGTTTCATGACGTGCCGCTGCTCTACAAAGGCGATGATTTCGCCGCCACCGACATCCGCTCCGCCCTGCCATGACCGCAACGCCCCGCCTGTCCGATTTCCGGCGCATCGTCGTGAAGGTCGGCTCATCGCTTCTGGTCGATCGCGCCGCCGGCGCGAAGATCGAATGGCTGTCGGCGCTGGTGGACGACGTCGCGCGCCAGCATGAGCATGGCGCCGACATGATCGTCGTGTCGTCGGGCGCGATCGCGCTCGGCCGCACGGTGCTCAGCCTCCCGCATGGCGCGCTCAAGCTGGAGGAGAGCCAGGCGGCTGCGGCGGTCGGCCAGATCGCGCTGGCGCGGCTCTGGGCCGAGGCTCTGGGAGAGCATAAGATCGCTGCGGGGCAGGTGCTTCTCACGCTGGGCGACACCGAGGAGCGCCGCCGCTACCTCAATGCGCGCGCCACGGTCGGCAAGCTGCTGGAATTGCGCGCCGTGCCGGTGATCAACGAGAACGACACCGTGGCGACGTCCGAGATCCGCTATGGCGACAACGACCGCCTCGCCGCGCGGGTCGCCACCATGATGGGCGCCGATCTGCTGATCCTGCTGTCCGACATCGACGGCCTCTTCACCGCCCCGCCGCAGAGCGATCCCGAAGCGGTTTTCATTCCCGTCGTGCCGCGCGTCACCGCCGAGATCGAGGCGATGGCGGGCGGCGCCGCGTCCGAACTGTCGCGCGGCGGCATGCGCACCAAGATCGAGGCCGCAAAGATGGCGACCATAGGCGGCTGCGCCATGCTGATCGCCAACGGCAAGCGCATGAATCCGCTGGCCGCGATCACGGCGGGCGAGCGCTGCACCTGGTTTCTGACGCCCTCCAATCCCGTCACCGCGCGCAAGAAATGGAT
>MKVY01000029.1:228968-235064 GCA_001899525.1 Rhizobiales bacterium 65-9
CGGCGTCGTGCGGGTCGAAGGCGCCTTCGATCGCGGCGACGCGGTGGCGATCCGCGGCCCCGGCGGCGACGAAGTCGGACGCGGCCTCGTCGCCTATGACGCGGCGCAGGCGACGCTGATCGCCGGCCGTTCGTCGCGCGACATCGAGGCGATCCTTGGCTATTCTGGCCGCGCCGAGATGATCCATCGGGATGACATGGCGCTCGGCGGAGAGTAAGGGGCGCGGCCCTTTAGTTCAGGAGAAGCCCGTGAGCAGCGCGGCGATCCGCACGGCGGCCAACGAAGAAAGCCTTGCCGCGACGATGGCGCGGCTCGGCCGCGCCGCGCGCGCCGCGGCGCGCGCGCTGGCGCTCGCGTCTCCGGCTCAAAAAAATGAGGCGCTCCATGCGATGGCCGCCGCGATCCGCATCAGAGCGCAGCGCATTCTCGCGCTCAACGCGCAGGATGTCGCCGACGCGACGGCCTCGGGCGTCGCCGGCTCCTTCATCGACCGGCTGACTTTGGACGACAAACGCCTTGAAGGGATCGCCGTCGCGGTCGAGGAGGTCGCCGCGCTCGAGGATCCCGTCGGCCGCGCGCTCGCGACGTTCGCGCGGCCCAATGGTCTGGTCATCGAGCGCGTCGCGACGCCGCTCGGCGTTGTCGGCGTAATCTTCGAGAGCCGGCCGAACGTCACCGCCGACGCGGGCGCGCTGTGCCTCAAGGCCGGCGACGCCGCCATCCTGCGCGCCGGCTCCGACAGTTTCCGCACCTCCTCCGAAATCGCTGCCGCGATGGCGGACGGGCTGGAGAAGGCCGGCCTTCCCCGCGCCGCCATCCAGCTCGTTCCGACGCGCGATCGCGCCGCCGTGGGCGAGATGCTGCGCGGGCTTGATGGAAATATCGACGTGATCGTGCCGCGCGGCGGCAGGAGCCTCGTCGCGCGCGTGCAGCAGGAGGCGCGCGTGCCGGTGTTCGCGCACCTCGAAGGGCTGTGCCACGTCTATGTCCACGCCGCCGCCGATCTCGCGATGGCGAAGGAGATCGTCCTCAACGCCAAGATGCGCCGCACTGGCGTCTGCGGCTCGGCCGAAACGCTGCTGGTCGATCGCGCCGTCGCTTCGACGCATCTGAAGCCGCTGGTCGCGATGCTGCTCGATGCGGGCTGCGCCGTGCGCGGCGACGCGGCGACGCGGGCCGTCGATGCGCGCGTGACCTCCGCGACCGAGGAGGACTGGCGCACGGAGTATCTCGACGCGATCATCGCCGTGCGCGTCGTCGATGATCTCGACGCGGCGATCGATCACATCGAGACCTATGGCTCGCATCACACCGATTCGATCGTCACCAATGACACGGCCGCGGCGGAGAGGTTTCTGCGCGAGGTCGATTCCGCCATCGTGCTGCACAACGCCTCGACGCAGTTCGCCGACGGCGGCGAGTTCGGCTTCGGCGCCGAGATCGGCATCGCCACCGGCCGCATGCATGCGCGCGGCCCGGTCGGCGTCGAGCAACTGACCTCGTTCAAATACCGCGTGCGCGGGTCGGGGCAGGTGAGGCCGTAATCGCGCTGCGCATGAATCTGCTCATGAATGGTCGATCATGCGATCGCGGCGCGCGCGCGCGCTTTCCCTGGCGATGCGCGTAGTTCCGATCCTTCCCCCGCACGGAAGCGGCCAGCGCATCGGCCTGCTCGGCGGCTCGTTCAACCCCCCGCATGACGCGCATCGGCTGATCTCGCTGACCGCGCTGAATCGGCTGAATCTTGACGCGGTCTGGTGGCTGGTCACGCCGGGCAATCCGTTGAAGGACAATCACGCCCTGCCGCCGCTCGAGCAGCGCATCGCCGCCTGCCGCGCGCTGGCGCGCCATCCCCTCATCCATGTGTCCGGCGTCGAGCGCGAACTGGGAACGCACTACACGGTCGACACCATCGCGGCTTTGAGGCGGCGCGCGCCGACGGTGCGCTTCGTCTGGCTCATGGGCGCCGACAATCTCATCCAGTTCAGCCGTTGGGGCGGCTGGCGGCGCATCGCCTCGATGGTTCCCATCGCCGTGTTCGACCGGCCCGGGGCGACGCTGCGCGCGACCCAGTCCCGCGCGGCGCTCGCGCTTGGCCGCTGGCGTGTGCCGGAGGCAGAGGCCGCGGAACTGCCAGGAACTCCGCCGCCGGCCTGGACGTTCCTGCATTGCCGCCGGTCGTTTTTGTCCTCGACGGCCCTTCGCCGGGCGAGGGCCGCTAACCACAATCGGACGGCGCGTTGAAATGGGACGGGGCGTCACATTATGTTAGGAATCGCGGCGCACGCTCCGTGCGCTGGCAACCGGGAGGCTGAAGCCTGACCACATTGTCTTCCCAGGAAGCGGCGGTTCGTCCGCTTCATCCGGCCGCAGGCGCTCAGGCGCTCGCCGCCGATCATTCAGCGACGCTGGCGATGGACAGTCTTGCTGAAATGAAGGCCGAGGAAATCGTCCAGATCGATTTGACGGCCCGTTCATCCATCGCCGACGCCATGATCATCGCTTCAGGACGGTCCAACCGGCACGTCGCCGCCATCGCCGAAAAGGTGGTGGAGGATTTGAAGGCGCATGGCCGCACGGACATCCGCATCGAAGGATTGCCGCACGCGGACTGGGTGCTGGTCGACGCCGGTGATGTGATCGTCCATGTCTTCCGGCCGGAAGTGCGCGCCTTCTACAACCTTGAGAAATTATGGGGCGAGGACCGCCCCGGCGAGCGCCGGGCCGTCTGATTTCGCCAGGCCATGCGGTTGAGTTTGGTTGCGGTGGGCCGCATGAAGGACGGCCCCGAGCGGGAGCTTGTCGCCCGTTACACAAGGCGCGCCGCGGACGCCGGCCGCGCATTGGGCTTCTCTGGTCCTGACGTCGTTGAAATCCCGGAATCCCGCGCCGCGAGGCCGGAGGAGCGCAAGGCGCAGGAGGCCGCGGCGATCGCGCGCGCCGCGGGCGGTTCGCCTCTCGTCTGCTTCGATGAGCGCGGACTCTCCTGGCCGAGCGAGAAGATCGCGGGCTGGCTGGGCGAGAGACGCGATTCCGGGGGCAAGACGCTGGCGTTCGCGATCGGCGGCGCCGACGGCCTGTCGGAGGATGTGCGCCGGCGGGCCGTTTCGGTCTGGTGTTTCGGGGCCGCCACCTTTCCGCACCAGATCGTGCGCATTCTCGCCGCCGAGCAGCTCTATCGGGCGATGACAATCCTGGCCGGCCACCCCTACCATCGCGGCGAATGACGACTCGGCTTCTGCTTCTCTCCGCGGTCATCGCCGCCGCGCCTGCGCTTGCGCAGGATGCGCCGCCGCGCCCGCCGCCGGCCGAGCAGGCGGACGCGCAACCCTCCTTCGCCGACGAGCGACGCCGGCGCCAGCAGGAGCTCGAGACCATCGAGACGGCGATCCGCGACAACGCCGCCGCGCGCGCCCGCCTCGAAAGCGAGATCGCGTCCATCCGCGGCGACCGGGCGCGCCTGAATACGGAGCTGTTGTCCACCGCCGAGCGCATGCGCGAGGTGGAGCAGCGTCTGTCGGCGATCGAGGCCAGGCTGGCGGCGCTTCAGACCAGCGAAACGGCGATCCGCCAGTCGCTGCAGGCGCGGCGCGGCCTCATCGGCGACGTTCTGGCGGCGCTTCAGCGCATGGGCCGCAAGCCCCCGCCGGCGATCTTCGTGAGGCCGCAGGACATCCTGGAGGCGGTGCGCGCCTCGATCGCGCTCGGCGCGGTCGTGCCCGATCTGCGCGCGGAGACGGAGGCGCTCGCGAAGGACCTGGGCGATCTCGTGCGGCTCAAGGAGGCGATCGGCCTCGAGCGCACGCGCATCGCCGGCGAGGTCGAGACGCTCGCCGGCGACAGGGTGCGGCTGGCGGCGCTGATCGACGCGCGCCAGTCCGAGCTGAAAAAGAGCGAGCAGGCCTTCGGCGACGAGGCGCGCCGCGCCGCCGATCTCGGAAAGCAGGCCGGCACGCTGCGCGAACTCCTTCAAAAAATCGAGAGCGACGCGCTCGCGGCGATGCGCCAGGCCGATCAGGCGCGGCGCGCCGAGGAGGCGCGCAAGCGCGAGGAGCAGGGTCGCCTCGCCTCGCTCGCCATGCGCGATCCGGCCCGTCTTTCTCCCAAAATCGCCTTCGCGGATGCGCGCGGAACCCTGCAATGGCCTGTCGAAGGCGCTGTGAAGAGCAGTTTCGGCCTTGTCGACGACACGGGCGCGCCGGCGCGCGGACAGTCGATCGAGACGCGGCCGGGCGCGGTCGTGACGGCGCCGGCGGACGGCTGGGTCGCGTTCGCGGGGCCGTTCCGATCTTTCGGCAGACTCTTGATCCTGAACGCCGGCGGCGGATACTATATCGTGTTGGCTGGCATGGAGCGGATCACGGTCGATCCTGGTCAGTTTGTACTGGCCGGAGAGCCTGTCGCTGCGATGGGCTCCGGAAGCGGCGCCGGGCCGGATGGAAAATCCGCCCTGTATGTCGAGTTCCGGAAGGATGGGACGTCCATAGACCCGAGCCCATGGTGGGCCCGGTCGGATAACGGGAAGGTTCGCGGATAATGCGCAAGATCGCTTATCTCATGGTCGGCGCCGTTCTGGGAGCCGGCGTCGTGACGCTCGGCTCGCAGACGCGACTCCTGTCCAGCACGTCCGCCGTCGCGGCGTCCTCGGAGACCTATCGCCAGCTGTCGCTGTTCGGCGACGTGTTCGAGCGCATCCGCTCGGATTATGTCGAGAAGCCGGACGAATCGAAGCTGATCGAGGCCGCCATCAACGGCATGTTGTCATCGCTCGATCCGCATTCGAGTTACCTCGATGCGAAGGCCCATCGCGACATGCAGCAGTCGACTCAGGGCAAGTTCGGCGGCCTCGGCATCGAGGTTACGATGGAGGAGGGGCTGATCAAGGTCGTGTCCCCGATCGACGACACGCCCGCCGCGCGCGCTGGAATTCTCGCGAACGACATCATCACCCATATCGACAAGGAGCAGGTGCAGGGCCTGTCCCTCAACCAGGCTGTCGACAAGATGCGCGGCGCGGTCGGCACCGAGGTCGTCCTGCGTATCGTCCGGCAGGGCCGGAAGGATCCGCTCGACGTCACCCTGAAGCGCGACACCATCACGGTGCAGGCCGTGCGCACGCGCATCGACGACGACGTCGCCGTCATTCGCGTCACGACGTTCAACGAGCAGACGTTCGACGGCGTTCGCCGCGGCATCGAAAAGGCGATGAGCGAGGTTCCCGCCGACAAGCTGAAGGGCTTCGTCATCGACCTCCGCAACAATCCGGGCGGCCTGCTCGACCAGTCGATCTCGGTCGCCAACGCCTTCCTCGACCGCGGCGAGATCGTCTCGACGCGCGGCCGCAACGCCGACGAGACGCAGCGCTTCAACGCCAAGACCAAGCCGGGCGATCTGACCAAGGGCAAGCCCGTGGTCGTGCTCATCAATGGCGGATCGGCCTCGGCGTCGGAAATCGTGGCCGGCGCCCTGCAGGATCACAAGCGGGCGACGCTGATCGGCACGCGCTCCTTCGGCAAGGGATCGGTGCAGACGATCATTCCGATCGGCTCCGCCGGCGCGGTGCGCCTGACGACGGCGCGCTACTACACGCCGTCCGGCCGCTCGATTCAGGCGAAGGGCATCTCGCCTGACGTGATCATCCAGCAGGACGTTCCCGACGAGTTGAAGGGCAGGGACGAGCAGCGCGGCGAGTCGAGCCTGCGCGGCCATCTCACCAACAGCCAGGGCGAGGAGAAGTCTGGTTCGTCCTCTTACGTCCCGCCGGACGCCAGCAAGGACAAGCAACTCATCTATGCGTTCGATCTGCTGCGCGGGAAGATCGAGAAGCCGATCGCGCCGAAGGCCGAGGTCATGACGCCCCCGCCGGCGCCGACCGCCGTTCCGGCCGACTCGCCCGAGAAGCCGAAAGAGAACTGATCGGCGCTCCGCCGGTTTTCGACGCCGCCGTCCGCAGGGCCGGCGGCGTTTTTGTTTCAGCGTCGGAAAGCATACGCACAGCACTCGGGTCGGCTGCATGTATCAGGTCAGGACCGCCGGCTATTCCAAGCGCGATCAGGTCAAGCGCTGGGCGCTGCCGGACCGAGTCTTTTTCGCATG
>MKVY01000029.1:235104-248564 GCA_001899525.1 Rhizobiales bacterium 65-9
CGCGGCGACGATTGGGATGTCGAATGGATCAGGCCGGCGACGGGCTTTGTCGGCAATCATATCTTCGTCAGCCGGGGCGGCCGGGTTTTCGACTATCACGGCTATTCGGATCGGGGCCGCTTTCTCGACCATGAATGGCGGACCGCGCGGCGCCTCTGGCCCGGCTGGGACGCGACGCTCAAGCGCTTGCCGCGAGAGGCGCTCGTCTCGGAAGCGAAATCGAGAATGATCGACGGCCTGTGGCTGCGCGAGCCGGCGCAGTTTCTGTGCGATCCGCTGCCGCGGGCGCGCCGCTTTCTGGATCGCTTTCACACGTCGCCTGAAGAGATGCGTTGACTCGCCGCGCGCGACGATCCTAACTCGCCTCGGCCCGACGCAGCCGGCCGCCCGCGCCATCTGGCGAGGTGAATGCGTCGATCATTTTAAGACTGATCCCTTCGAGAGGCGAGCGGATCGGCAATGCGGGCGCCGACATCCTGTTCGCCGATCGCGAAGGATCGATCATGAGAACGTTTGAAGACGCCAAGGCGATGGCGAAGGCGCTGCGCGAGCAGCTTGCCGCCAGACAGGTCGCCATCTCCCACAGTGAAAGCCTCGAACTCGTCGCGCGACAGTTCGGCCTCGACGACTGGAACGTGCTCGCCGCGAAGATCGCCGCCGCGACGGACGGGCCGCCGGAGGCGTCGCCCGAGCCGTTCCGCTTTGATGAGGCCATTCCGATCTTCCGCATTTTCGCGCTCGACAAGGCGCGCGAATTCTATTGCGACTGGCTCGGCTTCTCGGTCGATTGGGAGCATCGCTTCGGCGAGAATTTTCCGCTCTACATGCAGGTCTCCCGCGCCGGCCTGAAGCTGCATTTGAGCGAGCATCATGGCGACGCGACGCCGGGATCGACATGCTTCGTCGAGATGCGCGGCGTCGCCGCCTTCCATCGCGAGATCAGGGCGAAGGATTATCGCCACAACAAGCCGGGGCTCGATGAGGTGGATTGGGGCTGGCAGGTGCAGGTGACCGACCCCTTCAACAACCGCATCCGGTTTTGTGAACGAAAGGTAAAATAACCCCGTTTCCGGCGCGCGTTTTAACGCTCTGTTTACCATAACCGGATCGAGTGGCGGCGGCGCCATGACGGCGCCCGCGTCCGTCGATTCGATGGTCTGAAGACCTGCAGGGAACCGTGAGCGACCTCGCCGCCGACGACCTGACCCGACCGCTCGGGCGAAGCGAGCCGAGCGAACGTCGCCGCTTCGTCGTGTCGGCGCGAACGGCGTTTGGCGCGCTGGCGGGCGTGCTGGCGATTGTCGCCGCCGCTCAGCTCTGGTTCGCGCGCGGGGACGGGCGCGTCGCCGTGGCCGAGATCGCGCGCGCCGCGCCGCCGGCCGCGCCTGTCGCTCCCCCAGCCGCCCCGGAGAAAAAAGAACCCGCGCCCGCTGAAGCGGCCGAGAGGCCCGTCATGAACGCGCAGGAGATGGAGACCGCGTCCGGGGTCACGGTCATTCGCGGCGGCGGCGCGGGCGCGCCCCAGTCGATGGTGATCAGGATCGACCAGCAGGGCGCGTCGGCGATCGCCGCGCCCGACCGCATGCTGCTCGAGAAATCCCGCTATGGCGCGCTGCCCCGCATCGGCCCCGACGGAACGCGGCCGGCGCAGGCTTATGCGCGCCCCTTCGCCGGCGACGGCAAGCCGCGCATCGCCATTCTCGTCGGCGGGCTCGGCGTCAGCCAGCAGGCCACCAGCGACGCCCTCTCCAAGCTGCCGGGTCCCATTTCGGTGGCGTTCGCGCCCTATGGCGGCGATCTCGACCGCCTGGTTCAGCGCGCCCGCGACACAGGTCACGAGCTTTTCCTCCAGGCGCCGATGGAGCCTTTCGATTATCCGGACAACGACCCGGGTCCTCACACCTTGCGCGTCGGCGTCTCGGACGCCGATAATCTCGACAAGCTCCATTGGGTGATGAGCCGGATTCAGGGATATGTCGGGGTGGTCAATTTCATGGGCGCGAAATTCACGGCGCAGGAAACGGCGCTGCGCCCGGTGGTGAAGGACGTCGCCGATCGGGGGCTGCTGCTGTTCGACGACGGCTCCTCCAACCGCTCGCGTCTTGTCGCGAGCGCCGACGCGCTGAAGGGGCAGGCCGCGCGCGCCGACGCCGTGATCGATTCGACGCTCCGCGCGGAAGCGATCGATCGCGAACTGGCGAAGCTCGAACAGACCGCTCGCGACCGCGGCTACGCCATCGGGGCGGCGAGCGCTCTTCCCGTCACCATCGACCGTCTCGCGCGCTGGGCGAAAACGCTGGAGGCGAAAGGCATCGTGCTTGCGCCGGTGACCGGCGTCGTCGCCGCGCGCAAAACCGCATCATGACCCCGGCGGCCGCCGGCCTGCCGGCTGATCTCTCCGCGTACCGGCCCTGCGTCGGCATTGCCCTCTTCAATCCGTCGGGAAGGATTTTCATGGGGCGTCGGCTCGGGCTGGGGCGGCGCGAGAAATACGCCTGGCAGATGCCTCAGGGCGGCATTGACGGAGACGAGGAGCCCCTCGCCGCGGCGGCGCGCGAGCTGCGCGAGGAGACGAATGTCTCGAGCGTCGAGTTTCTCGCGGAGGCGCCGGAATGGCTGGTCTATGACCTGCCCCAGCCGATGCTGCGCAAATCCTGGAGGGGGCGTTTCCGCGGGCAGGCGCAGAAATGGATCGCGTTCCGCTTCGTCGGCGACGAGCGCGAGATCGACATCGATACGCCCGATCATGGCGCCAAGCCGGAATTCGCTGAATGGCGCTGGGAGCGGCTGGACGCCGCGCCCGATCTCGTCGTGCCGTTCAAGCGTCAGGTCTATCGCGACGTGGCGAAGCTGTTCGCGCCTTATGCGGCGCGCTGAGGATCGCGTGGCGCGCCTTTGATGCGCCTGATGATCTGACCGTCGATCGCCGCCAGCCCGGCGCCGATGCAGGCCATGCCGATGATGTGCCGCGCCTCGAGCCGCTCGCCGAGCACGATCGCCCCGAGCAGGATCGCGCCCGGAGGAATGAGAAAGGTCACGAGCGAGATGCTGGTCGCGCCGGCGCTGCTCAGGATCTTGTAGAACAGGATATAGGCCACGGCCGTCGACAGGAGCGCGAGCGCGCAGAGAGCGGAAAGCGCCGCAACGCCCGGCGGGGCCATCGTCCACGGACGGTCGATCCCGGCGGCAATCGGCAGCATCAGCGCGGCGCTCGCCGCGAGCGTTCCGAACGCGGTCTGGATGGGCGTGATCGGCATCGTCCTGAAGCGCCGGCCATAGATGTTCGCCAGCCCGTAGGAGAGGGCGGCCCCGAGGCAGGCGATCTGGGCCGCGACCGAGCGGTCGAGACCGGCGAGCGCCTGCGGGCCGATCATCACCGCGACGCCGGCCAGCCCGAGGAACACGCCCGCGATCTTGGCGGGGGAAAGCTTTTCGTCCTGCGTCAGAACGTGGGCCGCGAGCACCGTGAACAGCGGCGTCGTCGCATTGAGGATGGCGGCCAGCCCGGCGCCGATTTCGATCTGGCCCCAGAAGATCAGGCTGAAGGGAATGATGTTGTTGAGCAGGCCCATGCCGGCGAGCGCCAGCCACACGCGGCCGCCGCGCGGAAGATGCTCCCCGGTCGCCGTCAGCCAGATCCCGAGCGCCGTCGCGGCGATGGTGACGCGGGCGAAGACCAGGGTGAGCGGCGTGATCTCGGCCACCGCGACGCGGATGAAGAGGTAGGAGCCGCCCCACAGGATCGACAACGCCAGCAGCATGAGCCAGTCGCGGCGCTTCATGGCGAGATGTCCGTATCCATCGCGTCGCAGTGAACCAATCGCCTCGCCGGCGCCACCCGATTTCTGTGATGGATTTCATTTGTGCGGCGCGCGCCTCGCCGCCCTGCGGGCCGTCGGCCAGCGCTGGGAAGGAAAGGAAAAGCCGGCGCGCGGGTGCCGAGAAGACATTGAATTCGACTGCGCATGTGATAAGCCGGCAAAATTGTAATTATCGATTCATGATCCTGCGGTAAGCTGCCATTGATGAATGACGCCATTGACCGACTTTATGAAGGCGTGCGCCAGGCGCGGGTGGCCGATCCGGCGCATTCGCGCACCGCGCGCCTCATGGCCGGCGGAATCGCCAAAATGGCGAAGAAGGTCGGGGAAGAGGCGGTCGAGGTCGGGCTGGACGCCGTGAAGGGCGACCGCACCGCGGTGATCGCGGAGAGCGCCGATCTCATCTATAATCTGGTGGTGTTGTGGGCGGCTTCCGGAATCGCGCCGGAGGACGTGTGGTCGGAGATGGACCGGCGCGAGCGCATGATGGGTCTGGCCGAGAAACTGCCGAAGCAGAGCGCGAAACTGGTCTATGGCGCGGCCGTCTTCTCAGGCAAGTGATCGCCGGCAAGCGATCGAAGGCTGCGCCGCGGCGACATGAAAAAGGCCCCTCGCGGGGCCTTGTTTTTTAGCGGAGGGTCGCGGTCACTGGACCAGCTTCGGCCCGGTATGGGTCGGCCGCTCGTTCTCGCTCATGATGCCGAGTCGGCGCGCCACCTCGGAATAGGCTTCCACCAGCCCGCCCATGTCGCGGCGGAAACGGTCCTTGTCGAGCTTGTCGTTCGACTTGATGTCCCACAGCCTGCACGAATCGGGGCTGATCTCGTCGGCGACGACGATTCGCATCATCTCGCCTTCCCACAGCCGGCCCGTCTCCATCTTGAAGTCGACGAGGCGGATGCCGACGCCGAGGAAGATGCCGGAGAGGAAGTCGTTGACCCGGATGGCGAGCGCCATGATGTCGTCGATCTCCTGCGGCGTCGCCCAGCCGAAGGCGGTGATGTGCTCTTCCGAAACCATCGGATCGTTCAGCTTGTCGCTCTTGTAATAGAATTCGATGATCGAGCGTGGAAGCTGAGTGCCTTCTTCGAGGCCCAGCCGCGTCGCCAGCGAACCGGCCGCGACGTTCCGCACCACCACCTCGAGCGGAATGATCTCGACCTCGCGGATCAGCTGCTCGCGCATGTTCAGCCGTTTGATGAAGTGGGTCGGCACGCCGATATTGTTGAGATGCGTGAAGACATATTCCGAGATGCGGTTGTTCAGCACGCCCTTGCCGTCGATCACCTCATGTTTTTTGGCGTTGAAGGCGGTGGCGTCGTCCTTGAAATGCTGGATCAGGGTGCCGGGCTCCGGTCCCTCATAGAGGACCTTGGCCTTGCCTTCGTAAATGCGTCGGCGACGATTCATCGGGATGTACCGTGGTTTGGTGAAATCCATTGAGCGGGGGCCTTCATGGTGGGCGCGCTGTCGGGCCTGCGGTCGAGCGGGTGGCGCATAGGAACCCCTCGGGAGACGGTAGACGAAGGGTGGGCGACAGACAACGGACGTGATCCTACTATCCCCATATGGCCTTTCGGTGATGGCGCGCAAGGACGGAGGATCTGACGCGCCGACCGGGCGACTCTTCGGGCGGAGCGGCTGACGGGGTGCGGCTTCGCACCGAAGCGCGACGCCGGGCATTGTCAAATGAACTATGTTCAACGCCTCGCCAGACAACCCGCCGCCAGGACGCTTGTCCCAAAACCGCTTCCTTCCGGGGCTTTCCGCCGTCGCCCTGCGCGTCGCTGCGTTCCTGCTGGCGTCCGCGCAGGCCGTGTATTGGCTATGGACGGTTCAGCTCGTCGTCCGGTCCGGCGGGGGCGCCGGACCGGACGACATGATTCCCCTTTTCTTCGCGACGCCGCCCTTCCTGGCGGTCACCGCGCCCGCGCTGGCGCTGTCTGCCGTCGGGCTTGCGCCACGGCTGGCTTTCTGGCTGGCGGCGACGGGCGCGGTGCTGACCCCGCTGGTCGGCTGGCAGGCGTTGCTGTTCCGGTGAGCCGGAGCGGCCTTTCCATGGGCGCGTCGCGCTGCGCTCTGGCGTCGCCTTCTCAGCGCCGCTATATGCGGGCTGCCCTTTTCCTTTGGAGAACCAGATGACCTCCGGCATGGACGATCGCAAGGACGCCTTCGAGAAGAAATTCGCCCATGATGAGGAATTGCGTTTCAAGGCGACGGCCCGGCGCAACAAGCTGCTCGGACTCTGGGCTGCGCAGAAGCTCGGCCGGATCGGCGCCGACGCGGACGCCTACGCCAAGGAGGTCGTGATGGCCGACTTCCAGGAGGCGGGCGACGACGATGTGTTTCGCAAGGTCCGTAAGGACTTCGACGCCGCCGGCGTCACGGAGAGCGACCACCAGATCCGTCGCACCATGGACGAGCTGATGGGCCAGGCCGCCAGCGAGATTCAGAAGGGCGCGTGACCGTTTCCGGGGCTGCGGATGGCGGCTGTGCGTCGCCCGCAACGCCGTGTGATGAGGGCCGGGCTTGTCCCGGCCTTTGTTTTGGCCATTGTCCGCAGCCGAACACATGATCGCCTTTGAGGATCGCCATGCCGTCGCCGATCGCCGCGCTCCCTGATCTCCTGAAAGCGGGAAAGCCGATCTGGCTCGGCTGGTGCGGCATGACCGACCCGCTGATCCCCGGCTTGATGGCGCGCGCCGGTTTCGACGCCGTTCTGCTCGACCAGCAGCACGGGTTTCATGATTTCGCGTCGTCGCTCGCCGGCGTGTCGGAGGTGACGCTTGCCGGCAAGCCGTGCCTCGGCCGCATCGCTGTCGGCGATTTCGCGATGGCCTCGCGCCTGCTCGACGCCGGCGCGGCGGGCGTGGTCGCGCCCATGATCAACACGGTCGCCGATGCGCGGCTGTTCGCCTCGTTCGCGAAGCTGCCGCCAATCGGCGAGCGAAGCTGGGGCCCGTCCCGCGCCCTCGCCCTGAGCGGCCTGTCGATGCCCGACTATCTGAAGAGCGCCAATGATTTCACGCTCGCCATCGCCATGTGCGAGACGAAGGAGGCGATGGCGGCGCTCGACGACATCATGGCCGTTCCCGGAATCGACGGCGTCCTCACCGGCCCGTCGGATATTTCGGTCGCCTTGAGCGACGGCGCGACGATCGACGGCGGAAGCGATCTGGTTTTCAACGCGATGGCTGACATCGGCCGGCGCGTGCGCAAGGCCGGCAAGGTCGCCTGCGCTTACGGCGCGTCGCCGCAGCGCGCGCGGCAGCTTGTCGAGGCCGGCTACCAGATCGTCTGCATCCAGAACGATCAGCAGCTCGTTCGCGCCGGCTTCGAGGCGGCGCTGAAGGCGGCGAAGGGCTGATCAGGCGAGTCCCTCCCGGCTCTTTTGAACCTTGTAATACGCCCACAGCACGCGCGCGGCGACAGAGCGCCACGGCGCCCAGCGCCGCGCCAGAGCGAGAAGCTGCTTCTCGTCAGGCCGCTTGCGCCTGTTGAAGGCGATGCGCGCCGCTTCCTGCAGCGCGAGATCGCCGGCGGCGAAGGCGTCGGCATGGCCGAGGCAGAACATGGCGTAGATGTCGGCGGTCCATGGGCCGATTCCCTTCACCGCCGTCAGCAGCGCGCGGATCTCGGCGACGTCCTTCTCATGCAGCGCATCGAGCGGCAGCGCGCCGGAGGAGACAGCTTCGGCGATCGCCCGCAGCGTCCGCTGCTTCGGCCGCGACAGGCCGGCCTCGATCATCGCGGCGTCCGTCGCGGCGAGAATCGTCTCCGGCGACAGCGGAGCGAAGATGCTTTGCGCGCGCGCCCAGATGGCGTTGGCGCTGGCGACGGACACCTGCTGCGAGACGATGATGTTCGCAAGCCCCTCGAAGCCGCCGGCGCGCCGCCGCAGCGGGATCGCTCCGGACAGCGGAATGATCCGGTTCATCACCGCGCAGGCGTCCGACAGATGCGCGAGGCCGCGCGCGACATGGTCGTCATGTTCTATGAGCAAAACGGCGGCCGGCGCCGCGGAGGCGCGTCGAAGCGTGCGCGTCGTCATGACCTTTCCCGCGCCCTTTCTCTCCTGATAAGGCCGCTGCGGGGCTTATATCCGCGTGGCGCCATTGATGACGATCGACTCTAGAGCCGTCTTCCGCTTCGCGCCAAGCCCGAACGGCTGGCTGCATCTCGGCCATGCTCTGTCCGCGATTCTTAATTTCGAGGCGGCCGAGCGCGCGGGAGGGCGCTTCCTGCTGCGGATCGAGGACATCGACGCGGCCCGCGCGCGCGAGGAGTTCGTCGCGGGAATTTTCGACGATCTGCGTTGGCTCGGCCTGGCTTGGGAAGAGCCCGTGCGGCGACAGTCGCAACATATGGCCGACTATGCCGGCGCGCTTGCGCGCCTGAAAGGCGGCGGCTGCGTCTATCCTTGCGTCTGCACGCGATCCGACATCGCGCAGGCCGTGGCGGAGAAGGAGCGCGCGAGCGGCTCGCTCTGGACGCGCGATCCTGACGGCGCGCCGCTCTATCCGGGAACCTGCAGGACGCGCCCGCGAAGCGAGATCGGCGCGCGGCTGGCGCGCGGCGACGGCGGCGCCTGGCGTCTCGACCACGCGCGCGCGGCGCAGCTTGCGTCCGGCGCGCTGACATGGACCGAGATTGATTCGGTCGGCGCGCCGGCTGCGGTTCCGGTCGATCCGGCGCTCTGGGGCGACGTGATCGTGGCGCGCAGGGACATCGGGACGAGCTATCATGTCGCGGTCGTGGTGGACGACGCGCTGCAGGGCGTGACGCATGTGATCCGCGGCCGCGATCTCTATCACGCGACGGGCGTCCAGCGGTTGTTGCAGGAGCTGCTCGGCCTGCCCGCGCCGCTCTATGCGCATCACCGGCTCGTGCTCGACGACTCAGGCGCGAAGCTGTCGAAGAGCCTCGGCGCGGCGAGCCTGCGGGATCTGCGCGCGGGCGGCGCGACGCCGGCGGACATTCGCCGCATGATCGGACTGCCGCCGCGACCGCAAAATTGAGTGCCGCCGCCGCGCGGCTCGCGCGAGCGTCAGTTGAGATGGACGCCGAGCATCCAGAGCCAGAACACGATGCTCACGATCGACAGGCTCGTCGAGATGGCGATGGACGAGGAGGCGAGACTCGCTCCAGCCTTGTAGCGCTCCGCGAACAGATAGGCGTTCACGCCGCAGGGACACGAGGCGAACAGAACCGCGACGCCCGACCAGACCGGCGGCATCGAGAAGACGTGCCGCGCCAGAACGAAGACGATGAGCGGATGCACGGCCAGCTTCAGCGCCGTGACAAGCGCGGGCAGCCTCCAGCCGCCTCGGAGGCCGTAGCGATGCAGCGCCACGCCCATGGCGAACAGCGCGCAAGGCGTGCTCGCCTGCGCGAGGAGATCGACGACGGTCTTGATCACGCCGGATGGCGAATAGCCGATGAGGCGCGCCACTGCGCCCGCGATGACCGCGACGACGATCGGATTGCGCGCCAGCTTCGCGAAGGTTTGCCCGAGATGGGCGTTGCGGCCCTCGATCTGGACCGTCGCGACGCTCATGACGATCGGCAGATGGATCGCGATGAGCAGGAACAGCGGCGCCGCGCCGTCCTCGCCGAACGCCGCGAGAATCATCGGAATGCCCATCATGACGGTGTTCGCCTGTCCTGCGACGAAGCCGGCCACCGTCGATTCGGCCTGGCTGAGATGAAAGAGCCGGCCCGCGGCGAATGTCGCGAGGCCCCACACGATGAAAACGCCCGCGAAATAGGAGATCCAGTAGCCCCAGGGCTGCGCGGCTGGCAGCGTAGCGCTCGACAGCGTCTTGAAGATCAGCATCGGCACCGCGACGGCGAAAATGAATTCGGAAAGCCCGTCGCCGGTGCGGTCGCTGACATAGCGCGTGACGCGCGCCGCATAGCCGAGCCCGATGAGAGCGAAAACGGGAATGACGAGCGCGGCGAGGGAAAGCATGCGACGGGAGGCCGAGCAGGGAAGGAGGAGCGAGGAAGGCGGAGCGGGACGGTCAGCCGCCCTCTAGCATGGTTGCGCCGCCGCGCAGCGCGCGGCGGGCGACGGCATGGGTTGCGTTTAACGCGACGCCTGAGCGAGTTTCGGCGTGACGCCGGGCGCCTTCTGGATCAGCTCGTCCACCTGGTCGCGATAACGCTGGAATTCTTCCAGCGACCTCCCGGCGAGCTCCTTGCCGCGCGGCAGGCGGATTTTCATCGGGTCGACGAAGCTGTCGTTGATCTTCACCTCATAGTGCAGATGCGGGCCGGTGGAGAGGCCGGTGCTGCCGAGATAGCCGATCACCTGTCCCTGCCGGACCCGCGCGCCAGCGGTAATGCCGTTCGCGAAGCCCGACTGGTGCGAATAGGTCGTGACATAGCCGTTGGCGTGCTGGATTTCCGTGTGCTTGCCATAGCCTGAGGACCAGCCGGCGGAGATGACGACGCCATTGCCGGCGGCGAGAATCGGCGTGCCGATCTTGTTCGCCCAGTCGACGCCGTTATGCGGTCGCGAATAACGCAGGATCGGATGATAGCGCATGCCGAAAGGCGAGCGGAACACGCCCTCCGCGATCGGCTTGCGCAGCAGGAACTTGCGCGCCGACTTGCCCTGCTCGTTGTAGTAGTCGGTGAAGTTCTCGTCTGGGTTCGAATAACGGTAATAGCGGAAGGTCTCGCCGCCGACCGAAATCTCCGCCTGCATCAGGTCGAGGTCGCCCTCGTCGTCGGTGAAGAACGCCTCGAAGGAATCGCTCGGCGACGCGCGCCGCTGCATGTCCACGTCGTTGGAGAACACGCGCACCAGTTCGTCGATGATCGGGCGCGGGATTTGCTGTCGCAGAGCCGTTTCGTAGAAGGCGTTGTAGAAGCGCAGGCCGCTTCCATCGTCGTCCTCGTCCTCGTCGTCCTGGCTCTGCGGTCTCGCGGGCTTCACGCCGGCGTTGGCTGGCGCGACGTTGACATAGGCGAAATCGTCGTTGATCGCCGCCATCGTCTCGATCTGTTCGCCGTTCGCCACCGTCGCGCGCAGGATTTGCGCGCGGCCGCCGCGCGCCGGCGACAGCAGCAGCCGGATCGTGCGTCCCTCGGCCACGGAGTAGCTCCGCGCGTTCTTGGACAGCGCCGCGACGATCAGGCGGATTTCCTCTGGGCTGGCGCCGTTGGCTTGCAGGATGCTTTCGATCGTGTCTCCGCGCCGCACCAGGATCGGGCGCTCCTCCAGCGCCGGATCGCCCTGGTCGGGATCGCGCTTGAGCAGGTTCGAGACGTTTTCGGGAACGACGCGCACCTCGATGTTGGAGAAGGGCGAGGCGGCGGGCGCCGGAAGATAGGAGGAAAGATCGCTCGCGCCTGCGCCGGTGCGGATGGTGCGCATCATCAGCGTCTGCGCCGGCGTCGGAAGATAGCGGCGGCCGCTGTCGCGGATGGCGCGGCGCTCCTCGGCGACCTGCGCCGCGACCTCGACGTCGCTCAGCGCCTGATCGCCCAGCGCGTCGGCGGGAGCCGCCGAGAGATCGCTCTTGACCAGCGACACGTCGGCGTCGGCCGCCTCGACCGCCGGTTCCGGGGAGCGGTCCGAGGACGTGTCCTGGGTCATCAGCTTGGTGGCGTTGAAGGGCGGGATCTCGGCGGCCAGCGGTCCAGACACCGTGGAGAGCGTGGTCGCGACGCGCACGAAGTTGCGCACCTTGATGACCTCGCGGTCGGCGACCTTCAGGGTCATGGGAGCGCGGAAGCTCTGTTTCGCGCCAACGGCCTCGACCGCGCGGGTAAGCTTGTCGCCCTTACGGGCGCCGCCGCCCGAGCCTGCGCCATGGCCGCTCGTCTGCGTGAGCCGCTCGGCCCGCTCTGGCGCGACGCTGGCGTTGTCGACCGAAAGCGCGAGCGCCGCGACCAAGAGCGAGCCTCCGCCAAGCCCGGTCAGGATGGTGCCGGCGAGCCATCGCGGGTTGAGCGCCTGCCGTTCGTGCGGATCTTTCTGCCCCGCCGGATCGAGCGCCGGCTCGTGGCCGAGCGCGAGCGCGATCTGCCCGCGCCAGGCTGACGATTCAGCTCTTCCTGTCGCGGCTGGCTGGGCGAAAGCCGACATGGGTCTCCGGGACTCGTTGCGAGCGAACGCTCGGCGATGGTGAACCATGCGCCGCTGGAATCTCGGATGCAACATTCCGCGGCGCGTGCCGCGATGACCATTCGAAGATGGCGGCGGCAAGGCTGAAGCCGCCTCCGGACCGCCGGCGCCCGGCCGCCGCCGTAAAAGTCCCGGAAATCGGTGCTGGAAACCTTGAAATTCCCCGTTTCGACTCCAGATTCAGGCTCTTGGCGGCTGCGAAGCAGGATTTTTTCACAGCCGACGAAAAAACTTTAACCCGGCTGTTGACACTCAAATCAGCCCCGGCATATAAGCGCGCCACTGGACGCCGACCGCTACTGCGGTTCGGGCGCGACGGAACTCTCTCCGAATGGAGCGTAAGCCACCCGGCCGATAGCTGGGAGGAGAATTCGTCGGCCTGGCGTTCGCATCGCAAGATGCTGCTCTTTGACATCTGAATAGGAAGAAAGAGAAACGTGGACGGCGAGGCTCTTGCGGGTCGTCGAAAGACGACCAATGAGACTCGGCGGATCACGTTTTGAGTACACCATGGATGGCCGAAAGGTCATTCGATGTGTGCACTCCGTCAATGACGTGACGTGATCTAGCCGGACAATCTCTCAAACTTGAGAGTTTGATCCTGGCTCAGAGCGAACGCTGGCGGCAGGCTTAACACATGCAAGTCGAACGCGCGTAGCAATACGTGAGTGGCAGACGGGTGAGGAACACGTGGGAACATGCCCTTTGGTTCGGAATAACTCAGGGAAACTTGAGCTAATACCGGATAATCCCTAACGGGGAAAGATTTATCGCCGAAGGATTGGCCCGCGTCTGATTAGCTAGTTGGTGAGGTAACGGCTCACCAAGGCGACGATCAGTAGCTGGTCTGAGAGGATGATCAGCCACACTGGGACTGAGACACGGCCCAGACTCCTACGGGAGGCAGCAGTGGGGAATATTGGACAATGGGGGCAACCCTGATCCAGCAATGCCGCGTGAGTGATGAAGGCCTTAGGGTTGTAAAGCTCTTTTACCAGGGATGATAATGACAGTACCTGGAGAATAAGCTCCGGCTAACTCCGTGCCAGCAGCCGCGGTAATACGAAGGGGGCTAGCGTTGCTCGGAATCACTGGGCGTAAAGCGCACGTAGGCGGACTCTTAAGTCGGGGGTGAAAGCCCAGGGCCCAACCCTGGAACTGCCTTCGATACTGGGAGTCTTGAGTGTGGTAGAGGTTGGTGGAACTGCGAGTGTAGAGGTGAAATTCGTAGATATTCGCAAGAACACCAGTGGCGAAGGCGGCCAACTGGACCATTACTGACGCTGAGGTGCGAAAGCGTGGGGAGCAAACAGGATTAGATACCCTGGTAGTCCACGCCGTAAACGATGAATGCTAGCCGTTGGGAAGCTTGCTTCCCCGTGGCGCAGCTAACGCTTTAAGCATTCCGCCTGGGGAGTACGATCGCAAGATTAAAACTCAAAGGAATTGACGGGGGCCCGCACAAGCGGTGGAGCATGTGGTTTAATTCGAAGCAACGCGCA
>MKVY01000030.1:0-1382 GCA_001899525.1 Rhizobiales bacterium 65-9
CCGCCGCCTTTGGCATATAGACACCTAACCCTCAGTAACGCTTCGCGTAATAAAAACGGCCATGCGCGTTGAACAACTTCAAATTGCGAGTATATGATAGCCGCAATTCATAACGCCGCCTAACACCCGATCTTTGTTACCCCGGCGTTACCCTCCAGGTCCCGGTGATGAAGGCGCTCACAGCTCTCGGCGTCGAACGGCAGCAGCCCGCCCCAGATCGTCGGCTCGAGATTCCGGATGCCCTGCTGCCCGGTCTCTATCTGATAGTTCAGTCATCGGGCCGGAAGTCGTGGGCCGCGCGCTTTAGAATCGCAGGCCGTCCGCGGAAGTTTACGATCGGGTCCTATCCGCGTTTCACGCTTGAACTGGCGCGCGAGGCCGCACGCGACGTCCTCCGCGCCGCGCAAGCCGGGACCGATCCGGGGGGGCGAAGAAACAAGCTGCGGCCGCCGCGCGATCCGGCGCTGACGATAGGACCTTTGGCGCGATCGCGCGCCTCTTTGTCGACCGTTACGCCAAGAAGGAGAAGCAGCGTCGGACATGGCGCAAGATGGCCCTTCAACTCGGCTTGGCGCCGGATCCGACAAAGCCGGCTGAGGCCGACAATCCCAAGACGTTCGTCGCGAAGAAGGGGGGGATCGCTGGAAAATGGGCTAGCAAGTCGATCGATGCGATTACGCGGCATGACGTGCTCAATATCATCGACGCCGCCGTCGACCGGGGCGCGCCGATGGCGGCTAACCGCACGCTCGCGCTTCTGAAGAAGCTGTTCGGTTGGTGCGTCAGCCGCGGCCTCATCACAAGCTCACCGACGGCTGGCATCCAGAAGCCGGCCGCGGAGAGGTCGCGGGATCGGGTGCTGGCCGACCGCGAATTGCGCGCGATCTGGCAGGCCTGCGATAGGCTGACATGGCCGTTTGGGCCGTTCGTTCGGCTCGTGATCCTGACCGGCCAGCGACGCGACGAGGTCGCATCCATCACGCGGGGCGAACTCGATCTGCAGAATCGCCTGTGGGCCATCCCGGCCGAGCGCGCGAAGAATGGCGTGGCGCACGGCGTCCTGCTGTCCGCGCCGGCGCTCGCCATTATTGAAGCGGCCCCCATCATAGCCGGCGATCGCGGGCTCATCTTCACGACCAATGGTCGGACAGCGGTCTCAGGCTTTTCGAAGGCTAAGCGCCGACTGGACGAACTCGCACTCGCGCTGCTTCGCAAAGAGGCTTCGGATCGAGGCGACGATCCCGAGATCGTCACGCTCCCGGACCGGCGACTGCATGACATTAGACGCACCGTCGCGACCGGCATGGCGCGGCTCGGCATCAATCTGCCCGTCATTGAGAAGGTGCTGAACCACGTCTCGGGCAGCTTTGCGGGAATCGTCG
>MKVY01000030.1:1423-8280 GCA_001899525.1 Rhizobiales bacterium 65-9
TCGTCAGCGCGCTGGTCGCTGACAAGGGCAACGGCAACGTAATCCCGATGAGGGCGGCGCAATGATCAAGCTTCTACCGGTCCGCCCAGAGGATTTCATGGAGGAGGTTCGCGCTAAGAGGCGAACCGAGCCGGTTTCCGCCACCACAGAATGGAAAATCATTCACCTCGTAACCGAAGCGATAGATCAGTATACCGGCTCCGATAAGGGAAGCGAAGATCGAGAACGTCTCCTCACGAGTCTCCACCATTTGGATCGCGCCATTGCGGTCTTGATCGCCGCGAAGATCACGTTCGACGAAGACGATGAATACGCTGCTTTCCATGGCGCGGATTCGGCTTTCGCTTGGTTGCAGGGAAACGGGCCAGAGGACGCGTTTCAGCCGCACGAAATATTAGATCGGGAAGACGATTGGCTTATCAGATCCCTCTGGCAATCTCGACGAGAGATCGACAAGCGAATTCAAGAAATCGATTTGGGCGAAGAAGCAGCAGTTGATTGTAGTGACATCTATCCGCCCGAAAATACGTTTCGATTACCTGACCATTTGAAACAACTTATCTTCGATCTTTGCCAAGTCTGGCACGATTTGGTTAATCCTAAGCTCGGCCTCGTGAGCCGAGACAAGGGAAAAACGAATCCTCTGCTACGCTTTATTGATGGGTGCCTTCGCGCGCCCTTGGGGAATATGAGGCCCAACCACGAGAGGGTACGCGACTTCATTCAGAAGCACGTCAAACCAGTGTTCCGGCGCGAAGATCAGCGACAGGAGGAGGTCGATCGTGAAAAATTGATCTCGATGTGGGAAGACCGGGTGGACACAGGACAGCTTTCGTTCCTCTCAAAGAATCCACCATGACCAAACCCGGAACGTGCATATAATTCGAGGCCTCTTGTTCATAACGGAAGGCTTCAATGAACAATCAGGACGTTTTGCTCCCGGCGCCCAAAGTCCGTGATCGGTATGGTGTCAGTGATATGACGCTCCACCGGTGGCTGAAGGATGAGCGCTTAGGCTTCCCCCGCCCTCTTGTGATCCAGCGCCGCCGATACTTTCGGGAAGCCGATCTCATGGCTTGGGAAAGGTCGCGAGCCAAGGCGTGCGCATGAGAGGCGCCGCCATGAACACAGTAGACGAGACCGGCCCTGACCGTGCTCCCGAAACGAGAACCGCCGCCCAGATGACGAGTCCGGACGGCAGATCAAAAGAGATCGAAAAGGGAAACGACCGATCCTTTACTGCATCTGCTTGCGACAAGCAATTGGAATCGCCCGCTCCTTTTGATGAGCGTCAGTTCTGGTTAGTCAGCCGCGTTCTTCGCATATCGGATCGCGGCCTGAATTGTGCCGGACCGCGCAAGCGTCATTTCGCGATCGAGAATGCTCGTGCGGAAGCGCAGCGCTTGGCCGCAAAGGCAGGCGAACCGTTCGTCGTCCTTGGCGTCATCGATGTGGCGATGCCTGTCGAAGCGGCGGAGCGCGCCGTCGACACTGCTCGGAAGGCGTTGGCATGAGCAAACGCCTGAATTTGCGAGGATCTCTAGAAAACTGGGACGAGCAGGTTCGCTCGGTCGCCTCGATACTCAAAGCGCCGGACCGCGAAGCATTTCTTGCGAGCGCTGTGCGAGTCATCAAGTCCGACTTGAAAAAGGCTCTTTCCGGGCTCGGGCCAATTTTCTCGGAGGACTACGTTCTTGCGTGGTGTCTCGAAATCATCCGCGAGGACTTCGACGCCGACGGGCCACAAACTGAAATCCGCAAGAGCGAGTTGGATCAAGAGTTCGAGGACTACTTCGATTCGCTGAAAGGACGGCCGACCTCCGGCTAACGCCGCGTTCTCCGCGGCCGTCGGCCTGAGCGCTCTTGGTGATGGGTCTGCTCGGCGGTCCCCGCCATCACCCTAAGCTCTGCGTCGGCTGCCGCGTTTTGCGGCGGTCTTCAGTCTCCTTGCCCCTGCCGCGGATTCCGCACCGTGCGGAATTTCGATGAAGCTTTCGCCGATGCCGGTCGGCTCAAACGAAACCGGATGCCGCGCCAGTGCGGCGAACGCGATCGTCGTGAGACGTCCGCGACGCTGGAACACCAGTGCGGGCAACGCTGCGCCCATTGCCCCCCGCGACCTCAGGGATGCCCGGGCAATCCCCGGGTCGGTTGAAGGGCGGAATGCATCGCCAGCGGAGTGACCCTCCGAACCGATGCGATCCGCGAGAGCGCCGAGAAAAGCTCTCAGGTCGACGAAACCAAGTCGATCAGAACGCCGCAGGGACAAGGCGGCGCGGTCTCCGAAGGAGATCGAAGGGGAACGAGTACTTCGGGTCTTCGGACCTCCGCCTCGTCAGGCGGCTTCGGCCCCACCTGAGGGAAGGAAAGGGCGAAGCTATGCGGAGAGTTCAGAACAAGAGGCCGGAAAACATGAAGCAAGAGATAGTGTCACCCCTTCATCGCGTGGCCGGGCGGATCGCGCGTCAACTCGTCACTGAACGCCTCCTTGCTGACGAGCACGGCTGCGAGCGCGTCCTTCAGGCGGAGCTTGATCGACAGCATATCGCCGATGCCGATCGTCTGCGTGTCGTTGAGCTGATCGTCGAGCTCGTCGGCGCCGACGCCCGGCCTCTCGAACCGGAGCCGTCGCGATGACCGGGCCCAATGCCCACCGGGGGGGCTGGTTCGAATCTAATGCGCTTTGGGGCCTGGAACCGCTCGGGGCTCATGCGCAGATTTTATCTCGCGCCGCGCGCGCCAACTATGAAGGAAACCCCATGAAACCCGATGTAATTTCCAAATTGATCCGCTCGCTCCGCAAGAAAATGCGCTCGGATAGCATCGCGACCGCGTCCGACGCGGCACGGCATCCTTGAACTCCCGACCGTGTCCGCCCGGACGCGATCGGAGGCTGAAGCGGTGCTCGCCGACGCGGTTCAACGAGGAAGCGACCGGGCAGCGGTGCGGGCGGCGGCGACGATGGTAAAACGCGCGCGCCAACCGAAGTCGAAGCCCAAGACGAAAGCGCAAGTGACCGCCGAGACGATCGCGAATCTCAGTGCGCGCGGGACGCATTGGGACGATCCCGCGCTCGGCAACGTGCTCGTGCCTTCGCATCTGGCGTTTCATCCCGATCATTCGGTCTGGCGTGCGCCGTGCATGCGACATGATCGCAAATCCGCTCAGGCCGGTCGTCGAGCCGGGTGAGATAGAGGCGCGTCACGAGTGACGTCCGATCGGCAGCGAGCGCAGAACCGCGCGCGCCAGAGGCGTAAGCGCGCACGCGACAAACGCAGCGCTATGGGCTGCCGGGCTTCGACGTGTCGAACAGCCTGATCGCCTATCTCATGGACCTGTTTTGGTTGCGGCCAGAGGATTCGGAAGACCCGGCCAAGGTCGCCGATGCGCTGCGTCGAAAAAATGAAGCGGAGGCGCAAAGCGCGTCACGCGCGTGACGTACTGCGCGCGTGATTCGTGACAAACCGGGCGCATGAGCTACGCACCTCCCATCGTCCCCATCGTCCCTGTCGCCCCCCGCAACCAGCCCACCGGCGAATATTTCCTACGCGCCGCGTTCGCTCTCGCGCGGTCAGAGGCCTCCCCCGAGCGAGGAGACGAAAACGCTTGCGAAGGAACGGCGCAGCATCTCTGGGGCGACGATCCCGCGACTCGCGCGTTGCTTGTCAGCGTCACGAAAGCCGACGCCACCATCGGCACGACGACGACACCAGGTTGGGCGGCCGAGCTCGCACAAACAGCATTTCTCGATTTCATTTCGACTTTGCCGCAAAGCGCCGCAAGCGTATTCATCGCGCAAGGCGCGTCCTTCCCGCTAAGCGCTGCCAGCGGCTATACGTTTCCCCATCGCTCTAGCGTTCCGAACGGGCTTCCGTGGGTCAGCGAGGGCGCGCCTATGGCGGTTAAACAAATGCAGATGGCGACCGGCCCGTTACAGCCCAAAACTCTCGGGGCTATCATCGCGATGTCTCGCAAGCTGATGAAGGCGAGCGCCGCTGAGCAGATATTCAAGGCGCTGCTGCAAGAAGAGCTCGCGATCGGACTCGACGCGGCTTTCTTTAGCACGTCCGCGGCTTCGCCGGCGGCGCACGCCGGCCTTTTGAACAGCGTCGCGCCGATCGCCCCCACAATTGGCGGCGACTTGCAGGCGGTTCTGGCAGACGTGATCAACCTGTCGAATGCGGTCAGCGCCGGCGGCAGCGGCGCCTTTGCGTTGTTCTCCTCGCCCGAGCGCGCGGTGCGCCTCCAGTTGCTTTTGCCGCACATGCGGATTCCGGTTCTCCCGAGCGCAGCCATCCCTGCGAACCGTCTAATCGGAGGCGATCCGCAATCGATCGTAACTCTGATCGACCCGACGCCAGAGGTGCTGACGTCGACTGCCGGGGTCGTTCACATGGAAGACACGACGCCGCTGGAGATCGTGAGCGGCACTGGGCCGACGACGGCGGATCCAGTGCGCAGCTTATGGCAGACGGACAGTGTCGCGCTCGCCATCCGAGCGAGCATGGCCTTCGCCAAGCGACGGTCCAACGCCATTGGCTTCATCGACGAGGTGACCTGGTGATGACGCCAGAGAAAACCCTAAAATCTCTGACCGACGCCACCGTCGATCGCGTCGCGGCCGAGCTGGCGAGTCTGAGGTGTGCGGCCGGGGAGCTCACCGCGCGGGTCGAGAAGGAAGTCGAACTCCACCTCGCTGTAATGAACAGCGAGCAGCGCGCCGCTGTTGCCGAGCTCAAACTGAAGACGGCATCCGTCGTGGAGCTTGAACAGCGCCTGAAGGCTGCGTTGGGCGTTGCTCCCGCGATTCCAGAGAAATCGTCACCTCCGCTGCAGAAGCCCCGCGTGCTGGTACAGACCAAGTTAATCGAACAGCAAAGCGACGCGGCATGATCCCCTTCTCCGCCGAGCCGATCAATCCTGACTATCGAAATGATCCGGCGCATCACGATTGGCTTCGCGAAGAACTCATCGAAGTCAAGCACCTCGCGCTCTATAGCGCCGCGATTCTTCGCAATCCTTTGACTGCGGCGCAGCGGAAAGCGCTCGGCGAGCAAACTGATATCGCCATCGCAAACGAGAAGGCCAAACAGAACGCTGAGATTGCGCGCGACGCATGAACCAGATCGTCCGGGCTCCCCTCGACGGTGAAGTAATTGGCCCAGCCGATTGCGCGCGCCTCATCGTGAAGCCGTCGCCGTTCGCTACTGAGACGGAAACGTTCGAGGTGCCTGCGGCCATGACGGTTGCGGAGATCGTCGAGGCGTTCGTCAAGCCTGTTGCGGATGCGCGGCATGGCTGGAAGAAGCGTGTCGTCGTCAGGATTGGTGGAGAAACGGTTCCGGAGGAATTCTGGCCGCGTGTTCGCGCTAAACGAGGCCAACTAATCGAAGCGGTCGTTCTGCCCGGCAAGGGTGCCTTCCAACTCATCAGAACCATCGCGTTCGCCTTGGTCGCGATCGTGGCGGCCGCGGTCGCGCCGTACCTCTTACAAACCTTTCTGCCGGGACTCGTCGGAACGCTGGCTGGAGCTGCGGTCAAATCCCTCATTGCGCTCGGCATCAGCGCCGCTGGCCCGGTCTCATTCAATCTCTTCAAAAGGACGCCCCGATGTCTGCCGTGAATGTCATCCGCAAATCCGACAGCGTGCATCTCATCTGCGATGGGCAGGTCTATACGCGAACCGGCGCGCCGGCTTTTCAGATGACGAAAATTCTGGAATTTCCGAACCTGAATGCTGCCATCGCCATGCGCGGGAATATCCTACTCTTGAGCACGGTTCTGCTCGTCGTGATGGGGGCTGGCGCGAGCTTTGATGAGGTGCGCAGAAAGCTGCC
Organism: Rhizobiales bacterium 65-9; assembly: GCA_001899525.1. Classification (GTDB taxonomy): domain Bacteria; phylum Pseudomonadota; class Alphaproteobacteria; order Rhizobiales; family Beijerinckiaceae; genus Terrirubrum. The sequence goes on from MKVY01000030.1 coordinate 7,261, forward strand.
GGACGCCCTGCGCAAGGCCTTCGAAGAAGCGAAAGGCGAGTGCGAGAAGCACTCCGATGCGCCCGTTGAGATTGAACTCGCGATGGGCGGCTTCCGCAATGATGGATCGTCAGACAGCTTCCTGATTCATAGCCATCAGGTTCATTCCGCCGGATCGCCCTGGAAGGTGATCGACACGCCGATCGCAACGGCCCCAGGCACGCCGGAAATCATCCAGGAGTTCCAGTCGAAGTCGCCTGATGCAATGAATCCCGAAGCGTTTGATCCCGTTCGGCACGGCCTCATTCTGCTTGAAGCACAGCGCGCGCGAGAAAGCCGGATCGGCGCGTTTGCGCAACTCACGTCGGTCCATCGCGATCGCATCGAAACCCGCATCCTGCGCCGCTGGAATTAGATGTGAATATCCGCCAGCGCCGCGACCTGATGCACGCGCCTCTCGCCGTCCTCGCCTTCGCGCTGTTCTATGTCATCCTGCTCCGAATAGGATGAGCGCGCGGCGCGCTTGCCTTAATCAGCGAAGCTCAAGCCGGCGAACCCAATCAACATTTCCGCGCGCGCCGTCGCACCCGAAACGCCGGTCGCTCCGTTGATGGCGTCCGGCGGCGCATCCGTCGCCGCAATGGCGCTCGACCGAACCGAAGGTACGTTAGCCGTGCAGTGGTTATTCGCCAGAGCGCTCAGAACAGCGGTCCTGACCATGTCCGTAGTTCGACTTTAACGCAGTCGGCCGCTTCTGACGCGGGGGGCGTGCGATGTTCTGTACGGTCAATGGCGCGGCGCCGTCACCAGCGTATCAGCTTCGGCGCGATCAACGCTCCGATAATTGCTGTGACGATCATCCCCACGGGATACCAGCTTGCAACGAAAGGGAGCGCGTCTTCCGGGCAGTGCAAGCTGTAGGCCATCGTCGCGACGCCGGCGGAGGCCAAGCCTGCGGCCGCGCCTGTCAGCCGCAGGTCTATCGGCGCGGCTCGCCGCGCGAGAGCGAGAAGAACGCCGAGCGGCGCGAGCCCATAGGCG
>MKVY01000030.1:8300-14764 GCA_001899525.1 Rhizobiales bacterium 65-9
CCAGCGCGACCAGCGCGGCGAAAACGACCATCGCAATCGGCAAAAGCACGAAGAGCAGTCTGCGCCGATCGGCGCGTCCGGGCCGCAGACTGCGATCGTAAGCCGTCAGCGCCAGCGCCGAAACGGCGCCGCCAAGCGCGAGCTTCGCGAGCACCGGCGCTGTCGCCAAAACCGCCGGCATATGCGCGCGGGCCCCGAGCGTCGCGAGCACGAGCGCCGCCGTGGCCGCGAGCGCAAAGGCGGCGGCGAGCCAGATCGCGCGGCTGAGCGCCGACGTATCAACGCGGCCGGCGTCGGCGGCGAGCAGAAGGACGAGATCATCGGTCTTCATGGCGTTTGATCGAAGGTGTCACGGGTCAATTCGGCTCCGGGGCGCGAAAGGTTACAGGGCGTGCAAATCCGACTCATGGCGGCGCTCGGCGTCGGGTCAAACTTCTCGCCATCGCCTTGAGGCCGCGATGCATCGCGACTTTCGCCGCGGTTTCCGTCATCCCCACAGAGGAGGCGGCTTCCGCGATCGTAGAGCCGTGAATTTTCACCTGCTCGATGAGATTCCGGGTTCGCTCCGGCAGATTGGAAAGCGCCCGCCCGAGGTCGAGGCGCGCCTCGCTCGCGCCGCTGTCGGAGACGGCCAGCGCCTCTTCGGCATCTTCGATCGGCGCGTGGCCCGTATGGCGACGCGATCGCCTCAGATGGTCCACAAGCTTGTAGCGCGCGATGGCGAAAGCCCAGGCGGAGACGGGCGCGGCGCGATCATAGGTATGCCGCGACAGGTGCAGCGCAAGCAGCGTTTCCTGCAGCACATCCTCCGCCTCGGTGTGATCGCGGTCGCCCGCGCGCCCAAGCTGTCCGCGAAGAAAGGCGCGCAGACGCGGTCCGATGAGGTCGAGAAATCGTCGATACGCGATCGCGTCCCCATCGAGCGCAGCGATGAAGATGGGGCGCAGGTCCGTTTCTAGAGCGTCGAGTGACAAGGCGCCTGAGAAGGTTGGCGGAGACTTGTCGTCCTCGCATGACCTCCGGCGGCTCACAAGGCGGTGAAGCGGGATCGAACCGCGCCGGGTTTGTGCGTATTGTGCGTCGGAATGACGGAGCCGGGCGGAAAGGAGCGCCTTGATGGTCAAGCGACGCCGCCTGCTCGGATTGCTGATCGCGACGCTGTTGACCGGCGCGGTTCCGCCGGCTGCGAGCCGTGATCTTTGTCCGGCCGAGCAAGGATGCAAAGTCGCCGAGGGGCGCTATCGCCTGATTGTTCCTCCCGCTTACAGCGAAGGCGCGGCTCTCGGCGCCATCATCTTCTTTCACGGCTATCAGGGGTCGGCGGAGGAAACAGCGAGTGATCCGGCGCTGCTCGCGGCGGCCGCGCGCCTTGGCGTCGCGCTCGTCGCGCCCGACGGTCAGGGAAGGACCTGGTCCTATCCGGGCTCGCCCGGCCGTTATCGCGACGAGTTCGCTTTCGTCGCCCATGTGCTTGACGACGTGTCCGCCCGTTTTCCCGTCGACCCCAAGAGGATCATGGCGAGCGGCTTCTCGCAGGGCGGATCGATGGTCTGGTATCTCGCCTGCCTCATGCCGGAACGTTTCAGGGCGTTCGCTCCGATCGCCGGCGCTTTCTGGGAGCCGTTGCCGTCATCCTGCGCGCATCCGCGCCCGCCGCTGATCCATGTCCATGGGCTGGCGGACGCGACCGTCCCGCTTGCCGGCCGCAGGCTACCCAGCGGCTACGAGCAGGGAGACACATTCGAAAGCTTCGCGATCTTGGACCCGGCCGCGAGACGCATTCGACCCAGCATCGCGGCCAGCGGCGACAGGGATCTTTCCTGCCATTCACTGACCGCCAATCCGCAGGCGCCGGTCCTCGAACTCTGCCTGCATGCCGGCGGTCACGTCATCGAAGCAGCCTGGATAGAGCGGGCCTGGCGACACATGATGGAGGATCACGTTTCCGTGAAGCCGTAACCAACGTCGGTCGCGATCCGATCTCGTCTGTAGAGCAGCGCGCGGAGTGGCGGCATGGGCGACGATCTCAAACCGACGCGTAGCGGTACGCCGGCGTGCGAGGGCGCCTTCTGATGAAAGAGCCTTTCGCAACAACGAAGCCTGCGCGCGACCCGCGACTGGACTTCTTTCGCGGCCTCACCATGCTGATCATCTTTATCGCTCATGTTCCCGCCAATAGCTGGAACGCATTTATTCCTGCGCGCTTCGGCTTCTCGTCCGGCGCGGAGCTCTTTGTCTTCTGCTCGGGTTTCGCAAGCGCGCTCGCCTTCGGCGGCTCGTTCCTCCGGCGCGGCTGGGCGTTGGGCGCGGCGCGCATTCTCCAGCGCATCTGGCAAATCTACTGGACTCAGATCAGCCTCATTGTCGCGCTCGTCGCGCTCGCAGCCGCCATCGATCGCTTATTGGGCCGAACGGATCTGACGCAGCAGTTCGGGCCGCTGCTGGCCGATCCCGAACGCGCGCTGCTTGGCCTCGCGACGCTGACATGGCAGCCGGATTATCTCGATATCCTGCCGATGTATCTCTTCATCCTCGCGCTTGTGCCGGCGATGATGGCGCTCCGCGCGCTTCACTCTACGCTGCCTTTCGCGGCCGTCGCGGCGCTCTATGCGCTTGCTTGGTTCACCGACATCCATCTCACGGGCAATCCCTGGAACGGAGCCGGCTGGTTTCTGAATCCGTTCGCCTGGCAGGCCATCTTCTTCATCGGCTTTTTTATCGCCATGAAATGGCTTCCCGTTCCGCGTCTCGGCGATCGCACGCTGATGCTGGCGAGCGCAGTCATCCTGATCGCTTCGGTTCCGCTTTGCTTCTGGGGAATTCTCGAACATTGGCCGGCCATGCAGGAGTTGCGCGATTCAATTCTCCCGGGAGCCACGGAGAAAACCAACCTCCATCCGCTCCGCATTCTGCATTTTCTCGCGCTGGCCTATGTCACGCTCAGCCTTCTCGATAGGCGCCAGACAAGGTTGGACGGCGGCGCCGGCCATGCGCTCATTCTGATCGGACGGCAATCTCTCGCCTGCTTCGTGATGAGCATCGTCCTGGCGCGCCTGGCCGCAGCGGCGTCTGACGCGGCCGGGCAGGATCAGGTCATTGTCGCGCTCATCAACATCGCAGGATTCGTCGGCATCTTCGCGACGACGATCGCTGTGGGCTGGTTCAAAGGAAAGCCTTGGGCCGCTGCTGCTCGAGAAAAGCCGGATGATCGCGACGCCAGACCTTCCCGGCTCGCCGTTCACACACGATGGCGTGAAGCGAGTTGAACGGCGTTTTGATCGCGCGACTGCGAATTGATCTGTGACGCGCTCTCTGGCGCGCCGGGAGGCGAAGTCGATGTTTCACGATCTGTCCGGAGACCGGATCACGGTGGAGAATAACGCCGCGCGAGGGGCGTGGAACGACGCGCTCGAAGCAATGATGGCGCATGCGTCTGCGACGCCCGAGCATCTCGCGCGGGCCCTTGCTTCGGATCCCGACTTTGCCCTCGCTCACGCGGCGAAGGGACTCATGATTTTGTCGCTGGCGCGGCCGGAGCTGACGGCGCAGGCGCGCGACAGTCTCGCCGCCGCGCGCGCCGCCGTCGCGCGCCGCGCCGTCGCCGCGCGGGAGGCCGCGGCCATCGAAGCGCTCGGTCTGTGGCTCGATGGCCGGCCGAGGTTAGCGGCGGAAAAACTTGAAAGCGTTCTGCGCGATCATCCACGCGACGTGCTGGCGCTGAAGCTGTCGCACGGCCTGCGCTTTATGCTCGGCGATCAGGCGCAGATGCTGGCGGTTCTGCGACGGGTCGCGCCCCGCTTCCCAGAAACTCATCCCCTCGCTGGCTATGTGCAGGGCTGCCTCGCTTTCGCGCTGGAGGAGCGCGGCTTCTACGATGACGCCGAGCGTGCGGGCCGGCGCGCTGTCGAACTCGCCCCCGGCGATGCCTGGGGAAGGCATGCGGTCGCGCATGTGTTCGAGATGACGGGCCGCGTTGACGAAGGCGTCGCCTGGCTCGACGATGATCGCCATTGGGCCCACGCCAACAATTTCCGCTTTCACATGGTCTGGCATCTCGCGCTGTTCAGGTTGGAGCGCGGACAGACAGCAGAAGCGTTGCGGCTGTACGACGAACGTATTCGCGCCCAGCCGACCGACGACTATCGCGACATCGCGAACGGCGCGGCGCTTCTCGCGCGATTGAGCTTCGCCGGCGTCGATGTCGGTCGACGCTGGGGCGAAATGGCCGATTGCGCAGAACGTCGCGTCAACGACGGCGCGCTCGTCTTCGCCGATCTCCACTACGCGATGGCGCTTCTCGGCGCCGGCCGCTTGGACGCCGCGGAGTCAATTGCGCGCCATCTCGCCGACGACAGCGTTTCGCATCCGGGGGTCGAACGCCGGGAAGCGGCGCGCAGCGGATCATGCGCCGCGTTTGGTCTGATGGCGTTTCATCAGCAGGACTACGGCGAAGCGGCGCGTCTGCTGGGCGCGGCGCGTGCAAATCTTGGCGCAATTGGCGGCAGTCACGCTCAGCGCGATCTCTTTGAGCAAGCTTATATCGAAAGCCTTATTCGATGCGGCTCCCATGATCGCGCCGCTCAGATACTGCGCGAGCGGCTCGCGCGACGCGGCGGCGACAATCTGTTCGCCGCGCGCCGGCTCGCGCGCCTTTCCGGCGGAAAAGTCGGCCTCGTCGCAGCGCTCGCCGCAGCCTCGACGCCTCTCGCGATCGCTCACTGACAAGACGGAGGACAAGCACATGAGTATCGACTCCATGCCGCGCGCATTGCCGCTTCCATCCAGCCGCACGATCGTTCATCTGGCGCTCGGCGGCTTCGCCGGGCTGGGCTTCTGGGAATTCTTCTCCGCCGTTCCAACAGCGTGGTTCGCGGAATACCCGCTCGAACCGCCGGAACTCGTTAAATCGCTGTTCGCGCATCAGCTCGGAATAACGCTTTCGACGCCGACAGCGAAGCTCCTTCATTTCATCACCGGCTGCATGCTCTATCCGTTGGGATACTGGGTTCTGACTCGCTGGGTGAAAAGCTTCGGCATGCCGGCTGACGGATGGATTTGGGGCGTCATAACCTATTTCATCGCGCTCGCATTCTTCGCGCCGCTTGCCGGCCAGCACTTTCTCCTGAACGACGTACCGCGCCTCTCGTTCATGAGCCTCGCAGGTCACGCGATTTACGGATACCTGGCGGCCTACATATTCGAAGCTCTCGACGCAGAGAGAATGTGAGGGATCGGCCTTGCTGCGGAACAGGCGCTTGCTCAGGCGGACGATCATTGTCGAAAGTTCGGCTCCGCCTCGCGCGGCTCAGTAAGATATGCTGTTGAGCACGAAGTCGTTCGAGTGCGAATCTCTTGAAGCTTTTGTAGCCTCCGCCGCCTCTCCGACGAATACGATGCGGCACAGGAAAGAGGGTGAGGTTCGATCTGACGGACAGCGCGGAAAAGCTGTTCCAGACGAGAACAGCTTTTCGCCCGCAACCGTTGAAGGCATCGGCCTTACGCGCAAGGACATCCACGATGCCCGCGCGGTTCGCGATGCGGAACCGCACGCGAGCTGATCGAGCAGAAGGCCGCGCTGGGTCACGGAAATTTCCTGCCCTTGATTGAGGCTGAATTCGAGATGCCCGGGCAGTCGGCCAAGGCCGTTCATGAAAGTCGCCGAAGCATTCGGCAGCAAAAACCCCAATTTGGGGCCTTTGAAACCGTCCAGCGAGCGATGGCCACGGGGATGGCCTTTCCCTTCTATGGCGATACGATGCGTAGAGAACGCCAAGCGTTTAAATAGGCATCGAAACTGACCTCGGCATACCCGACGCCGTGGATGCGGCAATCCGCTTTGATTTTACGCATGGTGCTCGGAGTTCGAGGACTACCATCGCGGCTAGGTTGCGACAGGTATGCTGAATTGCGGTCTGAAATTGCTTTTGCGACAAATGAGCTCGGCACTATCCAGCATTTCGGCTGAGCGGAAGCCCTAGGTCCGAGGTCAACGAAGCAGTAGAAAATCGTTGGCGCGACATTGCCTTCGCCCCGATCGCTTAAAATCCATTCTGGGATTTTGCGAGGATGAGATGTAGTCTTTACCTGTATCGACCCGCCGGCTGATGCTGGCCGGCCTGGCTGCGGCCGCTGCGATCGGCGCCGGAGAGGCGCTGGCCACAGCGCCCGATACTGCGGAGATCGAGCGGCTGGCCGCGGCCTATGTCGCGGCGAGCGCGCTCGCTGAGCGGCTTTCAGCGGAATCCAACGAGGCGCAGGAGGCGTTCGACAAGGCGACACGCGAGACGCCGATACCCGCAGGCATCGGTGTGCGGATGGACGCCTATCTCGGAAGGGCGGAGATCGAGAAGTCGACCCGGGAGAGTTTCGAGACTGCACGCCTGCGTCTGCAGATGCTCGGCGTCGTCGATCGCGCGGCCTTTGAGCAGGGGGAGGCTGTGCTGGCGCGGAAGCGCGGAAGCGGG
>MKVY01000031.1:0-3275 GCA_001899525.1 Rhizobiales bacterium 65-9
AGCTGCATCCGGCGCCAAGCGCATGCATCATCGCCCGTTCGGCCTCGACCGCGGCGCGCGCCGTCGGGTCCTCGATCCGCTTCAGGACGGCGAGAAGATTTTCGTCGTCCGCCCGGGCCTCGACGCCCAGCGCGCCCTGCCCCACGGCGTAGGGAAATACAGCCGGGTCCATCGTCTCGGACGCCGAGCCGGACAGGCCGAGCCGCCGCAGCCCGGCGGCGGCGAGGATGACGGCGTCGAGCCCCCCCTCGCCCTCGATCTTGCGCAGCCTCGGCCCGACATTGCCCCGGATCGGCACGACCTCCACGTCGGGCCGCAGGCTCTGGATCTGCGCCCGGCGCCTGAGAGAGCCGGTGCCGACCCTGGCGCCCTGCGGCAGCTCGTGCAGCGTCGCGCCGCAGAGGGCGTCGCGCGGGTCTTCCCTCGACGGAACGGCGGCGAGCGTCAGCCCCTCGGCCAGGCTCGTCGGCAGGTCCTTGAGGGAATGAACGACACAGTCCACCTCGCGCGACAGGAGCTGCGATTCGTGTTCGACGGCGAAAACGCCAACCACGCCGAACTGGTGAAATTCGGAGACGCGGTCGCGATCGGCCATCGTCGCGATGGCGTGCAGGGTGAACTCGGCCTCGGGCAGCACGGCCTTGATCAGCCCCATGATGTGATGGGTCTGCGCCATGGCGAGCGGACTGCTCCGCGTGCCGATTTTGATCAGCATGATCTGTCGCCCCTGTCGGCGGCGCGCCGCAAGCCGCGGCCTATATCAGCAGCGGCCAACCGGAGCGAGGCCGTCCGTCATCGTCAAAAGATCAGCCGGCCTGAGCGGACAAGCCGTCGGACCGTCCACAAGATGGACAAGACGGCGCCCAGGTCTTCGGGTCCGCTTTCAGATCCTTGACCACGCCGGTCCAGCCGCAGGAGCAACTCCAGGCTTGCAGACTCTTGCCTTCGCTCGCCGCGCCCGAGGAGCCGCGCAGCTTGCGATCGCGATCGCGCTTCGCTTCCGCATTCGCGCCGAGCGACGCGAGCTTGGACATCCATGCCGGCTCTTTCGGCTTCGCGCCTGACTCGTCTTCAGCCATCGCAGTTTGCGCCCGCTGTCACGGAGAGTCCGATCATTATCATTTTTCCAACGGCCGGGCCGCTTTTCTTCAGCGGCGAGAATCCATTGAGACGCCGAGCTGGAAAGCCTTCTGCCGTGTCGCGCCTTCGGTGCGCTTGAGAGACTTCGCTACTTTCGCCGCCGGCACGCGCTGCTTGGCCATGGTCTTCAGCGTGCGAACATCTTCTTTCGTCCATTCACGCCGCTTGGCGACTTTCTTAGCTCCAGCTTTCGCAGCCATCCGCACAATCCTACAAACTACAAACAAGGCGTCCGCAATGCGTCATATCAATCGCACAGTCAACCGACCTCCGCGATTTTTTTAAGGCGTCTTTACGTCGCGCTGCGATGTGAGCCCGCAAAACACGCGGTCGTGACCATATCGCTCGACATGACAATATCGATGCGCGTTTGTTCTCATCAGATATCAAGCAGTCCGCATTTGTAGATGCTCGCGTTTGACGATCAGAACAGCCCGACCTGCATGCGCACAATTCCGTTGCGTTGCGGAAGCAATGTTCTCCTTGTGTTTTCAGCGCGCCTGAAACGAAATCGATGAGAGTCGGAACAACGAACGCGACGAACTTGCCGATCATGGCGACTATTGTCGCGCGGCCGCGTCGCGCGCAACGCTGATCCGCGCGCGCCGTGCGATGCGTCGGCGGCGCGAGTCGACGTAATTTCCAGCGCGCGCCGCGCGCATCTCATGCAGCATAAAAGGCGGATGCTTTTCGCGCGATCGCGGTCCGCGATGGAAGAGCGTAAAACCTGTCGATCGGTTCGATCATCCGAATGCCCCCCAGGCCGCAACCCCGGTCGACGACGCACGATGGCGCCGCCGCCGCACCCCTCGACCTGCTTCGTAAGGATGAATCCCGGCTGCGCTTGCCACCGTCGCGCATCCAACAATATAGCTCCTGCTCCTATCGCAGTTGGAGCGGGCGGCTGGAGGAATGCCGAACAGCAAGGCTCAAAATCAGATCAGCCTGTCGCTTCTGGGGCGCTTCTCGCTGTCATCGCGCGCCGGCGCGGATCTGATGGCCGGCTCCCCGCGCCAGCGCGCGTTGGTCGCCTTTCTCGCGCTCCAGCCGTCGATGTCCGCAAGCCGGGAACAGCTGTGCGGACTTTTATGGACCGACGCCGACGAGCATTATGCGCGCCAGAATCTGCGCCAGATCATCTTGAGATCGCGCCGGGAGCTCGCGTCGCTGGCGGACGATGCGATCGTCGCCGACCGCGACCTCGTCAGGCTGAACCGATCCTCTTTCACAGTCGACGCGCGCGAATTCGAGCGGCTGGCGGCGTCGAACGATCCCGACGACGTCAGGAGCGCCATCGAGCTCTACGGCGGCGACCTTTTGGGCGGCCTTGCTCTCGACGCGGAAGGCTTCAGCGAGTGGCTTGGTCAGGAAAGCGCGCGCCTGCGCGTGCTGTTCCGCGCCGTCGTCGAGCGTTATCTTGCGCATCCCGATGTCAGCGGCGCCGATGCGATCGCCGCGGCCAACCGCATCATCGCCATAGACCCCTTCGACGAGCGGGCGCAGCGTCTGCTTCTCCAGACCATCGCGCGACATTACGGGCCGCAAGCGGCGCTGACGCGCGCCGATATTTTCATCCAGCAGCTGCATAAGGAGCTCGGCGTCGAGCCCGACGACGAGACGCGCGCGCTGATTGCGCAGATCCGGGCGAACGCTCTGCAGGCCTCGCAGGCGGCTGGCGCCGTGAAGGCGCCAGCGGGCCAGACGCGCTTTTTCGAGAATGCGCCGCCGCGCGATCTCAACTTCACGGGACGCGAGCCCGTCCTTGAGATGCTGCATGATCATCTCGACGCCGCGCGGGAGCCCGCGATGGTGAAGCAGGTCGTGATTCATGGGCTCGGCGGCATCGGCAAGACCTCGCTCGCCGCCGAATATGCGCACCGTCGCGCGAACGACTATAGCGGCGTGTGGTGGGCCCGCGCGGCGCAGCGCACGCTGCTGGTCGAAAGCCTCGCCGATCTCGCAGGCAGGCTCGATCCAGCGCTCGCCGCCGAGGCCGATCATGAGAAGGCCGCGATCGCCGGCCTCGCGCGTCTCGCGCGCTTCAGGAAGCCGTTCCTGCTCGTCTATGACAATGTCGACGCGCCGGAGACGATCCGCGATCTGATTCCATCGAGCGGCGCGCGCGTCATCATCAC
>MKVY01000031.1:3294-7241 GCA_001899525.1 Rhizobiales bacterium 65-9
CCTGCAGAAGCGCGCGGGCCGCAACGATCCGAACGGCGCGCAAAGGCTGGCGCGCGCGCTCGGCCGGCTGCCGCTGGCGCTCGATCACGCCGGCGCCTATTGCAAGCTGACCGCGTCGAGTTTCGCCAGCTATCTCGCGCGCATCGATGTGCGGATCGCGCGCGCGCCCAAAGGCGTCGCTTATCCGGCCAGCATCGCGGCGACGTTCGGCCTCGCGGTCGAGGCCGCCGCCCAGCAGCACAATGCGGCGGAGAGCCTGCTAGGCGCGTTCGCGTTTCTCTCGCCGGAAGGAATCCCGCTCAGCCTGCTGGCCGGCGCGATTCTCGGCGAGGATGAGCGCGACGATGCGCTGGCCGCGCTTTACGTCCTTTCCCTCGTCGAACATGAGACCCTCGACGACGAAACGATGATCACGCTTCATCCGCTCGTGCAGTCGGCGATGCGCGTGCGGCTGGCCGAGCGCGGCGAAGCGGCCGCGATGATGACGCGGGTGACCACCGTTCTGGCGGACGCGTTTCCGACCTCCGCGCTGACCGATCCGAAGACGTGGCAGGCCTGCGCGATGCTGCTGCGTCATGTGCTCGCCCTGCGCGACCTCGCGGGCTGGGCGCCGGAGGCGGGCGAGGTTTCGAGCCGGCTGCTTCACAGCGCCGCGAGCTATCTGCACGTTCGCGGCGCCTATGACGAGGCGGAGCCGCTGTATCGCGAGGCGATCGCCATCGGTCAGGACGCGCTCGGCGCCGATCATCCCGACATCGCGCAGCGCCAGAACAGCCTCGCGCTGCTGCTGTGGACCACGGGACGCTACGACGAGGCCGAACCGCTTCTGCGCGAGACGATCGCAAGCGGCGAGAAAGCTCTTGGCCGCCATCATATCGACGTGGCGATGCGCCTGAACAATTTCGCGCGGCTTCTCAGCGACACGAAGCGCTACGACGAGGCCGAGCCGCTCTATCGCGAGGCGATCGCCATCGCGGACGAACCCGAACATCGCCGCCATCCCTACGCCGTGGCCTGGCGCAACAATTTCGGCATTCTGCTCAACGAGACGGGGCGCAACGCCGAGGGCGAGCCGCTTTATCGCGAAGCGCTCGCCATCGGCGAGCGCACGCTCGGCCGCCGCCATCACGAGGTCGCGCGCTGCATGAACAATCTGGGGCGCCTGCTGCGCGACGTCGGTAAATTCGCGGAGGCGGAGCCGCTGATCCGCGACGCGCTCGCTCTCTGGCAGGATATGCTGGGGGACGAGCACACGCTGCTCGCGCGCGGCCAGGAGAATCTGGCCAGCGTGCTGCTGAAGCTCGGCCGCCCCGAAGAGGCGCTGGGCACCGCGGATCGGGCGCTGCGCACCCATGAGCGGGCGCTTGGCGGGGCCCATTTCTGGACGCGGGATTCCGCGCGCACCTGCGCGCTGGCGCTCGACGCCCTGGGGCGCGCCGACGAGGCGCGGGAGTTGCGGCTGCGATTCAATCTGTCCGCGACCGCCTTCGCCGCCGAATGACGCGCCAGTTCAGGGCGAGCGGGCTCTCCGCCCCGCGTCACGCCCGCGTCACGGACAATTTGATAGATGTCTCATGAGGATTGGAAACAGCCGGCCGGGGGCGGTCCTGCTCCGCCTCTTTTGTCTGCAAGTTATTTAAGCACCAAATTATTTTTACTTTTTTCAGGCGTCGAACAATCAGGTTGATTTGACTGGGTGCGTGAAATCGGGCGTGGCGCAAAACAGGCGTCGCGGGCCGCCCGACCTTCTCAAGCGCTCCATTCCGGGCGGCTGTCTCCTCGATCAGCGCTGGCTTGAACCCGTCAAGCTCTCGCCTTGACAAGCGTTCACCCCATCAAGCCATCATCGCCCTTCTCGGCATGACGGATCGCGTGGGAGGCGACGTGCGGGCGTTTCAGGGTCTCATCCTTGTTTCTCTATATGGCGCGGAAATCATGTCAGGCTCCTCGGCCCTCGCCCAGCCCGCGGCGCCCTCCCGAACGCTCAGCCCCTCCACGACGCTCGACGAGAAAATCTGCGTCTTCGCGGCCGCGCAGCGCCTGCCGGCGATTCCCGGCCTGACGATCTCATCCGCGCGAACAAAGGACGTTTATCCTGTCGTGGCGGTCAGCGCGCTGCTGTCGGGGTTTTCATCGACAAAGGAAGCGGTGGACGCGGCGGAGCGGCACTTCAACGTCATCACCCCGGCGGAGATGCAAGCGCGGCCAGATGCGCCGCCCGATCCCGACAAACTGCGCCCCTTCCTCGCCCGCGAGATCGAGAAGCGCATCGAGGGCGCGATGATGGTCGAGATCGATATCCGCGCGATCAGCCGCTATGCCACCTACAATTTCGCCTGCGTCTGGGGCGGCGGCGCCAGCGCGCTCGTCGTCGGGGTCGGCATTTCAAACTGATGCCGCAATCCTATCGCGCTGTGGGCGGCTGCGACGAAGGAGCGGGACAGACATTGTCGATCGTTGATCTCAGAGCGCCGGTCGTGGTGGGAGACGAAGGCCTGGCGGCCCACAGGTCGATCGTCGATCGCGAAGCGCGGCGGACCTCGGAGAAAAAGGCCAGCGCGCGGGCCTGATCGCGCGCCGAGCGCGCCTTCTCGACCGAGGAGCGGGTGTCGAAAACGGCGGCGCGGTCGAGGGCGGCGTAGTCGGCGCACAGGCGATTCGCCGCGAGGCCGATTGCGAACCCCCGCGCGACGCAGTTGGTTTCGTCTGCGGTGGCGGCGACGTCCGGCGGCGCGAACAGGGCGCACCCGGCCAGCAGAAGCGCCGGCGCGCAGGCCAGCAGCGATCGCGCCATGCGACAAAAATCCCAATCAGCCGCAAAAGCGCTGCGGCGGCGCACGCAATTCAGACACGCGGGCCGGCGACACGCCCGACGTGAAGACTTTGACAGATTCACCCTTTCCGCCCGGTTAACCATAATATCGCCGACACGCCGGGTCAGGTGCTGCTTTTGCTCGAAAACCCGGTGATTCCGGCGATCGAGGCCAGACTCGACTCATTTTTAAGGAGGTCGGACTTGACGTGCGGTTATCCGGCAATGTAGGGATGGAGTTAATCTTCCGGTAATGTTTTGCCTCACCTAAGCGGGCGCGGCGTGGCAGGGCGTTTTCGGAGATTAAGGGGGTTTTTGTTCTCAGTCTGAAAGGCGACGCCCATGAAATTGTTGTCCGCTGCCGCCGCGATCGCGACGGCGTTCTGTCTGGCAGGCCCGGCTTCGGCCGCTGTCACTGTTGTTGCTGCTATTCCTGGTTATCAGGGTGGCGGAGCTGGCTTCGAAGGCGCCGCGGTTGGCGCTCTCACCTCGGGATATTCCGAAGCAGGCATCACGTTCACGACCGTTTCACCTTCGGTTCAGGTGAAGCAGATGCCGTCCGATGGCGATGGCGCTTTTCCATTCGGTGATACGTCGACGAAGTACGTGTCGGTGCTCGGCGGCGCCACTTTGGAAATGAGCTTCGGTAGCGCCATGAGCAAGCTTGGCTTCTACTGGGGTTCGATCGACGGCTACAACTCGATCAGCTTCTACAAGGGTGGCTCTCTTGTTGAGACGGTTTCGGGCAGCGTCGTTCTTCCCAGCCTCGTGGACAATGGCGGCCAGGCCTCCTTCTCGTCCAATCGCTATGTGACGCTTGTGATGGCGTCGGGCGTGTCGTTTGACACTGTCCGTTTCTCATCCTCGTCCAACTCCTTCGAGTTCGACAACATCGCGGCCGGCGTGCCGGAGCCGTCGACCTGGGCCATGATGCTGCTCGGCTTCGCGGGTCTGAGCTTCGCGAGCTATCGCCGGTCCAAGAAGGCTGTCGCGGCTCCGATCGCAGCGTAACGCTCGCTCATCTCCGGGAGGATGGGGCGGTCCATCCCGGAATTCGCAGCGATGCAATGGAAAGGGTCTCCGAACTTCGGGGGCCCTTTTCATTTGCGGGCGCGATGTCTCAGTCCGCTGCAAA
>MKVY01000031.1:7289-14351 GCA_001899525.1 Rhizobiales bacterium 65-9
GTCGAAGCGCAGCACCGGCCGCCCGAGTCGTCCCGCCGCCGGGGAGCCCGTCTGCAGTCGATAGTCGCCGCCGCCGGTTCCCGCCGCGGCGAGCGTTCCCGATCCGCTCCAGACTGCGGCCTTCGGATCCACGAATTTCGGATCGAGCGGGGCCGTCGTCGAGGAGCCGCAGACGGCGTCGAGTCCGGCGAAAGCCTGACTGAAGCTTGATCCTGTTCCGTTGGGCTGGCTCGTCGCATCGGCGTATTGCACGCATTCGCCGGCGCAGCCCACACCGTACATGTAGGCCCAGCCGCCAACGCGCGCGCTGGCCGTGCCGTCAGGATCGCCGCTGTTAACAGCGAAGAAGATATCATGTTTCGTGTTGAGCGAGACGTGGATATTGCCCTTCGACGAAACCAGGTCGTGCGTTCGAAGCGTTCCGTTGGTCTCGTTATAGAAGATGTTGGCGCGGCCATAATTCCAGTAGCCCGCGAACGTGTTATGATGGACGACGACATGGGACAGTGACAGCGCCCCCGCGTCCGCAGAGAGTCGAAGCGCCGGGTTGTTGCCGGTTCCCGACCATTCGACGACATTCTGGATGATTGCGACGTTCGACGCCAACGGTCCGCCGCCAGCGAGCGAGATGACGCCTCCGGACCCTGTGTAGTTCATCAAACGATTGAAGCCGATGAAGGCGCCGGAGTCGCTGAAACTCGATGCGGTGGCGACGGACGGGTTGCCGAGGTTGCAGCCGACGACGCAGAAATTGTCGACGCCCGCGCCGTTCGCGGTCAGACCGCGGATCAATCGCCATTGTTGCGCTGTCGTCGCTGAAAAGGGGATCGAGAGCGTCCCCGTGGACGAAAACGCCATCCCTTCGATGCGGCCGATCGCCTGTGCTGCAAGGATCGAACCGTTCAGACCGCCATTTGCGTAAGCGACGTTCTCGAAAGTGATCCCCGCGCCGCTTTTCCCCGCCAGCTGCCAGGCCGTTCCCGAGCGCGAAAGCCCGACGTCTTTCAGGCGAAGCCATGCCTGCTGCATGTTGATGTTGGTGGTCAGCGCGAGCAACGCCGATCCCGGCGCCGCGACAGGGTCGGCCTCGATGACCAGTTCACAGGCTGCCGAATAAGTCTGGTTTGACGTGGAGCCGGGCGCGTTCGATCCGGCCATCAGCCGGATGCGGCATCCGTCGGTGAAGCCGCCGGTGACGTTTGACGCCGCCTTCAGCGCCTGAATCGCGGATCCGACCGTCGCGAAAGGCTGCGCCGAGGCGACGGCCGGGTCGGTCGAGACTTTGGTCGCGCCCGACGCGACGCCGTTCGCGTCGACGGACGCATCGACGCCGGATACGGAAACATAGGCGAGCGGCGGGCTGGCGACCTTCGCCGGATTCTTGACGAAGACCTGCGGACAGAAGGCGCGGCTGCCTGCGGCGTTCGCGGCGCTGTCCGCCACCGAGCTTGCGTCGCCGAGCCAAGGATAGACCTTGGCGTTGGCCGTCACCACGCCGTCGGCCAGCGATGAAATGTCGAGATCGGCCGCATATCCGACGACGGCGTTCTGATCGGCGGGATGCGCCAGGATGGACGAGGAGCTAACCAGCATCGAGACGCTCGCGGAGCCGTCGGTGACGGTGAAGACGACGCAGGCGACCTGCTCCCCGTCGCGCGCGTCGCGGTGCGCCGCCACGAGCTCGAGCCGCAATGTCCCGCCGACCATCCGCCGGTCCGCCAGGACCCAGGCCGCGACCGGCTTGGGGCAGGCGACTGCGCTGCCGTTCGTCGCGCCGCCGAGGACCGTGTCCGTCGCATAGACATAGTCGGACAGCGCGACGCGGCTGGCGTCCAGCGACGCCTGATTGGGATAGGGCCGCCGCACCCGCTGGGTGAGGATCAGGCTCTCGCTGATCATCGCGGGCGCCGCCGCGCTGGTGAAGCCCTGCCGGCTCAGACCGACGTAACGCGGCGCGCCGGCGGGATTCATCGTCGGCGGCGATGTGAACTCAACCGACCAGCCGTCGGAACGGATGGCGGTCACGCCCGGATCGGTGACGACTGGCGGAGTGAAGACCGGACGCCTGCGCCGGCCGAGTCCGATGCGAACGCCGACCATCACACATATCCGCGCAAGCCGGCGGCGGTGGTGCCCGTCGCCTTGACCCGCCTGATGCGCCAGTCCAGCGTTTCTCCGGCGACCACCGGCTCGACGGTCTCCCCGCCGTCCGCCCAGACGACGGCGAGATTGCCGCCTGAGCCCGTGATCCTGATTTGCCGCGTTACGGCGGGCAGATCGTTGGAATCGTGCGGCGTGATCGGAAATCCGCTTGTGATGGGACCCATGAGCCCCGTGCTGAAGGAGGAGAAAGCGTCGGCCATTCTTAAGTCCCATTATAAGGTATTTAATCCTATCATTGGATCGTTGGTCCGTCAACCTCAGTCCGAACCGCTGCTTGCGCCTGCGCCGCGCTTTTGAGACAGCGATGGGCGAGACATCACCCGCCGGCCGGCCCGGCTTCCGATCGAGCGTTTGAGGATTTCAGTGAACCCGGTGCAGCTTGTTCCCTTGAAACGGCATGGCGACGATCGCGGCTGGTTCGCCGAGACCTACAGCCAGCGCGCCTTCGCGGCGCGGGGCCTGAGCGAGACCTACGTGCAGGACAATCATTCGCTGTCGCGCCAGGCGGGCGTCGTGAGAGGCCTCCATTTCCAGACTCCGCCGCACGGGCAGGCCAAGCTCGTTCGATGCGTCAGAGGTTCGATCTTCGATGTCGCGGTGGATGTGCGGCGCGGTTCGCCGACCTATGGCCGCTGGGTCGGCGCGGTTCTCTCGGCGGACAATGGCGACCAGCTCGCCATCCCGGTCGGCTTCGCGCATGGCTTCATGACGCTCGAGCCCGACACCGAGGTGATTTACAAGGTGACGGATTTCTACGCCCCCGCCCATGACGGCGGCCTGATCTGGAACGATCCCGCCATCGGCGTCGAATGGCCTGCGCCCGCCGCGCAGCCGATCCTGTCGCCGAAGGATCTCGCCCTCGGCCGCCTCGCCGACTTCGACAGTCCCTTTCCCTATGACGGCCGCCCGCTCGCGCCGCTCGTCAACCAATCCTCCGGCTGATCATGACCCTTCGCGTTCTCGTCACCGGCGGCGCCGGCTTTATCGGCTCCGCTCTCGTCCGCCATCTGATCGCCGACAGCGACGCGCATGTCCTGACGCTCGACAAGCTGACCTATGCGGGCTCGCTGTCCTCGCTGGCGCCGGTCTCGAACAATCCGCGCCATCAATTCGTGAAGGCCGACATCTGCGACGGACAGGCGGTGTCCGAGGCGATCCGGTCGTTCCGGCCGGACGTGATCGCCAATCTCGCGGCGGAAAGCCATGTCGATCGTTCGATCGACGGTCCGGCCGACTTCATCCAGACCAATCTCGTCGGCTCCTTCACCATGCTGCAGGCCGCCCTCGCCTATTGGCGCGGCCTTAACCCCGACGAGGCGGCGCGATTCCGCTTCCATCACATCTCGACCGACGAGGTGTTCGGATCGCTAGGCCCCGAAGGCCATTTCACCGAGGACACCTCCTACGATCCCCGCTCGCCCTACTCGGCGTCCAAGGCGGGCTCCGATCATCTCGTGCGCGCCTGGGGCCACACCTACGGCCTGCCGGTGCTCGTCACGAACTGCTCGAACAATTACGGCCCCTATCACTTCCCGGAAAAGCTGATCCCGCTGATGATCATCAAATGCCTCGCCGGGGAAACGCTCCCCGTCTACGGCAAGGGCGACAATGTCCGCGACTGGCTGTTCGTCGAGGACCATGTCCGCGCGCTGCGCGCCGTGTTCGAGCGCGGCAAACCCGGCGAGACCTATGCGATCGGCGGGCGCAACGAAGTGACCAATCTGAAGGTCGTCGAATCGATCTGCGACCTTCTCGACCAGATGGCGCCGCGACAGGACGGCGCGAGCTATCGCCGCCAGATCGGCTTCGTCGCGGACCGGCCGGGCCATGATCAGCGCTACGCCATCGACGCCGGCAAGATCGAACGCGAACTGGGATGGCGCCCGCTCGCCGATTTCGAGAGCGGCCTCGCGAAAACCGTGCGCTGGTATCTCGACAACCGCGAATGGTGGGAGGACATCCTGCGGCGGCGCTACGCTGGCGAGCGGCTCGGCGTTAGCAAATGAGCGACATTCTCGTCACGGGCGGATCGGGGCAGCTCGGAACCGAGCTGCGCGCGCTGTCATGGCCGGACGGGATTCGCGTTCTCGCGCCGGCGCGCGACGCGCTCGATCTTTCGGACCCATCGAGCGTCGAACGCTGGCTGGCGGCCAACACGGTCGCCGCGATCGTCAATGCGGGCGCCTACACCGCCGTCGACAAGGCCGAGAGCGACGCGAAGACCGCATGGCTCGTCAACGCCGTCGCGCCGGCGATTCTCGCCGCGCATGCGCGCAGCGCCGGCGTCCCGATCATCCATGTCTCGACCGACTATGTTTTTGGCGGCGACAAGTCGACGCCTTATGTCGAAGACGATCCGGTCGCTCCGCTCGGCGTCTATGGCGCATCCAAGGAAGGCGGCGAGCAGGCGGTCCGAACCTCCGGCGCGCGTCACGCCATTGTGCGGACGTCCTGGGTCGTCAGTCCGCATGGCGCGAATTTCATCAAGACGATGCTGCGCCTCGGCCGCGAGCGGCCCGCCTTGCGCGTCGTCGACGACCAGCGCGGCGCGCCGACGGCCGCGTTCGATCTCGCGCGCGCTGCGCAGACCATTCTGATGCGCCTCATCGCCGATCCGTCGGCGCCGGGCGGAACCTATCATTTCAGCAACAGCGGCGAGACGAGCTGGTTCGGCTTCGCGCAGCACATCTTCGACAGCGCGGCGCAAGCGGGAGGTCCGAACCCGTCGCTGTCGCCGATCACGACGGCGGATTATCCGACGCCGGCGCGGCGCCCCGCGAATTCGCGTCTCGATCTGTCGAAGATCAGGCGCGACTTCGGCATCGCGCCGCCGGACTGGCGTCCAGCGACCGAGGCGATCGTCCGCCGGCTGCTCGGCGCGGAGTAGGTCCGCGCTTTATCGGCCGCGGAACATCATCACCGCGTAGCCGGCGCCCGCCGCGATCACCAGAACGGCGAAGAGATCCAGGCCGCGATTGCCGAGCTGGTTGGCGATGGCGAAAGCCACCGCCGACACCATCAGATGCATCAGCAGCTTCTGGTCGCCGCGTCCCCACGCCATATAGGCGGCGACGAGCGCCAGAAAGGCGGCGACCGTCACAAAGTCAAAGATGGTCGACATGGACGCGCTATTGCTTAGCCGGAGCGGGCGTGGTTGGCGCGGCTTCGCCCCCAGCGGGCGTCGACGCCGCCGATCCCGCGGGCGGCGCGGCCGAGGCGTTCTCCATCAGCTTGGCATAGTCGCCGAGATAGGTGACGTCGGTGTCGCTTCCCTTCTTGGTGAGCTCCGTCTGCGCGGTCTCGTTCCGCATGAGAACCTGCGCGCGGCGCTGGGCCTCGTCGCCTTCGAGCGGCTCCGGCGCCTCGGCGCGCACCTTGAAGAAGGTGCCGGAATTGCCGGCGCGGATGAAGAAGATGTCCGAATCCTTGCGCGCTCGCAAACGCTCCAGAAGCTGCGGCGGCAGATCGCCGCTGAACAGCGAGCCCGCGCCGCGCGAATAGGGCACGTTCTGTTCGGTGGCCTTTTCCTCGATCGCATCGATCGACGCGGCGTCCTTGACCGAGTCGAGGAAAGTCTGTCGCAGATTGCCGCCTGCGATGCTGAGCTGATCGACGTCGAACCGGACGCGCTTCGAGAAACGATCCGGATTGGCGTTGATGTAGCGGTCGATCTCGGCCTTACCGATGCTGCTCACCTTCGCCTGGATGTCGCGCTGCAGCAGAGCGGTCGCCAGCACCTGCTCGCGGCTGCGCAGCACGTCGAGCAGAACGGTCGGTTCGCGGTCGAGGCCCGCCGCCTTGGCGCGCTGCGCCAGACCCTTGCGCCGGACGAGCTCGGCCAGGATCGCGCGGGTCACAGTCTCGTTGACCTTGTCAGGCGTAATGCCCGCATGGCGATATTCGTTCTGCAATTCGTGAATGGTGACGTCCTCGCCGCCGACCTTGGCGATGACCTGTCCGGCCTGCTGTTCGGCCGGAGGCGCTTCGGCGGTGCGGGAGTTGCACGCCGCCAGCGCCAGAAGACCCACGGAAACGGCGGCCGCGCGCAGCGGGAAAGCGAAACTCAAAAAATACGACATAAGTCCTAGTCCGATTGCGGGCCGAGGCGCGAAACTATCGGGCGATATTGATCAACCGATGACCAACAGCGGCGCTTCCGAGCCCATGTAACCGCGAAGCGCGGATGCGACCGTACTGACTTTCGCGTTGACCCGCGATTCTTCGAGCGAATTATCATTAAAAACAGCGCAAACCGGGCAGTGCGGTCCGTAAAACGGGGTCAGCGCGTTGACGATCTGCTCCACCGAATGAAGCGAGGGGCGAAAAACCAGCGGCGGCCTCGATGCGCTCTGCGACCGGCCATCTGATGGAAATTCGAGAACCGACGCGCTCATCTCCAGCCCTGTACAATCCGGATCCGCCGCGCCGCCCGGCGAAGTCTTCCGAAAGCCCCTTTTTTACCTACCGCAACCCGCTGACGGGAGCAATAGAGGCCGCCCGTTCAACCCAGCCCCGCCGCCCGCGACGGCGATTCATGCTGAATGCCGGCGGCCGCTCCGCTTGTCGCCCGTGCGGCTTTCAATATTGGTTGAAAACCGTTCCGATGACGTTGCAGCGAATGCTTTCAAGCTTCTTCGCGAGCTTCGAAACATCATTGTAAGAGGTGCGGTGACGCCGCCCGACGATGATTGCGGCGTTCACGCGCGAGCCGATCACCAGCGCGTCGGAATAGCGCGAAATATCCGCGGTGTCGTAGATGACAACGCCGAAGCGCTCATGGAACATGTCCGTCAGCGCAAGAAATTCCGGCGATGACAGCAATTCCTGCGGATTGGGCGGAACCGCGCCGGCCGGCAGGATGGACAGGTTGGGAATCACGTCGGCCTTGATCGGCGACAG
>MKVY01000031.1:14400-19790 GCA_001899525.1 Rhizobiales bacterium 65-9
ACCAGAAGGGTCGGGATCGCCATCTGGGCGAAACCGACGGCGAGATTGCAGGCGAGATAGGTGGCCCCGGCCTTGCCGTGCGGCGCCATGATCGCGAAGGAGCGCGTGCCCTCCGCCAGCGCGGTCGCGGCGATGGCGCTGCGGATGGAGCGGATCGCTTCCGCCGCCTCGCCGAACGGATCATGCCCGGTGACGAGTTCGCGCGAAAAGCGCCGGTTCTCGGGAATGTCTTCGAGGATCGGATAGGAATAGCGCTGGGAGAGCGCCTTGAGCATGTCCTCGCGATTGACGAGTCGCATCTGCTCGACGGCTTCCTGCTCGCCGACGCCGCGACGCCGCTGCCATTTGAGCGCGCGCGAGGCCTGGCGAAGCGTAAGCTTGCCCCGCCGCACGAGTTCCGACAGCAGAACGTCGTTCTGCTCGTCGGCCCTTGCCGGCTCTTCGCCGGCTTCCTTAGGGACCGTATAATCCCGTTCTACGGGCTGGTGCGACATCACCTGCTCTGCCCTTCGCATTCAAACGCCATGACACTCACGAAACACCACACATGGCGCGCGAAGCGCAATCGCCCTTTCCGCTTTCGCGACACTGTTCTCGATTTAAGCCTAACCGTTCATCATGCTAGGCTGCAGCCTTGAGCGCCGCGACACGATGCTGACGGTGCAGGCGTCGGCTGATCGGCGCCGACACCATGACGCCGAGGCTGGGAGCCTGCACCGCATATTCGAGATCGCGGGGAACGCGAACGCGACGGTCCAGAGCCTCCATGATCAGCGCGAAAATCACGCCAAGACCGAGGCCCGCGGCGATCGCCGCCGGAATGACCAGCATCGGCTTGGGAAACGCCGGGGACACCGGCGTCGCCGCCTTGTCGAGGATCGAGATGTTGGAGAAGGAAAGCTGCCCTTGAAGGCGGGCGACCGCGGACGCCTTCGAGGCGCCAAGATAACGATCCTGCTTCACCTCGAAATCACGCATCAGCATCGCCAGCTGATCGCGCTGCTGCTGGATGCCGATGACGTTCGACAACTGGTCGGCGCGGGCCTTTTCCAGCGCCGCGATCTGCGTCCCCAACGATTTCAACCGCAGTTCGAGATTGCTGCGCATCGCCTTCCGCTCCGACGCGATCTGAGCCAGCAGCGACTTCTGCGTGGCGTTCAGCGCGACCAGCTTCGGGTTGTTGGCGCCGACCTGGCTCTGCATGCGGCCGATCTCGGAGATCGTCGAGGCGAGATTCGACTTCAGCGACTGCATGAGCTGCGAGTCGAAGGGCTGCTGCGAGGTGTCGGCTTCGGCGTTCGGATTGGAGTCCCATTGCGCGAGCGTGCTCTGCACCCGGACGACATCCGCCTTGGCGGTGCTCAGATCATTGGTGATCTGCTGCAGGATGCCCATGTCGGTGTCGACATTGCCGGACGGCGCGAGCTTCGCCGAGGTCTGGAACTGGCTCATCTTCATGCGGGCTTCTTCCGCCTCGGCGCGGAGCTTCTCCGTCTGCGGCTCGAACCACTGCGCGGTCTGCTGTGCGCCGGCGATCTTCGATTCGATCGCGGCGTCGGTGAAGGCGGCAAGGAAGGTGTTCGCAACCTGCGCCGCGAGAATCGGGTTCGACGATTTGTACGTCACAACCATGACGTTGGTGCCTTCGTTGAAGCGCGCGTCGAGGCCTCTCAGCAGGTCGGCGGCGATCCAGTCGCTCGCATCGACGCGCCCGAACGAATCGGAACCGCGATATTGCGCCATCAAAGCGGGATTGTTGGTCAGGTTGAGCCGCTTGACCACATCGACGGCGACGCGCTGACTTTTTGCGAGGGCGACGAGATTGCCCTGGAGCACGCGCAACCCGGAGATGCCCACGGATTGGCCGGTGACCGGGTCCGCCTGCGCCGGATCGATCGTCGCGGTCGCCTGCGCGTCATAGCGCGACGGAACCAGGAAGAGCAGCACGCCCGCGCCGGTCAGCGTCGTCACGAACATCAGCAGGATCACCCAGGACCGGCGGACGAGGATAATAAACAGCTGACGAGGCGACATGCGGCAATCCTATTAAGCAACGCGGATGGCTTGAACGGCGAACATCTTAAAAGAAACGTTCCTTCACGACGATCGTGTCGTTGGGCATCACCGGCTCATCCAGCCCGGCCGATATGACCTCAGTCCGCCCATGACGCGACCTTTTTATGTCAATGCGCCATTCCGAGCCGAGCTCCGAAAGGCCGCCGCCGCTCGCCAGCGCCTGCTGGACCGTGAGCGGCCGCACAAGCGGATAGGCTCCCGGGCGATTGACGTAGCCATAGAGGTAGAAGATCGGCGCTTCCTCGACATAGATCTGGTCGCCGTTGGCGACGGGCGGATTGGCGCGGGGGCCGCGGCCGGTCAGCACCACGCTCTGGTCGTAACGCGTGACCTGCATGCCCTTGGACGTCTGACGGCGGACAATGATCGTTCCGGCCGGCTGAGTCGCGCCGCCGGCCCGCGAGATCGCCTCGGCGAGCGTCGTCGGGCGATCGATCACCTGGGCGCCGGGCGTGCGCACCGATCCCAGCACGGTCACCTGCGCCCCATAGCCGAGGGTTGAAACGATGACCTGCGCATCCTTCACCAGATCGCGCTGCTGCAACGCATTGCGGAAGCGGGCGGCGACGTCGTCCTCGCTCAGCCCGGCGGCGCGCATGCGGCCGACATAGGGCAGCGAGATCGTGCCGTCCGGCGCGACCCGGACCTGGGTGTCGAACTCCGGCTGGTTGATGACCCGAATCTGGAGCGTGTCGGAGGCCTGCAGGCGCCGGCCGGCGGCCGAGGCCACGGACGCAAAGCCGGCGATGACCGCAATCGCAACAGCAAGGCCGCGCAGAAATCTCGTCATTCCCTTTGTCTCTCCGGAGGCGCGCCAGCGCCGCTTGCAGCGGCGTCAGCGCCGGTAATTCAGACTGACCGTGTAAAGATTCGATTTTGACGTCAGTCCTGACAATTTATCAGTTCGCTCAGAGAAGCGATAGCCTAGCCCGCCCGACAGGAAGGGCGTCATCCGGTAATTGGCGTCGAGCGAGGCGGTGTTCGTGCGGGTTTCCAGATCGAGCGCCGCCCCGAGAATCGGCGAGAACACCGAACTGGAGGTCCTGCTGTGGACGTATGCGCCGGAGAAGGATAGCTTGCGCGAAAAAGCATAGGCGATGCTGGCCGAAGTTACGCTCGATCGCTGATAGTCCGCAAGAACGCCTTGCGGCGGACCTGCGCTGTATTGGGTCGCGAAAGTGAAAAGTATTTTGGGAGTCGCGCGCCAATTTATACTCGCCGAATAAGTCGGCACAGAGACGGAATTGTCTCCCAAGGCGGATGTATTCTTGAATTTTGAGATTCCGGCGCTCAGATTGACCGTCGTCTTTGGCGAGACGATATAGGTGTAGTAGGCGCGATACTGCTCCTGCGCGAGATCGGTCGCGAGCGGATTGAAGACCGACGAGACGCGATTGATAAAATTGTTCTTAAGGTAAACCGCCTCGACGCCCAACGTATGAAGCTTCGGCACCGCATATTCGAGGCCGGCGCGCGCCGACCATTGCCGATAGTCGTTGAGCGGCGTGGACGACACCGAATAGCGGGACAGACCGGCGCCATAGGTGGCGTAGAATCGGTTGAAGATATGACAGCGGCCCTGGAAATCCGCGCGATCGGTCTTAGTCAACGAATTGGACGCGCCAAAGCCGATATCCTGCAGCTCGAGTTCGCTCTGGTTCGTCGAGAAGACCAGCGAGCCCGAGCAGGGCGAGCCCAGCCGCCAGTTGACGCCGGCCGAAAGCGAATATCGATCGCTGTTGAGATCGAAATTCCGGCGATAGCGGGTCAGCCCGTAATAACCCGTGACGAAAAAGGTCTGCAGCCCGAGCTGCGTGGAGGCTGTGCCGCCGACATTGGTCACTGAATAAAGATCGCCCTTCGAACGGTTCGACGGGGCCACGACGCCGTTCGGCAGATTGCGAGCGTTGTCGTTGTAGCGGACCGTTTCGTCGATATTGAAATGCAATCCGCGGGGAATCGCCGACACGCCGAGAAAGGATGGCACGCCCGACGGCGTGTTCAAGGATTGGACCAGGAACGACTGATCCACGGGCGTCAGAATATCCGGCGCGAAGATATAGGGATTGCCTGTCGCCGGCACCGCATCGGCCGGAAAAGCGGCATCGCCGCCGCCCGCTCCGCCCGCATCACCCTCCTGGGCATGGACGGCCGACAGACAAGCGGCGGCGGCCCAAAAGCCGCCCCCCAGAATCCATGTCGCGAAGCGAGCCGCGGTTCTTGCGCGGCCGATGACGATCCTCATCCGATTGTCTTCGTCACGCCACGCGCCGCAGAAAGCCGGCACAATCCGGCGGTATGACCTTCGGGTATCATCAATCGCCAATTGAGACAACGCGCCGGGGTCGATTGCGGCCTGCTGTGGCGGGGGCGCATCACCGCTTCGAGGCGACGCCCTTCAGCATCGCGATCGCCGATCGATGCGCTTCCAAAAACCGAAAAATACGCAAGCGTGTCAGTATGTTAATGGCTCCGATCCGGTCTCGCCAGCGATGCAGGCTCTCCGACCGCAAAATCTTAACGGCGTGAGGGGGAATCGAGAGGAGAACCGCCCAGCTGCGCAGCAGGAATTTCACCGCGCCGCCGGGTTTCGTCCGGGCCAGAGAGAAGCCCTCGCTGTTCATCCTCACCCATTTCTTCGCCAGCTCGTCCCAGGTCCGCCTGGCGGGATGGCCCACTTCCGCCCGGGGCTCAAAGCCAAGCGTGAAGCCCCCGGCGAGCGCGCGATGCGACCATTCAACATCCTCCGAGACCTGGGGCTTGAAGCCCCCCACCTTGTCGAACACCGCCCGCCGCGCGAACAGATTGCCCGTACCCGTGAAGCGCTTCTTTTCAATGTAATCCTTGAAGCGGAAGGCGAACACGGTCTCGAACGCTTCAACCGGAGTCATCCGCTCCGGATCCTCGACATCCACCCTGACATGGCCGCCGACGAAGTCCCACCGATCCAAAGCCGTGTTGCCGGCGGCCAGCCAGCCGGGATCTGGCCGGCAGTCAGAATCGATGAACGCCAGACGATCCGCGACGGCGGCCGCGACGCCGGCGTTGCGGGCCGGGCCCGCCCCTTTCTCTGCGCAAAGGATCAATCGCGCCCGGCCAGCGACGGCCTTTTCAATCGCTGACCATGGCAGCGCCGACGCATTGTCGACAACGATGGTTTCGAACGGCAGGTTGAAATCCTGCCGGCCAAGCAATGAGAGACAGCGGTCGAGATTGGCGAGATCGTTATAGTGCGGAATGATGACGGAGATGACGGGCGGGTTATCCGCCCCGCCGTCGGCCGGCCTTTTCCCCGTCACGCTACGTTCTCCCTG
>MKVY01000031.1:19809-21350 GCA_001899525.1 Rhizobiales bacterium 65-9
CAGTATTCCAGCGGCGGCGACCGGCGATCGGGCGATCCAACTCTCCGCGCCTAGGATATGACAAACTAGGGTCGCGCCGTAAACGAGGCCGACTGCGATCGTCGCTGATTTCACAACGCCGGCCGCAGCGTCAGGAAAAGCTCTGCGGGTGCGCTGAACGATGATGATGAGGCCAAGGGTTTCAACGACCGCCATAACCCCAAGAAACCATGCAAGTCCATTCGTTAGAGAGGAGTGATTCATAAACAGGCTGAGCGTTGCCGGAAACAAAGAGGCGGCGGAGACGAACGATGACCCCGCGATAAACCAAGTGCGATTGGTTGCGACCGCCAAAGGCACCGGATAAGTGACGAGAATGCGACAGACCAGGAGCATGCCCATCAGGCTCGTAAGAAGCGGCGTGGGCGTGTAACGTGCGCCAAACACGAGACGAATGACGGGCTCGGCGACGCACATGAAGCCGAGACCAAAAAACACAGCCATCAGAGAAATCACAGCGATCCAGGCGCGCATCGGAGGCGCCCGATCGCCGTTTTGCTCGACAGTGCGAACCATCGCTGGAAGAAACAGATTGTTAACATAGCGAAGGGCGACGCCGCGCGGCAGAATCGCAGTTGTTGTCAGAGGCCCATAAAGAGCCAAGGCCTCCAAACTCAGCTTCGATCCCACAGCGATGCGGTCACCCAGCGAAGTGATCGCAAGGGCGATTCCGTTCGGAACAAGGGGGCGGCCGAAACGCATAGCTTCGGTGACGACGGCCTTATCCCACGCCAGACCGTAGCGAACCGGGGAGAGGAATTGAGATCCGATGACAAAACCCGCAGAATAGAACAGCAATCCAGCCACCATCGCCCGATGATCGCTCCATATGAAACTTAGAACCACGACGGCCGTCGTCCAAATCACTTGAGATACAACAATGACGATCGCCTCCGCGCCAAACCGATAATCCCTGCCCATTTGTTTGACGCCGAGGTTTGCGAAACCTTTCACCGCAATGCTAAGTCCAGTCAGCGCAAACGCCCAGGCTGCGCCCGGAGCGCCAAATAGCCGCGCCAGCGGTTCGGCCAACAAGGCGACGATCAGTCCCACTCCTATCGCACGCCCCGCAGCTATCGTATGGAGGGTATTGCGGGCCCGAACCGCGCGCGCATCCAATTTAACAGCAAGCTGCGGAATCCCCACATCGGTCACAAGCTCGACGATCGCCACAATGGTCGACAAGGTCAGCGAGAGAGCGAATTCCCGAGGCTCCATAAGTCTTGCGATGGTTACATTGCGAACAAAGGGCAACGCCGCTTCCGTCAAATGAGCAATCCCAAGAAAAGCGCTGGAGCGGGCCAACCGAAACGGCCGGGCCATTGTCACCTCTCATTCAGGCTCGGCGCGTCACTTTGCGCGGACGGCAGGCGTTTAGCCGTTGAACTCGACGAAAGCCAGCGAGCGCCTCTTTGTCTCTTGAGAAAGCTGAAGTAAGATACGGCATGATGTCCGCAATTACAACCCTGGGTAGTGGCTCAAAATTGCTTATGAAACAGTCA
>MKVY01000031.1:21443-21788 GCA_001899525.1 Rhizobiales bacterium 65-9
ACCTTGGAAATAATCCAACGTTCAATCGCGGGAAGGCATTTACTTCAGCACGTTGTGGTTAACGTCGCCAAGTTGATGCAAATGCGTGATGACGCGGAACTTGCGAAGTCGGTTTCGGATAGCGATCTGATTAACATTGATGGCATGGGTGTCGTTTATGGTTGTCGTCTGTTAGGCATAAATGTGCCCGAAAGAGTGGCGGGCGTCGAATTGATGGAGAAAATCCTCGCAGAAAGCGAGAAGCAAAGATGGCGGCCATATATTCTAGGAGCAGAAAGCGCCGTGCTCGACGAGGCCGTTCGACGAATTCGAGATCGTTATCCTGATTTGCAAATCGCAGGTTTT
>MKVY01000032.1:0-63678 GCA_001899525.1 Rhizobiales bacterium 65-9
GCCGAGACGATCGAGATCGCTCAAACGGGGCCGCAGCGCTTACATGCTGCGCCTCTTGATCTCTTGATATGTCACGGCGACCACTAGCTGATAGTCACGAGCACGGGCACGCCAAGATATCGCCCGATCAAGCTAAAAGTCTTTTCCTCCCAGCTAAAAAAGTTTGCGGAGAAGGAAGCTCAATTCTTTCAGTGCTTAAAAAGTCCTGATGTTGAGGTGGCTTGGGAGCGAATAGTTCGTTTGTCTCATTCTTAACTTTGCGAAGAATGTCGCGGCTAGTGCGGCCTCGATACAGGTTCGCATCCTGAATAGTATACTGTCGCATTCTTAAATTTGGTGGCCCAGAATTGTTTGGTTCGTTACGTGATAGCCCTTGGTCACTTCTTGGTTTGACGTCTCTTTGATTTTGCTACGCCCGGTGCTTTCGGCTGTGCAGCAAGCACGGCTCGCATGCCTCCCGCGATAAATGGCACAAGGATCGAAAGGACGCGTTCCGTATCGTCGGGGTCGCAGGAACCACCTGATAACAAACGGGCACGGCCGGTGCGGGAAATAGCTCCTAACATGGCGCTCACGCCGAAGAGGTAGCACCACGTCAAAATTTCCTGATCGCTTTCACCGAAAAAGCTCTTCATAGCTGCCATGGTGTGGCGTGCGATTGGATCGGTGAATTCGTGCGAGATACGGCGTGCGTGTTCTTGCGGATCGTTGGTGATCTGCGAGATCAACTGGGCATAGAAGGCGCCGCTTGTCCCACGTTCGCGTGCCACGAGAACAGTGGGTTCGACAAATGCACGGACAATCTCATCGAGGCTGATTTCCCGTCCTTCCGCTTCGTGCCGTGTCAACTGGTCGAGCTTATTGATGCGGTTGTGATTGATTGGCAGGATGCAACGTTCGAAGACCGCCCGGAAAACGCTTTCCTTGTTCTTGAAATGATATTGCGCCAACGAGGCTTGTACGCCAGTTTCTTTGGCGATCTGGCGCAGTGACACGCCGTGATAGCCATATTGGGCAAACAGGCGGGCGGCCGTCGCAATGATCCGCTCACGCGTTTCTAGACTCGCCATCGCGATCAACTGTTTGGAAAAATGAACATGCGATCAACTATCGGATTGAAAACAATTTATGTCAATCGAACAAAAACAATCGGGACTCATATAAAGCTATAAAATGGCTGTATTGCAGCTATTTTAGCAACAACGGACAGTGGGCTGTATCCCCAATAGGTTAGCTAGTTTGTACACTTGTACAAATTTTGTTGTGCAGGCCGTGGCCTTGCGTTAGCATTCCTGCACGTTGAGAGAGCAGGGGAGCTCTCTGATCTCGGCTGGGAGGCCCGTGATGGACAAGCAGAAGCAAGGCAACGTCTTGGGCGCGGCTGATCCTGCGTCGATGTCCCGCCGGCAAGTTTCAATGACGCTTGGCGCCCTTTCGTTGGTTGGTCTTACAGGGCGCGCGGCGGCGCAGGATAAGCCTTTTCGCATTGGCATGCTGTCGCCTTTGTCGGGACCCGCTGCGCCGTTCGGGGTCGAATATGCCGAGGGCGCTCGCGCCTATGTCAAAGCTTGGAACGAGCGCGGAGGTTTTAAGGGCAAACCCGTTGAATTTGATCTGGTTGACGATGAATCGAATTCCGTCGGTGCCGTCAACGCCTTCAAGCGCCACGCCACTAATCCCAACACCAATCTGATTTGGATCGGCACCACGTCGAGCGCGACAATGGCGATCAAGCCGTTGGCCAGCGAATATAAAGTGCCAATCATTTGCGGCGGCGTGAACGATGATATTGGCATCCCGGCCGATCCCTATATGTTCAAGGTCGCCGCTGGAACGCAGGATTTTCAGAAGGCGCTGGTTTTCTGGGCCAAGGAAAAGGGTTTCAAGCGCATCGCCATGATGCACGCCACGGATGGCTTCGGCCAGGCGGAGCAAACGACAATCAAGCGTCTGACCGGCGAAGCCGGCATTTCGGTCGTAGCGATCGAGACGTTTCAGAACACCGACACCAATTTCGCCACGCAATTGACGAAGCTGCGCGTCGCTAAGCCGGATCTCGTTTATCTGGCCGGCAACGGCGCGCCAATGATCTTGATTTTCAAACAGTATCGGCAGTTCGCCATGTCGTTCCCCATCGCCATGACGCAAGCTGCCATCTCCCGCGCGTTCTTCGACGGCATTGGCGGGGCGGCGCAGGCAAAGGGCGTCTATATGGCCACCAATCTTGGGAACCTTGGTGCGAGTGTCGGCGGCGATGCCGCTCGTCTGTTCGGGGAGATGGAGAAGGCTCTCGGCAAGAAGGGAACCCTTTTCGACACGTTCGGCTGGGATCATGGCATCCTGACGGAATGGGCGCTCGCCAATTCTGACGGCAGCCATCAAGGCATTCGGGATGCACTCGACCGGGCCACGGACGTGCCGGCGATCAACGGCCCCTTCACATTCACGCCGACCAATCACATCGGTCAGGATTATCGCGGGCTGACCATGGCGCAGTTCGACGGTAGTGCTTTCGTCCCGGCGAAATAGCGGTGATGTCCTTGTTCTGACACGCGGGTCGGTCTGATGGATTGGCAGACGTTCGCTCAATTCGCGCTCTCAGGTCTCTCGACCGGGTGCATTTATGCCCTGGTGGCGCTGGGTTTTGTCCTTTGCGCCAATGCGACTGGCGTGATCAACTTTGCCGCCGGGGAATATGTCATGATCGGCGGCCTGGTTGCGGCAAGCCTGGCGGGCAAGGGCCTTCCTTTGCCGCTGGCCGTCGGGGCGGCGATTGTTGCAGGCGCTGCGCTGGGCCTGCTGCAGGAACGGCTGACTCTCGCGCCCATTCGTTCGGCGCCAAGTTTCCTGCGCATCACCGTGACGCTCGGTTTCGCCATTGTCCTGCGCGGCGCCGCTTTGCTGCTGTGGGATAAGGATCCTTATCCGCTCGCGGGCTTCAGTAGCGACGGCGTTTTCGAATTTCTGGGCGCGGTGCTCGTCTGGCAAGTCGCTTGGATCTGGGCGCTGACCGCGCTGACCTTGCTCCTGCTCTATTGCCTGTTGATGCGCACCCCCTGGGGGCGGGCGATCCGAGCTTGCGCCGACAACGCATTGGCCGCCCGGCTGATGGGTATCGATCCGGTCCTCGTTGGCATGATCGTCTTCGCCGCTTCAGGTGCGATCGGCGCTCTGGGTGGCGCTGCCATCGCGCCCATCACCCTCGCCTCGTGGAGCACCGGCATCGAGTTTGGCCTCAAAGGTTTCATCGGCGCGCTGATCGCGGGCTTCTCCTCGCCTCTGCGTGCCGTCGCTGGAGGCCTTGCCATCGGCGTCGCTGAAACCTTTGCTGCCGGCTACGTCTCGTCGGGATCGCGCGAGATTGTCATCTATTCACTGCTGATCGTGGTCTTGATTGCCTCAAGCGGATTGCTGAGGCGCGGGCGCAAGCCTCTCACTGCGGCAGGACAGCATTGATGCTCGGGTCAACGCGCACCCAGGAAGTCATTGGCTTTGCCATCGCCGTGGCGATCTTGCTCGTGGTCCCCTGGATTGTGAGCACCGACTATCTGATTGGCGTTGGCATCACCATCGGTTTGATGGCCATCGCCGCCAGCGGTCTTATTCTACTAGTCGGCTATGCGCATCAACTCGCGCTCGGTCAGGCGGCCTTTTGCATTGTCGGCGGTTACGGCAGCGGACTTTTGACGGTGCGCGCCGGAATCGACCCCGCACTGGCGGCTATTTTGTCTTGTGCCGTCTCGATGATATTGGCCTATCTGATTGGGCGGCCAATCCTGCTGCTGCGTGGTTTCGTCCTGGCGATGGGATCGCTCGCCGTGCAGCTTGTTTTGATCAGCCTTGCGGTTGAACTGGTCGATATCACTGGCGGCTCGATGGGGTTGACCGGGGTTCCGCGCTTCTCTGTTCTTGGCTTCGTCTTCGCCAGCGACACCAGCTATTACTATCTGGTCTGGACTCTGGCTCTGTTCACGGTCGTCATCTGCCGCAATATCGATCGGTCCAGGATCGGCAGGGCATTGCGCGCCATCGCGGCGACTGAAGCGGGCGCGGCGTCGGTCGGCATCGACATCGACCGTCACAAGGTTCAGATGTTCGTGCTGTCGGCGGGATTCGCTTCCGTCGCCGGCAGCCTCACGGCCCATTACCTGCGGATCATGGAACCGCAGGTTTTCAGCATCAACTTCAGCCTTAACATGCTGATTGCTGTGATTGTCGGCGGCCTCTGGTCGCCATGGGGCGGTGTCGTCGGTGCGCTGGCTTTGTCTGCGCTCCGCGAGGCGCTGCGGATTCTGGCGCTGCCTCTGGTCGAACTCTTGATTGTCGGCATCGTCACGGTCGCGGTGCTGATGCTGATGCCTGGCGGGTTGATGGGCGCTCTGGCGCGTCTGATGCGCCGAGGTGCGACGCAAATAACTGAGGCGTCCGAGGCGACGCCGGAGACAGCACATTTACCCTCGATCGCACCGGCTGTTGGTGCAGGCCAGCTCTTGCTGGAGATTGAGGGGCTTTCGCGTGCGTTCGGCAGCTTGAAAGCGGTTGACGATGTCTCTTTCACCGTGCGCGAAGGATCCATTACCGCTTTGATCGGCCCCAATGGTGCCGGCAAGACCACGATGTTCAATCTGCTGTGCGGCTATGAACGGATCGATCGAGGCAGCGTCCGCTTTGCCGGCTCCTCCATCGAGAATTGGAATGCCGATCGCATCGCCCGCCACGGTATCGCGCGTACGTTTCAGATCGTGCAGCTCTTTCAGGGCATGAGCGTGCTGGAAAATGTGATGTGCGGACGCAATCGCTTCGCGCGCACATCGCTCATGTCGGTGGTTTTTCGGCTGCCGTCGCTGCGCGCGGAAGAGCAGGTCACGCGTGAGAAAGCGTTGGCGGCATTAGCTCTCGTCGATCTGTCCGATTATGCCCACGCCGATCCGAGCGCGCTGCCTTTCGGCCTGCAACGGCAAGTCGAGCTGGCACGCATGCTGGTATTGGAGCCCAAGCTTATTTTGATGGATGAGCCCGCTTCCGGCTTGAACGACAGCGAGACCGAACGATTGGGCCAACTGATCCTACGGATCAGGGCAGCTGGCACGACCGTTCTGATCGTCGAGCATGACATGCGTTTGGTGATGGGTCTCGCCGATCACGTGGTCGTCATGAACCGAGGGGGCAAGCTGGCCGAAGGCGCTCCCGATCTTGTGCGGGTGCGACCGGACGTGGTCGCGGCCTATCTGGGGGAGCCCGTCGCATGACCTTGCTCACCATCGATCGTCTTAGTGCTGGCTATGGACGCTCTCGCGTCCTGCATGACGTGTCGTTGACATTGGGCGAGAGCGAGATTGTTTGCCTGCTCGGCGCTAACGGCGCCGGCAAGAGCACATTGCTGGCGGCTATCTCCGGAATTCTACCGACAGCCGGCGGAGAGATTCACTTCGCCGGCCAGTCGATCGTGGGTATTGGGCCAGGCGCGATCGTCCGGCGCGGTTTGGCGCAAGTGCCGGAGCGACGCCAACTGTTCGGCGGCATGAGCGTCGAGGAGAATCTGCTGCTCGGGGCTTTCACCGTGCCATCCAAGGCGGAAATCGCGCGATCGCTGGCGCGGACCTACGAATTGTTTCCGCGTCTTGCCGAGCGTCGTGGCCAGACCGCCCGTTCGATGAGCGGGGGAGAGCAGCAGATGCTCGCGATTGGTCGAGCGTTGATGAGCGAGCCGCGCGCGCTTCTGCTTGATGAGCCGACTCTTGGCTTGGCACCAAAATTCGTCGAACTCGTCCTCAAACTGGCGCGTGATCTGCGCGAGGCTGGCACCGCCGTTCTGATCGTCGAACAGAATGCCCAGGCGGCGTTGGAAGTGGCCGATCGGGGTTACGTGCTGTCCGTCGGGCGGATCGCGCAAAGCGGCTCCGCCGCGGCGCTGTTGCAAGATGACAGCGTGCGCGCCGCCTATCTCGGTGGTCACGCCGAGGGAGGAACCATGGAAACCCGTTTGCGGCGCCTTGCCGACGCGTTCGGAAGTCAGTCCACCAATCCGCAAACCCCTTCTGCCTGAGTAGGAGTAGCCCATGAAATTGAGCACTGACCGCATTCTGACCACTCACGTCGGAAGTCTGCCGCGCAGCGCTGAACTCACCGACCTACTGCTGCGTCGGGAGAATAGAGAGCCTTATGAGCCGTTGGCATTGGCCGCCGCAATGGATCGCGCCGTTCGTCATGTGATCGATCGTCAGAAAGACACGGGAATCGACATCGGTAATGACGGCGAGCAGCAGCGTGTCGGCTTTCAAACGTATGTGCCTCAGAGGATGACGGGATTCAGTGGCGAATCGAAGCGCAAGCGTTCGCCCGAATATGCCGATTTTCCTGTTTTCGCCGCCATGATGGCGCAGCGCTTTCAACGGCGCGGCCGTAGCATGAATGCGCCTCAGGTCACTGGTGAGGTAAAATATGTCGATACCGATGCGATCAAGACGGAGATTGCCCGCATTCGGGGCGCCGCGGGAGCCGGTAAGCCTTTTACCGATCAGTTCATGACGGCGCCCTCGCCAGGCATTATCGCCACGACGATGCTCAATGCCTACTACGACAACCATGAGCGCTATGTGATGACGTTGGCGCGGGAGATGCGCACCGAATATCGTGCCATTCACGATGCCGGCATGGTCCTGCAGATCGATGCGCCCGATCTGGCGATGGAACGCATTATGTTCTTCCAGGACGTGTCCGAGAGGGAGTTCATCAAGAATTGCGAGATTCATGTCGCGGCGCTCAACAGCGCGCTGGAGGGCATCCCGCGCGAAGCCGTGCGCTTACATTGCTGCTGGGGCAATTGGGAAGGCCCACATAACCACGATGTGCCATTGGATGTGGTCTTGCCGGTTCTCTATCAGGCTAACGTCGGTGGTTTCGCCATTGAATTCGCCAATCCTCGCCACCAACATGAATATTCGGCATTCAAGCGTGTTCCCTTGCCAGAACATTTTACCCTCATTCCGGGCGTCGTCGATTCAACCTCCAATTTCGTCGAACATCCGGAGACCGTGGCGCGGCGGATCGAGGAGGCCGTGGCGACCGTAGGAGACCGTGAACGCGTGATCGCGGGCACCGATTGCGGGTTCGGTACGTTCGCCGGCTTCGAGTGGGTGGCCGACGATGTCGTCTGGGCGAAACTGAAGTCCTTGGTCGAAGGCGCTGAGATCGCCAGTCGCAGGCTTTGGTAGGGCGATCCTCGCGGCGCCCACCCGTCACAAAAGAGGAAGCCCATGGCCCAGCGATTCATCGACATTTCCGTCGCGATCGAAGATGCACCCATCACGCCGGCGAACCATCGGCCGAATATCGTCTATTCGGGGCATGATGACACCTGGCCGGGCTTTCAACGATACTATCCGGGAGCGGACCCGGAGAAGATCGTCGACGGCAAGGCTTGGGCCTCGGAGACGATCACTCTGATTACCCACAGCGGCACCCATATGGATGCGCCGTGGCACTATCACCCGACCATGAACCACGCGCTCAAGCCGGGCGGAGAACCTGCCGCGACAATCGACCAAGTTCCGCTCGAATGGTGTTTTCGGCCCGGCGTGAAGCTGGATTTCCGGCATTTCGCATCCGGCTATGTGGTCATGGCAAAAGACATTGATGAGGAACTGGCGCGGATCGGATACGCCCTTCAGCCGCTTGATATCGTGCTGATCAATACGGCGGCGGCCGCACGCTACGGCCATGACGATTATTGGGAAACCGGTTGCGGCATGGGGCGCGAGGCAACCTTGCATCTCCTCGGCAAGGGCATCCGCGTTGTCGGTATCGACGCTTTTGGATGGGATGCGCCGTTCAAACACACAGCCAAGCGGTTTCTGGAAACCGGCGATCACCAATTGCTGTGGGAGGGGCATAAGGCTGGGCGTGAGATCGGCTATTTCCAGATGGAGAAGTTGCACAATCTGGAAGCCTTGCCGCCGTTTGGCTTCATGGTGTCCTGCTTCCCCGTCAAGATTAAAGGCGCATCCGCCGGATGGACGAGGGCCGTGGCAATCTTGGAGGACCAGTCATGAAACTCGTCACTTTCGTCGACGCCAGTGGCCAGCAACGGATCGGCAGCGTTTTGGATGATCTCGAGAGCGTGGGGGATTTGCGTGCGGGCGCCGAAGCTTTGTGGAACAGATCGCCAGGCTGTTTCGACACCATGCTGGCATTGATCCAGGGCGGTGCCGATGCCACGGCGCAGGCACAGGAGATAGCCGCTGCGATCAATCAGGGCCGCGCGCCATCGGCGCGGGTACCATTGGAAGGATTGCGTCTCAAGGCGCCAGTCCCCCGGCCGGAACAGATGCGCGATTTCCTCGCCTTCGAACTGCACTTCAAACAGGCGCGCGCTGAGGCGCTCCGCATCCGGGCGGCTTCCTTCGCTGATCCGGTGGCCGCGACCGCGCAGTTAAAGGACACGGAGGAGTTTAAAATTCCTCCCATCTGGTATGAGCAGCCGGTCTATTACAAGGGCAACCGCTTCAGCGTTATCGGCCCGGAGGACGATGTCGTCTGGCCGCGCTACAGCAAGAAGCTCGATTTCGAACTGGAATTGGGCGCCTTTGTTGGCACGGCCGGCAAGAACATCGCGAAGGATAAGGCCAGAGATCATATTTTCGGCTATTGCATCTTCAACGATATGAGCGCGCGTGATGCGCAATATCGCGAATACCCGGCGCGCCTCGGTCCGGCCAAGGGCAAGGATTTCGACACGGGCAATATCATGGGGCCTTGGCTCGTCACCGCTGATGAAGTCGGCGATCCCTATGATCTGACCATGATCGTTCGGGTGAATGGTGAGGAATGGGGGCGAGGCAATTCCGGCAGCATGTTCCATAAGTTCGAGGATATGATCGCCCATGTCTCGCAGGACGAGACACTTCACGCTGGAGAATTCCTTGGATCAGGAACTGTCGGCAACGGTTGCGGTTTGGAGCACAATCGCTGGATAAAGCCAGGAGACGTTATCGAATTGGAGATTAGTAAACTCGGCATCCTAAGCAATCGCGTCATATCGGAGCTGTCACTCTCTCAATGAAGAAAGTTGATCGACAAAAATATGGCGACTCAAGGGATGCGAGCCGGACTGACCGGGAAATTACTGTTTGCCAAAGCTGCTAAGGCGCTTTCAGACCCCGCTAGGTTTTTAGAAGCGCAGCAGAAGGCGAACAATCTGGCGCGCAACAAGTTGTCATTGGACGACGTGCCCACAGCATCCGAATAGATGCAAAAGGCATAGCGCGGCTGGATGAAATATGGTCCTGCCGTTTGAAATTTTTCGCTATACACGTGGGTGTGTTGTCTTCGCGGCCGCCAGATTTGAAAACGAGATTATCGTTGCCGTTACGGAGTGATCTAATCTGTTGTAATTCGTCAGGCTCACTGAGATATTTTGGTTTGCTAGCGACGATTTGGAGTCGCCAGCTTCAGGAGCGTTATTTCGGCACCTTGAATATTGCGAGCCGAGTGCGTCCTACGTTTATTGTTTCGACGAGAGTACCGACAAACACACGTTTGGTGCCTTTTGTTGTAGCTAGTCGCCAGCCGTGCCCCTTCGTCATTTTGCTTCCCTTCTCGGCGCGTATGCTCTTAACGATAACGTCCCTTGCCATAAGTTTGGTCTCTCTATTTGCAAGCAATGTCGCGCTGCATCTTTGCATGATGATAAGAGAGCAGGAATCGTGTCCTGTGGAAAAGTTGGTAGCGGCTCGCTAAATCCGCCAATGCAAAGGGTGCGAGCCTTCGCGATCAATCAGGAGATTATGGGCTCTAAATATTTTGGTTGTGATCCAATATTATCAGTGCCGCTGCGACTGAAGTCGTTCTTTAAAGCCGACGATAATCTCGAGCTTTTAGTGATTAACAAATACGCCTCGTGAGCGCAGTGCAGCCCGATAGGCGGCTTTGATAGCTTCACATTCTTCATTGGCGGTGGATCGAATTTTCTCGCCCAGATGGGCGACATGGTCAGGGTTATATTGTTCCATCAGGGCCAGATAGGAGGCTGTGATGTCGTCGATCGTGGCGGCGGGCTCGACATTCAGCACTGCGGGCCAAGCGTCATCGTAGTAGGCCTGCTCGTCGAAGTCTCCGGCTTGGTCGATTTCGTCCTCGTTCTCGACCTCGACACTGGGACTCTCCAGTGCGACAGGGCCGTTGAGGACCGCTTGGAAGGCATCTTCGAATTCTTCCTGCGCGCCGACCGAGAACAGATAGAAGTCCAGGTCGAATTTCCCGATCTGGAGCGTCAGCCCTTTGCGGCGTACGCGATACATCTCCTGGTTGTCCTTGAACCGCCAATCGCGCTCACCGTTCTTGGTGGCATATTGCCAGACCGATCCGACGACCTCATCATCCGGCCGGTCGTCTTCGACGATGGCGTCGTACTTGAACTCGACCATCGTAATATCGGCGGTGTTGCCGGAAAGCGTATTGTCACCGCACTTGAGCCAATAGGTCTTGTTGGTGGCGATAAATCTGGATGAATCACATTTGACGTAGAGGAACGGTTTCTTCGCGCGGATGCCTCTCGTCGACCTTTTGAACTTGATCTTGGTGGCATGCTCGTCCGAAGACGCCTCGGACCTCTTGTGGACGTTGGCGTAGGCGAGCTCCGCCTTGGCGAGCGCTTTGCCGGCTTTGAGATACTCCGGCTTGACCTCGGAAAAGGTCTCCTCGGGAAGCCTATAGCGGCCGTATATCCGTTGAATGACGAGCGCGGCAATGATGAGGCCGAAGCCGAACAGGGGCGCGACCCAAAGGAGATAGAGTGTAAGCGGAACGAGGAGGATCGTGGACGCGGCCGCGTATGCTCGGAACGCGAGCACGCGAAAGAGAGGGCTGCTCATCTGGGGAGCTCATTTTTTATGTGGAGGAAGGAGGATGAAGAAGAGAAAAAGCGAGACGACGACGTAAAAGCCGATGGTGTAGATGACCTGCACGATGCGGTTTCGATAGCGCCGGCCGGTCGCATAGACTTGGCCGCGTGGTGGGAACATATATTCCCACCACATGATGACGATGCCTGGAGCGAAGAAGAGCAGCCACGCGATCCAACCGAGGGTGGATCGCTTTTTGGGAATGCTGCTGTCTTCGTATTGGTCGGGATAGAGCTTGCGCGCCATACCCCTATTTCTTCTTCACTTTACGAACGTGGCTTCTGACGGTGATCGACCGTACTGCGCCCGTCTTCTTATTTTTGATGCGACGGGTCGACTGACGCGTAATTCGCGGAACTTTGACCATTGCTTTCACCCCCAATTGCAGACGCGGTCGTGCAACCGGCGACCGCTGGTGCCGGGCGTTTGACAGCGTGGAAAACCCAAGGGGCAAAACACGCCCTGTCTATTCCCCACTGAGGCGAACGCGAACGTTCACCCCTGGCCGAGGCCGGGGTGTTGTATTTGACAGGACGCCCGACAGGGGCGTCCCTTGGATTTTTCAGCGCTGTCAAACGCAGTGATCTTTATACGCGGTGCTCAAGAATCCATCAAGTGGCCCCGCCAAAACCCCTTGAAACAACTCGATAATAAGGGTGGCTGGCGTTCCTAACGGAGGAAAGCTAGCCGCCCAATCCCGATTTTCGCTAGGCAAAGTGCCGTTCCGACCAGGCAAGGACCCCGCGCTGGTCGTCCATCAGGATCCGCTGGACCACGTGCATGTGGTCGTTGCGGATGCTGGCGGTATCGAGGGCGATCGGCTCGCCGTGCATCTGAAACCGGGCGATGGCGTCCATGAGGAGGGAATGAGCCGATATCAGCGCCGTCGACCGGCAGTTCGAGATCGCGGCGTGATGGAGGAGCTTATGCTGCGTCTGGAAGTCGATCGAGGCGGTCGAGCAGAGGCCGCCTTGCGCGTTCAGGAAGGCCGAGAAGGTTCGGCTGGCGAGAACGACCAGATAGTGCCAGTTCTTGTTGCTGTATTGCATGGATCGCTTGAGCGCCATTTGCTCGACGAGCACGAGGAGCTCGCCGATCTCGTCAGCGTGCGTCTGGTTCGTATAGTCGATCCGCAGCGTGTTCTCCGGTGACCAACTGATAGCGCCGTAGCGCAGCAACCGGTGCCAGGTGCTCCAAATCTCGCTATGGGCGAGGTTGTAGCGGACGGCCAGTTCGATCATTCGGTGTTTGAGGCGCCAGGGGCCGGTGAGGGCGTGGAGATCGTTCATATTCATGGAGGTATCCTCGAGTTTGGAGGCTGAAGGCCTTCGGCGCGAGAAGGCAGTCGCGCGGAAGAAGCGGGCGAACCGATCGTTGAGGCTTATGAGGCGGATTTGTCGGCCAGCGGCGGCGAGGCCGAGCTCGAGGGCTCCGGCTCGTCGTCAACCATCTGAACGATCCGGAAATAACTGGGCAGCAGACGGGTCTTGAAATTATCCCGCTTCAGACTGCACCGGTCGCGCGTCAGGTCGCCCAATCCTGCCGAGTCGAGCAGGCGAATGCGGTGCTTCCCGACCTTGTAGGCAACGGTCCAGTGCTTACTGTCGAGAAGTTCGACGCGCAGGATCGCCACGCTCGACTTATCCATGCTCTCACGGAGTCTGGAGAAGACTTCGGATACCGAAGCGCTTCGTCGTCTGCGGAGCCGATGGTGGGTGAGATATTCGTAGCGGCGTTTGAGAAAGCCTCCGGCCAGATCGAGCAGAAAGTCGATGTCATCGCCGTTGAGACCGGCCCAAAGGTGATCGATAGAGAGCTGTCGCTTGGAGGCGATGCCGTGAAGCATCGCCTGAAACAGAATGTTCTTGTCGGATACGGTCATGTCTGGGGAGAGGGCAGATACCGCGTTGAGGACGGCGTAGGCGCCACAAAGGCGATCGCAGGCGCCCTGCCGCATGGGCTTGATCTGTGTTTTCAAGGAAGAACTCCGGTGTTTTGGAAGGGCAGGGCGTCAGTATTCGTCGGCGCGCATGATGGTCATGACGCGCACCGTGACGGTGGGATCACCGGGGTCGGGCGAGGCGAATTGGCCGGAGAGGTCGTAGGTGTCGATCTTGAAGAAGAAGTCGGTCCCATCCACCTCTAGGGCGCCAAAGTCGTGTTCCTCATAGGGATCGTTTGACGCGTCGAAATCGGTGAATGTGGCGACGGCCGTATCGAGCTTAAGAATGGTGGCAGCGGGTAAGGCGGCGACGCCGGAGGTGATCACGACTTTGCCGCCCTTGCGGTGAATGCGCAGCTCATCATTGAGTGCGCGTATGCGTTCTCGCGCCGAGGTCATCAGCGTTCTCCAAAAGGTTCGATTGTGGGAAAGGTGGTGCGCCTGGCTCTCAGGAGCCGGCGAGGGTCAGATCAGCGCAACGAGGCGGCGCTGAATCTTGGTGTCGCCATCGATATACCGCTGGGTCGTTTCGATGGATTGATGGCCGGCAAGAAGCTGGACATCGCGCAGGCTGCCGCCGGTCCGCGCCAATTGGCGCGCGGCGGCGGTGATGAAAGTGCGTCGTCCGGAATGGGAAGAGCAGCCGGCGTAACCCAATGCGCTGAACATCACGGCGAACCAATTGACGAGGCTGGTGGGGCGCATCGTGCCGCCTCGTTTAGAGACGATAACGGGGCCTTCCATATTCTCGGTACATCGCTGTAGCCGCCTTAGGGCTGCGCGCAGGACCGGGTGGACGGGAATACGCCGCCCGCCGCGCTTCTTGGCGATGCGGTCGTGGACTTCGAGAATTTTGGCGATTTGTCCATGTCCATCGATGACCATGGGCCAGGTCAAACGGGCCATCTCGCAGGCGCGCAGACCGGCTTTTGCCGAGAGGAGGACCAGGACAATATCCCGATCTGGGGTCGAGGATCGCCTAGCATAGGCAATCATGTGACGTAGCATGCCAGCCGTAATGGGCTGGGCTTGGCGTCCCGCCATTGGAGTCTCCGGATTTGAGGGAAAGAGGACAGATTCCGAGCGGCCGAAGGATCGAATTTTCGGCGGACCGGAAGCGCCCTAAGGTCAATATATCCAGGAAATCAATGGGTTGCCAGGGCCATTCTGGGCTAAAAATGAGCCCATTTTGGCAGATTTGGGAGCCAAAAAGGCGCTGGAGCC
This sequence comes from Rhizobiales bacterium 65-9, assembly GCA_001899525.1. Taxonomy (GTDB): domain Bacteria; phylum Pseudomonadota; class Alphaproteobacteria; order Rhizobiales; family Beijerinckiaceae; genus Terrirubrum. The sequence goes on from MKVY01000032.1 coordinate 14,068, forward strand.
GCTGGAGCGAAATTTAGCCGTCCGAGGGCGGCCTCAAGGCCAACGAGGGCTTTGCGGCCATTGGACTGAGTTGGGAAAGCCTGACTGGCGAAGCCGATATGGCGGCGTTGGTAGATGTCGATTTGGGATCGGCATCTCGTCGGCGTCGATATGAGCTGCGAGCATTTAATGTGATCGAGACCGCTCGACCGTCGTGCGATCTGCTCACTCGAGCACCAGGTTCCGAGAATGTCGTTGCGTCGCCGTAGCTCACCAAGACAATGCATGCGAGCGATCATCGAGACGACGCGACGACCACCGTTTGGGGGAGGGAGCCGAAGCCAGGTCCAAAGCGAGCTGGCTAAGGGTATGAGCGGGGTGCGACCACAAGCATGTCGTCGCGTCGTCTCGATATGCAACGAAGCCTGTGTGCGGATTCGCGCATATCACACACATGGTTGGCGGCGACGCGACGACGGCTGCTTCGGGGCCGAGCAACGAGACGGAAAACGGTCTGATAAAGCGCCGCCTAGTGTTACACTCCCCAACCCATTATTTGCGAGCAAAAGACCAAAACCAGCCGTAAAACGGCATCTAAGAGGCCGTTGATCAGAATTCTGATCAAAATCTCGAAGACAACAAGCAATCCACTCTTGCCCAGAATTATTACCATGCCAATCGGCTCGATCGTTTACGTCGTCGCGAACGGGCAAAACAATTCCGACAACAATCGCGACCTGGCTCTCTCAGCGCCCCTTTCTAGCTTTTGGTTTAGCCTTCGAGCGTCTGCTTTTAATCTGGTATTTCCGCTTCCGGTCTTCCTTCTCCTTATCGGCGATCATCCGAGGAGGGACGAGAGGTTCCAAATCGCCAAATAAATCCCGAAGCACTTTCTCATCTAAACTCCTCGGCCAAACGGTTAGAGCCCAACGCAGATAGCGGAAATAGTTTTCAATCTTAACGTTATCTAGTTGTAGCTCGCCTGCCGCCTTCGAGAAGAGATCGAGGGGTAGCGGTTCGGAATATATGCTCTCGTTCTTTCCCTTAATCTCGTGGGGGAAGCCGTCGATAAATGGTAAGCCCGCTTCTCGGGCAGCCCAAACGAACGGCATCTGGGAGTACCAGCTTTTCTTAGCCTCCTTGGCCTCGCGAGTATTGCCAATTTGGCCGCCGCCGGAATCTCTAAGAGCCCGCTCGAACGATTTCTCTTTCGCCCCTATGTACAAAAGGCGCATGTACGCTTCCGTCAGCTTCGCCAAAGCCAGCAGATATTTCTCTTCCCATTGTTTACTGATGACGTAATTGAGCGACCATCGTGCCAATCTCTTGTGGCGCCTGACGAGATCCGAGACCACCTTCCTTTGCGTCGGTGCCTGCTTCCCAATTTCAGCTAGCAGCGACTTGCGCTCGTTGATCACGACCGTGCTTTCGTAAATCGTTTTGATCTCCTGAATACTGCGTCTCGCAGTTGCTACGGTGCTCCAAGCCCACAAAATATAAGCAGCCCTCGTGCGCTGCATTGGCGTTGCCGCTGGATCGCGGATTGTGCGGATGCTCTGCATAACGTCCGGCTTTAACTCGACGTGATACCGTACTGCGCTCATTTCGCCCCGATCCCCATCTCAGATTCTCAAAAAATTGGTGCAAAAAAGAGTTCCATTTTTGTGCAGCCAATTGCGTCAGAACATCACGGTCCCTCGAACGGAGAACCGTGACAATGACAGCATACCCGCATTTTATTGGCGAGGCCGCCGCCGGCCGCCGCGCCCCGATTCCTGTAGATACCCTCCATAAAAAGCAGCGTTGGTTCTGCGCCTCGGTGCCAGCACCCAAGGTTTGCCGTGACGGCAGCCCGGTCATGGAAGCCCCGAGCAGCAAGCCTCCTCGGCTCGGCCTGCGCCGCTCAGTGGGGGGCCAACCATGAACTACGTCAAAGAGACTTTCGACGACGTCGTCCGCTGGAATCGCCAGCGTCGTCGAGCGCTGGCAAGCTGTCTCCGGACGGCCCGCTTGTGCCGTCGGATTGCGCGTTGCCACCGCAATCGGCGTTGTCGCGAACCTTTCTGCGCCAAGTGCGCACGGATGTATCGTAATGCCGCGACCAAAAACTTCGAGGCGCTCTTGGATGGTCAAGAGCTCGTCGCGGTCACCATTCTCTTGAAGAAGCTCCAGGCGGGGTATCTCAGCGACTACCTGCCAATCACGGCCAAGCAACGCATGGGCAAGATACTACAGCGTATCGGCTTTACGTGTGTGGTTGGGGCCGTGGAGGCATCGTGGAAGCCTTTCGATAAGGTTTGGGTGGTCCATGCTCATCTCATCATCGGTAACCCTAAGCCCGACCAAGTTAACGAGCTCCGGAAACTCGTAAATAGTTGGGAGATCGATGGTGGCTTCCAATGCAAGGAGGTCGATGACGATCGCCGCTCGGCGATCTCGTACGCGAGTAAATTCTTTACCTATTACAAAGTGGGCCGCTACCGGAAGTTCCCCTTACGCGGCGCGCTTCTGGAGGAATTGGCCCTTTGGCACTCTTCGGGATCATTTGCCGATCATCGCGTCATGATCGGTGGCCGTTTCAAAAACCCCTGGAAATAATGGAGAAAAGACATGACGACGAGAAAGTTGTATTCGCAGAAAAAGGCTTCGCAGCCGGCTAAGGCAACCGATGAAATCACCATGCTGGGCGTTGGACGTGCTACTCACGGCCGAGAACGGTTTATCAAGGTTCGGCTCGTTATCGATGGCAAGCCGAAGACCAGAATCTTGGAGCGGGCGAGCTTCGTGTGCAATCCGACCATCGTGGCGGAACGCGAACTGGGCCTCGTCGGTCGCGATGGCGTCAGCCTGATTCAGGGCATGTTTAAAGAGGCGCGTCTGCAAGAGCCTTCGTTCGACGTGGCTACCGTGCCCGGCTGGTGGGAAACGAGCTTCGTCAAGCCCACCGGTTACCCTGTTGGCCCGGCGATTCCGACGAGACTCCCACATGCGCACGAGGTTGCGTACAAGTACCGTTTGAAGGGATCCGCCAGCGATCAAGCCCGATTGAAGGCACTGACCGTGGGCAATCACCTGATGATCGTGTGCTTTATCGTGGGTCTGATGGGACCGTGTATGGGCTGGCTTGACCAGGCGACTTTTATTCTTCAGCTCGCTTCGGAGAACCAGGTGGGTAAGAGCGTGATCGCTGCCATGGCTGGCTCGATCTGGGGCCGGGGCGAAGGCACCGAGCCGTTCTTCGAGAAGTGGATACTCACGGACAATGGCATGGAGCGCATTGCCGCTGCGCATTCCGGTACGTTGCTCGTTTTGGACGAGACGAGCCTCCAGCTCGATCGCAAGAATGCGGGCATGATGCTCGCGACTATGGTGAGACTGGTACATGGTGAAGGTAAGCTTCGCTTCGACGATCAGGCTCGCAAGCGTTGGCGCGAAAGCATCATCAGCACGTCGAATGCCCTCGTAGGCGAGATTTGCCTCAAGGCGGAGAACTTCGATCTTCTGCAGACGCTGACTGGTCGTCTCGTCGACGTCTTCTTGGAAGCGGACAAGGTCTTCTTGAATCTACACGGCCACAAACGCCCCGAGGATCTGTGTGCCGAGATTGCGGGTATAGTGCAACGCTCCTACGGCAAGATCGGTCAAGCCTGGCTCGAAGCGCTCGTCGCCGAAGAGCAGAAAGAGCCACTGGCCTCGCGTGATTATCTTAAGGCGCGTGTGAAGTACTATCGTAACGAGCAGACTCGTGGCCTAGGCCTGGACAACCGAACTGAAGGCATTCTGGCGAACATCTACGCCGTGGGCCGCCTTGCCAAGAAACTTGGCATCGTTTCTTGGTCGAAGGACGAGATTATCGCCGCGTTGCATTGGCTCGAAGATCGTCATATCGAGGCGCGGAAGAAAACGGCGGAAGTTCAGGGAGCGCGTGTCCTATCGGTGGAGCGGAAGTTCGATCTTCTCGCTGCCTATATCCGGGATCACAAGGCAGAGTTTGTTCGCGTCGATCCCGCCAAGGCGCTCCCAGCTTCGCACGACCACAAGACGTGTGCCGGCTATCGTTGGGATGATGGCCTGATTATGCTGCCTATCGAGCGATTGAAGGACTTGTTCGGCAGCTTCGGCTACCAAGATATGCTCGCGGATGTACGTTACAAAACTGTGTTTAAGCGAGCTAAGGCGCGTCGATCGATGACTCGCCTCGTCGGCAAGGGCCAGCGAGAGAACGGCTTTGTTCTCGATCGGAAGGAGATGGCGCGATTGGCGACCAGCGCCGACTAAGTTGACCACGGCCCTCGTTATCCGAATCTGCCTACACGGCTAGGGCCTCTCGGGCTCGAAACCGCTGCGGCCACGCTCAATCTGAGCGTGGCCGCACCTTTGGCTACATGCGATCGCTGGAGCCAACTAAATACGTTACGCCACTGTGACGGAACCTCCACGACCGCGGCCTCGGAGAATGCGCCCTTTCTCCAACAGAAGGCTATGGGCCTTCCAATAGCGGTCCTCTTTCCAATTGAGCTTTGCGCGTAAAAAGCCGTTCCCCACGCTACATTTGCAGCGCTTAAGGGTGGTTAAAAATACTTTCGCGTCGTCGTTCGTTGATGGACGAGCCAAAATGATCTCCCAATTTGGCTTTAACGATAGGTAATTGGATGGCGAAAGCTTGATAATGGGTAAATGTAGAAGGAAGACGACGACATTAAGGCTCTCCGCCGTGCCAAGACTCTGTTCACACCTGTTTCGTGAATCGGGGCCAGTGCAGCATGGCCGAGAAGCGAGCCATTTAGAACAATTGAACTGATGAACCGACCTCCAGTGCCGAGCGTTCGTGCATAGCCGGTTGCGAAAGCACGGAATTCGCGGTTTCGCGATTGATTCAGAATCCGAATCGGAGCTAGCGCGCCGATTCGGATATCGAATTGGACGTGGGTCCTAAGATCGGCGACGTTCGTTGGTATGTTCGATGCGCCGAAGATCACCGTCCATCTTCACCGAATAGAGCATAGCCTTAATATGGCGCGCTTCTATTCGATCTCCGTGCAGCCTTCATTGCTTGGCCCAAGTTCCGTGGTTCGGCAATGGGGGCGGATAGGAACCGTTGGGCGGTATCGGATTGATCTGTACGATACAGTGCAAGAGGCGGAAAACGCGTTAGCGATGCTTTTCCATCAGAAGCGCCGTCGTGGCTATTTGGAAGTCTGCGGTTAGTTTATCTCGACGTTATCGCGAAGAGCCACGAAACGAGGAAGCCGAACATAAACAGTGTGCGAGTGTGACGTGGGTCGCTTTGTGGAGGGCAAAATGACATTGCGGCGGATCGGGAGGGCCGATTGCAGTTAGATCGCACTAATGAGTACGTTTGTCGGATTCTTAACTATCGGCGATTGGAACGAGATTTTGTGCACGCAGGCATGGTCAAATTAGCCGACCGTAGAGCGAGCGTGTGTCGACATGGCCGTCGGCATGGATGAGGAAATTCAAGAGTAGGGGATTGCTCATGGAAAACTCCCCAGACTTATTTTGACTAAAGAATGATCGAGCGTGCGATTGACAAATCGGCAAAGAATTCGGCGCTGGTTGCCTACGTGCGAAAGTCGGCTGCGACGCGCTACCTTGGGGGCCCGCTCGCCAACGAGGTCACCTGTCGTCTCCGCAACGTTCGATCCGAATGCGATCGGCTTTGTGGAGGCTAATTGCGTGAGAGGGTGATGCTCGAAACCTAAGTGTGCCCGGCTGAGCAGTTTACACGGGCGAGGGTTGGGCCCCCGATGCCTTGCGGCCGACATGATCCTGAATGCTTCCGAGGAGACGGTTCGTAGGCGTCTTGTTGCTCTCGCACTTCCAGCAGCGGCATCGGTTCGCACCTTGGTGACATTCAGTGTCGCGTGCCAAGTCTATGAGACGATCGGGCGAAGGTGATGAATCTTCGGGCGAAATCGACATGCACCTGGGTATCTCCAAGGCGACGTTTTCCGGTTCAGGAATCGCGTTGCCGGTAGCATGGCCATTTGGATGAACCGTTGTGGCAAAGATATGTTTTGAGGACGCAGAAATAGCGCGTCCTCATCGTTGGACATCAGAAGACGTCGAGAGGTGATGTCATTGCTGCAAATTTCCCGCCTTGATGACCGCTGACCATTTCTCCATTTCGCCACGCCAGAAGGTTTCGGCCTGTGTTGCGTTCATCAGCATCGGATCGAGTCCTTGCTCGCTGATCGCTTTCGCAAAAGTTGGCTTTGAAACAATCGACTGAAGCGTTTTGTCTAATAGCGCGACAACTTCTGGTGGTGTGCCTTTGGGCGCCATCAATCCGAACCATGATAGCACTTCGACGCCTTTCACTCCGCTTTCCGCGAGTGTTGGGACTTCAGGCAATGGCTGGAAACGCTTGGGACCCGCAACCGCAAAGGCCCGAATTTTCCCTTCCTTCACGTTCGCGACATGTATCGACGCAGTGTCGAACATCATGTCCGTCTCACCCGATAGGAGTGCATTCATGGCCTCCGGTTGTCCTCGGTAGGCGATGTGCGTCAGTTGAACGCCTGTGCGCTGTTTGAAAAGTTCAGCCGTGAGATGGATTGTGGTTCCAAGCCCGTTGGAGCCGACGTTATATTTTCCAGGGTTCGCTTTCGCGTCTGCGAACAGTTCAGCAAAGGACTGGGCTTTCACCTTTGGGCTGACGATGAGCATATTTGGCGTTCCGCCGAAGACTGCGATCGGGATCAGGTCGCGCGGATTGTACGACGGCGCCTTCTGCAAAGTCGCAGTTATGGTCGAGAACGCCCCGAGTATGGCCAACGTGTAACCGTCTGGCGCTGCTTTGGAGAGTTGCTCGGTGCCGAGATAGCCTCCACCACCGCCGCGATTTTCGACAATGAAGCTTTGCTTCAACGCGTCTTGAAGTTGCGGTGCGACGATCCGCGCGACGATGTCGACCATGCCGCCGGGCGGGGCGGGCGCAATTACGCGAATGAGCTTGCTTGGGTAGGACTGAGCTTCGGCCAGTCCGTGCGCGCTGAGAGAGCTAAGAGTGATAGTGGCCGAGCCGAGTATTATTCTTCGACGGTCTAACATCAGTCCTCCCATGGCATTTCTTATCGGACTAGGCCAACGGTGCCGATCCGGTGATTGGTAAAATGTTGGATTGAGGCAACTACGTCAATTCTCCTCGCGCTTGCCCAGCCAAGGCCAGCTGTGGCGAGATCAAATTGGGCAAAGTTGGGCATGCAATGCATTGTCTGGAGATGCGAAGGCAGACGTAGAAGCCGAAGGGAAGTGCGCGCACGCGTTCGCTAATCGGAGATAGAAGAGGTACTGGAGCGTCAAAATAATACATAGGCAAATGGCTATGAAATATCATTTAACTATATATTAGACGCTACTCCCTTCAAGATTCTAACCAAACAGGACGCGAGGTTCGCGTTTGTGGGAGGGGACCATGATCTTGAGGTGGACGGCGCTAGCCGTTGCCAGCGCGATTGCTATGGCAGGCGTGGCCGCGGCGCAGGATACCAAGTCGGTTGTCGAGGCAGCTCGGGAGGCGAAGACAATCTGGCCGGGCCCGGTTGCGCCCGTGAAAACCGAGCCTGGCAAAAACATCTTTGTCATCACATGTGCATCACAGGGCATCGGCTGCGTCCGGGCGGCGAATGGTGTTGTCGAGGCAGGCCAGGTGCTCGGTTGGCGCATTCGCGTGATCGACGGCCGTGGCGATCCGGCAGCTTGGAACGCTGGCATCCTGTCGGCTGTTACGGCGAAGGCAGATGGTATCGTGCTGGCGGCGGTTCCGCCGATGCTGGTTGGCGATGCGCTTGCCCAGGCTAAGTCGGCGGGCATCGCCGTGGTGTCAGTTTTCAATCCGAAGCCGCAACAGACGGACAGCGTCTTCGCCTATGTGCGTCCCGACCACGTGGCGCAGGGCAAGCTCGCGGCCGACTGGGTCGCGGTCACGTCCGGCGGTACGGCCAAAGTCATTCTCGTTGAAGATCCGATTTTTCCGGAACTCGTGCAGCGCGGCGTTGGCTTTAGGCAGGGCATCGCGAATTGCAGCGGGTGCAAGATCGTCGAGTCAGTGGAGTCGACGCTGGCAACTATGGCGCAGCGCCTTCCTGGCGCGGTCGCGGCGGCGCTGACTCGGAATCCGGATGCCAACTATGTCGTTGCGCCTTTCGATTCGAACGGTTTCTTCGCCAATGAAGGCGTTCGCCAGGCCGGTCGCACGGGCAAGGTCCGGGTCGGGTCTTACGAAGGAGATCCTCAGACCGTCGCGGCGATCCGTGGCGGCGACTACGCCATGACCGTGGCCGATCCGGCCGAATGGATGGGCTGGCAGGCGACCGACGAACTGGCTCGGGCCTTTGCTGGCGCCGCGCCAGCCAATATCACCGTCGTCGATCGCCTCATCGACCAAGGCAATGCGCCTTCCACCGAGGGGTGGCTGGGCGACGTCGACTACAAGGCGCAGTTCAGGAAGCTCTGGGGCAAGTGAGATGGTAGCCCCGGTTCTGACGATCCGTGGAGCGACCAAAGCCTTCGGAGGCGCGGTCGCTTTGCGGGGCGCCGATCTGACGGTCGGCGAGAGCGAGATTCATGCCCTGCTTGGCGAGAATGGCGCGGGCAAGTCGACGCTGATCAAGCTGCTAGCCGCCGTCCACGAGCGGGATGGCGGAGCTTTCGAGGTCTCGGGTAAGCCATTGCCGCCGGGTTTCAGTCCGCGCGATGTCGCAGAAGCGGGAGTTCGCTTCGTGCATCAAGATTTCGGTTTGATCGACACGATGAGCGTTATGGAGAACATGGCGCTGGTCGGCGGATTTGTCCGGCGCAAGGGCTTCATCGATCATCGCGCGTCCGCCGCGTGGGCCGCGCAGCAGCTTGAGCGACTCGGCCTCGCTGTCGATCCGACGATCCTGGTTGGCAATCTGTCGACCGCCGAGAAAGCCATCGTCGCCCTGGCGCGGGCAATGGAAGGCGAGGCGAAACTGATCGTCCTCGACGAGGTTACCGCGGCACTGCCGAGCCCAGATGTGGCGCGTGTCCATGCAGCCATCCGCGCGGCTCGCGGGCGGGGCGTTTCCTTCATCTATGTCTCGCATCGCCTGGAAGAGGTATTTCAGCTCTGCGACAGGCTCACTGTTCTGCGCGACGGCTGTAATGTCGCGACCACCGATGTCAGCTCGGTCGATCTCGAACAGGTGGTCGCCTGGATCGCGGGCCGCGTCATTCACTTGGAGCGGGCGGCGCGTCCATCCTCTACCGGCACCGTTCGTCTCGCTGTTTCGGGGCTGGCCGAGGATGAAGTCGATGAGCCCGCGACATTCTCCGTTGCCGCGGGCGAGATTTTGGGTGTCACGGGCATTATCGGTTCCGGCTACGATAGCATTTGCGAAATGGTCGCGGGAATTCGACAGTCGCGTTCCGGTACGGTTGTAATCGACGGTGCCGTGCTACGCGCGGGCAGCACGGCCGCAAGCCGCACGGCTGGCCTTGAGATTGTTCTTGGCGACCGCACGCGGGCGGCCTTCGCTGAGCGCAATGTGCGCGAGAACCTATTCGCCGACTGCTTGTTCCATAGCGGCAGATGGCCGGACCTCGGCGGCGAGAAGAGCAGGGTGAAGGAGCTGATCGCCGCTTTCGACGTACGCCCGAAACACTGCGCGGAACTGCCGATCCAATCCCTGTCGGGGGGCAATCAGCAGAAGATTCTCTTCGCGCGCGCGCTCATGGCCAAACCGAAGATGTTGGTTCTGATCGATCCGACGGCCGGCGTGGATGTCGGTGCGCGCGCCGAATTGCATGACCTGCTGCATCAGGCGGCGGCGCAGGGGACCGCCATTTTATTCGCGTCGAGCGACTTTGAAGAAATAGGGGCCGTCGCCGATCGCGTCTTGATTGTCCGTGACAGAAGGATTTCGGCTGGGGTGGTGGGGGAGGAGATGACATGGAATCGGCTGTTCATGGAGGCGCATCGCGGATCGACGACGGTGCTATCGTTGGACGCACCCGAGCGATGGGCGCCGTGAGCGCGGTGGAGCCTCTGTCGATTGGCCGTGTTCTGTGGGCGAATTCACTCGTCCTTATGCTTGTGTCAGTCATTGCGCTGTTTTCGATCCTCCTGCCAGATAGCTATTTCTCGCTGGCGAACGCGCAGATGATCTCATCGACCAATGCGGTGCTGGCGCTGTTAGCACTCGCAGCGGTGATCCCGCTGGTCAGCGGCCAGTTCGACATGTCGATCGGCTTTACGTTGGCGCTGTCGCAATCGATCTGCGCAGGTCTGATCATCCATAGCGGTGTTCCGCCTCTGATCGCCGGGGCGGTGGTTCTGCTGATTGGCATGGTGATCGGCCTCGTCAATGGGCTTCTGGTCGCGCGCGCCGGCCTCAATGCTTTCATCACCACCCTGGCGACGGGTATTGTCGTTCAGGGGTTTGCCCAGCTCTATACGGGCGGTGCCTCTGTTTTCGGACGCATGCCGCCGTTGTTTCTCGCTTGGGGGCGAGATCGTCTTCTCGGCGTGCCTTTGCCGTTGATCTACGTTCTTGTGGTGTCGACGGCGATGTGGGCCATTCTACGTTACACCGATTGGGGCCGTCGCTGCTATGCGATCGGCGGGAATGCGAAAGCCGCGCGGCTGATCGGAATTCCGGTCGAGCGGATGACCGTGCAGGTGTTCGTGGCCTCCGGCGCGCTCGCGGCGCTGGCTGGCATCCTGTCGACGAGTATCCTCGGCTCGGCCAACCCCAACATTGGACTCAACTATCTCTTGCCGGCCTTCGCGGCAGTGTTTCTGGGTGCCGCTCCGACGGGTCCGGGCCGGTTCAATGCCTGGGGAACGGTCGTCGCGGTCTACGCGCTGGCTGCGGGGATCGGTGGGCTACAGCAGCTCGGTGCGGCTTTCTATGTCGAACAGTTCTTCAACGGCGGCGCGCTTCTGCTGGCGGTTGCGCTTGCCCGCTGGATGGCGGTCCGCGCGGCTGCCACTCGATAAATCATTTGGAGGGACCATGTTTATTGGAGTCGATATCGGCGGTACATTCACTGATCTTGTGCTTGTGGATGGCGAGGGCCGGCTGACCACGACCAAGGCGTTGTCGACGCCGGGCGAACTGGAGGTGGGTGTCTTCAACGCGGTCCAGAACGCCGCTGAGCAGATCGGCATGAGTGCGGAGGCGCTGCTCGCTCAGGTCATGGCCTTCGGTCATGGCACGACACAGGCGACGAACGCCGTGATCGAACGAGATGGGGCAAAGACCGGCCTGCTGGCGACCCGCGGGTTCGGTGATACCCTGGCGATTCAGCGGTTGATGGGTTTTACCGCCGGGGTGCCGGTATCGCGGCTGGGCTGGTATTCACGACGGCGCTACCCGGAGCCGATCGTTCCTCGTAGCCTCGTGCGTGAGATCCGCGAACGGGTCGATCACCAGGGTAAAATTCTTGTCGAACTCGACGAGCAGTCCGTCCGGACCGCTGTCCGGGACTTGATAGCCGAGGGCGTCCAGACTTTTGCCGTGGCTTTCCTCTGGTCATTCCGGAATCCGGAGCATGAGCGAAGAGCAGGGGCGATCATCGCCGAAATTGCGCCGGATGCCTATGTCACGTTGTCGAGTGATGTCGCGCCTGTGATCGGCGAATATGAGCGGACCGCGACGGCCGCGCTCAATTCGTACTTGGCTCCCAAGGTCGTCTCCTACCTTGGCGGCATTGAGGAAATGTTGCGCAAACGAGGCTTCAAAGGGGCATTCTCGATCCTCAACTCAGCCGGCGGAGTCATGCCTGTGGCAGAGGCGGCCCGGCGGCCGGTAACGCTCGTCACATCGGGACCGACCGGCGGTGTCATGGGCTCCGTGCATCTTGCCAAGCGCCTGGGGTATCGCAATCTCATCACCACGGACATGGGTGGTACCTCTTTCGACGTCGCCATCGTTGTCGACGAAAAGCCACTGATGTCGCTCAACCATGAAGCTGGCGGTTTTCACATTGCCACGCCGATGATCGAGGTTCGCGCCATTGGCGCCGGCGGCGGCTCGATTGCCAGGGTGATAGACGGTCAGCTGAAAGTGGGCCCCGACAGTGCCAGCGCATGGCCCGGTCCAGCCTGCTATGGCCGTGGTGGGACAGAACCAACGGTGACAGATGCCGATGTGGTTCTTGGCATCATCGACCCGGAGACTTTCCTTGGCGGCAAAATGAAGCTCGATCGTGCGGCTGCTGAAAAGGCCGTATGGGAGAAGATCGCGGAGCCTCTGGGCCTGTCAACGGAAGCCGCAGCCGCAGGCATTCGCCGGATCGTCGATGCGCAGATGGCCGATACCCTGAGAGAGGTTACAATCGGGCGCGGGTATGATCCTCGTGACTTCGTCATCTTTGCTTACGGTGGCGCGGGGCCGGTTCACTGTGCTGGCTATGGTGCTGAACTCGGTGTTCCCAAAATGATCGTGCCGGTGACCTCGATGGCGCATTCTGCCTATGGCGCGTTGGCGGCCGACGTACAATATTCCCGTGAGCGCGCGATGCTGATGCGCGGTGGCGGCGGTCCGCGCAAGCTGAGTGATGGGCTGGACGCCGCTGCTGTCGGGGCCGCTTTTGCCGAACTGGAAGATGACTGCCGCGTGGCCATGAGCCGCGCTGGCGTCGCCCCCGAAGATGTTCGCCTGCTACGCGCCGTCGATCTGCGCTACCGACGTCAGACAAACGATCTGATGATCTCCTTTCCACAAGGTGTCGTTGAGCAGGCGGCGCTGGAGGATCTGGTTGCGCGATTCGAGGAGACCTATGAGCAGACATACGGCAAGGGCTCCGCATTCCGCGAGGCCGGCATCGAGCTCACGAATGTGAGGGTCGAAGCCTTCGGCGCAGCCCGACGTCCCGAGCTCTGGATCGAAGCATCATCGCAAGCACCGCGACCCAGTCGGCGTCGCATTTTCGAACCTGTCGCCATGCAATGGATGGAAACTGCGGTCTACAACTGGCGCGAACTGACTGTAGGCTTCGTCGTCCAAGGGCCTGCGGTCATCGAGCATCCCGAAACTTCCGTCTTTGTCGCGGCAGGCCAAGTAGCGAGCCTCGACCAGGGCGCCAATATCACCATTGAACAGAAAGTGGAGGCATAAGATGAGTGTCGTCATCGACCCCATCACCTTCGAAGTGGTCCGCAATAAGCTTGCTGCGATTACCGAGGAGCAGGCGATCACGCTAAAATCCGTGTCGGGCTCGCCCGTTGTCACGGAGGCGACCGATTTCAACAACGGCATCTATCTGCCCGACGGCTCGATTGTGACAATGGGCCCTCAGGTCATCTTCCACACGGGTACGATGTCGACGGTTATCCGTTCGATCATCGACAATTTCTCGGAGAACCCCGGTATCCGTGAAGGGGACATGTTCGTCCTCAATGATCCCTATCGCGGCGCGATCCATCAGCCCGACGTCTCGATCGTCGCGCCTGTCTTCCACGAGGGCAGGCAAGTCGCCTGGGCCGGCTCCTGCGCGCACCAGCTCGATGTGGGCGGCATGAGCTTCGGCTCCTGGGCGATCGGCGCGACGGAGATTCAGCAGGAGGCCATGTTGCTGCCGGGCATCAAACTCGTCGAAGGTGGCGTCTTGCGGCAGGATCTCTGGCAGATGATCATGGGCATGACGCGCCTGCCGCACGTTCTTGGCCTCGATCTCAAAGCAATGATTGCAGCCAACAACGTGGCTTCCACGCGCCTGCAAGCCCTTATGGGCAAGTATGGCGCGGATGTCGTGTCGGCGATTATGGCCGAGGAGATCAACAGCTCCGAACGCCAGATGCGCCAGACTCTTAGCGAACTCCCGGACGGGGTTTACCGAGCCCGCGATTACATCGAGCACGATGGTCACGAAAACCGGCTCTACGAAGTGGTCGTCACCGCGACCAAGAAGGGCGATCGCCTGACGCTCGATATGACCGGAACCTCGCCGCAGGCGCCGGGCTTCATCAACTGCACCTATTCGGGCATGCGCGGCGCGGCCCTGACCGGCCTTCTGCCAATCCTGGCACCGACGATCCGCTGGAACGAAGGCGTGCTCAGAACAGTCGACTTCGTCGCGCCCGAGGGTATTTTGTGCAACGCGTCTTGGCCGGCGCCAGTCTCGTCGGGCACGATCTCAACCGCGTGGATCGTCCAGAATGTCGTTGTCACGGCGCTTTCGCGCCTGGTCTCCTGTTCGCCAAAACATGCCAATGAAGGTCAGGCGGTGACGAAGGGCCATATGATGGTCATGACGCTCGCCGGCCAGGACCGTGACGGCAGTCCCTTCGGCACTTTCCTGCTCGACTCCACGGCGGGTGGCGGCGGTGCTTTTCCCGATCACGATGGCCTGGATGGATCGGGCGATTACTGCGTGCCGAGACCGGCGATCGCCAATGTCGAGGCCAATGAAGCTAACGGACCTTTCCTCTACCTGTATCGTAGTTTCGTTCCTGATACAGGCGGGCCAGGGCGGATGCGGGGCGGCGCGGGCACCTCGCTTGCCCTTGCGCCTTACGAGACGGACGGGCTCTTCGCCATGATGCTCGGCCACGGTGTCGAGGTGCCGAATTCCATCGGTCTGTTCGGCGGCCAGCCTGGTTCATGCGGGCGCAATTTTATCAAGCGCGATGCAGGGGACGTTGCGACGATCGCGGGTCTGGCCGGATCGGCCGATGAACTGGCGCAAGCTGGGGTCGAAGACCTCGGTCCGAAGCCCGGTCGTATGATGTTGTCCGGTCACGACGTGCTCGGCTACGCATTCCAGGGCGGTGGCGGTTATGGCGATCCGTTGAAGCGCGATCCGCAAGCCGTGCTCATGGACGTCCGCAATGGTCACGTCAGCATGGCCGCGGCTGAACGTCAGTATGGTGTCGCCATCGTCGATGCCAGGCTTGATCCCGATGCGACGCGCGTGCGGCGCGCTGACATCCGCGCCCGGCGGCTCGGTCGCACACCCCAACGTGAGCCTGGTTTCCGCGATCTCACGATCGTCGGGAACCGGTTCGTCTGCGGCTGCGGCGGCGATCTTGGCGCTTCGAGTGGCAATTGGAAGGCCGAAGCCGTCACCCGCACGATCGTGTCTGACAGCTATGGCCCGCATGTGCGGACGCATGCCGAGCTTGAGTTGCGCGAGCATCTCTGCGGCCAATGCGGCAGCCTGCTCGAAATCGAAGTCGTTCGGCGGGACGAGCCGTCCCTCCACACCATCGCATTGTGCGCCTGAAGGAGATAATCATGGTATCGCGATTTCCTGCTCGTGGCGGGGTCATTGTCACGGGTGCGGCCCAGGGTATCGGCCGCCGCTTGGCGTTGATGCTGGCGGCCGAAGGTATCGATGTCTGCATCGCCGACAGGAATGAACAGGCCGGCCGCGCGGTCGTCGCCGAGAATCCGGGTGAGCAGGGGAGAATGATCTTCGTGCGTACCGATGTGTCGGAAGAAGCGAGTTGTGTGACCGCAGTTGCCGAAGCCGAAGCGGCCTTCGGTGGGCTGTTTGGCGTCGTGAACAACGCGTCGATCTTCTCGACCTTGGAGATGCGACCC
The DNA here is from genome assembly GCA_001899525.1 of Rhizobiales bacterium 65-9. Taxonomy (GTDB): domain Bacteria; phylum Pseudomonadota; class Alphaproteobacteria; order Rhizobiales; family Beijerinckiaceae; genus Terrirubrum. Next base: position 29,583 of record MKVY01000032.1, read on the forward strand.
TTCTGGGAAATTCCGTCCGATGAGTGGGATCGCGTGCAGAACGTGAACCTGAAAGGCGCCTTCAACATGTCGCGTGCCGCTCTCCCGGTTCTGCGCCGAGCGGAAAACGGATCAATCGTTAACATCGCTTCGTCGACGATTCTATTCGGTCGTTCCAACTATGCGCACTACGTCTCTTCGAAGGCAGGGGTGATGGGGCTCTCGCGGGCCATGGCGCGCGAACTGGGCGCATTCAACATCCGGGTCAACACGCTCACGCCAGGACCGACCTTCACGGAGATTGAACGTAAGACGGTTACCGTCGAGCAGCGGGAGGCGATGATCCGGCAGCAATGTCTGGGCAGGGCGGGATCGCCCGAGGATATCGCCGCGCCGATCATGTTCTTGCTGTCTTCTGAAGCGCGCTGGATCACCGGACAACTGATCAATGTCGATGGCGGCATGATCACCCATTGAGGGGCAGCCACGACCAACCCGACGAGGCTTGATATGACCTATATAACCCGCGCCGACCGGATGTTGGTCGGCGGCAAGCTCGTGCATGCCAGCAACGGTGAGTTCGACGAATCGATCAATCCTGCGACCGAAGAGGTGATCGGCCGTACACCGCGGGCTACCGCCGACGATGTCGATGTGGCCGTCAAGTCTGCGGATACGGCGTGGCCTGCTTGGGCCGAACTGACGCCAACAGCACGCGGGCGGATCATGCGCGACTTCGGCCAGGCATTGCGCGCACGGGCGGACGAGATTCTGCGCATCGAGGTTGCTGATACCGGCAATACCATCACGCCAATGCGCGGCGACGTTGGCGTGGCCATCGATAGCCTTGACTATTATGCGGGACTGATTCACGAACTGAAGGGGCAGACGATCCCGGCCACTCATCAGAACCTCCATCTGACGGTTCGAGAGCCGTATGGTGTGGTGGTTCGCATCGCACCGTTCAATCATCCACTGATGTTCGCCGTGGCGCGCACTGCGGCGGCTTTGGCCGCCGGCAATGCGGTCGTGGTGAAGCCGCCCGAAACCAGCCCACTTTCGGCAATGATCCTTGCCGAAGTCGCCCGCGACGCGCTGCCAGCCGGCGTCTTCAACATCGTCACGGGCGATGGACGCACGGTTGGCGACACGCTGGTGCGGCATCCACTGGTCAAACGTATCGCGTTCATCGGATCGCCTGTGACGGGTCGGGCGATCCAGCGTTCCGCGGCAGAGGTCGCGGTTAAACATGTCACGCTGGAACTTGGCGGCAAAAATCCGCTGGTGGCGTTTCCCGATGCCGATCCGGAAGCGATTGCCGACGCGGCGATCCGCGGTATGAATTTCTCGTGGCAAGGGCAATCCTGCGGATCGACCTCGCGGCTGCTGCTTCACGAAGACATTTATGATCGCGTACTGCCGCTCGTCGTCGAGAAGGTGAAGGCAATCAAGCTCGGCGATCCACAGGATCCGGCCAGTGGCATGGGGCCGGTCAACTGCCGTACCCAATATGACAAGGTGCTCGCCTTCTTCGAGGCGGCGAAGACGGACGGCGCTCGATTGATGACCGGTGGCAAGCCACCCGCCGGCAAGCCGTTCGAACGTGGCTTCTGGGTCGAGCCCACGGTCTATGCCGGCGTCGAGCCTGGCATGCGGCTATGGCAGGAAGAGGTGTTCGGACCGATCTTGTCGGTCGGTCGCTGGACGACTTTCGAAGACGCTGTTGAGAAAGCCAACGGCACCGAATATGGACTGACCGCCGCCGTGTGGAGCAAAGATATTAACAATGCGCTGCGTATGGTGCGTCGCATCCGCTCCGGTCACACTTGGGTGAATGGCTGTTCGGCACATTATCTCGGCGTGCCCTTCGGCGGCATGAAGAATTCCGGCGTCGGCCGCGAAGAGGGTATCGAGGAAATGCTGAGCTATACCGAACTCAAGACGATCAACATCGTCTTGCAGTAGCTAGCCTCACGCCGCCTTCCTGCCAGGACGCCGGCCACGTGTCTTGGCGGGGTTGCCTGCCTCTTTCTTGATCGGACTGAGTTCGGTGCGCAGGAAATCGAGCAATAGGCGTTGCAGCGGCGAAAAAGCCTTACTTCTGCGGAAAACGAGGAATGTCGGCACCGGCAGGCTGAGTTGCGGCGTTGCTATGTGGCGGAGTTGGCCGGTAGCCAGTTCCTGTTTGACGGAAGTCTCCATTACAAACGCAACGCCTGCATGATCAAGGACGGCCCGCTTCATCGCTTCCGGATGGCCAAACTCAAGTTTGACGTTTTCGCGCACGATGCCATAGGCGCGCAGCGAGTCTTCCTCCACTTCGCGGCGCACCTGATTGTGCGGTGAACTGACGAATGGAACGGTGCCCAGCTCCTTCGCCTTGGCTATGTTTCCGAGCAGCGTGAAATCCTTCGCTGCAACGAGAATAAGCTGTTCGTCCCATAGTCGTTCGACGACCAGGCCATCGATATCATGGCGTGGATCGAGAATGGTCACGCCGAAATCGCAAGTCCCGCTGCGGACGGCATCGGTCACCCACTGCGGATTCGAGACGTTGACCGTAACGACGGAATTGGGATTGAGCTGGCTGAAGCGCGCCAGCGCTGGCGGCAGAGTGTAAGACGCGACAGTCATAGAGGCGGCAATCACCGCTGCGCCGGCTGGTTCGCTACCTGGCGCGCCCAGTTCACGTTCAAATTCACGTGTGCGTGTCACGATCTCCGTTGCCCAGTGTAGGGCGCGTTCGCCAGCAGCGGTCAAAGCGATACGGCGCCCCTGTTTGGTGAACAGTTTGGCGCCGAGTTTGTCCTCAAGGAAGCGAAGATGCGCGGTTACGACTGGCTGGGCCACGCCGATTTTCTCGGCAGCGCGCGTGACACTTTGCATCTGGGAAACAAGGCAGAATATCTCCAACTTGTGGAGGGTAGTCTGGGACGCGAATACACGCTGCACGATGGCACCTTCCGCGTGGAGCAACTTCTCTCAAGCTTAAACCATAGGCAATTGTATATGAAGTGCCTAGACCCATATCTGGGAATCTATGAAATTGCTTCGTTCAAGCTTATCCCGACATTTTAATGCCTCTGGCGAATGTCTTTGCGAAGACGTTTTGTCTGTAAGTGTTCAATGCGAACCCAAATCTTCATGCTGAACGACTATTTACTCAAATCTTAGCGAAAGGTTGTCGGCCGAAAATCAGCCGGGGATGTCTTGATATATCCCCTCCAGGAGGATAGGATCAAGCATGAAAAAGCCGATACATCTCCACGAAACACATCCCGAAGTGGTCAAAAGGCTGAAGCGAGCCGACGGCCATCTTAAAGGCATCATCGAAATGATCGAGGCGGGCCGCCCCTGTCTCGATGTCGCTCAGCAGCTCCATGCAGTCGAGAAGGCTATCGCCCAGGCCAAGAAGACCCTGATCCAGGATCATTTGGATCACTGTCTCGAAGGTGTTGTTGGGCCATTGGCGCATGAGCAACGCCGATCGATCGACGAGTTCAAAGAAATCACCAAATACCTATGACCGGCCCAACGGCTTTGCCGTTTTGCCGCTGACTGATTGGACAGAACCAAGACCATGCTGCAAGTTCTCGCAAATCGCACATACCGGCATCTCTTCCTTGCCCAGGTTATCGCGCTTGTCGGCACCGGACTTGCGACCGTGGCGCTGGGGCTGCTTGCCTATGATCTGGCCGATGCGAACGCTGGTGCCGTGCTCGGCACAGCGCTTGCCATCAAGATGATCGCCTATGTCGGTGTCGCGCCCGTCGCTGCTGCCTTTGCCGAGCGCCTGCCGCGCCGCACCATGCTGGTCTGCCTGGATCTCATCCGCGCGGCGGTCGCTCTCCTGCTGCCTTTCGTCACGGAAGTCTGGCAGGTCTATATCCTGATCTTTGTGCTGCAATCGGCGTCGGCTGGTTTCACCCCAACCTTTCAGGCGACCATTCCGGATGTCCTGCCGGGGGAGAAGGACTATACGCGGGCGCTGTCACTCTCGCGGCTCGCCTACGACCTTGAAAGCGTTGTCAGCCCGATGCTGGCTGCGGCGCTTCTCACCGTCATCAGTTTCCATAGTCTGTTTGCTGGAACCGTGATCGGCTTCCTTGCATCGGCTGCGTTGGTCGTCTCGGTCGTGTTGCCGAGCCCGAAAGCCGTCGAAAAGCGGGGCATTTACGACCGCACCACGCGCGGGCTTCGCATCTATCTGGCAACGCCGCGTCTGCGCGGGCTTCTTGCCCTCAACCTTGCGGTCGCGGCCGCGAGCGCCATGGTGATCGTCAACACCGTTGTGCTCGTGCAGGCGGAGTTCGGCTTGAGCCAGCGCTCGACGGCTCTGGCGCTCGCTGCCTTCGGTGCTGGTTCGATGATCGCGGCTCTGCTGTTGCCACGGCTGCTCGATGACATGTCTGATCGGAACGCCATGCTGGCGGGCGCGGCCATTCTCGTTGCCGGTCTTTTCGTCGGTGTCGCGATTCCAGGTTACGGATTTCTGCTCCCGCTATGGTTCGCGCTGGGGCTGGGCTACTCGCTGGCTCAAACACCGTCCGGACGTTTGCTCAGGCGATCCTCGCAACCCGAGGATCGGCCGGCGCTCTTTGCCGCGCAATTCGCACTTTCCCATGCCTGCTGGCTGATCACCTATCCGGTTGCCGGTTGGCTGGGTGCCAAGGCCGGACTGCCACTCACCTTTGCCGTGCTCGGACTGATCGCGGCAGCAGCGGTGTTCATCGCGACGTGTCTATGGCCAGCAAGCGATCCCGATGAAATCGAACATACGCACGATGCGCTCGATGTGAACCATCCCCATCTGACAAGCACTGATTCTTTGGATGGTGGGCGACGTCATCGTCATGCTTTCGTGATCGACAGCCATCATCCGGAATGGCCACGTTCGGCATGATCAAGTGCCGCGAACGTGACAGGATTGCGTAACCGAGCCTGCCATGGCGTTTTCTTTTCGTCGTGCAATTACCTGAGAATACGTGTTCATCAGTCTTTCTATTCATGCGAGTGTCCCTGGATTAATGACGAGACAACTGCCGCCGCGAGATGATGGACATTCTACGTGAGATCGCGAATTTCCAACGCGAGATTTATCTCGCTTTTGCGGAGCAGATCAGAGCCATCGCCGCGGGAGGTGGCTGGAACGGCTTATTTGCTTACCTTCCGATGGGCATCCTGTTTGGAGCCGTACACGCGCTGACGCCAGGCCATGGCAAGTCGATTCTGGCGGCCTATCTGGCCAGTTCAAGGCTCGGCCTCATCCGGGGGCTCACGGTTTCACTCGCGGCGTCTTTCACACACGTCGCCTTGTCTGTGCTCATTGTTCTGCTTGCTCTACCTCTGGTCTCCCACTCTTTCTTCGTTCGGCCGGGAGAAGCCCCGGTGTTGGAAGACGTCAGCCGTGGACTTCTGGGTGTGATCGGCCTTTGGATGCTTTACCGAGCCTTCCGAAGACGGCCGCATACTCATGATGTGGGCGAGGGACTTGCTGTCGGTTTCCTGGCCGGTCTCATTCCATGTCCTTTGACGCTCTTTGTGATGACCTTCGCGGTTTCTCGCGGTGTTCCCGAGGCCGGAATCGCATTCGCAGTCGTGATGATGCTGGGCGTGGCACTCACACTCTCGACTGTGGCGGCCGGAACCATTTTATTTCGTCAGAATATGATTCATCTGATGGAAAATCGTGCCGTCTTGCTCGACCGTATTTCGCGGACGCTCGAAGCAATGGTGGGTCTTCTATTGATATCGATCGCAATCTTCGAGCTGTTTGAAAAATAGGCGGGCCTCTCAAAGAATGCCAAACATCTCCGGACGCCGATTTCATAAGAATCGCGAAATGAAGCTTCTACCGCATACTAAAATTCAGCGGCGCTAAAATAGCGGGCGTAAATCACAGATCCAAAAATAACGGCCAAGACGAAGGCAGCCGTTAGTAGGCAGATTAATGTCTCGCGGCTCACAATTTCCCTCCATTTTCTCGGTCTATTCAATGAAACTCGGACCATTCGGGATCGGCCATTCTCTCCATGCTCGTCTGTATCGTCGGTAGAGGGCAGCGTGCGAGCGACCCTCCACCGAAGAACTCCATCATCTGGGCAAGGAAAGATGGCAATAAGTCCCATTGGCCAGAACGCTAAGCATGGCGACCTTCGCCACCGATATGTGCGGTCTCGGTAATGTTCGTCTCGGCGACCAGTGCCCCGTCACGTCGATGGGTCAGGCGGTAGAGTGCTGGTAAAACCAACAACGTCAGAATGGTCGACGAGATAATGCCGCCGATCACCACTGTTGCCAGAGGCCGCTGGACTTCCGAACCTGCACCGACATTGAAAGCCATCGGGATAAAGCCCAGGCTCGCGACAAGAGCCGTCATCAACACCGGCCGTAGACGCGCCAGCGCGCCCTCGCGCGTGGCCGTTGCCACGTCCAGCCCTTCATGACGCAGGCTCTTGATGAAGGAGATCATCACCACGCCATTAAGGACCGCCACGCCCGAAAGCGCGATGAAGCCGACGCCGGCCGTGATGGACAGGGGCATGTCGCGCAGCGCCAGTGCGGCGACGCCGCCCGTCAGCGCCAACGGCACGCCGGAGAAGACCAGGGCCGCGTCCTTAATCGAGCGGAATAGCGCGTACAGCAGCATGAAGATCAGCAACAGACCGAGCGGAACGACGAGTTGCAGGCGTTTTGATGCTGAGATGAGCTGTTGGAACGTGCCCCCATATTCGACCCAATAACCCGGTGGGATGGTCACCTCCGATTGAACTTTCTCCTGTAGCTCCGTCACGAATGAGCCGAGATCGCGTCCTCGGACGTTGGCGGTGATGACGGCACGGCGCTTGCCATTTTCCCGGCTGATCTGATTGGGGCCGATGATGGTTGAAATGTCCGCCACTTCCGCCAGCGTCACATAACGACGTTCATTTCCTTTCGCTGGCAGAGGGATGCGCAGCCGACCGATGTCGTCAATCCGGCTACGTTGCTCCTCTGGCAGGCGAATGACGATGTCGAACCGCCGGTCTCCCTCGAACATTGTACCGGCCACCGCACCGCCCATGGAAATGCGCACGAGGTCCTGTACATCGCTGACGTTCAGGCCGTAGCGGGCGAGTGCTTTCTTGTCAGGCGAAATTTGCAGGACCGGAAGACCTGTGATCTGCTCGACTTTGCTGTCCTGCGCGCCTTGAACCGAGGAAAGAATTTTTTCGATGGCATTGCCCAGGCGCAGCAATTCATTGAGATCGTCTCCGAACACTTTCACCGCGACGTCCGCCCGGACGCCGGAAATCAATTCGTTGAAACGCATCTGGATCGGCTGGGTGAATTCGTAATTGTTGCCGGGAATGCGCTCCACGGCTTCTTGAATTTCAGCCACGAGTTCCTGCTTGCTCTTGCGAGGATCAGGCCACTCCTCCCGAGGCTTCAGGAAAATGAACGTGTCGGCGACGCTCGGTGGAACAGGATCGGTAGCGATCTCGGCCGTGCCGATCTTGGCTAAGACTTGACGGACTTCCGGAAACTCCTTGATGCGTGCCTCAAGCTGCGTCTGCATCCGGATAGCCTGTTTCAACCCGGTGCCTGGGATACGCAGGGCATGCATCGCGATATCACCCTCGTCGAGATTAGGGATGAACTCGGACCCAAGGCGCGTAGCCACCAGTCCGGCCCAAACGACGAGGCCAATCGATCCTGCCACGATAGCCCATCGCAGCCGCAAAGCGAGATCGAGCAACGGCCGATAGAGTGCCCGAGCGCCACGCATGAACAAGCTTTCCTTCTCCTGAACGCGGCCCGTCACCAGCATGGCCACGGCGGCGGGGACGAACGTGAGGGAAAGGATCATGGAGGCCGTCAAAGCGATGACGACGGTAAACGCCATAGGATGGAACATTTTGCCTTCCACCCCGGTCAGGGCGAAGATCGGTATGTAGACAATGCCGATGATCAGAACGCCGAATAGGCTTGGACGGATGACTTCGGCCGTAGCCTTGCCGGCGAGATCGAAGCGCTCTTCGCGCGTCAGAAGCCGCCCCAGATTATGCTGAGCTTGCGCGAAACGGGTGAGGCAGTTTTCAACGATGATGACCGCACCATCGACGATCAAACCGAAATCCAGCGCGCCAAGGCTCATCAGATTGCCGGACACCTTCCCTTGAACCATGGCGGTGATGGTCAGCAACATGGAAAAGGGAATGATGGCCGCCGTGATCAGGGCTGCCCGGATATTGCCGAGCAATAGAAACAGAACCACGATCACCAAAAGCGCACCTTCGGCGAGGTTCTTTTCGACGGTCGCGATGGTACGTTCTACCAGCGTGGTCCGGTCGTAAACCGGCTTGGCGATGACGCCTGCCGGGAGGGCACGACCAGCCACCTCCAAACGTGCGGCCACCGCCTGTGATACGGTGCGACTGTTTTCGCCGATCAGCATGAAAGCGGTGCCAAGCACGACCTCGCGGCCATTTTCTGTGGCGGCACCGTTGCGCAGTTCTTCACCCAATAGCACATCAGCCACGTCGCCGATGCGAATGGGTACGCCGTTGCGTTGCTCGACAACGATATTGCGCAAATCATCCAACCCATCGGCTTGACCAATCACGCGAATGAGATTCTGCTGGCCATTGCTTTCCACATAGCCAGCTCCGACGTTCGCATTGTTACGTTGGAGCGCGCTGAGAATATCGGAAAGCGTCAGGCCGAAGGCCGTGAGCCGCTGCGGTGATGGTGTAACATCGTACTGACGCACGAACCCGCCAATCGTGTTGACTTCGGTCACGCCAGGAACGTTGCGGAGCTGCGGCCTGATCACCCAATCTTGCAGCGTGCGCAGGTCTTCCGGTGTCCATTCGGATCCATCCGGCTTGCGGGCACCTGGTTTTGCCTCGACCGTGTACATGAAGATTTCGCCGAGGCCAGTTGCGATGGGACCGGGTTTCGGCTCGATGCCTGCCGGCAATATGCTTCGCAACCCCTGCAAGCGTTCGTTGACGAGCTGACGGGCAAAGTAAATGTCGGTGCCATCACGAAAGATCACAGTGACCTGCGATAGGCCGTAACGGGATATGGACCGGGTGTAGTCGAGACCGGGCAGGCCGGCCAATGCCGTTTCGACTGGGAAGGTGATACGTTGTTCTACCTCCAGAGGCGAATATCCTTGCGCCTCCGTATTGATCTGAACCTGCACGTTCGTGATATCGGGTACCGCATCGATCGTCAGGCGTTGAAAGCTCCAGACGCCCAGGGCCGCAGATGCCAGGACGGCCAGCATGACCAGCCAGCGATTGATGATGGAGATATGAATGATGCGTTCAAGCATGGCGCCCTCAATGATCGTGAGAAGCGCCGGACTTCTCGATATCGGCGCGAATGAGATATGAATTATCGGAGACGTAGACCTCGTTGGGCGCGACACCCTCAAGGACCTCGGTCCATTCTTTGCCACGCTGTCCCAGTTTCAACATGCGCACTTCATAGGTATCGCCGACCTTGGCGAAGACGACCGTGAAGTCCCTGAAGCGTTGCAGCCCCCGTGTACGAACCGCGAGCGGCACTCGCCGCGACGCCACCGCGATACTGGCTTCGACCGCCATACCCGGGCGCCAAAGCCCTTGCGCATTGTCAATGTCAGCTTCGACAGCGATGGTCTGAGTTGCAGGATCAGCATTGGGCATGATCCGGCTGACGCGAGCTTCGGCTTTTGAAGTACCGAGCCCACGAACCTCGATTGGCTGCCCGATGGCAATCCGCTCGCCGTCGCGTGGAAAAGCATGAATAGCCGCATAGACCTTGGATGTATCGACGATCACATAGAGCGGCTGTGTGGCCACTTCGCCCACATTTGCATTGCGTTCGGCAATCACGCCGGAGATCGGCGCGGTGATCTGATAGGAACGCAAGCTGTCGCTGGCTTCGATCCGCGCCAGCAGATCGCCTTGTTTGACCGGCTGACCGATCATCTTCGTCATTTCCACGATGCGACCAGCGTACCAAGGGCGGACTTCCGCCCGGCCTTGAGGCAGCAGCATGATCCGGCCAGGAAGATCAACGGTCTCCGCGATGACGGCCGGCCCTGCCGCTTCAGCTCCGATGCCAGCCGCCTCGGCCGCCTCTGCGGTAATGGTCGTACGTCCTTCATAGGACGCATAGGTCCACTCGTGCTGCGTGTCCCCGGAATTGGCGATGACGGCCACATCGAAGGAATGAGGCTCATGCACGACGCCCTCGCCACGCAAGAAATCATCCTTGGGAGTGAAAGAGAACTTGTCGATTCGCCCGCCCAACCGGGTCAGACGCATCTCAAGCCGAACATTTTTGGGGTCTAGCGGCTTGTCGTCGCGATAGGCATAGACATGGAATTCTGGCTCGACGCCGTCTTCGAAGATTGTGACTTCGACAGCGAAATTTCCGGAACGAAGCATGCGACCTCGATGCGGCCCGCGCTCGTAGTCCTCTTGGGCCACCTTCGCGCCGTTACCTTCGCTTTTTTTTCCCGTGGTGAAGGGATTGCATCCGGTGAGTAGAAGTGAGAACGCGAGAATGGAGACGAGCGGGCGTCCGAACGGTTTGGAACTGGTGGTCGTCGGCATTTTCAGCGGCTTCCAACGCGAGAGAGAAGGTTCATATGGCGACCGGTCAGACGATTGAGAGCGGCCATGTCCAGGTGATAGGCTTTGATCGCTTCGATGCGGCGCAGCCGCGCGTCGCTCAGCGTGCGTTGCGCATCGCTGAACTCCACGTAGCTGAAGCCGCCCCGCTCCATACCGTCCCGGATCAAGCGAACGGCGCGCTCGGCGGCGGGCACAACTTCGGCGTTGATGCGTCTGGCTTCCGTCGCATTGGCGACCATGCGTGCCTGGAGACGCGTCAACTCGCGTCTAAGAACCACTTTTGACGCCGCAATGTCGAAGTCGGCCGCACGTTGATTGGCCATGGCCCGATCGATGTTGCCTTGATTGTTGTCGAACAGCGGCAAGGGGATAGAAATGCCGGCCACCAGAGCAGTATCTCGCGTGTCGCCGATATGCCGGACGCCGATCCGAATTGCAGGATCGGGGATGCCGCGCGCACGCTCCAGGGTGACGCGCGCCGCCGCTAGTTCGCGCTCAGTTTCGAGCACGGCGGTATCGACATTGAAAATGGCTTTCCCTTCGGCAGGAGGTGCGACGCTCTCAAAAGCGACGTTATCGGCCTCGAAATTGGCCCCGCCTTTCCAATATCCCGCCAGATTGGCGCGCGCGATACGAGCAGCAGCTTTGCCCTGATCGACGGCGATCTGTTCTAACGCGACCTGCGCTTCCGCTCGGGATTGCAGATAGGTCGGGTCACGGCCGGATTCGGCACGTCGCGCGATTTCGACCTGAAGCTGCCGGGCGATGGCGAGGCGGTCTTCCGCGACTTTGATTTGGGCCGTCGCAGATACGACGTCGATCCAAGCGACCTCCACCTCACGGAAAAGATCGAGCGTGCGCAAGGTGCCACGCATCCGCGTCCCTTCGAGTTCCGATTGGGCTACCGCCGTGCGTGCCTCACGCTTGCCACCCCATTCGATGGGCTGTTGTACATACAGCGTGGTTTGTGGCGCACGCATCCCTCGATACGTTCCCGTTCCGGCGAAGTTCTCGATATCGGCGCCTACAGTCGGGTTGGGGCCACGCCCCGCCTGCCTGATGCCGGCCTCGGCGCCTTGAATCCGCGCAATGGTGGCGGATGCTCCGAAATCGGACGCGAGCGCTCGGACAAGAGCACCGCGCATAGAAAGAGGTTTGGCGGCGGCAACACCGACCAACGCTCCATAGATGGCGAGCACCAGCGTCGCATCGAGCATGAGCCGACGCGCACGCGTGCTCGCACCAAAAGTGCGATCAAACATGATGAATTCCTGATACCGGCGATAAGCTTTGCGAGCCGGAAAGGCTCACACGGCGTCGGCGATCAGGCTTTGGGAGGTCGATCCGGAGCGGTAAAATCGCCTGTTGGAGCGGATTCAGAACTCGGCGCCGCCTTCGCGACTTGCCGGAAGTCCATACTCTCAATCATAGGCGAGGCAGGGACGAGGACCATCGTGGCCACATCGTCCATATGGACATGAACAGCGGCGTGATCTGGTTGCGCAGCGTGGTCGTCGTCATCCATAGCGAGAATGAGCGATCCCGCTAAAGCGCGGGGCTCATGCTGCAATTCCAAACCGTGCTCAATTCTATCGAATAGAACGATGGTTGACTGGATGCAGAATAGGCAAGCCAGGGCAACGCATAGCGCGCCCATCGTTCGCCTGATCCGGTCCAGTCGAGCAATCACATTCAATCTCCGACCGCCAGCCTATAGCATGCAATCGCGGCGCGGAAAACGGTGCAATTCGACGCGGTCCAGTATGAAGTTTAGGTAACTACGTCGTATCGGCGAAACCTGCCGCGGCCGCCTATCGTCACCTTCGCTATCTTGCTGGAGAAAACTGCGATCTGGTTGAATACATTGTCAGGACCAGCCAAAGCATTAGCCAGACAGTCGAAAACTTCAAGGTTTCCGGTATGCAAGGACACGTAAGTTCGGGCAGATCTTCGCCCAGCAGGCTGTCTCCATCGGCCTGCTCCTTTGCGTTTCCATGTCCGCCGACGATAAGGAAGCCGTTGATGCCAGAGCGCGGACCCAAGAAGCCGATGATACCGGTAGAGAGGATGATGATAGAAAACGGGATCGCGAAAAAAATGCTTATAAATGCCGTGGCCGCCAGAAGTTGCATCGTCCGCTGTTTAGCGCGCGCTTGCCAACCCGCACGACCGCCTGAACGACGATCGGCAGGACGGCTGCTTCAGGCCAAAGAAGAAGGCCGCGATAAAGGTCACATTGGCAAAAAACGGTATAGATATAGCTCAGCGCCATGATAGAAGCGGCCGAGTATTCGATGCATGAGCCATCCGATTTAGGTGGCCCATTTCTGCGCCTCGGGGCCGGGGAAAGCATGCAGTAGTTGAGCGCATGCAGAAGCGGCTTTCGGAACTCCAACACTTCTCTTCCACGAGAATACGATGCATCACGGCGATCTGCCCGGCCGGCGCACCGAAACTCAGTGCCGCGACCCTCAGCCATATCCAGAACGCCTCCTGGATTGAAACGCCCTGGCTGTCGGCGTTGTTTTGCACCTGCGCATCCATGTCAGGCTCCAATTTTACTCAAGGGTCAGTTGCATGTCGTTGCTGGCATCGCGGCACTAGCGATAAAAACGTCATAAGGCAGCAGCCCCGCCCCAAGCTGTTTAGATCATCTGAGAACATGCGCGAGAGCTCCAAGGAAGTATCAAGCAGGGCGGTCGCCTCCGGTACGAGATCAAGAGGGGCGGTGTCAGCAGCGCGCACCATATGTGCCGGCTTCTCCAGGGGGCCGATCGAGAGATCTCATTCGGCGAGCATCGTATCGAACGTACATAGCTCGTCCCGGTGGCCCCAGAATACGCCTTGAACGTCGAAAGGTGTCGCGCCAAACTGTCCGGGAACATCCGCGACGCCTGACGGTGAGACGAATAGAAAGACCGTCTGTCGGTCAATGAAGCGTCTGATCAGCCAGGGGCAGGCGATGCGATTGATCTTCGGCCGGACGCGCGTCACCCATAAAGTGCGGCCCATGTCCTAGAAACAATATCGTCCTTCACAAATTGCTGTCGGCGATGGCGTTGGCCTCGACTGGTGCAGAAGCTCGTTAGGCTGCTTCTACTGCTGCCAAAGTACGTTTGTCCTATTCTTAACTGTTGGCGCGCTGGAGCCGGAGTGTAGCGGCAATAAGTACGACGCTGGGACGTAATTGTCGGAAAAACTGGGTTCTTCCTTGATTGCCACAATGACTATGTTCCTCGCTCTAGTGAGTACGTTGATCATCAGTCATCAGGTCAGGGACTTTAATATTTTTGGGCCTATAGCTAGGGTTTTGGCTCTCGCGTCAGCGGCGGAGGCAATTGGTTTTAACCCGGCTTCTTCAATATCTGGCTCCTTTTGGGTCGCTTGGGTAAGCTTGCCGGCGATGGTTAGGGCGTATCGACCCAAGTCTCCTTTTTATCTCTGACGTCTATTGTTGTGCGGCCGGTCGCTATGGCGTACGCCGGCACGGTCATTTGCTTCATCGACGAAAATGCGCTCGCCGGCACCATCAAGATCGTCATATTGCCCGCTTCGTAGTGACCAGAAGAAAGAGGCGAGAGCGACACCGCCCAACAGTAAGGCGAGCGGAACCAGAAAGACGAGACTGCTCATTCGGCTGTCCTCCATTGCATGGTCTTGGGCGGTTCCGCCGCTGCTGGAGATTGCCTTGGCGGCTTATCGGCAGTTAGGCGTAGCGCATTGGCCACGACGATGATAGACGAGAGCGACATAGCCAGTGCAGCTATCAACGGCGTCACATGGCCGAGGATGGCGATCGGCAAGGCGATGGCATTATAGGCAATAGCCAGCGCGAAATTCTGGCGCATCAGTCGGCCGGCCTCTAGCGCTACCCAATGGGCGAGCGGTATGGCCGTGAGATCGTCGCGCAGAAAAACGAAATCGGCGGCATTGCGCCCGACGTCGGCGGCGCTCACCGGCGCCATGGAGACATATGCTGCGGAGAGCGCGGGCGCATCGTTGAGGCCATCGCCGATCATCAGCACCTTGCGTCCACGTGCGGCGAGGGCCGTCAGCCGCTCTACTTTCTCTGCCGGCAACAAGCCCGCCGCACGATCTGGGATGGCGAGGCTATCGGCGACGGTTGCGACAGCGATCGCGGTGTCACCGGAGAAGATCTGCAGTTCGAGGCCATCGCCGCGAAGAGCGTCGATGGCGGCGCGCGCGCCGGGGCGAAGCCGTTCCTCGAAACGGTAGGTGGCAAGCGGGCGCCCCTGGACGGAAAGCACAGTGCCCGTGGTTTCAGGTTGCGATGGCACGGCCCAGGCGCCGCGTCCGAGCCGATAGAGTTTGCCGTCGTGCCAGCCTTCGATGCCGAGCCCGGCATGTTCACGGATGTTGGACGGAGCGGGCGTATTCACATTGTCGGCGAAGAGTGAAAGCGCGCGTGACTGTGGATGTTTCGAATGGGCGCCGAGCGCCGCTGCGATGGCGAGGGTGCTTCGATCGAGCGAGGCCGTCTCACAGAGTTGCACGTCGGGTGTCGTCAGCGTGCCCGTTTTGTCGAAGACTGCCGTATCGATCTCTGCCAGCCGCTCGATACCGGAACCGTCTTTCACCAGAATTCCGTTTTCAAACAGGCGCCGGGCCGCCATCACCTGCACGATAGGCACGGCCAACCCCAGCGCGCAGGGACAGGTGATGATCAGGACGGCAATGGCGATGGAAATCGCGCGATGCCAATCACCCGTCACCGCCATCCAGCCCAGGAAGGTCAGGAATGCCGTGGCGTGGACAACTGGTGAATAGAGGGCGGCCATCCGGTCGGCGAGCCGCCGATAGCCCGCTCGCCCGCCTTCGGCGGCTTCCATCAATCGTACCATTTCGGCCAGAAAGGAGTCCCGTGCGCGGGCCGTGGAGATCATGGTCAGGGGGCCGGTCAGATTGAGTGTGCCGGCCTGGATGGCCTCGCCGGGCGCCATCGGCCGTGGCACGCTCTCGCCCGTGGCTATGGCGCAATCGAGCTCGGAGCGGCCATCGATCACGACCCCGTCGACAGGAATCCGATCGCCCGCCGCGAGCGCGATGCGCATCCCAGGCTCTATATCGTCGATAGGCAGATAGTCTCGGCTCCCGTCGTCACGCAGGACCATGGCCCCGCGAGGCGTCAGGCGGATGAGACCTTGCACGGCGGCGCGGGCTTTTTCCCGCATCACGTGATCGAGCGTCCTGCCGATCAGCAGAAAGAAAATCAGCGACGTTGCCGCATCGAAATAGGCATGTGTGCCGTGATTGATCGTATCATAGAGGCTCAGCGCAAAAGCAAGACTGACGCCAATCGAAATCGGCACATCCATATTGGTGCGGCCGCTCCTCAAGGCGCTCCAGGCGGAGACGAAGAAGATCCGTCCGGAGTATACGAGACAGTGCAGGGCGAGTGCCGCCGAAATCCAATGAAACGCCTGGCGCGTTTCGGGCTCGGCTCCGGACCAGATCGAGACCGAGAGCAGCATGATGTTCATGGCGGCGAAGCCGGCGACCGCGAGCGCACGGATCAGCCGAGCGAGTTCCGCATCCTTTTGCTCTTCCGCCACCTCGAATACATGGGCTGGGAAGCCAAGCGCTGCCAAGGTTTCAATGATATTCGGTGCCTGTTCGCCACGCCATTTCACGCTGGCGCGCCGGGTTGACAGGTTCACCCTGGCGGCCTCGACGCCAGGCAGGTGTAGCAGCCCGCTTTCCACCGTGCGGATACAATGGGCGCAGTGCACGCCCGGTACCGAAAGGTCGGTCTGATAAAGCCCTTCGCCCAGCACTCGGCTTGCCAGGCGTAGCTCGTTCGCTCCCGGCGAAACGTCTCCCTGGACGAGTGGGACGCAGCAGCTCATTTGATCGCTCTATACGCATGCCAAGTGGCGTGGCCGAGGAGCGGAAAGACGATGATCAAGCCAATGAGCGCCGTCGCCAAGCTGACGAGGAACAGGGCCAGTACGATCAGCCCCCACATCAACATGACGGGAAGGTTGTTCCACACGAGTGAGATGCTTGTGCCCATGGCGGTGAACGCATCGGTGTTCTCGTCGAGCAGCATCGGCACGGCGAACACGCTGATGGCGAAGGAAAAAGCGGCGAACAGGCCGCCGACGGTCGTGCCAACTATCAGCATGCCCCAGCCTTCCGGTGTCGTGATAAGCATCTGGACGATGTGATTGAAGCCTGGAAAGGCCACCAGCCCGAAGAACAGCGCGTAGATCAACACGGCGGCCCGCATCCACACCAGCATCAAGAGGCAGAGGATGGCGCCGGTGAAGAGGACCTGGGGTCCCGAGGCCGCATTGACGTATAGCATTTTGCCGAGGCTGACTGGCTGGCCGGTCTCGATCGCGCGGCTTTTCTCATAGAGGCCGAGGGCGATCAACGGCCCCACGACCATGAAGCCGGCGAGCGCCGGGAAGAGAATATAGTCCAGTTCGAACTTGAACAGGCCCCAGATGATCGCCAGAGAGACGAGAAAGACCGCAAAGCCATAGGCGAGGCTCGGACCAGGCGTAGTCCAGAGATCGCGCCACCCCTGGCCGAGCCAGCTGAAAGCGGTGCCGGCCGGCAGATTGCGCTGTTTCTGCACTGCGAGCGGGACGACGGTTCCTGTCGTGTTGGTGGCCATGATGCGCTCCCTCAGCAAGCCGATTTGGCGGCGCGAAAAGCGCCGTCACTGCCGGCATCTTTCGTATGTGGCACGCATCCGGTTTGCGAAGTTATCGCCACATAAACCAGATGCGCATTGGCTCCGATCATAACGGCGATGCTGATGCCGACGATCAATAGCGAAATCAATTTCCAGTTCCGGCGTGGTCCACTCAAGGTGCTGGGGCTCATTCTGCTTTCTCCCCCAAGGTGCCGACGTAGAGAGCGAGAATTTTGATTTCGGTAGGCGAGAGCCGGCCCGACCAATGCGGCATCTGTCCTTGCCGGCCATTGTTTATGCTGTTGGTGATCGCTCGTTCGTCGCCGCCGTAAATCCAGGTTGCATCGGTGAGGTTGGGCGCGCCGAGATCCTGTTTACCCATGCCATTGTCGCCATGGCATGAGGCGCAGTCGGAGGCGAATACCTTCTGACCAGCTTCGACCAGCGCCTTATCCTGAGGGCTGAGAGGCTGGTTCGACAACGAGCGCACGTAAGCGACGACGCTGCGAATCTTGGCACTGTCGAGCATGGCGGTCTTTCCGAACGCCGGCATTTGCGACATGCGCGACTTCGGATCGTTGGAATTGATGCCGACCGAGATGGTCTCTGCGATTGCAGCAGGGTCTCCACCCCACAACCATGCCTTCGCGGCAAGATCGGGGAAGCCGGGGCCACCGGTTCCCTTGACACCGTGGCAGACGGCGCAATTGTCACCGAACAAGGTGCGACCGGCTTCGCGCACATCGCGCATCAGGGCTGGATTGGCGGCGATCTCGGCGAAGCTCGCCTTAGCGACCTTGTCCATCCAAACCGATCTGTCCGCCGCCGCGGTCTTGAGCTGCTCTGCGAGAATCTCGCGCTGATCGTTGCCGAGCAGGCCTTTGGTATAGCTGGTCCAGGTTGGCCAGGCCGGCATCAAGATCCAGTAGACGATGCTGAAGAGGGTAAAAATGGCGAGGAAGAACAGAACAACGCGCGGAACCGGGGTATCCAGTTCCTCGATGCCGTTCCATTCATGTCCGGTCGTTTTGCGTCCGGTGACGGGATCAAGTTTCTCCAGCGCCATCGCTCTAGCTCCTTGGCCGATCATCGGTGTCGAGAATACTGTTCTTTGCCCGTTTGAAACGTTTGCGGTTGGATGGCCACAAGGCATAGACCAGCACGCCGATGGCCATGGCGATCAGGTAGAACAGGCCCCAGCTTTTGGAAAAGCCGACGATGGTATCGTGATCCATCTCCGTTACTCCTTCGTTGAAGCGGTTTGCCTGTGGGCCGCATCGGTGAGGCGCCCCAGCACTTGTAGATAAGCGACGACGGCATCCATTTCGGTCAGACGATTGGGCTCGCCGTCAAAGACACGCACATTGGTCGCCTCGCCATAGCGCTGGCTGACCCCAGCGGCCTTGTCGCTATCGGGATTGGCCTGGCCATAGGCATCCTGCGGTCCATTGGCGATCATCTCGTCGGTGTAAGGTACACCGACCGCGCGCAGCGCCGCCAGATGCTGGCCAGCATCGTCGACGCGCAATTCGCTCTTCATCAGCCAGCCGTAGCGAGGCATGACCGATTGCGGCACGACATGGCGCGGATTGATCAGATGCGCGACATGCCAGGCGTCGGAGTATTTATTACCGAGCCTGGCGAGATCAGGGCCGGTACGCTTCGACCCCCAGAGCATCGGATGGTCGTATTTTGACTCCACCGCGAGGGAGTACGGACCGTAGCGCTCGACCTCGTCACGCAGGGTGCGGATCATCTGGCTGTGGCAGGCATAGCAGCCTTCGCGAATGTAGATGTTGCGTCCGGCCACTTCCAACGGCGTATACACGCGCATGTCCTTAGCCGCTTCCACCGTTTCCTTGATGGTGAAGAGCGGTGCGATCTCGACCAGGCCACCGATGGCGGACACGCCGATGATGGCGAGGACAAAGCCGATGGCGCTACGTTCTAGTTTGCGATGCGTCTCTGACATGGCGCTTACTCTCCCGCCTGGAGGGCGACGGCAGGTTGTGGCACGGGAATATCGGCCTTGCTGTTGTCGACGGTGTCTTGGGCTCGTGCCAGCCGGATCGTCATCCAGATGTTGTAAGCGCAGACCACGGCGCCGGCGAGGAAGAGGAGGCCGCCGAAGGCGCGGGCGATGTAGTAGGGATGCATCGCTACGAGGCTGTCGATAAAGGAATAGGAGAGCGTGCCGTTCTCGTTGTAGGTGCGCCACATCAGGCCTTGGATGATGCCCGAGTTCCACATCGCGAAGACGTAGATGATGGTGCCAGACAAGGCGAGCCAGAAATGCACCTCGACGAGCTTTGACGAATACATCCGCTCCTGTTTCCACATCCAGGGCACAAGTGCGTAGAACGAGCCGAAGGTGATCATCGCCACCCAGCCGAGTGCACCGCCGTGGACATGCCCGATGGTCCAGTCGGTATAATGGGACAGAGAGTTCACAGCGCGGATCGCCATGAACGATCCTTCGAAAGTCGCGAGCCCATAGAAAACCGCCGCAACCATCATGAAGCGCAGTGTGGCGTCGTCGCGCACTTTGTGCCAGGCGCCGTTAAGGGTCGCCAATGCGTTGCCAGCGGAAGCCCAGGACGGGACAAGAAGGATGATCGAGAAGGTCATGCCGAGCGTCTGCACCCATTGCGGCAGGGCGGTGTAGTGCAGGTGGTGTGAACCGGCCCACATATACATGAAGGTAATGCCCCAGAAGCTGATGATCGACAGTCGATAAGAGAAGATCGGTCGCCCTGCGCGCTTGGGAAGGTAATAATACATCATCCCGAGAAAGCCGGCGGTGAGAAAGAAGGCGACGGCATTATGGCCGTACCACCATTGCACCATGGCATCCTGTACGCCCGAGAACAGCGAATAGCTCTTGGCATGGCCAAGCGAAACCGGCACGGCAAGGTTGTTGACGATATGCAGAACCGCCACAACCAGAATGAAAGCCATGTAATACCAGTTAGCGACATAGATATGCGGTTCTTGCCGCCGCTGCAGTGTCCGCAGATAGATCAGGAAATAGACAACCCAGACGATCACCAGCCAGAGATCCGCGTACCACTCCGGTTCGGCATACTCCTTCGACTGGGTAAGCCCCATCAGGTAGCCGGTGGCGGCGACAACGCAGAACAGATTGTAACCAATGAGCACGAACCAGGGACTTATCTGATCGGGCAGGCGCGCGCGGGATGTTCTCTGCAGCACATGGAAGGATGTTGCGATGAGCGCATTGCCACCGAAGCCGAAAATGACGCCGGAGGTATGCACCGGTCGCAAGCGGCCGAAACTTAGCCAGCCGACATCCCACGTCATGTCAGGCCAGGCGAGCAGTGCTGCGACCCAGACGCCAACAGCCATGCCGACCACGGCCCAGATCATGGCAAGCACGATGCCGACTCTGGTCGGGTCGTCGTAATATTCGGCCAAGCGCTCCTTTGGCGGTTCCGGATCGTAGTAGTGGCCGATCACGGCGAAGATCAGCGCCGTACTGATCAGCAAGACGATACCGCCATGGAAGCCGAGCAGATCGGCGCGCCCGGCGATGGCCATCGCCAATCCGACGAAGGCCATCACCGTGAGAATGATAAGGGCAGATTGCCGCTCCGAAACTGTCAGCCCCGAAATCATCTGATTTTCCCCGTTTGCTGGTTATGCGGCATCGGACATCCCACCTAGCAGTCGCCGGAGCAGAGTCCGATTTTGCATGACGTGTCCTAGAGTATAACGGTCGAGCACGGCGAGATAAGCGTCGAGCGCTTCCGCGAACATGCCCTTCAATCGGCAGGCCGGTGAGATGGTACAGGCACCTCCGCCAGCTTCAAGACATTCGACCAGTCCAAAATCGTTCTCGGTCAACCGTACCAGAGCGCCGATGTTGATTTTATCTGGCGTGGCCGCCAGGCGAATGCCGCCAGCGCGGCCGCGTGTCGTTCCGATAAAGCCAAGGTGGCGTAGATGCTGGGCTACCTTCATAAGGTGATGCCGCGACAGGCCGTAAGCTTCGACGACATCGTTAACCGTGCAGATGCCTGAAGGCTGAGCGGCGACGAAGATGAGAATGCGAAGGGCATAGTCGGTGTGCAGAGTCATCCGCATCAATTTTGCCCTCCGCCACGCGCGAGCTGTATTTGCGACGCCAGCGATAACCCGAAAAGCAGCATAGCTTTGGCTGCCTCTGTCGCGATGTAAAGAAGGTGATGGTTGGAATTGGTGATTTCCGCACCCGCGATGATCGCACCAACGCGTGCGTCGAGGATTGGGAGCAGCCAGAATGTTTGGGTAGCCAGAAATGCCGCCAGCAGCAGGCATCCCGCCCAACGCCACGGGCGCCAGGAGCCAATGGCGATGCTCAAGGCGACCAGCGCCCATAATCCCCATTCGATACGGGTGAAGAGAGCAAAGGTGACTCTGCCAATCTCGAGAGCTGTCGCCAGACTGAGTGATGCAGCCTGGAATTTGACCGGCGTCGAGAGGAAGGAAACGCCGATTAAAGCCCCGAGCCAAAGCACGGTTAAAAACGCATAGGGGACATCACGAACGGCCAGAAGCAGCGTGAAAAGGTCTGTCGGCGTTGCCGTCGGCCGCGGACCATCATAGGGGCCGCCTGGGGACTTTATAGCTTCCCGTGTCAGCATTCGTTGCATCGCTTCCGCTGCCGCATGCCCGGCAGTTTAAATCGGTATCTCATATGCCACTTTATAATGACACCTCACCGGGCTTCTCCAAAGCCGCAAAAAGGTCGCAACGGCTTCGCTAAATGCCGCGGTGCACTATTGATCTAGATCAATGACAGAAGGTTGCGTCGATGAAGCGGTGCACTAATGCGAGCCCATATCATCGAGATCGAAGAGGGGGCTGGTATTGAGCCGTCGCCGATCTACGTTCAGTGGGCGAGGCGCGAACAGGCAACCGTCAAGCCATCTCGGGCCTTATGGATGGACATGAGAAGTAACGGAAGTCCGTTCCGTCGATTGATCTGCCCCCTATGAAGTGGTCCTCCGTGAAGTATGATTTTTGGATGGAGGACAAGCTCGATGAGAAGGAAGAGGCATACGGTAGAAGAGATTGTAGCGAAGCTGCGTCAGGTTGATGTGCTGATGGCACAGGGCCGACAGGTAGCAGACGCGGTCCGCTCGATAGGCGTAACGGAAGTTACTTATTATCGGTGGCGGAATGAGTATGGCGGCCTGAAAGGCGATCAGGTGAAGCGCCTGAAGGAGCTTGAGGTTGAGAACAACCGCCTCCGACGAGCGGTCTCGGATCTGACGCTGGACAAGCTGATCCTGTCGGAGGCGGCAAAGGGAAACTTCTAAGCCCCTTCCGCCGCCGCGCGTGCGTAGATCATGTGATGAGCGAGCTTGGCATCTCCGAGAGACGAGCATGTCGAGCTTTGGGGCAGTACCGATCGACGCAGCGGAAGATTCCAACGACCCCGATGACGAAGCCGCACTGACTGCCGACATCATCGAACTTGCCCGTCAATATGGCCGCTACGGATACCGCCGGATCACGGCGTTGCTTCGCACGGCCGGCTGGACGGTGAACAAGAAGCGTGTCGAACGGATCTGATGATGCGAGGGGCTGAAAGTACCGACTAAACAGCCTAAACGCGGGCGTCTGTGGCTTAACGACGGCTCGTGCATCCGGCTTCGGCCGAAGCGACCGATGTCTGGTCCTATGACTTCGTTGCCGATCGCACCCATGATGGAGCATGGGGCTGTTACGTTGCGGTTGCAGCCCTTCAGAACGTTTTGCGCGCGCCCCTATGGAGATCGAAGCGCGGTGAGAGTATCAGATCCGATCGCGTTATATGATAGGCTTAGAGGCTTAAGCTTGATAATTGAGTAGTCGATTGGGCGGACAAGGCGAAGTTTGCCAGGAAGGCCGCCAAGCGGTTTTGGAAGCGGGACGATGGACGATATAAATGCATTTTGAGTACATCGCCTAGCATCCCTTTTGCTCGGATGGAAACCGGATGCTGCTGCAAACGGATTCCTCACTAGTAAAAGTCAGAATGGAATCAGCGGCCGGAAGGGTGGCGATATGGCGAACCCTATCGAAAAGAGCGACAATGGGAGGGGCTGAAATGAAGTTCGAATCTGAACCAGATTGGGAAAGACGTGCCGTAATGATACTTGGCATGTGCACTTGTGGGCGCCCGGAAGCCGCCTATAACTTCCTCCGTAAATGCCTTTCCTGTTTCGATGAGAGGCAACCTAAAGCGGTCGGAGGTGAGGATGCAATCAAAGAACTGATCCTTACCGATCCTGACACAACTGCACATGTCATTGCTCATTTGCTGAGTGGCCGGGAACTTACAGACCATGATGTCTCTGTTGAATCATCCCGGCTTTCGCCGTCGGGACAACAAATCGTTGATAGTCCAGAAGCAATTATGTCTCATGACAGGGCACGGTAAAAATTCCATATGCCCATAAGAACGTCGAGTGGCCTGCTGCCGGTTTTTCGGACACCAGGTTAAGCTAACATAGCTTTCTCCTCGAACTCGACGGGGCTCATATAGCCCAGTGTCGAGTGCGGTCACCGGGGATTGTAGAAGCGCTCGATGTAATCGAACACATCGGCCCTAGCGTCATCCCTCGTCCTGTAGACCTTGCGGGCTGTCCGCTCGGTTTTCAGCGACGAGAAGAAGCTCTCCATCGCGGCATTGTCCCAGACGTTGCCCGACCGGCTCATCGAGCAGGTGATGACGTGATCGGTCATCAGGCGCTGGAACTGTTCGCTCGTATACTGGCTGCCCTGGTCGCTGTGGTGCAGCAGGCTGTCGGGCTTGCCTCTCCTCCAGATCGCCATGATGAGAGCGTCGGTGACGAGCTGTGCCGTCATCTCGGCCTTCATCGCCCAGCCGACGACGCGTCGGGAGAACAGGTCGACGACGGCGGCAACGTAGAGCCAACCTTCGGCGGTCCAAATGTAGGTGAAGTCGGCGATCCACTTCTGGTTCGGGGCCGAGGCTTCGAAAGCGCGGTCGAGGATATTGTCCGAAACCACCGCCCGCTCGCCGGTGTCTTTCGGCAGCCCACGGCGGCGCGGCCGGGCACGCAGTCCGTTCTGACGCATGAGCTTCTCGACGCGATGCAGGCCGCACGAGAGGCCTTCCGCCAGAACGTCATGCCAGACACGACGGGCACCATAGGTTCGGTCGCTGCTCTTGAAGCTGCGATCGATTGCCGTCACCAGCATCTCGTCGTGCCGCGAGCGAGCGCTGGGGCTGCGGTTGAGCCAGGCGTGGAAGCCCGAGCGGGAGACATCCAGCGCGTCGCACAGCCATGCCACCGGCCAGATGTTCCGGTGCCTCGCGATGAAAGCGAACCTCATATCGCTTCCCTCGCGAAGTAGGCTGCGGCCCTTTTTAGGATGTCGCGCTCCGCTTTCAGCTTCGCCACTTCCTTGCGCAGCCGGTCAATCTCCTGCTGCTCCGGCTTCAACTGACCATGGCCGGGAAAGGCATGCTGCAGGTCCGCCGATAGCTCGCGCACCCATTTGCGCAGCATATTCTCATGGACGTCGAGGTCGCGGGCTGCTTGCGCTACCGCAACGCCTCGATCCTTCACCAGCCTCACCACCTCAAGCTTGAACTCGCGGCTGAACTTCCTTCTCTGCATTCCAACTCTCCAGTTCCGTTAAACACCTTATCTCGGTGTCCACGAAACCGGCAGAAGGCCACTGCGCTTGCCTTCGATCTGGGGTTGAGTATGACGTTCGTTCCAGCCGTCTATAGATTGTTTAAAACAGACCCAGCTGGTTTCGTAACCGGCGCAGGTGAAATCATTAATGCAGAAGACGAAACGCAAGCAATTCACTTGGCGACCGTTCGATGCGTCGGCGAAGACTGCAATTTGTCGTTGTGGGCCGATGATCAACTGATCAAAACATTCCTGATCGACAATCCCTCATTCACATCCGCAGCCGATTATTTGGAGCAATTGGCCAAGCCTATTTGATCGTCAACCGGACCAGAACATTCGGTTCGCATTTCCAGCTTCTGTCGCGTTTTTGTACTCCGCTGCAAGCCTAGCGGCATCCGACTATTTGCTAGAGTCTCTGGTCGTATCAACTGCGGGCAAAAAGAGGCCGTCGCCACTTTGGGGGTAAGCGGCGAACGCGACGGCCCCAGGATACGCCATCTTCTTTGGCCGGAGAATGCTAGCCGACGATCGATGACAGTTTGAAGTGGCGCCCTCAGGTAGGATAGATCGTGCGCAAAACCCTGCGTTCGATGATATCCCCCGCTAAACGTCGGTGAAAAAGTTCGAACGGAGCATCTGCTTCTGCGCCTTGCCCATGGCGTTGCGTGGCAGCTCTTTGCACAGGAAGCTCTTCTTCGGCAGCTATGAACCTGGCCAGGCCAGCCATACCCGCAATTCGTCGGAGATTTCTCGTTCGAAGAGCCTCACCCCCGAATTTCACAGGACGACCGCGACGACCACTTCGCCGAAATACACGTGCGGTAAGCCGATCACCGCGCTTTCAGCCACACACGGCAGTGTGTCGGTTTCCTTCGGATAGACGTTCAGTCCACCGGAAATGATCGGATCTCTATGCGGCCGACATTGCCCGATGATAAAGTAGCCATCGGGACGGCATTCGGTCGCCGTCTTTTCCGGAATACGCCATTAGCGCAGAGATCGACAGGCTCGTTGGAATTTTAAGCAACTGGCGCGACGATAGCAAACTGGCATCCGTTAATTGTGGTACAGAGATGCTTATCTCTGTAAAGTTGTTTGAGATCCTGCGATCGGTCGCGCACTGGCGCGACTTGACGAATGGCGCAGTCGATGAACGCCTCGGCGAGATGGAGCACACATGGCGTCATGCCGTGCAGCATCGCGGTGAAGGCATAGATGCGGAGGCGTTGCAGCGCACGATCGCTGCCGCCAGAAACGCTGAGCTGTGCGGCGTTGATCGTCGCGTCAGGCGTAAGCTAAGCGTTCGCGCCACGATGGATGGATTCGCTAAGGGCGTCATCATTGACGCCGCCCACCATGCCATGCCGAGTTTCCAGTGGCTCATAGCGAATCGGCATGGCGCATGTGACTACGTCGTAGGAGGGCACAGCGTCTCGCACCTTCTTGACCTGCGATCTGAACAGCCGGTGGATGTTGTCGCGGCCCGCTCCTGGTTGGCCAGCAGGGTTTTGGCTCGCCATTCAAGTGCCGCAGATTGACAGTGGCTGCTATCATCGATGCCCAAGGCAGAGCCGTTCGCATGAGTCTTGTGCTGCGACATCGACCGGGCTGGCAACGGAGCAGCTATGTCTGGGCGAGCCAGTTTTATCGCTCAGATCATGGATCAGAATGTAAGCGGAAACGGGAAGCCGAACATTTCGGAAATCTTGCAAAGCAAGTGATCGGTCCTGAATGACTCACACTTTCGTATGCTGAAATTGCTCGACGACTAGCTGTGGCGAACTTCAACGGGGAAGGCAAATTCCTGAGCCCAGATAGATGTTTTATTTCTTGGGGCATCTGTCAAAAGTCTATCTCCTAACAGTCTTGCATGGCTGGTTCACCCTACTATCGGTGCGGAGTTCTTCGGCGCACTGTTCGGCCCGTTAAGAGTGAAAAGGAGCTCGGTGAGCTTGAACGCGCGGCGCGGAACCGGCATTTGCAACTTCTGAACGGACCTTGGGTAGTATGCATCAAATGGGCGGCTGGGGCCAGTACTTGAAAAGGGCATAGACCGAGGACAAAGAAGCGCTTCTATAAAAGGCTCTTCTAGGAGGAGAGTGGGGCCGTTAGCAATCTTGTGGCCCATTCGAGAAGATCGCGTCTGGCTTGGCGATTTGCTGCGTGTTCTGCGATGGCGAGAAGTCCCAACTCATAAGCAATTGCGTCATTTGTTTCATCGCGCTGAAGTAGAATAATGGCGCTTTGAATGAGATGACGTTCCTGTGTTCGTTTTATTTCATTAGGACGGAAGACGCTTTCGAGGCGCTTGGCGGCCGACTGTCTTTCAGAATCTTCTTGCATTCTCATGATATCAGCATTTGGTCTCTTACTTGTTGCATGCGGGTACGAGGCCGTCGACTGCGTGGATTTTTATGAGATCCGTATCGCTTTGAAGAGAAGAGCCGCTCCGTGCATCAAATCCTGTAGCATGCAATGAGAATAGACCACTCCATGTTTTTTAGTTGGCGGTGTCGGTGCATTCAGATTGAGCCGGCGACAAACGATTCGCATAACGTAAATTATGGAACCTAAATGGATATGTCAGCCGCTTCATGCAATGGCAAAGGTCGCTAGTAACCGACGATGGCGTGGCTATCCACCAAACCGAAATTATCGAATCTTTGCCAGCAGCTTTGGTAGCACAACGATGCAGATAGCTCCCAATGCCCAGATAAGAACCACAGCCGGCACTAAGGCTTTGCGAAGAAACATGAAGCTCTGTTCCAGGAAACCCGCATTTTTTAGCCGATCTATTGTGGCTGATACTTCTTTACCGACGCCAAGAGTATCTCCAGCGTTCTTTCCTGTTTGTAGGACGGTGCTACTATTCGAAGCCATCCAATTCAGCGCAACGTCTATAGCAAGATAGCTAACGTAAACAACGCCGGACCAAACGACAAGAAGCGTTAAGACGGTCACCCAGGAAATGCGTGGCCGAAACGGCGGCGGACGATCGTCAGTCTGGAAAACGTTTGTATCGTTACCCCAGTTCGCATTGTGCCGCGTTCTGTTGGACGGCCAGCGCCGATTTTCGTGTCCCATATTATTCTCCGTCTTAGATGATGACCAGATCGGAATATTGTCGAACTAGCCCATTTCAGAATTGCAGCTTCGCCTCAGCTTCTTTGAGTACCTGTGTTTCGAGCTGAATCGTTAGATGGTCCAAGCCGAAACCTGTTTTCATGATATTTCGCGCAGCCGCTACAGTCTCGCGACCAGAAGCGAGGTCGTTAACGACTAAGTGCGCGCTCATCGCATCAATGCCAGACGTAATCGTCCATACATGCAGATCGTGAACCTCGATGACGCCGGGGATTTCTTTCAGCCTCTTTTCGAGCAGCAGCACGTCGATTTCCGGCGGCGTCCCTTCCATGAGGATATGGATAGCTTGCTTAAGCAAGATCCAGGTACGAGGGACGATGAACAGGCCAATACCAGCGCCGATAATTGGATCGATAAGCTGCCATCCCGTTAAGAGCACCACAGCCGCCGCGACAATTACGCCAAGTGAGCCGAGCATGTCCGCAAGAACTTCGAAATAGGCTCCCTTAACGTTGAGGCTTTCTTGCGATCCGGAAGCGAGCAGCCGCATGCTGATTAAATTTACTATCAGACCGGCAACGGCTACTGCCAACATCGGTCCACCTATAATCTCAGGAGGGCTTTTGAAACGCTGGTATGCTTCGTACAAGATGTAAACAGTCAGAAGAAGAAGGACGACGGCATTGGTCAACGCCGAAAGAACCTCCGTACGTACGTAGCCGAAGGTGTTCTGTGGCGTTCGATCTCTTTCAGCGAATTTAATAGCCAGCAAAGCTAACGCGAGTCCGCCAGCGTCGGTAAGCATGTGCGCGGCATCTGCTAAGAGTGCCAGGCTCCCGGTCCAAAGACCGCCGATCACCTCGATGACCATAAAGGTCGTTGTCAAAGTCAGTGCGATGTATAAGTTGCCTTTGTGCCGCCCTGCTGCTGTTGAGGTAGACATCCATTGCTCCAGAAGGATTGTGCTCAGAACACCCGCTGTCTGATAGCTCAGTATGCGTGATGAACTGTGTCACTGATTTGTAATGCCTTCTAGATCCGGCGCCTACTGGCGATTTCAATTCTTGAGGCGTTAGCGAACAAGGATGCAATTAATTGTTAAGTTCAAGTAAGGCGCGTTATCCGACAGTGGTACGGATCGCTTTGGATCTGCTGTGAATTGCAATCAGCAATCAAAGAACTGCGGCAGCTATTAATCGATCTTGCTGAATTTTGCATACCGATAGTGCGCGCCGTCCCGCGCGATTGTTTCAGGCGTTGATGCTGCAAATTCAGTTTGATCTCGGCCGGTACAAAAAGGTGCCGGCCGAGATCATTCATATGTCGAGTTTCATACCGTCTTTGACAATAAGACAGCGATTCAGCGGGCTAACGGAATCGCGTTTGGGGAGCTGCGCTAAGCGGGAGTGCATTGCTGATGTAGGCGTCAGTTGTTAGGCGCTTCTGATCATCAAGACGTTGCAACTCCCGATCGCGCTGCGATATTACGATCGGACCATTCGGCCCGGCGTATGTTTCATAGCCGTGGTTAGTAAAATCCGCTGTGCGATCACTTGGCCTATGGCCGTTAACTGTCTGCGCCGTCGACATTGTTGGGAGACTAACAGCAGCTGCTCCCAGTAGTATGGCCGTAAGTAGTGACTTCGATATTCGCATGACAATTACCTCTCTCGAATTTGGAAGTACATTGCTTCCGTCGCAATGAAGATGTGATAAATGCATATCTGATCTGTTGCTTGCTTATTACAAATTGTATCACGGGATAGGTACTCAACATGCCGACTCAAATTGATTATGAGTCGCAGCTGTATAAAGAGTATGTTGCGGTGAAAATGAAACAGTCGCTTAGTCGGTAGATAACGTGTTAAGCGCTTTCGAAGATAAAGGATCCGACTAGTCGCTGAAACGCCTGTAACGTGGTGTTTGGCGACGTTGAAGAAGCGTGACAGCCAATGCTAAATCGCTTTTCTTAGCTCGATCGGAAGCTAGTGCATCCGATCGAACGCTTTGTTAAATGCGATGCCTGCTGAATTAGAAAGTGCGCTCGACGCGAACGCGTCCCGTCCAATTGCTCGGGCTGATCGAAGCTAAGGTGCCGAGGCCAACTGGTACCGATAGCGGCAAGCTCTGATTCAGGCGAGCATAAGAAAGCTCAACACCAATATCGAAGTTGCGTACAGGGGACCAAATGACATCGCCCATAACGTTCCATACCGTGGCGCTAGATAGACCGCCGTTGGCCCAAGAGGTGCTGCTTGTGACAGAACCAGGCGTAACGCGCGCATAGGAGGCCAATAGGTTCGAGCGAAGCGTTGGTGTCCAATAGTGGGTCATAATACCAGCTACCGAAAAAGCCCTGGTCTGTTCCGAACCACCTAAGGAACATGCGGCGTTAACACAGAACAGGGTGACGTTGCGATCGGCTCGCAAATAGCCGCCCAGGAAGTTGCCAGCAAAAGCAGTATTTGCGTTGATGCCGTTGCCGACCACGTAGTCGAGCGCGCCAACGCCATAGGCGGCCCACACCTGAATGCTGTCGCCAGCGGCGAGCATAGGCAGGTTCACTTTCAGTCCACCGCTGACCGCCCAGCCCGTACGACGGACGAGCGGGCCAGCATTGCCAACGACCGCGAGGTTTGCGTTGCCAAACGACGCGGTATTTTCAAGTACCGCGCCGGATATCATAGCTGCGCCCCAGCCCTGATCGACGCGCAGATTAGCCACTAAAGCCGGCAACCGTTGTGCGATCGGACCAGCAGTAGCGGCTGTGGCGCTGAACGGATTCGCGCCGAGCGTATTTACGCTATTGGACATAGCGAGCTCTGCACGATTCTCAAGCGCGATAGTGGCTGAAAAGCCACCAGCAAAAGACGCCGTATAGGCGATTTGCCGAATTCCGGTGGGAAATGCGGCTTGGAACATCGATTGGTAGTTGAAGACTGGCAAGAAAGTGAAGTTTGAAGTCGCCTGACCAACCGTGAAGCCTGCAAAACGAATATACGCGGACTCAATCGAGACGCTGCTTGCGTTGCCGCCTGCGAAACTGCTGGTGGTGTAGTTGCCGCTTGATAAGCCGCTCGCAGCTTGGAATCGTAAAGAGATAGCGGTTTGAACTGTGCCCCAAGCGGACTGCGTACGAGCATCCATTTGCACGATACCGCGCGAATACCAGCCGTACTGATCAACCGCGTTCGAGCTCACAAATGTGCCGGTGCCGCCGCCCGTCGAGCGATGCGAGACTGCATTCTTCGATGGAGTATACCACATGTCGACACGGACACGGCCGCCGACCTTCAAGCAAGTATCGGTACCCGGAACCCAATAGAAGCCGGCGCCATAGGTGTCGCAGACCCTTACATACTCGACAGGAGCTGCCTTGCGTGAGGGCAGATCCGCCGCCTGTGCCCCGACGACAGCGAGCAGTGTCGCTGAAGAGCCGAGCAATAGGCTCTTGATAAAATGCATTACTAATCCTCCTGAGGTGGAAAACAGCGCAATGAGGCGTAGGCTTGTGAACCTATATGCGCCATGTCGCGCGTAGAAGCTGTATCTGACGTCTTTATGACGGCATCACCCGCTACACTGAGATCACTATGTTGAAATATGTTAGGTGAAGCGGATGTAGCGGCTTGGAGTTCGCCATATTGGTGCAATGAACGAAGGTAGGCGTTCCAAATGCCGAAGAAGGCTAAAGAGTAGGCGATTAGATATACAAAAGCTGGTGTGTCGGCTAAGAGCTGAGAAGCGACCGTCTTGATATTGAAGCGGGTGTCGCATGACGATGCCGATCGCCGCGTGTCGCCTCCAGGCAATCAGCATAGAGATCTAGAATGTATTCGCGATTGCTCGGTTCATAGCCCTCTATGGAAGTGCCATGATCGAGCGATCGGCCTTCATTTCTGGCAACTAGTTTCATCAGAACAAAGGCAACTTGCTCAGCAGTTGTTGCCTGCCGAAATGGGTCGTTGTTGGACATTGTAGGCTCCAATATTCAAGAATGATGAAACGACGGTGCTTATTTGGAGCGGAAATCGGAATGCGACTGCCACATAAGACACTTAAGAGTAGTGCGCTTTTTGGATTGATAGGCTAAAATGAATCAGCGGGAAGAATGGGATGTTATCAAACCGCAATTGGAAGAGGTCTTTCGTCAAGGAGCTCGTACTATGGGATTCCTTCAGATCACGCTTGGCGCGACCTTGATTGCATCTACTATGACGCTATCCGCTCACGCTCGAGGTAGTTTCGCATCCGAAGAACCGTGGTCGATTAGGCATATAGAAGCCCTGCCAATTACCATTCAGCGGTCGATACGACACTACGTTTGGCGTTGTGGAAATGCAGTTAAGGCAACCCACTATTTTGCAGTGTCAATTAGTACGGACGGTGACGAACTTATCTCCCTTCATTTCGAGAACATTTCTTGTGATGATCGTCGAGGTGTCTGCGACTCAGGCGAATGTTTGCATCAAGTGTATCTAAAATCTCGAGGTCGCTACATTCTGGTATTCAGCGCCTATGCGACGGAAGTGACGATTCGCGGTAGAGGCAACGTAATCCTCGAAGTCATTCGCAATCAGTTCCGAGCGAACTTCAGATGGAATGGTGTAAGGTTTATGCCGGCTTCCGCTTCAATAGATCGTTGAAACGGCCGTCTCGATTAGCAAATCATCGATACTTTGGTGTTGAAAGGGCCCTGGCATGTATTACATGCCAGGGCCAAGTCTACTCGTTCTTGAAAGCCCTATTGTAGTTGCTCAGAGGGAGCACTTGTTTGAAAGGAGGTTAGATTCAATCAAGTCGCTAAAAGGGACCTTCATCGCGAGCTTTCGAACATAAATTGCGGTTATGTTCGAAACTCAAAATTAGAATGTACGTTCGACGCGCATACGTCCAGTCCAGTTGCTTGATGAAGCCGGTATAAGAAGACCACCATTGGCAATCGTCATTCCAACCCGGTTCACATTCTGGCTAAGACGCGCGTACGAAAGCTCAAGACCGATGTCGAAGTTGCGCACTGGCGACCAGATGAGGCTACCCAGAACATTCCAAGCCGTAGCGTTACCAAGGCCACCGCTCATGTAGGGAGTTGCCTGCGATGCGGCGCCCGGAGTGACACGAGCGTAGGTACCGATAAGGTGCGAGCGCAGCGAAGGAGTCCAGTAGTGGGTGAAAATACCACCGATAGACATAGCTTTGGTCATCTCCGTGCCAATAGCTGTGCAAGTCGCGTTGGCGCAGAATGCTGTCACGTTGCGGTCCGCACGAAGAAAGCCACCTGTCCATAAACTTGAAACTGGTGGGTTGCTGTGAATGCCGGAGTTGATCACATAGTCAAGAGCACCAACGCCGTATGACATCCAGCCTTGGATGCTATCGCCTGCGGCGAGCATTGGAAGATTGATACGCAGACCGCCTGAAATGGCCCATCCGGTGCGACGAGCAGTTGTGCCAACCGTTCCCAAGGCGCCGGTTGCAACGTTTTCCAGTACGGCTGCGGAAATCATCGCCGCGCCCCATGGCTGATCAACTCGCAAGTTGCCGACCAAGGCTGGCAACCGCTGTGGCGATCCCGAAAGCGTGGGTGTCGCACCGAAGAATGGTCCAGTCAGCGTGTTGATCGCCATGGAGTTCGTCAACTCCGCCCGATTTTCGAGGGCTAGAGTGGCCGAAAAGCCTCCGGCAAAAGTCGCAGTGTAAGCCAGTTGGCGGATGCCGACAGGGAAGCCAGATAGAAATAGCGCGTGATACTGAAATGGTGGCAAGAAAGTGAAGTTTGAAGCGGCCTGACCGGCCGTGAAACCGGCGAAACGCACATAGGCAGCTTCAACACTAGCGCCGGCGTTGTTATTGCCACCGAATATATTGCCGTTGCCATTGCCTAGGCCGGAATGTGCGCCTAAGCGCAAGGTGATCACTGTTTGGACCGTACCCCAGGCTGACTGAGTACGGGCGTCCATCATCGCTATGCCGCGCGCCCATACGCCATTCTGATCTATCGCTTCGGCTCTGACGAAGTTATTGGCGCCGACACCCCCGGTCGCAGAGCGGTGAGTGAACGTGTTCCGACCAGGCGTATACCACATATCGACCCGCAC
>MKVY01000032.1:63764-72046 GCA_001899525.1 Rhizobiales bacterium 65-9
TCAATAGCGCCGATGCACTGGCCGCCAATGTGTATTTAAATCCGTTCACGTTGCTCTCCTTTGACACGCCCCAGCTTGTGTCGCTTGGCTCAGTCGTGATTGGGCCGGCCCCCGGTCCGGACGAATCTGGGAGAAATTGCGGCTAGGAGAGCTTGCTCGATAGGCTAAAATCGGCAGTGCGAGCGTTCAAAGGGTGAAAACCCATATGTTACAATGGTCTTATAACTACGCTACAGACGTGCTGAAATATCGTAACGTGCCGCATTCTGCTATGATTATGCGATATTGGCGTTATGTGAGCAGGAATGTTGAATTCGTTATCAGACGAAGACAGGGCGACAGTTCAGGAGCTCTTAAGAAAAATTCTCCGCGACCCGCTATTTGAAAAGTCGCGCCCCCTCTCTCGGTTTCTTGACTACATCGTCACGGAAACTCTAGAGGGGCGTGCTGAACTGCTGAAAGGCTATAACATCGCCATCAGCGTCTTTGACAAAAAGGAATCCTTTAACCCTCAAACCAACTCAATCGTTCGCGTAGAGGCGACCAGATTGAGGAAGCTTCTGGGATCGTACTATGCCAATGCAGGCCGCAACGATCCAATTGAGATCCACCTTGACCGGGGTACCTACGTTCCAACCTTTGTCAGCCGGCGTGAACGGTTATCAGAATATGAGAGGCCGCAGCTAGAGCCCTCAATTTTAGCCGAAGAGCACCAGGCGGCGGCCCCAAGCTCGGTTCGGCAGAGGTTAAGCGCGAAATCCTTGATTTTGCCACTTGGTTTGATGGTATTATTGGTTGGTGTCGCTGCCGTCGCTTTGATGCAAACACCAAGTCATTCCTGGCAAGAACATCAACGTGCGAATTCACCGCCTTTCAACAACGCTGCCCCATCGATTACAGTATTGCCGATCGTGGCCGAATGGGCGCCCACGGACGCTCAACCGCATCTAGATGCGCTATTCCATGAGATAATTTCAGCGCTTGCATCCTTTGAACTTATTACAGTGCGTGAAGGATCTGCAAAACGCTCCACAATTCCCTCCGACTACGTTCTTATCGGCCGTGCTTTGCAAAGCGACGCAACTCTTGGGCTCTCTTTCCGGTTTGTGCGTAGTATCGATAATCAAACCGTGTGGTCCACCATTTTCCAAAATGTGCCATCCGGAGTAACTGCCAAGGCCAGAGCTCAAATCACTCAAGCCATAGCAGATGCGCTAGCGCAGAATGACGGAATCGTTCTCGGTGAACGGGGGCAACGGGCTTCTCTAGACGATGGCAAAATAACAGAGTCAGATTGCCTAATCCTATCATATAGATCTATGGGGCTTGTAGCCTTGGAAAAGTTCAAGGCCTCAGAAGCGTGCTTGCAACGAGCGTTGAAGCAACCATCCCATAGCGCCGCAGTGTCTGCGATAAAGACGATGGCTGATATCGATGCTTTCACAATGGGGGTTGGAGCATCGCAGAATACTCTTGGTGAGGCACTACTTAGTGCTCATCGATCCGTTGAGATCGATCGAAACTCTGCGTTGGCTTGGCTATCTCTCTTCATGGCCCAGTTCTATAGCGGTCGCTTTGACGAAGCATTTGTCTCCGCGAAACGAGCAATATCTATTAATCCCTATTCGACAGATATCTCGAGCCGCATTGGTGCTGCATACATTGTCAGAGGAGAATTTTCGAGGGGATTGGAGCTGCTTCAACGGATTCCTCGCCTAGACGAAACGAAAATCAGTTGGCTCGAATTCTATTTCTTCTTAGCGTCATATATGGCTGATGAAACAGCGACCGCAAATCGTCATGCTGGACATATCTCTACAACTAGGACGCCATTCGGTCTTGTAGCACGCATTGTCGTGGCCAATCGGTCTGGTGATAACGTTGGCGCCGGACATTGGATCAACAAACTTAATAAGCAATTTCCGGCATTTTCAGCGGATCCAATTTTATATTTGAAGCGAGCGCAGATGAGTCAGAGTATCATCGAAAGGCTAGGAAGAGACCTGCAAATGGCAGGGCTTGTAAAATAGCGATAAGCTCATTGTTCACATTCTGCGTCCTAGCCGGAGCATAATATACAAGTTACGAGGTGAGAATGTCTATATTGAATCGAGAAATCATCATCGTCCTGATTGCCGCGACTTTCGTCATGGCAGTTATGCTGGGATCGGTCGCCTATGTACGATATTTCAGTTCGGCCGGAGAATAGCCATAGGATCGGTAACGAGCAGAATGGCGGCAGCTGATATGCGCTTTCGCTTAAACATCATTGTCTGGATCACATAAGGAGAGCGCTATGGGCTCACATGGCTTTGGTAAATGGTTTGGCGGAAGGAGCGGCGGTTCAGGCCATCATGGCAGTGATCGATCTCGTTGGGGAACTCAACAAAGTGAAGACACAAGTTGGGGTCGTTCAGGTTCTCCGACTCCACAAAGGGTTCTTGTTTGTCCGGGTTGCCGCGAAGATAATGATCCAGCGAGCCGCTTTTGTGCCAATTGCGGTCAGCGCTTCGGCCCAGTTGACAATGCGTGTGGAAAATGCGGCGCGACGTTGGCGCCTACGTCGAAGTTTTGTTCGTCTTGCGGGACAGCAGTTACTGCAGGAGATAAGGCGGGGCCTTAAATTGGCTTAGTGGCGACAATGCGCGGCACATGTAAAAATGTGCCGTTTCAATTTAACTAACACTCGTATTCGAGTCCGACGTTCGGACTGCGCCTTTCATGGGTGCTAGAAATCTAAGCGTTATAAAGGTTACGAGAGCCAAAATTGCGGCAATATCATACAAGCCATATCCTACGGCGCCTCCAAGAGCGCCTGTCGCCCACAGGCTAGCAGCTGTTGCGGTACCAGATGCGTGCCCGCCGTGCTTTAAGATAGCTCCGCCTCCGATAAATCCTACGCCTGTAAGCAATCCCTCGAGAATCCGCGCCTGCCCTATTGAGCTTTCTCCCAATACGCGGATCGCGATTAGAACGAAACCACAGCTTGCAATTGCAACTAAAGGAAATGTTCGGAGACCGGCGCTCCGTTCCCGTTGCTCGCGATCCCATCCGATTGGGAATGCGAGGATGTAGGCGATGCCCAAGTCAACGAGATGTGAAGCGATCTCCCAAATATTCAAAAGTTGGAATCTCATGGTGATCTCACGTCTTTAAGAGCTCATAGAATAACTTACTTCGGTTAGGTCGAAGACACTTTGGGGGTGCGATAAGCCAGAAGTCGCAAGGCGTTTCCAACCACGAGCAGGGTCGAGCCCTCATGCACCGCAACTGCCGCTCCAATCGCAAGGCCGCCGATGGTGGCCGGAATGAGAATGGCAACGACGCCAAGACTAACGAACACATTCTGGAGAATGATCGAACGCGTCTGTCGGCTTAATCCGACGGCAAAAGGTAGATGCCGAAGATCATCAGCCATAAGAGCAACATCGGCAGTTTCGAGTGCGACATCAGAACCGGCTGCTCCCATAGCTATGCCTACCGTGGCGCTTGCCATAGCTGGCGCATCGTTCACGCCGTCCCCGACCATGGCGACCTTAGCCTCTTTTCGAAGTGCCTTGATGGAGGTGACCTTGTCGTCGGGCATTAGGTCACCCCAGGCTTCGTCCAAGCCGACATCTCTGGCTATTGCATCGGCGACAATTTGATTGTCGCCAGAAATCATGATCATGCGCTTGATTCCAATCTCGCGCAATTGCTGTAAAGCCGGCCGAGCTGATGACCGCGGCGTATCCATCAGGCCAATGACACCAAGTTCAATCTCGCCTTGGCGTACGACCATGGTTGTGCGGCCGTTTTCGCGCAAACGGCGGACCTCGCTTAGCGTAGCCTTGCTTAGCTGTGGAATGCCATCCGTACCGAACATTTCGGCTTTCCCGATCCAAATGGGGTGTCCTTCCACGATCGCTGTTACGCCTCTGCCGGTTAAGCTCCTCATATCTGTTACTGTCGGCAATGGTTCCGATTTGAGGCGTTCCATTCCGTCTCGAACAATTGCTTCGGCGAGGGGATGATCGCTGAGGCGTTCTACAGCGACCGTGGACTTAAGAAGCTGTTGTTCAGAAATGAGTGAGGATGGAACGATATCCGTTATACGGGGCCTTCCTTCAGTTAGGGTGCCGGTTTTATCGAACGCGATAGCTGTCAACGAGCCGAGATTTTCGAGTGGGCCGCCACCTTTCACAAGAACGCCACCGCGAGCAGCGCGTGCAACGCCAGAAAGGACAGCGCTAGGTGTAGCGATGGCCAAGGCGCAGGGGCTTGCCGCGACAAGAACAGCCATTGAACGGTAGAAGCTATCTCTAAATGGCTCATCAATAATGACCCATGAAAATAGAAGCGCTATCGAAAGAGCGAGAACGGCGGGAACGAAAACTCGTTCGAACTTTTCGGTAAATCGCTGCGTTGGCGATTTCTGAGCCTCTGCTTCGCTAACCATTTTGATGACTTTAGCTAGCGCGCTCTCGGAGGATCGACGCGTTACCTCAACCTCAATTGCGCCAGATCCATTAATTGTGCCGGCAAAAACTCTCGAAGTTGCATCAATTGAATCTGGTCGGGCGCGCGCGGCCGCCGCATCGCGAACAGGGCTTTTGTCTACCGGAATACTTTCTCCCGTCACAGGAGCTTGATTGACACTAGAAACGCCCTCAATGACAAATCCGTCAGCGGGTAGTCGTTCGTTGGATTTTACGATGACTAAGTCACCAACTACCAGTTCCTCTACCGGAATCTGGTGTGTACCCCCGCCCCTCTTGACCGTCGCTACTGGCGGAGCAAGCTCCGATAATGCTTCGATCGCTCGTTTGGCTCGGCCCATTGCGTAATGCTCGAGAGCATGTCCGAGGCTAAAAAGAAAGAGTAGAAGAGCACCTTCTGCAAATGCGCCAAGTGCGGCAGCGCCTGCCGCCGCGACCAGCATCAAGGTATCGATTTCAAAGCGCCTCTTTCGCAAATTCTCTATGGCTTCACGAACGGTAAAGAAGCCACCAAAGAAATACGCGGCTATGTAGCATGCAGTTGGTAACCAATCGCCTCGTGCAACTGGGACTTTCTCCAATCCGTACCCGATAGCTAGTAGCGCTCCGCTCGACAATGCAAATATTAGCTCGGTGTTGGCGCCTAGGAAATCGCTATGAGAATGCGAATGATCGTCGCTCTTGTGATCATGCTCTCCATCTTTATGTTTACGGGGAACGTCTGTCGGTCGTTTCATTTGTGTGGCTCAACCTTGTTCGAAAACGACGGCAATTACATGGGGGGAGGTAAAACCGCGTTTCCTTGAGATACCTCTGACGCGAATTTAATCGATCTTGAAATGCTGTTGGGTCGATTCCACCAGCCGCCACCTAACGCTTGAAACAGAGCAACCGTATTGGACAACCGCTGTCCTTCGGCTTGTATCCTCGCCAGAGAAGTTTGAAGGTGCGCCTGTTGAGCGGCCAGTAGAAGCGGCAGGCTTATTTGTCCGGCCTCGACCTGCTGACGTAACAAGCGGATACCGAGGGAGGCGGATCGCTCTGCAGCGATAGCTGCGTATACTGCTCGTTCGTCGCTTTGCAATGCGCGCAACGTATCGGCGACGTTTTGAAATGCCTGCAGCACCACTGTTTTATACTGAGCAGCCGCTTGGTCGGTTGCGAACTCGGCACCACGTTGTAGGGCGGCTAATCGGCCCGCATCAAATACCGTTTGTGATAAATTCCCTGCAATGTTCCAAACGCCAAATCCCGGTGAGAAAAGTTGCGCCATGGCTTGTGCGCTTGAGCCGGCGTTGGCGGTGAGAGCTATCTGTGGGAGCCGGTTAGCAACTGCAACACCGATTTGTGCATTGGTTGACCGAAGATGCTCTTCCGCTATTCGCACATCGGGACGGCTGCGGATCAAATCCGCAGGCATACGAAGTGGTATCTTCGAAGGGAGTCGGAACGATCCTAATGTAAATATCGCATTAATACGCTCATCAGGCATTCGGCCGGTCAACGCAGCGATTAAATTCCGTTGCTGCGCTAAAGCTCTCTCGAGGGGCGGAAGAAGTAGCCGTGCTTGTGCGACTGCAGTTTCCTGCGCTACCACATCAGGCCGACCAATTTGTCCGCTTGAGAATTGGCGTCGCAAGATCTCTAGAAGCTGCGATTGAGTTCCTATGATACTCCTTGTGGCCGTAATTTGGCCGCGCAACGAACCTTCCATAATTGCTGCTAGCGCAACATTCGACACCAAACTGGTGTAAACGGCCTCTCGTTGGAAAGCGGCGCCTAAAGTCTCGGCTTGAGCGCTTTCAATTTGGCGCCTGGTGCCGCCCCAAATATCTGGCACAAAAGCAATGCTGAGCTGGCCAGTATTCAGGCTATAGGTGAAGCTACCGTTATCAAGGGGTGGCGCCAAGGTATTCGACTCCTTTTGCCGACTTGCTAAGGCACTTACACCAATCACGGGAAATAGCGACGCTCTTTGAATAGCGATTTGAGTCTGCGCCAGACGTAGTGCCGCCTCCGCGCTCTCAAGAGTTGGACTGTTAGTAAGTGCGTCGTCGATAAGTCGATTAAGGCTCGGCGATCGAAATGACTTCCACCAGGAGCCGCCTATATCGCCACCCCAAACCGTTCGAGGGGCTAATCCAGATTTACCTGGTCTTGCCGGCTTATCATCCACGATAAATTTGTCGGTTGCAGGATTGCTTGGCGGCAAGAAGTCAGGCCCTACGCTGCAACCTGCTATCAAAAATGTGGCAGATGTGACCAAGGCAAATCCCGACAACGATTTTGACGGTTTTAAGGTCTTACTCAAATACATCACAACAATCCTAGGTGTTTTAAAGTCGTTTTCGGAAGTCACGCTAGCCGTGCTTTCTTTCAAAGTCGTCCTCGTGATCGTCTAACTTTATAGGCGTCTTCTCTGCCGCAAACCGCATGTACAACGCGGGAAGCACTAACAGCGTCAGTAGTGTTGCACTGATAAGTCCGCCGATAACCACGGTCGCCAAGGGCCGTTGAACCTCTGCTCCGGTACCTGTGGCAATTGCCATGGGTACGAAACCTAAAGATGCAACTAATGCTGTCATGGCTACCGGCCGTAGCCGAGTCATTGCACCAAGAAAAACGGCATTTTTCTTGGATTCACCCTGCTCCCGAAGCTGTTTGATGAATGTCAGCATAACGAGACTGTTCAACACGGCGACGCCGGAGAGTGCGATGAAGCCGACAGCAGCGGAGACCGACAGTGGCAATCCGCGAAGCCAAAGCGCTGCCAATCCGCCAGTCAGTGCAAGAGGAACGGCACTGAATACCAAGAGAGCATCACGGACACTTCTCAGCGCTGAGAAGAGCAGAATGAAGATCAGTATAAAACATGCCGGCACGACGATCGCTAATCGCTTTTGAGCCGCGGCCAAGTTCTCAAACTGCCCGCCCCATTCTATCCAATATCCGGCTGGGACTTGTACTTCTTTCGCGATCCGGTCTTGAGCTTCTTCAACCACAGACGCGATGTCGCGCCCGCGGACGTTGGCAGTCACAACAACTCGTCTCTTACCGTTCTCGCGGGAAATTTGATTCTGACCTTCCACAAGCTCGAACTTTGCGACCTGCTTCAGAAGCAGTGCCGCGCGTTGATCAGAAGCACCTGGTAGGGGAACCGGTACGTTCTCTAGTGCTTGCACATTCTGGCGAACATTGTCGGAAAGTCTTACGATGATGGGGAAGCGTCTATCACCCTCAAAAACGGTCCCTGCGCGTTCGCCTCCGATAGCAGCTCCGATGACCGAGTGAACGGTAGACAGGCTAATGCCGAGCCGTGCGAGTTGGGCTTTATCTACATTGATTTCGACAAATGGCAGACCAGATACCTGCTCGACTCGGACGTCTTGAGCTCCAGTTGTCGCCCGAAGAGCGGTGGCGACCTGATTTGCAGTTTTCAGCATGGTATCAAAGTTGTCGCCGAATATCTTGACGGCGATATCACCTCGTACACCTGCAAGTAATTCATTGAACCGCATCTGTATCGGCTGAGTGAATTCATAATTATTGCCCACAAGTTGTTCTACGCTTTCTTGGATACGTCGAACCAATGAAGCTTTCGGCTCGGTCGGGTCTGGCCATTGGTCTTGCGGCTTGAGGATAACAAACGTGTCTGATGCGTTGGGTGGCATGGGATCGGCGGCGATTTCGGCAGTACCGGTCTTGGAAAACACAAACGCAACCTCTGGAAAATCACCAACGGCCTTTTCGACTTGCAGCTGCATTGCCTGCGACTGGGACAGAGCAGTGCTTGGGATTCGAAGC
>MKVY01000032.1:72181-81770 GCA_001899525.1 Rhizobiales bacterium 65-9
CAGAATGGCAATTGCGGCTGGGACAAAGGTAAGAGACAGTATAAATGCCGCGACCAATGCAATGATCACGGTCAGAGCCATAGGCTCGAACATCTTTCCTTCGACACCCGTGAACGTGAGAAGCGGAACATACACAAGTATGATAATTGCCTGACCGTAGACGGACGGCTTAACCATCTCTTCGGCTGACCGGATTACGGTTTCCAGTCGTTCCTTCAGCTTTAGCGTTCGCCCCAATTCATGTTGCCGTTCCGCTAAATGTCGCAAACTATTCTCTGCGATGATAACGGCTCCGTCGACGATTAGGCCGAAATCCAACGCGCCAAGACTCATAAGATTGGCGCTAATCTTTCCACTCAGCATTCCGGAGGCTGTCATCATCATCGCGATTGGGATGACGAACGCCGTTATGAATGCTGCTCTGAAATTCCCGAGTAGGATGAAAAGCACAAGAATAACGAGTAGCGCACCTTCGCTTAGGTTTTTAGCGACCGTCTTGACGGTTGCATCGACCAATTGGGTGCGATTCAATACGGTTTTGACTTCGACACCTGCTGGGAGGTTCTGCCGGATTTCCTTCATTTTCTGATCGACTGCTGCAGATACCGTTCGGCTGTTTTCGCCGATGAGCATCAACGCTGTGCCGACAACAACTTCTCGACCATTTTCGCTGGCGCTGCCGGTACGTAATTCGCGGCCAATGCCAACCGACGCGACGTCCTTGATGCGGACTGGAACGCCTTTCCTGGTCGTGATAACAACCTGCTCGATATCAGCGATGTTCTCAAGTCGCCCGCCACTACGAACGGCAAAGCCCTCTCCGTTCCGTTCGATATAGCCGGCACCTCGACTTGCATTGTTGGTATTCAGGGCTTGAGCAATATCAGCAAAGGACAGTCCGAAGCCCAACAGCTTTCCCATGTCGGGCTGTACGTGGAACTGCTTTTGATAGCCGCCGATAGTATCCACGCCCGCCACACCCTTGACGTTACGAACTTGTGGCCTCACGACCCAATCTTGTATGGTTCGTAGATAGGCAGTTCGCTCAAGCTCT
Organism: Rhizobiales bacterium 65-9; assembly: GCA_001899525.1. GTDB lineage: Bacteria > Pseudomonadota > Alphaproteobacteria > Rhizobiales > Beijerinckiaceae > Terrirubrum. The sequence continues at coordinate 73,236 of MKVY01000032.1, forward strand.
GTTGTAAGTCGGGCTCCTTCAGGGGTTAGATAGGAGCCGTCAGGTTGCCAACCGGGTGTTCCAGCGTCTGCCTTAACCTGACTTTGATCTTTATACTCCACCGTCCACATGTATATTTCGCCGAGTCCTGTGGAAATAGGACCCATTCTTAAGTCAGTGCCCTCTGGCACAGTTTCCTTCGCTTCGCCGAGCCGCTCGTTGACTTGTTGACGCGCAAAGTAAATGTCCGCCTTGTCACTGAATACGGCCGTAACCTGAGCAAATCCGTTACGAGTCAACGATCGCGTATATTGAAGGCCGGGAATACCAGCTAAGGCGGTCTCAATCGGAAACGTAACTTGGCGCTCCATATCGATAGGAGACAAAGCCGGGGCGACCGCGTTTACTTGAACCTGATTATTAGTGATGTCAGGGACCGCATCGATCGGAAGTCTGCTTAGTGACCATGCGCCGGCAGCGCAAGCTAATATCGTCAGCAAAAGAATCAGCCAGCGCTGGTGCACAGAGAATGCGATTATTCGATTGATCATTGTCTTATACTTCAGTGAGCGTGTTCGGCCTCGGACTTGCCGAGTTCCGCTTTAAGGGCGAAGGTATTGGTCGTTGCGACGATTTCACCTGGCTCCAAACCAAATGTTATCTGAGTATTTTCATCGTCGCTCTCACCAATCGCGACCTCGCGCTTTGCAAACCCTTCAGGCCCTTTAACGAAGACCACTTGCTCGCTACTGATCGATTGCAAAGCAGTGTTTGGAATAAGAAGAGCCACGGGCTTGGTGGTGAGGAGGATGGTGGCGGTCATGTATGTGCCGGGGCGCAATCCGCCTTTTGCATTGTCGAAGGCTGCGATAACGCGCGCTGACCGAGTTTCCTGATTAAGAACTGGACTTACAAAAACGATTGCACCATCGGGCTTCGTCAACGTTTGTGACGATGCGACAGGCAGGCCCTCTTTTATTTTATCCAACTCTGAGAGAGGCACCGATAGATCAGCCCAAACCGAACGAAGATCGGCAATGACGAACAGTTCTTTTTCCTGTCCTTCTCCGCCAACGGGCGCGCCTAGATCGACGCGACGTTCGATAATGCGTCCGCTTATCGGTGCTCGTATTTCCTTACGTTGGAGACGGCCAATATCTTGATTCTCTAAGTTATTAACTTCTGCTTCAGAGAGGTCCAATGCAGCCAGTTTTTGCCGCGCCAAATCGAGTTGGAGCTTTGCCTCGGTATATGTGGCGCGTACCCGCAGAAACTGTTGTTCGGCATTAATCTTCTGCTCGAAGAGCTTCTTTTCACGCTGAAACAGATCGGCTTGGAGGCGGAAATTTACCGATGCCGCAAGAAATGCGCTTTTAGCTTCAGCAACTTCTCTGCTGTCGATCATAGCAATGACGTCGCCTTGGCGTACTTCTTCGCCGAGGCGCTTTCTAATTTCGGAAACCGTTCCAATAACTTTCGCGGCCACACGGGCAATGCGATCGGGGTCCGGGGTAGTGACAGCTGGGGCAGAAAGTCTTTGCGAGAGTGCACCTGGGCCGACAGGGATCACGGAAAAATTGCCAGATGCTATCTGGGCCTCAGCCATTGGAATGAGGCCTTCCTTGCCCTCTTTCTTTCCTTCCTGCTCGCGGCTGTCAGCCGCCTTGGCATCAGTTCGAGAGGAGGTAACAAGTGATAGAATTGAACGTATTGGCCCATCGTATGTAGCTAAGAATATGCCAAAGACGATGCCCAGCAGCAGCGCTGCCGCAGTGAGGTATCCGCGTTTCATTGCGATAGATTCCGGGTACTCAAAGACAAAGTCTATGAGCAACTAAAAGAATAGGTATGGTTGGAATATTAGGTTAAGCGTCTACGCGACGCTTCCATCAGGCTCGAGGTGGAGCTTTTGGAGGGGACGACACGTGCGAAGCAAAGTGCTTCTGAGGTGTCTCCACGCGTTGTTCGGTGTCACTCAAAGGAACCGAACCGGTCGAATTCAAAACGAGATATGCACTAAAGCAGGCGCAGTGATCATGTTGCGCAAATAAATCCCGATCACCCTTCGGCGCGCAATCTTCTGTCGCGACGCATGCATGTGCTGCATTGTAGTTTGCTTCAACGATGCCGTAGTCCGTTACAATGTTTGCAGAGCTAGGCATTGTCAAAGCTTGTGCCATCCGAGCTGGAAGCACAGCCAACATCATCACCGCCAACAAGGCAAGCGCGTAGGATCTGCATTGAGCAGCCAACGAGCCTCGGTTGGAGCGGCGACCAAACATCGTAATAGCTACTTCTTCAATTCGAGATTGTACCGACCTTTGCCGATATCCTTGTCATCCTTTTTGAGCAAAATCGATGCTCTAAAGCGACCCTCGACCTGGAAATCATAATTTCCAGCGAGTTGATTACCATTCTTGAAGGCCAATGTCACGGTCTTCTGTTCGTTCCCTTTTGCGAGAACTGTCAAAATTGCGGAGTAAGACTTCGCATCAACCTTCTTATCGTGATCTTCGGTCAGGTATAACGTTACATCTTGTCCTTTTACTGTAATCTCAGCCTCCAAGCCTCCGATCTCTACGAGCTGACCTCCATTGGCGGGACTACCATGCTTATGGTTGCCTTCAGCATTTGCGCCGGCCAATCCCGCCATGAGAAACCCGATAATGAGAATGCGACGCTTGATATTAAAGTCTGCCATTCGATAAGCTCCTTCAAAAAGTCTACGACCCAACGATGATATATCGGAGTCGACGACGACAATTTGACTATCATTGTTCTTTATCCGATTGGCAACATCCCACCCTGCAATAGATCTTGGCTCTTACATGTTCGGCCTAAATTGAGGGGCGATAATTCGTTTCAAGAGCTGGATGGTTCTTGTTAGCAATCAACGATAGGTACGCGGGATGGCTACGAGTTGCCAAAAATCCAGGGATATCTAGGGACCTGTGCCCCTCCCTCCGTTGAGCGACCAGGAATGAAATCATAAACCGACGTAAATCAGAGGTTCCGGAACCCAGAAAGGTTTCGGCCTTTTGCTGATCGTGCAAGAATTAATCAGAACTATTATAAACTGCGATCTGGAAGGGTTCCGCATTTCCCAGGTTGAGCAGCTGTAATCTATGAAGGGTTGAAGGACAGCGCTGAGCAAGAGACGCTCTGTCGACCGATTATTGGGGGCGACAGAGTTACCGGCTTGCAGAGGCCGTGCCGACAATGGCCAGATGCCGTTATATGATCGAATCTGTTGCCTTGATCCTTCTACGCAATCGGACAAGACTGCCGGCCACCGTCTTAGTGCCAGATCTTTTGGAGATCATCGCCGCTTTACGGCGAAGCTAGGGGATCATTCTATTCCGCAACGAGTGGCGCTCTCAAGACCCCAAAGAACACCGTCAGGTTCGAATTCTATAATTACATCTCCGCTCAACTCAGCCGACAACATTTTCTGGACGAGCTTTGACCCAAATCCCTTTTTCGTTGGCGGGTTAACGGGGGGACCACCACTCTCTTTCCAGCGCAATTCAACAATCTCTGGTGTCGTGCTACAAAACTGCCAAGTGATCGACACCACGCCTTGCGGTCTTGAAAGAGAACCGTACTTGATGGCGTTGGTGACCAATTCATGAAGTGCCATCGAAAGAGCCAAAGCGACTCGCGACGACAGTCGCTTCCGGTCCCGCAATATGAAACCGCTCTTGCGCGTACGAAGGTATGGCTATAGTCCGGAGGGAGGCTGGACGCATCAACACCAAATGAGTCTGAGCGGCAAACGCGACCATTTCGATCTTTCTGATCTCGTCCGGTTTGGGGTTTTCTGCGACCTAAAGCCAAAGAAGGCTGAGGACATTATCCGCGAGATGCATATGCACGTCGAAAACGGGCTGACCTTTGCGGAACAGGCGGGCGTCACAGAGAAGACTGCTCAGACTATTCACCGAGCTATGCGGCGTGAAATTCTCATCCACTGATATCACTGTGCCGCCAACCACAACGTCCCGAACAAGTGATTACAGAAAACCTATTGCCGGTGCGGGAATTACTCAGAAGCTGGCGAAAGCCGAACGGTAGCCAGATGATCTGGACCAGCGCCCTGCCAAGGCCGGTGCGAGACTGGGGCGCTTCACGCTGAAAGCACCCATCGACGGCGTTGTCTATGCGCTCACAGTAACGCCTCTGTGGCAAGTGGTCGTCCCTGCCAAAGAAGCCATGCGTCTGGTTCCAGAGGGCAATGATTTGGAAACGGCGGGAAAATACCCGTTGCTCTAGGTATGACAGTGACGGTCGAAGTTAGAACCGGCTCACGGCGCATACTGGAATGCGTCTTTTCTCCGCTTGTCGAAGTCGCCGCGACGTCTATGGGAAAGCTCTGTGTGGACTAAATCACTGAGGCGCCTCGGCCGGAAGGCAATAGTTCATTTGTCCGATTCTTAACTATTGGCAGGATCAAGCGCGATTTCAGTGTAGCCGCTTCAAGCTATCGTCGCGGTTCATGGTTGATCGAGAGCCAGCAAGTCGCGCTTCGATCTTCACGCGTCCTTCAATCTGCGCAGACGCGCCTTGAACCCATTGCCGATGCTGTCGGCGACTTCAGCCGGAAATGCTTCCGGGAGGGATGCTATGACCTGCTCGATCGCCGCTGGTGCTTGTGCGAGTAGTTCTTCAAAGATCGAGCTGACAAGCCTCTCACCCATGCCTGCGTTGGCAGCGGTCTGGATAAAGTGGCGGGGCATGATGCTGTCGACGACGTAGTGACGGCTTTTACCGACAGCCATGGCCATCTTCATCTTGTTGCGCTGGATCTGGCACATATCAAGGCTGGGCTGCGCCGAGATCACATCGTAAAGCGGCGTCATGCGGAAGCGGCCGCCTGGGGAGAGAAAAACGCTGAAATTTTTGGCATGACCATCCGTGGCACCGAGAAGCCAGAAAACAATCACAGCCTTCACAAACGTCATCTGATCTGCCGTTGGCTGATCGCTCCCTTTCAGCAGATTGAGGATGGCCGGAATTCCTGGTCCGCCCTCGGATTCGTATTTCAAGGATGGCGGAACGGACAAAGCCTGGCAGCAATCTTCTTGGGGCAAACGCAGGAGACGATTATCCGCGGTCCAGTGACGATCGAACCGCTCCACCACGAGTACTCGGTTACCCTCAAACTCTTCAATGGCGACCGCGGCGCTGGGAAGTCCAAGAGCGGCTGTCAGCTTGAGGCAGAAGAACTCATTCTCGACGCTGTATGAAAGGTCGATACCATTCGGTAATCGGCCAATCTGCGGTTTGAGAATATGCGTCGTGGCTGTGGTTGCCAGCGGCTTGTACCAACGTCCTTTTCGGAACAAGAGCGCGGTCTTTTCCTGGGCGCCGGCGATCGAGATCCGAAAATCCTCGTCCTCGCCAAGCCCCAGAGGAGCCGATGCTAAGTCGCCGAGAAGCCGGGCGATCTCCTTGTCATTAATAGGTCTGCCGTCGATAGCGCCAGCGGCGCCGGGATCAATGCTGTCTGGCAGGAATTGTAGTGCGCCGACGCAGTCTCGCCCGACGGCGGCAAGCAGGTCGTAGGCATCTGTTCCTTGAGCACGGACTCGTTCCGCCATACGGCGACGGATGGGAATGCTGTCGGGCAGAAGATTATCGAATACGGCGATGACCGGCGCACCGAAATAGCGATCCTCACGCAGAGGCAGAGATAGCGAGACCGGTAGCGCATGGTCCCAGGCGAGCCAGGAGGGATCATACTCAAAATCGATCGCGCCGCTGGATTGCCTGTTCAACCGGCCGACTAGACGGCCGTTGAGGAAGACATTCAGCGGGATGTGGCGCCGCGGCCGAGCCATCAAAAGATCTCTTCGATCTCGGCCGAGTTTGCCTTCGTCCTGGGACGGATGACAAATTCGAGGTCGAGCGCCGTCAGAATTTCGCAAAGTGTTCTGAGTTGGGTCCCGGGGGTACCGCTCTCGACGGCCGAGATCGTCGCTTGACGTAGCTGCGTCCGCTCGCCGAGATCAGCCTGGTTCAAACCGAGTTTGCGTCGCTGTCGGCGGAAGGCATCTCCAATTTGTTTAGGCGTTCTGGCGATCTGGTCCACGGCGCACCTCTCTGGGTGTCCGATATACGCCAAAGCGAATAAATGTCAATATACGGCAAAGAGTATAAATCGATATATACTCCAAAGCGTATAAGTCTCCAATAGTAAAGCTGGTTTCATTTACAATGGCTTCAGTCCGAAACCGACACCTTTGGATCATCGGCCCGAACAGTCTGGTGCACGGTTGCAGGGTCGATACCCTTGCGATTTGACCATTCTACGAGATTTTGGGGTCGGTAAGTTGGATCTGCGCGCCATCGTTCAAAAACAGTCTTGTCTACCGTTTCATTAACGTTGGTATGGCTTCCATCTTCCCTCACCTCGGGTGCACTTCCGATCGTCCTGAATAGCCGCGGGTAAATCAGCGAATAGACCCCGCCACCGAATTCCTTGTAGGAATCCGCAATTCCCGCGTGCAAAGCATCGCCATCGAGATCCACTTCACTTCTGAAGGTAAGCCCATGGCGCTGAGCATTCTTTATCATCCAGCGTAGTGGTGCCTGGGCTAAGAGGTCGGCTTCATACCCGCCTCCCACATTCGCATGAGCACCAACAAACCATCGTTGCTCCACACTTTCTATTGTACGCGGATGGGCCACAACAGCATTGGGATCTCGGGGACGCCTCACAGACCATAACGTCGGTTCAAAGTCGCTTCTGTGCTCATCAATGGATAGCGCATGATAGCCATTCTCGATGTGAATCCGGAGGCCCGTCTGCAGATAGCTAAAAGTGGAACGGCTAAAACCATCGATATTGAATGATTTAATGCCGATTGAGCCGACTGTGTCCCAAACACCCACGACTTTGACTTTGGCTGGCTGCGAGTACTTTAACAGCCACTTCTCTTGCATCGTTGTGTTAGCGCCCTTCCCTGCGTCTTCGTCTTCTTTCAATTTCCAGATACTCTCCTCGTCCGACCGTTTATAGCGATCAAAGAGTTCGGTTATACTGATAGGCGAACCTGCTTTCAGAATGCCGACAATACTGATAAGGCCGGCCAAACTTCTCGCCGTGAATGCCCCACGGCTAAATCCAAAGATATAGATTTCATCGCCTTCGCTGTAGTTCTCGATGAGCCATTCATAGGCAAGTCGGATGTTCTCTGTCAGGCCTTGCCCAAAAACACCGCCAAGAAAGCCATTCACTCCGATCTCATAATAAATAAGCTGAGGTCGGCCATCCAAACTCTTGGAGGCCGTTAGGGCACGCATCCGCCATACGTTAGTGTTACTGTTGACGCTATTCCATGTGCCATCAAGATAAATTACCAGACGCTTCTTTTGCTGCTCAACTCCCGCAAAAGTCGCCTGGTTTCCGCCTCTCTGAGGTGGTCGGCTGACAATAGCGCCAATGGCAATTACAGCGCATAACAGCACCAAGACGCTAAACCACAGAATTCCACGTTCAATTCCGTGCCATATCGACCTTAGTTTCATCTGAATGCCCCCGATAAGAAAGCCAGATACGTACCGTTCGTTTCGTAATGAATCTGAGTAACAAGCCGCTGAAAGACGGGAGGTCTCAAGGTATCCGATCTTAAGCTGCTATGAGATAGTATGCGATGCTGCCCTCCGCCCGGTAGCGGTGGGCGTAGTAGTATTTGTGGAAAGCGAAACTGTTGGGCTTTTGCAGAAAGGCCTTTTCGGGTCGATCTCGGTCATAATCAGCCAGCAATCAGCTGCTATACGTCCAGTGTTGTGCATCGACTGAATAAGTCTTGTCGGTACTAAAAAATCAGGCGCTGGCGCGCTTCAGTAGTGCAAGATGGCAATATGCCGTTGGCTATCTCTCGGGCGCCACAGTTATGCTCACCATTGAATTTGGTGTGTGGAAGATAATATAGAACTCCCCACGCCCGATATCGCGCCCTGCCCGTGGTCTCCCGTAGACCCAGCGCTTCGATCAAGTCCAAAGCAGCTCGGTTACTGACCTTAAGCTCCTCGGCGACCATCCCAGCCGAAACCACCCCTCGCCTCATCACAAGCTCGACCAGGTCGGGGAGCCGTGAGGAAGAGCGCCTCCCCGCAATTTTCCGCAACAGCCCTGCGCGCGCCGACAGCCACCGGGCATGATCGGCAAGACCGGTTTCGGCCGCGGCGGTGATCGCCTCGAACTGGGTGAGTCGTCCACCATTTCCCAAGTATCGCGCACAATCCAGTATCCTGCATCATACAAATCGTGATGGGCGCGAGGCTTTGAGAAACCTCGCCCTGTTGGAGACGATCATCAGCCGCAGAATTTACGGAAAACGGCTCTAATCCAGTTGAGAAGGCTTCGAATGGACGGTTTGGGCTGCGGCTCAGATGCTGGCAGGGGTACGAGGGGGCGCTTGAGCAAACGATCCTGTTGCCGTCCCGGCTCAATCGCGATGCGTGTCATCTTGCTCGCCCAGACAATGGCTCCGCGGTCGATGACATAGTGCGAAGCACAGGCGAAGTCGTGATTGCCGATCGAAGGCCATA
>MKVY01000032.1:81780-90680 GCA_001899525.1 Rhizobiales bacterium 65-9
TGTGTAGGGCTACGCAGCATTCTCGCGAAACGTACAGAATTCCATCTTCAAGCCTCTCGGGCATCTCTGCCAGGAAGACGGTTCTGAGCTTATCGACCCGCGTCATTTCGCGACTCTGTTAGAGATATTATTGCCCTCGATCATGTAGACCGAGTTCATCTCGTTTCGTTCGTCGCGGAAGTAATTGGCCCACCGCTTCCATCGCATCACTGCCATGATCGCATTCAGCGAGTTCACGGCCGCGATCTGAATGCCCGTGCTATAGAGTTCATCTTCCTCGTTATCATTGCCAAACGGGAGCAGCCTCTCGACGTCGACCCAGTTGGTACCTGGGCGGATAAACGTCGCGCGGGCGCAGCCGTCCAAGCAGTTATCCTCCAGGCCAACGCCAATGCCGGTATCGACGAAAGGGATTTCCAACCGCAACAAGCCCTCGGCTATCGCGCGCCGCGAAGAACCCTTATCAACGCACACAAAGATGAAGTCGAAGCCATCGAGTTCGTCCACATTGTCGCTCGTGACCCGAACCGGATGAGGGATGATGCCCTTGTGGATCCTGGCGTAAGTCTGCGCATAGTAGTTCACCTTGTAAGGGAACTCCTTGAGCAAGGCCTCCTCAGGTGAACCGGGCGAACGAAACAGATTGTGGTTCAGGAGTTGGTCTCCGTCATAGAGATGAATCTCGGTGACCCACGTCTTCGCGAGGAGGTCGAGCAGATAGGATCCGGTGCCTCCAAGACCGATGATGGCGACCCGCCCCTTCAGCTTTCGATTCACCCCACTGATCCGATAACGGGCCGATGCCGAATCGGGGATCGCGAAAGGACTGTCATCGTTCGCGATCATGCCCCGTGCATGGGTTCTGGCGTTCGCCGTCTTGTCGAGCGACCTCGCGGGCCCGCCGATCAGCCGTTCGTACGCAACGACCTTGTCATAGATGTTCTCATAGCGGTGGGTGACCTCCGGTTTCGACGAAAGGTAGTGATCTACGTCGATCTCGCCAAAGCGCTGCCTTGCAGAGCTATTGATGATGTTCCCCATGGGAATTCCGTTTCGATGACACGGCGTTCTTCCTGCGAAGTACATCGTGTGGTCGGCTTGCGGCGTCGACGTCAGCCCTGAAGAGGCATCGAGCGACAACGCGCAGGTGAGGACACCCCTGGCCAAGGTGCCGTCGACCGTAACGTACGGGATGCTTTGGACGACCAGATGTGCGTTGTTCACCTCAATCTCGAAGCCCTCATCAGCGAGGCGCTTCAGGAAGGGGTCACGACTTGTCAGACCGACGGACATTGAACACCATCCCGTTCTTTACCTTGATGGACTCGCCTTCGACGAGATCGCCCTCGGCGTCGTCGACGCCGTGGAGGTAGGTCGTCGTGTAGTTGAAGTTCTCGAAATCGGGGTTGGGGTAGGCAATTGCCGCGATCTCCCGATAGCTGTACCGGCGCTTTTCCACGGAACGCGGCCGCCCATTGACCTTGATAGTCACCGTCTTTGCTTCACGGCTGCGGACCCGCTCGACACCGTTGCCCGCCAGATCGAGCTGACCTTTAGGCGAGATGACCGTGTCGCCGTCGCTGTCGAGCATCAACTCGTGATCCTCGTCAATACCGGCGTAACGGTGGATGTCGGCGGCTGCGATCGTTGCCGCTCCCCACTCCCAGCCGCGCTCATTGACCGTGAAAGTGAAGACTCGGTCGCTACGGAACGAGAGGAACACAGCCGTCTCACCCTCGACGAACTTCACCTGGTCCTCCAAGCTGATAGAGCGGCCGGAGGACTCGACGATCTGGATCAGCACGAAGTCGCTCGCCGGCACCTTGCCGGTAGCCTCGCGGATCTGGCCGCCATCCATGATTTTGTCGCTGGTGCCTTGGAGGGCACCGTCAACGGTGAATTGATACTTTTCGTGGCGCTTAGCCATAACGGTGCTCCATTCCGGGCGACTCTTGACCTCGAGTCCGAGGTGGACTACCGTTGTCATCTAGTCCCGATATAGACTATCTATATCTGGATAAAATCTAGAAACAAGTCCAATTTTGGATTTTTTGGGAGAAAATGTACGTGGTCAATATCGAACCCATCGCCCGGGCGGGCGACGGGCGATCCGTGATTCCGGCAGTCATGGACGCTTTCCAAGGGCTTGCAGAATTGTGGCAGCTGTCCACCGAGGACCAGTTATTGCTGCTCGGATCCCCCGGACGATCAACATTCTTCAAATGGAAGAAGGAGGGCGGTTCCATACCGAGAGACACCGTCGAGCGGGTCTCGCACCTCCTCGCGATCCACAAGGGGCTTGAGATCCTGTTTCCCGACGCCCGAGCAGCCGACGGCTGGGTCCGTCGACCCAACCAGTTCTTCAATGGCCAAAGCGCACTAGATGTGATGCGGGGCGGTCAAGTCATGGATATCTATCGTGTCCGACAGTATGTGGACGCCCAGCGTGGCGGCTGATGAGTTCGCGGCCATTGACGTTAACCAGACGTTCTTCACTCTCATTCCGTCCCGGTTCCCAACTGTCGACGTTTTCGTGCGCGTCGCCAGCGATTGCAGCACAGAACTTGCGGAAATCGAGTCGCTGACAACCCCCCGCCTGCGGGAACGAGATCGGCTGCTCAATGGCGCCCAGGTTGTCGATGGCAACAGCCCGCTTTTACAGAACTGGAATCACGCGCCCTTCATCTACGAGAATCCGGAGGGCTCACGGTTTTTTGATCCGAAGCAACCGGTGCTGGAGCTTGCTAGCGACATGCAGACAGCGCTGGCCATCTCGATCCGCAAGCGCGAAGCCTTCCTGTCCCGCACTGGCGAGGCTGCGATCGGTCTTGAGATGCGCGAACTGTCGCGGGTCGTGAGGGGGCGCTTCGCCGACGGCCGCGATTGGAAGCCCGACCTCAACCCTGAGGAACGACTCCGCCGTGGCCAGGCGATCATGAAAGCAGGCTTCGATGGACTGCTCTACCGTCCGATGGAGCGGCCTGCTGGCTTCTGCATCTGTGCGTTCAGAGGCAAGGTTCTAGAACGGGCGCTGCAGCGCGACCACTTCAAGTTCGTCTGGGATGGTAGCCGTATCAGCAAAATCTATTCCTTCGGCTCTGGCGCTGAATACCACCCAGATGACTTGCGTGGCGTTGCGCAGATCCTTGCGGCCTAGACAAGCACCCAGCCGCCTCTTTGAGAATGAATGCAGTCAAAGCTGGCGAGCCAAAGCCTTCGGAGTCGTTTCCGAAGAATGTACCCGTCGATAATCCGATCAAAGTGCTTTCGAACCCACGGTAGCTATCGAGAGCGGTCCGGCTGGCAGTAACTCAACCGCTGTGCCGACCGGTGTACGCAGCCGGGGTCGTCGATGATCTCCCGCAGCGACGCATGGCTGTCATGGCCATGCTTGAGCAGATCATGAGCCTTCGTGAACAACATGAGATTTCCCCAACGGCTTTTTGTCATCCTTCCGTGCTATAGTGAACGAAAGGGGGGGCTGCATGCGGTTGATTGGTGACGCGCTGCGCCTAAGCGCTTCAGATCTGATGCGGTTTAAGGGTTGTCGTCACGCAACAACACTAGACCTGCGCCTGATCGAAGTCGGCGATCTGAAACCCGCTGAGGACGGGGCTGAAGCAGAGCTGCTTCAGAAGCAGGGCGACGAACACGAGCTCGCCTTTCTTAAGCAGCTAAAGTCGGAAGGACGCATTGTCGCTGAGATCCCCAAGGATGGCATCCCGCTCGAGGAGTCGGTTCGACGGACGCTCGAGGTGATGAGTGCTGGACCGGACATCATTTTCCAGGGTGCGCTGCTCGACGGGATGTGGGGTGGCTATAGTGATTTCCTCGAACGCGTAGAGCGCCCTTCCGATCTCGGTTCGTGGTCCTACGAAGTCGTCGATACCAAGTTGAAGCGGAAGCCCGATCCGAAGCACGTCCTGCAGCTCTGTTTGTACAGCGACCTTGTCGCGAGGGTGCAGGGCGTCGCGCCCGAGGCGGCGCATCTCCAATTGGGCGATGGCAGCCGGTTTACCGTGCCTCTTTCCGAGGTGGCGTCCTATGCGCGCCACGCGCGCCGGATGCTGGAGACCTTCCTGATCGAGCGTCCCAAAACCAAGCCCGAGCCGGTATCGATGTGTGGCTTGTGTCGCTGGAGCCCTCGCTGCGCCGAGCAGTGGGAGGCCGAGGACAGCCTCGCTCTCGTTGCTGGCATCAGCCGGTCGCAGCGTCAGAAGCTGGAGGCCTGCGGTGTCAACACAATGGCGGGATTGGCGGTGCGCGACGACCGGGTACCCCGGATGGCGGTCGAGACACAACGGAGGCTGGTGTCGCAAGCCCGCCTTCAATCGGCGCGCCGTGCCGGTGGGTTCCCGTCGTTCGAGCTCCGCGATGCGGAACCCGGCAAGGGATTCGGCATGCTGCCTGCCCCGGACGACGGCGACGTCTTCTACGACATCGAAGGCGATCCCTATTTTCCCGGCGGGCTCGAGTACCTTCATGGAGTTTGGTTTCTCGAGAACGGCAGTTGGACGTTCCGGGCCTTCTGGGCTCATACCCGCGAGGACGAGGGACGCGCTGCGGCCGACCTTCTGTCGTTCCTGGTCGAGCGGATGCGGTGCTATCCAAGCGCGCACGTTTACCACTATGCTAATTACGAGATCGCGGCGCTCCGGCGCTTGACTGCTCAGCACCGCACCAGTGAGGCGGCGATGGATCAGCTCCAGCGTGAGCGGCGTTTTATCGACCTATTCAAAGTTGTTTCTGGCGCGATGGTGGCATCTGAAAAGGGCTATTCGATCAAGGATCTTGAAGCTTTCTACATGGAGAAGCGTGGTGCCGACGTCGCGACCGCCGGCGCTAGCGTCGTATTCTATGAGGAGTGGCGTCATACAAAGGAGCAGCGCCTGCTCGATGAGATTCGCGACTACAATCGTACGGACTGTATTTCGACTCAGCTCCTGCGCGACTGGCTGGTACGAGACGTGCGTCCAGCTGGCATGCCGTGGCCTCTACTCGGCTCCGTGCCCCAGGGCGGCACGCTGTCTAACGTGGAGGCCGAGGATGGTGAGACCGCCGCTCTCAGGGCGCGGCTCCGCCCCGTTCGCGAGCGTCTTGGCGAGCGGGTGGCCGACCTGCTTCTCGACCTCAGCCAGTTCCATAAGCGCGAGGACAAGCCAACATGGTGGGCGATTTTCGATCGGCTCGCGCAAGAGAGCGAAGAGCTGCTCGAAGATCTGGAGTGTATTCAGGGGTTAGTAGCAGTGGGGGCGCCTGAACAGGTGACCCGGCAATCGTTTGAGCGGACCTATAGCTTTCCGCAGCAGGAGACGAAGCTGCGTGCAGGAAAGGCGCCCTGTATCAAGCCTGCCGCGATGCCGGAGGACGTCAATCTCCGCTCGATCGATCACACAACGAATACGTTAGTACTGCGCCGCTCCACAGCGAAGGGCTTGCTTCCCGACCGCCTCGACCTACTTCCGCCGCAGCCGCTCCGCAACTCGGTACTGAAAGATGCAGTCGCCGCCGTGACCGAGGAGATCATTGCTAACAGCGGGCGCGTGCCTGCCGTCGAGGATTTGCTTACCCGTTCACGGCCCCGCTTCCTGGATGGCGTTAGACCCGCCGGCGTGATCCCCACAGAATGCGATCTGCCAGCATACACGAGCCGCGCGATCGCCGCGATGGCTGACACGACACTGGCGATCCAGGGGCCGCCGGGCACCGGCAAGACCTACGTCAGCGCGCTTTCGATTGTCGACCTGGTGCGTGCGGGAAAGCGGATCGCTGTCTCGTCCAACAGTCACAAAGCGATCAACAACCTGCTTGAGGCAGTGGCCGATCGCGCGCGTGCCGAGGGCGTAGTATGTCGGATTGTCCAGAAGGCATCCGACGATGACGACGATGGGGGCCATCCAGGCATCGTGTTCGTGAGCGACAACGACGCACCCGAGATCTCGTCCGCGCACGTCGTCGGCGCTACAGCATGGCACTTCGCCCGCTATGCTGCACCTGCGTTCGACTATCTCATCGTCGACGAAGCCGGTCAGGTGTCGATCGCCAACATTCTCGCCATGGCCCGCTCGGCGCGCAATATCGTGCTTGTCGGCGATCCCATGCAACTGCCGCAGCCGCTGCAGGGCAGCCATCCTGGCGACAGCGGCCGGTCGTGCTTGGAATACCTGATCGACCGGCATCGGGTGGTTCCGTCGGACCGCGGCGTCTTCATCCCGATCAGCAGACGAATGCATCCGCGCGTCTGCGGGTTCATCTCGATGGCGGTCTACGAAGGTCGACTTGGCAGCGATGACGCGGCTCACGCCCAGTCGTTGATCTCCCGCGAGGGACAGGATCTCGTTGGCGCTGGAATGCGTTCCGTTGCGCACTTCGGCCGGTCGCAAGTAAGCCCCGAGGAGATCCAGGCGATCGGTGTACGTGTGGCTGAGATTCTCGGCGCGACCTACCGCGACCGCGACGGTCGCGAACGGATTCTCGGGCATTCCGATATTCTCGTAGTCGCGCCTTATAACGCTCAAGTAAACGCGCTTCGCGCTGCGCTTCCAAATGCGATCCGCGTGGGCACTGTCGACCGCTTTCAGGGCCAAGAGGCGCCAGTCTGCCTGGTGTCGATGACAACCTCAAGCGGAGAGGAGTTGCCGCGCGACATCGCCTTTCTGTTCTCGCTGAACCGGATCAACGTCGCGGTATCCCGCGCGCAGGTCGCCGCCATGGTGTTCGCCAGCCCATTTTTGCTTGAGACCCCGTGCCGGACAATCGAGGAGCTGTCGCAGGTCAACGCACTCTGCATGCTGCGGGAATACGGAGGTGACAGCTTCTGACAGCCGCGCCGAAAAGCCTAAGACTTGATGTTTGCGGATTGGTCGGAATGTCCCCTGGCTCGAAGGATGCGTAAGATCTCATTTACTGTCGCTTTGTCGCGGGGATAACCGCGAAGAGGCTCGTGTGATCCAGTTGGTGCTTAGTATGTACGAGTAGGGTGACGTCCTGTGCGTCCGCCCCAACTTTCTCACAGATCTTCTGTGTGTGTACCGAGTACTTTCTGCTCAATTTTCTTTTCGCGATCGCAAGACCCTACCGAGCTCAGTCAGTGGTTCTCGAAGTGTCGCTTCCATTTTTACCATCGCATTGGTCATGAATTCGATCATAGCGGGCCACTGATTTCGGTCAAAGATATTCCCCTCCTTCTCTGCCTTAATGCGGCTAGCTCTGCGCTCGTCGAGACGTTCCCAGTTCAAAGACATACCAAATGCATGCTCGATAGCTTCCCGCTTGGAGAAAAGAGTATCAAAAATAAACTTGTTTTCGTCTCTATCGCCGCGGTCGATGTAGAGTTCCGCTCGCGCGTAAGCCCTGCCCGCCACGAGATTGAACAGAACGCCCCGCATGCCCGAGCCTGCTGCAATCCAGCTTGAAGTTCCTGGCGAGATGTTTTGGAAGAGCGTTGACTTTGAGTTCATGGCCGGAAGTGCTTCAGCCCAGAATTCGCGCCGCACTCGGTGACGGTTCTTCTCTTCTGCGACACCTTCAACTTCGTCTCGCGCCTTCTCGTTAATGCCGATCATAAATTCCTCGACATCCTTTGTCGGGATGATCTGCTCGATGCTTAAGAAGTGCTGCTCCCCCATGCTATAGGGAGTCACTTTGAAACATTGCACACGAAGCTTGAAATTCAGCAACCAAAGGACCGTCGATGTGACCTCCTTCCGGAAGTTAGCAGCGATCAACATGATACGCTGTGTGACGCCTTTGTTTACGATTATTTCTTCATAGTCATCCTCCTCAAGAAATTCTGCCAATAAATTTCTCGCGTCCGCACCAGGCTGGGTTCTGTCGATATATTCTTGAAAAATTCTTCTAACCTGCTCTTTGGAAAGCCCCGCACAATAGGACGCATATTTTAGTGCTTGCCAGGTCACATCTCGTCCCGTGTCATCAAGCTTGTTCTCAATCAGGACGAGTGACCCCTGTTTGTCTATGGCCAACAGGTCGAGCCGTTCGTTCGTTTCCGAGAAGCCAGCGAATTCTTTCTGGATGATTAGAAGCTCTTCGCCCAAGCAATGAGGGTGTTTCGCGATCCATTCTTGTAGGTTGCTTCGCTCGCGAAACCCAAGTTCACCAAACGTTCGAGTTTTGAGAGGCACTATGGCGTTTGCCTCTGTGTCGATCTTGAACATGCCCTACCCCCTCCCCAACAATGTATGGAATTTAGAGTACGCCCCAAGCTCTGTAGCGTCCCCTGCCCGTTGTCTCGCGCAGACCGAGGGCTTCGACTAAATCCAATGCCGCCCGCGTACTGACCCTTAGCTCTTCGGCGACCATCGCTCCAGAAACCACCCCCCGCTTCATAACAAGTTCGACTAGGTCCGGCAGCCGAGAAGAGCTTCTTCTTCCAGAGATCTTCCGCAGCAGACCAGCTCGGACTGACAGCCAGCGTGCATGATCGGCAAGGCCCGTGTCGGCGGCGGCGGCGATCGCCTCGAGCTGCGCAATGACCCGTTGGGTTGGCCCAGCGGTCGCCCCGAGCTGGCGTTGACGGGGAGGTATCGCCCGCAGTCCTATGCTCAGGCACGGCAGATGTGTGGTCACTTTTGTGCGGTGGCGCAGGAGTGCCGCAGCGATGAGCCGCCCGAGCCAGGGACGATGTGCGAGGGGTTGGGGAGTGTCCCAGTCGACGAGGGCGAGTGCCGCGGCGAGCGTCGGCGGTAGGTGGGTGGTCTGATTGATGGAGTCACGCCAGAGATCGAAGCGGTCTTTTTCGTCGCGAGCGCTCTCATTGATGAGCGGAATTTTCTGACGCGGCGCAGTGTCCGCGAGCGCCGATCGGGCATTGGCGATAGCGCTGTCGAGCGCTGTGAAGGCGGCTTCGAGATCGTCTTCGGCGTTCAGGTCGAGAAGGC
>MKVY01000032.1:90714-92744 GCA_001899525.1 Rhizobiales bacterium 65-9
GGGCGCTGGCGGCGGAAAAAATCCAGCCAGCGTCAGTGTCGGCGATCTGGCGGCGTGCTGAAAGATATTCACGGGCGCGGACGAGCTCGTGGCTGGGCGCGCGGACGGCCATGTCAACGTCGGCGAGAACGAGGTCTTCGAGGTGGATCAGTTCGCCTTCCAGGGCCAGGCTGGCGATGGCGTCGAGGGTGTGGGTGCGGGTGATAAAGCCGTCGCGGAGGGGGCTTGTTTTGAGAGTTTCGTCGAGGCGAGCGAGACGATCTTCCGCGAGTGCCAAAGTGGGAAGAATATCTTCCCATCTGAAATTTAAAGCCGCCGCGTGAGACATTCGTAACCTTCTGATAACCTTAATGAGATGTTCTCAAACTGAAGATAACATACATTTAGCTTCTGTCACTCGGTATGATCTTGGTTTGTTCGTATCACTATCGATAATTATAAGTTATCGATATTAAGCCATCTATTTTTGATTTCTTGCCATCTATCGCTCGAAAATGCTATCTTTCGCGCCCAGAATCCGTGAATGGAGAACTTAACCGCCATGTCCGAACCGCAATTGTCTGTCCGCAGCGCTAAGGCGAAAACCCTCGCCCATGCCTTGAGCGCCCGCACCGGCCTGCCGATCAACAAGGTCGTCGAACAGGCGCTCGATCGTTACGACAATGAACTGCGCGAACAATCCGCCGGCACGCCGCTCGACGCCCTGTTAGAGCTGATGGCCGAAGGGCGACGCAAGGCCCCGGCCGGCATGACCTCCGCCCATGACGATTTTTACGACGAACACGGTCTGCCGAAATGATCGCAGTTGATACCTCGGTCATTTTAGCGATGGCTCTGAAAGAGCCGGAGGCCGAACGGTTTACGCCGGTGCTGAGGCGGGAGGCCGTAGCGATTGGCTGGCCGACTTTGCTCGAGGCCTGCATGGTGTTGACCGGCAGGGGATTTCCGAATGCTGCGGACATAGTCGATCAGCTTGTCCGGTTGCCGAACGTGACCGCGATCGCTTTCGACGAAAAGCATTACCGGGAAGCGGAACAAGCGTTCGACCGCTTTGGCAAAGGCCGCCACCCGGCGGGGCTCAATATGGGCGATTGCTTTTCTTACGCTGTTGCCGCGGTCGCCAAGGCGCCCCTGCTCTTCAAAGGCAACGATTTTGGCCAAACCGATCTCATCTGCCATCCGGTTTCTGCCGCAGGCGGCTGAACTGCACGCCTCGGGTGGTGACTAGCGTTGGGTCGCTCCTGATTTTGGAGAGGATACGCCGATGAACGATTCCTCCGTCTGGACTGATCCAACAAGTCGTCGAGCGCTGGAGCTAGATACTCTTGCCGCGATTCTCCCCCTGGATCGACGTGATCAGTTGGCGGGTTTGCTGACAGATGAGGATGTTTCGACCCTCAAGCATTTGGCGCGCGAGGGGATGGGCGAAAATTCGCTGCGGGCACTGGCGTCAGATCTGGCTTACTTGGAAGGGTGGTCATTGGCGTCGATCGGGGCTCCCCTGCCCTGGCCAGCCTCGGAGGAATTGGCGCTCAAATTTCTGGCGCATCACTTGTGGGATCCGGCCGAACGCGAACAAAACGTCGATCACGGCATGCCGGAAACGGTTGCGTCACTGCTGAGAACTTACAGGCTTTTGCGCTGTTCCGGTCCTCATGCACCCTCAACCGTGAAACGTCGGCTGTCGAATTGGGCGACCCTGCACCGCTGGAAAGACCTTGAGGGGCCATTCGCGCTTCCGGCTTTCCGGACGGCTTTGAAGCTCGCTATCCGCGCCAGCGCCCGCCCCCGGCAACGTAAAAGCCAACACGCCGTCACCAGAAATATCCTCGATCACTTGCTCGCAACCTGCGCCACAGATCGTCTTGTCGATGTGCGCGATCGCGCCATTCTGTCTCTGGCATTTGCCTCTGGCGGGCGGCGTCGGAGCGAAGTGACGCGGCTGCGTGTCGAGCAATTGCACGAGGAGCCGTCCGTTCCGATCGACCCCCGTGATCCGAATTCGCCCAAAATTGCGTGTCTGACGATCC
>MKVY01000032.1:92776-93402 GCA_001899525.1 Rhizobiales bacterium 65-9
TCGTCTTTGGCTGGATCGTGCCCGGATCAGCAAAGGTGCCGTGTTCAGAGCAATCGATCGCTGGGGCACGGTCGAGGAAACCGCGTTGACGCCCCAGTCGGTCAACCTGATCATCAAGCGGCGCTGTGTTTTGGCTGGATTGGAGCCAGCACAATATTCGGCGCATGGTTTGAGGGCAGGGTATCTGACGGAGGCAGCGCGGCAAGGTATTGCGCTTCCTGAGGCGATGCAGCAGTCGCGCCATCGATCGGTGCAGCAAGCCGCTAGCTATTACAATGAGGCGGAGCGCAAGCAGGGTAGGGCGGCGCGGTTGGGGATTTAGGATCATCTGCTGCACAAATGTTGTCTACTGACAACATTCGGATTTAGGACTTCAGCCCCGGATTTGGGATTGTTGTCAGCTGACAACAATCGAACCGCCATTGGTCGGTCTTCATTCGTCCGCGTTAACAATCCATTAACCCAAACTCACTTGCAGAAGACAGAGAATCGTGGCTTCCTCTTCAGACGGAATTTAGCCGTCTGACGCGGGTATTCCGTCTTGAGAGAGCCCATGGTCCTTGAATCTACGATATCGGACGATTCCGAAACGGCAAGTGCGCGTATTACGCGTCATGCAGGAGTCC
>MKVY01000032.1:93451-100601 GCA_001899525.1 Rhizobiales bacterium 65-9
CCCGGATCGTTAAGGTATCGGACGGGTATCTCCGGCAATTGTCGCTGGATGGGCTGGGACCGATACCGGAAACAAGTCGTGCTGGACGCCGTTCCTATACGCTTGAGCAGATTCATGAGTTGCGGCGCTATCTCGCTGAGGCACGGCCGCGGGAGGCGTTAGAATTTTTACCGCAGCGACGGCCTCAAGATAAGCTCCAGATCATTACCGTCGCCAATTTTAAGGGCGGATCGGCGAAAACCACGACCGCACTTTATCTTGCCCAATACCTGGCGCTCGCGGGGCTCCGTGTGCTTGCCATCGATCTCGATCCCCAGGCTTCGCTTTCTGCCATGTTCGGCTACCAGCCGGAATTCGACATCGCCGAAAACGAAACTCTGTACGGGGCCATCCGCTATGATGAGCGACGCCGCCCGATGCAGGAAATTATTAGGCCAACTTATTTTTCCGGTATTGGTTTGGTCCCTGGCAATCTTGAGTTGATGGAGTTCGAGCATCATACGCCGCGAGCTATGATTGAGCGGCGCGAGCGCGGGCATGATTTGTTTTTCCGTCGAGTAGCTGGCGCAATCGATCAGGTCGCGGATTCCTACGACGTTGTTGTGGTCGATTGTCCTCCCCAGCTTGGCTATCTCACCATGGGCGCTTTGAACGCAGCGACCGCGATGTTGGTGACCATCCATCCGCAGATGGTCGACGTCGCTTCCATGAGCCAATTCTTGCTGATGACCGCAGATCTCGTGGCCGTCATCGAGGAGGCGGGAGGCAAGCTCAGCCACGACTTCATTCGATATGTGATCACGAGGCATGATCCGAATGACGTTCCCGAAGCTCAGATTGTTGCGCTGCTGAGGAACCTGTTTGGGAATGATGTGTTGCAGGCGACGGTTTGGAAGTCGACGGCAATAGCAAACGCAGGGCTTACCAAGCAGTCGCTGTATGAGCTCGACCGGGGCGCGGTCGGAAGGGGTGCCTATGATCGAGCGCTTGAATCTGTCGATAACGTGAATGCCGAGATTACTCAGCTTCTGAAAAAGGCGTGGGGTCGATGAGCAAACGCACTGATACCATTAAAAGTCTGTTTGCCTCGCCTCAGAGCGTTCCGTTGTCTGCTGACAACGCGGTTCGTGGTCTCCCCCGCGTGTCGTCCGGAAGCGTACGCTCGCTAAGAGATTCCTTTTCCGACGTTGAGAAAGAAAACGAAGAGCTGAAGGAACGCTTGGCTGCCGGGGCGGCTATCGTCGAAGTCGATCCTGCGCTCATTGAGCCGTCGCCTGTCTCGGACCGTTTTCGTGACGAAGTGGACGGTTCGTTCGAGCAACTTAAACAGTCGATTGCGCATCGAGGCCAGGAAGTTCCTGTTCTTCTAAGGATGCATCCCGATGCCTCGGGACGATATCAGAGCGCATATGGTCATCGTCGTGTGCGGGCCGCGCGCGAACTCGGCTTGAAAGTAAAAGCCATTGTTCGGCCGCTGTCGGATGAAGAGCTTGTGGTTGCGCAGGGCTTGGAGAATGCTCCCCGCGAGGATTTGAGCTTTATCGAGCGCGCAGTGTTCGCAATGAATATCGAGGACGCCGGCCATGCTCGCACGGTGGTTCAGGATGCTCTCTCCATTGATCGCGCGGAAGCTTCGAAGTTGATTGCCGTTGCACGTGCTGTTCCGAGCGACATCGTTGGAGCAATCGGGAAGGCCGCTAAAATCGGTCGCGGTCGATGGCAAGCTTTGGCGGATCTAATGGCCGATAGCGGTGCTCTTAAGCGAGTTGAAGAGGCGATCGCTGCACCGGGCTTCGGCGAACGAGATTCCGATGCGCGTTTTCTAGTGGCCCATTCCGCGGCGACCAAGCCCTCGGTCAAGTCGACGTCAGAGCCGCGCGTTAAGCCGGTAGTGGCTGCGTCCGGAGAGAAGATCGCTCGCGCCCAACTGGTCGATCGCGATTTGAAGCTAACAATCGACAAGAAAGTCGCGCCAGATTTTGGCCAGTTTGTCCTGGAAAAGCTGCCCGAACTGTACGATCTTTTTCGCTCGAAAGAGCGGCAGTAAGCTTAACCTTGTTGAGGCGTCGGCAACGCCGCAATGCGTGAACCGCGTAATCTGACTTGAAAAAGGAACTAGCGAAGCAAAAGAAAAAGGCCCCCGAAACAGCGTCCGGAAGCCCTTCTCATAGTCTAGCACCTAGAGAATCTCACTTCCGCGAATCACAGTCAAGAGTCTCGTGAGAGGCTAACGCCGTTTTGGCGAGCAATATTCTTTTGCCTAATTGAGGCAAAGAGATGCAGCCACATTCACCAACGACGCCCTTTGGGCGGCGATCGCTGACACTCGCCCATGTGGCAAATCAGATCGTCGCGGGCACCCGGCAACCCGACAAGATTGTCCATAAATGGAAGATCTATCAGGCTATTTGTACCGCTCGCCCGCTTTTGGGCGTGTCGGAAAGGGCTTTGTCGGTTCTCAATGCCCTGTTGACGTTCCATCCCGAGACCGTCCTGACGGGGGAGGGGGGGCTGATCGTTTTTCCCTCGAACCACCAGCTGTCGCTGCGCGCCCATGGCATGCCGGCGTCGACCCTGAGACGTCACCTTGCGGTCCTGGTGGATGCCGGCTTGGTGGTTCGCCGTGACAGTCCCAACGGTAAGCGTTACGCACGCAAGGATAAGGCCGGCGACATCGAACTGGCGTTCGGCTTTGATCTGTCGCCCCTTGTGGTCCGTTCCGAAGAATTCGAGAAGCTGGCCGAGACGGTGGCGGCCGAGGCCCGGGCCCTGAAGCTGGTGCGCGAGCGGATCACGCTTTGCCGACGCGATATCGCCAAAATGATCAACACCGGCATCGAAGAAGGTGTGCCGACCCGGCGGGCAGGGCAGGGACCTGCAGACTGGCAGGAGGTACATGCGGGTTTTCGGACGATCGTCGACGGTATTCCTAGGACGGCTACCAGAGCGGAGCTTGAGCCGATTGCGGAGACTCTGTCTCAATTGGCTGACGATGTCCTCAGCCTTCTGGAAACACATATCAAATCCGAAAATATAAGCGCCAATGAGTCTCAAATTGAGCGTCACATACAGAATTCAAACCCAAACCCCTTCATTGATCTTGAACCTAGCCTTCAAGAAGGCAGGGCGGCGAGAGTTGAGCCTGATCCTGAACCAACGCGGGTGGCGGAAAATGCCTATCCCTTAGGAATGGTGCTCGATGCCTGTCCCGATCTCATCGATTATGCCTCGGGAGGGCAAATCGCCAATTGGCGCGACTTCATTGCGACGGCCGCTGTCGTTCGATCCATGCTCGGGATCAGTCCCAGTGCCTGGGAGGAGGCGCAAAACGTTATGGGTGAGCGCCAATCGGCGATCGTTGTGGCCTGCATTCTGCAGCGCAGCGCCAATATCAATTCAGCAGGCGGTTATCTGCGTGGCCTGACACGAAAGGCGGAAGCCGGAGAATTTTCGCTTGGCCCCATTCTTATGGCGCAGATCAATTCGCGATTGAGAGACAAGAAGAGGGCGTGATGACTCAATCGTCTAATAATGATGCGCTTTTGGCGCGGATAACTCTTAATCAGCGGGTCCCAGGTTCGAGCCCTGGTGCGCCCACCATCGAAATCCCCGATTTGATTAGAGAAATCGAATTGCCGCTGAAAGCGACGCGGTCGTAAGATCGCGCGTGGTGACCAAATGGTGTCCAATCGCGCGGGAGCTGCGGGGAAATACAGAGTTCGCTGGCAAAGATTGCGTCGCCTAGGAGCGATGAGATGTTTTGTCCGAAGATGTTAATTCGCTCCTTCGCTATCGATCAGGGCCTGTCTCGGTTTGCAGGTTCTCGACGACAAGCCGCCGTTCACTGATCGCCGAAGCAACCTCAAGACTTTTCGAGAGCTAGCCGAAAACTTTGCAAACGTAAGAGTTCGAATCCTTTCCGGCGCGCCAAATTCCGCCGATTGCCCTCTATTGCCGCCGATAACCGCCGAATCTACGCTAGCGCAAAAAGCGTAGAAACGGCGGCGTTTGACGGTGAAAAAGTTCGAATCGCTTCTGGTCGATTGGGCGATTTTGATCCTGTGCAGACGTGGGATATCGGGCTTTGAACGACCGCTATGCGCCTCATTCCGGTCGTCTAAGTGGGCATTTCGCTTTCCCAAAAACAGTCATGGCTGAGCCGCATCGATTTCAAGTCCCAGCAGGGTGGTCGGTTTTGGATCGGGTAGCGGCGCGTACATGCAAGGGCCGGCGTACGACGTTCTGCCCCAAGCTCTGGAGAGAGATACGCAACTTCAACAGTCTTGCCACGCCCGACAACATGTGCGTGATCTACGCTACGTCGCCGAGAACGCGGGGGCGAAAGACCGGGCGGCGCTGACGCCAATCCTCGCAGGTCGCTGCAGTGCACTCGCTCGCGCTGCTATGGATCAATATTACCAGACTTTGCAAAGCGCCGATATTCCATCTGCAGGGCTCGCCATTCCGGGCGCCTGACCTGATGCCGGTCTCTCCCTTCGTGGACTACGAAGCGACGATTCAAGCCAGTCGAGTCACTGTCACCGAACTGAGGAAGCACCTGGGCCTCAAACAACTATCCAGTGCCGCCATCATATGGCTCGATACCGGCGTCGTATTGGGATTTCTTCTTCTGGCGATAACGGGACCATCTTGATATCGTGCGTCTATTGAAGCGGGGCGGGGCGATATGGATGATTTGGCTTTCAACTAGGTCGAGCTCTTCTTGAGCGGCGTTTGGACGCCCCATGGGAACGCCTGCCCCAGGGTGGCTTTTGCGCTCAGGGTCACCGGAGCGCATCTCGACTATTGAGGGTATTGAATTGGAGCAGCAGTTTCGACCCTGCCGGCAGGCGGCCCTCTCGATGCCAAGGGCGTTCCATTAGATGCCCGAGTTGCTCAAGAACCGCTATGCACTGACCGAGTTGGTGCGCAAGGGCGCGCAGGCAACTGTGACCAAGGCGTTCGACACCATCACGGGCTCGCTCGTGGCGATCAAGAGAGTCCCATTCGGTCCGGATGACGGTCGGGCCAGAGAGGCCTTCCAGAGGGAGGTGAACATCCTCCAGTCGGTCTCGCACCTCAACATAGTCGAGCTGATGGAGGTGGACCGCGACGAAGCCGGGAACTGGTTTCTCGTCCTCGAATGGGTGGAGGACAACCTCGAAGACGTCATCGAGCGCGAAGGATCGATGTCCTGGGCTGTCTTCTGGGACCGTTTCGGCGAACCGCTTCTGGACGCCATATGCGTAGGTCAGCAGAAGCGGATCGCCCATCGCGACATCAAGCCGAAAAACGTACTGGTGAATGCTGCCGGCGTTGCCAAGCTAGCCGATTACGGCATCGGCAAGCTCGTCGACAACGGCGGAGCCTGGTCGGTCGTATCCGGCTTCACGTTCCGCTTCGATCATACTCCTGGATACACTCCCAAGCAGCCGGACGATGAGAAGTACGTCTACAGCCGCGACTGCTTCTCCTTCGCTGCGCTGGCGGTTTCCTGCGTCGCCGGACGCATCATCGACGGCGACGACGACATAGCGACCGCATTGCAGGAGGCCAATCTTCCACCGCTCATCCTGCCGATCATGGAGCGGTGCCTGAGCACCGATCCTGCGCGCAGGCCCGTGCTCGCCTCGTTGTTGATGGAGGACATTCGACGCGCCGTGGCCGCGGCAGACAGCCAGAACGCAGAACGCGCGACGCTTCACCTGTCGCTCGGTACCAGCGTTGTCGCCCATCTGGAGAACAGATTGGGGGTCGAGAGAGCGGCCGCGGCCGAACGCTTCATCGTCGAGGAGCTGTCCGAGGTCTGCTCGTTTCAAGCCAAGCCGGAGACCCGGACCGACCAGCACCGACACGTGGTTCTCACCGGTGGAGCCTGGTTGTTCGAGGGGATCATCTCCGGGCGCTGGTCTGAGATGGTGTATATCACCCGGGCGAATGAGGTCAGCAGCGGGTTCGCGGCAAACGTGCGCGACGACGGCGTGACGCGCCCCTTCAACTTCGTCTTCGGACGGGCGAAGGACCCGGAGAAATCCGGGCGGCAGCTGGAGATGCTCGTCATCGAGGCCGACGCGACCCAGCGCGAGAGGGCCAAGGAGCGGGAGGCGAAAGCCACGCAAAGGATATTGAAGGCCTGGCGTGGCTATCTGAAGGATAGAGCCGATCTCGAGACGCGGCGCGGAAGCGCCCTCAAATACGTCGATCGTCAGATAACCGGGGAACGCGTGATCTTCACCACCGAGCTGGCCGCCGGCGAGGACGTGGTGGGACAGGAACGCCTGGTCCAGACCAATAATACCCGCATTGCGGGGCGGGTGGCTCTCGTATCGTTCAATCAGCTCGTGATGGATGTCACCTTCGGCAATCCGATGGACCTGCCGCGCCGCGGTGAACTCTTGATCAACACGATTGCGGCCCAGAAAGCGCTGAGCCATCAGACCCATGCCCTGGATGCTCTGATCTTCGATCGAGCCGTGGGCGACCGCCTCAAAGAGATCATCCTGACGCCGAGCGAAGCGAGATCCGGCGCCCCGGTGACGGACGTGGTGCCGACCGATGAGGAACTGGACGGCGAGAAGCGTCGCGTTCTGGCGCAGGCCCTCGGCATCGAGGACCTCCTGGTGATCGAAGGACCGCCGGGAACGGGCAAGACCAAGCTGATCGCCGAAATCGTCGTGCAATGGCTGCGAAAGCATCCGACCGACCGCATCCTGCTGTCGTCGCAGACGCACATCGCCTTGGACAACGTTCTCGAGCGCGTCGCCGCGATGGACGCCACCGTCGATCTGATCCGCATTGGCCGCGCGGACGAACCGAGGATTTCCGACGCCAGCAAGAAGCTGCTCCTCGAGAACAGGGTGGAAAATTGGATCAGAGATGCCAGGAAGAACTCCGAGGATGAGATGACGCGTTGGGCGGAGGCCCAAGGCGTGGATCGCACCACCGTCAGAACGGGAATGAGCGTAGAGAAACTCATCCAGTTGTTGCGACGGCAGGAGCGATTGAAGGAAGAGATCGCTGAGATGGAGTCCGAGCGTGATGCGGTCGCTGACGGTTCGAGCGACGCCGTGGCCACTGAGGCCGCCGACGAGGAGACGACCCAAATCGACAGCGAGATCGGAGAATTGAAGGCAGAGCTCAAAGAGGCGGG
>MKVY01000032.1:100624-101145 GCA_001899525.1 Rhizobiales bacterium 65-9
CTTCTTGAGCGGCGATCCGAAGATCGAAGCCTGCAAGGCCAGGCTCCAGATGCTCGAGGACTGGCACTTGCGAGTGGGCCGCTCCTCGGATTTCAACGCTGCGGTGCTGTCGTCCGCCCAAGTGATCGCCGGCACATGCGTCGGTGTCGCAGGGGTGAAGGGAATGGAGGAGGTCGCCTATGACCTGTGCATTATCGACGAAGCTTCGAAAGCCACGCCCACCGAAGCACTGGTCCCCATGGTGCGCAGCAGCAAATGGATACTGGTCGGCGACCCCAAGCAGCTTCCACCATTCTTCGAGGACCTGGGAGACGATCTTCTCTCCCAGTTCGACGACCGCGAGATCAAGGCAACCCTGCTCGACAGATTCCTGGACGATCATGAAGGCTTGCCCGAGGGCAACAGGGCGGAACTCCGCAATCAGTACCGGATGATCCAGCCCATCGGCGATCTCGTCAGCCGATGCTTCTACGGCGGGAGACTGAACAGTCCTGTCCCAAGTCATGGATTGAAACTGGCGA
>MKVY01000032.1:101180-102122 GCA_001899525.1 Rhizobiales bacterium 65-9
CCTTCAACAATCCCGGGGAAGTCCGGGCGATAAGGGTACTGCTTCAACGTCTGCAGTTCGTCGCCAGGGCGCAGAAGCAGAAGATAAGTGTCGCGGTGATCGCCGGCTACACGAGTCAGGTGCAGCTGTTGCGGGAGATGGAGTCGCAGGGCGTTGCAGAGTGGCCGGATCTAGTCGTTCAATGCAACAGCGTCGATGCTTTTCAGGGGAGGCAGGCCGACGTCTGCATCTACTCGGTCGTCCGGTCCAACAACAAGCGTGAGCTCGGCTTCCTCCGCGAGTCCCCCAGGTTGAACGTCGCGCTGTCACGCGGGAAGAGCGGCCTTGTCATCGTCGGCGATCAGATGTTCTGCAGGAGCGCCACGGGCAAGAACCCGTTTAGGTCCGTGATCGATTACATCGAGCAACATCCCGACGATTGCTGCATGGAGGCGCTGGCATGAGCCCAGAGGAAGTCGCCCGCGCTCATCAGTTCCGTGAAGGCTTCACGCTCGTCGACTACGGCGAGGTCGGCCTCCCCGTCTTCCGCCTCACGATCGAAGCCATAACCACCACGCAACGCACCCTGCCTACGATCCATGAATTCGTGATGCGATGCCTCTCGCTCGGCGAGTCTCGGGAGGAGACGATCGCTCGTATGCTCGGCCTTCGCCCGGAAGTCGTAGTGGGAGCCGTGAACGCGTTGGTCGCCGAAGGGTTGGTCGCCCGCCAGAGCGGATCGTCGGACCTGCAGAGCTTCGGACTGACAGAAGCCGGCGAAGCGCGTCTCGCGGTCGAGAGCATAGAAGTGCCTCAGGAGGAGATGCTTGTAATCGATTACGACGGCATCCGTCGCCTGCCCATTCGTTTGGCGGGTGCGGCGGTGGTCAAGGCGGCGGAATTGAAGTCGAACGGCGCTTTGGAGATCCGACCCTACCCGGCTGAAGCGCCGGCCATCGACAC
>MKVY01000032.1:102136-138440 GCA_001899525.1 Rhizobiales bacterium 65-9
GGACTTCCGCCGCACGGTTCTGGCATTGAAGCGAATCGTTCGCAGGAACAACGTCTTCAGCGAAGCGGTGGCACTGGTGTTCGCTGCCGACAAGGGCGGCGAGGTCCAGGTGGCGTTCGCGATCGACGGCAAGCTTTCGGAGCTTCACGAGCGCGCCTTCGCCGAGAATGGCGGGCCCAAGAAGATGGGTTTCCTCAAGGCCCTGTCAGAATCCGATCCCAAGAACCAGATCGACGCCATCGTGGGCAAGCAGACGGCGAAGGCATTTCCACTCAGGGCCGATGTCATCGCTTTGAGGCGCGCGCAGTCGGATGGCGAAGCCGCGGTTCGGAACACTATCGCGGCGGCCGAAAGAGGAGGAAAAGGGAACCCTGCCTCTGCCGCCCTTGCTATGGCGCAACAGAACCTTGCCACGGTCGAAACTATGCTTGCGAACTATCCGGTTCGTCCGATGGAGGTCTATGAACAGAAGGACCTGCTCGACGAGGCTCTGGATGGTGCAAAGACCCGCCTCCTGATCACCTCCAACGCGTTGAACCCAACCCTGCTGCATGGCGGGGTGCTCAGGCAGATAGACAACCTGATCGGCTTCGACGTCGCAGTGCGCATTCAAATCCCGGCTGCACCTCCTTCGGATGCGGGCAAAAACGAAGTTCGATACGATCCTCGTTCGGAACTGGCCAAGAGATTCCATCGTGGTTCTCCGGTGTTGATGGAAAGCCAGAAGAGAAGCATCTATTTCCTCATCAAGGATCGCGGTCTGGCCGTCGTCACCAACAGGCCCTTCTTCGGCGACCCTTTTCGGCGGTCCGGATTTATGTTCGTCTCCGGGACTGTCATCAGAGATCCAGAGATGGTCGAGAAGCTCTACCAGAAGCTGACGGAACCCGCGGTGCGCAAGCGTGGCTAGGCGCCGCGTTTGGGCAGCGACCGATGTCGGCCTCGTCCGTAAGACGAACGAGGATTGCTTCGGCCTGGCCGCAATCATCAGCGGTGGTCGAAGCAGAGAAGAATGGCAAGGCGAGCTGAGCACCACCACGGGAGTGGGCTGGGCCGTCATCGCGGACGGCATGGGTGGGCACGAGGCAGGAGAGATAGCCAGCCGCGCGGTCGTCGAGTCCCTGCACAGGCGCGCAGACCTGCTCGTGAGCGAGGCCGGTATCGTTGCGGCCCTCAATGAAGCGAATGCCACCATCTTCGAAAGCATCGCTGGGGGTCGGGGCAGGCCGGGGATGGGAAGCACGATCGTCGGAGTCGTGTTCGTTTGTCAGGAGTGCTTCGCCTTCAACATCGGCGATAGCCGCCTCTATCTGAAGCGGAAGTCCGAGCTGTTCCAGATGAGCACGGATGACACGATGGGAGCGAGCCGGAGCGGTACGCACTCACGCAGCCATGCTCTGACGCAGTCGCTCGGCGGCACTCGTGATCCGGTGCCGCTCTTCCCGCATCTGCGCGCCTGGCGCCCAATCCGCGACGACATCCTGATCCTGGGATCGGATGGTCTCAGCGATATGCTTTCCGAGGACGACATCCTGGCCAACCTCGTCCTCGACGGGCACCCCGCTCGCGGCTTGGTGGAGGCGGCTCTTCGCGCCGGCGGGCGCGACAATGTCACCGCCATCGTGATCGGCCAGGAGGTGGACTGACCCGACTGCTTGACTCCCACTACTCGAGATAGCGTCCACCCGAAAGGGCGAGGTCGAAGATCAGTTGTGCACCACTCAACCGATGAGTGAGCAATCCTTCCTCGAGGAAGACCTTGATGATCGCCTTGTCGGGCCGAAGGCTTTCGCCGCCGCAATCCATCTGGGCCGGAAATGCTCCGGCAGGAAGCTCCGGCCTCGCTGCGCACCCGATCTCGAGATAGAGCCGCATTGCCGCCATCTGTCGCTGGCTGTTGGGACTCTCGGTCTGCGGATTGATGGTCCACCATTCGGGCTTCAACACGTCTCGCCCTTCGGTCAAGGCGGAGATGGGCAGGCTTTAGGCAGCCGGGAATGGATGATGTTGGTTGGGCAGCCGTCACCGCGGACCCGCCCCGGGAAATGGCAGCTATTCGACTTTTGCTGTCCGAAACCTGGCAGACTGAAGTCGACCCGCCAAGCTGAGCAGGTCCATAAACCTGCTCGCGGCCGAGCGGACCATTACTATCTGGCGCTCGAGGACTTTCAGGCGTTAGTCCAAGAGCAGTGCCTCGCGATCGCTGCGTTCGAAGAACAGCATCGCTGCTAGCGGCTAAGTCAGCTCCTGCCTCCATAGCCTGGCCGTTGTTCGGCGAGGCGCAAGGAATATGACGGATACCTTTACTCTCTGAGACAAAAGAGGGATGTTGGGTCGGGGGCGAAACAATAGTGGCAGAACTGGCAGTTTCCACCGAACGACAGACGGCGATCCGGCTACTCGCTTGTATTTATGCGGCGGGCGAAGCGCGAAGTGGCGATCGCTATGACAGTGGCGATACAGGTGGATCATGTCCTGGTCGCGCCGGAGGAGCCTGCCTTTAGATGAACCGCAAAGCACGCATTGACGGGATCGTGTTTTACCTGTCGATCCTCAAGAGCTCAGTGGAAATGCACAACAGCCTGAACCACCAGGACATCAACGTGGCATCCGAGAATTTCTTCAGAGATTTCTTGAACCTAGCTTTCGGCTACCAGCTAAAGAACATCAATATCGTCAAGAAGAACGCCGACGCTATCGACCTCGGCGACGAAGAGGCCCGTATCGCCATCCAGGTCACGTCGACGACGACACTTGCCAAAGTAAAGCATACGTACACAGGTTTTATGAACGGCGGCCTCGCTAGTGCCTATGATGAACTCGTCGTCCTGATGATCGGCGAAAAACCAGACTTTAGGCAAGACAGCTTGGGCGACGAGGGCGGTTTCCAGATCTCCTTAAAGGATCAGGTCTGGGGCATGCGTGATCTGATCGTGAAGCTGGACGACCTCACGCTGGAAAAGCTCGAAGCCTGTGAAAAGTATCTAAAAGACGGCATATCGATCAGGCGCCCGCGCGAAGCCAACGAGGTCCAGACTCTTGTGCGTCTGATCGAGGTCTTGAGCGATGCGGATGTAGAAATAGTACGGACCGACATCCGAAAGGATCCCGACCCTGATGGCAAGATAAACGCCAGGTTCGCGGACCATGCCGAATTTCTAAAGCGCCAGTTCACAGAAATGTACGTTCTGTACGGGGCGACCCTGGCGGAAGTGA
This sequence comes from Rhizobiales bacterium 65-9, assembly GCA_001899525.1. Taxonomy (GTDB): domain Bacteria; phylum Pseudomonadota; class Alphaproteobacteria; order Rhizobiales; family Beijerinckiaceae; genus Terrirubrum. Next base: position 105,353 of record MKVY01000032.1, read on the forward strand.
CCGGTCAGTCAGACCTCGGCCATGGTCGTATGCTGAAGCTGGAGATATACCTTACGAATTGGAGCGACCGCGTCCTACAGCGATGCGGGAACGACCCGAAGGCAGCGCTGGAAGCCATGGTGTCCGAGACGATAGAAAAGATGGGGGATGGAGACGCCGGCTTCGATGAAGGCGCGGTGCGCTTCTATCTGATCCACCAGTTGATCGCTTGCAACGTGTTCCCGAATACGGTCGTCGAGAATGCCTAGCCTCTTCCTTAAGGACGAACTGGTGGAAAAGGCGCCCGCTGTCGTGGGCTTCGAAGTCATCCGCTACATCCGGGCATCCGGCAAGAAGCGCATAAGCATCTTCGACGTGGTAGACCATTTCAAACGAGAGAAGTGGTTTAGCTTCAACGCCTTCATGTATGGCGTGACCTTCCTCTATGCTGTCGGGCTCCTTGAGTTCGAAGAGCCTTACCTGGTAGCGATCGATGCGGATTGATCTGCTCTATACCGAACCGGCGACGATAGAACCGATCCGCTTCGATGACGGGATGAACGTCATCCTAGGCGAAAAAGACGAGACGAGCTCGAAGAACAACGGGGTCGGCAAATCTCTCTGCATCGAGTTTATCAACTTCGCGCTGCTTAAAAAGAAGTCCGAGAGTCGGGTTTCGCGCATTCCCGAAGAGGTCTTCGACCCGGCTACCTTCATCTGCGTGCGCTTCACCCTGCATGGGACGCAATACACGCTCAAGCGCTCTCTGGCGGAGGCAGAACAGCCACGTCTAGTAACGGAAGACCGCGAAACCATCTTCTTGAAGTTGGACGACGCGACGGACTTCCTCACAGGCATTATGTTCGCCGGCAGCGTACCCAAGACCGTCAGCTTCAGGGAGATGATGGGACTTCTGATCCGAGACGAGCGGTCCGAATTTAAGTCGATCGTCGCATGTTACGATACGCGGTTGCGAATCCCCGACAATTACGCACCTCACCTGATGCTGCTCGGCATCGACATAGGCAACTATCGCCAAGTACGTCACACACTTAAGGAAATCGAGCGCATCACGAGCGAGGAAGGTCGCATCAGGGACAGCGTCAAGCTGCTGCGCCAAAAGAAGATTGATGACGCCCGGTCGGATCTGAATGCACTGGATGAGGAGGTCGCTGCAATCAACGAGGCGATCGAGAATCTTGAAACCATGCCGGCCTTTGAGATCGTTCAGGCCGATATGCTCGTCATCGACGAGGAAATGGCGAGTCTCCGCCGCCGCAAGGAGGCGTTGAGCCAGCGGTCGGCCAGAATGGCGCCGATCGCCTCCGCGGCCACAGTCGACAGCGACGAGATCCGCGAATTCTTCGACAGCCTGCGGTCTGGGCTTGGAACCGTGGTGTCACGCGACCTCGTGGAAGTTCTCTCATTCAAGGACAAGATCGATCAGTTCCAGCGTCACGTGTTGGAGGAGAAGTCCAAGTTGGTCGACGCCGAGATCAGGCACATCAACAAGCAGTTGGCTGATCTCGACAAGCGGTACTCCAAGATGCTGGCGGTTATCAACCAACAGGGCCAACTCAAGAGTCTCAGGCAGACCTATGCCTCATACCAAATCAAGAGTGAGGAGCTCGGCCAGCTCAAGGCGTTCATAGGCCGATACGATCAGTTGGCGCTCGAAAAGCAGTCGATGAAATCCGAGAAGGAAGCTGGGCTGCTGGGTTTGCAAGGAAGCATAACCGCCGCCAAGGAAAACCTACTATCTGTCCAGCGGACGATGCTCGATATCCATCAGTTCATCCAAGGAAACCGATCGGCGTCGTTCGACGTTCGCACCACGTCCAATAAACAGGTGATCGACATCGTCATGCGCATCGACGACGATGGCAGCCACAGCGTGGAGCGCGAGAAGGTCTTCATCTACGACATCTCGCTGCTGTTGAACGAAGCCACCAAGTTCCGCCACCCCGGACTGCTCGTCCACGACAATATCTTTGACGTGGACGAGGACACCCTCGACAGGAGTTTGGAATATCTCTTCACACGCGCCGCATTCGCTCTTGGGCAGCAGTACATCCTGACATTGAATGTCGATCGTATCGCTCACGCGACCGAGCAAGTCTGGTATCAAGACCTCAAGCGGGCAGTCGTGGCGTCCTTCACAAAGACGGAGCGGTTCCTCAGAGCCACGTACCAGGAATCGCAGGCGTAGCTAGCTTCTATCTGCATACAGAAACGATCAAAGATCGCTAGAGCAGGGTAGGTGCGCTTAGGGAGATATCGATCGAGCATCCCCCAATAGTTAAGAACTGGACAAACGTACTATGCTTGCCGAAGCCGAAACCGGGAAGGGCGCAATAGTGCACGTGTCGTATTCCTTGCTATTAAGCATGAACGGCGAATGATCCCTTCAACGCGCGTTATGTGATGATTAGCTGCTTGGTTGGTGTTGGAAGAACGGGCTCTTGCCATACCTTAAAGGCCAAACGCGAATGTTACATGATTGATAATTCCGCTTTCGCGTACACGCTTCAGCGCCTGCCGATATTGATCGAGAAGCGTTAAGCTGTAGTCTAATCGAGCTTTCGTGCGGTCGGATGGATTTGGATTGTCGTCGGTCAAGGACTGTTTGACATTTCTGATGACCACCTGCTCTGGAATCCAGCAAAGTCGATTATTCTTGGTCGACGCCGCACGCAGTTCGACTGCCGGATAAGCACCGCCGTCGGTAGCCGAGATTGCGACGATGAGGCCCGGCTTATGTGCCAATTCGTATTGGCAGTGCAGAAGCAGATTCATGACTGCAGGCGGCACTATTCCATGGTGCTCGGGAACGACCGCGATCAGCGCTTCTGCCCGCTTTAGTGCCTCCGATATCTTGGGCCATTTAGATGCAGTATCCCTGATTGGATGCGCGCCGAAGTCCCCTGTCCATAAGGGCAGCTCGAGTTCGAAGAGATCGATAAGTTCGATGGGTGTCGCACCGAACATTGCAGATTGGCGCCGCACGATATAATCGGCTATCCGTCGGGATTGTGACCCGGGGCGCGGGCTTCCTGAAATGAGCGCAACGGTCATCGGCTTTTCCTCGAGGCCGGAGTCTTAGGTTTCGCTACCGAAGACGCGTCTTTCTTTTCCTCATGCGATAGCCGTTGGCGAGCAGTTGCCGCTTTCGCGGATCCATCCACATTGGTGAGATATGACGTCACCATGTCGGCGATCATGCTTCGCCTCCTTGCCAAGGATTCCGGTGACATGAGATCGACATTGAAGACCGTGGAGAGCGTATATTGGTTGGAGAAGACGTAGTATCCCAAGGCATTGATCGCCAAGTAGAGCTCCAATGGATCGACATCCGAGCGAAACACGCCGGCTGTCTTACCACGCTGCAATACGCGGCTTATGATTGTGAGCAGCGGACCACGGAGTTCCCCGATGCGCTCTGAAGAGGCGAGGTGACGGGCCTGATAAAGGTTCTCAATGTTCAGGAAGCTCACGTAGCGCGGATATCTGATGAAATGATCGAACTTCACGCAGACCAGCGCAGCGATCGCCTCGACCGGCCCGAGTGCGTCAACATCTATGGCTTGTTCGACTTCTGCGAGCTCAAGATAGGTCGCTTCCAATGCCGCTAGATAAAGTCCTTCTTTGCTACCGAAATAGAAATATGCCATCCGCCGATTGGCGCCCGCCATTTCAGCAATATCTTCAATGCGGGCGTCTGGCCCTTTCGCCGCGAACTCCTGCATTGCCGCTTCGAGAATGCGCGCCTTTGTCGCCGCCGCATCTCGACGCTTGATGGGTGCGGCCTCTGTGCCGCGCTCCAGCGAGGTCGTTTGTTTTGTGTCCAAGCGCGTCGAAGGCGCTCCGCGATCTGGTGTGACTTTCGATGATTTCAATTTGGAGGTCGTCCTGATTGACTGTAACTCTCACGTGAGTTATTAAGCGCCTTCGCTGGAAATGGCAAGTTTCCGACTGGGAGGCGGATATGGCGGTATTTATCATCAGGCGAAATAGGCTCAATGCCTCCGCCCGAGTTTGTTCTGACCTTCAAATCAAAGGGGGCCGGCATGCGTGATCGCCTCGAACTTCCCCGGCTCTCTCTAGCTGAGCGTGATCGACGCTGGGCCATGACGCGCAAGGAAATGCGGGCTCGCGGCCTGGATTGCCTCGTACTCTGGGGCTGGCCAACCATGTGGGACTTCTGCACTGCCAATGCGCGCTATCTCTGTCCGATCGGCGGCAATGCGGAAAACAACACGTTGGTGTTTCCCGCTGAGGGCAAACCCGTCTCCTTCGTATCTCTGCCGACTTTCGTTGAATATTGGAAACGGGCGCAGGATTGGGTGAACGATGTGCGTTGCCGCCGAAATTCCTGGGCCGAGACCGTCGTCACGCAGATCAAGGAGATGGGCCTCGAACGCGGGGTGATTGGCATGGATGGTCTTTCGGGGCCGCTAGATCCGGACGGGTGGCTGCCGCACAGCGTGTTCGAGGCGATCAAGGCCGCGCTTCCGCATGCCCGTTTTGTCAATCTCGACGATCTGCTTGAAACCACACGCTGCATCAAGAGCCGCGAGGAGCTGGACATGCTGGAGGTCGCCGCGACCCTGGGCGACAAGATGCTGCAGGTTTGCCGGGATCTGGCGCGCCCTGGCGTACGTGAATCCGAAGTCTACGCAAGCATGATGCAAGCTATGCTAGCCGATGGCGGCGAGGAGCCGACGCTGTTCCTGTGGGCATGCGATCGCTATCCGTTCCCTCATCCTTTCCGCCTGCCGACCATACGGCCGATGGAAGCTCGCGATCTCATCACTTGTGAGATCCATCCCAAGATCGGCGGATATTTCACCCATGTCGAGCGCACGTTCTGTCTCGGTAAGCCGGATCCTAACACACAGCGTATCTATGATGGATGCGTGGCGGCGTTCCAAAAAGGGCTCGACCTGTTTGGGCCAGGAAAATCGATCTCCGTCTGCATGAACGAGGTCAAGCGCGTCATCGACGATGCCGGTCTTGGCATCTGCGAGACCGGCATTCATGGACACGGTCTCGCTTCACTCGAATATCCGCGGTATCGGTTCCATGCGTTGAAAGCGGACCAGGAAGCGCTTGCCACGATCGGCGATGAGTTCCGAGAAGGCATGGTTTTCGCATTCAATATTGATCTGTTCGACCCCAAATGGCGGAATGGCGAAACGGGCGCCGTCTTCGCGGACACCGTGGTCATTACAGAATCGGGTGCACGGAGCATGCACCGGTTTCCAGCCGATCTGGCGGTTCTCTAGTCGACAATCAAAATCGTACCGCAGTGCGCGTGGTTGGCACGTGGTTCGTACGGCCAAGAAATTCAATCATTTTGGAGGGGAAAATGAGCCGACGTTTATTCGCATCTCTTCTTGTCGCGAGCTGCCTGTCTTGCACGGCGGCGATTGCGCAGCCGCAAAAGCCCGTAAAAATAGGCTTGCTGGCCACATTCTCCGGGCCATTCGGCATCATCGGCCAGGCGGTCAGTAACGCCATCATGATGGAGATTGAGGCGAACGGCGGCAAGCTCGGTGGCGTACCGGTGGAAGTCATCAAGCAGGACGATCAGGCCAAGCCCGATGTGGGCCTGCAGGCGGCCACTAAGCTGGTGGAGCAAGATAAAGTCGACATTCTCATCGGCCCGACACTCACCAATGTCATTCTGGCCGCTTATCAGCCAGTGGTGCAGGCTAAGGTTGTTATGATTTCAACCGTCGGCGGTCCGAGCGAGCTCGCCGGGAAATTTTGTAACCCCTACTTCTTCTCGACATCCTGGCAGAACAGCGACACCGCAGCGTCGATGGGACAGCACCTGCAGAACAAAGGCGTCAAAAGCCTGTATATTCAGGCGCCAAATTTCGAAGGAGGCCGTGAGGTCGTCGCCGGCCTGAAGCGATATTACAAGGGAAGTGTCGTGAAGGAAGTCTTCACGCCGATGACCCAACAGGACTTCTCCGCAGAACTGACCCAAATCCGTCTGGCAGCACCGGAAGCGGTGTTTGCCTTCTACCCGGGTAGCCTCGCGATCAATTTCGTCAAGCAATATGCACAAGCTGGGCTCATGTCCAAGATCCCGCTCTATACGGCATCTTCGATCGATGGAACGAACCTTCCTGGCATGGGCGATGCTCCAATCGGATCGTATCAGACAGCGTCCTGGAATCCGGATCTCCCGAACGAGGCCAATCAAAAATTTGTGGTCGACTATCGCAAGAAGTATAACGCCGTTCCGCCCTTCTATGCCGCATATGCTTACGATGCGGCTCGCCTCCTGGCATCGGCGCTGAGGCAGACAGGCGGCGCCGGAGATCATGCTGCGCTCGCTTCGGCGATGGAAAAGGCTGATTTTGAATCTGTGCGCGGGAATTTCAAATTCAGCCGCAATCATTTTCCCATGCAGGACTATCACCTGCTCGAAGTGGTGAAGACAGCTGCCGGCGTCGTGGAGCAGCAGACCCGTGGCAAGGTGTTCGATCTGCACGGCGATGATTTTGTCGAGCAATGCTCGATGAAGAGGAATTGAAATCGCCGGTAGGGAGAACACTCTATGCTTCCGATCCTGCTGGAGCAGACGCTGAATGGTCTGCAACTCGGCGTCACACTGTTCCTATTGGCATCCGGACTGACGCTGGTGCTGGGAATCATGCGGCTAGTCAATCTGGCGCATGGCTCCCTCTACATGGTGGGCGCTTATGTTGCGTTCACTGTACAGCCGGCCACAGGATCGTTCCTGCTCGCATTGTTCGCCGCGGTGATCGCAACCGCCATTCTCGGCGCAGTCCTGGAGCGGTTTCTGTTCGAAAAGCTGTATTCACGCGGTTATCTCGAACAGGTCATCGTTTCTTTCGGTCTGATTATGTTTCTTGACGAGCTTGTCCGCGTAGTGTGGGGGCCGCTGCCGCTGCCGGCCGCGATCCCCGATATGTTCGAATGGAGCATCGAGCTTCTGCCAGGATTGCTCTATCCCAGCTATCGTCTCGTTATCATCGCTGCTGGTCTCGTCGTATCGATCCTGCTCTATTTTCTTGTGACGCATACCAAGCTCGGCATGATGGTACGGGCTGGGGCGTCCGATCGGCGCATGATCAGCGCGCTCGGCATAAATATACGTGATCTTTACACGGCGGTTTTTGCCGGCGGCGCGGCGCTGGCTGCCCTCGCTGGTACTATGGCGGGGCCGATCTATTCGGTGCAGATCGGCATGGGTGAGGCGATTCTCGTGCAAAGCCTGATCACAATCGTCATCGGCGGCATCGGCTCTATTCGCGGTACCGCCATTGCGGCGGTCCTTGTCGGCATTACCGATACGCTTGGACGTGTTTTTCTGCCGCCCGGCATTTCTCAAATTGCCATTTATGTCTTCATGACGATCGTGCTCGTGTGGCGGCCGCGCGGATTGGTTCCTGCCCATGCTTAAAAAACTGCTGTCATTGCCAATAAAACATAGACTTCTCATCCTGGCCGGAGTTGCGCCGCTCGCATTGCTACTTGCCTTCGCACCTTTCGTCTTTGAGGTGTTGGAACAACCATTCTATCTGCGCGTCGCCAGCCGCATCCTTGTCTTCGCACTCGCCGCCAGCAGCTTGAATCTCGTCCTCGGCTTTGGCGGTATGGTAAGCCTGGGGCATGCCGCATTTGTCGGCATCGGCTCGTACGTTGTCGCAATCCTCGCCTGGCATGCAAGCAATGAGGTTCCGCTTTCGCTTGGTCCATTTGTTATCGCAGGGACGACGGATGGGCTGGTGGCGTGGCCCGTTGCTATTCTCGCGGCAATGCTGAGTGCCTGCATCATAGGCGCCATCTCGCTGCGGACCAGCGGACTTTATTTCATCATGATCACACTCGCCTTTGCGCAGATGATTTACTATTACGCCGTGTCCCTGCAGCAGTATGGCGGAGATGATGGCATGCGCATGCGTGGCCGTTCGATTCTGCCTGGACTAGATCTCTCAAATCGAACGACGTTCTATTATTTTGCGCTTGCTTCTCTCGCACTCTGTTTGATTTTTCTCTTCTGCCTGGCACGTTCGAGATTTGGGCTCGTGATCAGCGGCATTCGACAGAATGAAACGCGTATGCGCGCTCTGGGTATCGAACCATATCCATATCAGCTCACATGTTTCACCATCTCCGGGGCAATCGCCGGCTTTGCTGGCGTGCTGATGGTGAATTTGGATTCCTTCGTCAGTCCGGCCGATCTTTCGATGGCACGCTCGAGCGAGCTCATTGCGATGATCCTGATCGGCGGCGTCGGCAGCTTGTGGGGGCCATTGCTTGGCGCCGGGTTTTATATCCTGGGGCAGCTGGGGCTCGGAACCCTCACCACATACTGGCCGCTCTTCTTCGGGCCAGCGCTCATCGTCATCGTGCTGTTCGCCAGGCGGGGACTTGTGGGCCTGTTCGTACCAGGAAGATCGTGATGGTTGCGGCACTTGAGATTGTCCATCTGCATAAGATGTTCGGCGCGCTGAAAGCGACCGATGACCTCAATTTGGATGTCGTGGAAGGAGAGTTGCACGCGGTCATCGGGCCGAACGGAGCGGGCAAGACGACGCTGATCTCACAGCTTTCTGGGCAAGCAGCGGCGACGTCGGGCGAAATCCGATTCTTCGGCGAGAACATTGCCCGGCTGTCCATGCCGCAGCGCGTGCGGCGCGGCATCGTCCGCTCCTTCCAGATTACCTCGCTCTGCCGAGAGTTCTCGGCGCTGACCAATGTTGCCCTGGCAGTTCAAGCGCGGGCAGGTCACAGCTTTCGATTTCTGCGGAATGCACAGAACGATTCTCGCTTCACCGGCCCTGCGATGAATGCACTCGATCAGGTTGGACTGGCGCACCGCGCCGATGTCGAGGCAGGGCATCTCGCGCATGGCGAGCAGCGCCAGTTGGAGCTAGCCATCGCCCTTGCCGCGGAGCCGAAATTGCTCCTGCTTGACGAACCCATGGCGGGCATGGGGGCGGATGAATCCCATCGCGTGGTCGATCTTCTGCGCGAGCTTAAGCGCCGGTACACGATCGTTCTGGTGGAACACGACATGGATGCAGTGTTTGCGCTCGCCGATCGCATTTCTGTGCTTGTCTACGGCCACTGCATAGCCACCGGAACGCCCGAGGAAATCCGCAGGGACCCGGCCGTCCGCAATGCCTATCTGGGAGAGGATGCCGCAGATGCTGGAAGTCCGTAATCTGCGTGCCGGCTACGACGATAGCCAGGTGCTCTTCGGTATCGACCTCGATATCTCAGCCGGTCAGGTCGTGACCCTCCTCGGGCGAAACGGGATGGGCAAGACCACGACAGTCTGGTCGATCATGGGAGATCTGCGCAGCAGCGGTTCGATCCGTTTCGAAGGGCGGGAGATCAATCGGTGCACCAGCTACCAGGTTTGCCAGGCCGGGATAGCACTGGTGCCGGAAGGCCGACGCATTTTTCCCAATCTCACGGTGCGGGAAAATCTTGTGGTTTCTGCCGCGAACCGTCGTAAGGCTGCCGCGCCCTGGACGTTCGAGCGAGTTCTCGAGATGTTTCCGTCCCTAGGGCACAGGCTCGACAATTTCGGCAATCAATTATCGGGCGGCGAGCAGCAGATGCTGGCGGTCGGCCGGGCACTCATGACCAATCCGACGCTTCTGATTCTAGATGAAGCCACCGAGGGACTTGCTCCCAAGATCTGCGCCGAAATCTGGGACTGTCTCGAGCAACTGAAAGCCTTAGGCCAATCTATTCTGGTGATCGATAAGAACATCGCGCACATCACCAGGATCGCTGATTACCACTATGTGCTGCGTAAAGGCTGCATCGTTTGGAAGGGCACGTCGAGTGAACTGCTGTCGGCTCCAACGATTCAGAAGGAATATCTCGGTATCTGAAACACGGTGATGCTTGGGGGCAAGGATAATGGAACAGGGACAGAGGGCCGCCCCGGCATTTCGCCGGATCGTGACTGGGCACAATGGGGAGGGAAAGCCGGTTGTCCTCAGTGATGGGCTCGCCGCCAATCATAAGTTTCCCGATGGCGATATCTCGTCGACGTTGATGTGGTCGACCGACGCAAGCCCTACCTCCATTCTGGGTGCCGCGGACGAGGGCCTGCGCATTCTTGGGACCGCGCCACCATCAGGTGGAAGCCGCTTCGCCATGATGGAATTCCAACCCGGCAATGTCATGCATGGGCTGCATCGCACCGACACGGTCGATTACGTGATCTGCGTTGATGGCGAAATCGACATGTTCCTCGACGAGGTTCGCTTCGTCACCCTGCGCGCGGGCGATGTGTTGATCCAGCGCGGCACCGATCACGCCTGGGTCAATCGTAGCGCAGCACCATGCCGCCTTGCAGTGGTGCTGTTGGATGCGGTGCCGAAACGGGAAGGCTCGGTGTCGGGCGATATCAGCGCGCGTTGATCGACCGACCGGGAGGTCAGGCGCGACTGGGGCGGATTCTCACATTGACAGTAACTCTCATGTGAGTTACATAAAGAGCCATCCTCACAGTGGCGCTTGGTAGAGGACGAATGACCGTTCAGAGGAGACGTTCTCGTGAATATACGAGCTCAAGCCAATACCCGTTCTTCGCTCTACAATGGCAACAAGCTGAAGCTTGGATTATTCGCCGCCAATTGCTCGTCCGGGCGCGCGGCGACCAAGGTGCCGGAGCGCTGGAGAGCGACCTGGGATGACAATCTGGAACTCGCGCAGATGGCGGATGCGGCGGGTCTGGATTTTCTGCTGCCGATCGCGCGTTGGAAGGGCTATCGCGGCGAAACCAATTTTCATGGTTCCGTGCTCGAGCCAACGTTATGGGCCGCCGGTCTTCTCGCCCATACGAAGCAGATCACTATTTTCTCGACGATCCACGCGCCGCTATTCCATCCTGTTGTCGCAGCAAAGCAGTTTGCAACTGCCGATCTCATCGGTCGTGGCCGTATGGCGATGAATGTTGTTTGCGGCTGGAACCAGGACGAATTCGATATGTTCGGGATCGAGAATCGCGAGCACAGCCAGCGCTATGCCTACGGCAAGGAATGGCTGCAGGTGATAAGGCGTTTGTGGGAGAGTGAAGGCGAATTTGATTTCGACGGCAAATTTATCAAGCTCAAAGGATTGATCTCCAATCCCAAGCCGTATCTTGGATCCCGCCCACTGATCATGAATGCCGGCGCATCGCCTGCAGGCCAGGATTTTGCGCTTGAGCAATCAGATATCTTATTTAATCTTCTGGTCACGCCTGAACAGGGTGCCAAGGCGGTTGCCGCGGCGCGGGCGCGTGCTAACGAGCTCAATCGCCAGGATATTAAAATATTCACCGCCGGTTATTACGTCTGCCGGCCGACACGTAAAGAGGCGTTGGATTATCATCGCTATTACGTGGAGGAGAATGGCGATCTTGATGCTTACGATCATCTCCTCGATCTTCAGTTTCCAAACCCTGAAGCACGTAATCTTCATGGAGCGGATGCTTTGCGCATGCGCCATATTGGCGGTAATGGCAGTTATCCGATGATCGGCTCGCCGGACGATATCGCTGAGGAACTCAAGATGATCAGCGATATCGGATACGACGGAATGGCTGCTTCGTTTGTCAATTATGCCGAGGAGTTTCCGTACTTCAGAGATGAGGTCCTGCCGCGGTTAGAACGCCTGGGGCTGAGGACAAAACTGTAGACGAAATAGCCGATTAGAAGTGGCGCCGCGATTGATCTCTGTTCGATCGTCTCAATAGTACGTTTGTCGAGATCTTAACTATGCGAAGAATAACGCGACTGGTGCGGCGTCAATGGAGGCTCGCGGCATCGATAGTGTAGTTGTCGGATTCGTCACTATCGGCCATCTTGGTGGGTTACGCAGTTCTCGGTGTAGAAGACCCGCGTTCGGGGACCACTCGAGCAGCCAGGAGGATCAAAACGTCTGCCGCAATCACGGTAATAGGGATCATCTCCATCGCCCAGTATAATCCTGTCGCCCTGAACTTATAGATTATTTCTGCTCAGCGGTCAGTATAGTCGCCGTTCTTGATATCGGTCTCGAAAGAAATCCATAACCGGCGGGCCCCTTCGATCAAATGAATCCCTGTTGTAAAGATAACGACCGCTACTCACTCTCACTGGCGTCGCGTGCCACCGGTTAAGTCAAGGCCATGCCGCGCGATCGACGCGCAGCGGCGATCCGCGCAGGAAGAGGGCAGGACTTTTGAGGCGGCCAATACCGCTCGCCGCCGATGTCCCATCCCCGACACGAGCACCTGAAGCGATGCAGCTGATTTAATGGTCATTCAGCTATGAGAATGGTCCAAACTATGTATTGGACGCTTGTGCGGCAGAGTTCTAACCGGACGCCAGACGCTCATCCTGGGAGGGGATAAAATGAAGTTGATGCTGAAGGCTGTACTGATTGGCCTGCCATTGGTGTTGGCCTGGACTGCGCAGGCGCAGGTCAAGGTCAAGATCGCGACGCCGACCGTCAACGACATGGCTCAGGAGTGGTACAAAGTCTTTGCTGCGGGCGTTGAGAAGCGTGCGCCGGGCAAGATCAAGGTCGAATTCTATCCCTCGAATCAACTTGGTTCTCTTCCGGCGACCGTCGAAGGAACGGCGTTGGGTACGATCGAGATGATCTCGGTGGCATCCGGCTTCCTGGTCGGTCTCGAGCCTCGCTTCCTCGTTCTCGACATGCCGGGCCTATTCGACAATACTGAACATGGCCGCAAGGTGTTTTCAGACCCAGCGGCCCGCGCCGTGCTGTCGCAGTTCGGCAAGGGCAAGGATCTTGAGCCCATAGCCTATTTCGTCCACTCGCCGCTTTATCTTTTGTCCCACAAGCCGGTGCGCAAGGTCGCCGATCTTGCAGGCCAGAAATTGCGCATGCCGGGCGGCGCGCCGCTGCATCTTGAGCCCTAACGCAAAGTTGGGGCGTCGCCGCTCTCGATGCCATTGGGCGAAGTATTGCCAGCGATGCAGAACAAAACCATTGACGGAGCGATCTCGGGCCTAACAGTCTATACAGGTTTCAAATATTACGACGTCGCCAAGGCGATGACGGCTTTGCCGGGATCGGTGATCATCGCACCGATCGTCGCCAACAGCGGCTTTCTCAAATCGCTCGGCCCGGATCTGGAAAAGGTCGTGCGCGAAGAGGCGATGAACGCGGAAAACGCCATCGTTCCATGGGGTGTGGCAGACGAGGCGGCCGCGCTCGAGGTCTGGCGTAAAAACGGCGGCGAGGTCTTCACGTTGCCGGCCGACGAGCAAAAGAAATATATCGACAATGTCGTGTCGATCCTGCCGATCGTCTATGCCGCCAATCCGAATTTCAAGGCGGATTACGAGGTATTGTTGGCGGCGGCCCAACGCGCCCGAAGCAAATAACGGGTGTTTGGGCTGATGCTTAATGCCGCGCTTGCAGGCCAGCAGAAGCCAATAGAAAGGCCGCGCGTGGCTCATCCCGGCACGTATTCAGGCGAGGGCAGGAGAAACCTATGATCAACACAGCCGTTGGATCGTTGATGCGCGCGCTGGAGGTGACCCTCGGGGTTGCACTTATTGCCATCGTTCTTTTGAATTTCGCCAATGTCGTCGGGCGCTATGTGTTCAACCACAGCTTGCTCGGCGCTGAGGAGTTTCAGGCCTATACGATGATCTGGATTGCCGGCCTTGTCTGCCTCTTTCTTGATCGGATTGAGTTCGGTGCGCAGGAAATCGAGCAACAGGCGTTGCAGAGGCGAAAAAGCCTTACCTCTGCGGAAAACGAGGAATGTAGGCACTGGTAGGCTGAGCTGTGGCGTTGCTATGTGGCGGAGCTGGCCAGCAGCCAGTTCCGGTTTAACGGAAGTCTCCATCACAAACGCGACGCCGGCGTGATCGAGGACAGCGCGCTTCATCGCTTCCGGATGACCAAACTCGAGTTTGACGTTTTCGCGCACGATGCCATAGGTGCGCAACGAGTCTTCCTCCACCTCGCGGCGCACCTGATTGTGCGGTGAACTGACGAATGGGACGGCCCTTAGTTCCTTTGCCTTGGCAGTATTGCCGAGCAGCGTAAAATCCTTCGCGGCAACGAGAATGAGCTGTTCGTCCCATAGTCGTTCGACGACCAGGCCGTCGATATCATGGCGTGGGTCGAGAATGGTCACGCCGAAATCGCAGGTCCCGCTGCGGACAGCATCGGTCACCCACTGCGGATTTGAGACGTTGAACGTAACGACGGAATTGGGATTGAGCTGGCTGAAGCGCGCCAGCGCGGGCGGCAGAGTGTAAGATGCGACAGTCATAGAGGCGGCAATCACCGCAGCGCCCGTTGGTTCGCTACTTGGCGCGCGCAGTTCGCGTTCGAATTCACGCGTGCGTGTCACGATCTCCGTTGCCCAGTGCAGGGCGCGTTCGCCAGCCGCGGTCAAAGCGATACGGCGTCCTTGTTTGGCGAACAGTTTGGTGCCGAGCTTGTCCTCAAGGAAGCGAAGATGCGCGGTTACGACTGGTTGCGCCACGCCGATTTTTTTCGGCAGCGCGCGTGACACTTTGCATCTGGCAAACGAGGCAGAATATCTCCAGCTTGTGGAGGGTTGCCTGGGACGCGAATACACGTTTCGCGATAGCCTCTTCCGCGTAGAGCAATTTTTCCAGTTAGACCATAGGCATTTGCATATGAAGCGCTTAGACCCATATGCAAGAATCTCAAAATTGCTTCGCTCAAGCTTTCCTCGGGATTTAAATGTCTCTCGCGAATGTCTTTGCGGAGACGTTTTGTGTGAAAGTGTCCAAAGCTTGTCTTGAGAGTGCACACAAGCCAGATCAGGTTTGATCGTGCGCGGCCGCCACGCAACCTATCCGAAGAAGAGACATAATTTTTCGGATGGTGTAGATGGCGAGCCGTGCTGACGATGAAAAGTTTTTCAAGGAGCGGGGGTTTGGACAGTCGATTGGGTTCGGACACTGGCCGGCAATCCTGATTGTCGACCTCGTAAAAGCTTTCACAGATGCGAACCGTCCCCTTGGTGCCGCGCTCGATACGCAGATTGAATCAACGAACAAGCTTATTGCGACGGCGCGTCCGAAAGGCATTCCGCTGATCTTCTCGACGGTGGCCTATGACGAGGTCAGTGTGAAAGATGCAGGCATATGGGCGCTGAAACAAAGCGGCGTCACGAGTCTTATCGCAGGCACGGACGGTCCAGATATCGATCCGCGTCTGGATCGGAAGAGTGGGGATGTCCTTCTCGCAAAAAAATATGCGTCGTGCTTTTTTGGAACAGATCTGACGTCCCGGTTGGTCAATCGTCGAGTCGACACGTTGATTATCACCGGTTGCACGACAAGCGGTTGTGTGCGCGCCAGTGCTGTCGATGCCTGCCAAAGCGGCTTCCGGCCGATTGTCGTTCCTGAAGCGGTGGGGGATCGTTCAAAGCTCGCGCATGACCAGAGCTTATTCGATCTCAATCAGAAATACGCCGACGTCGTGCCGCTGGACGCCACACTGCAATACATCCGGTCGCTCGATCAAGCGTCGTGAAGATCTCTGACGAACGGTTCTTCGATCCGCTTCTGATCCTTCTTCCTTCGAAGGGTCAGCGGTTTTATTCGTACCTATGCCAGGGAGGCCATATCAATGACAATTGTTCCTCAAGAACACGGACGTTTCTCTTATTCAGCAATCGTTGATCGTAAACCACTGCATTGGCCAAATGGAGCCCGCGTTGCCGTCTGGGTCATCCCAAATATCGAGCACTTTCTATTTGATCGTCCGTCAACGTCACTTGCTGCTGTTACAACCAGCCTACGCCCGGATATCCTTAACTATTCGTGGCGCGACTTTGGTCCGCGCGTCGGCATTTGGCGTATGATCGATGTGATGGAGCGGCACGGCGTCAAGGGTACGGTCGCTCTCAATTCGGACGTCTGTCAGTTCTATCCGCGGATCATCGAAGCTGGCAAACAGCTCGGCTGGGAATGGATGGGCCACGGCAAGAACAATTCCGGCCTGATGACGCAGGAGAGCGAAGCGGAGGAAAGCGCTTTCATACGGGAGGTGGTCAAGACCATTCAGAGTGCAACAGGCAAGCAGCCTCGCGGATGGGTGAGCCCAGCGCTCAGCGAGACGACCCGCACACCCGATCTTCTGGCCGAGGCCGGCATCGAATATGTGGGCAACTGGGTGAACGACGAACAGCCCTACAAAATGAACGTCAAATCAGGCGTTATGTATTCGATTCCCTATTCTGCCGAGATCAACGATATCCCCGCCATTCTCGATCTAAAACGCAGTCCGGAAGAATTCGGTCGCATGATCGAGGATCAGTTCGACGTGCTCTACGAAGACAGCGCGACCACCGGACGCGTGATGTCGATCTGCCTCCATCCTTTCATCATCGGACATCCGTTCCGCAGCAAGTATTTTGACAAGGCTCTGAAGCACATACGCTCACGACAGGATGTCTGGTTCGCGACCGGCTCCGAAATCATCGATCATTTCCGCAAGCAGGAGAAATAAGCATGTCTTCGATCGTGCAGGGCAGAGACCAAGGAGTGGCCCGAGGATCAGAACCTTGCTCAGCCATGCCACGGAGTCTGCTTGCGCCGATCGGACGGCGACATGCTGTATCGTGCCCGGAACGCATGGGCGAAATGCGCCTGACTGCGAAATCCGGCGCGATAGGCAATCTCCGCTATACGCAACCTGCGATGCATCGGGTCAGCGAGCCGCGCGTATGCGAACTTCAGCCGTTCGGCGAGGATCACCTCGCCGACGGATGCGCCCGCATCGCTGAAGATACGATGAAGATAGCGCAGGGATATTCCGACGGTATCCGCGATATGGGTGGGCGTCAGCAGGGGATCGTGCAGGTGTTGGCGAATGTGGCCGATGCAGCGACGAAGTGTTGCGCTGCGAACGGACGAGTTTTCGATGTGCAGTTCATTGCTGTCGGCTTCGATCGCGATAGCGATCAGGTCGATAAGTTGCCTGGCATAGGTGCCGGCAGCCGCATCAGGTATGCGAAGCATCTCGTTGGAGAGCGATCCGACGAAGTCCGCCGCGACACGCCACATGCCGGTGTGATTGTTGCGCGGGATGAGGAAGTGCTTGTCGAGCTGCGGAACGGCGGCTGCGAGCAGCCGGCGGGGAACGGCCACGTTCTGTACTTCGGTACTCTGCTCGTGTTCCCAGAAGAAGGGAGCGTTCGGAGCATAGAGCAGGGAAGTGCCGGCGGCGAGGCAATGGGCGACCTTGCCTTGTCGCAGGTGCAGCTCGCCGCGCCGGACGTTCACCAGGACGACAATCTCCCGATTGTCCTCGTTGATATGCCGCGCCGACCGCTCGACGTATTCACTGCTGCAGGCAATTGTCGTGAGATCGAGGTCGCCGATGCGTGAATGCGCCGCCTCGCCGCGAAAGTCGAACTCATCGCGGAGCCTCGCTTCGGAAAGCCCGAATAGATTGCTGACGATGCCCTGCCAGCTTTCTCGTGGTTGGCGATTGTCAGCTCTTTGCAGCGTAACTGCGACCATCGATTCCCCTTCCGGTAGTGACGCGGGCTTCGCAGCCGACGCCTACCCACTTCCGGTGCCAAGTTTTCTTGTGTCTTACCTGGACAAGAAGCCTAGCGATGGTGGGTCACGGGCGCAACTGGATGCCGAGATCCAACTATTCCGCAGACTTTCGGGGCCTGATCAAAAAATCGGCAGATCTGGTCA
The DNA here is from genome assembly GCA_001899525.1 of Rhizobiales bacterium 65-9. Taxonomy (GTDB): domain Bacteria; phylum Pseudomonadota; class Alphaproteobacteria; order Rhizobiales; family Beijerinckiaceae; genus Terrirubrum. The sequence continues at coordinate 123,037 of MKVY01000032.1, forward strand.
CAATCGTAAAGCTACAGGTCGTTTTCCTGTTCCAAGACATAGGAGATTGGTTATGCCCGCATTCCGAGTACCGGCATTCCTCTTTGCATTGGCCATGACAGGCCTCCTGACTCCCGCCGTCGCTCAAGAAAAGCGCGTTGCGCACATTACAGTTGCACTTGGTAATCCCTTTGTCGGCACGGTCGCCAAAACCATTCAGGACGAGGGAAAAAAGAACGGAATGGCTGTGAGCGTATTTGGCGGGCCATTCGACGCCGCCTTGCAATCGCAGCAGATCGACGATGCGATTGCGCAGAAGTACGACGCGATCGCCCTGTTCCCGGCGAATCCGAACGCGCTACTGCCCGCGCTGACGCGTGCCAAGGCCGCTGGCATTCCCGTCGTTCTAATCAATTCGGGAATTGCGAGCGGTCATGACGATCTGTACCTCTCTTATGTCGGCGAGGATCAGAAGGTTCTCGGTCAGATCGTTGGCAAAATGATATCTGACGCCGCCAAAGGCCGCGATGCCTACAAGGTAGCGATCATTTCGGGCACATTGTCGGAAAGTACACCTCAATCGCGCATAGCAGGCTTCAAGGACGCTATTGCCGCTAATCCAAAAATTGAAATCGTCGCAGTCGAAGATGCGCGGTGGGATACGGCACGTAGCGAGCAGATCGCGGGTCAGTTGTTCGCCCGTTTTGCCGCACGCGGAGGACTCGACGCTGTGTTTGCAATGGCCGATTACATGGCGTTCGGCGTGATCAAGTCCGCTAAGGCGGCCCGCATCCCACTGGGAACGGGCAAGGGCCAGACCATGGTGGTGGCGAGCAATTGCGCCAAAATGGGCATCGATGCGATTGCTGCGGGCGAGCAGTTCGGCACGGCCACGCAGATGCCCGCTCGGACTGGCCGTGAGACCGTAGCAACCCTAAAGCAGCACTTCGCCGGACAGCCGATTAAGAAGGAGAATATTCTCGAGATGGTAGCGATCACGAAGCAGAACGTCGAGACCTTCCGGACGGACTGTACCTTCTGAACTGGTAGATAAGGTTGAGGGAGTCTGCACCGTGATGCCTGTAATCGAAGCGCGAAACATTTCCAAAAATTTCGGCCGATTTCAGGCGTTACGTAACGTCTCGTTTTCCGCGGCGCCGGGGGAAGTGCATGCCCTATGCGGCGAGAATGGAGCTGGCAAGAGTACGCTGGTCAAAATTCTGACCGGCGTACTGCAGCCCGATGATGGCCAGACGCTCATAGGAGGAGAGGTCCACGGAATAGCCGATACGCAACATGCGCAAGCCTTGAAGATCGGCTATGTATCGCAGGAACTCAGCATAGCGCCTCATCTGTCGGTTCTCGATAACGTCTGGCTGGGTTGCCGCGGCGTGCCGCTTCTTCATCGGCGAAATGAATTGCGCGAGCGTGCCCGGCGAGCACTTAACCTCGTTGGCCTTGCGCATCTGTCCTTGGAACGGCGGGCGGGAACGCTGGCGCTGGGCGAACAGCAGCTTGTGGAAATCGCGCGCATGATGGTGCGCGACGTGGCAGTTCTCTTCCTGGATGAGCCGACGGCGACGTTATCGGATCGCGAGATCGAATGCGTCTTTTCCGCTATCCGGGAGTTGCGGCGCAACGGCAAGACGATGATTTACATCAGCCATCGTCTAGGCGAGGTGATGGATCTGTGCGACAGGGTGACCATTTTGCGCAACGGTGAAAACGTTATTTCTACTGATGTTGCGGATATCTCCCGCGGGAAACTGGTCGAGCATATGTTGGGTCGCTCGCTCTCCGAGATGTATCCGCAGGCCGGCGGAATGTCTTCAGTCGGCGCGCTCGAGATTCGCGGATTGATGGTTCCCGGCAAGATACGTGGTCTCGATTTTGCTGTTCCTCGCGGCAAGATCCTCTGTCTGGCCGGCCAAATGGGTTCCGGCGCGACGGAGGCCGTACGAGCCCTTGCGGGGCTCGTACACGACGCAACGGGCTCGGTCGTCCTTGACGGCATGCCTTTGAAATTGGGATCGGTCCATACCTTACTCGAGCGCAACATGCGCTTCGTGTCGGAGGATCGTGCCGGCGAGGGGCTGTTTCTCAACCTTTCCGTCGAGGAGAATTTTGCTGCCACGCAATTTGACGTTGTGCGGCGCTTTGGTTTGCTGTTGCCTGCGCCCGTTCGAGAGCTCGCAGAGCGGCTCGCCGACATCGTGACGGTCAATCCAGACCGCCTTCGCTCGCGTTGCGGGGATCTGAGTGGCGGTAATCAGCAGAAGATCGCAATTGGCCGCTGCATAACGCCTGGGTCCGGCATTCTCCTGATGAACGAGCCGACGCGCGGGGTCGATGTGGGAGCGCGTGCGGAAATTTATGCCCTCATGCGGCAGTTGTGCGATCAAGGCTATGCCGTAGTGATGACGTCAACCGACCTCGAGGAAGTTGTCGGGCTCGCGGACATGGTTCTCACCATGTATCGGGGCGCACGTGTCTCGCTCTATGGCCGTGACGAGATTTCCGCCTCCCGCATTCTGCTCGACATCACGCATCCGCTCACCTACGAGAATGCAGCTTGAACACGATGAGCCCGAAATATTTCTGGGTCGAACGGTTGATGGCATTTCGACCTCGTTTGTGGATTTCGACGCATGGGGCGCTGCTGCCATTGGGGCTGGCGCTTCTGCTGCTGACGGCCATGTTTACGCCGGGCTTTCTCAGTGCGCCAAATCTCCTGTCGTTGGTCAATACGGCTTCGGTTATCGGCTGCGTTGCCGTGGCAATGATGTTGATCACGATCAGCGGCAATGTGCTGTCCTTCGCGCTTGGCGTCACCACGGGCTGCTCAGCGATGATGTTCGCATGGCTCACCGGGTACGAATCGGGCCTATTAGCAACGGTGGGTGCATTGGTCTTCTCCACAGTCGTGACCGGATTCCAGGGGCTGTTGATCGGCCTGTTCCGCGCCAATCCGATTATCGTCAGCATTGCGGCTCTGGGTCTGATGACGGGGGCCGCTGAGCTCATCAGCCAAGGCAGCATGATCTATGCGAGCGGATCGCAGCTACAAGGATTGAACGACACGTTCTGGTCGGTCCCGGCATCGGGGTGGGTGCTGCTGGCTCTGGTGCTTCTAGCGGATTTCATCCTGAGGTTTACCCGTTTCGGGCGGAACATCGTCATGCTGGGCAGCAACATGACCGCCGCGAAGGCGGCAGGCATAAGCTTATGGCGCACGACCGTAGGCGTCTACGCGCTCGCCGGGCTGTTTTCCGGCATAGCAGGCATCCTGCTAGCGGCGCGCTACAACGCCGGAAGTTTAGAATACGGCATTGGCTACGACTATTCAGCGATCGCTGCCGTCCTCGTTGGCGGTACGTTCATCGGTGGCGGTGAGGGGACGGCCTTACGCACGTTGGCGGGGCTTGTCGTTATCACCGGAGCGGGCGCCATCCTGCTCCTGCACGGCGTATCGACGGAATATCAGTTCCTTTTTACTGGGCTCGTATTGCTTGTCGCGGTTCTCGTCCAGGGGCGGTAGCGATCATGACATCGATATCCAGGCTCATCGCGGAGCCGATCATTCGCGCTTGCGTACTGTTTCTCTTCGTCGCGTTGGTGTTTGCAGTCTCTGCGGTCTTTGCTGGAGTCGTTGTTGACGCGACAACGATGTTCAGCGTTCTGCAGAATTTCGCTATGATAGGCTTGGTTGCGCTCGGCCTGGGGCTAACAGTGCTCATCGGCGAGTTCGATCTCTCCGTAGCGGGAATGTTTATCCTCGGCGGGTGTGTCGCCGTCATCGTCGGCTCGAACGGTCCGGTCTTCGGATTGGCCGTCGCCGTGCTTATCGGCATCGCGGGCGGCATCATCCAAGCTCTGTTGATGATCAGGCTGGGTCTGAATTCGGTCGCGATAACCCTGGGTGGCCTACTGACCTTCACGGGCATCGCTCACGTCCTGACGGAATCCAAGAGCGTTCTCTTCAATGATCTTTCGGTCGCCCTTGCGATGAACGTACCAGTCCTGGGCGTGTTTTCTCTGCGAAGCCTGATCACGATAGCCTGCTTTCTCGCAGGGGGAGTGCTGATCACGTACACCCGGATCGGGCGCGATATTGTCGCCACAGGCAGCAATCGTCATGCCGCCCGGGTTGCTGGCGTGAGCACGTCCCACATGCTCGTCGGCGTTTTCGCTGTCTCGGGTGCGTTGGCGGCTCTCAGCGGCGCGCTGCTTTCGTTCGGCTTGTCGGCGGCTTCGCCGACTGGCCTGTCGAATGTCATGATTCCCGCGATCGCTGCGGTCATTCTAGGCGGAGGTTCGCTCTCTGGCGGGGTGGGCCATCCGATTGGGATCGCCGCGGGCGTTCTCGTTCTGGCGATTGTGCGCAGTGGCCTCACGGTTCTGGGCGTTTCGCCCTCCGTTCATGAGATCGTGACCGGCGCGCTTCTGCTTGTTGTCGCAATTCTCGATGGGCCGGCGCTGGGCGAACGCCTTTATCAGTTTAAATCCATGGTGACGTTGCGCGTCGGCTCTATCTGAAGGAGGACTGAATGAAGTTCGGGATTTTCCTGCCTAACGGCAAGAATGGTTATATCCTATCGAAGGCTTCGCCGCAGTACATGCCGACTTACGAGCATAACAAGCAGATTGCTATCGAAGCAGAGCGGCAGGGATTCGACATGGTGCTGTCGATGATGAAATACCGTGGCTTCGGCGGCGAGACCGGTTATTGGGATGCCTGCCTCGAGAGCTTCACGCTGATGGCCGCGTTGGCAGCGGTGACATCCAAGCTCGAATTATTTCCGTCGGTTACAATCCCCGCACATCATCCGGCTGTGATCGCCCGAATGGTTGCAACCATCGACGATATCAGCAATGGCCGATGCGGGTTGAATATCGTGACGGGATGGAACAAAGCCGAGTACGAGCAGATGGGACTATGGCGGGGCGACAAATACTATCAACAGCGCTACGACTATGCGCATGAATATCTCAAGGTCATGCAGATGCTTTGGGAAAATGGCCGCGCGACTTACCAGGGCGAAAACTTCCAGTTGAAGGATTGCGAAAGCTTTCCCATGCCTAAGCATCGGATTACCGTCGTTTGTGCGGGGCAGTCGCCGGCTGGTGCTAAGTTCGTTGCCGAATGTGCTGATCGCAATTTTGTCCAAGCTGGCAGCGAACGCTTGAAGGAGATCACCCAAACCATCCGGGAAGCGGGAGAGAAGCGTGGCCGCCAAGTGGGAACTTATGCGGTCTTTCACGTCATCTCGGCCGATACCGACCGCGAGGCCGAGGACAAGACCAACCGCATTATGGCCGAGGCAGATGAAGGTGCTATCAAAAATATGATTGCTAGCGCTAAGATGGACACCAACCCAAAAGGCATCTCGGAATATCAGACAACCGGGATGACCCGGTCGGCAGAAGATGGACATAGCGCTTTTATGACCATTCCTGCCATCTATGGATCGCATGCGACCGTCGCCGAGAAGCTTGACCGGATTATCGAGACGACCGGGATCGATGGAATGCTGTTTAGCTTTCCCGATTTCGTATCTGGCGTGCGAGCTTTCGGGGAAGAGATAAGGCCGAGAATGAAGTTTGCTTAAGGGCCTACTTGGTCTGGGGGAGCGTCGCTCTCTTTCAAAGCTTGTAAGAGGGCTTTATCCTCGGACGATGATGCTGCGATTCACTATCTTCCCTCCAGGCGGCTTTCAATGTCCCGATCTACCCCAACCCTTTCGACGATGAGGACGGCGAGAGGTTCCGCCCCAACAGGCAGTGTGGTGACTAAAGCACCCGCGCAAACCTCGGCCGTACAAGCCGGGGCCTTTCCGACCTGATTTCGAGGATGCCGATTGCCTGAACAACTCAAGGCTTAGATCCGAATTCGGCTTTTCGAAGTTCAACGGCAGCGCTTATAGAGTACCGTTTGCCCATGCCGAAGCCTTCCAGATTGTAGATCATCTGATCCTTGTCATCGGCATCCTCGAAGTCGTCGACGCTTCCTTCCCGCACATAGAGAGATCGTTCGGGCCTTACCCCTTGAAGCCGCCTCCCTTGAGGTAGGCGTCTTCTTCCAGCGTCGTGGTCCGACCGAGCATGAGATTGCGGTGCGGGAAACGGTCGAAGCGGCGGATGATGTCGCGATGGCTCTCGGCATGCTCCAGCCAGGGCTGGCCGAGCCCAGCGTTGAGCCACACCGATAGCTCCTGATCGCCAAGATCCTCGGAATGAGCGAAGGGCAGGCAGAAGAACAGCCGCAGGTCCGGCTCGACCTGTCCCATATGCCCGGCCTTTAGCGCCTGCCTTGCATAGCGACGAGCGAGCGGGTCGGTGGCGTACATGTGCGCCGTGCCACGAAAGGCGTTGCGCGGAAACTGGTCGGTCAGGATCAGCAGCGCCAGCGCGCCACCTGGCGTTTCCATCCAATCGTCGTATCGACGCGCAGCGACCACCATGTGCAGATCGAGAAAGCGCTCGCGGAATGCCGCGTCGAAGGCGGCATCCTTCTCGAGCCAGCGGTCGCAGGAGGCCCGCCAGAACGCCATAACATCATCGGGCGCGCTGTACCGAACCAGCTTGGGTGGCCTTGAACGCAACATGCCGAACGGCCTCATCGCGCCCGCGGTCAACGCGTCGACGGCTGCGACTTGGCCGCCTCGCGCCGCTTGCGGACCAACCGGCCTTCCCAGAACCCTGCCGCGAGCATGACGATGGTTGTCAGCCAGCCCATGGTCAGCAGATCGACGAACGACGCGACGGGAAGGAGCGCCAAAAGGGCGACGACTCCGGCGATGTGCGAGGCCGGCAGCCCGCCGTAGACCACCTTCTTGTAAACCGCGCTGCCGAGCAGATAGAGCGCCGGACCGCCGGACAGTGTCAGCGCATAGGCGAGTTTCAGCCCGTCATGCGGATGGGCGAGCACTAGATCGTTGCCGACGGCGGTGGCGATGACCCCGCCGACCAGGATAGCGTGGACATAGTGGAAATAGGCGCCGATCCGGCCAGGATCGTCGGAATGGGTGATGGCATTGGTCGCGTCCTTGCTCGATGTGCCGAAATAGAGCCACCACATGGCGAGCGTGCCGAGGAAGGTTGCAAGCAGCGCGGAAAGGATCGGGACATCCCAGTTTTCCGCGCGCGCCATGGTCGCGCCGCTCGCCAGCAGTGTCTCGCCGAGCGCGACGATACAGAAGAGCTGGCAGCGCTCGGCGAGATGCGCGCCCTCGATCGTCCAATCGCTGGTTTTGGAGCGGCCGAGGCCCGGCAGTGGGAAGCCGAACATCGGCGAGACATATTCGCAGAGGATCGCGACCGCCCAGAGCGCTATCCGCGCTTCATGCTGGACGAAGGCGCCGGCGATCCAGAAGACGCCGGCGATCGAGAGCCAGCCGAGCATTCGCCGATAGTTGGCCGCAAGCGGATGATCCGAGCCCAGCTCCCAGACGATATAGGCGGTGCGCCCAACCTGGATCGCGATATAGGCGAGCGCAAAGATCCACCCCCGTTCGCCGAAGGCGCCGGGGATCGCCGAGGCCATGAGGAGGCCCGCCAGCATGATAGCGAAGATCAGGCCGCGAATTCGCGGCGTCTCGGGGTCGAACCAGTTGGTAACCCAGCAGGTATATTGCCAGCCGAGCCAGACCGCGAACCAAAGGATCAACGTCTCAATGACGCCCGTCAGATTGAGGTTGGTCAGCAGCTCGTGGCTGAGCTGTGTTACCGCGAAGACATAGACGAGGTCGAAGAACAGCTCTTCGAAGGTCACGCGCGCATGATGACCGTCGCGGCGACGCAGAAGCGGGTGATGGTCCGGCGATTTGGTGCTTGTGGAGCTGTTGGTCATGGCCGTTCCAGCGGGTCAGGAGCGGGCGAATTGCCAGATGGCGATGGCGGCGACGATGGCTGGGACCGCAAAGACGACAGCCAGGATGGGCAGTTCCTGCGCGACGGTGTTGCCGGCCCTGTTGACCCCGACCCAAAGGTTGGCGATTGACACGGCAAGCCAGACGGGAATGAAGACCTTTGCTGCGGTCGCAAGAGCGGGCGTCGTACCGCCCCAGAGCTGGCCGAACAGCAGAAAGACGCCGAGCAGGACGACCCCGCCGATAATGACCATCAGCATATGCATGGCGCCATCCCCCTCATGAAAACACGCTCAGATTCTTCGCGATGTCCTTCCCGGCATAGGGCGGGAAGACATCGAGCTCGAGATCGGGATTACCGATCAGCATGGCTTTGGTGTTGCTGAGCGCGTAGAACCCGGCCTTGCCGTAGTATTTGCCCATGCCGCTATTGCCGACACCGCCGAACGGCAGGCTGTCGATCCAGCAATGCAGATTGGTCTGGTTGATGCAGCCGCCGCCGAACGAGAGCGATCCGAGCGCGAAGTCGATCGTCGCTTGGTCCTTGCTGAAGATATAGGCGGCGAGCGGCTTCGGCTTGCACTTCACGATCCCCACGATCTCCTTGAGGTCGCGATACGGCATGACCGGCAGCACCGGACCGAACACCTCCTGCTGCAGCGCTGGATCGTCCCAGGTCGAGGGATAGAGGATCGTCGGCTCGACATAGCGCGCTTTCACGTCGAAGCGCCCGCCGTGCACGACCTTTTCGGGCAGGATATAGGAGGCGACGCGCTCGGCATCGTGCTCGCTGATCATCCGCGCGAAGTCCGGGCTCCGGCTCGGGTCCTCGCCATACATCCTGACGATCGACGCCTTGAGTTTTTCGATGAAGACGCCAGCAACGCTCTCATGGACATAGACATAGCCCGGCGCGATGCACCATTGACCCGAGATGGCGTTGTGACCCCAGGCGATGCGATCGGCGGCGATGTCGAGATTGGCGGTCGCATCGACGATGGTCGGGTTCTGCCCACCAAGTTCGAGGATGATCGGAGTCAGGTTCTCGGCCGCCGCGCGCATCACCACCTTGCCGACGGCGGACGAGCCGGTGAAGAAGATGAAGTCGAAGGGCAATGCCAGCAGCTCGCCGATCTCCTCGCGCCCGCCGGTGACGACCGCGACGTTCTCGGGTGCGAAATACTCCGGGATCAGCTTGGCAAACAGCGCCGCCGTCGCCGGCGTGGTATTGGCCGGCTTCAGGATCACCGGGTTGCCGGCGGCGAGTGCAGCGATCGCCGGATCGAGCAGCAGCAGGATCGGCGCGTTGAACGGGCCGATCACCAGTGTCACGCCATAGGGTTCCTTGTAGATGACACCCCGGTTGCCGGTCGCCTCCAGTCCTGCCGGGATCGGGGTGGGCTGCGGCGCCATCAGCGTCTTCAGGTTCTCGCGGTAGTATTTGATCACCCCGCTTGGCACGGTGATCTCGAAGAGCTGCTCGAACGGTGGCTTGCCAAAATCCTGATAGAGCGCGGCGCAGAGCGCTTGACTGTTATCGATGAGCAGGCGCTCCATGCGGTCGAGCTGATCGATCCGCCAGTCATGGCTCTTGGTCGCGTCGCTGAGGAAGTGCTCGCGCTGCACGTCGAACAGAGACTGGAATCGGTTGCTCATGGTGAGACTCCCGGAGCGGCGACGCGAGGCGGACTCCGTCCAAAAATGAGTTGAAACGGATGCGGCCGGGGCTCATCCCGGCCGCTTCGTAGATTACTTCGTGGTGTAGCCGCCGTTGACGAGGATGGTCTGGCCGGTCATCCACCAGCCATCCGAGACGAGGAAGCGGATGAAGGGGACGATGTCCTCGATGTCGGTCAGGCCGGTCTTGGAGAAGTTCGACAGCGCCGCCGCGGTCTTGTGGTAGGCGACCGCGTCCGCGCCCTCGGCGGGATAGAAGAACGGCGTATCCATTGGACCCGGGCCGATCGCCGTCACCGAGATACCGCGTTGGCCGAACTCCTTCGAGGCCGCCCGCGTAAAATGCTCCACCGGTGCCTTGGTGCCGGCATAGGCGGCATAGAAAGGCGTGTAGGCGCCGAGCAGCGAGGTGACGAGCGTGCATACCTTGCCGTTGTCGCTGACGTGCTTGCCGGCCTCCTTGAGGAAGAAGAAAGCGCTCTTCGAGTTCACCGCGGTCATCTCGTCATATTCGGCTTCCGAAATCTCGACCATCGGCTTCTTCAACACTTTGCCGACAGTGTTGATGGCGATATCGATGCCGCCCAACGCCGCCTTAGCGTCCGCGAACAGTTTCTCGTTCGCGCCGGCTGTGGTGAGGTCGGCCTGGAAGGCGAAGGCGTCGGCGCCCGCTGCCTTGATTGCGGCTACGTTCTCGTCGGCGGCGGGCTTGGTGGCGCTGGTGTTGTAATGGACCGCAACCGCTTTCGCGCCCTGTTCGGCCAGGTCGCGCGCGATCAATCCGCCGAGATTCTTCGCCCCGCCGGCGATCAGGATGGTTTTACCCTTGATGCTGTGATCGGTCATTGGCGTCGGCCTCCATGGGGTTGCCTAGCGGCCACCCATGGACCGCTTCCTGCAGTGCACCGTATCGTCTATAGATTTGTCATAAAGCCAGTCATTCTGACATCACTTGTCGGAAACGGCGACCAATAAGAGCTGACGCCCTTGGACCGCATCGATCTCTTCCGCACCTTCACCCGCGTCGTCGAATGCGCGAGCTTTACCCGAGCCGCCGATACGCTCGGGATTCCGCGTTCATCGGTGTCAGCCGCCGTGATCGATCTCGAAGCGCGGGTCGGCGCCCGCCTGCTGCATCGCACCACCCGAAAAGTCTCACCAACGCAGGACGGCGCAGCCTTTTATGAACGCTGCCTGCGGTTGATCGCCGATGTCGAGGAGACGGAAGGGTTGTTCCGGCAGACATCGGTCGGGCCAAGCGGAAGCCTTCGCATCGACGTTCCTGGCCGGATCGGCCGACTTATCATCGCGCCGGCGCTGCCGGAGTTCCTCGCCCGTCATCCGCAGCTCGACATCGAACTGCGTGTCACCGACCGTGCGGTCAACCTCGTCGAGGAGAGCGTCGACTGTGTACTGCGGGTCGGTCCCTTGAGTGATTCCGGTCTCATTGCCCGCAAGATCGGAGACTTGCCCCTGATCAATGTTGCCAGCCCCGGATATCTTGCCGAACATGGCACGCTTGGCGCCCCGGACGAACTCGGCGCGCACTTCGTCGTCAACTATGCCTCGCCCTCGACTGGCCGCGTCGAGGATTGGGAATGGGTTGAGGATGGCGAGGTGCGGATGATGCCGGTTCGTGGCCGCGTTACTGTCAACAGCGCGGAAGCCTATATCGCCTGCTGCCTCGCCGGCCTTGGCCTGATCCAGATCCCGGCCTACGACGTCAACCATCATCTCGACACCGGCGAACTCGTCGAGGTGATGCCCACTCATCGGGCCGCACCGATGCCGATGAATCTGCTCTATCCGCATCGCCGGCATCTTTCCCGGAGGCTTCAGGTCTTTGCTGATTGGCTCGAACAGCTTCTGAAACGGAAGGTTCTGTAGGAAAGTGGCAGGCAGACGAGCCGCCTTGCCACCGTGTGTGTCAGCCGGCGGGAGATTGAGATCGCAACCCTCGTCGTAAATCTGTGACTGCCAATGGCAATGTCTCGGGTGCGGCGTCCTGGAAGTTCCGGGCCGACCGTTTAACGGCAATGAGAGGCGAGATACGATGCGTCGGGCGACAGCGATTGGAGCGGAGCACCAAAGCAGATAGTACATTTGTCGTAATGTTAACTATTGCAGGTTCGCAACCATTGGATTGAGGAATGCTTTCCGGTAATGCCCGCGCTTCTTTGATACAGCGCCTATGCTGATGCGCTCACCTCGTACACGCGCGAATGAACTCGATGGCGACCTCGGCGAAGTCGTTGTCCTTGCTGCCCATGCTGGCCACCGTCGAAAAGTGGTTGTGGCCGTCGAAGCAACGGATGCGGGGGCTCTTGCCGTCGCGTAAGGTTAGGGCGCGGGCCATGTCGAATCCCGGCGTACTAAGCTGTGGCTGGTCGTATTCGGCTATGGAGACGGCGACCGGTACCTTGCTCTGCGTTATATAATTGAGTGCCGAGCGGCGATCGAACTGGCTCGTGTCGTTGCCGAAATAAGCCAGAATATTGTCGCGGTTTTCGTCCTTACGCACTTCATAAAGGCCGCTCGACAGCATGCCGCCGGCGACGATGTCGCCGCCCCTGATGTCAGGGTCGAACAGGAAGGTCGCCACATGGGCGGCGCCGGCCGAGTGGCCCATAATGACGATCTTGGCGGGGTCGCCGCCGAATTCGGTCGCGTGAGCCTTGACCCATTTGACAGCGCTTTCCACGTCCTTGGCGGCTAGCGGCCATCTCGCGTCCGGCGCCAGCCGATAATTGGCGACCACGCCGACCATGCCTTCGCGCGCCACGCAGCCGCCAACGTTGCCGTAGAAGATTGGATCAGTGCGTTTGTCGCCGCCGACGAAGCCGCCGCCGGGAATGTAGATGAAGACGGGCTTGCCGCCGTCGCCGGCCTGCCTATAGACGTCGAGCTTCTGGCGCTCGTGATCGCCGTAGGGAATGTCGAGCTTCATCTCGACGCCGTTCATCACCCCTTCCATCAGTGGTGCATAGAGCTGGCAAACAGTGTTCCACATCTCCGGCGATATATTGGGGCCGAGCTGTGGAATGGCCTTGCGAATATCGGGGGACATCGATGTCATGGAAGACCTGTTGAAGAGATGGCTGGATTCCGCGACTATCTGGATTGGATAGCGCCTATTACGGGATAGGTTTGCGCCCAATTTCCACTTCTTCCGCGAGGAAGAAGATGCGGAAGTTTGGATCGCAGAAATTTGCCTCATCGGCTTTCATTGTACCATCATGACCGCTTGACCATTGGTGCCGCATGTCTTCGATGGAGGCATAGTAGATCTCGACCATGCCATCGAAGGGGGCTTCGTCGACCAGGTTATCCTCGACGAAATTCACAACGATTCTTTGGACCGGGTTCTTTTGGAGCGAAGCGCGTTCCAACTTGCTGTGTTCATTCAGCCAATAGTCTTTGAATTGTTGCCGAGTCATATCGGGGCGTCGTTTGATGAGCCCAATTACTTTAATCATTGACGGGCTCCCGTTTTGGCAAACATCTGAGCTGGCTTTGTCCAGAGCGTTGTTTCTGTCGGCAAATTGAGCCATTCGCGGATTTCAGCTTCGGGCAGAACGACATCGAGGGATTGCTTATGCGCCCAAGCGACATGGCCGTCTGGACGTATCAGTAAGCTGGACAGGCCGCGAAGCGCAGCGCGTTCGCCCGGATCGACGGCGGCGACCTCGACACGAACGTCGGGATGAACCGCAGGCAATGTCGCGCAGCCCGTCAGATCGAGAAGCAGAAAACGTTGGCCGCGCAGCAATTCAAAAGTATTTTGCGCTGTCGATGGGCCGCCGGTGACCTTGAGGTTTGGCAGCCGGCGTCCGATCACGCCATCGGCCTCGGCCGTTGTGCGATAACAAGCTGAAAGTCCGGCAAGGTTCTCACATATTTTCAGATTGACTTCGGAGTCCGGCAGAATATCGCGCTCCAGGAAACGTTTCAGCGCCACATGCTCGGCATCAAAATTGAATTGGATGGCGAGCTGTCTCTTGACGTCGTCGATAAGGGCGTTGATTTCAGGCAGCCGCTCGTCTGCGTAGCTGTCCAGAAGCCAAGAGGGAGCCCGGCCGGTGGAAGTGGCGGCAAGTTTCCAGCCGAGATTAAAGGCATCCTGGAGGCAGAAGTTCATACCGACGCCCGATGCCGGATAATGAACGCGAACGGACTCGCCGACGAGAAAAATACGACCATCGCGAATTTTCTCAGCGACAAACAGGGCATCGTGAAAAGAGTTGATCGCATCCACACGTGTAATGCCGTAGTCGGTGCCGTGCACCCGTCGTAACATTTCCTTGGCTTCGTCCAGCTCAATCTTTTCACTAGGCGGTCGCTTGCAGGTGGCCGCATCAATAAAGGCAAATCGCGTTATGCCGTCCCGCAGGGGATAGGTCATGGCCCAGCCGGCTTCGGTGTTCGAGACAGTCAGCGGCTCTTCGTTCGGGTTTTCAACGAAGGCGTCAACATTGACGGCGATGCGGCTTGCGGGCTGTCCAACAAAGGCTATGCCGGCTTTGTTGCGAACGGTGCTTTTGCTTCCGTCCGCTCCCACAAGATAGCGACCGCGAAGCGTTTGCTCTTGACCATCCGCATCGCGATATAGGACTTCCACGCGATCTTCGGTCTGTCTTACGTCTGTTACCTCGGAATGTAGCCGCAGATCACCTCCCAATGCGCGGAAGTGCTCGGCAAGCATTTTCTCGGTCTCGAGTTGAGCGAACATCAGGATGTAACGATAATCGCTATCGAGGGCCGAATAATTGATGGGACGTAGACCAGCCCAGATATTGTGCTGGCTAAACGGATTTGAGTGCAGCTCTTTCGCACGACTGAGAACGCGCTCCGCCAGCCCACGAGACTCAAAGATTTCCATGACGCGCGGTGCCAGCGTCCCCGCGCGTGACCAGGTGGGGCCGTCGCGCTTCTCGAGGATAATGACGCGCGCACCACCCAATGCCGCCTCGCACCCGACCATCAAGCCTGACGGACCTGCTCCCGAAATAACGACGTCTGCGTCAAATGCTGCTTCGATCATGGTCATTCCTTATCGATCGAACGGATGTTTCAATAGTGCCGATGTCCGGGTGCCGCCGAAAGCAGGCGATCCCGAGAAGCCGCGGCTTTCTGGCGGACGCGATCGAGATCCAGGCCAACCATGCGTCCCTGGAGCTTTTTAGGTTTGCCCCTGACCAGGACGATATCGACATTGCCGGGATGAGCACCTAACACCACGGCCCCCACTGGATCCGTCACAGGCGTCAGATTCAGATCAGTGCTGCGGATGACGACAAGATCCGCATCCTTACCGACGGTCAGCGAGCCCACCCGTGTTTCCAGTCCACAGGCGGCGGCGCCAGCGACCGTCGCAAATTCGAGCATGTTGCGCACGGTCACCGGCGGTCCGAGTTCCGGCAGCAGCCGGTTGGCCGTGAGCATGCGCTCAACGCCAAGCGCGAAGCGCATTTGAGTGAAAAGGTCGCCGGTGGCGCAGGTTTCGGTATCGCCGCTGAGGCTGGGCTTGATGCCAGCATTGAGAAGCCGCCCCAAAGCCGGTACGCCGGCGCCGTCCATCATCATTTCCGTCTGCGGGCCAATGGAGGCGCTAACGCCGTGATCGGCCATCAGTTTCATTTCCAGTGCGGTTGAGGCGCACACATGAATGAGTGTCAAATCCGGGCCGAGCAGATTGTCGGCGGCCATGGTCTCGATGGCGCGGAACTGGCTGGCGAACTGTTGCACACCGGCATGCATGCTGAGGCGGAGTCCGAGCTCTCGCGCGGTCTTGAAATCGTCGCGCGTTACGGCGGCAACCGTCATTTCAGGTCCGCGAGCCGCCATCGCATGTGTGACGAGTGCGTCGTCTGAATAGAGAAC
>MKVY01000032.1:138469-152141 GCA_001899525.1 Rhizobiales bacterium 65-9
AGGACAGCCTTGAGCGAAAATACCACGGATGCCAGCTTCTCGGAGCGCTGCAATGGCGGCATCCGCATGGGCGGGCGTGTTGAGAGCGTGAGACCAGTCGAGCAGGGTGGTCGTGCCTGCCTCAAGTGCGGAGAGAGCACCCAACAAAGTGCCGATATAAATGTCGTCAGGCGTATAGAGCGGCGCTAGATCGCGCAGCATGGCGCAACCGTACCCGAGAAACGTTTCGTCACCCAGACGATGGCGCAAAGCGGATTGCCATGTATGGCGATGGGTGTCGATTAACCCTGGAATAACGATTCCATTGCTTGCGTCGATGCATTCGGCATCGTCAGCGGCAATCTTAGGGGCGATGTCGACGATGCGACCATCTGCGACGAGAATATCGCCACGCGCCAAGTCGCCTCTCGATGGGTCCATCGTGAGGATGTGCCCGCCAGTGATGAGGCGCCTCCGACTAGACATGGTTTCTTCCATTCAAACGAAGAGAGATGAAGCGCGGCAGAGCGCCGCGCTTGCTGTACACCGTCGATTCAAGACGGGGCTGTTTGCCAATCATGTGGCCAATCAATCTTGCCGCTTGAGGCCAATCTCTTTGACGATTTGACTATAAGCCGCACGATCTCTGGCGACCTCGGCAGCAAACTTCTCCGGCCCTGAATAGCTCGGAACGATACCAATCGGAGCCCGACTGACGACCAAGTCGCTCTTGACGGCGGCTTCAATCGCTTTCGATAGGCGTGCGACAACCTCATTGGACGTCTTCGCCGGCGCAAAAATGCCAAACCAGACACCGCCTTCGATATTCAGTTTGAGTTCGTCGGCCGTGGGAACGTCGGGCACTTCCTTCAAACGCGCCGGAGCCATAACGGCCAGAACGCGACCTTTCCCTTCGTTGATCTGCGGAATGATCGATTGTTCCAGCATGATATGCAGACGCCCGGCAGAGAAATCAACAACAGCTTGGGACATGCCTTGATAAGGGACATGAATAAGATTGATGCCAAATTTGCGTGCGATGGCAGAACCACGCAGATGAAGAACGGTTCCTTCGCCGGATGAGGCGAACGTAAACTTGTCCGGTTGCGCTTTCGCGAGCTGAACGAATTCCGCGAACGACTTAGCGGGTACGTTTTCAGACACCGCAAAAATCGTGGCGACGTCGGCGACTTTCGCAATTGGTACAAAGCTCTTCTCGGCATCGTAACGCACGTTCCGCAGCAGCGGGAGGAACGTCATAATGCCTGTCGTACTGAAGAGAAAAGTAAGGCCGTCGGGTTCGGAATTCGCTACGGCCTGGGCGGCGATCGCGCCCGAGGCGCCTGGCCTATTTTCGACGATCACGTTCTGCTTCAGCTGCTGGCCGAGGGCTTCGGCGAGCAAGCGAGCCGTTCCATCAGGACTATCTCCTGCGGAGAACGGCACGATGAGACTGACCGGCCGGCTCATGGTCTGGGCATTCGATCCGCTGGCCGTCACAACAAAAGTGCTGGCCAAAGCGATGGCAGCGACGCTCCGCCGCCAGCCGCGCGCGCTTCGAAAGCCGTCACGAACCGATGATGCGGCGGCCATTTTAGATGCAAGCAAGGCGAATTGTTTGGTCTGAGTCATCCCGGGCCCTCCCCTGAAATGTTCTATAAGTCTCATAATAGGAGAATTTAATGATTATTGCAACCCGTTTGCGGAAATGTTGCCGCATAAGTATCGTATAAGGAGACTGATTTGGTTGGTGGGGCGGGGCGAGTTGGCCCTTAACTGGTTCTGCCGCCGAGCGTTTTGAGGAGAGCTGCGTGCTCAGCGTTCGAAAAGTATTCTCCATACTGGATCTCTTCAGTGTGGAGCGCCCGGTGTGGACCGCTGACGAGATCATTGCGGCTCTGTCTTGCAGCCGGCCGCAGGGGTATCGGTACATTGGCAGTCTTTGCGACGCTGGATTTCTTGTCCGCTTTTCGAGCGCTTATCGGCTCGGTGTTCGCGCTGTTGAGCTCGATTTCATCGTCAGGGAAAGCGATCCGCTCCTTCGCGCCGGTCTCCCAGTCTTGAAGCAGGTGCAGCAGCAAAGTGGTTGCGATGTCCTGCTGATCAGCATGGTCGGCGATCGCGTCATCACGGTTCATCATGAGCGTGGCACTGATCCGATGACCGTGACCTATGGCCGAGGGCGGTCCATGCCGCTTTTTCGCGGCGCAGGCTCAAAGGTCATTCTGGCTTCCTTGCCCGCGGCCAAACAAAAGCAATTGTTTGAGAAATACTACGCTGCGGAGCCGTGCCGTATTCTCGGTCGTGATTGGGAGGCGGTGCGCGCCTCCTTGAAGCAAATTCGGCGCTCCGGGTTTGCCATATCCAGAGGCGAGTTGGATTCCGCCAATGTCGGCCTGTCTGTTCCGATCACTTACAATTTGCCAGTGTCCTACGCGAGCATCGTGGTTGTTCTCAGCAGCGTGAGATATCAGACGACGGATCAAGACGTCATTGTGCAGATGGCGAGGTCAGCGGCTGAACAAATCTCGAATGCGATCGGCGACGGGGACGCGGGCCATCACTAATCGACGCTTCGTGAAAGCCAATCAAGGCCGCCGTCAGGGGGAGGGCGCCCGGCGTTGGTCTCGGGTGCTTATCGTTTGAAGCTGCACCCGATCGGGCTGTTGTGATCAATCGTAAATGCGGCCTACCCGTAGGGAGGGCGCTGGATTGTATCCTCTCAACGAAAATGCGAATTATATCAGTAAAATCTCCTTATTAGAGATTTTATACATCATTTTTTTTGCTCCCCTTTCAATTTATTGAATAGTCTCTTATAGTGAGATTATTATAATATTTGGGGTGGGTATGCACCAAGCATATGACGTTGCAATCGTTGGCTATGGACCTGTAGGCGCGACGTTGGCGAACCTTCTGGGGCAATCCGGCCTGTCGGTCTGCGTGATCGAGCGGGATAACGCAGTGTTTCCTCTCCCGCGTGCCGGTCATTTCGACGACGAAGTCATGCGCGTCTGGCAAGCCGCTGGCTTAGCCGACGAAATTGCTGCGACAGTGCGCGTCAATCCGGGAATGCGTTTTGTCAATGCGGACGGTCAGCTTCTCGTCGATTGGCCGAGGCCGAGCGTGCTGGGGAACCAAGCCTGGCATGCGAGTTATCGTTTCCATCAACCCCACATCGAGCAAATCCTCCGTCAAGGCGTCCAGCGTTTCAGCACAGTCAAGACGCGCCTTGGAACTGAAGTGATTTCGGCTCGACGAGAGGAAGCGCGCGTCTGTCTTGGATTGCGCGCCTCAACGGGAGATCATGAGACGCTTTCTGCGTCCTATATCGTGGGGTGCGATGGAGGACGATCGGCGATCCGCCGCTTCATGGACGTCGGCTCCACCGACCATGGCTCTCATGAGAAATGGTTGGTCGTCGACCTGCTACTCAGTGCCGATCGAGACGACCTTGGGGACTTCACTGTTCAATATTGCGATCCGGAACGGCCGACCACCTATATCCGTATGGTCGGAAACCGTCGGCGCTGGGAGCTTATGCTCATGCCGGGTGATGACCCGGACCAGATTGTGAAATCCGATCGGGTTTGGCAACTGCTGCAACCCTGGATCGGTCCGTCGGAGGCGCAAATCGAGCGTGCCGTCGTTTATACGTTTCATGCGCTCACTGCGAACCATTGGCATCAGGGACGCTTCCTCCTTGCTGGAGATGCGGCGCATCAAACCCCACCGTTTCTTGGCCAGGGCATGTGCGCTGGTATTCGTGACGCGTCCAATCTGGCCTGGAAGTTGGCGGCGGTTGTGAAAGGCGAAGCGTCGGAAAGTCTTCTCGATAGCTATCAGCAAGAGCGCGCCCCGCATGTAAAATACTATATAGATCTTGCCATTCGTCTCGGCGGAGTTTTGCAGGCGACGGACGTTTCGAAAGTGCAAGAGCGCGATCGCTTGTTGGGGACGGCTCCCGAACAGCTTGTGAGCGAAAAGCCCCGCCTTGGATTGAGCGGCGTCAATACCAATCAGTCTCTCGCGGGTTTGTTGTCGGATCAAGTCTATCTCGATGATGGAACGCGGATAGACGATCGTGTTGGGTACGATTTCGCGGTGCTTGGCTCGCCCGATTTTATGCGGAACCTGCCGCAATCAGTGCGGGATATTCTTGCGGGATATACCCTCATAGAAGATGAGGCCGGGCAGGATTACCTGCAACGCGTAGGGGCAGAAGCCATCGTGCTTCGGCCCGATCGCTATATCTTGGGAGCGGCCGCGAGCGTGGCCGAATTTGAGAGCCTGCTGTCCCTCATTCCTCGGCGGCTACGTGCGGGGGAACCCGCATGACGATCGTTCACGTTCAGCGCGAGTTTCAGGGGATGCCGAAGCCGCCGGTTGTCGTCAGCGATGATGACCGTAAGTCTCTTGACGCAGCCATACGGGCTTTGCCGATGTCGAGATTGGTCGGCAATGGAATGGACTATTCGGATGCCGCCGAACTCCATCGGCTAGCACGTGCCGGCGTGTCGTGGATCGATGCCGCGGCGCTTCTGGGCGAGAATAATCTCCTTCGCGCTCGACAGGCTGAAGCCTCTGGTTACATATCAAGCGCCAGTGCCTCTTATCGTTATGCGGCGGCCTGCTTTCGTTTCGGACAGTCGACGCTCTACTTCGATGATAACACGAAAAGGGCGCTCTATAAGCAGGCGCTGGATGCCTTTACTGCCGGATCAGCCCTCGATCACCCACGAACCGAGAAGATCGAGATCGACGTCGGCGATGCAATCTTAAGTGGCTGGCTGCTGCGCCCAGCGGCGGTTTCGAAGTTTCCGGTCGTTATGATCTTCGGCGGCGCCGATGGATGGCGCGAGGAATATCATTCCGGCGCCAAATATCTGATCGAGCGTGGCTTGGGCGCTTTCCTGGTCGATGGGCCTGGCCAGGGTGAAACCCGCATTCTGAGGGAGCATTATCTTCGAGCTCCATCGGAAAGGGCTTATGCGGGTGTTGCCGATTTTCTCGCCGCGCGTTCATTTGTGACCAGCGTCGGCATTTGGGGAAATAGCCTGGGTGGCACTTTTGCCGCTCGCACCGCAGCTATTTGCCCTACCATTGCAGCCTGCTGTGTGAATGGCGGAGCCGCCACGCCGATCGAGGTGCTGGACCGCTTCCCAAGATTTATCGATCGCATCTGCGCCATGATGGGGCAGAGAGATCATGAGCGTGCTCGCGCGCTCATGACAGAGCTCGCGGTCGATAAGCAAGCAGGCGGCATTCGCTGCCCCTTATTGGTCATTCATGGCGGAGAGGATCGGATCTTCAGTCTGGCGAACGGTCTGTCGATCTACGAAAATGCTTTGTCACGCGATAAGAGCGCCGTTGTCTGGGATGACGGCGATCACTGCATCTACAATCGCTCGCACGAAAAGCACAGCCGGATCGCTGACTGGTTTGCGACGATCCTGTCTGCGTCATCGATGGGTGCCGCATCAGTCGAGCATCATATCAAAGGATAAAGGCAGCTGTAGCGATGGAAATCGAAAGCTTCGGTTATATTGGAGTTCGATCACAAGCACTCGATGATTGGCGATCCTATGGGCCAAACTTCCTTGGCCTGGAGCCTGTTGAGAAAAGTCGCGGGTTACTAGCCTTCCGTATGGATGACCGGAAGCAAAGGCTTATCGTTCGAGAGGACAATTCGAACGGTGCCGATTTCTTCGGTTGGGAGGTGAAGGATAGCGACGCGCTCAATCGGTTGGCCAATCGGTTGGATAACGCCGGAATTCGGGTGGAGCGGCTGCCAGCCGCGATCGCTAACGAGCGGCATGTCAAAGACCTCATTATGTTCCATGACCCAGCATGCAATCGCTTGGAAGTCTTTCATGGGGCCGCGGTTGCCAGTTCTCCTTTCCGGCCTGGCAGGGCCATTTCGGGATTTCGTACAGGCCCCGTGGGTATGGGCCACATCGTTTTGACGGTGGAGCGGATCGACCAGGTGATGCCGTTCTATGTGGATGTGCTCGGATTCAAGCTCAGCGACTTCGCGCTTCGGCCATTCAAGGCCTATTTTTTCCACGTCAATGCCAGGCATCACAGTCTCGCTCTCATTGAAACGGGTACGAATGGGATTCATCACCTCATGATGGAGCTCTTCAGTCTGGATGACGTGGGGCAGGCCTATGATCTGGCTCAAGGAGAAGAGGGGAGGATCGGAGCGACGCTTGGACGTCATACCAACGACTTCATGACTTCCTTTTACGCCTATACCCCTTCGTGTTTCATGGTTGAATACGGATGGGGCGGCCGGAATATCCGCCCCGAGACATGGACCTCAATGGAATTGGAACATGGACCAAGTCTTTGGGGGCACGATCGCACATGGTTGCCGCCCGAACAGAGGGCAGAGGCCAGGGAGATGCGCCTGAAGGCCGCCGAGCTTGGCGTGCGACAGCCTGTTCAGGTCATCAAAGGCAATCACGAGCTGATGGCTGGCACCTGTCCGTGGTGGGATATGACCGTTCGAGCGGCAGAATAAAGTCGGGCGGGGTGCCGATAAGACAGCACCCGCTTGCCTGACTGCTTCAATTTGAGAGATTAAACAGCTTTGTTGCATTCTCTCGTCCCACTAACTGACGATCACTCTCGCTAATAGGAAGGCTGTCAAACCATTGTGAGGCTCTTCCGATCTCCTCAAATGGATAATCGGTCGAAAACAGAATTCTTGAAGCACCGACTTCAAGCAGAGACGAGAGAAATGGCTGCGTTCTGCAGTTCCCCGCAGTGGTGATAAAAAAGTTCCGGCGGAAATATTCGGAAACTTTTCTTTTTGCAGGATAGCCCATAGGGGACCACTCGATTCTTTCATCAATTCGAAAAAGCGTGAAAGGAAGAGCTTCTCCGAGATGACCGAGAATAATGTTGAGCTTCTCGAAACGATCGAATAGTCCGCTCCCGATCAATCTGAGAGCATGAAGAGCGGTTTCCGCTCCAAATCCGTAAGCGGGACCGACAAGCCATGGATGCCCCTCATATGCTTTACGCTCGCTTGGCTCGCGGGGGTGCAGATAAAAGGGAACATCGAGACTCTCAACCACACTCCAGAAGTTCCAATATGGCTTGCCATCATAGTATACGGCATTATCGGCCGAATTTACCTGCGAGTAGCCATTGACGAGTGCACCGACGAAGCCGAGGTCTTTTACGCATCTTTCTAGTTCCCGCGCTGCTAGATCTGGATCTTGCATCGGGAGTGCCGCAAATCCTCTAAAACGCGTCGGGTTCTTCGCGATCTCGGCAGCCAGAAAATCATTTGTGCGCTGCGCTGTTTCCCCTGCCATGGGCGTATCTGTAATAGCCTGAATTGCGGGGCTATTGAGCGAAAGGATCATAAGCTCGATACCGTTGGCATCCATTTCGCGAAGGCGGATGTCCTGAACATCAAGCAATCTGGCGCGCAAATCAGTCCATATATCCGCTCCAACGAAATTGCGTGAATCACCCAGTGTTCCTTCAAGGGCGAAGTGCTCTTCCAAGCCGATCTTACCATTCATCATTTTCTAGATTCCGTATTTTGTTATCGCAGATCGTCTGCTGTGAGGGATCAAGGGCGGCCACCGGTGACCGCTTCATTGTCGTCAAGCAATTTTCCCGAGAAATATTTTCGCGACACGCATTCAAGTGCGATCGCCGCTACTGCTCCTATCGCGAAAGGTATCGCGCCAATGAGGTATAGCTTCTCGATTGGTAAGTTTGCTGCGATGAGCATGCCGCCAAAGATGGGTCCAACGATCGAACCAAGTCGCCCCATGCCAATCGCCCAACCAGCTCCACTTGAGCGTATGGCGGTCGGATAAATCATGGCACAAACTGCATTTATGCCGAGCTGTATCCCGAGTGTAAAAAAGCCACCGAAGAAGATGATAAGCATGAGGAGAATTTCGGATTCCATTTTTGCAACGAATCCAATGCTGCCGATAATCGGAGCGCTCGCGATAAAATACGCGATGACTGATTTTAGGCCCCACCGATCCATCGGCCGAGCGATGCAAAGACCGCCGACTATTCCTCCGAGTTGAAAGATCGAAAAAGCAATCGCGGCCTTTTCGATCGATACATTGGCGCCTACCAGGAGGAGGGGCGTCCAGCTTAGAAGAAAAAAGTAGCCCATCAGGTTCAAAATAAACAGAAGCCAGACCAGAGGTGTCGCCACTTTCAACCCGCCGCTAAACAGCATTTTCATTGACGCACTCTGAGGCTTTTTGGCTTTCCCGATATGAAACGCATCCGCCGCGTAGATTTCTTTCGAAGATCCCAGCGCCTTCAGCAGGCGGGCCACTTCGTTGTTGTTCTTTTTGTTGCCGACCAGGTATCTGACCGATTCAGGTAACCAAAGCCATGCAGCGATAGCGCCAAGAATCGGGAGCGCGCCACCAATAAGAAATAGTACCTGCCAGCCAAAAAGAGGAACAAGAATGGCTGCGATAGGTCCGGGAAGCGCTCCACCAAGCGCCGTTCCAACATACATAACAATGATCATTGTTGCTCGATGACGCACCGGCGAATATTCGATGTTCAGAGCTGATGCATTGGGAAGCAGGCCGCCCATGCCTATCCCGGCGATGAAACGGTAAATGATCAATTCGCTGAGCGATGAGGCATGCATCATCGCCAAAGTAGAAATCCCAAATAGCAGACACGAGGCGATGACTGCAGGTCTGCGCCCATACCGATCTCCCGCCCATCCAATAAAGGGGGCTCCAATCAACATTCCTACGAGACTGGCAGAGAAGACTGGTGCAAAGGCCGACTTGTCCGTAATGTTCCAAGCCTTTGCTAACTCTGGGGCAGCAAAACTCACCGCCGTAATGTCATAGCCATCGAATAATGTAAGAAGCGAGACCAATGCTAGGAGACGAAAGTGAAACCACGTCAGTTTTCCCTCACTCGTCACCCGCGAAACATCAATTGTGGTAGCTCCCATAACTCTCCCTCCGCGCTTTTACGCTTACATTTTAGTGGTTGCTCATATTGTTACTCGACGACCTTCAGCCGCTCGCAGAACCAGTCAGCGACGGTACAGTTGCGTTCTGTGGCATGGTTGTAAATGCAATGATCGCCGTCCTCCCAAACGAGCAGTTTTTTATCGAGAGAAGACGCTTGATCGTGAATTAGCCGGGCGTTGGCGAGGCTGAAGACCTGATCGTGTTCGCTATGAAGTTGAAGCAGCGGGCAAGACAGCTTGCCGAGTGTTTCTCTGAGATCAATGGCGTTTAAAACATCCATCGCGCGATCGATGCCTGATGCGCCGATCATGGTCTCGACTTTGCCGAAGAACCGCGGGTATCGCTCCGGAAATTCGAGCGGGCGGCTCGCACCGCCATTGATGCAACAGGCCGCCAGTCGTTGATCGGCAATCGCAGCCTGCACCGCGAGCGATCCACCGAAACTGTTGCCCCAAATGCCGAAGCGCTGGATCAGCCTCGGATCTTCCGAAAGGACGTCAAGCACCCTGGAAAAGGCGCGATGAACGTCACCCGTAAGAAATAGATTATGGAACAGACGGGACTCACCCTGTCCCGGAGCATCAATTAAAAGGGCCGAGATGCCACGCTCAACTAAAGCCGCTGCGGCGGCGTGGTGCTCTTCGCGCCACCCGTCGAAGCCGCCCAAAACGACTACAAGCGGAGACGGTTCAGATGCAGACGGGCGCATCAGCCATGCGCATATTTGGCCGTCCTTATATGGCGTCGCCCAATGTTCGACCGGGCGATTATCGAGGACTGCTGCATCCGCGAACGCTGCGATGAGCCGACGATAAAGGCTCTTCTTGGCATCCGTGTCTGTCGCGATCGCATTCTGTGCAAAGCGAAAACATGCTGAAGCGGAAAGAAAGTACGATCGAGCCGTTATACAATGTCCGGCAGCTATGGCTTCGCGGGCGATGCGCAGATTTCGTTCGCCTAACCAGGAACCTGCCTCAACCCAATCTATGCCAGCAGACACCATTGAGCGGATATTTTGAGTATCGGCATATTCCATGCCGTTGCTCAGCAGCCTCGAGGGAGGCATCGCTCGCAGAAACGCATCCAGCTCCGCACGACGTTCCGAAGATACGGAGGCCGGGATCTCGGGCGCAGTCGCCGGCGCCGGATCACTCGGGATAGACCACGATGTGCCTGTCGTTCCATCCGCAGTGATGATGGCTGATCTGAGCATGGTTGCAACTCCGTCAGACGGCCGCGGCATGACCGGCTGTTGCAGCGAGGTCGATGAGGGAAAGCGCCTGTCCCAGTTGCTCAATGGGATGATTTAGGCGTTCGGGGTACTCGGCGGCGCAATAAATGTAGAAGTCCGGCCTGACGAGAATGGCGGAGACACCATGCAGCTTGAAATAGCTCCGGTAGTAGCCATCTGCATCGAGCGCATCGTTGTTCCCGATATTGATGACCTTTGCATCAATCGCATTTAGGACCGTGCGCGATCGCGCGCTTAGAACAAGCGATGGATCTGTTAGACAAAATAAATGCCAGCCTGCACCTAGTAGATCATCGGCTCGGCCCGTGCGTTCGCCAAGGTTGATTCTGCCTTGAGGGCCTAAGCTTCCAATAAGGGGTGCCTCTTTCGCATTTGGCTCCGACATGACGACGCCGGAAACAAGGCCGGGAAAAAGTTGTGCGGGCGGTCGCGCGCCTCCAAGGAGCGCTTCATCACGCTTTCTTGCTTCTTCAGGATCTGTCGTGCAACTGACGCGACCAACCTCCATTGAAAGACGGATCAGATCAGCGGCATGCGGTTTCCGCTCCACGCAATAGCTGTCGAGAAGCTCTTCTGAGCACTGGCCGGCGAGCACCAAAGCAATCTTCCAGCTTAGATTTGCTGCGTCGCGTATACCCGAGCACATGCCTTGCCCCATGAACGGAGGCATGACATGCGCCGAGTCGCCAATGAACAGGACGCGATTAACCTTCCAATTTGGAAGTAGCTTTGACTCGAAGATATAGGTTGTTTGACGGATGAGTTCTACGTCTTCGGGGCCGACCCACGGCTTGACAAGCGACCATGCCGTCTCCGGTTGCTTGGCCCATTCTTCCTCGCCAGGCATGACCATATAGGAGAAGCGCCTGTGATGGGGACCGAGTTGAAACAGGCACATCGGGCGCGACGGATCGCAAATCTGACCATTTTCAAATGGCAACGAAAGCGGACGCTTTTCCCTGAAGTCCACAACGAGCCAGGGTTGGCTGAATCCCAGATCGTCCCAGGGCAAGT
This sequence comes from Rhizobiales bacterium 65-9, assembly GCA_001899525.1. GTDB lineage: Bacteria > Pseudomonadota > Alphaproteobacteria > Rhizobiales > Beijerinckiaceae > Terrirubrum. The sequence goes on from MKVY01000032.1 coordinate 149,708, forward strand.
CCAGCGCCCGGCGCGCAAAACTACTTCCTCCGTCTGCGGCGACCAGATAGCGCGCCGTTACTCTTCTAGATACTTCCGGCTTCGAGCTATCTCGAACGGTGAGTTCGACATGGTCGTCAAATTGCTTAATGGCAACTGCTTCCCATCCAAGGTTCAGGGAGACAAGCTCTGTCGCGGTGACGACCTCATGTAGCGCGTCTTCAATGTTAGGCTGGAACACAAGGTAGTCCGATGGCCAACCGGAGATACCTTCCGCATTCCATTCGAATTCAATCAGAGTCTGTCCGGCCGAGTTTCGCCATTCGTACTCGTTTGACCGCAGAGCGTCCTTTTCGATCTTTTGAGCACAACCCAACGATTGGAAAACGCGCATGATCTCGTGGTCAATGTGGCCCGCGCGGGGGAGCCCATAGAGCGAGGGGTAGCGTTCGTACACCGCAATCCGGCACCCAGCTCGTCCTGCGAGTGCAGAGAATGTCTGCCCAACTGGACCGTAGCCAATCTGTATGATGTCGAAATCGAACGCGCTCATTCTGTCCTCTCCAAGTCCCATAAATGATATATTAATCAGAAGTGATATGAGCGTCAATTAGGAGCAATCAAATTTTGGCAGACGCTTCGACGTGGCGTTGAAGCGAAACTGCCCGCCGAGCGGGAAATCGACAGATAGGCGATGAGTTTCAACGGGATCCAAATCCGGCGAGCGTAGACAAGCCGAGGCATCACCGCGCCGCTTCGACATGACGCGAATGAAAACCGGATTGAGCCTTGATTTCAGATGTCTAGGCCGCGATGGCGCGGATGAGCGCAGAGCGCGCGGTTATCGTCGAGATGGTCAGCGCCGCCGCTTGCATTCCTGCACGGCTGTTACGCTAAGGCGTTTAGAAGTTCTTTCGGGATCGGGTGCCGCGCCAAAGACTTGGCCTCGGTTAAACTCACGCCGTACATGCGCAACATCAGCTCGACGAATTCAGTTTCGACGGCCCCTTTAAGGTTGCCTTCGAGCATGCTTCTTATGACGGCGATCAATCCGCCCAAAGTAATTGTCATCGCAACATCGGCGTCTTTGAAATGGAACCGTTTCTCAGCCAGGCCACGTTTGAAGGTCATGATGCCGCGCTCCTGAAATGCCTTCTGCATCTGGGGGAGGGCACTCTGAGCCCGCACAATAAACCAACCCCAAACGGGATCCAGATGTGCCTTGTGAAGAATGAGCCGTTGCACAAAACTGATAACCAGCGCTGGGTCAGACACAGTGGCACGGACATTGTCCAGGACCTCGGCCAGCTTTTCGGTTTGGGCATCGAAGACGGCGGTTGCTATCTCTTCTTTAGATGAGAAATGATTGTAGAAGCTTCCAAACCCGACATCGGCTTCGCTGGCGATCTCGGCAATGGTCGCCTTTTCCACACCCGTCCTTGCCATGACAATTCGCGCCGCAGTGACGAGTTTCTCGCGCGTCCTCATCCTCGTCCGCTCCGCACGAGGCGCTTTTGAGGCATTGGCGGGAGCAGTTGATTTCTGAGCCAGTTTCTGTTCGCGCGGCTGTTCTGGCTTCGATACCATCTCTTTGATTCTCCTTACAGAGCTGCCACAGCTGCAACCGATTCGTCTATTGGAAAACAAATCACCATTGATCATATAATCATATAGCTATCGCCGTGGCCACGGTCGAGCTGAAATGGACGGAGTCGAAGATGGCAGAATTCGCTGCGAGATATCGGGCATTCGCGCGCCAAGGCTCGTGCCGGCCGCCGTGCAACAGGCAAAAAAATATTACCGGGCAGATACCAGGATGGTCATCCTTAGAGCATGCCTTTCGCCGGTGCTAAAACTTGTTCTGGGGCTGCATCGGTGCTCAGATATTTATAGGGTCCAAGTTGAGCGAAAATAAGCGCTGCGGCTGCGGACATGCCGGCCATCACCCAAAGTGCTGGTGAATATGTCCCATAAGCGCCTCGTACCATTCCCAGCAGCAAGGTCCCAACAGCACTCGAAAGCTGAAACACGGCGAAGATCGCTCCGTATATCTGACCCAGATAGAGACGGCCAAAGTAGCGCGGGATAATATAGCTCAGGACGTCGAATTCGGCGCCCGTGAGCAGGCCGATCAATGCCGCGGCAAATATCGCTGACGTGATAGATGGACCTGAAGCGAGCAACGCAGTTGCCAAAACACCGCCTGCAAGAATAGCCGTCATAATAGCTGTCGCCGAGTACCGGTCGAGCAGCCAGCCGGTAGCAAGTCGGCCGATCAGCACGGCTAGTCCAAATGCTGCGGGCACCGCGGTGGCGGTTGCTGCTGGAATGCCTGCGTCAATAAGAATACGCACCTGGTGAACGATCAATCCAGCCGTGCATCCGCCCAGAAGAAGAAAAGTAACTGTCATGACCCAGAAAGGCTTCAATCGCGAAGCCTCCTTAAGAGTCTCGC
>MKVY01000032.1:152185-156705 GCA_001899525.1 Rhizobiales bacterium 65-9
CGATGAAGGCGATCATGCCAAGCACCAGATAGGCTTCGCGCCATCCAAAATTGGAGATCAGATAGGCAGTCAGCAGGGGGACAAAAATAGTTCCCAACCCGATTCCAGCGTTGGCGATCCCCAACGCGAGACCGAGGCGTTTCTCGAACCACCCCGCGGTCGCGCGCAGATACGACACTGGCCACAAGCCGAGGCCACAAACCGGAATGGCCACCCACGCCATATAAAATACCGGCAGATTATTTGGCAGATAGTACAGAGCACAAAGAGAGAGGCCAAACGGCGGAATGCTCCACAAAATGACGCGCCGGCTGCCAAATTTATCAACGATGAATCCCTGGATCGGCGAAACAATTACGACCATGATTGAAATGATCGACGCTCCCAACGCAATGGCCGGAATGCCCCATTGAAACTCTCGCTCAAGCGGAGCGATGAAAGCACTGAACGCAAGAATTGTCAGTGTGCTCGGGCCGACAGCAAGTCCGATGCAGGACGCTATAACCGTGCTCCAACCTCGCTCCCCTTTTACAGCGGTCAGCCTAGCCAATTCGCCGTTTTGATTCGTATCGCGCCCCATCCTCAACCCCTCCTCATATCGCCCACGGCCGAATTTCATGTCGTCGGTCTCCCTACCGGACGACAGCAGCCGTGTTGACATTCTCCAATCAATAACTGATACTATTATCAGAAGTGAGTAGTATGTCAATTTAGCTTGGCGATCAGGAAGGGGAGGGAAGCGATGAGGGGCACAAGCCGTCGAACTTTTATGGCAGCGGCCGTTGGTCTCACGTCAGGCGCGATCGGGGGTGAGGCAGGCGCTGCTGCCGAGGATAGGCCACGCCCAACGCAAGTGCGGCGGGTCGTGACCGGGCACAATGTTCAAGGACGTTCCATTTTCATCAGGGATACCGCCGCTCCTCATGTCTATCAGCGGACTGCAGAGGGTGTGACGGTGACCGAGGTGTGGGAAACGCGCTCGACGCCGGCCGACAATTCGGTTGATTCCGAAGATCCGACCGATCGTCCGATGCGTCTTCAGCCGCCAAAGGGTGGATCGATATTTCGAACCATTCGCTTCATGCCCGAAAAATTGCAGCACACTGCATTGAAGAAGCAATTGTCGGAAGGGGACGATGGGTCCGGCATAGTGACAGCTTTGAAAAAGGGCGCCTCAAGCCGCGCTCCGGGTTTCCACACGACCAATACAATCGACTATGTCATCGTTCTATCAGGCGAAATTTATGCCTTGATGGACGAGGGCGAGGTACTGCTGAAAAGCGGCGATGTCCTGGTTCAGCGCGGAACAAGTCACGCGTGGAGCAACCGTTCCAGGAAGCCGGCCGATCTCGCCTTCGTTCTGATCGACGCAAATCCTGTATCCTGATTTGGGAGGTTCCAATGCTTGAAGCAGTGCGGTTATTCATCTTTGCGTGTGCGTTGTATTTTTCCGGCCCGGCTTTTGCTGAGTCAGAGCTTACGGGAACCTATCGCTTGATAAGCGCCACACGCACCATTGTTGAGACCGGCCAAACCGAGGACAGCTTCGGTAAGGATCCGATTGGATATATCATGTACGGATCGGATGGTCGCATGATGGTTCTCATGGTCCGCAGCGACCGTCCGAAGCTGACATTCAAGACGCTGACGGATGCGAACCGCGCCGAGCTTTTCGAGTCCATGGCGGCATATTCCGGCACGTTCGACTTCGACGGCAAGAAAATAGTGCATCATATCGATGCGTCCTGGAATGGTATCCTCACCGGGACGGATGTCGTGCGATCGGTCGAAAAGAAAGGCCGAAGGCTCATCTATACGACCAATCAAAGTCCGGCCCCTACCGATGGAAAAATCAGCACCAGCATGCTGATCTGGGAGAAAGTGGACGATGCCAAGCGTTGAGCATTGCGCCGCCGCGCAATGGATCGATGAAACCATCTGGATATAGGAGATATTTATCGTGGCCAATGATATGTCCGATGGCGCCGTCCGGAAGTTGCCGATCCTGAAACCAAGTATCCTTTCGCGCGGTACATTGGTGACGAGCGATCTTAAGCGAGCACGAGCGCTCTATGAAGAGTTCCTGGGATTGGAATGCGTTGAAGTCGAGCCTGGTCGCATGCTCGCACGGGATCGTGATCCGAATGTCCTTCGGCAGCGTCGCGGCGGCGTCTATTGGGTGATGGACATACGAGAAGCGACTGGCGGACCGGCGCCCTCGCTTCTAAAACATTGGGGCATAGATGTTGGATCCAGTGAAGAAGTCGACCGGGTTCACGCTTTTGCGACAGAACATAAAGATCGGCTGGGACTGAAGTCGGTACGCAAACCGCGCCTGCAACATGGGACTTATTCGTTCTATGTGGAGGATCTTGATAGCAATTGGTGGGAGGTGGAATCCCGCCCGGGCGGTGAGAGCAATGATGAAGTGTTCGATAGAGGCGACGAGGCAAACTGGTCGGGCTGAACGGCTATAAAGGGGAGTTCAATCTATGGAAACCAATCTACATTCTGAAGCCATTCATGCGCCCTGGACGATGGCTCTTTCGCACGGTACGCTTGAAGTTCGCGATATCGACAAGTCCCGGCGTTTCTATTCGGAGTTCTTGGGGCTTGAAACAGTCAGGCGGGGTATGCCGGCGCTTTGGGTGCGGTGTGGCGGCGGCTGGATGGTGGCCTGTATATGTATGGGCGAGCGGGCAAAAGCGCTACCGATCAGCTCCCGGTGGTGCTTGGATATGACGACCGATGAGGACGTCAATGCGGCCTATCAGGCGGCCCAGAAACTGAAAGAGGAATACGGCATCAGGGACATACTGCCGATCGCGCGCACCAGTGCGAGTTCCAGCTTTTGCTTGCAGGATATCGACGGGAATTGGTGGGAAATCGCGCATCGTTCAGAACGGTTGTACGACAAAAGTTTTGAGTTGCGAGCGTCGGGATGAGCATGGACCGCGATCGTCAATCCTCCGCTAAGCCAAAGATGGAAGAGATCATCGCCTCCGCTTCATCGTTCATTCCGCTTTTGCGCCAGAACGCGCGTCGGACCGAAGAGGAGCGGCGGCCCCCCAGTGATATGATGCAACAGTTGGGCAGGGCCGGTCTTTTAAAGCTGTGTCGACCGGCTCGCTTCGGCGGATATGAATATGAGCCATCGGCTCTCCTTCGTTTGGGATTTGAACTGGGCCAGGGATGCGGAAGCACGGCCTGGTGTGCGTCGATCGCGAACTGCAACAGTTGGTTTCTGTCTTATTGGCCTCTCCAGGCGCAAAGCGATGTCTGGGGCGAAAATCCAGACGCTTTGGTCGCTGGCACGGTGATACCGACCGGCAAGTGCGAAGCCGTTGAGGGGGGATATAAAATCTCGGGTCGTTGGCCGTTTGCAAGCAATTGCGAGAACTCCAACTGGCATTTCGTATCGGCAATGCTGCCCGACAATCAGGGAACCGGCTGGTTTCTCGCGCCCGCGAGGGATTTCGATATCGACCAGGCAAGCTGGCGCGTTTCGGGCCTTCAGGGAACCGGCTCGAAGACAGTCTATGCCGATAATCCGTTCTTCGTGCCTACGCACAGAGTTATTCGCTTTGACGATATAGCGGACGGTTCCGTGCCTGGTGCTGCTATCGATGACTGTTTGCTGCCGCGCTTCGTTTTTTCAACCTTCGGGGCTTGTGCTCTGGTCGGGCCGCTTCTTGGAATGGCACAAGGCGCTCTAAAATGGTTTGTGGAGCAGATGGCGGCAAAGCAGCGTGCCACGATGCGGCAAGGCGTGTCTCTGAACGCCGCGCAGAACCCGTTCGTCCAGGAACGCGCCGGGGCAGCATCTGCTGAGATCGACGCAGGAATGACATTTGTTCTGTCCGAGATCGAGCGGCTCGAAACCATCCTTCGGTCCGGCACTCTTCTGTCGGTCGAGCAGCGTATGAGTGCAAGGCGAGCGATCGGGTTTGCGGCAAAGCAGGCGGTGACTGCGGTCGATATTCTGATGGCAGGCGCAGGTGCCTCTTCAATGGATGTTGAGGTTCCCATGCAAAGGCATTGGCGCGATATCCATGCCGCTGCCGGTCATATATCTCTCGATACAAGAAGTATAAGCATGTTGGTTGGCCAGACGCTTTTTGGCATGACTCCGATGGGGCCTTACTAGCGCTTCATGCTGGTTTTCTGTGCACGCCGATCAAGAAATGATCGTGCTAACATCGGACCGTTGGCCGCCATCCGGTCGGTTCCATATGCGCGGAAAGAATTGTCTTCGCCGGCGATTGATCATACGTTTGGGCCTGTCAGCGTGCTGCCGACACCGATCTATTTCTACGGCATGAAGGCCGAGGACGAGGTGTTCGTCGATATCGAGAAGGGCAAGACCCTCGTCGTTCGCTGTCTTGCCATCGGAGAGACGGACGAAATGGGCATGGTGACCGTGTTTTTTGAAATGAACGGTCAGCCTCGCCGCGTCAAGGTGCCCGACCGGGCCCACGGTGCTTCCAGCGGTACGAACAGATCGAAGGCTGAGGCCGGGA
>MKVY01000033.1:0-11730 GCA_001899525.1 Rhizobiales bacterium 65-9
GAAAACGGGGTCCTTATTCCACGCCGGATCACACACAACGGCTTGAGAGAGTTTTTTCGCGCCGGCGCTCTGGGGCTGGCGCTGGCGGCCTTTCCGTTGACGGTCGCCTTCGCGCAGACCGATTTCTATACATTCGGCCAGGCTGATCTTGATGGGCCGCCGGGGTCGTTGATCCGTTCGGAGATCGTCGCCGGCGGCCCCTCCAACGCCTCCAGCTATCGCGTGCTCTATCGTTCCCGCGGGCTCGATGGTCGGATGACCGCAGTCTCCGGGATGGTCATGATTCCCACCTCGCCGCCGTCGCCCGGCGGACGCCCCGTCATCGCCTGGGCCCACCCGACGACGGGAGTCGAGGATCAGTGCGCGCCGTCGCTCGCGCGCGTGTTCTTCGCCTCCGTGCAAGGGCTCGACGACATGCTGGCGCGCGGCTTCATCGTCGCCGCAACCGACTATCCGGGATTGGGGACCGCCGGACCGCATCCCTATCTCGTTGGCGTCAGCGAGGGGCGGTCCGTGCTCGACTCCGTCAGGGCGGCCGCCGCGCTGCCGAACTCCTTCGCCAGCCGCAGCTTCGCGGTCTGGGGGCATTCGCAAGGCGGCCATGCCGCGCTCTTCGCCGGACTGATCGCGAAGCGTTACGCCCCGGAATGGCGCCTCGTCGGCGTCGCCGCCGCCGCTCCGGCGACAGAGTTGTCGACTCTTCTCAACGATGACGTCGACACCGACGGCGGACGCAACCTCACAGCGATGACGCTCTGGTCGTGGTCACGCGTCTATCGCGCGCCGCTTGCGAAGGTGGTCGCGCCGGATGCGGTTCCCGTCATCGACCGCCTGGCCGGACTGTGCATCGAGCGTTGGTTCGATCTGTTTTCGCGCCGCGCGCCGACGGAGGCGCTGCGTCGGTCGTTCCTAAAGACAGAGACGTTCGCCGACATCCAACCATGGCGCCGGCTCTTGGCCAGGAACACTCCGGGGCCGTTGCCGCGAAGCATTCCGGTTTTTCTGGCGCAGGGCGGCGCCGACGGGTTGGTGCGGCCGCAAGTCACGTTGGCCTACGCGCGGAGCCTCTGCCGACATGGCAATGCGGTCGCGTATCAGAGCCTCGAAGCCGTAGGGCATACGTTCATCGCGCGCGACGCCGCTCCAGCCGCTATCGCCTGGATCGCGGCCCGTTTCTCCGGCGATAAGCCGTCGGACGATTGCCCGCTCTAGCCGCGATGACCTGCCGCACCATGTCGCCATGCTGGCGCCGACTCGCTGGGCGATCCTTCCAGGAGAAATAGCCGCTCTGGCTGACGCCGGGCGCGCGGCAGAGGCGGTGGACCGGGAAATCCTGCTTCGCCCGATCGATGAGCCGGAACCTCGCCGATTTCTTTCCCCGGCGAAAAAGCCGTCGCTCATCGAGTTCGCCTTCATATCAAGGGAACTCTCCGCTTTTCCGGGGCAAGTCCATATTGGGATTTGGCGCGCAGCAGAACGATGTCGCCCCATTCTGCGAACGAGAACATCGAACGCCTTTCCAAATCGCCATGATGCCTAGACGTCGGCCTCCGCGCGGCTCGCAAGCATCTTCAACCGAACGGTTTCGCCGAAAATATTGTGAGCCTCGATGTCCGCTTCGATGAAGCTCGCAAGAAGAAGCTCACCGAGTTCAGCGCGACCATAGTCATGAAGCACACCAATTATCTCGTTGGGAGGCAGGAGCGGGTCGAACAGGAGCGGTCGCGTTCCATGCCCCCCCGGACGCTCCCCCGCCCTTCCCCGTCACGCCCTCATCGCCGGACAGAAATGCGGAGCCACAGGCGACTCCATCCCACCCGACGATTTCGCTTCTTCCGCAATCCGGGCCGCCGATCTCGCCGGTGTTATTTCTTTGAAATGTTCCAATAGACGGGAATCGCCGCGTTCAGCACGCCGTCAACCCTCGCGGACTGCGCGCGCATCAACGAGATCTGCCCGATCGGCCAATAGGGAACCGTTTCGACGGCGCGCAGCTGAATCTGCTCGGCCAGCTTTTTGCGCTTTTCGATGTCGACGGTGACAGCGAACTCGGCGCGCAATTTTTCGATCGTCTCATCGCAGGGCCAACCGAACCAAGCCTTGTCGCAGTTCGACCGCAACGCCAGATGTCCCACCGGCTCCATCATGTCGGCGCCGGTCGGCGCGGAAATAAACAGCGACCAGCCTCCCTGGGATGTCGGCGCCTTGCTCGCGCGACGCCCGACCAGCGTTCCCCAATCCATCGCCTGCGCATCCACTTTCAGACCGATCTCGCGCATCACCTGCGCCGCGACGAGGCTGAATGTGTTCGTCGGCCCGGACTCCTGCGCATGCAGGATGACCACGGGCGTTCCATCATATCCGCTTTCGGCGATCAGCTGCTTCGCCTTCGCCATATCCGGCTTCGGCCAACCGGCGTCTGTCTTGTAGGGAGAGGCGCACATATAGAAGGAAGGACATTCCGTGATTTGGGCAGGATCATCGATATAGGCGCTCAAAAACGTCTTCTGATTGATCATGTAGCTGACAGCCTGCCTGATTTTCTGGTTGTTGAACGGCGGCTGAATCGTGTTCATGCGGAAAACCGCCTGCGCGCCAAGCGAGTCTTGCCGCACGATCTTGATGTCCTTTACGCTGCGAATCACGGGCAGGAGATCTGGCGGAATCTCTTCCAAGATATCAATCTCGCCGGCCTGGAGCGCATTGAGCGCCGTCTGCGCGTCAGGAATGTAATGCCATTCGACGCGGTCGACCTTGGCGATCTTGGCGCCCGCCAGGCCGCTGGGCGCATCCGCGCGCGGCGTGTAGTTCGGGTTCCTGACATACACGATCTTCGCTCCCGGCACCCATTCATCCTTCTTCATGATGAACGGCCCCGAGCCAACGGGATCGGTGATGCTCTGATCGGCGGGCGTCGCGGCGATGCTCGCCGGCATGATAAACGGCACGTTGGAGCTCGGCTTTCCCAATGCGTCGAGTACCAGACCCCATGGCTCGGCGAGCACAAGACGCACGGTTTTATCGTCGACAGCTTCGAGCTTGGCTGTTTTCGCGATCAGCGTCTGGCCAAGCCCATCCTTTTTTCCCCAGCGCTTCAGCGAAGCAACGACGTCGTTGGCGACGACCGCTGCGCCATTGTGGAATTTCAGCCCATCGCGCAGGCGGAACGTGTAGGTCATGTTGTCAGCGCTGATCTCGTAGCTCTCAACCATCTGCGGCTTGATCTCGAGCTTCTCGTCCATTGCAAACAAGGTGTCATAGACCATGTAACCATGGTTTCGAACCATGTAGTCGGATGTGACGATCGGATCGATCTGCTTCAGATCGCCGAACGGCCTGATTTTGAGTACGCTTTCGGCGCCGACCGGCGACAGGCTGAAGGCGAGCGCAGCGGCGGCGAACAGCATTGCATTGGGCTTCATTGATTTCCTCCCTTTGTCATCATGACGCCAATTGAGGCGTCGCCGGCGTGAACGTCTTCGATGCCATGGCGCAGTCAGCGGGCGCGCATTTTTCCGCCCGAGATCGCGGTCCTCATGAGTCTCGGATCGAATCGGTCGCGCAGAGCGTCGCCAAGCAGATTCACCGCGAGCACGATGATGGTGAGGGCCCCGCCTGGAAAAGCGAGAATCCACGGCGCGCGCTGGAGATATTGGCGGCCTTCCGCCATCATGTTCCCCCAGCTCGGCGTCGCCGGGGGCGTGCCCGCGCCAAGAAAGGACAAGACGGCTTCGATGATCATCGCCGAAGCAAAGACATAGGTCGCCTGCACCATCATGGGGCCGACCGCTCCCGGCAGAATGTGACGAAGAAGAATCGTGGGAGCGCTGCAACCGGCGGTGATCGCCGCTTCGACAAAGGTTCGCCCGCGCAGAGACAGAACGCTGGCGCGCACGACGCGCGCCATGCGAGGCACCTCCGGCAGAGTGATCGCAATCACGAGGTTGCCGATGCTGGGTCCCGATAGCGCCATCAGCGCAATGGCGAGCAGGATCGCAGGCGCCGCCATCACGGCGTCCATGACGCGCATCAATATCCCATCGACGCGCCGGAAATAGCCGCAAATGATTCCCACAGCGACGCCGATGACAGACGTCGCCATCATGACGCCGGCGCCGACGGCGAGCGAAACGCGGGCGCCGGAGATCGTGCGCGATAGAACCGAGCGGCCAAGATGATCCGTTCCGAACGGCGTTTCCATGCTCGGCGGGCGCAGTCGAACCAGCGGATCAATCTGCGCGGGATCAACAAGAGAATATGGCGCGAGCGCCGCAACCGCGACGAAAGCAAGCAGCACGACGCTGCTTGCAATCAGCGCGCGATGGACGCCAAATCCGCTCCGGGAGTCCGCGGCCCGTCCGCTCAGCGGCTCTTCGATGCTGTCGACCGCGTCTGCGCCGGCGCTCATCGTCAAGCCTCAGGCGCGAACGCGCGGATCGACCAGTCCGTAGGACAGATCGACAATCAGATTGGCAAGGACATAGACAACCGAGAACAGCAGGATCAGCGCCTGCACGACCGGATAGTCGCGACGCAGGATGGCGTCTGCGGTGAGGCGACCGAGGCCGGGAATGCTGAAGACCGTTTCGGTGACGACCACGCCGCCAAGCAGCGCCGCGAGCCCGATGCCGATGACCGTTATCACCGGAGCCGCGGCGTTTTTCAGCACATGCCGGGACATGATCCGGGCTTCCGACAAGCCCTTCGCATGAGCAGTGCGCACGTAGTCTTCCTGCAGCACATCAAGCACCGCCGCGCGGGTCACGCGCGCAATCAGCGCAATATAGGTCCAGGACAGGGCCAGCGCCGGCAGGACGAGGCTATGCAACGATGCGAGGACGCCCTGTTCGAGCGGCACATAGCCCTGAGTCGGGAAAAGCCGGAAGGACAGCGCGAAGATATAGACCAGCAGGAATGCGATGACGAAAACCGGGGTCGAGAATCCCAGCACCGCCCCCGCCATGGTCATGCGATCGATCAGCGAGCCGGCGCGCTTCGCGGCGATCACGCCAAGCGGTATCGCAATCAGCACGGCGAATATGATCGTCGCCATCGCGAGCATCAGGGTCGGCTGCAACCGCTGAGCGATCAGTTCGGAAACGGGCAGGCCGGAGAAAATCGATTGACCGAGATCGCCTAAAGCGAGTTGCCCAATCCAGCTCGCAAACTGGCTCAGCAGCGGCGCGTCCAGCCCAAGCTTTTGCCGGATCGCCAATATCTGTTCCGGAGTCGCCTGCTCGCCGGCGATGATCGCGGCCGGATCGCCAGGCGCAAGACGCAGCAACAGGAAGACGAAGACCGCAACGAGAACGAGCACCGGCGCAGTCGCAGCGATGCGCTTCGCAGCGAAGCCGATCATCTCGCGCGCTCGCAGCCGCGACGGCTGGCCGCAAACGAGAGGCAACGCTCATATCGCCTATTCGTCACCCGTCCCGCCACGCTCCCCCCAACGACTGTCGCGAACCTTCAATAAAACGTTTTATTGATTATGCCTGAAGCCGCCCCAACCGCAAGCGCTTTTTGAGATCAAAATAATCCTTATATATCAGTTTTATACAGTAGTTCATAACGCTTACATTGCCAACGTGAGGCCGAAGCGTGTAAGAGCGCCAAAACGATATTATCAGACGGGCGGATGATGGCGACAGCTGTTATGGCGACGATCAGGGACGTGGCGAAACTGGCCGGAGTGTCGGTCGCGACCGTGTCCAACGCCCTGAATCTGCGGGGGAACGTCAGCCCCGACATCAAGGAGCGCGTGGCGAACGCGGTCGAAATGCTCGGCTATGCGCCGCATGCAGGCGCGCAAAGACTGCGTCGAAGCGCGAGCAATCTCATCGGGGTTGTGATCGCCGACATCGCCAATCCTCATTTCGGCGCGCTGGCGGAGGAACTCGAGTCAAGCGCGTCGGGGCGCGGATATTCGGTCATCATCTGCAACAGCGGCGAGGACCTCGCGCGCGAAAGGCGTCATCTCCAGACTCTCCTCTCGCACCGCGTCGACGGAATCGTGCTGATCGCGGCCGCGGGCGACTCAAACGAGCGGATCGCGATGCTCTCGCGAATCGGCGTGCCGCTGGCGGTGGTCGATCGCGCCATCGCAGGTCTCAGTTTCGATACGGTCACGCTCGATGATCGGCGCGCGGGCGCCTTGGTCGCCGAACACCTGATCGGTCTTGGTCACCGTCGTATCGGCGTCGTCAGCGGGCCGGAGGGCGTTTCGACCGCGCGTGAACGGCTGGAGGGGTTTCGCGAGGCGCTCGCTTCCGTCGGCGTCCCGCTTGATCCGCGTCTCGTCATCGATGGCGGATTTCGCGCCGATCGCGCCCGGTCGAATACGCAACGGCTGCTGGCCTCTGCTGAACGGCCGACGGCGATTTTCGCAACGGATCTCATGATGGCGCTTGGCGTCCTGAGTGCGGTCGGCGACGCAGGTCTTGTCTGCCCGCTCGACATTTCGGTCGCCGCGATAGGCGACAATCCATTCGCGACGGCATTGCATCCGGGCCTCACCACAGTGGCGCAGCCGGTCAACGCCATCGCCGCCGCAGCGATCGAGGCGTTGCTTGCAAGCATTGCGCGCAGCAATGACGAACCGGAGACGTCGACGAGAATCGCCCTCGAACCGAGGTTAATCGTTCGCGGCTCGACCGGCGCGCCGCAGGCAGGCGTCAGGCGCTGAGAATGCCGGACGAACTCATCGGGTTGACTGCGATTGCGCTCGACGCGCATATCCGCTCCGGCGACGTGACGCCGACCGAAGCCGTCGGCGCCGCCATCAAAAGAATCACCGAGACAGAGCCCGTCGTCAACGCGCTGACCACGCGCTGCTTCGAACGCGCTTTGGCGCAGGCGAAAACGCTGGAAGAAACTGTGCGGCGCGGCGGGCAATGGCCGCCGCTCGCCGGCATTCCCTTTGTGGTGAAGGACAATGTCGATGTCGGCCATGTCCGCACCAGCGGGGGAAGCTTGCTGCTCGGCGATCGCACGCCGCCGCGCTCCGATCGGCCGATCGCGCATCTCGAAGAAAATGGCGGCATTCCAATCGCAAAATCAAATCTGTCGGAGCTCGGCGGAGCAAACACGACGAACTCCATCTTCGGCGCGACGCGCAATCCATGGGATCCGCGCCTGACCGCCGGAGGGTCATCCGGCGGTTCGGCTGCGGCGCTCGCAAGCGGCCAGGTCTGGTTGGCGCACGGCAACGATGTCGGGGGCAGTTTGCGCACGCCGGCCTCTTTCTGCGGCGTGGTTGGGCTACGCCCCACCTTCGGGCGCGTTGCGCGCCGCGCGATGAGCGACGCCTTCGACACGATTTTTGTCGATGGGCCGATGGCGCGCAACGTCGCTGACGCGGCCTTCATGCTGGACGCGATGACGGGCGCTGATCCCATAGACCCGTTGAGCATGCCCAGCCCTGCCGACGCCTTCCTCGACGCGGCGAGGAAGCCGGCGCCGCCGCAACGCATCGCGATTTCGCCCGATCTCGGCTGTGTTCCTGTCGGCGGCGCCGTCCGGCGCGCGTTTGACGCCTTCACGTCCCGTCTCAGCGTCGAGACATCGCGCATCGACGAACGAACGCCCGACTTCAAGGACTTCTGGCGCCATGCACTCGCAATCCGCGGCGCGTCCTATGTTGCGAACTGGGGCGCGTTCTGGCCACAAAGCGCGGCTCACTTCACAAAAGATGTTCAAAGCGACATCCGCCGCGGTCTGTCGCAATCGGGGCAGGCCCTGGCGGAGGCCCAGCGCGCGCGCGCCGACCTCTATCGACGCGTGATTCTTTTCTTCCGTTCTTACGACGTGCTGATCTGCCCGACTGCGCCTGTGCAGCCTTTTCCTGTTGAAGAGCCCTGGCCGAGGATCATCGATGATCAAAAGCTGGAGAGCTACGTGGACTGGATCGCGATCACCTACCTCTGGTCGATGACCGGATGTCCCGTGCTGACCGTTCCCGTCGGCTTTGCAGAAGACGGGCTGCCATTCGGCGTCCAGATCGTCGGGCCGCCCCGCTCAGAGCATGCGCTGCTGCGAACGGGCGCTTGGATCGAGGGCGTGTTCGGACGAATGACGACACCTCATTTGCATGAGTTCGCCAGCGACGCGCCCCACGCCTGATCCAACGGACCGCAGTCATCCGTATGGCCGTTCCGGGGAAGAAACGGGAACGCAAAAGTTTGGATCGCCGGACGGTGGGGTTTTCTGGCTTCGATCACGACGGCAGGCTGGTTAAACCGTCGTGGTTTTGCAACGCCATTAGCGCTTTGTCGCCGATCGCTCCGTGCGGGCGGACTTCATTGTCGTATCTGCGTCAATCCTCCAGCTTCTTGTCGGCGTCGAGACTCAGGAACCAGTGGCGGACGTCGATCGTCGGCGAGAACCGGCTGAACGTGTCGACGATCGCAAGAGCGCATAGCGCGACTTCGCGTTCTCCGGCGCAATTCAATGCGGTCGGTGCGGCTATATCGACAAACTGGATGGCCGGATCGACCGCTGTTTCTATGACGAGCTTTCCCAGAAGCTCCGTGCCGAGCGGAATCGCTGCCCGACATCATGTGGCGCCATTCAGCGGATCCGCCTTATCTTGAAGGCGTACGAGTTCTCGAACGCCCATAGCGCGAAACGGCTGGTTGAACGGCAGGAGCCGAGCCAGAAGCGCCCCATACTGGATTTCGTAGCAGTGAACTCGCTGCGGATGAACCGCGGGTTGTCGGCCACTTCCATCAACCCTTTGATATAATTGAGTAAACTAACTTAATGACCTCATGGCCTCGCGCGATCAGAGCGGTACAGGCCCAAATGCGCCAAGGCATTCGGTTTGGCTGGGGGACTAGGATTCGAACCTAGACAACCAGAGTCAGAGTCTGGGGTCCTACCGTTAGACGATCCCCCAACAGCGCCGGCTCAGGCCGACGTTGGATCGCGAGGGGGAGATAGCGAAGCGGCGGGGCGATGACAAGGCCGTCGCGCGCCGGCCTTTCCCGCCGGCCGCCCCGCCCGAACCGGGAGGCGGCGTCCGGACAGGGATGGTCAGTGCAGCGTCAGCCATTGCCGCGCGGCGCGCTGCGCCGCGGCGATCTCCTCGGCCGTCATTTCCGCGGCGACTTCGCCGCGGCGGACGACGCCTTCGCGGCAGCCGCGCACGGCGGCGATGTTGAACCATTTATGCGCCTCGACGCGATCGGGGGCGCCGTCGCGGCCGGAGATCGAAGCCATGCCGAGCGCCAGATAGGCTTCGCCCGGCGTCGGCGCCGTCTCGACCTGCTGAAGCGGAAATTCAAAGCGTCCCATGATGCAGCCCTGTGTTTGCTTGGCTGTCGGAAGAAAAGCCCATCTCCCCCGACGCCGGAGTATGCTGGCGCACAGGCCCGAACGACTGTTTAAAATGCGTCGTAAAGCGAGGGTGAAGGACGGCGCGGAAACCGGACGCGCCGCCGCGGATGGGAAAAAATGCGCCGGAATGGCGCAGTTGTTTCCGACTTCCGGCGGTCGCGGCAAGGCGGCGTTCACCAAAGGGAACGATCGCGTCGCCTGAACGGGGCGCGGGCTGTCGCCGGGCGCGCCCGGCGCGTCTGCGCTGCGCGCGGTGGGCGGCGCGAGGCCAGGCAAGCGGAAAGAGCGCGCGCGGGCGCGCCCGGATCGACCCCGCGGCTGTGCGACGGCGCACGGAGCGCCCGCCGGATAGACGTATCCTCGACCCATGAGATCGCGTGATCCGTTTGACGGATGATGCGCTGTGAGGTCGCTCCATGTCCGATCCGAAGCCGGGCGTCGTCGACGCCGCGCAGCAGATTTTCGTCCTCGCCTTCGATCTCGTGGATTCCGAGATCGGCAGGCTCCCCATGCAGATCAAGGACGCTCTGGAAAGCCCGCCCGTCGTCAACGCCATCAAGAAGACGCTGCTCGACTTCGCCAACAAGAAATATCCGACCGGCGACAGCGTCGTCACCGGCGAAGAGGCGAAGGCGATGGCCGCCGCGCTGGAGAAGAATGTCGGCGGCGCATTCAGCAGCGAGATGCTGAACCAGATCAAGGGCACGCCGCAATACCGGCGGCTCACGGCGAGCATCGACGCGTTCCAGAAGGCCGCCGCCTCATCGAGCCTGGGCGTCTGGATCGATCGCAACAAGAACGTGCTGTATGTCGTCGGCGCGGCGCTCGTCGTCGGAACGTCGACCGTTCTCTATGTCACCCGCGCCGGCGGACCGCTGGTCAACGACGCGCTCGCGCCGCTGAAGGACAAGGACTTCGACGTCCTCCAGGTCGGCAAGCTGACGCTCGCGGCGGGGCTGTGGGACTTCCGGCCCGATGCGCGCATCCTCGGCGCGCGCATCTCCGGAACCATCAAATGGGAGCGCGTGACTCTCAAGCTCAAGCTCGGCCTGCTGGCGCAGGGCGCCGAGGTTCAGCAGGCCAACGGCGAAGCGGTGGTCAAATCCGGCGGCTTCAACCTGACCTTCACGGGACAGGCGAAGCCGCAGGCGCAGACGGTCAATCTCGGCCTCAAGGTCGGCTACAGCATCGACAGGTTCAGCCTGTCGGTGGGCGCCGCGTGCGACGATGGCGTCGTAAGCGGCGTCGCCAGCGCCCAGTACAAGACGAAGGACGTGATCTTCGGCTTGCAGGGAAACGCGGGACCGCAGAAGGACGGCGGCTCGCAATGGGGCGGCATGCTGACGATCACGATCCCCGTGAACTGACGCAGCCCACCCAAGCGAGGCCGCGGCGCCTTTGATCGTCGCAGGTCCCGGAAGAGCGAACGCCCTTCCCGGCCCATGCGCGCGGTTCGTGAGAGGCGCGGGCGTCAGGTCCGCGCGCGCTGGCCGAACAGGACTTTCTGCGCCTCCTTGTCCGTGGCGAGATTGCTTCCGGCGCGCGCGTCTTCTGCGACCTTCAACCCGCGCTGAACCGCCGGACGCGCCTGAACAGCATCGAGCCAGCGCTTCATGTGCGGAAAGTCCGCGATTTCCTGGCCCTGCCTCTCCCACCCCCGCGCCCATCCCACGCATGCGATGTCGGCGATCGAATAATCGCCGGCGAGATAGTCGCGGTCGGCCAGCCTTTTGTTGAGCACGCCGTAGAGCCGGTTCACCTCGTCCTCATACCGCCTGATCGCGTAGGGAAGCTTCTCCTGCGCATAATTGCGGAAATGGTTGTTCTGTCCCGACATCGGACCGAGGCCGGCCATTTGCCAGAACAGCCACTCCTCGACCTGCACGCGCGCGCGTTCGTCGGCCGGATAGAATTGGCCGGTCTTGCGCCCGAGATATTGGAGGATCGCGCCGGACTCGAACACCGAGATCGGCTTGCCGCCCGGCCCGTCGGGATCGACGATCGCCGGCATCCTGTTGTTGGGAGAAATCGCCAGGAATTCCGGTTTGAACTGCTCGCCCTTGCCGATGTTCACGAGCTTCACCTCGTAGGGCAGTCCGCATTCCTCGAGCATGATGGTGATCTTCCAGCCGTTCGGCGTTGGCCAGTAGTGCAGCTCGATCGGTTTGACGCTGGTCGCCATGAGGTCCTCGGTGGTTGTGGGATCGCCTGAGGTTTGCGCCGTTCCGGCTGCTTGCCAAGTGCGTCTCGCGAAGATGTAAATTGCGTCGCCGCGATTGCTCGCCTGACGGCGACGGCGGCTTTTGATCGGAGACAATGCTCATGAGGCGACTGTTCCTGGCCGCTTTGATGGTCGCGGGCTCAACAACCATCGCGCTGGCGCAAGCGGCGCCCGCC
>MKVY01000033.1:11773-21451 GCA_001899525.1 Rhizobiales bacterium 65-9
GTGAAGGCGAAGACGCGCAGCCGCGCCACGACGGGCGACTATGCTGAACGGCGCAAGCGTTGCAGCGGCGAATGGGCGGCGGCGAAATCGTCCAACACGACGAATGGCCAGAAATGGCCGCAATTCTTTTCGGCCTGCAACACCCGCCTGAAGGCGGCCGGCGTCTGAAGCGGCGGGCGCGTGGACGCCTGCGCCGCAGGCAAAAGAAAAGCCCCGGCCGTAGGACCGGGGCTTTTTTTGTGCGCGGCGGCGGCCTGAGGCCCGGCGCCGCGCGTCACAGCTTCATTAAGCGGAGGCAGGCATCGGAGGCATTGCGGCTTTCGCCTTGCGCGGACGGCCCGGCTTACGCTTGGCCTTCTTCGCGGTCTTCTTTGCAGCCTTCTTGGCGGTCTTCTTCACCGCCTTCTTCTTGGCGACTTTCTTCGTCGCCTTCTTGGCCTTCTTGGCGGTCTTCTTCACCGCCTTCTTGGCCGTCTTCTTCACCGCCTTCTTGGTCTTGCGGACCGCGGCCTTCTTCACTTTCTTGACCTTCTTCGCCTTCTTGGCCTTCTTCGCTTTCTTCACTGCTCTCGCCATAGATGGAGCCCTCCCTCGGTTGGCGCGTTCAATTCATACAACGTGATCGGGAAAACCGCGAGTCGGAATATTCGGGCGCCGATCGGCTCAATATTTGAACGCGACAGTTTACGTTTCGGTTGACGAGTGATGGACGCCTCTACTGCGGCGCGGGCCGGCGGACGCCGCCGCCGCGCCGCCCGCCCTGAACGCCGCGAAACCGAAACGCGCCCGATAAAGATAATCGCTGCGGCGCAGCAGCAATATCACCCTTGACATGACGTTCCTGGAAGCGCGGCGAAAGCCTTGTCCATCGCTTGCGACGTCTGTCCGCTCGCCCGCGCGCGGCAAGAAACCAGCGCCTCTATAGCCTCCGGGGGCGTCGACAAATCTTGTGCGTTACAGAGGTTCGTCGCCGCCTTGCGTCGCTTCTCTTGGCGCGCGGCGGCCGCGAGAGCCGCGAATCACGCCGAATCAAACCCGCTTCTCCAGAGCGCGAAAGCGATCGGCGCGGCCCGTTTCCGCCTGCGCGCCAGCGCCTCCCCAACCTCAGGGAGACGTCAGTGAACGCTTGAAGCCGGCGTGGCTGCGGCTGAATCCGAGGCGTTCATAGAAGCGATGCGCGTCGCTGCGGGAGAGGTCGGACGTCAGTTGCGCGACATCCGCGCCGCGCCGCCGCGCCTCATGCAGCGCGTGCTCCATCATGCGCGCGCCGACGCCGCGCCCGCGCAGATCGGCGCGCGTCCGCACCGCCTCGATCGTCGCGCGAACCATGCCGCGCCGGGACAAGCCGGGCGTAATGGTGAGTTGGAACGTGCCGATGATTTCGCCGCCGCGCTCGGCCACATAAATGCAGGTCGACGGATCCGCCGCGACGCGGTCGAACCCCTGCTCATAGGCGTCGTCGTCCGCCGGATCATCGCTTTCCCGCAGCCGGCCGAGCGCATCGTCGCGATAGAGCGCGATCAGCGCGGGAAGATCGCGCCGCTCCGCGGGTCTCATGGTGATCGTCATGATCGCGCGATCGCGTCCGCGACGCCCATCGCGGCGGCGATCAGAGCGAAGTCCGCAGAGGAAACCCGGACCACGCCGAAGCGGAAAGGCGCGCCCCAGCGCGCCTTGTCGCGAATGAAAGAAAGCGCCGGCACAAGCGGGCGGATCGGCGCTTCACGCGCCTCGAACCATTCGACGTCGCGGCGCGCGGCAGGCCTGCCGTCAGACATGCGAAGCGCGTCCGCCTCATAGGGTTCTCCGGCCTTGACCCGCCCGATCGCGGTGAACGCCTGGATTTTTCCGGCGTCGCCCATCTCGTCGGTGGGAGAATAGTAGACGATCAGGTCCCCCGGCCGCCGCGCCTGACATGCGCCCGCGCCGCAACGCCGATCCAGCACTGCGGGTCGGCGTCCATCAGCCTTATTCGATGCCGAGCTTCGCTTTGAGAAGCTGGTTCACCGCCTGCGGATTGGCTTTGCCGCCCGAGGATTTCATGACCTGTCCGACGAACCATCCGATCATGGTCGGTTTCGCTTTCGCCTCCGCGACCTTGTCCGGATTGGCGGCGAGAACCGCATCGATGACCTTTTCGATCGCGCCGGTGTCGGTCACCTGCGTCATGCCCCGCTTCTCGACGATCGCAGCCGGATCGCCGCCTTCGGTCCACACGATCTCGAAAAGATCCTTCGCGATCTTCCCGGAGATGACCTGCTTGCCGAGAAGGTCAATGATCGCGCCGATCTGGGCGGCGCTGATCGGCGAGGTGTCGATATCCTTGCCCTCCTTGTTCAGGCGGCCGAAGAACTCGTTGATGACCCAGTTCGCGGCGGTCTTGCCGTCGCGTCCCGAAGCCACCTCCTCGAAAAAGTCGGCGCTCGCGCGCTCGCCCACGAGCACCGCCCCGTCATAGGGGGTCACGCCGTACTGGGCGATGAAACGCTGCTTTTTCGCATCCGGCAACTCCGGCAGGTCGCGGCGCAATGTCTCGACATAGGCGTCGTCGAACTCCAGCGGCAGAAGATCGGGATCGGGAAAATAGCGATAGTCGTGCGCCTCCTCTTTGTTGCGCATGGAGCGCGTTTCGCCCTTGGCCGGATCGTAGAGGCGCGTCTCCTGATCAATCGCGCCGCCGTCTTCGAGGATCGCGATCTGCCGCCGCGCCTCGACGTCCACCGCCTGCCCGATGAAGCGTATCGAGTTCACGTTCTTGATCTCACAGCGCGTCCCCAGCGGCTCGCCGGGACGACGCACGGAAACGTTCACGTCGGCGCGAAGGTTCCCTTTCTCCATGTCGCCGTCGCAGGTGCCGAGATAGCGCAGGATGGTGCGCAGCTTCGTGACATAGGCCCGCGCCTCTTCGGCTGAACGGAGATCGGGACGGGACACGATCTCCATGAGCGCCACGCCCGATCGATTCAGGTCGACCAAACTCATGGTCGGATGCTGGTCGTGCAGCGACTTTCCCGCGTCCTGCTCGAGATGCAGGCGCTCGACGCCGACGGTGATCTGCTCGGTCGGAGACACGTCGACGACGATCTCGCCCTCGCCCACGATCGGATTCTTGTACTGGCTGATCTGATATCCCTGCGGCAGATCGGGATAGAAATAGTTCTTCCGGTCGAAGATGGACTTCAGGTTGATCTTCGCATTGAGGCCCAGTCCCGTCCTGATCGCCTGGCGCACGCACTCCTCATTGATGACCGGCAGCATGCCGGGCATGGCCGCGTCGACGAGCGAGACATGGCTGTTCGGCGCGCCGCCGAAGGCGGTGGACGCGCCGGAAAACAGCTTCGCCTGCGAACTGACCTGGGCGTGAATCTCCATACCGACGATGATCTCCCAATCGCCGGTCGCGCCTTTGACGAGGTTCTTCGGGTTGGTTGCGCGGCCTGTCGCCATGCTGGACATCCTCAGGAAAACTCAGGAATTTCCTAACCGCGCCTCGCGGCGCTCCGCAAGAGGCGCGCCGGCCGTCGCCAGCCGCGCGCCGAGGGCTTATGGACGAACGAATGGCGAAATGAAGGAAGGCGGCCGATGCGCATCGCGACCTGGAACGTGAATTCGGTGCGGCAGCGGGCCGATCATCTCGCGACCTGGCTGAAAGAACGCGCGCCGGACGTCGTTTGCCTGCAGGAGTTGAAATGCGTCGATGAGGCGTTCCCGGCCGAGGCGATCGAGGCGCTGGGATACAATGTCGCGGTTCACGGCCAGAAAACCTTCAACGGCGTCGCCATTCTGTCGAAGCATCCCCTGAGCGACGTGCGGCGCGGGCTTCCCGGAGACGACGACGATCAGCAGGCGCGCTACATCGAAGCGCTGGTCGAAGCGCCTTCGGGCGCGACGCGGGTGGCCTCGATCTATCTGCCGAACGGAAACCCGATCGGAACCGAGAAATTCGCCTACAAGCTCGCCTGGATGGAGCGCCTGATCGCGCACGCCCGCGATCTTCTCGCCCTCGAGGAGGCGACCGTTCTCGCCGGCGATTACAATGTCATTCCCGAACCGCGCGACGCGAGGAATCCGGCGCTCTGGGTCGATGACGCGCTGTTCCAACCCGAGAGCCGCGGCGCGTTCAGGCGTCTCTGCGCGCTCGGCTATACGGAAGCCGTCCGCGCCACCACCGACGCGGACGGGGTTTACACCTTCTGGGATTATCAGGCCGGCGCGTGGCAGAAGAACAACGGCATCCGCATCGACCATCTTCTTCTCTCGCCCCAGGCCGCCGACCGGCTTGCATCCGCATCCATCGACAAGCACGTCCGCGCCTGGGAGAAATCCTCGGATCACGTTCCCGTCATCGTTGATTTGAGCGACCGCTGAAGCCCAACTGATCCGTTCCACGCGATGCGGCCAGACCGATGACGGAGACGAACTCTTCTCTTCTTCCGCCGCCGCCGCGTCCGCGCTCGCGGCGATCGCGCCGCGCCGGAGCGACGGCGCTGCTGTGGTCGGCGCCCGCGATCATCGCCGGCGTCGCTCTCGCGGCGTTCGATCCGTCGCCGCTGCGCGCGGTGCGCGATCTCGCTTTTGACTCCTTCATGGCGCTGAAGCCGCGCGTCTATGACGCGGACGCGCCGGTCCGGGTCGTCGACATCGACGAAGAGTCGCTCCGGCGCATGGGACAATGGCCATGGCCGCGCACGATTCTCGCGCGCCTGGTGACGGCGATCGGCGACGCCGGCGCGGCCGCGATCGCGCTTGACCTTCTGTTTGCCGAGCCCGACCGCACGTCGCTGGAGCAGATCGTCGCCGGCATGGAGGCGTCGCCCGCGCGCGACGACCTCGCGCGCGTCGCGCGCGAGCGAAAAACCACGAATGACGACGCTCTCGCCGATGCGATGAAACGCTATCCCGTCGCCATCGGCCTCGCCGTCGCGCAGTCCGGCGGGGAAAAGCCGCCGCAGCGCGTCGGGCTTGTGTGGCAGGGCGATCCGGGCGGCGATTTTCTGCCGCAAGTCCCCGCCCGCGCGACGCTGCCGCTGCCCGGGCTGATGGAGTCGGCGGCTGGCCTCGGCGCGCTGAACTTCCTGCCGGACCGCGACACGATCGTGCGACGCGCGCCGTCGCTGCTGATGATCGACGGCGTCGCCACCCCCTCTCTCTCGATGGAGGCGCTGCGGCTCGCGCAACAGGCGTCGACCTATCTCGTCAAGGCGTCGAACGCGAGCGGGGCGGAAGCGTTCGGACAACAGACCGGCGTGGTGTCGGTGCGCAACGGCGACATCGCGATCGACACGGAAAGGGACGGTCAGATCCGCGTCTATTATGCGGGCTTCCAGCCGCAGCGCCGGATTCCGGCATGGAGAATACTTGCCGGCGACGTCGCTCCGGACGAGTTGCGCGGCCGCATAGTTTTTGTCGGCGCCTCGGCCCCCGCGCTCGCCGACATTCGCGCGACGCCGCTCCAGCCGGACGCACCCGGCGTTGAAGTCCACGCCGAGGCGATTGAGCATATTCTGTCCGGCGGTCGTCTCGCGCGGCCCGACTACGCCGTGGGCGTCGAAATCACCGCGATCGTTCTCGGCGGGCTCCTCGCGGCGCTTGTCAGCGCGCTCTGCGCGCCCCTGCTCGGGGCTGCGCTCGCTTTCGCTCTGGCGACGAGTTTCGCCCTTGGCTCATGGCTTTTCTTCGCCCGCGCGGGTCTCCTCTTCGACCCGGCGACGCCGCCCCTCGCCGTGCTCGCGGCGTTCGCGTCCGCGACCATCGCAGCCTATCGCCGCACGGAAAAAGACCGGGCGCAGATCAGGGACGCCTTCGGCCGCTATGTCTCGCCGGCCGTGATCGAGGCGCTTGCGGCCGACCCCTCGAAACTCAGACTCGGCGGCGATATCAGGCAGGTCACGGTCCTGTTCAGCGACATCAGGAATTTCACGCAGCGGTCGGAACGCCTGCCCGCCAACGAGGTCGTGCATTTTCTCAACACCGTCCACACCCCCATGTCCGACGCGGTGATGCGGTTCGGCGGCACGGTCGACAAGTATATCGGCGACGGTCTGATGGCGTTCTGGAACGCGCCGCTCGATGATCCCGATCATGTGCGGAACGCGCTGCGCGCCGCGCTCGCGATGATCGAGGAATTGCCGAACATATCTGCGCGACTGTCGCTGGAGCAGCCCGGCGACGCGCCGCCGCTCGGTCTCGGAATCGGGCTTCACACCGGACAGGCCTGCGTCGGCAATCTCGGTTCGGCGCGACGCTTCGATTATTCGATCGTCGGCGATACGGTGAACAGCGCCGCTCGCATCGAGCCGCTCTGCAAGGACTATGGCGCGCAGATCATCGTCTCCGAGGCGATCGTCGCGGCCGCGCCGTCATTCGCCTATATCGAGATCGACGCCGTCGCGCTGCGCGGGCGACAGGCCGCGACACGCGTGTTCGCCGTGCTCGGCGACGAGAAACGAGCGCGCGACAGCAGTTTTCTTGCGTTCAAGGAGTTGCACGAGCGCGCGCTGAGGGCCGTTCGCGACGCCGACCAGAACGCGGAGAGCCTGATTTCCGAGTGCGAGAGCGCGGCGCCCGAACCGGGCCTCGCCCTCACCTACGCCCGATGGCGGAAGCGCCTCGCCGCGCCGATCAGGGACGGCGCTTGAGGCGGCGCTCGATGAAAACGCGCGCCGCGTCGTGATCCTTCTCCGTCGTCGCGGCGAAGGCGTGGCCATGCAGTTCGATGATCCAGGCGTCGCGCGACGGGTCGGCGGCTTCGCGCGCCATCTGCAGCAGGCCGAGGCCCACGGCGGTCTGGCGCGGCACCCCATCGGCGCCGTTGATGAGCAGATTGCCGAGCATCGCCTGCGCCGCGGCATGTCCCTTCTCGGCGGCGAGGTTGAGCCAACGCGCCGCCTGCCGGGCGTCCTTCGGACCGCCGACGCCGTCCATATACATGCGCGCCAGATTATACTGCGCGTCGGGATCGCCGAAGTAGGACGCGGCGTAGCTGAACATCTCCCGCGCCCGGGCGGGATCGGCCTTCACATAGGTCTTGGGAATCCCGTCGAGATAATAGGCGCCGAGCGAAACGAAGGCGTTCGACACGAAACGAGCGTTCGGGGAATCCGGCGACTCGTCCGCATGCTGGTCGGCGATGCGCGAGAAATGCTCGAACGCCTTCAGCGGGTCCTGGGGAACGCCGTCGCCCGACGCGAACATCTTGCCGAGTTTCCACAGCGCCGCCGGATGTCCCTGCTCCGCCGCGTAGCTGAGAGCCTTCACGGCGACCGGCATGTCGCCGGCGTTGTATCCGCGGATGCCGGCGCGCAGCGCGTCGCGGCTCGACGAGAACGGGGCGCGCGCAGCCGTGGCGGGCGGCAGGGGCGCGGAGGTCACGAGAGAGTCGGAGGGCGCAACGAGAATGGCCTGAGGGATCGCTGCAAGCGGCTGGCCGCCGGCGGGGATATTGGCCGGCGGCCTCGGCACGCGCACGCCGGGCGCGATCATGGGATCGGCTTCCTGCGCGAACGCGGACGCCGCGGCGAACAAAGCCGCAGGCGTCAGCGCCAGCCTGATGACGTCAACTATTCGCATAGCAATGCGTTTCGCCCTGTCCGCAGGAATGGATCGTCACGCCGCTCCGGCCTCGTTCCATCGTCTGCGCATATGTCGGGACCGCGCCCGATCCGATATCCGTCGCCCGCGATGTCCGCTTCGCGCAAAGCGCTCTGCGATCCGTGCGGGAAGGCGTCGCCTCGAGCGCGTCCTTTCTCCCATAGAACGCGCCGATGTCGCCATTTTTGGGGAAATGGATGGGCTCGCCTGTGGCGGCTTCGCGGCTGATGCGGCGGACCGGGACGGCGGGTCGGAGGTAGGGCGCGCGGGGCGAAAGAACGTCAGCCGATGCGGACAGAAACGGAAGGCCCCTCGCTCCCGCGAAACCTGCCTTCAAGAAACCTCCGTCCCGGAAAACGCGCGCGTTCATCACTCTGTCGCCCTGTCGCCCAATCGTCAGCAAAACGTCCGGGCGGCCGATCTATGGCGAGCGGGCAACACCTCTTCAATGGCCGGCCAAATTGACGGGGCCACATCCGACGAGACGCGCGACATGAACTGCTGACGGATAAAAATCGTGAAAACTCACTGGATTGCGACGTTTTCACGCTGGGGACAGATTCTGGCGGGATCGCGGCAAGCCACGCCGCGCCCTGGAACATGGATAAGAAGGCGGCTTACTGTTGCAGAGCCGCCACAGGGAGAATTCCCGAGAAAAGCGCTCAGCCGGCCAGCCGGTTGAGCGCTTCGTTGATCTTGTTGGTGCGGGCGAGCGCCTCGGCGCGACGCTCGCGCTGCTCCTCGACCACCTCGTCGGGCGCGCGCGCGATGAAGTCGGGATTCTGCAGCTTTGCGTCGATTTTCGCGACCTCCTGCTCAAGCTTCCCGATCTCTTTCGACAGGCGGCCGCGCTCGGCCGCGAGGTCGACGACGCCGCCGAGCGGCAGCGCGGCCGTCGCGCCCCGAACGATGATCTGCGCCGACTGGTCGGGCGGCGCATAGGCGAACGAGATGTCGGACAGGCGGGCGAGCCGGGTGATCATCGGCTTCCAGCGCTCGACGACGGCTTTGGGCTCATGCTCGGCTCCGACCATGACCAGCGGCATCTGCGCGGCCGGGGGCACGTTCGTCTCGACGCGCACCGACCGGATTTCCGACACCAGATCGACGACGAAACCGATCTCCCGCTCCGCCGCCTCGTTCTCGAGGCCGGAGAGGTCGGGCCAGCGCGTCAGCGCGAGCATCTGCGGCCGGCCGGCCGCGCCCGCCTTGATCGCCCACAGCTCCTCGGTGAGGAACGGCATGAAGGGATGCAGCAGCTTGCAGATCTCGTCGATCAGGAAGGCGACGGTCGCGCGCGTCTCCTGCTTGGACGGACCGTCTTCGCCGGAGAGGACCGGCTTCGACAGCTCCAGATACCAGTCGCAGAAGATGTTCCAGGTGAAGCGGTAGATCGCCGCCGCCGCCTCGTTGAAGCGATAGCCCTCGATGGCGGAGGTCACCTCGGCGGCGGCCTTCGCGCATTCGCCGATCGCCCAGACGTTGAGCGTTTCCTTCGCGAGGCGCGGCTCGAAATCCTGATCATGGCCGCAGCCGTTCATCTCGGCGAACCGCGCGGCGTTCCACAGCTTCGTCGCGAAGGATTTGTAACCCTCGACACGCGAGACGGAGAGCTTGATGTCCCTGCCCTGCGCGGCCATCGCGGCCAGCGTGAAGCGCAGCGCGTCGGCCCCGTACTGGTCGATGAGCTGCAGCGGGTCGATGACGTTGCCCTTGGATTTCGACATCTTCGCGCCCTTCTCGTCGCGGACGAGCGCGTGGATATAGACGTCCCGGAACGGAGCCTTGTCCATGAACTGGAGGCCCATCATCATCATGCGGGCGACCCAGAAGAAGATGATGTCGAAGCCGGTGACGAGCGCGCTGGTCGGATAATAGCGCGCCACCTCCGGCGTCTCGTCCGGCCATCCCAGGGTGGAGAAAGGCCACAGGGCCGACGAGAACCAGGTGTCGAGCACGTCCTCGTCGCGCGTGATGAAGTCGGCGATCTTGTCGGGATCGCGCGCGATGTCGGCGCCGCGGAAATCGTCGAGAACGCCCTCCTCGACATAATGCGCCAGGGCCGCCGCGATCGCGTGCTCCTCGCTC
>MKVY01000033.1:21498-33374 GCA_001899525.1 Rhizobiales bacterium 65-9
GGCTCGATATTCTCAAGCCACTGGTAGTAGGTCTTCTCCCAGGTCTGGGGGATGATGCGGGTGTCGCCGTCGCGCACGGCGGCCAGCGCCCGCTCCGCCAGCGGCTTGACGTCCACATACCACTGGTCGGTGAGATAGGGCTCGATCGGCGCGTTGGAGCGGTCGCCATGCGGCACCATATGCGTATGCGGCTCGATCTTCTGGAGCAGGCCGCGCGCCTCCATCATGGCGACGATGCGCTTGCGCGCGACGAAACGGTCGAGACCGTCGAGCACAAGAACCTCGTCGAGATCCGCGGAAAGCGGAGCGCCTGCGAGGAAGTCCTCGTTGCCCTTGAGAGCAAGCTGCGCTTCCGAGTCGAAGATGTTGATCAGCGGCAGGTCGTGGCGCTTGCCGACGTCGAAATCGTTGAAGTCGTGCGCCGGCGTGATCTTCACCGCCCCCGAGCCCTTTTCGGGATCTGAATGATCGTCCGCGACGACCGGGATCAACCGCCCGACCAGCGGCAGGCGGACCATCTTGCCGACGAGCGGCTTCCAGCGCTCGTCGTCCGGATGCACCGCGACAGCAGTGTCGCCCAGCATGGTCTCGGGCCGCGTCGTCGCCACGGTGATGTAGGTCGAGGGAT
Organism: Rhizobiales bacterium 65-9; assembly: GCA_001899525.1. Taxonomy (GTDB): domain Bacteria; phylum Pseudomonadota; class Alphaproteobacteria; order Rhizobiales; family Beijerinckiaceae; genus Terrirubrum. The sequence continues at coordinate 22,127 of MKVY01000033.1, forward strand.
CGTTCGCGTCGTAAGTCTTGTCCGCGAGCGGATAGTTGAAATGCCAGAGATGGCCTTTGACCTCGGTCTGCGCGACTTCGAGATCGGAGATCGCGCTCTGAAATTTCGGATCCCAGTTCACCAGCCGCTTGTCGCGGTAGATCAGGCCCTCGTTGTAGAGATCGACGAAAACCTTGATGACCGCCTTGCTCAGGCCCTCGTCCATCGTGAAGCGCGTGCGCGACCAGTCGCAGCTCGCCCCGAGCCGCTTCAGCTGACCGAGAATGATCGATTCCGACTCGGCCTTCTGCTCCCACACCTTCTCGAGGAACTTCTCGCGGCCGAGCGCGCGGCGGCCCGGCTGCTGCGTCTCCATGAGCTTGCGCTCGACCACCATCTGGGTCGCGATTCCGGCATGATCCGTGCCCGGCTGCCACAGCACGTCCTTGCCGCGCATGCGCTCGAACCGGCACAGGATGTCCTGCAGCGTGTTGTTGAGCGCATGCCCCATATGAAGCGAGCCCGTCACGTTCGGCGGCGGAATGACGATCGAATAGGGTTTCGCGTCGGCGCGGTCGGGGCGGCCGGCCCGGAAGCACTGGTTGGCTTCCCACGCTGCGGCGATGCGGCTCTCGACCGCAGCCGGTTCAAAGGTCTTGTCCATTGTCATCGTCGAATCCGAACGGCTGCGGACGCCGCGCGTCCGCGTTTCAGTCTCAGCCGTTCAAAGAGGATGGTCCGCCGCGCGTCAACGGCGGAATGGCCGCAGGTCGGCTTCGATCAGCGGCCGCCGCGCGCGACCCGTTCGATCTCGGCCCGGACGAGCCGCTCGACGATGCCCGGCAGATTGTCGTCCAGCCATTCCTTCAGCATCGGGCGCAGCAGTTCCCGGACAACGTCATCGAGCGTCCGCTGCGAGCCGGAGAAGATGGTCCCCGCGAGATTCTGGAAGGCCTGACCCACGGCCTGATTGGTCTTCTGCGACAGCAGCGTCTCGGGCTCGTAGACGGGGGCGCGCGGCGATTCGGCCGCGAGGCGCGCCTGCGGAGCCGGCTGCGGGGCGGGAGGAACCGGCGGCGGCGCAGGCGGCTCCGGCGCGACGTCTTCCTCGAACATCACTTCATCCGGCTCCGGCGCCGGCGGTTCGTCTTCGAGATCGAGAATATCGTCCTCGATAGGCGTCGGAGCCGCCGGCGGCGGCTCATCAGGCGCCGGCGCGGCTTTCGACTCCGGTTTGGCCGGCTGATCGTCCGCAATGATCCTGCGGATGGAGGCGAGAATCTCCTCCATCGACGGTTCCTGATTTCTCGGACTTGCGGTGCTCATGCCGTCATCCAATCGCGAATCGACCGTGCGTCAGCCGAATCAACGTCGCGTCGTGATGGGCGATTATTCTGCACGATCATCCCTGCGCAAGCAGCGCCGGGAATGATCCACCGCTAAACTGGCGGAAAAGGGTTAACGGCCGCCGGGCGTATCAAGTCCGATGAACTTGTCCCGCACCATGTCATAGTGAGTGCGCGGATTGTAGCGCTCGACCTTCAGCGCAAGCGTCTGCGCTGACAGACGGCCGAGCGCCGATAGCAGCGCATAGGTCGCGACGACGCGATCGCGCTGCGCCGACACCAGCGCGACGCGGCCATTGGCCACGGTCTGCTGCGCGTTGAGCACGTCGAGCGTCGTGCGCTGACCGACCTTCGCCTCCTCGCGCACGCCGGCGAGCGCCACTTCCGCCGCCTGGACCTGCGCCTGCGCGGCCGAGACCTGCAGCTTCGTCGCCTCGACCGTGGCCCATGACGCCATCACCGCCTGGCGCACCTGATCGCGCACGATATCGACGCTGATGCGCTGCTGGCCGAGCTGCTCCTTCGCCTGGCGGACGCGCGAATAGACCTGACCGCCCTCATAGATGGGAATCGACAGCGTCCCGACGATCGCAGCGGAGCTGCGCTCGACGTCGGACCCTTGCAAATCCCACCGCCGCGAGATCGAGCCGGTCGCGGTCAACGACGGATAAAGCTCGCCCTCGATCACTTTCACATTGAGCTGCGCGACATCGACGCCATGCATCGCGGCGTTGATGGCGGGATGCTCCCGCAACGCGGACGCGACTCCGGCGTCGAGCGATTTCGGGACGAATCGGTCGAGAGGACGCGCGGGCGCGAGCCGCTTGGCGTCGACGCCGATCCGCTGTCGGTAAGTGGCGAGCGAAGCGCGCAGGTTGGCCTCTGCGCCGGCCGCGTCGGAACGGCCGCTGGCGAGTTGGGCTTCGGTCTGCGCGACGTCGGTGCGGGTCACCTCGCCGACATTGAACCGATCGCGAACCTGCCGAAGCTGCTCCTCGAGAACCTCGACGTTGCTGCGCCTGACGCCAAGAATGGCCGTGTCGCGCATGACGTTCATATAGGCCGTCACGCCGTCGAGCAGCACCTGATTCTCGGAGTTGCGCAGCGTTTCGCGCGCAGCGAACACCTGCGATTCCGCCTGCGACACGCTGTTCTGCGTACGGTTTCCGTTCCAGATGGTCTGGCTGATGGAGAGCGAGACGCCGCGCGGCAGATAGTTCTGGGTCGACGTCCCGCCGGGAAGGGTCGTCCTGTCCTGCTGAGCGCCGACATCGGCCGAGCCCGATATTCGCGGCCGGTAGCCCGACAACGCCTGCGACACGCTCTCGTCCGTCGCGCGAAGCGACGCGCGCTGCGCGTTCAGCGTGGGGTTATTGCCATAAGCGCGGCCGAGCGCGCCTTCGAGCGTTTCCGCAGCCGCCGGCGACTGCAGAGCAACCATCGCCCCTGCCGCCAGAACCGCAGCGGCGACGCTTGTCCGGACATCATGCGCCATACAAAGACCCTATCCCGCCCACTGGGCTTCGGCTTCTCTGGCCACCCACATACGCCCATACGTCGGAGGATGTATCCGTCGCGGACGAGGAACGCAAAGGGCGGAACTCGGATACCAACAAAGTTCCGGACGGCTGACGCAAAACGGCGACACAGCCGCGACCGGGCGACGCCCTGCGAGACTCACGTCAAGCGCCTGACTTACCGACGGATTGTCGATCGCTATGGTTAATGCAATCTGAATCGCTAGAAAGCGAACTCGGCTTTTCGTCGCAGGTCGGGCAGCACGGGCGCGGCGGCGTCGAAAAGCGACTGCACGGTCAGTTCGTCCCCGGCGCGCGTCAGGAGCGCAGCCCGCCCGACGCCGCCGGACATCTGCACGCCCGCGATGCGGCCGCCATCCGCCAGCGCCTTGATCCATCCGTCCGGGATGATCTCAAACGCGCCGTTGACCAGCATCGCGTCGGCCGGCTTCCCCGCGAGCGCGGGATCGAGAAAGCTTCCAGTCGCGGCGGTCGCGTTGGCGACGCCGGCCGCGGCCAGGCGCGCAGCGGCCTCGCCGGCCAGCGCGCCGCTTGCCTCGATGCCGATGGCTTCGCCCGCGATATCGGCGAGGATCGCGGTGGAGTAGCCGAGGGCGCAGCCGAGATCGATGACGCGATCGGACTTCGTGAGCTTCAGAAGCTGAACCAGCCTGGCGAGCAGCATCGGCGGCAGCATCGCCCTCCCCTCGCCCACATCGAGCGCGCGATCGAGATAGGCGATGTCCCGGGCGGCCGCCGGCGCGAATCGTTCGCGCTCGACGGCGTCAAACGCGGCGATCACGGCGTGATCGGTGACGTCGGCGGTTCGCACCTGACAATCGACCATATAGCGACGGGCTTTGGCGAAATCGTTCATGGCCATCCGGACCCGGCTTACGCCGCTTGCTTCCGACAGGAAAATGGAGGCCTCGGAGGGAATCGAACCCCCGTAGAAGGATTTGCAGTCCTCTGCGTAACCACTCCGCCACGAGGCCTCTTGGTGGTGCGCCGGTTCCATATCAGAGATTCCCCGCCCGGCAACCGTGTGTCAAAGACGCTTGCCTTCTCGGCGGCGGGAGACTATTGGCGGCGGCGATCCCGGATAGCTCAGCGGTAGAGCAATCGACTGTTAATCGATTGGTCGCAGGTTCGAATCCTGCTCCGGGAGCCAGCAACAGCAAATGCCTGGAACCCGCGCCCCGGACGATCGCATCCCGATCAAAGGCGCGCGGACACTTTGACAGGCGCCATCACCGATCTGACGCTTTGACGCCGCCCTCTCTTCCAACCGCCCGCCCCCTCCGGGCCGGCGCTCTCCTCTTCGATCTCGACGGGACGCTGATCGATTCCAGCGCCATCTATGACTGGGCCTGGACCGAATGGAGCCAGGAGGCCGGTCTCGATCCGGCGAAGGCGCTGGCGATCCATCACGGACGGCGCATTCCCGAAACCATCGCGTTGATCGCGCCCGCCGGCTACGACGTGCTCGCCGGCTCGGCGCGCGTCCTGGAGCTCGCCTCGTCCCGCGTGGATGGCCTGCGCGAAATTCCGGGCGCGACAGCGCTTCTCCAGAGCCTGCCGCGCGAGCGCTGGGCGATCGTCACATCGTCCTATCCCGATCTCGTCCGGCGCTGGCTCCGGCGTCTGGCGATGCCGGAGCCCGTCGTTCTCGTGACGGCGCTGGATGTCGAACGCGGCAAGCCGGCGCCGGACTGCTATCGTCTGGCCGCAAAGCGTCTCAACCGAAATGTCGGCGATTGCGTCGTGTTCGAGGACGCGCCCGCCGGCATCGCGGCGGGAGAAGCCGCAGGCTGCCAGGTGATCGCGGTAGCGACGATGCTCGGCGACGAGGCGCTCGCCGGCCGCGACTGGGTGCGCGATCTCAGGAACGTGCGGATTGAGATTGACGCGCAGAGCGAACTCCGCCTGTCGTTCTGACCGTCTTCGGCCTGCGTCAACCGGCCCGGTCGCCCGACGTCCGGTCCCGCAGGTACTGGCGCGCGCCGTCGATCGGCTTGAGCCACTTCTCGCGGCGCACCGTCCAGCATTCATGGTCGGGACGCAGATCGGTCGGAGCATCGTCGAAAAGTCCGAGTGGAATCTCGATCTCGTCGCTCGCACTGTCGCTGTCCCAGACCATCGAGCCGCAGACCGGGCAGAAATGGCGCACGATCAGCGGCCCCTGCCAGGTGATGGTCTCTCCTTCGACAGTGACGGCGGCGAGCGGCCAGACGGCATAGGCCAGAAAGGGGCTTCCGGATTGGCGGCGGCAATTCAGGCAATGGCAGACGCCGACCCTGACAGGCTCGCCCCGAGCGCTGACGACGACACGCCCGCAATTGCATCGGCCGAAGCGCTCAATCCTCATCGCATCGCCCTCCTCTGCGGCCCAACGGGGCCGCTGGGCAAACCGTTCCGCCTCGAGCGCGCGAAGCTGGCATCGTCGCGAAGCGGATAACGGCGATATGTCCAGCGCCGCGATAACGCGACGATAGCCGGTTGCGGACAATGTCGCGCGCGCTATCCTGTCCGGGTGAGCGCCGCTGGTTCTCCAGCCTCATATGAAATCTGTCCAGCGGCGGCGCAACGAGCGAGTCACGAAAAAATGCTGGCGCTGCCCCAATTTTCTCAGGTCGATTGGTCGAAGCTTGAGTGGCGGACCATAGGAGTGGGCGCCGAAGAGAAAGCGTTTTCCGGCGACGGAATGTCTCTCGCCCTGCACCGGCTCGACCCCAAGACTTATGTCCCTATGGCGCATGCGCACGCCAACGAGCAACTCGTGTGGATGATGGAGGGCGCGTGCGACGTCGTCCTGGGCGATGCAGCCGTGGGCGAGCGCGTGATCCGCATGACGCCGGGAAGCCTCCTCGCCATTCCCCCTCACATCGCGCACAAAAGCATTCCGGTTGGCGACGCGACCGTCCTGTCGCTCGACATTTTCACGCCCGCGCGGTCGGCGGACTTTGATTATCGGTCGCTGAACTATGTGCAGTCTGATTGACGCGCTCCCTCGGGCGGAAAAATGCGAAAGCTGATCGCCTTCGATCCGGAGACGTGGAACGCGCTCGATGCGCTGGCGAAGGATCGCATGGCGACCATTCAGGAGCTTGCCGACGAAGCCTTCACGGATCTGTTGAACAAGCACGACCGGCCGACCCTGCTGAAGGACGCGCTTAAGAAAAGCTTGCGGCGTACGCCGGCCAATGATGAGAAGCGGACGGTCTCAAAACCAAAACCGCGACGATGACGGTCAAGAGCGGAGCAGCTTCCTGATCGCCGGTTCAAGCGGCCGCGCTGAGTCGAAATAGTCCGTCCAGGGCTTTGCGCTCGCAAGCAGCTTGGGCGCGGTTCGAACGGTGAAACGGGCAGGATCGAGCTTGCGGGTCGCCTGCGGCCAGTTCAACGGCATCGAGACATGCGCGCCGGGCCGCGCGCGCGGAGACAGCGGAGCGACCGCCGTCGCCTTGCGGTCGTTGCGGAGATAATCGAGAAATATTTTCCCGGTTCGGCGCTTCTTGGCCATGTTGATCACGTAGCGGTCGGGCTGATCCTGAGCGAGTTGGCCGCAAAGCGCGTGCGCGAATGATTTCGCCGTATCCCATCCCACTTTCGCTTTTTGCGTCGTGGCCAGCGGCGTCACCACATGCAGCCCCTTGCCGCCTGTCGTCTTGAGGAAGGGCGCGAGGCCTAGGGCCGAAAGGCGCTCCCGCATCTCCAGCGCGGCCGCGATCACGTCGGAGAAAGACGCGCCCTCGCCCGGATCGAGATCGAACACAAGACGGCCGGCCGTTTCAGGATCGTCCGGCGCGCAATTCCAGGGATGAAGCTCCAGCGCCGCAATCTGAGCCGCCGCGATCAGGGCCTCCGGCCGATCGATCTGCAGATAGGGCTCCTTGTCGCCGCTGACGGCGACCAGGCTGAACAGGTTCGACACGCCCTTCATCGCGTGACGCTGGAAGAAAGTTTCTCCGCCAACGCCGTCCGGAGCGCGCAGGATCGAGCATGGCCGGCCCTTGAGATGCGTGATCATCCAGTCGCCGACGGCGGCGTAATAATCGGCGAGGTCCTGTTTGACGACGGGCTCGCCGTCGCCGGCGTCGGGCCAGAGTTTTTTGTCGGGATGGGTCAGCGAGACCCGCGAGGCGCGAGACGACGATCGCGACGCTGACGCGATCTTTCGCGGCGGCGCCGGCGGCTGCGGATCAAGTTCGACGGTTTCGGCGCGGACCGGCTTTTCGGCGCGAACCTCCGCCGCAGGCTTGTCCTGTCTTATTCCCTTGAAAGCGGCTTGCCTAACCATGCCGTCGCCTGTCCAACCCGCGAACTCGATCTCCGCGACCAGGTCCGGTTTCAGCCAGTGAACGTCGCGTCCGCCGCGCGGCGCGCTCTCGCCGGTGAAGGGCGAGCGATCCGCCGCAGCCTCCTTCAGCAGCGGCTTCAACGACGCAACGCGATCGCGGCCGAAGCCTGTGCCGACGCGCCCGACGTAAACGAGGTTTTTCCCTTTGAACACGCCGGCCAGAAGCGAACGGAACTTGCCTTCCGTCGTGGTCCAGCCGCCGATGACGACCTCATGCCCGCCGCGGCATTTCGCTTTCGTCCAGATGTCGCCGCGCCCCGAGCGGTACGGAGCATCGAGCCGTTTGGACACGATCCCCTCGATCGACAGGCGGCACGCCGACTCCAGCACGGCGTCGCCGGCGCTCTCGAAATGTTCGACATAGCGCAGCGCGGCATGGTCCGCCGACGTCAGCCTCTTGCGAAGCGCGGCCTTGCGCTCCGCAAGAGGCAGGTCGCGCAGATCGCGCTTCCCGTCATGGAGAAGATCGAAGGCGAAATAAACCAGCTCGTCGGAGCGCCCTTCCGACAGCGCCGCCTGAAGCGCCGAGAAATCCGGCGCGCCATCGCGATTGAGCGCGACAACCTCGCCATCCATGACCCCGTCAGGCAGCGACCGGGCCGCCTCCGCGAGGGATGCGAATTTGTCGGTCCAGTCCAGGCCTTTCCTGGTTCTCATCGAGACGCGGCCGTTCGATATCCGAAGCTGGATGCGATAGCCGTCGAATTTCAGCTCATGCGCCCACGCTGCTCCGCTCGGCGGCCGTTCGACGAGCTTGCAAAGCTGGGGTTCGATGAACTCCGGCATGTCGGTCGCGGGCGCCGCCCTGATCGCGCTGACGCGGGCCTTGGCTGGCTTTGGCGCCTTGTCGGCGCTTGAGTTCCAGATCGCATCCGCGCGAAGCTGACGGCCCGACCGGGTCATGAAAGGGGTTGGCCCTGCGCCGGCGCCGTTGGCGATCTGGCCGAGCGTTCGACCTGACGCTGCGGAGCGATCCTTCTTGAGGATCGCGTCGCCGTTTCCGTCGCTCGCCCACTGGTCTCGATGCTTGATCAGCAGCCAGTTGGTGCGCTTTCCCTTATCGCGGTCCCGCTTCATGCGGACGAGCACCCACTCCCCGCGCAATTTTTCGCCAGCCAGAACGATCTTCAGATCGCCGTTCTTCAAGCCCTTTCGCGCATCGCCATCGACCGGGCGCCAGAAACCGCGATCCCAGATCTGGACCGTCCCTCCGCCATACTGCCCCTTCGGGATCGTCCCTTCGAAATCGCCATAATCGAGGGGATGATCCTCCACTTCGACCGCCAGCCGCTTGTCCTTCGGATCAGTCGAGGGGCCTCGCGTCACCGCCCACGATTTGAATACGCCGTCGAGTTCGAGCCGGAAATCATAGTGAAGCCGGGTCGCGTCATGCTTCTGGATGACATAGCGCAGCTCCGGCGCTTCCTTGATCTTGCGCGCGCCCTGCGGCTCGGGCGTTTTCGTGAAGTCGCGCTTTTGCGCATATTTCGTCAGCGCCGCCATGGCGCCTCACGCGGAGCGGCGGCCGGGCGATCGCGCGCGAGACGCCGGCGCCTTGCGCGACGCGCTTGCCCTGCGCGCCGCAGGCTCGCGCCGCGAACCGGTTTCGCGCCCAAGGCTCTTCTGCAGGGCCTCGAACAGATTGACCACGTTTTCCGGACGCGGCGACGATTTCGGCGCCTTGAAAGTTTTTCCCGCCTGCTTTGATTTCACCAGCCGGACGAGCGCGTTTTCATACTCGTCCTCGAAACCGGACGGATCAAACCGCCCGGCCTTTCGGTCGATGATGTCGCCCGCGAGCGCCACCATGTCCGCGTCCAGCTTTGTCTTCGGGATATCGTCGAAGACTTCGTCCAGATCGCGGACATTCGCCTTGAACCGCAGCGTCGTCAGCAGCAGGCCAGCGCCGAGCGCTTCGATCACCACGGGACGCTCTCGGCGGAACAGAACGATCTTCGCGATCGCCGCCATCTTTTTCTCGGCCATCGCCGCGCGGATGACCGCGAACGCCTCCTGCGACACCTTGTCGGCCGGCGTGAGGTAATAGGGCGCGTCGAGATAAATCTGCTCGATGGACGATTTATCGACGAACTGATCGATAGCGAGCGTGTGGGACGACTCGATCTGAACGGCGTCGATTTCCTTGTCCTCGACCAGGACATACTCATCGTCGCCGGTCTCGAAGCCTTTGACCTCGTCTTCGTCCTTCACGGGCTTGCCGGTGACGGAGTCGACATATTGCCGCTTCACCGGATGGCCGGTGGCGCGATTGAGAGTGCGGAACCGAACCTTTTCGGCAAAGGTTGTCGCGTTCGTCAGCTCGACCGCGCACGACACGAGCGAGAGCTTGAGATAACCCTTCCAGATCGGGCGTAACGCCATAAGGCACCCTGCCGCATCGAAAATGAAGACAAGCGGCCCCCGCCCGCTTCAAGTCTCCAGCGCCGAAGATGTTCCACGGGCGGTCAGTCTGGATCGCCGGGACGGTCCGCGCAAGCGTGTCCGGGCGGCTCGCCGGTCGCGCGGCGGCGGCGCAAACGTCGAAGCGGCGGTCGACCGCCCCGACATCAAAGCGGCTTGCCGATGATCCGCGACAATTCGCCAACGATGCCGCGCCGGAACGCCAGCACGCAGGCGACGAAGATGGCGCCCTGGATGATCGTCACCCAGGAGCCGAAGCTCGAAAGGTAGGTCTGCATCGCGATGATCACGAACGCGCCGACGACCGGGCCGAACACCGTTCCGAGCCCTCCGACGAGAGTCATCAGCACGACCTCGCCCGACATGGTCCAGTGAACGTCCGTGAGCGAGGCGTTCTGCGCCACGATCGCCTTCATTCCGCCCGCGAGGCCGACGAGCAGCGCCGACAGGACGAAGGCGATCAGCTTGTAGTGCTCGGTCTTGTAGCCCAGCGAGATGGCGCGCGGCTCGTTCTCGCGGATCGCCTTGAGGATCTCGCCGAACGGCGAGTTGATGGCGCGATGGATCAGCAGGAATGCCGCCAGGAAGACGACGAGAACGAAAATGTAGCAGTTCGTCTGATTGGCGAGATCGATCAGGCCGAACAGCTTGCCGCGCGGCACCGACTGGATGCCGTCCTCTCCATGGGTGAACGGCGCCTGAAGGCAGAAAAAATAAACCATCTGGGACAGCGCCAGAGTGATCATCGCGAAATAGATGCCTTGTTTGCGGATGACCAGTGCGCCGACGATGAGGCCGAGCGCGCCGGACGACAGCACGGCGAGAAGGATCGCGATCTCCGGATTGACGCCCCATACCTTGGCCGTGTGAGCGCTGACATAGCCGGCGACGCCGAGAAACATGGCGTGGCCGAACGACAGCAGGCCGACATAGCCGATGAGCAGGTTGAAGGCGCAGGCGAACAGCGCAAAACAGATCGCCTGCATCAGGAAGAACGGATAGATCGCGAGCGGCGCGACGATCAGCGCGAGCGCCATGATGATGAAGGCGTAGCGCTCGCTTGCGGCGGCGCCGCGGGCGCTGTGGACCGGCGCGATTGACGCGCTTTCAGCCGTCGCGTCAGCCATCACGCCGCCCTCCCGAACAGTCCGGCCGGCTTGATCAGCAGCACGATCGTCATGATGACGAAGATCACCGTGTTGGAGGCTTCCGGATAGAACACCTTCGTCAGCCCCTCGACCAGCCCGAGCGCGAAGCCGGTGACGATCGATCCCATGATCGAACCCATGCCGCCGATCACCACGACCGCGAAGACGACGATGATGAGATCGGCGCCCATCAGCGGACGCACCTGATTGATCGGCGCCGCGAGCACGCCCGCGAGCGCGGCGAGCGCGACGCCCGCGCCATAGGTCAGCGTGATCATGCGGGGAACGTTCACTCCCATCGCACGCACCAGGGTCGGATTCTCCGTGGCGGCGCGCAGATAAGCGCCGAGCTTCGTGCGCTCGATCACGAACCAGGTGACGAGGCAGACAGCCAGCGAGAAGACGACCACCCATGCGCGATAGTTGGGCAGAAACATGAAGCCGAGATTCTGGCCGCCGGTGAGTTGCGGCGGGATC
>MKVY01000033.1:33433-36524 GCA_001899525.1 Rhizobiales bacterium 65-9
CCGTCAGCCATTGCAGCATGGTGCGCTCGATGAGCACGCCGACGAGGCCGATGATCAGCGGCGCGAGAACAAGCGCGCCCCAATAGCCGACGCCGGCCCATTGCAGCAGGAAATAGGCGCAGAACGCGCCCATCATGTAGAGCGCGCCATGCGCGAAGTTGATGATATTGAGCATGCCGAAGATGACGGCGAGCCCGAGGCTGAGCAGCGCGTAGAATGAGCCGTTGATCAGGCCGAGGAGCAATTGCCCGAACAGGGCCTGGGTCGACACGCCGAACATCGCTTTCCCGCGGTCACATCATGGCGAAAAGCCTCCTTCACGGCGAGCGGCGCCCGCCGTGAAGGAGCGTTGTGGCGTTATTTCTTCACCAGCGGGCATTCGCTTTGGGCCAGCGGGCGGAAGGCTTCGTTGGCCGGGACGGTCGCTATCAGCTTGTAATAGTCCCACGGGCCCTTGGATTCCGAAGGCTTCTTCACCTCGAAGAGATAAACCGGATGAATCTTGCGGCCGTCGACGCGGATTTCACCTTTGCCGAACAGCGGATCGTCGGTCGGGATTTCCTTCATCTTCGCCACCACCTTGGCGCCGTCATGCGGGTTGCCGCCGAGCGCCTCCAGCGCCTTCAGATAATGCAGCACGCCGGCATACGCGCCAGCCTGCACCATCGTCGGCTTCGCGCCATTCTTCATGCGCTTCGAGAAGCGGTCGGAGAAGGCGCGCGTCTGCTCGTTCATGTCCCAGTAGAAAGACTCCGTGAAGGTCAGTCCCTGAGCGACGTTCAGGCCGAGCGCATGCACGTCCGAGATGAACAGCAGGAGCGCCGCGAGCTTCTGTCCGCCCGACGCGAGGCCGAATTCGCTCGCCTGTTTGATCGAATTCGTGGTGTCGCCGCCGGCGTTGGCGAGGCCGACGATCTTCGCTTTCGAGGACTGGGCCTGCAGCAGGAAGGACGAAAAATCCGACGTGTTGAGCGGGTGCCGAACCTTGCCCAGAACCTTGCCGCCATTGGCGGTGATGACGGCTTCAGTGTCCCGCTCGAGCGCGTGGCCGAAGGCGTAGTCCGCCGTGATGAAGAACCAGCTGTCGCCGCCGGCCTTCACCACCGCTTTTCCGGTCGTGTTCGCCAGCGTGTAGGTGTCATAGGTCCAGTGAACGGTGTTGGGCGTGCAGGCCTTGCCGGTGAGGTCGGACGAAGCCGCCCCGGAATTGATGAAGACGCGGTTCTTGTCCTTGGTGACGGCCGCCACCGCGAGCGCCACGCCGGAATTCGGCGTGTCGATGATCACATCGACGTTGTCGACGTCGTACCATTGCCTGGCGATGTTCGAGGCGACATCGGGCTTGTTCTGGTGGTCCGCGCCGACGACCTCGATCTTCCAGCCCTTGGCCGTCAGCCCGGAATCCTCCACGGCCATCTGAGCCGCAAGCGTCGAGCCCGGGCCGCCGAGATCGGCGTAAAGGCTCGACATGTCGTTGAGGTTGCCGATCTTGACGGTTTTGTCCTGCGCCAGCGCCGGCGCGGCCGCCGCGAGCGCCAATGCGGCGATGGATGCGATCAATCGGTGCTTCATGCGTTCACTCCCCTTGCACGCGCCTTCGGGCGCTTGATGACTGAGCTTGGCCCCGGACCGGGCCCTACGCAAGCTCGACTAAACGCCAAGATACTGATGCAGCTTGCCCATATTCGCGCCGATATCGGCGCTTTCGAACTGGTCGATGATCTTGCCGTGCTCCATGACGTAGAAGCGATCCGCAACGCCGGACGCCCAGCGGAAGTTCTGCTCGACCAGCAGGATGGTGAAGCCGGCTTCCTTCAGCCTCCGGATCGTGCGGCCGATCTGCTGGATGATGACCGGCGCGAGCCCCTCCGTCGGCTCGTCCAGAAGCAGGAGCTTGGCTCCGGTGCGGAGGATGCGGCCGATGGCGAGCATCTGCTGCTCGCCGCCCGAGAGCTTCGTGCCCTGGCTGGTCAGCCTTTCTTTCAGGTTGGGAAAAAGCGTGAAGATCTCCTCGACGCTCAGGCCGCCCGCCGCGATGCGGGGGGGCAGCATCAGGTTTTCCTTCACGGTCAGGCTGGCGAAAACGCCGCGCTCCTCCGGGCAGAAAGCGAGGCCGGCGCGGGCGATCTGGTCCGACGGCAGATTGATCAGCTCCCGGCCGCCATAGCGGACCGAACCCTTCCGCTTGCTCAGAATGCCCATGATGGATTTGAGCGTGGTCGTTTTTCCGGCGCCGTTGCGGCCGAGCAGCGTGACGACCTCGCCGAAGCCGACCTCGAAGCCGGCGCCGTGAAGAATGTGCGATTCCCCATACCAGGCGTGAAGACCCTCGACGACGAGAGAAGGACGAGAAGCCGGCTCAGCCATTATCGGTCCCCATGTAAGCCTGCCGGACCTCGGGATTTTGCGACACCGTGGCGTAGTCACCCTCGGCGAGCACCTGGCCGCGCGTGAGGACAGTGATCGCGTCGGACAGATTCGCCACGACGTTGAGATTGTGCTCGACCATCAGCACGGTGCGGCTCGCGGCCACGCGCTTGATCAGCGCCGCGATGCGGTCGATGTCCTCATGGCCCATGCCGGCCATCGGCTCGTCGAGGAGCATCATCTCCGGATCGAGAGCGATCGTGGTCGCGATCTCCAGCGCCCGCTTGCGCCCGTAGGGCATGGAAACGGCGGGCGCATCCACGAACTCCGTCAGGCCCACCTGATCCAGCAGGTCGCGCGCCCGGCTGTCGAGGGCGGAGAGAACGGATTTCGACCGCCAGAAATCGAAGGAATCGCCGCGCTTGCGCTGAAGGGCCACGCGGACATTCTCCAGCGCCGTGAGATGCGGAAAGACCGCCGATATCTGAAAGGAGCGCACGATGCCCAGCCGGGCGACGTCGGCCGCCTTGACCGTCGTGATGTCGCGTCCGTTGAAAATGATCCGGCCGCGCGTCGGGTCGAGAAACTTCGTCAGCAGATTGAAGCAGGTGGTCTTTCCCGCGCCATTCGGCCCGATCAGCGCGTGAATCGAGCCGCGCCGGATGCGCAGATCGACATTGCTGACCGCTGAAAAGCCGGCGAACTCCTTGGTAAGCCCCTCTGT
>MKVY01000033.1:36558-46172 GCA_001899525.1 Rhizobiales bacterium 65-9
AGAGACTTTCCAAGAGGCTTTCCGCCGTTCCGCGAGGATATTGTCGCGACTGGGTCAGGCAGCGTCAATCGCGCGGCGCGTCGGCCGCCTAGGCCGTTCGTCTTAGGACGGACGGATCGCCCCTTGAGCTTGGCCCTCGGCATTGAGAAGGCCCTGCAACATCCGGCTGCGGGCGAAGGGAATTCCAGGCGCAGCGCATCGATCCCGCGCATCGGAGCCAGATCGGCGACCGGAGCCGCGCGGGGCGGATAGTAGACGCCGCCTCGATCATCGCTTTGCGCTCAGAAGGCCGGCCTTCCCGAGCGCGCCGAACAAGAATTCGCTGCGCGGACCTTCGGTTCATTCTCCAACGTCAGCTCTCCGATCTTCGCATGCAGCGTCTTGAGCTTCGCATTGCAGCCGCCGCTCAGGCGGTTATGATCCCGATCCGGCGGGATTGGCGCTCATGTCGCTCCTCGAACTCAACACCTCCAGGCTCCAGTCGCAGGACCGGCTGAGCGCATGGTCCGCGGCGATCGACGAGGCCTTCGGTCCGTTCGGGATCGCCCGGGACGATCCGGAGCAATTCCATGGGCGCCTGCGGGTCGAGCGCCGGCAGGACATGCGCTTCGTCGAGCTGAGCTACGCCGGCCACGGTTTCCGCCGCAGCCGCTCCGATGTCGCGAGGCTCGGCGAAAGCTACTACAGCCTGCTGCGGCCGCTGTCCGGGCGGCTGCTGCATATCCACAACGGCGAAGAGCATATTCTGGAGCCGGGCCGCTTCTACATCGTGAACAACGGCTCGCCCTACGACACGATGGCCCGATCCCCCTACCGGACCTTCGGCCTCGCCTTCCCGCCCGCGGCGCTTGAAACGCGCGCCAGCCTCCTCAAACCGTTTTACGAATTGCACGCCGAGCCGAACTCGCCGCGCTATGCGCTGCTCGACGGTTTCGCCGCGCATTTCGCCGCCGGCCGGTCGGAATGGAGCGACCGGGAGTTTGACCGGCTCTCGAACCAGCTGCTCGATCTTATCGTCCTGGCGGTCATCGAACCGGGCCAGGGGATCGCCGCCAACGAAACGAGCGCCCGCACGGCCCATCGCGAGCGCGCCCTGCGCCACATCCGCGGCCGGCTCGCGGATCGCGGCCTGACGCCGACCAGCGTCGCGGAAGCGTGCGGCGTGTCGCGCGCCTACCTGCACGAGATATTCCGCGCCGGGGGCGATGCGGGTGTCGAGGAGACGATCGTCGCCGAACGGCTCGACCGCGCCCGCTCGATCCTCACGGCGCCGGGCGCATCCGCGATGCAGATCGCGGCGATCGCCTATCGCGTCGGGTTCAGCGACCCCGCTCACTTCTCCCGCGCCTTCCGGCGGCGCTTCGGCTGTTCGCCGCGCGAGGCGAAATGGCGCGCCGGAGAACCATCGCTCGGTCAATAATTCGCCGACTGTCAGTCAATTCCGCGCCCTGCGGCGGCGCTTCCGATCGGCTATTGAAGCGCGCAGGGGCGACAGACCCCTGAGCGATCGGAAACGCAGCCATGGCGGAGGCGCAAGCGCGCGACGAGAGCGGGACCGGCCGCGAGTCGCTCTATATTGTCTGCGGCGCGCAGGAGATTCATGTCAGCGCATGGGGCGCTCCGGATGCTCCCGTCGTGATGCTCTGGCATGGCCTGGCGCGCACGGGCCGCGACTTCGACTGGGTCGCGCGCAGTCTCGCGACGCGATTCCGCGTCTATTGTCCCGACCAGATCGGCCGCGGCCTGTCGCAATGGAGCGACGATCCATCCCGCGATTACCGGCTGGCGCGCTATGTCGAGATCGCGGAACAGCTCGCAGATGCGTTGGGCGTCGCGTGTTTTTCATGGCTGGGAACGTCAATGGGCGGCGCGACCGGCATGCTGGCCGCCGCGACTCGGCTGAAGGGCCGGATCAGCCGCCTTCTGATCAACGATATCGGCCCGGAGCTGCCGAAGCCCGCCGTGGAGCGCATCAAGGCTTATGCGGCTTCCCCGGCTCCCTTTGAGCGGATGAGCGATTTTGAGGCGGCGATCCGCCGGATTTATCGCCCGTTCGGTAGGCATACGGACGCGCAATGGCGCCATCTGGCGGAAACCTCGGTTCGCCGCCAGCCGAACGGCTCTTTCACCGCTCACTACGACCCCCGCATCGTCGCGCAGTTCGACGCCGCTCCGCCGGATTACGAATTGTGGAGCGCCTATGACAGCCTGACGCTCCCCACGCTCGTGCTTCGCGGCGCGGAGAGCGATCTGCTTCTGCCCGCCATCGCCAGCGAGATGAAACGGCGCGGACCACGCCCCCAGATGATCGACATTGAAGGTTGCGGTCATGCGCCCGGCCTGAATGTCGAAACGCAGATCAATATCGTCCTGCGCTTCATGACCGCGGGATAAAACACGCAAGACATCGTCGCAGGAGGAACGCCATGAGAAGAGTTGGAGTTTTGTTGGCCGCCCTGGTTGTCGCTGGCGGCGCGACCAGCGCTTTCGCGCAGGGCAAGCCCGTGAAGGTCGCCCTGATCGCAGACAGCACCGGCCCGCTTGAAGCCTATGCGAAACAGACCATCGTCGGCTTCAGGATGGGTTTCGAATATCTGACGAAGGGCACGATGACGGTCGCCGGCCGCAAGATCGAACTGATCGAAAAGGACAGCCAGACGAAGCCGGACGTCGGGCGGAATCTTCTCGCCGAGGCCTATGGCGATCTCGGCGTCGACATCGCCGTCGGCGGATCGAGTTCGGCCGTCGCGCTTGCGATGCTGCCGGTCGCGGAGGAATACAAGAAGGTGCTGATCGTCGAGCCGGCGGTCGCGGACTCGATCACCGGCGACAAATGGAACCGCTATATTTTCCGCACGGGACGCAATTCCTCGCAGGACGCGATCTCGAACGCCGTCGCGATCGGCAAGCCGGGAACCGTGGTCGCGACGCTGGCGCAGGACTACGCCTTCGGCCGCGACGGCGTAAAGGCGTTCCGCGACGCGCTCGCGGCGACGGGAGCGAAGGTCGCTCACGAAGAATATGCGCCACCCACGACCACGGACTTCACCGCGCCCGTGCAGCGCATCTTCGACGCCCTCGCCAAGGAGCAGGGCCGGAAGGTTCTCTTCGTGCTGTGGGCCGGCGGCAACCCGCTGACGCCGATCAAGGCGCTCGCGCCTGAGCGATTCGGCATCGAGGTCGCGACCGGAGGAAACATCCTTCCTGCGATGGCCGCCTACAAGGAATTTCCCGGCATGGAGGGCGCGACCTATTACTATTACGAGATGCCCAAGAATCCGGCCAATGACTGGTTCGTCGCAGAGCACAAGAAGCGCTTCAACGCGCCGCCGGACTTCTTCACCGCCGGCGGATTCGCCGCCGCTTCGTCGGTCGTCGCCACGCTTGCGAAGACGAACGGCGACACCGATACGGAAAAGCTCATCGCCGCGATGGAAGGGCTGGAGTTCGACACGCCGAAGGGAAAGATGATTTTCCGCAAGGAGGACCATCAGGCGCTGCAGTCGATGTACGCCTTCAAGATCAAGGTTGATCCCGCCGTCGCCTGGGCGATCCCCGAACTGACGCGCGAAATCCGCATCGAGGACATGAACATCCCGATTCAGAACAAGCGCTGATGGCAAGCCTCGCGCCGATTCTCGAAACGCGCGACCTGACTGTGCGTTTCGGCGGCCATGTCGCGGTGGACGGCGTGACCTGCTCATTCGAGCCGGGCACGCTCACCGCGATCGTGGGTCCGAACGGCGCGGGCAAAACCACCTATTTCAATCTCATCTCGGGTCAGTTGCGCGCGACCGCAGGCGCTGTGCTGTTCAAGGGCGAGGACGTGACCGCGCTGACGCCCGACCGACGCGCGCGGCTCGGCATGGGGCGCGCCTTCCAGCTCACCAATCTTTTCCCCAACCTGTCGGTTTTCGAGAATGTCCGCCTTGCCGCCCAGGCGCGCCGCGGCGGCCGGCTCGATCTTTTGTCGATGGCCTCCTCGCACCGGGATCTGGCGGACAAGGCGAACGACTATCTCGCCCGCGTCTCGCTGACGGAGAAGGCGTCTTTCGCAGCCGCCTCTCTGTCGCATGGCGATCAGCGCAAGCTCGAGGTCGCGCTGCTGATCGCGCTCGAGCCGGACATCTTCATGTTCGACGAGCCGACCGCGGGCATGAGCGTCGACGAGG
This sequence comes from Rhizobiales bacterium 65-9, assembly GCA_001899525.1. GTDB lineage: Bacteria > Pseudomonadota > Alphaproteobacteria > Rhizobiales > Beijerinckiaceae > Terrirubrum. Next base: position 40,731 of record MKVY01000033.1, read on the forward strand.
CGCCGGTCATCCTCGATCTGATCGAGGCCATCAAGAGCCAGCGGCGCAAGACGGTGCTGCTCGTCGAGCACAAGATGGACGTGGTGCGCCGCCTCGCCGATCGCGTCATCGTGCTCCACAATGGCCGGCTCGTCGCCGACGGCGAGCCCGCGGCCGTCGTCGCCTCGCCGATCGTTCAGGAAGCCTATCTAGGCGTCCGTCAAACCGGCGCGGCGCATGTCTGACATCCTCCTGAGCCTGTCCGGCGTCCATACGCATATCGGCTCCTATCACATCCTGCATGGCGTCGATCTTTCGGTGCGCCGCGGCAAGGTGACGATGCTTCTCGGCCGCAACGGCGCCGGCAAAACCACGACTCTGCGAACGATCATGGGACTGTGGCGCGCGAGCGCCGGCGCGATTGCGCTGGACGGGCGCGCCATCACGGACGCGGCGACCCCGGACATCGCGCGGATGGGCGTCGCCTACGTGCCCGAGACGATGGGCATTTTCAGTCAGCTCACGGTGCGCGAGAACATGACGCTCGCAACCGCGAACGGACGCTTCGACGAAACAAGACTCGAAGAGACGTTCGGATTTTTCCCGGTCCTGAAAACCAAGTGGAACGATCGCGCCGGACTGCTCTCCGGCGGGCAGAAGCAGATGCTCGCGATCGCCCGCGCCATCATCGAGCGGCGGCGCCTTCTGGTGGTGGACGAGCCGACCAAGGGCCTCGCGCCGGCGATCATCGATCACCTCATCGAGGCGATGAACCGGCTCAAACAGGCGCAGACCACGATTCTTCTCGTGGAGCAGAATTTTCACATGGCCAGGTCAGTCGGGGACGACGTGGCCGTCATGGACGACGGCGTCATCGTCCATCGCGGCGCGATGGCCGATCTCGCCGCGGACGAGGCCCTTCAACAGCGGCTGCTCGGCCTCAATCTCGCGAGCCACCAATGAAATTCCTGCGCGGGCGCTTCGAGAATGTGGACTGGCCGGCCTGCGCGGTTCTGCCGGTGTTCATGCTGGCGGCGCTGCCCTTCATGAATGTCCCCACCTGGCTGACGCTCACCATCGCCGGCGCGGCGATGGGCATGATGCTGTTCCTGATGGCGTCAGGACTGTCGCTGATCTTCGGGCTGATGGATGTGATCACCTTCGCGCATGGCGCCTTCATCAGCCTTGGCGCCTATCTCGCCGTCGAAGTCGCGCGGGCGCTTCCCGGCCTGATCGCGGATCCGTCCTGGAGCGCGGCGCTACTCGTTCTCGCGGCCGCGCTCGCGCTGGCGATCGTCGTGACCGGAGCCGTCGGCTGGCTGTTCGAGGCGGTGATCATCCGCCGCGTCTATGGCTCGCATCTGCGGCAAATCCTGATCACCGTCGGCGGCCTCATCGTCGCGCAGGAGCTCATCATCGTCTTCTGGGGCGCGAATCCTATCCCGCTGCAAAAGCCCGCCGCGATGCGCGGCAGCATCGTGATCGCGGGCGCGGCGATCGAGGTCTACCGGCTGGTCGCGGTCGCGCTCGGTCTGGTCATCTGCATTGCGCTGCAATTCGTTCTCGCGCGCACGCGGCTCGGCCTGGTCGTCCGCGCCGGCGTCGAGAATATCGAGATGGTGGAGGCGCTGGGCTTCCGCGTGCGGCGGCTGTTCGTCGGCGTTTTCGTCGCCGGAACCGCGCTCGCCGGCGTCGGCGGCGTCATGTGGGGCTTCTATCAGGGGCTCGTCACGCCCGCGATCGGCCCCGAGATGATGATCCTCGTCTTCATCATCCTCATCATTGGCGGCATGGGCTCGATCGGCGGCAGCTTGGTCGCCGCGATCCTCGTCGGGCTGATGACGAACTATTCCGGCTTTCTCGCGCCGAAGCTCGCGCTCGGCTCGAATATCCTGCTCATGGTCGCGGTGCTGCTGTGGCGGCCGCGCGGCCTGTTCCCGCTGGTGAAATCATGACCCGCCCCTCCCTGCTCGGCCGCCTGATTTCGGAAGACTATCCGCGCAACCGGGTTCTCGCGGGGCTGCTGATCATCGCCTTCGTCGGACTGGCGCTGGCGCCGTTTCTCTTCCCCGGCACCCGGCCGCTGAGCGTGGCGACGCGCATCTGCATCTTCATCCTCCTGGCCGCGAGCTACGACGTCGTGCTCGGCTATACGGGGATCGTCTCGTTCGGCCATGCGATGTTCTTCGGCTTCGGCGCCTATGGCGTCGCGATCATGCTGGCGCGCGGCTGGGTCGGCTGGGACGCGATGGCGATCGGCCTCGCCGCCGCGCTGGCGCTCTCGGCGGCGGTCGCCGCGCTGATCGGCCTGATCAGCCTGCGGGTGAAGGCGATTTTCTTTTCGATGATGACCCTCGCCGTGGCGAGCTTCGCCCTCATCCTCGCGACGCAGATGCGCGATCTCACCGGCGGCGAGGACGGACTCACCTTTCGCCTGCCGCCTGCGCTCATGCCGTCTTTCCGTCTTGTCGCGGAGCCGCTGTTCGGCGTGCGCATCGACGGCCGCATCCTCACCTACTATCTGATCTTCGGAACATCGCTGGCCTTCTTTCTCCTGCTGCTGAGGATCGTGAATTCTCCTTTCGGCCGTGTGCTGCAGGCGATCCGCGAGAATGAGTTCCGCGCCGAAGCGCTCGGCTTCTCGGTGGTTCTCCATCGCACGCTCGCCGGCGTCATCGGAGCGTGCGTTGCGACGATCGCCGGCGCTCTGCTTGCGATCGCGTTGCGCTACAACGGTCCGGCGGCGTCGATGTCGTTCGAGATCATGGTCGACTCCATTCTCCTGATGGCCGTGATCGGCGGCATGGGAACGCTCTATGGACCGCTGATCGGCGCTGTTCTTATCGTGCTGGCGCAATATTACCTGCAACCGGGAATGGAGATTCTCTCGAGCGCGCTGTCGGGATTTCCCGTCCTGCCCGCCCTGTTCCACCCCGACCGCTGGCTTCTCTGGCTCGGCGTTCTGTTCGTCACGATTGTCTATTTCTTCCCGAGCGGCGTCGTCGGCCGGCTGCGCGCGCTGAGCGCATCTCGCCCGGCCCGATCGGCTTAACCGGGAATGCGGTGCGCCGGCCGCGTCGCGCCGGGGTTGCGGGCGGATCGCGCCGGGCCGCTGCGCTTATGGCGCGGGCGCCGTCATGTGGCCTTCCGTCTAAGGGGATAACCGACTTTCGGGGCGACTCTCACCCGGCGATGGAGTAGAGAGAGGCTCCTCGCCGGCGGCTGGCGCCGCCGCCCAACAATCAGATCTTGGCCATGCACACCCTGTTCGTGATTTGCGAAGCGCGCGACGTCGCCCTCGACGAAAAATCCATCGCGCCGATCGCCGGCGCCGTCAGCCGGCTTCCCCGCCTGGCCAGCGCGCGCCTCATGACCCCGGACCGGACGGCGGCCGACCAGCCCTTCGCCAAGGATGGAGCCGGGCCCGCGCTCGCGCTCCAGCTTTACTTCAATGACGCCGCCGACATCGACGCCGGGGCCGTCGCGGCCCTGGATCAGCATCTGGTCGCGGCCGGCTTCTCCTCGGACGCGATCGCCCGCCAGCTCATGATCGCGCGCGACTTCCCCGTCGGCGCCGGCGCGCCGACCGATCCGTGCCTGACCTTTTTCGTCACCTATCCTGGAACGACGGACGATCTCGAAGCGTGGCTCGACCATTACGACGCGCACCACCCGCCGATCATGAAGCGCTTCCCGCGCATCCGCGAGGTCGAGACCTGCCGCCCCGTGGCCGACGACCTCGCCCTGCCCTGGCGCCGCGCGACGGCCATGCAGCGTAACAAGGTGGTGTTCGACTCGCTGGCCGATCTGCTGGGCGCCCTGGCCTCCCCGGTCATGAAGGACATGTTCGCGGATGGGCAAAAATTCCCGCCCTTCAACGGCAAGGCGACCCATCACCCCATGACGACGAGGCTGGTCCGCCCCGCCGGGGCCTGAGGCCCTTCGGCGGCGCCCGCAGGAGGAGGAACGAACCCGGCCCGCAATTAGGGGTTGGTCTGCCATCTTTATGCCGTTAGTTTCCCCAAGATGCCCGGCGGGCGGATTTGAAAGGCGGGCGTGATGGCGTTGGCGGCGGGGCCTTGGGGTTGGGGGGAGACATCCACACTCACAGGTCTGCAGACGCGAAAACCCGTGCCGGGCGCCGTCGCGATGGTCCTGCGCGTGACCGTTGTCGTGGGAATCGCGCTCGTTGCGGTCTGGGCGACGAAGTTCATCACCTCGAAACCCGCCACCGCCCTGGTCGCGGACGGAAACGCGCAGACCCAGCCGCCGAAGACCGCCGTGACCTCGCCGACGCCCGCGGCCTCCCCGAAAATCACCGAATCCGTAGCCCAGGCAGCGGCGAGACAGCGGATGGAGCCCGCGCCGCGCGCGGCTCAAGCCCCGGTTGTGACCGCCCCGCGGCCGGCGACCGTCGCCTCCCCCGCTCCGCAGCCCCAGCCGGCGTCATCTGTGGCTTCGGCCCCGCAGCAGACGGCGCAGCCCGCTTCTTCCGCCGTCGCCGCGCTGTCGGCTCCTCCACCCAAAGCAGCCGCCCCTGCTCCCGCGCTCGCCTTCGCCCCCGTGGCGACAGCCGTCTCCGCGCCTGCGGCCGCTGCGCCCCCTGCCCCGGCCCCGGCGTCTCAAGCCGCCACGCAGCCTCCGGTTGAACCCAGAATCGCGGCCATCAGTCCGGCGGACCAGGCTCTGGATCATCCCTTGCCTCCCGAGCGCCGGAGCATTCGCGGCGGCTCGTCCCGGCAGGCGTCGGCCGAGCGGCCCCTGGCGGAAGGCGCGAATCCCAAATGCGGCCTGCATGTGCCGGCAGGCTATCGGGTCGGCTGGCGCATTCGCGGCGGTAAGCGCACCTCCTGCTACATCGAGCGCATTCGCTGAGTTCGGGCCCGCTTTCGTCCACGCTGTTCGAGCCCTATCCTCGGACTGAGGCTGCATAGGGGGCGCGATCGATGGCGAACGGCGACTATTCCAGCATTACGGGACGGCAGATCGGCGCGGCGCGCGTGCTCGCCGGTCTCGACGTGAACGCGCTCGCGGCGAGCGCCGACGTGCCGCCGGACCAGTTGCGCCGGATAGAGACGTTCGCCGGGCCGCCGACCGCCAATCATGCGATGGTCGGCGCGCTCTGCGAGGCGCTGGAGAAACTCGGAGTCGAATTCATCCCCGAGGGGCGCTCGGGCGCGGGCGTGCGGCTGAGATTCAACCGTCAGCAGACCCGCCAGATCGCGGGCTGGGAGAACGAAGGCGGCGCAGCCGCCGATGACGACATCCCCTGAGAGCCGTCGCCGAAGCGCGAACGCGGGGCCGCCTCAGGCCCTTTTCATCTGCACCACGTTGTGGAGCGTGTGGCCGGCGGTGTCGAAGAACTTCTTGATGCTGCGCGCGGCCTGACGGATGCGCTGCTCGTTCTCCACCACGGCGATGCGGATATAGTCGTCGCCATGCTCGCCGAAGCCGATACCGGGC
>MKVY01000033.1:46180-73552 GCA_001899525.1 Rhizobiales bacterium 65-9
CACTTCCGCCTTCTCGATCAGCAGTTTCGAGAATTCGAGCGAGCCGAGGTGACGGAACTGCTCGGGCACCTGCGCCCAGGCGAACATCGAGGCCTTGGGCTCCGGAATGACCCATCCGGCGCGGCCGAAACTGTCCACCAGCGCGTCACGGCGTTTCTTGTAGACGTCGCGCATCTCGCGGATGCAGTCGTCCGGCCCGTTGAGGGCAGCGGCCGCCGCCACCTGGATCGGCGTGTAGGCGCCATAGTCGAGATAGGACTTCACGCGCGCGAGCGCGGCCAGCAGTCGGTCGTTGCCAACGGCGAAGCCCATGCGCCATCCCGCCATGGAGAAGGTCTTCGACATCGAGGTGAACTCGACGGTCACGTCGAACGCGCCCGGAACCTGCAGGACGGAGGGCGGCGGCTGCTTGTCGTCGAAATAAACCTCGGCGTAGGCGAGATCGGACAGCACGATCAGGTCATGCTTCTTCGCGAACGCCACGAGTTCGCGATAGAAATCCAGCGACGCCACCTCCGCCGTCGGGTTCGACGGGTAGCAGATGACGACGGCGATCGGCTTCGGAATCGAATGAACGACCGCCCGCTCCAGCGCCCGGAAATACTCCTCGTTCGGCGCCGACGGCGCGGAGCGGATGACGCCGCCCGCCATGAGAAAGCCGAAGGCGTGGATCGGATAGCTCGGATTGGGCACGATCACGACATCGCCCGGCCCCGTGATGGCCTGCGCCATGTTGGCGAAGCCCTCCTTCGATCCCAGCGTCGCCACCACCTGCGTTTCGGGATTGAGCTTCACGCCGAAGCGGCGCTCATAATAGGCGGCCTGAGCGCGCCGCAGGCCCGGAATCCCCTTCGAGGCCGAATAGCGATCCGTGCGCGGCTTGCCGGCCGTTTCGACCAGCTTCTCGATGACATGGCGCGGCGCGGGCAGGTCCGGGTTGCCCATGCCGAGGTCGATGATGTCTGCGCCCTTCGCCCGCTCCTGCGCCTTGATCTTGTTGACCTGCTCGAACACGTAGGGCGGCAGTCGGCGGATGCGGTGGAATTCGGTCATGGCGTCACGATCGCGAAGTGATTTGCGGCATTCTAACATTGCGTGGCGCGGAGGGCCATGCGCCGCCTACTCGACCTTCGGCGGCTTCGGCGGATTGCTGCTGACGCGCTGCCCCTCGGCCGCCGTGGCGGCGCCCGCGGCCTGCTGCGCCTGCGCCGCGGCGGCGAGTTCGGACTGAAGCGCGGCGGCCTGCGCTTGGGTGCGTGGTTTCACTCTGCGCTCCGGCGCGGAAACGCCCACCGCCATAAAGGGCGCATCGGCGCCGCGGGACCGGACGACGAAATCCGCCGGCGCATAAGGCTTCGGCCCGAGCGCGGTGCCCGTGACCCCCTCGACGATGCTCGCGGACGCGTTCTCGCGAAACTCGCCGCACGCCGCAAGCGTCAGGGAAAGCGCCGCGAACGCGAAAATCTGCCGCATCCTGTCCTGCTCCGGCCTCTTGGAACGTCTCGCCATAACCGCCATGCTCTGGTTAAGATGGAGAAAAGGCTGACGCGCTACAGATGATATAGAGGGTCGAACGCGGCAAGGCGAATGAACGGCAAGGACCAGAAAACGCCCGGCGACGCCGCGGACGACGAGCCTTTCAAGGTTCAGACGCCTGATTTCGACGCGCTCGCCGTCAACGCCGCCAGAATGATCGAGGAAGGCGCGCGGCTGCAGGCCGCCTACCTCAAGCCCATCGAACGCGGCGAAGCCCCCGCGACCGTCGCCGATGAGGCGCAGGAGGTCGTCCGCACCCTGGGACAGGTCGCCCAGAGCTGGCTCTCCGACCCGCAAAAGACGATCGAAGCGCAAACCCGCTTCACGACAGGGTTTATGGAACTGTGGGCGCGCACGCTGAAGCGCATGAACGGCGAGGAGGCCGAACCCATGGTCGCGCCGCCGCCCGGCGACAAACGGTTCGCCGATCCGGACTGGCGCGAGAATCCTTTTTTCGATTTCCTCAAGCAAGCCTATCTGCACGCCTCCTCATGGGCCGGCGACATGGTGCGCGAAGCCGACGACATCGATCCGCATGTGCGCCACAAGGCTGATTTCTACGTGAAGCAGATCGTCAGCGCCCTCTCGCCGTCAAATTATGTCTTCACCAATCCCGAACTGATCCGCGACACGCTGAAGGAAAGCGGCGCCAATCTCGCGCGCGGCCTGCACATGATGGCCGAGGACATGGAGGCGGGCCACGGGCAATTGAAGATTCGCCAGTCCGACGACGCCAAGTTCGAAGTCGGCGTCAATCTCGCGACGACGCCTGGGAAGGTGATCTTCCGCAATGACGTGATCGAGCTCCTGCAATATGCGCCGAGCACGGAAACCGTTCTGAAGCGGCCGATTCTCATCGTGCCGCCCTGGATCAACAAGTTCTACATCCTCGACCTCGCGCCGGAAAAATCCTTGATCAAATGGTGCGTGGATCAGGGACTGACCGTCTTCTGCGTCTCATGGGTCAATCCGGACGAGCGGCACCGCGACAAGGATTTCGCGGCTTATATGAAAGAGGGAATTTTCGCCGCTCTCGACGCGGTCAAGGCCGCGACCGGCGAGAAACAGGTCGCCGCAATCGGCTATTGCGTCGGCGGCACGCTGCTGGCGGCGACCCTCGCCTACATGGCGACGAAAAATGACAAGCGCATCTCCAGCGCGACGTTTCTCACCACGCAGGTCGATTTCACCTACGCCGGCGACCTGAAGGTTTTCGTCGACGAGGAGCAGGTGCGCAAGATCGAGGACCGCATGGCGCTGACGGGCTATCTCGACGGGGCCAAGATGGCGAACTCCTTCAATATGCTGCGGCCGAACGAATTGATCTGGTCCTACATCGTCGGCGTCTATCTCAAGGGAAAGCCGCCGCTTCCCTTCGACCTGCTGTATTGGAACTCCGACTCCACGCGCATGCCGGAGGCCAATCATTCCTTCTATTTGCGGAACTGCTATCTGAACAACACTCTGACGCGCGGAGAAATGATCCTCGACGGCGTGACGCTCGATCTCTCGAAGGTGACGGTCCCGATCTATAATCTCGCGACGCGGGAAGATCATATTGCGCCCGCCAGATCGGTGTTTCTCGGATCCCGCTTCTTTGGCGGCCCGACGACATACGTGATGGCGGGATCGGGACATATCGCGGGCGTCGTCAATCCGCCTGCGAAAGGAAAATACCAGCATTGGCGCGGCGGGCCGCCGACCGGCGACTTCGATGAATGGGTCGCCAAGGCCGAGGAATATCCAGGCTCGTGGTGGCCGCACTGGTTCGACTGGTTGCGCGACCAGGCGCCCGCGCGGGCGAAGCCGCGGATTCCCGGATCGGGCAAATTGAAGCCGCTTGGCGACGCGCCGGGCGAATATGTGAAGATCAAGGCCTGACGATCGGCGCGAAGCGCCGCTTTCCTGAACAACTATTCATGCTGGTTTGGCGCGCTGCGGCGCCTTTCGCCGCAACGCGCAAATCATGCGAAGACGAAATCAATGCAGTTTGAATCGCCTCTAAACGCCCGCGCGGCGCGCGGCGCAACATTCCGAGCCTGCGCCGTGCATGAATGCCACGCCTTCGGAATTTCTCGGCGCCGCTCTTTCCCTCAAATAAGGAAATGGCTAAGGGACCATCCCAAACCCGCTGCAGAGGGCCTTAGCGTTCAGCGAGATGGCGGCGCGTGAATTTCGGTGTCGACGACAGGCGTTGTCGAGAACGACTTTTTCGCTGCCTGCGCTTTGCGCCCGCCGCATCGAGCCTGACGACGGCTGGCGTCGGCCCGCGACAGTTGATGTCTCGCCGCGTCCTCTGGAAACGTCGACCGCGGGTCGGGCAGGATCGCGCACGCCAAAGGAGGCGAATTTGAAACTGGTGCGTTATGGCCGAGCCGGGAAGGAAAAACCCGGGCTGATTGATCACGAAGGCCGCATCCGCGACCTCTCCGCCGTCATCCACGACATTGACGGATCGACGCTGGACGCGAAAACCCTGAAGCGCCTGTCCAAGATCAAGACCTCGCGCCTGCCGCTGGTGCGCGGAAAGCCGCGGATCGGCCCGTGCGTCGGCGATGTCCGCACCTTCATCGCCGTCGGCCTCAACTATGCGGATCATGCGGCGGAAACCAACTCGCCTATCCCGAAAGAGCCCATTCTCTTCAACAAGATTTCATCCTGCATCGTCGGTCCCAACGACGACGTGATGATGCCCAAGGGGTCGAAGAAGACCGATTGGGAGGTCGAACTGTGCATCGTCATCGGCGAGCGCGCCTCCTATGTGTCCGAGCGCAACGCGCTTGACGTGGTCGCCGGCTATTGCATCTGCAACGACGTCTCGGAGCGCGAGTTCCAGGCGGAGCGCGGCGGTCAGTGGATGAAAGGCAAATGCGCCCCGACCTTCGGACCGATCGGTCCCTGGATGGTGACGAAGGACGAGATCGCCGACGTTCAGAAACTCGACATGTGGCTCGACGTGAACGGCGACCGCATGCAGACGGGCTCGACGAAGACGATGATCTTCAGCGTGCCCTTCCTGGTTCACTACATCTCCCAGTTCATGACGCTGGAGCCGGGCGACCTCATCACGACAGGCACGCCGCCGGGCGTCGGCCTCGGCATGAAGCCGCCGAAATTCCTGAAAGCCGGCGACACGATGAGCCTCGGCATCGCCGGACTCGGCGAACAGTCGCAGAAGGTTCTCGCCTGGAAAGCCGCCTGACCCCTGCGGCGACGATCGCGTGAACGACAAAGCCCGGCCTTGCAGCCGGGCTTTTTATTGAAGCCGCTCAGCGTTCAGACGCCGGACCCGTCCGGAATACCACATCGTGAACAGCGCCCCGAAAGCGAGCGCTCCGTAGATGACGAGGCTTTCGAGCCACCGCGGCAATGCGTTCGCGAGCAGCGAAAGCGCGCTGATCCCGGTTGTGACCGCAAACGCTCCGGCCCAGACGCTGGTGATCACATAATTCTGCTTCAGGAACGCCTGCGACGCCAGCGCCGCCGGCGAAGCGGTTTCGCGCGCATATTGCAGGCTGAACGGCTTGCCGATGGCGAGGGACACCAGCGAGATCGCCAGAAGGCCGCCATTCGAGACCGCGCGCACCGCCGAGCGGCTGGCGGCCATGTCGGCGTTCAGGCTGTAGAGCGCCAGCGCGCCAAAGAGCGCGAGAGAGCCGGCCTCGATCATCTTGATCGTCCCGCCCGGCCGCAGCCAGTCGCTGAGAACAAGGCCGAGCGCCATCAGGGTTGCGGCCCAGACGCCGACCTCGAGCGACACGAGCCGCCCCAGCAGGGTGAACGCGGCGAACGGCGTCAGGCTCAGCAACATCAGCAGCATGCCAGCGTCTCTCCGGTCAGGATCGCTCGCGCGGCGTCAACGGCCCGCTTCGAGATCGCGCATGACATGCGCGACGGCCGCCGCGCCGGCAAGCGCGGAGCCTTCGAGGCCCGCCATCGCGCCCCGCCGATCCCCCTCCGACCGATGCTGGATCATTTTCCACGCGCCCTCGATGCGGTCGATGCGCAGGCTGACGCCGACGATCGCCCGTCGCAGGTTGCGGATGAAGTCCTGCGGCGCGTCGGAGACGGACCACGGATGGGGCTGGTCCGCTTCGCTCGCCGCGGTCAGTTCGTCGAGATGGCGTGCGAGCCACGCCTCGTCCCGAACCGCCGTCAACGCGCCAGAGGCGTGGATGGCGACATAGTTCCATGTCGGCACGACCTTGCCGTGCGCGCGTTTGCTCTAATACCAGTTCGGCGAGATATAGGCGTGAGGCCCCTGGAAGATCGCAACCGACGCAAGCGGCGCGTGTTCGACGACGCGCCAGTGCGGATTCTGGATGGCGACATGGCCCTCCAGAACCATTCCGTCCTCGCCGTCCCGCAGCGCCATGGGCAGATGGGTCGCGACAAGCCCGTCCGGTCCGGAGGTGACGAGGGCGGCGAGTTTCAGGTCGCTGATCGCCTTGTAAAGAACCTCCGGCCGCTCCTCGCGATACTGCGGCGGCGCATACATCAGGCGTCGAGCCCGAGCATCAGCCGCAGGCTCTGCACGGCGGCGCCCGACGCGCCCTTTCCGAGATTGTCCAGCTTGGCTACCAGCACCGCCTGCCGGTGGGCGTCGTTCGCATAAACCCGCAATTCGAGATTGTTGGTGTCGTTCAGCGATTCCGGCTCCAGCCGGTCGGCGTGGAAATCAGGATCGGCCGCGCGCACGACCCGCACCCATTTGGCGCCCTGATAGCGCTCCGCGAGCGCGTCCTCGATCGCCTTGCCGTCGACCGTCCTCGCGAGCGTGTCGAGATGCAGCGGCACGGACACGAGCATGCCCTGCCGGAAATTGCCGACCGACGGAACGAAGATCGGCCGCCGCGTCAGGCACGAATAGGTCTGCAGTTCCGGCGCGTGCTTGTGCTGGAGCTTCAGGCCGTACAGCTCGAAATTCGGGGCCGAGCCGCTCTCGAAGGCCTCGATCATCGACTTGCCGCCGCCCGAATACCCGCTGACGGCGTTGACGGTGATCGGATGATCCTGCGCGATGATCCCCGCATCGACCAGCGGCCGGATCAGCGCGATGGCCCCGGTGGGATAGCAGCCGGGATTGGACACGCGCCGCGCTTTGGCGACCGCTTCGCTCTGCCCGGGCGCGAGTTCCTGAAATCCGTACACCCAGTTCGGATCGACCCGGAACGCCGTGCTTGCGTCGATGATGCGCGGGCTCCTGTCGACGAGACTGTCGGCGAGCGCCACGGATTCCTTCGCCGCGTCATCCGGCAGGCAAAGGATGACGACGTCGACATCGGCCATCAGCGCCTTGCGCGCCTCCGGGTCCTTCCGCAGCGCGGGATCGATGCTGCGCACCGTGATGTCGGGCATCGCGGCCAGCCGTTCGCGAATCTGCAGCCCGGTCGTGCCGGCTTCCCCGTCGATGAACACGGCGCCGGCGGTCTGGGTAGCGGAAGGCTTGTTGAGAGTCATGGACATAGCGGTTGTCCTTGAATGTCGTCAGAAACAAAAAAGCCGCGCATCGGCGCGGCTACGGATGACAAACGAATGAACGCGTCATCGCGACCGCGCGGAGCGGGCCGGAGAAGGTCGTCGGGCGAGAGCGTTCGTCATAACCGGCCGCCCATGCGCTGCTTTGGCAGCGCTGTCAACGACGATCCTTGTCCGCACGGTTCGCGACCGCGCGGCGATGCGCCTGTCAGGCCGCCTCGCGGGTCTCCGTCAGCGGAGGCTCCACGACGGGAAGGACCTCCTCGGTCGTCACCTCGAATTTGCGCAGCATGTGATTGCCGAACGCCGTGACCATCGCGACATCGGCCGCGTCCATCCCCCGCGCGATGAGAATCCGCCCGATCCGGGGCGTATTGTGCCGCGCGTCCAGCGTAAGCCAGCGGCCGCCGAGAAAGACCTCGAACCAGGCGTTGAAATCCATCGGGGCCGGATCCGGCGGAACGCCGATGTCGCCGAGATAGCCGTTGCAGTAGCGGGCCGGGATGTTCATGCAGCGGCAGAACGCCACGGCGAGATGCGTGAAGTCGCGGCAGACGCCGACCCTCTCCTGAAAGGCTTCATACGCGGTTCGGGTGTTGCGGGCGTTGGGGTAGCCGAAGGTCAGGTGGTTGTGGACGAAATCGACGATCGCCTGCGCCCGCGCCCATCCCGGCGGCGTGTGGCCGAACAACTGCCAAGCCGTCGCCATCAGCAGGTCCGTCTCGCAGTAGCGGCTCGCCATCAGGAATTGCAGCGCCTCGGCGGGAAGCCGCGACACGTCGATCTGCTCGGCGCTCTCGGCGACGGGATCGTGCGACCCGGAATCGGAAACAACGAAATCAGCGTGCAGATTGATCGGCCCCGCCGGCGCAACCAGCCTCTGGCACAGATTGCCGAACTTGTCGGTGTAGCGGCTCACATGGACGGAGGGCGTGGTCGTCACATCGTCATCGCCGAGAAGATCGGCGCGCCGGTCCGGGTGAACGGACATCATCAGCACCATCGGCGTCTGATAGGCGCATTCGAGCGTGATGTTGAAGCCTGCCTTGATGAGCATCGGAGCGTCCGCAAGAAAAGCGGCCGGACCCGCCGGACGCTTTAACCACAATCGCAGGCGGCCGCCCTTGTTCCCTCGCCCCCGCGCCCGTTCGCTCAGGCGCCTCTTTTTGCGCCACCCGAGAGGCTGGTCGTCGTCAGTTCCGGCATCCACGCTTCCGGCAGCCAGAACTTCACCACGCCGAACCGTTCCGGATGCCGCTGATAGCTGTCGGCGATGCATTGCAGCGTGCGATGGCGCGTCGTGTATTGCGGATGATCGACGGGGGGACACACGGCAGGCAAGGCCAGCAGCGAATCCTCGGCGATCATCATGCAGCGGAAATGCTGGTCGCGCCCGGGTATGCCGCGCTCGTAGGTCAGGGCCAGCACGAAGCGGAAGCTGCGCATGGGAACGCCGATCGCGCCCATGAAGGAGAAGATATTGTTGGTCTTCTCGCTCACCTCCGAAATCAGCGGATTGTAGATCGCTTCGTAAAGCTGCGCCTCCGTCTTGTTGGAGAAGCGAAACCATCTCTTGTGCCTGGGCTTGTAGCGCAGGGTGATGAGCGGGTTTTCCGCCGTCGTGCGCTTCGCGGCCAGCTTGAGGAGCTGGGCGATGAAGTGGTTTTTATAGACGTCCGTCAGCAGCTTGTCGGCGACGACGGTGTCGATGTCGAGATGGACGTCGCTGATGATGTTGAGCGTGACGTTCAGCTTGTTGGGGTTGTCCGAGCGCGAATAGAACCACCACCCCATGAGGATCGGCGTGGTGAACCGGCTGATGAAGGCGCCGATGCCCCGGAAGACGCCCGAATAGAGCAGCGCCAGCGAGCCTGCGATCGCGCCGACGATCACCTGCGGCCTGTCGACCAGGTTCTGGAAGAAATTGACGAAGGCGTCCAAGACTTCGGCCCCGAAACTCTCACCCGCCGTTGGGCGAAGGCTCCGCCACTGTCAATCGGCTCCCGGCGGCCGACGGGAGCCTGCGCAGCGATTCATCATGTCGGCAGACTCCTCTCCGACCGGCGCTCCGCCGCGATATAAGACGCCGCTTCGGATCAGGCGGGCGGCGTTGGCGGCTCAGGAGATGACGGCATGGCGGTGAGCGCGACCGCGGACGACTCAAGCGGTCGCCGCAATCCCTATCTCGACGAGTCCAGCCTCGAATTCCGCTTCCGCGCCCGGCGTTTCGCCCTGATCCAGAATCTCCTTGAGCGCATTCTGGCCGAGCGCGGCCGGGCCGACATCCTCGATCTCGGCGGCACCCCCGACTACTGGCTAGCGGGCGGCCGCTTCATCGAGGCGAACCGGGGCCGGCTCTCGATCACGCTGGTCAACACCGAGGCCCAGACCGTCGAACTCCCCGACCTCTTCTCCTTCGTCGCCGGCAGCGCCACCGATCCCGACCTCTTCCGGGGCCGCACATTCGATCTCGTCCACTCGAACTCGGTCATCGAGCATGTCGGCGATTTTTCCGACATGCAGCGTTTCGCCGACAATGCGCGACGGCTTGCGCCCCGCTACTACGTGCAGACGCCGAATTACTGGTTTCCGTTCGAGCCTCACTTCCGCTTCGCCGGCATCCAGTACGTTCCCGAGCCGCTCCGCGCCTGGCTGATGACCAAATACGCCTTCGGCTATTTCCCGCGCATCGAGGACATCAAGGTGGCGCGCGACCTCGTCAGCCATCACCGGCTGCTGTCGATGCGCCAGATGCGCCGGCTGTTCCCGGATGCGACGGTGCAATTCGAGAAAGCGTTCGGCCTGAACAAGTCGATCATCGCCTGGCGCGATCACCCGCCGGCCTGACGCGCTCTGGAGTCCCCGTCACATCTTTGTCATCCGCTGACCATACCGCGTGCCGGGCCAACAGGGGCCCGCCATGCGCAGAACAGCTCGTTTTCTTTCCATCTTGTCCGTCGCAGCATGTCTGAGCGGCTGGACGGCCGCCCACGCGGAAGGCGTCCGCTTTATCGGGTCCACTTCGATCGACGGAACCGCGACGGATAAATCCGGCCTGCCGGGGACCATTCTCGAAGACGGCGTGTCGCCGCAGAACGCCCTGAACGGATTCGGCTCCGGCATGGCCTACGCCGGCGCGGGCGATCGCTACCTCCTGCTTTCCGACCGCGGCCCGAACAAGGTCCGGTACAAGGACGGCGCGGCGGTCGACAACACCACTTCCTTCGCCACCCGCTTCCAGACTTTCGACATCGCGGTGAAGCCCGACGCCGCGAAGCCGACCGGCTTTACCGTCGAGGCGAAGCATGTCGGAACGACCCTACTGAAGGCGCAGGACGGCGAGCCCTATACCGGACTTTCCACGGGCTTCCCCCATGACGGCCGCCCCAACCGCCGTTTAGACCCCGAGGGCGTGCGCGTCGCGCCCGACGGAACGGTCTGGATCTCGGACGAATATGGCCCGTGGATTCTGCATTTCGACCGGAGCGGCAAGCAGATCGGCTCTCTTCCAGCGCCCGACGGCTTCATGCTGGCGGAGCCCGGACCCAACCTCAAAGGCGAGATGGCCAAGGCGAAATCGGGCCGGGTGACCAATCGCGGCGCCGAAGGCCTCGCGCTGACGCCGGACGGCCGCTGGCTGGTCGTCGCGATGCAGGGCGGCCTCCTGCAGGACGGCGGCGCCAAGGCGCTGCACACCCGCCTCGTGGTCTATGACCTCCAGTCGCCGGGCAAGGCGCCGCGCCAGTTCTTCTATCCGCTGAAGGACGAACGGCACTCGATCAGCGAAATCCTCGCGGTGGACGACCATCGCTTCCTCGTCGACGAGCGCGACGGGAAACCGGGATCGGCAGGTTCGAAGCTGCTCTATCTGATCGATGTCGCGCAGCCGCAGCCGCCGACCGATCTCGGCGCTTCGCCCTACGCCGGTGTTAACGGCAAGCCGCTGCCCGTGGACAAGGCGCCCGACGACGTGGTTCCGCTCACGAAGACGCTGTTCGCGAATATCGGCGCCCTTCTGAACGACGCCGACAAGGCGGGAATGGGCGTCTATGCGAACGCCGGGGGTCTGCCGGACAAGATCGAAGGCTATGCGTTCGGTCCCGACCTGCCGAACGGAGACCATCTGCTGCTGGCCGCGAACGACAACGACTTCACCACCACGCAGACGGGTTTTCCGAACTACATCTTCGCCTTCGCCGTGCCGAAGGACATGCTTCCGGGACTCACCCTGAACAGACTGAATCCCGGCGTGACATTCGCCGAATGAGCCTCTTTCAGACCGCCGGCGCTCCAGGCCGGCGGTCTGAACGATGGCGCCGCGCGGGAACACGCGCCTGAGAACTGCGTTTTATGCGCTCGACCGCCATGGGAGCGCTGTGATGCGTCAAAAGATGATTCTGGCCGCGGCCGCCCTCGCCGCGTCGAGTTTTCCCGCGTGGGCTGAGGACGATCCGCACGTCGCGGCCTGCCGGGAGGCGGCGGTCGCCGCGCTGCGGGAAAAGACGCCCGATGTGAAGGACGTCATCCTCGACATGGACAGCCTGATCATCGCCAAGGCGGATTCGAAAATCGAGACCATTCCGGTGAAGGGCGTCATCACCGGCGACGCCTATCTGAAGACGGACAAGAGCGACAAGCCGCGCCACATGGTGTGCATCCTCGGCGAGAAGGACAAGGCGCTCCTGACCTTCTTCACCGAGCGCTGAGCCAGGTCACGTCTTGAGGCGATAGCCGGTGCGGAACATCCATCCGACGATGGCGACGCAGACGCCGAGAAAAACCAGCGTCATGGCGAGGCTGACGCCGACATTCACTTCCGCCTGGCCGAAGAAGCTCCAGCGAAATCCGCTGATCAGATAGAAAACCGGATTGAACAGCGACACCGTGCGCCAGACCGGCGGCAGCATGTCGATCGAATAGAAGCTGCCGCCGAGGAAGGTGAGCGGCGTGATGATAAGCAGCGGAATGAGCTGCAGCTTCTCGAATCCGTCCGCCCAGATGCCGATGATGAACCCGAACAGGCTGAACGTCGCTGCGGTCAGCACGAGAAAGAGCAGCATCAACGCCGGATGGTCGATGCGCAGCGGCGTGAACAGCGCCGACGTCGCCAGGATGATGAGGCCGAGAATGATCGATTTCGTCGCCGCAGCGCCGACATAGGCGATCACCGCCTCCATCGCCGACACCGGCGCTGAGAGCACCTCGAAGATCGTGCCGGTGAAGCGCGGGAAATAGATCGCGAAGGATGCGTTCGCGATGCTCTGCGTCAAAAGCGACAGCATGACGAGGCCCGGCACGATGAAGGCGCCATAGCTCACGCCATGGATTTCATTGATGCTGCCGCCGATCGCGGAGCCGAACACCACGAAATAAAGCGAGGTCGAGAGGACCGGCGACACGATGCTCTGCAGCAGCGTGCGGCCGGCGCGGGCCATTTCAAAGAAGTAGATCGCGCGGACGGCTCGCCAGTTCATGACCGCTCGCTCACAAGGCTGACGAAGATGTCTTCAAGGGAGCTCTGCTCCGTGCGCAGATCCTTCACGCGCACGCCTGCGATCGCGAGCTTGTTGAGAAGCGTCGCGACCCCGGTGCGCTCCGCCTGCGTGTCGTAGAGATAGGTCAGCTCCTGACCATCCGCGGACAGGTCGAGCCTGAAATCGGCGAGCTCCTGCGGAATGGCGGCGAGCGGGGTCTGCGTCTGAAGCGTAAGCCTTTTCTTGCCGAGCTTGCGCATCAGCTCGGCCTTCTCTTCCACCAGCGTGATTTCGCCCTTGTTGATCACGCCTATGCGGTCGGCCATCTGTTCGGCCTCTTCGATATAATGCGTGGTCAGGATGATGGTGACGCCCGCCGCCTGCAGCCTGCGCACCGCCTCCCACATGTCGCGCCGCAATTCCACATCGACGCCCGCCGTCGGCTCGTCGAGAAACAGGATGCGAGGCTCATGCGCCAGCGCCTTGGCGATCAGCACGCGCCGCTTCATGCCGCCGGAGAGCGTCATGATCTTGCTGTCCTTCTTGTCCCACAGCGAGAGGTCGCGCAGCACCTTTTCGACGAAGGCGGGATTGCGCGGCTTGCCGAACAGGCCCCGGCTGAAATTCACCGTCGCCCACACGGTCTCGAAGGTGTCGGTTGCGAGCTCCTGCGGCACCAGCCCGATCAGCGCGCGCGCGGCGCGATAGTCCGTGACGATGTCGTGGCCGTTTACTGCGACCGAGCCTGCGCTCGCCTTCACCAACCCGCACACCACGCCGATCAGCGTCGTCTTGCCGGCGCCGTTGGGACCCAGCAGCGCGAAGATCTCGCCGTTGCGAATGTCCAGGCTCACGTCTTTCAACGCCTGGAAACCGGACGCATAGGTCTTCGACAGGTTTTTGATGGAGATTGCGGGCGTCATCGGGAAAAGCCGGAGCGATCCGGCGAGACAAGGGGCGGCGGATATATCCCGCCCTCCGCGCCAAGGCCAGCCGTCGCGGCGCTCCGGCGAGCCTCTGCCGACAAACAACCGAAAGCGGCTACCGATTAGTAGGGCGCGAACGCTCAGCCCTAGTCAAGGCCGATCCGGATGCGCCGGTTATGGCGCCCCTTGTTGTCAATCTTCAATATCCGGATGGGCCGCGATTCCCCCGTGGAGGACAGATGGGTGCCGCCGCAGGCCTGCCGGTCGACGCCGGCGATCTCGACCACGCGGATCGCGCCGTCCGCCGAGGGCGGCGGAGCCACGGAGCGAGACCGCACGAGGCCCTTCTCGGCCTGGGCGGCCGCCGCGGGCACGCGGATCGCCGACACCTTCAGATCCTGCGCGATGAGATCGTTGAGCGGTCCTTCGAGCCGCCGCAGTCGATCATTGTCGGCGGCGGGAAGATCGAAATCGATGCGCGCCGAGCCGTCGTCATTCATCTGCACCCCGGTGACGAGCGCGCCGTCGAAATGCTGGAAGACGAGCGCGTTGAGCAGATGCAGATCGGTGTGCAGTTCGCGCATCATGCGCCGGAAGCCTGCGTCGACGCGCGCCTCGACGGGCCCGGACACGATCGCCGGCTCGGCGAGCTCGATCCAGGCGCCCTCGCCCGCCGGCGTGACGCTTGCGATGGCGACTTCGCCTCGCGACCACGCCAGCGTCCCCCGGTCAGGCAACTGGCCGCCGCCGCCCGGATAGAACGGATGCGCGGCCAGCAGCACGGCGCCGGGCCGCGCGTCGCGCGCCTCGGTCGCCAATACAAGCGTTTCCGGATGTTCGAGACAGAAATAGTCGCCCAACGCCAAACCCCTCGTCACAGGCGAGGGGATAGCGATGCGATCCAACGCGATATTGGCCAAAATTGCGCGCGCCCGGCGCTGCGTTGCGTCGAGTCAGGCGGCCTCGCCAGTCGATGCGAGATATTGCAGCGGCGTGACGCCGTGCGTTCGCTTGAAATGATGGTTGAACGCGCTCTGGTCGTAGAAGCCGGCGGCGACGGCCGCGCGCGCGATCGGCTCGCCGGCGCGGACGCGGGCAAGAGCGGCGCCGATCCTGAGATGGGTCAGATAGGCGTGCGGCGTCAGGCCGGTATGGCGCTTGAACAGGGCGATGAGTTGGAACGCGGTCAGGCCGGCGTCTGCGCCGAGATCGTCGAGCGTCAGGCTCTCTGACAGCCGCTCCCGCATTTCGGCCGTCACGCGGTCCAGCCGGCGCCGGTCTGGCCCCACGGCCCCTCCTTCCCTCGGCGGATCGCCGGACCGGGAAAAGAGCGCGCGAAAGCCGCCTGCGAACAGCTCGCTCGCCGCAAACGGATCACGCCCCTCCTCCAACGCCATGTGGAGGGATAGGAATGTCTCGGCGAG
Organism: Rhizobiales bacterium 65-9; assembly: GCA_001899525.1. Lineage (GTDB taxonomy): Bacteria > Pseudomonadota > Alphaproteobacteria > Rhizobiales > Beijerinckiaceae > Terrirubrum. The sequence continues at coordinate 61,019 of MKVY01000033.1, forward strand.
CCGCCCGTCGTCGAGAATATTGGAGGTGAAGTAGCGGGGTTTGTCCACGCCCGCCGACACCGTCGCCGCCGCGATCGCCTCCTCGGAGAGATAGAATGCGCGGTAGCGCCAGCGCCGGCTGGCCGCCATGCGGCCTGAATGCGGCTCGGCCGGATTGAACACCAGAACCCGCGCCGCGCGCGCCTCGCCGGTCGCGCCGCGACTCCTGAACTCGGCTCCGCCCAATTCGGTGATGGCGACGACGAGCGCGTCATGGATGTGAGGCGCATAGTCGTGATCGGTGAAATCCGCGTGCAGGCAGGTCAGGCCCGGAACCTGCGCGGCCCGCCAGAAGCGGGACGTATTGCGGGGATCCTTGCGCGCCACCTGATCTGCTCCGCCTCGATCTTACGCCGGCGGGGCGACGCCGCATACCGGCGGACGAACGGCGTCTGCGGTGGATCGCACCCCCCGAGGGTCGGACGCGAGAAAAGCAGCCATGAAGACCGCCGACTGATGCGGCGATGACACAGTTCCAGGCCCGATCGGATCCCGATTCCCCGCGGCAATGAGGGTCTCCCCGCATGTCAGAGCGATTCCGCTGCGCGATTTGCAACCGCCGGACGCCGCCCGCCCGGCCCAAGCCTGGGGATTGCGGGTATGATTACTTGCTCGTTAACGGAGAGGGCTTCACGTTCGTTCTGAGATTCGCGATATTTCCGTCGCCTTCTCCGACGCTTACGGCGCTCAATCGCCAGCACGGCTTAAATACGCCGGAAACACAAGATATGGTGGAAAACCTGTCAAGCAAACACTATCGCTTGACGGCTAAGGGATGCCGCGCCTAGTGTTTTCAAACGTCGTGCGACGCACGGCCCGGGGCGGTTGAACGGCCGCCGTCAGTTTCCAGAACGGGTTGCAGCGTCGCGCGTCGCATCGGGTGTCCGATGCGCGAGGCGGGCGCGCGTCCCTCTGGCGAACCCGGGACGCGCCCGCGACGCATGTAGAGCGGCGGGCGCGAACCGCCGTGCGGCGTCACAGGCAGGCAACGAAAATTGAAGCCCAGGCCGGGGGACGATCGGCTTGGCGAGGCGTTAGCCTCGAAGATCAGGGGTCAATGATGAAATTCGAACGTCGCTACACCAAGGCTGGACAATCCCCCTACGCTGGAATCGCCTTCCGCGACGCCGTCAGCGAGATCAGGAATCCCGACGGCTCGGTGGTGTTCAGGCTGGAAGGCATCAAGGCGCCCGAAGGATGGAGCCAGGTCGCGGTCGACGTTCTGGCGCAGAAATATTTCCGCAAGGCCGGCGTGCCCGCGCGCCTGAAAAAGGTCGAGGAGAACGACGTCCCCTCCTTGCTCTGGCGCTCCGTCGCCGACGAGGCGGCGCTGGCGGATCTGCCCGAAGCCGAGCGCTTCGGCTCCGAGAAGAACTCCACCGACGTGTTCGACCGCCTCGCGGGCTGCTGGACCTATTGGGGCTGGAAGGGCGGCTATTTCTCCTCCGACGAGGACGCGTCCGCTTTCCATGACGAGCTGCGCTATATGCTCGCCATGCAGATGGCGGCGCCGAACTCGCCGCAATGGTTCAACACCGGCCTGCATTGGGCCTATGGCGTCGACGGTCCGGGCCAGGGCCATTTCTATGTCGACTACCGGACCGGCAAGCTGACGAAATCGAAGTCCGCCTACGAACACCCGCAGCCGCACGCCTGCTTCATCCAGGGCGTCGACGACGACCTCGTCAACGAAGGCGGCATCATGGATCTGTGGGTGCGCGAGGCGCGCCTGTTCAAATACGGCTCCGGCACCGGCTCGAACTTCTCGAAGCTGCGCGGCGAAGGCGAGAAGCTGTCCGGCGGCGGCAAATCCTCCGGCCTGATGAGCTTCCTGAAGATTGGCGACCGCGCCGCTGGCGCGATCAAGTCGGGCGGCACCACGCGACGCGCCGCCAAGATGGTCGTCGTCGACGCCGACCACCCGGACATCGAAACCTATATCGACTGGAAGGTGCGCGAGGAGCAGAAGGTCGCGGCGCTCGTGACCGGCTCCAAGATCGTGCAGAAGCACATGAAGGCCGTGATGAAGGCCTGCGTGAACTGCCAGGGCGACGGCGACAGCTGCTTCGATCCGGAGAAGAATCCGGTGTTGAAGAAAGAGATCAAGCTGGCGCGCCGCTCGATGGCGCCGGACAACTACATCAAGCGCGTCATCCAGTTCGCGCGCCAGGGCTACACCGACATCGCTTTCGACGTGTACGACACCGACTGGGACTCGGAAGCCTATCTCACCGTCTCCGGCCAGAACTCGAACAACTCCGTCTCGCTGAAGGACGACTTCCTGCGCGCAGTCGAGACCGACGGCGACTGGAATCTGAAGGCGCGCCTCAACGGCAAGACGACGAAGACGCTGAAGGCCCGCGACCTGTGGGAGAAGATCGGCTACGCCGCCTGGGCGAGCGCCGATCCGGGCCTGCATTTCAACACCACGATGAACGACTGGCACACCTGCAAGGCGTCCGGCGACATCCGCGCGAGCAATCCCTGCTCGGAATACATGTTCCTCGACGACACCGCCTGCAACCTCGCCTCCGCGAACCTGCTCGGCTTCTACGACCACGAGACGCGCCGCTTCGACACGGAGGCGTTCGAGCATCTGTGCCGGCTGTGGACCGTCGTGCTTGAAATCTCGGTGCTGATGGCGCAGTTCCCCTCGAAGGCGATCGCCGAACTCTCCTACGAGTTCCGCACGCTCGGCCTCGGCTACGCCAATATCGGCGGCCTGCTGATGTCGATGGGCCTGCCCTACGACTCGCGCGCCGGCCGCGCGCTCTGCGGCGCGATCACCGCGGTGATGACCGGCGTCGCCTACGCCACCTCCGCCGAGATGGCGAAGGAGCTCGGCCCCTTCCCCGGCTACAAGAAGAACGCGGCCCACATGCTGCGCGTGATCCGCAACCATCGCCGCGCCGCCCATAACGAGGCGGCCGGCTATGAGGCGCTCTCGGTCAATCCGGTGCCGCTCGACCATGCGGCGAGCCCGCAGGCCGATCTCGTGGAGCGCGCGAAAGCCGCGTGGGACAAGGCTCTCTCGCTCGGCGAGGAGCATGGCTTCCGCAACGCCCAGACGACCGTCATCGCGCCGACCGGCACGATCGGCCTGGTGATGGATTGCGACACCACCGGCATCGAGCCCGACTTCGCGCTGGTGAAGTTCAAGAAGCTCGCCGGCGGCGGCTATTTCAAGATCATCAACCGCGCCGTTCCCAACGCTCTGCGCGCGCTCGGCTATTCGGAGGCGCATATCGCCGAGATCGAGGCCTACGCCGTCGGACACGGCTCGATGAAGCAGGCGCCCGCGATCAACTATGCGACGCTGCGCGCGAAAGGCTTCGACGACGCCCTGCTCGACAAGATCGAGAAGGCGCTGCCGGCGGCCTTCGACATCAAGTTCGTGTTCAACAAGTGGACGGTGGGCGAGGATTTCATCCTCAACACGCTCAAGGTCGCGCGCGAGAAGCTCGCCGATCCGGCGTTCGATCTTCTGGCCGCGCTCGGCTTCTCGAAGGCGGACGTCGAGGCCGCGAACATCCATGTCTGCGGCGCGATGACGCTGGAAGGCGCGCCGCATCTCAAGCTCGAGCATTATCCGGTGTTCGACTGCGCCAACCCCTGCGGCCGCATCGGCAAGCGCTATCTCTCGGTCGAGAGCCACATCCGCATGATGGCGGCGGCGCAGCCCTTCATCTCGGGCGCGATCTCCAAGACCATCAACATGCCGAACGACGCGACGGTCGAGGATTGCAAGAACGCCTACATGCTGTCCTGGCGCCTCGCGCTCAAGGCGAACGCGCTCTATCGCGACGGCTCGAAGCTGTCGCAGCCGCTGAACGCGGCGCTCATCGAGGACGACGAGGAGGAAGCCGACGATTCCGTCGAGGCGCTGCTGGCGCAGCCGCCCGTGCAGCGCGCCGCGCAGCTCTCGGAAAAGATCGTTGAGAAGATCGTCGAGCGCGTGGTCGAGAAGACCGTGCGCGAGCGTGAGAAGATGCCAGACCGCCGCACCGGCTACATCCAGAAAGCGGTCGTCGGCGGCCACAAGGTCTATCTGCACACGGGCGAATACAAGGACGGCCGGCTCGGCGAGATCTTCATCGACATGCACAAGGAAGGCGCCGCCTTCCGCGCGATGATGAACAATTTCGCCATCGCCGTGTCGCTCGGCCTGCAATATGGCGTGCCGCTCGACGAATATGTCGAGGCCTTCACCTTCACGCGCTTCGAGCCGGCGGGCTTCGTGCAGGGCAACCAGTCGATCAAGAACGCGACCTCGATCCTCGACTATGTGTTCCGCGAGCTGGCGATCTCCTATCTCGGCCGCAACGATCTCGCCCATGTCGATCCGACCGAGATCGGCCATGACGTGATGGGCAAGGGCGAGGCGCAGTCGAACCTCAGCGGCGATCGCGGCGCGCCGGCGCCGCAGCTCGCCTCGAAGGGCTTCACGCGCGGCAAGGCGCTGAACTTCGTCTCGATCGACGGCCATCCCCGCGCGGGAGCCGAGCCGGCCGACGCGCCGCGCGGCGCCCATCTCTATGCGGTGGCGGGCGCGACCGCGCTGAAGGACGAGCCTGAGGAAGACGCTGCGGGAGAGGCGGAACTTGCGACGCTCGGCTTCGCTGCGCCGGCCGCGCAGCCCTCCATCGCCGACCGCCGCGCCGAGGCGAAGATGAAAGGCTATGTCGGCGAGGCCTGCCCTGAATGCGCGAACTTCACGCTCGTACGCAACGGGACGTGCCTGAAGTGCGACACGTGCGGTTCAACGACGGGGTGTTCGTGAGAGCCGGCTGAATTATCTTCAAACAACCTAAGCTGCTTTTGGCGGGCGTAAGATGCTATCATCGGAACACTTCTACGACATCCGAAATCGATATCTTACGTCCGCTACGCCCATACAATCACCAGAGCATCTAAAGGGACGAGACCGCTCGCTAAAATCTCTCGTTGACGCCCTACATACTCCCGGGCGCCACGCATTTATCTATGGATACCGAGGCGTTGGCAAAAGCTCGCTTGCTCACACAACCGCTCTCCAAATACAAAGCTCGTCAGGGTCGCCAATTTTTGTGTCCTGTGATCCGAATTCTACTTTTGAATCTTTAATCCGAGATATCGCGAGGCGCAGCCGGAAACCAATCGACGAACGATTACATAAGCCGGGGAAATTGAATGTCGGAGTCAATGTTGCGAGCATTGGCGGCGCAAATATCGGATACGAGAGCAAATCTCCGGCCAGCGACCCGCCCGAAGTCAAATCTGTAAACGAGGCACTCGACTATCTACTGCTTGCGGCATCCCCTCATAAAAAGGGAATCGTCATCGTTGTCGATGAGTTCGACCGCCTCCAATACGATTCATGCCACTCAAAATTTGCGACGCTCGTCAAACAAATAAGCGATCAAGCGGCACCTATTAAGTTCATTTTTTGCGGAATATCAGGCAGCGTTGAGGCTCTCTTCCGGGAGCACGAATCTGTTTTTCGGTCCATCCATTCGGAGCTTGTCGAACGGCTTGCACTGAACGCTCGTCTTGAGATCATTGATGACGCAAGTGGAGCGTTACAGATAGGAATACCTGATGGATTTAAGTATAGAATAGCCCAAATAAGCGACGGGTTTCCTTCCTTCGTTCACTTGCTCGCGGATAAAATGTTTTCCGCAGCGTTTGAAGCTAACAAAGACAGAGTCGACAGCCTCATCTATAAAACCGGCCTACAGGTTGCACTGCGTTCAGTGGAGTTCTCTCTCAAGAAGAGATATGAAGATGCACTTCACAAGAACACTAAAAAATATGAACATGTAATCTGGTCGGTGGCGAGCGATCACAATCTTGATTCGAACGTGGAGACGATCTGGAAAAATTATATTTCGATTATGGAGACAATCGGGGAAAATTCATTAGCCCGTCAAAATGTAAACACGAAGCTTAATCAGCTTACCACCGAGAGCTACGGCCGCTTGCTTGTGAAACCTCGCCGTTCCAACTATTCGTTCGATGAGAAAATGATGAGGGGTTACGCGCGGCTTCGCGCTGAGGATTCAGGCTGTTCCCTTGGCAAGGAAAACGCCGATTTGGTTCGGATGTAGAGAGTGGCCCAACAAATCAATACTGGGCTGCCGTGCTGACCCCGCGCATCGCGCCCGCCACGAGCCGCGTCGCCATCATCTCCGGCCATCCCAATCCGGACGGCCAGCGCTATGGCCACGCGCTCGTCAACGCCTACGCCGAAGGCGCGACGGAAGGCGGGCATGAGGCGCGCATCATCGACATTGCGCGCATCGAGATCCCGACGCTGCGCCACGCCGCCGACTGGCGCGCGCCGCCTGCGGCGCCCGACATCCTCGCCGCGCAGGAGGCGATCGCCTGGGCGAACCATCTCGTCGTCGTCTATCCGCTCTGGCTCGGCGACATGCCGGCGCTGCTGAAATCCTTCTTCGAGCAGATCAGCGCGGGCGGGTTCGTCATGGACCACAGGCCGGACGGCGCATGGGAGCGCGGGCTGAAAGGCAAATCCGCGCGCGTCATCGTCACCATGGGCATGCCGGCGCTCGTCTATCGCTGGTTCTTCTTCGCCCACTCCCTGCACAGCCTCGAACGCAACATCCTGAAATTCGCCGGCGCCGATCCGGTGGTGTCGAGCGTCATCGGCTCGGTCGAGGCCAAGGATGGCGCGAAGGCCCGCGCGGAATGGCTTGTGACGGCGCGGGAGCTTGGGCGCACGGCGACCTGACGGCTGCGCGTCGCCGTCCGGCGCGGCCGAAAGAGCGGGTCGGACCAGCGTCCCTTGATCCTTCTCAAAGCCCGATTGAAGGATCAGGATAGTCTGCCCGCAGACCGATGGAGGCCGCATGTTCAAGGACATTCTCACCTGGATCGACGGCGAGGCCGGCGGCTTCGCGGAGACTTTCGCCTTCGCGCTCGCCGAGCGGTTCGACGCCCATGTCACCGGCGCGATGCTGGCTCTGGAGCCGACGCTGACATTCTACGACGCCTCCGTGCCGATGGACATCATCGACACCATCCGCAAGCAGGCGGAAGAAGCCGCGGAGGCGGCCTCCGCGCGCTTTCGCGACAGCCTGCGCAAGGAAGGGCTGAACGGCGATGCGGTGACGCTGGGCGGCGCGACGGCGGAGGCGCAGGATCGCTTCTCCACGCTCGCGCGCCATTTCGATCTGGCCGTGCTGCCGCAGCAGGAGGCGAAGGGCGATCTGCGCGCCCAGATGATCGAGGCGGCGCTGTTCGGCTCCGGCCGGCCGGTGCTGGTCGCGCCCTATATCTGGAAGCCGCCGGCGCGCTTCGACCGCATCCTCGTCGCCTGGGATCGCGGCGCGCCCGCCGCCAGGGCGCTGGGAGACGCGCTGCCGCTGCTCAAGCGCGCGAACCATGTCGAGCTGGTGATCGTCGGCGAGTCGGCGGTCGATCTGCCGGGCTTCAACATCACGCGCCATCTCGCGCGCCATGACGTGAAGGTGGAGCTCCGCCGCATTCCCAATGACGAGGACGAGGTCGGCGGCGTGCTGCTGTCGCACGCCGCCGATTCAGGCGCCGATCTTCTGGTGATGGGCGGCTACGGCCATTCCCGCTTCCGCGAGACGCTGTTCGGCGGCGCGACGCGAAGCATCCTCGACACCATGACGGTCCCGACCTTCATGGCGCGATAGACCCTGCCGGCGCGCCCCGCTCACTTCACGGGCGGGGCGTATTGCAGGCCGCCGCTGGACCAGAGCTGGTTGAGGCCGCGCGGAATCTGCAAGCGTGAATCGTCGCCGACATTCCGGTCATAGACTTCGCCGTAATTGCCGACCGCGCGCACGATCCTGACGGCCCAGTCCTTCGTCAGGCCGAGCCCCTCGCCGAGCGCGCCGTCGGTCCCCACCAGCCAGCGCACGTCGGGCTTCTTCGATTGCAGCGCCGCGTCGATCGTCTTGGAGCTGACGCCGAGTTCCTCGGCCTGCAGCATGGCGAAATTCACCCAGGTCACGATCCGTCCCCACTGCGCGTCATTGTCGCGCACGGCGGGGCTCAGCGGCTCCTTGGAAATCACGTCGGCGAGGATCACATGCTCGCCGGGCTTCGCGAGCCTCAGCCGTTCGGCGTGAAGCTGCGAGGCGTCGCTCGACAGGACATTGCACCGGCCCTCCTCATAGGCTTTCAGCGCCTCGGCGGGCGAGCCGAGCTCGACAAGCTCCTGCTTCATGGAATTGGCGGCGAAGAACTCGACGATGTTGTCCTTCGTCGTCGTGCCGGCCTGCACGCACACCTTCGCGCCGTCGAGCTCGTAGGCCGACGTCTTGGACGACGCCCTCGGAACCAGAAACCCCTGCCCATCATAGAAGGTCGCGCCGGTGAAGGCGATTCCGAACTCGATCTCGCGCGACAGCGTCCAGGTCGAATTGCGCGCGAGGAGATCGACCTTGCCGTCCCTGAGCGCCGCGAACCGTTCAGCCGCCGACAGCGGAACGAAACGGACCTTCGCCGCGTCGCCGATCGCAGCCGCCGCGACGGCGCGGCAGAAATCGACGTCGAAACCCGACCAGACGCCCTTGTCGTCGGCGATCGAGAAGCCCGCCAAGCCCTGACTCACGCCGCAGATCAGTTCGCCGCGATCCTTGACCGCTTTCAGCGTCTGCGCCGACGCGGCCGAAACGCTCAGCGCGCACAGCATCGCTGAAGCCAAAGCGCCGCTCATGGACCGTGCGAAACCCATCGAAACCTCATAATCACATTGATCGAACGGCGCCGGCCGCGCATCGGCGCGGCGCAGCGCGTCAAACCGCCGGCTGATGCTTGATGATGACTTTCGCTCCGACCTGAACGCGGTCGAACAGGTCGATCACGTCGTCGTTCACGAGCCGGAAGCAGCCGGACGAAACGGCGTGGCCGATCGTTTCCGGCTGGTTGGTGCCGTGGATGCGATAGATGGTGGCGCCCAGATACATCGCCCGCGCGCCCATCGGATTGCCGGGACCGCCGGCCATGAAGCGCGGCAGATAGGGCTGGCGCTGGATCATCTCCGGCGGCGGCCGCCAGTCCGGCCATTCCTGCTTGCGCGAGACTTTCAGCAGGCCCGACCACTGAAAGCCTTCGCGCCCGACGCCGATGCCGTAGCGCATGGCGCGGTTGGCGCCGAGCACATGATAGAGATACCGATCCTTCGTGCTGATGACGATCGTGCCCGGCGCTTCGGACGTGCGGAAGAAGACGACCTGCTTCTCCCACTGGCCGGAAAGCTGCTCCGATTCCTTTGAGGGAATGAAGCCAGGCTGGTCGTCCACATCGAGAATGTCCTGCGGCGGCGCGGCGCGCTGCGCCGAAGCCGGCGCGGCGAACGCGCCGAGCGCGAGCGCCATCGCCGCAGCGCGCATCAGCAATCCGGTCATGGCGCGATTCATCATGTCCTCGTCAGGCTGCGCCGATCAGCCGCGCCGGGGCGCGGTGGAAGCGCCGCAACGGACATACACCGTCGTGCCGTAGCGCGACGCGATGTCGGGATCGAGCCATTTGGTGGTGAAGGAATTCGGATCGAACGCGATGATCTCGCGATCGTTGTATGCGTCCGGAGCATTATCCGGGCCGAGGATCGCGCGGCCGTTGCGCGTTGTCACGATCAGTTCGAACGGATCCTTCTCGTCGGCGAGGTGCATCATGACGCCGCCGGCGGAGCCCGCCTTGATGACATAGGGATTGCGGCATTGCGCCCGCGCCTCGCGCTCGGTGCGCGCCCTGTCTTCGTCCCGATGATAGGCGCCGACGCCCCATGATCCGATGAGCGACTGTGTCGAAACTCCCGCCGTCACCGCGGCGGATGCGGGCTCGACCGCCGCCGGGCGATCCGACGCGCAGGCGGCCAGGAAAGGAGCAAGCGCGGCAAGGAAGCTCAAGCTTCTGAAGCCGCTGCAATCAGTTCGCATGCCCTTGCCGCCCCGCTCGTCACGTTTCCGGAGGCAGGGACCCTAATTCACTCTTCGGCGATGATCAAACATCCGGATGAGCGACGCGCCGCGCCTCATCGCTCATCCGCCATATTCCTTCGGCACGGTCGATCAAACGTTATCACGCTCGGCGAGGATCGTCTGACATGCGCGCACTGCTCCTTCTTGGCGCCGTCATGATCGCTTCAGGAGCTCAGGCCCAACGCCTCGACACCTTGCGGATGTCCTGCGCGCAGGCGCGGGACGCCGTCGCGCGCGCCGGCGCGATCGTGCTGAATAGCGGGCCCGACATCTATGATCGCTACGTGTCGGATCGACGCTTCTGCAGTTTGGGCGACGTGACGGAGCAGGCGTTCGCGCCGACGCGCGACAGCGCCATGTGCCCGGTTGGCGGTCTGTGCAAAACGCCTGATTCCGTGCGGCGGCTCGACGAGTGGGACTGATCTTTCCGGCGCGTCTACTGGCAGATGCGATACCGATCGCTCGATCCATGCGTCTCGAGATCGAAGTGCAGGTGATCAGCGTGATAGGCGTCTGAGCCGGGGCCGAGCACGGTGGTGAACCAGCCGCAGGCGGCTTGTCGAATGCCGGCGACGTATCGCTTCACGGAGTCGCCGCTCATGTCCTTGATCACGACTTGCCGGCCGTCGCGGAGTCGGAGAACGGCGACGTCGACCGCCAGTCCCCGACCATGCGCGCTGATCTTCGCGTCCTTCGCCCGGTTGCGTCCGCGACATTCATGTCCCGGCCCGGTGGAGATCGACGCGACGCCTGCGCCCAGAGTCCCGCGCCCCAGAGGCGCGACGATGGCGGCGACGTAGCTGGCGAATGAAGACGCGAATTTGCAGCTCAGGATCGGGCGATCCGGAAGCGTCACGCCGCCCTCTTCGCCCGCGGAAACGGTTTCCAGCCGCACCGGATCCTCAATCGCGCAACGCTGATCTCGCGAGGGTTGCGGCGCAACGGTTGCGACATGGCCATCGCGTGAAAGAGCGGTCCGGCATGGTGACGCGCCTGTCGCCGCCTGCAGCACGACAGCCTGCGCGTCAGGCGCGGGCGGCGGCGGCAGACCGAGCTGCGCCTTTTTGCGGGCGCGCGCGGTCGGCTTTGAAAGCTTCGTCCCCTTGTCCTGCGTCGCGCGATCGGGTCGCGGCGGCTGAGGAGGCGGCTGCGCCGCGACGGCGGTCGCAAGCGCAATGAGCGGAAAAGGACAAACGAGCGGCCACCAGGTCGAACGCCCGAATGACCGCATCGTTCAGATTCGTCCCATCAGGAGCAGGATTATCAGAATGAGCAGGATCACGCCGGCTCCGCCGCTCGGCCCGTAACCCCAGTTGCGGCTATAGCCCCAATTCGGCAGCGCGCCGACGAGAATGAGAATCAGAAGGATGACCAGAAGTGTGCTGACGGTCATGACGCGACCTTATGTTGCCCGCCATCCGACCGATGGCGCGAACTCAATGCACAGATCGCCGATGCGGTTCCGAGCGACGCTGTGGGAACTTCAGCGACGCCTCATCATTGAAAGCTGGGTTTTACACGGACGCGGGTGCGAATATGGCGCTTCACCGAAACACGCTGGTCATTCTTCTCGCGCTCGCCTGCATCGTCATCGCAGCGCTTGGCTTCAAGATGTATCGGGATGAGGTTCAGGAGCCGGGCGTGCAGATCAATGTCGGTCCGCGCGGATTGTCGATCGAGCAGAAATAGCTTTCGCGGCGCTACGTCCCGAAAATCGGCGCGAAAGCGTCCCGAAGCGCGGCGTCGACGCTGGACATCGACGCCGGACGTCCGAGATCAGCGAGGCTCGTCACGCCGAATCGCGGGTCGCTGACGCCGCAGGGCGTGATCCCGTTGAAATGGGAAAGATCGGGATTAACGTTCAGCGAAACGCCGTGGAAGGTCACCCACCGTCGCACGCGCACGCCGATCGCGGCGATCTTGTCTTCACGATCCCGGCCGAGCTCCGGACGATTCACCCACACCCCGACCCGGTCCTCGCGCCGCTCGCCCTGGACGTCAAATCCGGCGAGTGTCCTGATGAGCCAGGCCTCCAGCGCCGCCACATAGGCCCGCACATCGGGTCGGCGCCGCTTCAGATCGAGCATCACATACGCGATCCGCTGGCCCGGGCCGTGATAGGTATATTGTCCGCCCCTCCCCGTGTGAAAGACCGGAAAGCCGTCTGCGGCGATCAGGTCGCTGTCCTTGGCGGACGTCCCGGCCGTGTAGAGCGGCGGATGTTCGAGCAGCCAGACCGCCTCAGGCGCCCCTTCCGCGATCCGCGCGACCCGCTCGTCCATGACGGCGATCGCGTCCTCATAGGCGACAGGGTCTGCGGAGGTCAGCCATTCGACGCCGCCGCCCGAGGAAGTAAATGTCGTATCGATATGATCGCGCATGGGTCGGCGAAGCGGTTCAGGTTCTAATGCAGAACAGGAAGATGGGCGTCGCTGTCAATTTCACCAGCCGTTAACCATGGCGTGGTGCAGTCGGCCGAGGTCGCGCGGGCGTTTCGCGCGGCGGCGCCTGGAGCCTTCGCGTGAATCCGATTGAGGACATC
>MKVY01000033.1:73567-79794 GCA_001899525.1 Rhizobiales bacterium 65-9
TCATCACGCTCGACGCCACCGAGAAGGACGAGGTCGAGATTCTGGCGAACGACCATCCCGTCGCACGGGGAATCGTCGTCGTGAACGGCGCGGACATCTCGGTCGAGGTGTCCAGCCTTGTCAGGCGGCCGGCCGGCGCCTGAGCCTCGGCTGAACATTCCCACGCGCTTGCCAGTGCCTGACCCCTCTGTTACACGGCCCGCGCTTCGTCGCCGGACCGGCGTTCTGGAGCACCCCCGCGGCCGTGGCGGAATTGGTAGACGCGCTAGCTTGAGGTGCTAGTGGGTAACACCGTGGAGGTTCGAGTCCTCTCGGCCGCACCAACCTTTCAGCGAAAGCTCGATAAATGGCGGCCTTCGGCCGCCATTTGCGTTTGCGCGGGGGGCGGCCGGACGCGGCGACCTTCGGCGCTTGACGCAGCGGCCGGATTGAAGAATCGTCAACCACGCCTTTTCATGACTCCCTAACGGATTGTTGGGCATTTGACCGATCTTGGCCTCCCGGAGACTGAAGACCGCATGAGCCCGATCATTCGTCGCGCCGTCGCCGTCCTGGTCGCCGCGGGACTTGGCGCGCTCGCCGCAGGATGCGCGCTTGAAAGAACGTCATCGCTCTATCCGTCGAAGGGCGACACGAAACCCCATCCGGGCGTCGCAATGGCGCATACGTTTCCGATCCATGGCGTCGACATCTCCAAATATCAGGGCGACGTCGACTGGGCCGCCGTGCGCAACGCGGGCACGAAGTTCGCGTTCATCAAGGCGACCGAAGGCGGCGACCATATCGACGAGAAATTCCAGCAGAACTGGTCGGGCGCGAAGGCCGCTGGCGTCCCGCGCGGCTTCTACCACTTCATGTATTGGTGCCGTCCCGCGCATGAGCAGATGGCCTGGATGAAGCAGAGCATTCCGGTCGATCCGACCGCCCTGCCCCCGGTGCTCGATCTTGAATGGAACTCGCACTCACGCACCTGCCCCGTTCGTCTGGAGCCGGAAGTCGCGCGCGCGAAGATCGACTATCTGCTGACCGAGATGGAGCGCTATTTCGGCAAGCGCCCGATCATCTACACCGACATCACCTTCCACAAGGACGTGCTCGAAGGCCACTATAACGGCTACAGCTACTGGCTGCGGTCGGTGGCGGCTCATCCCTCGGAGCGTTTCAACCGCAGCAAGTTTCATTTCTGGCAATACACCGCGACGGGAACGGTTCCCGGCATTCGCGGCTCGGTCGATCGCAACGTTTTCTACGGCAGCGAGCGGCAATGGCAGGCGTTTCTGGAGCCTCCCAAGACGGATGCGGCGGTCGCGACGGCTTACGCCGAATAGGGCGCGCCAGGCGCGCGTGACTCGCGCGTTCGCCCCGCCTACATTTGCGCGATCGTTCCCATTCGGAAGCCGCTCCATGCTCTCGAACGCGCCCCGCTCTTTCAATTTCGATCTCGGCGAGACCGCGGATGCGATCCGCGACACGGTTCGCGATTTCGCGCAGGAGAAAATCGCCCCGCGCGCCGATGAGATCGACCGGACGAACGAATTTCCGCGCGACCTGTGGCCGGAGATGGGCGCGCTCGGCCTGCACGGCGTCACCGTGCCGGAGGAACATGGCGGCGCCGGCCTGGGCTATCTCGAACATGTCGTGGCGATGGAGGAAGTCTCGCGCGCGTCCGCCAGCGTCGGACTATCCTATGGCGCGCACTCGAATCTCTGCGTGAACCAGATCAATCGCAACGGCGATGACGCGCAGAAGAAAAAATACCTCCCGAAACTGATCAGCGGCGAGCATGTCGGATCGCTGGCCATGTCCGAGCCGGAATCAGGTTCGGACGTCGTGTCCATGCGCACGCGCGCGGACAGGAAAGGCGACCGCTATATCCTCAACGGCTCCAAGATGTGGATCACCAACGGGCCGCAATCGGAAACCTTCGTCATCTACGCGAAGACCGATCCCGATGGCGGCCCGCGCGGCATCACCGCCTTCATCGTCGAGAAGGGTTGGAAGGGTTTCACCACCGCGCAGAAGCTCGACAAGCTCGGCATGCGCGGCTCCGACACCTGCGAACTCGTGTTCGAGGACTGCGAGGTCCCGCAGGAGAACGTTCTCGGCGGCGTCGGTCGCGGCGTGAACGTGCTGATGTCCGGGCTCGATTATGAGCGCGCGGTGCTCGCGGGCGGTCCGCTCGGCATCATGCAGAACGCTTTCGACATCGTCACTCCCTATGTGCGCGAGCGCAAGCAGTTCGGAAAATCGATCGGCGAATTCCAGCTCGTGCAGGGCAAGCTCGCCGACATGTATGTCATGATGAACGCCTGCAAGGCGTATGTGTATGCAGTCGCCAAGGCGTGCGACCGCGGCGAGACGACGCGCGAGGACGCCGCCGGAGCGATCCTCATCGCCGCTGAAAAAGCGACGCAGATCGCGCTCGACGCCATCCAGCTTCTCGGCGGCAACGGCTATATCAACGACTATCCGACGGGCCGGCTGCTGCGCGACGCGAAGCTGTATGAGATCGGCGCAGGCACCAGCGAAATCCGGCGCATGCTGATCGGCCGTCAGCTTTTTGAGAAAACCGCCTGAGGCGCGGGCGCGGTTTTGTCGCGCCGCCCGGCGCCGACGCGGCTCGGCGTGAAAGACGAATTGCGAAAGACCGCTGAAACGGACTGACGGCCCGAATGTTCAATTTCCTGTCGAAGCTGTCATGGCTGTTTTTCACGCCGTCAAATCTTCTGATTCTCCTGACCCTCGTCGGCGCCGCGCTCTGCTGGACGCGCTTTGCCCGGAGCGGACGCAGTCTCGCCCTCGCAGCGAGCGGCCTTCTCCTCGCGGCGGGTCTGACGCCGTTGTCGGCTTTCGTCATCGCGCCGCTGGAGGACCGCTTTCCCGACTGGCGCTCGGGCCCGCGACATCCGCCGCAGGGAATCATCATCCTCAGCGGCGGCGTGAACACGGAGATTTCCGAGAAGCGAATTTATCCTCTGGAATTGAATGACGCCGGCGACCGGATTCTCGCGCTCGTCGAACTCGCCCGCGCCTACCCCGAAGCGAAGCTGGTCTTCACCGGGGCCATCGGCTCCTTCCTCGGCGGAACCGGCGGCGAAGCTGACGAGGTGCGCGCCAAGATCGGCGCGTTCGGTCCGGATCCCGGCAAAATCCTGTTCGAGCGGCGATCGGGCACGACCTATGAGAACGCGGTCTACACCCGCGATCTCGTGCGTCCGGAGCCGGATCAGCGCTGGCTGCTCGTCACATCGGCCTCGCACATGCCGCGCGCCATCGCCTGCTTCCGCGCCGCAGGCTTTGATGTCGAAGCCTATCCGGTCGACTATCGCTCTGCGCCGGGCGGCTGGAGTTCGTCCCGCGAAGCGTCGCTTGGGCTGCGCCGGCTCGATGTGGCGATGCGGGAATGGATCGGGCTCGTCGCCTACCGGATCAGCGGCCGAACGAAGGAATTGTTTCCGGGCCCGTGAGTCCGTTCTCAGTCGCAGCGCGGCTGCGAGATGCGGTAAACGCCCTTGAACTCGTCGGGATCGACGACGCGGCCCTTGCGCGTGATGACGATCCTGCCCTGCTTCATGAGCGACACGGCGATCCTTCGCGCCGGCTGCATCAGCGGGCCCCACTGATCGGGATGATCCCCGGCGACGGCGCGCGCCGCTTCGGACGGGCATGCGGTGCGCTCCGGGCCGCGTTCGTGCACGATCGCAAGCATGGCGCGCTCAAGAGCTTCGGTGCGGGCTGTCATGCGAGCGCACATGCGCGCGGCATGGCTGTCCGTCAAGACGCCCCATTGACGCTCCGGCCACGGCGGCCTTTGCTTGCGCGACAGGAGACGTCGATGCCGCAGACCATCACGCGGGGATACAAGGCCTTGCTCGAAGAGGCCGAAGAGCAGGTCGCGACGCTGAGCGTCGAGGAGGCGAAGGCGCTGCATGGCGCCGCCGACGTCGTGTTCGTCGATCTGCGCGATCCGCGCGAACAGGAGCGCGAAGGCTTCATGCCCGGCGCGTTTCTGTGTCCGCGCGGCATGCTCGAATTCTGGATCGACCCGGAAAGCCCCTACGCCAAGCCGGTCTTCCAGGAGGACAGGAAGTTCGTCTTTTTCTGCGCCGGCGGATGGCGCTCGGCGCTGGCCGCCAAAACCGCGATGGATATGGGCCTGAAGCCCGTCGCGCATATCCGCGGCGGGTTCGGGGCCTGGAAGAAGGCGGACGGCGCCACGACGGCGGAAAAACCGTCGAAGCCGAAGGAGCAGGACAAGGCTTAGCTGTTCAGTCTCGGCATTTGATGGCGCAGTCTTTTTTCTCTCGGAAGCGCGCGCCGTTGATCGGACTGTCGAAGACGGAAGAGGCGGTCAGTTGATCACAACGCAGCGCGCCGAGGAAGGTCAACGCGCGCCGGCGGCCGTGCGGGGCGCGTAGCCGCCGCACGGTCGCTTGCCCTTTCCGCCCCAGCCGCGCAGCGACGCCATCTTGGTCTTGATCCAGATCTCGTCGATGAAGACGAACCGCCGCGGGTGGAGACGTTCCTCGCCATGAACGCCAGCGGCGACGGCGGGCGATGTCCTCACCCGCCTGCTCGCTGATGCGGATCCCAGAGTCGCTCCGCGACGCCGCGCATCGCCGACCGCCGATGAACCGGGCGGCGTCCACGGCCCCTCATCGGCCGAGCGTGGCGGGGCTGGCCCGCCGGCCGGACGCCGCTGCGATCATTGACTTTTAACCCCCCGGCGAGACAATGCCTGCGACGCGCGCCGCCGTCGTTTACGAGCTGTCCTGTGTCCTTCTGGTCCAAACGTCCTGCGGGGGGCGCGAGACAGAAAAGACCTGCCAAGCTGGATTTCTCTAAAGTCGCCGAAGCGGACGCGGCTTCGGACAGACCGGCTGCGGCCGGTCAGACCGCGTCTCCGCAAACAACCGACTCGTCCCCTCCGCCGCCGTCGCCCGGCCGGCTCGCGAAAGCGCGGCCGCCAAAGCCGCGGGACGCAAAACGGGAAGCGCCCGCGCGCAGGCGCGGCTTCAAGCTGGGCGCAGCGCCGCCGGCGAACGCAAAGCCGAAAAAGCCTTTTCAGATCACCATCGGAACCGGCTCCGTGGTCAGCGTGCTCGCGCTGTTCGCCATGCTGCTCGCCTGGGGCGCCGGCATGACGCTGGTGCTGATTTTCGGGGACCGGCTCTCGGCCCGCCTGATCGCCCAGAACAGCGAGATGCAGGACGCCTATGAGCAGCGTCTCCAGGCCTACCGCGACGAGATCGCGCGCGTGGTGACCGAGGCCGAGCAGACGCGGGTGGACAAGGATTCGGTCGTCGGCCGCGTCGTTGAGTTGACGCGCCGCCAGCGCGCCCTGGAAACGCGCCAGACCATCCTCAATCGCCTCGCCGAACAGATCGGCAGCAATCCGGGACCGGCGGCGGCCGTGCCTCCGCTCTCCACGGCGCCGGGAGGCGCCGCTCCGCCCCCGCCGCCCCAGCGTCCCGGCTTTCCGACGCGGACCACGCAGCCGCCCTCCCAGACGCGGGGCGATCTCGGTGACGGGACCGCGTTTCAGCGATGGGCGGACGGCCCGCCGACGCTCCCGTCCGCCGCCCCCGTCCGGCTGGCGTCGACGGACCGGGGCGCCGCCCTGCGCTTCGCCCAGATGACCGACGCGCCGACGATCGAGACGACGGTGCGCGAAACCGACCCGGAGACGGAGGCGCAGGTGGGACGGCTCGAGAAGGCCGTGGCGCAGCTCGACACGCAACAGACCGGGTCGCTCAACGGCTTCGCGCGCCTGTCCGACATCCGGATCGGGCGGGTCCGCAACGCGCTCGCGACGCTCGGCCTGCCGCTGGAGCAGCTCGTGCCGCCAGCGCCCCGCGGCGCGACGGCGCTGGCGGGACTGCAGGTGCCGATATCCGAGGAAAAGACGCCTTTCGGCCAGCGAATCAATCAGATCAAAGACAATGTTTCACTGCTTTATCGGGTGCGGCCGGCGATGACCGCCATGCCCGTCGCGAGGCCCACAATCGGCTTCCGGCTCGCCAGCCCCTTTGGCTTCCGGATCCACCCGATCTATCACACGCAGAAGCTTCATGCCGGGCTGGACATGGCGGCGCCGCTGGGCACGCAGATTCATGCGGCGGGCTCAGGGATCGTTCTCAGCGCCGGATGGGCGGGCGGTTACGGCAACATGGTGCAGATCGACCACGGCAACGGCGTCATCAGCCGCTACGCCCACATGTCCGCGA
>MKVY01000033.1:79811-91940 GCA_001899525.1 Rhizobiales bacterium 65-9
GCACCTGCATTTCGAGACCCGCCTGCGAGGCGTGCCGCAGAATCCGGCCTGCTTCCTTATCGCCGGCGACAGGCTGCGGGACGTCGAAAATCCCGGATTTAACTGCGACAAGCCGCCGTTTCAGCAAAAGATGCCTGACCATTCCGAGGACGAGGACAGCGACAGCGAAGGCTAGGAAACAGCCGGACTTTATTCGCGCGGCGCAAGAATTCCGTAACCGCCTTTGGCGATCCAGCCGCTTTCCCCGGCATTTAACGCATTTCCGACAGGTGATTTTCGCCGCCCGGAACCCACAGAGGGGGATTGCGGTTTGTCATGGCAGACGCCCGATGCTACGGATGCCGACGTGGAGATTCAGATGAAAGCCCGTTTTGTTTTCGCTCTGGCGTGCGTTGGCGCGATTGTTCTTCCCTCCGCCGCGGCGTGGGCCGAGGAACGGCTCGCCATCGAGCCAGCGATCGTAGTGGCGAGCGCAACTGAAGCCGATCTGCTGCTGCCCCTCCCCCCGACCCGCCCGACGGCGACCCAACGGCGGGCGCGCGTCAGCCAGGCGTCGGTCGCCGGGCCGCAGGTCAGGCTCGCCGCGGCTCCCGTCCGCAAGCCGTCGCAGATATGGCTCACGATGGGCTACGGTTTCTAGAAGCCGCACCGATCCTTTGGTCGACAAAGCCGCGTGGTTGTCCCCGCGGCTTTTTTGTTGCGGGAAGCAGCTTGTAAAGGAACCCCGGTGTATCAGTGGCCGGCTGCGCGCCCGCCGCGGGGTGCGACAGCGCACGCGGAACAAGGCTGCGGCCCTTCCTCGCCTGTAGGGGCTGGGCTATAGTTCCGGCGCGCTTCTCGAGATTGTCGTCTGGCATTTCTAGGATGTTCAATGTCGTGGTACAACAAAGTGTTGTGGAAAGAGGGCCTGTTTCTTCGGCCCCATCATCTGCAGCAGAATGACCGCTATCACGAGCATCTGCTGGAAGCGCGCGTCCGGCATGTGACGCCCTACCCGTGGGGCTTCTCCGCGCTCGAAATCGACCGCGACCTTCTGCAACAGAGGAAATTCGGGCTGCGGCGCGCGGCCGGAATCCTTCAGGACGGAACGCCGTTCGACATGCCGGCGGACAGTCCGCTTCCCTTCCCCGTCGATGTGCCGGAAACCGCCTCGGGCCAGCTGATCTGGCTCACCATGCCGATGGCGACGGCCAACTCGCGCGAAGTCGACGAGCCGCAATCGGAAGGCGCCAGCCGTTACATCGCCGGGCTCGAGATGTTCATCGATTCGACCTCGCCGCTGCGCATCGAGGAAGAGATCGACATCGCCTCGCCCCGCCTGACGCTCGAATTGCGGAAAACGCCGAAGCCCGGATTCGTCTCGATCGGAGTCGCGCGCGTGCTCGAGGTGCGCGACAAGGCGGTTCTTCTCGACGATCAATATGTGCCGCCGGTGCTGATCTGCTCGGCGCATCCCGTCGTCGACGGCTGGACCGATCGCGTGCTCGGCTGGATCGACAACAAGGTCGAGGAGCTGGCGCGCTACGCCGCCGACCCGACCGCCGGCGGCGGCCTGCAAAGCGTCGACTATTTCGTGCTCCAGCTCCTCAACCATCATGGGCCGGCGCTGAAGCATTTCCGCCGCTCGCGCTATGTGCATCCCGAGCGTCTCTACGAGGAAATGCTGCGCTTCGTGGGCGAACTCGCGACGTTCTCCTCACCCGAACGGCGCGCGAACGATTACGACGCCTACGACCATGACGATCTCGAAGGCACGTTCGCGCCGATCATCCGCGACATCCAGGCGTTTCTGTCCGTCAGCTTCGGGCGCCGCGCGCTGCGGCTCGAGATCATCGAGCGCGCGCCCAACGCCTTCGTCTCGACGATCCGCGACAGGTCGCTGTTCCGCACGGCCAATCTCATTCTCGAAGTGTCGGCGCGCCGTCCACTGACGGAAATCCAGAACCAGTTCCCGCATCTGTTCAAGATCGGGCCGAACACCAAGATGAACGAGATCGTGCACACGCACCTGCCCGGCGTCGGTCTCGTGCATCTGCCGACGCCGCCGCCGCAGATCCGGGCGATGGCGGACCATGTCTACTTCCTGTTCGATCGCAACTCGCCGCTATGGCCGGAGTTCAGCTCCGCGAGCGCGATCGGCATGCATTTCGCCGGAGACTGGCCCGAGCTCGAGCTTGAGCTCTGGGCCGTGCTGGGAGATCGGCGTTGAGCGACGATCCATTCCAAAGAAACGACCGGACGATCATCCGGCCAAACCCCGGCGGGCGCCGGCCGACGCCGCCCGCTCAAGCCCCGGCTCCGCCCGCTCCCGCCTATCAGCCGCCGCCCTACCAGCCGGCGCCAGCCTATCAGCCGCCTCCTCCGCCGCCCTATCAGCCGCCGCCGGCCTACGCGCCGCCGCAGCCCTATCCTGCGCCGCAAGGCTATCCGACACCGCCGCAGCCCTATACGCCGCCGGGCTATCCGCCGCCGCCGCAACCCTATGCGCCGCCGCCGCCCGCTCCGGGAACGGAGGACTGGGTGCGGACGCAGCCGGCGCCGCCGCCTCAGGCGCAACAGCCGCAGCGCGCGATGATCCTGAAGCGCGACGTTCCGATCGCGGCGAACGACAACCCGATGATCGAGTCGGCAGGGCCCGTTCTGCTGCTGCTCGGCCGGCTGCGCGTGTCCCTGATGCGCGCCAACTTCGCCAATCTCATGGAGCAGGTCGCCGACGCCATCGAGGAGTTCGAGAAGAATCTGCGCCAGGCCGCCATTCCCGAGCCGCAGGCGCGGGCGGCCAAATACGCGCTGTGCGCGACGGCCGACGACATCGTCCAGAATATTCCGAGCGAGGAGCGCCACACCTGGACGCAATACAGCATGCTGGCGCGCTTCTTCGGCGAGCGCGTCGGCGGCGTGCGGTTTTTCGATGAGCTCGAACGGGCGAAAGCCGACCCGACGACGAATTATCCGCTTCTCGAACTGATGTACGCCTGTCTCGCCATGGGTTTCCAGGGCGTCCACCGCACATCGGCCGGCGGGGCGGCGAACCTGCAGATGATCCAGCGCAATCTTTACGAGATTCTGCGCCGGGTGAAGCCGCGCACGAGCGCCGACCTGTCGCCGCACTGGCTCGGACAGGACATCCCCGCGCAGGGGCCGACTTTCAGAATTCCGCTATGGGCGCTGGCGGCGATCGCGGCCGCGCTTCTGTTCGCGCTGTTCGTGACGCTGCGCATTCTGCTGTCCAACAACACGGAAGCCGTCACCGACGAGATGCAGCGGCTGTTTCCGGAAGCGGGACTGACGATCGAGCGGCCGCCTCCGCCGGTCGCGGCGCCCAATCTCCCGCCTCCACCGCCGCCTGAACCGGTGAAGGCGTCGACGCAGCTCGAGCGCATCCGCTCGGCGTTGTCGGAAGAGATCGCCGCGAAAAAAGCCGACGCCGTCGAAAACGGAAACTCCATCGTGATCCGCGTCGGCGATTTCGCGACGTTCGCCTCCGGCTCCGCCACTGTGCTCGACAGCTTCAAGCCGATCGCCGGGAAGATCAGCGCGTCGCTTGAAAAAGAGCCCGGCGAAATCCGCATCGTCGGCCACACCGACAACGTCAAGATCAAGACGGCGCGCTTTCCGTCGAACTACGAACTGTCGCTGGAGCGCGCGAAAGCGGTCGCGGCCGAGCTGAAGCCCGGCATTTCGCAGGGCGACCGGTTCAAGATCGAAGGCAAGGGCGACACCGCGCCGGTCGCGCCGAACACAACCGCCGAGGGGCGCGCGCGCAACCGGCGTGTGGAAATCTCCATTCCGCGCGAGGAAACGCTGCGCAAGCCGTGAGGCGCGCGCCGTAACAGGATCTGGGATGACGAAAGGCACTCTGCTTCGCGTCGGCGGCTATCTGATGGGACTGGGCGCCATCGCGCTTCTTGTCCTCTATGCGCTGCCGCTCGTCGCGCTTGGCGACTATCGTCCGTTCGACACGGCGCTGGTCCGCTGGATCACCATCACGGTGATCTCGCTCGGCGCGCTCGGCTATCTCGGCTACGATCTTTATCGACGCTCAAAGCAGGAGAAGGAGCTGGCCGCGGGCATGGCGTCCGCCGGCGAAGGCGGGCCCGACCATGACGGCCAGGTGCTGCAGGAGAAAATGAACGACGCGCTGTCGACGCTGCGCAAGGCGAGCGGCGCGAAAGGCGATTTCCTTTATGATCTGCCCTGGTACATCATCATCGGGCCGCCCGGCGCGGGCAAAACGACGGCGCTCGTCAATTCCGGACTGAAGTTCCCGCTCGCGAAAGGCTCGTCGCCGCAGGCGATCGCCGGCGTCGGCGGCACGCGCTACTGCGACTGGTGGTTCACCGAGGACGCGGTGCTGATCGACACCGCCGGGCGCTACACCACGCAGGATTCGGACGCCAAGGTCGACAAGAAGAGCTGGCTGGCCTTCCTCAACATTCTCAAGCGCAGCCGTCCGAAGCAGCCGATCAACGGCGTGCTCGTCTGCATCAGCGTCGAGGATCTTCTGAGCCTGCCGCAGGAAGAGGTGTTTTCCCACGCCGACGCGATCCGCACGCGGCTGCTCGAACTGCATCAGCAGCTCAAGGTCGATTTCCCAGTCTACGCCGTCTTCACGAAAGCCGATCTGATCGCCGGCTTCATGGAATTCTTCGGCCACCTCAACGAAGAGGGACGGCGCGCGGTGTGGGGGGCGACCTTCCAGACCGACGACAAGACCGCCAACATGATCGGCGAGGTGCCGGGCGAATTCGACAGCCTGATCGAGCGCCTCAATCAGGAACTGGTCGATCGTCTCCAGGAAGAACCCAACCCGACCGCGCGCGTGCAGGTGTTCGGCTTCCCGAGCCAGGTCGCCTCGCTGAAGAAGCCGGTGCATGATTTCCTGACGCGCATCTTCGAGCCGACGCGCTATCACTCGAACGCGACGCTGCGCGGCTTCTATTTCACATCAGGCACGCAGGAAGGAACGCCGATCGACCAGCTGATCGGCGCGCTGTCGCGCAGCTTCGGCGCGCAGCAGGCGGCCGAGCAGCAATATTCCGGCCTCGGCAAGAGCTTCTTCCTCACCCATCTGCTCGATCAGGTGGTTTTCGCGGAAGCCGGCTGGGTGTCGACGAACAAGTCGGCGGTGCGGCGCGCGACGATCCTGAAGACAGCCGCCTATGCGCTGCTGTTTCTCGGCTCGGCCGCCGCCATCGCCGGCTGGTGGATCAGCTATGGCCGCAACTCCGACCTGATCGGCCGAACCTACGCCTCGGTGACGCAATACAAGACCATCGCGGCGCCCGTGCGCGACGAGACGGCGATCAACGACCGCGACTTCGCGCGCGTGCTGCCGGCGCTGCATCATCTCAGGAACATGCCGGCGGGCTACGCCCTGCGCGACGAAAAGGTTCCGGTTGAATCCACGCTCGGCCTCAACCAGTGGCCGCGCATCAATGTCTCGGCGGAAACCGCCTACGAGACCGCCCTGCAGCGCCTGCTTCGCCCGCGCCTGATGTACCGGCTCGAAGAGCGGATGCGCGACAACATCACCAACCCTGGCTTCCTGACGGAAGCGCTGAAGGTCTATCTGATGATCGCGGGCATCGAGCCCGTCGACAAAGAGCGCGTCATCCAGTGGTGGCGTTCGGACTGGTCGGACAATCTGTTTCGCGGACCGCAGAACGCCGCCGGCCGGCAGGCGCTCGAGGATCACCTGACGCGGCTGCTGGAGCTCGATCCGCCGGAAGGATACGCATCGCTCGACATCGACCGACCGCTCGTGCAGGAGGCGCAGAGCGCCATCGGCCGGATGAGCGTCGCCGATCGCGCGTTTGAAATCCTGAAATCGGCGTCGCGCGCCAACAATGCGCGCGACTGGGTCGCGCGGCGCAAGGCCGGACAGGACGCGGCGCTCGTATTCGAGGGCGCGAGCGGCGCCGATCTCGACAGCATCAAGGTGCCGTTCTTCTTCACCTTCGCGGGCTTCCACGAGGATTTCCTCGGAAAGATTCAAAGCGTGACCGCGCAGGTGCAACAAGAGCGCAAGCTGCTCGGCGACGTTGCGGCGCAGCAGGCCCTGCAAGCGCAGTACGACAACCTGCCCAATGCGCTGATCGAGCGCTACCAGCGCGACTTCATCGCGACATGGCGCACGACGCTCAACCAGCTTCGCATCAAACTGCTCACCGCCGACAAGCCGCGCTATGTCGCGCTGCAGGCGGCGGCCGCGCCGACGTCGCCGATCGCGCAACTGATCGAGTCGATCCGCGACGAGACGATGCTCACGAAGGAAAAACCCGCCGCGGCTCCTGCCGGCGGCGGCGCGGCGCCTCCCGCGACGCCGGCGCCGACCATGTCGACGCAGGGCGGCGACCCGGCCGGCGCCGTGGTGGAAGCGGCGTTCCGTCCCTATCAGCAGCTCGCCGAAGGCGCGCGCGGCCAGCGCGGCCTCGACGAACTGCTGCGCGGGCTGAACGACATCTACACCTCGCTCGCGATGCTGAACGATCCGACCCGATCGACGGAAGGCCAGGTGAAGTTCCGCGAAAGCCTGCGCAACCTGCAGGCGACGGCGACGCGCTTTCCGGATCCGTTCAAGGGCATGATCCAGACCGCCGTCGGCGCGTTCGACACCGACGCCACCGGCACGACCGTCGCCCGCCTCAATCAGCAGCTCGGCGAGCAGGTCACGCGCGCGTGCCAGCAGGCGGTCACCGGCTTCTATCCGTTCAGCCGCGTGAGCGACAAGGACATGCCGATCCAGGAGTTCCAGAAACTGTTCGGCCCGAGCGGAATCATCGATCGGTTCTACACCGCGAACCTGTCGCAGCTCATCGACACGTCAAAGCAGGTCTGGACCTGGAATCAGGCGAACCCGGTCGGACGGCAGATGGCCGCGAACGTGGCGCGGGATTTCCAGCGCGCCAACGACATCCGGCAGGCGTTCTTTCCGCAAGGCGCCGCGGGCTTCGCCTTCGCGGTGAAAAACCTGACCCTGGGCGACGGCATCGAAACCGCGCGGCTGGAAATCAACAGCGGCGTGCTCTCGGTCGAGAGGCCGAAGACAGCCGCGGCGTCGCCCTTCGGCGGTCTTTTCAGCTCTCCGCCGCCGCAGCAGGCGCCTGATCTGCCGCCGCAGGTGGTGACGTTCCAGTGGCCCGGCCCGGTCGGCCTGAGCAGCGCGTCGCTGACCATCCTTCCGGCCATTCCGGGCCGCGCCCCCCCGCCGCCGAAGAACGGGCCGTGGGGCGTGTTCCGCCTGCTCGACACCGCCAACGTGACGCGGTCGGGCGACGCGCTGATCGCGCGCTTCAACGTCACCGGGCGCGAGGCGTCCTATCAGATCAACGTCACGACCCTGCCGAATCCCTTCACGCTCGCGGCGTTGCGGGAGTTCCGCTGCCCGACGACCTCGCAGTGAGCGCAACCGATGCCGTGCGGCCTTTTCGGCAAGCTTCCGATGAAGCGGGACTTCATTTCGGTGGATGCGCCCCGCGACTTCCTTCAGGTCTGGGAGCCATGGATTCAGGGCGGCGTCGCAGCGAGCCGCATCAGGCTCGGGAGCGGCTGGCGCGACGCCTTCCTGAGCGCGCCGATCTGGCGCTTCTGGTTCGGCCGGGACATCTGCGGATTTCCCGTGATGGGATCGTTCATGTCGTCGGTGGACGGGGTGGGTCGCTTTTTCCCGCTGACCGTCATGGCGTGCGGCGACGCCGCCGACGCCTACGAGCCGCCGACGATCGATTCGCAGGCGGACTGGTTCTCCGGCGTCGAGGCGCTTCTGCTCGACACGCTGGAAGAGAACGCAACCTATGACGCCTGCCTCGAAGCGCTCTCCGCGCTGCCGACGCCAAACCGCGTTCCGGCGCCCTCGCCCGACGCGGCGATCAGCGATCTGTTCGGCGCCAGCGTCGCGACCGCCTTGTCCGTCGAAGAGCTTGACGCCTCGATGAAGAGTCTGTTGGCGGAACGGGAGCGGCGCCTGTATTCTCGCGCAAGTTTCTGGTGGACCATCGGCGGCGGCGCGTTCGCGCCCAAGAGCATGTTTTCCGAAGGCCTTCCTGATCCCAATATCGTCACCTCCTTGCTGAGTGGACATTTCGAAGCTGCATCGGGGTAACAAGATGGCGCTGGCCCAGAACTCGACCTACGTCGTCAAATTCGAGACCGGCGCGGCGACGCATGTCGGCAAGGTCCGGCGCGCGAACGAGGACAGCTACATCGTGCTGCCGGAGCTCGGCGTCTGGGCCGTGGCCGACGGCGTCGGCGGCCATGAGGGCGGCCAGTTCGCCAGCCAGACCGTCGCCGGAGACATCGCCTCGATCGGCGTGGCGGTGTCGCTCAGCGACCAGCTCGCGCGCTTCAAGGACCGCATCATGCGGGCCAACGACACGATCAAGCAGGCGGCGGCCGATCGCGGCGGCGCGGTGATCGGAACGACGGTCGCGGCGGTGCTGGCTTACGGCCACCATTATTCCTGCGTCTGGGCGGGCGACAGCCGCGTCTATCGCGTGCGCGACAACACGATCGAACAGCTGTCGCGCGATCATACCGAAGCGCAGGAACTGGTGGACAATGGCACGCTCACGCAGGAGCAGGCCAGGACCTGGCCGCGGCGCAACGTGATCACGCGCGCGATCGGCATCTTCGATGATCCCGAGCTCGAGGACAAACACGGCCCGATCGAGCCCGGCGACACGTTTCTCGTCTGCAGCGACGGCCTGACCGGCCATCTGTCCGACCCGGAAATCCGCGACGCCGTCGTCGCCATGCGGCCGCAGGAAGCCTGCGACTCGCTGATCGCGACAACGCTCGAACGCGGCGCGTCCGACAACGTCACCATCGTCGTGGTGCGCTGCCATGCCGCAGAGCGCACGAACTACATTCCGGCGTCCAACGAATGACGCAGACCGTCGTCCAGCTCTCCGGACGCGGAGGACTGCCAGCCGGCACGCGGCTGAACGACATCTATGAGCTCGAAAGCACCATCGCCGCCGGCGGCATGGGCGAGGTCTATAAAGGGCGCCTGATCGAAACCGGCGACCCTGTGGCGATCAAGATGATCAAGCCGGAGCTCGCCGGCAACGAGGCGGTGCTGTCGCTGTTCCGAAAGGAAGCGTCGGCGCTGCACTATCTCCATCACGACTCGATCGTCCGCTACTTCGTCTTCTCCGTCGATCGCCAGCTCAACCGGCCCTATCTCGCGATGGAGTATGTCGGCGGGCCATCGCTGTCCGACTATCTGAAGACGGCGCCGCTGAACTACGACCAGGTCACCGTTCTGCGCAAACGGATCGCGTCGGGCCTGCAGGTCGCGCACGACAAGGGCGTGATCCATCGCGACATGTCGCCGGACAACATCATCCTGCAGGACGGCGAGATCGGCCACGCCAAGATCATCGATTTCGGAATCGCGCGAACGACAAAGCTCGGCCACGCCACCGTGATCGGCGACGGCTTCGCAGGAAAATACAATTACGTCTCGCCGGAGCAGCTCGGGCTCTACGGCGGCGACGTCACCAACCGCTCCGACATCTACAGCTTCGGCCTGGTGCTGGCCGAAGCGATCATCGGCCGGCCGATCGACATGAGCGGCAGCCAGGCCGAAGTCATCCAGAAGCGCCAGAAGGTTCCCGATCTCGGCGCCGTCGATCCGCGCCTGCGGCCGCTGATCGAATGGATGCTTCAGCCGAAGCCGGAAGACAGGCCCGCCTCGATGAACGAGGTCGCCGCCTGGGTCGCGCCGGAGCCGAAGAAGAAAAAGAGCGCCGGCTTCGGCCTCATCGCCGCAGGGGCGCTGGCGGCGCTCGCTCTGGCGGGAATGGGCGGCGGCTATGTCTACATGACGCGGACGCCGGCGGCCGTGGTTCTGCCCCCGGTCTCGGTCGCCCCTCCGGCGGACATCCCCGTCGATCCATCCGGCCGGGCAAGCGGGCCCACGTTGCAGCCTTCGGGCCAAACGCCGCCGCAAAACAGCGCGAGCGCGACAACGCCCGTCGAGCCGCCGCTCGAACCGCTCACGATCGCGCCGATGACGCCGGACGAGCGCGCCGCGCGCATCGCGCAATATGTCCGCTATTTCGAAGGCGGCCCGTGCTTCTTCCTGTCGCCTGTGGCGATCACCGAACGCACGGCCGCGATCGATGCGTTCAGCCTCGCCGATCAGGTCGTCCAGACGTTCGACAGCGACTTCCGGCTCGTCAACGGGTTCGCCCCACAGATTTCGCCGGCGCGCCTCGCGCCCGCGCAATGCCCGGCGACCGCCTTTCTGCAGCGGATCGAAACGGCGCGCGATCCGTCGGTGAAATTCGACCTCAAATCGCCGGTCGCGAAAGTCGGCCAGCGCGTGCAGGGCGTGATCGACGGCGTCGGCGACCGCAACGTCGACATCATCGCGATCGGCGACAGCGGGCGCGTGAAGCTGCTCGGCTCAGCGCTGCGCCGCGATCGCGGGCAGGCGACGTTCGACGCGCGGCTGGACGACGACGACAACAGCGCGCCGGGCTCGAAGCTCCTGATCGCCATCGTCTCGCCCAAACCGCTCGTCTCGCTCGCTTCGGCGCCGAAGGGCAGCGCATGGGAATTCTTCCCGTCCGTGATGGAAGACATCCAGCTCCGCAACATTCAGGTCCAGGCTATTCCGAAGCTGTTGCGCATCGAGCGGTGATCGCGCTCGTCGCCGGATTCAGGCTTGCGCGACTTCCGTCACGTCGACGCTCACTTTCACATTCTGATCGCCCGCTCCGAACAGAACGCCGTCGATAGGCGCGACATCCGCATAGTCGCGCCCCAGCGCGAGCACGATATGATCGTCGCCCGCCGGGATGGCGTTGGTGGGATCGAGCCCGATCCAGCCCACGCGCGCGCCGCACCAGACATTGACCCAGGCGTGCGTCGCGTCGGCGCCTTCCAGGCGCGGCTGGCCGGGCGGCGGGATGGTGCGCAGATAGCCGCTGACATAGGCGGCCGGCAGCCCGAGACCGCGCAGGCCGGCGATCATGATGTGCGCGAAATCCTGGCAGACGCCGCTGCGCTGCTGGAACGCCTCAGACAACGGAGTCCAGACTTTGGTGGAGTCGGGATCGTATCTGAAATCTTTTCTGATGCGCCGCATCAGATCGACCGCGCCGTCGAGCGCGGGCCGACCCTCGGGGAAACTCTGGCGCGCATAATCGACGGCGGGCGCATAGCGCGGCACGCGATGGCTCGGAAACATGAAATGCGCCGGCGCGTCGCCGCCCGCCAGAAACGCATTCGCCGCGGCGTCGCGCACCGCTTCGAGCGTTTCGTCCGAAAATGCGGCCGGAAGCGGCTGACGATGCACGTCGACGCGCGCGCGCGCGGTGAAGACGATCTCGTCATGCGGCCGGTCGATCGTCAGATAGGTGACGAGATTGCCGAAAAAACAGACGCGCCGATCCATCGTCGCGGGCGGCGGATCGAGCGTGATCCCGCTCGCGATCACCGTCTGCCCGCTGCTGGAGCACGGCGTCAGGCGAAGACTGCAGCGGGCGAATGTGACGGGCGCCTCGTAACTGTAAGTCGTCACATGCTTGACGTCGTAGATCACGCCAGACCCATGATCTTCCCGGCGCGCGCCGCATGCGGCCCCTGAAGAAAATAGCGCGCGCTCACCGCTTCCGACAGCGCCAGAAGATTTTGCTCGAAGCCGAGGATCGTGGCGTGATCGAGCGCGCGCGCGTCCATGGCGCGCATCTCCGCCGCGAGCCGCGTGGCGATGCGGCGCTGGGGCTCCAGCATTCCGTCCTCATGCAGCGCCGGCAGAACCGCGAGGTGGCCGTCGAGCCTTTCGACCTGAAACGCGACCGAACGCGGATTGAAAGGATCGAGCACCACCAGATCGCGCAGCGGCGCGACCGCGAGGCCGGAGAGATAGCGCTGGCGATAAGTGATCTGGCAGTCGCAGAGATCGAGCAGCGCGTCGAGATCCTCCGGCGGCGAATCCTCGCCCGAGAACTGGCGCACGAAGCGGCAGGTGTTCACGGCGCGCTCGATGCGGCGCCCGACATCGAGGAAGCGCCAGCCCGCAACGCGATTCATGTTCTCCTGGACGAGGCCCGACAACGCGGCCGTCGCCTGCAGCGCGCTGCGCGCGCGGTCGAACACCTCCGCCTCCGACACCGG
>MKVY01000033.1:92040-95596 GCA_001899525.1 Rhizobiales bacterium 65-9
GAGCGCACGATCGAGAGCGCCGAGCCATATTCGCGCGCGTCGTGCAACGCCGCGAAGGCCAGCGCCGCATTGGGCTCCCTGCCCTTCTTCTCCGGCAGCGCGCCCCATGCGGTCAGCAGGTCGGCGAGGCGGCGCGGCGCGCGCGAGGAGCCGGCGCCGCCGTCGCCCTCGATCAGTTGTCCGGCGAGGCCGCGCACCACGCGCAGCGTCGCTTCGGCGCGTTCGAGATAACGTCCGAGCCAGAACATGTTGTCGGCCGCGCGGCTCGGAAGATTGCCGGTGATGCGGCGAATGCGGATGTTGTCGGCGGTCGGCAGCAGCGTGGTGATCTCGACCGGCTTGTCGGCGAGAATCCAGACGTCCGCCGACTCGACGCCCTCGCGCATCGAGACGGCGCGCGCGTCGAGCTTGTCGGAGATGCGGCAGAAGCCGCCGGGCATGATGCGCCAGCCCTGCTCGGTCGCCGCCGCATAGACGCGGAGCACGAAAGGCCGCGGCTCCAGCGCGCCGTCGCGCCACACCGGCATGGTCGAGAGATGCACGATCTCCTGCCCGACGAGGTCGATGCTGCGCTCCCTGATGGTCTGCTCGAGTTGCGCCCGCGCCTCGGGAGCGAGCGCGCCGCCGATCACGGGCTCCCCGCCCGGGAACCCGGGCACGCCGCCGCCGAACGCCCCGGCGATCGCCATCTCGTCGAGCCGCGCGAGCACTGTCTCGCGCTCCTTTTCCTGCCCGCACCACCATGTCGCGACGTTGGGCAGTTGCAGATCCTCGCCGATCAGCGCGCGGCTCAGATGCGGCAGGAAGCCCATCAACGCGTTGGCCTCGACCACGCCCGAACCGAGCGCGTTGGCGATCGCGACGCTGCCGGCGCGCACCGCCTCCATCAGGCCGGGCACGCCAAGCTGAGAGGCGGCGTTCAACTCCAGCGGGTCGGCGTAATCGGCGTCGATGCGGCGGAGGATGACGTCGGCTCGCTTCAACCCGGCGATGGTGCGGACATGGACCTGTCCCTGCCGCACCACGAGGTCGCCGCCCTCGACCAGCAGCAGACCGAGGTAGCGCGCGAGATAGGCGTGCTCGAAATAGGTCGCGCTCAGGGAGCCTGGCGTCAGCAGGCAGATGCGGGGCTCGGCGCGGGCTCCCATGGACGCCAGCCCGAAGTAAAAATTCCGGAAGAACGGCGCGAGCCGCTCGACATTCATCTGGCGATAGAGCTCCGGGAACGAGCGCGACAGCGCCACGCGGTTCTCCAGCGCGTAGCCGGCGCCGGAGGGCGCCTGCGTGCGATCGCCGAGCACCCACCAGCGGCCGTCTGGGCCGCGGCCGAGATCGGCGGCGTACATCGCAAGGTAGCGGCCTCCCTGCGGCTTCACGCCATGCATCGGCCGCAGGAATTCGGGACCGCCAAGCGCCGCCGCCGCGGGCAGCAGCCCCTCCGCGATGGCCCGGCCGGGGCCATAGAGATCGGCGATCAGCGCTTCGAGCAGGCGCGCGCGCTGGGCGACGCCTGACGCGATGCCGCGCCATTCGGCTTCCGGCAGGACCAGCGGGATATGGCTCAGCGGCCAGGCGCGCTCATTGATCAGCGGATCGCCGCTGTCGCTCCATGTCCGGTAGGACACGCCGGAGTCGCGGATATGCTGGTCGCTGGCGGCGAAGCGGCGCTCGATTTCCGGTGCAGCGAGATCGGTGAGGCCGTCGAGATACCGGAGCCAATGGGGTCGCGGCGCGCCATCGGGTCCGAGCAATTCGTCCGGCACGCCGGCGAGCGGCCGGTAAGAGCCGATCAGCCGGCGCAGCCTCTCGTCCTTCTCGCCGCGTCGCGCGGAACTGATCGCTGACATCACATGAAATCCGGTCGGCGCAGGTCCAGCGTCAGGGGAAACTCGCCGCGGCGGCCCGGCGCCCGGACATCGATGAGGCCGGGAGTATGGCCATGATCGATGAAGCGCGCCAGACGGCGGGCCTCTGCCTCATAGGAATTCACAGGGAAGGTTTCATAGTTCCGGCCGCCGGGATGGGCGACATGATAGACGCAGCCGCCGAGCGACCGCCGCGTCCATGTGTCGACGATGTCGAAGGTCAGCGGCGCATGGACCGGAATCGTCGGATGCAGGCCGTTCGCCGGCCGCCACGCCTTGAAGCGCACGCCCGCGACGGCTTCGCCGGGCGTCGCGGTCATCGCAAGCGGCAACGGACGGCCGTTGCAGGTGACCACATGGCGGCCCGGCGTGAGGCCGCTCGTCTTCGCCTGCAGGCGCTCGACCGAGGAATCGACGAAGCGCACCGTGCCGCCGGACGCGCCCTGCTCGCCCAGCACATGCCAGGGCTCCAGCGCCTGCCGAAGTTCGAGCGTCACGCCGCCATGCTCGACGGCGCCATAGAACGGGAAGCGGAATTCGCGCTGCGCCTCGAACCAGACCGGATCGAAGGCGAAACCGGCGTGATTCAGATCGGCGAGAACCGCGCGAAAATCCTCCCACACGAAATGCGGCAGCATGAATCTGTCGTGCAGCGCGGTTCCCCAGCGCGCCAATTCGCCATCCTGCGGATCGCGCCAGAACCAGGCGACCAGCGCGCGCAGCAGCAATTGCTGCGCGAGCGACATGCGGGCGTCCGGCGGCATCTCGAAGCCGCGGAATTCGACGAGGCCCAACCGGCCTGTCGGCCCTTCCGGAGAATAGAGCTTGTCGATGCAGATCTCGGCGCGATGGGTGTTGCCCGACACATCCACGAGAAGATTGCGGAACAGCCTGTCGCAGAGCCAGAAGGGCGCGCGCCCCTCGCCCGGCTTCGGCACCTGCGCCATCGCGATCTCAAGCTCGTACAGCGCTTCATGGCGCGCCTCGTCGACGCGCGGCGCCTGGCTCGTCGGGCCGATGAAGAGGCCGGAAAAAAGATAGCTCAGCGAGGGATGTCGCTGCCAGTAGAGGATCAGACTTTTCAGCACGTCCGGCCGACGCAGGAACGGGCTGTCGCCGGGCGTCGATCCGCCGAGCACGACATGGTTGCCGCCGCCCGTTCCCGTGTGGCGGCCGTCGATCATGAACTTGTCGGCGCCGAGCCGGCACTGGCGCGCGTCGTCGTAAATTCCGCGCGTGATCTCCACCGCCTCGCGCCAGCTTTCCGCGGGCTGGACATTGATCTCGATGACGCCCGGATCGGGCGTCGCCTTGATGACGTTGAGGCGCGGATCGTGCGGCGGGGGATAGCCTTCGATATGGACAGGCAGGCCGGCTTTCTCCGCCGCCGCCTCGACGACCGCGAGCAGTTCGAGATAATCCTCGAGCGCTTCGACCGGCGGCATGAACACGCACAGGATGCCGTCGCGCGGCTCGATCGCGAGCGCGGTGCGCACGGCGTCGGCGACGATCTGCTGCTCGGTGACGTCCTGCCGCCGCGTCTCGACCTCTCCTGTCGCGATCGCCTGCTGATGAAACGCGCCGGGCTCCGGCAGCGGCTCGCGCGGCGCGATCATGTCCTGATCATGGATCGCATGGCGCTGCTCCGGCGGGACCCAGGGCAGCGCGCCGAGCGGCAGGCGCAGGCCGAC
>MKVY01000033.1:95678-97255 GCA_001899525.1 Rhizobiales bacterium 65-9
CCGCTCGAACACGCGCGCGAAACGCGCGCGCTCCTCTGGCTCCGCAAGCTTCGCGTTGGACGGATCGACATTATCCGGCAGCTTGCTTTCCTTCAGGATCCATTCGCCCGGATCTTCATAGGCGGGAATGGCGTCGTCGACGCCGAGGCCGAGCGACAGCGCGATGTTTTCAGCGATCGCGTTCGCATCGCCGATCGTCGCGGTTTTTTTCCTCGTCTCGACGGCGATGAGATCGGGATTGCGCCAGATCGGCTTGCCGTCCTTGCGCCAGTAGAGCGCGTAGGCCCAGCGCGGCAGGCTTTCGCCGGGATACCATTTTCCCTGGCCGTAATGCAGAACGCCGCCGGGCGCGAAGCGCTCCTGCAATCGGCGGATGAGCTGATCCGCGAGGCCGCGCTTCGTCGGACCGACGGCCGACGTGTTCCATTCCTCCGCCTCAAAATCATCGACGGACACGAAAGTCGGCTCGCCGCCCATGGTGAGCCGAACGTCGCCGGCTTTCAGCTCCGCGTCGACCTGTTCGCCGAGCGCATCGAGCCGCGCCCAGGATTCATCCGAAAACGGCGCGGTGATGCGCGGCGCCTCGGCGAGGCGCGTCACCGTCATGTCGAAGGCGAAATCGACATTGGCGAATTCGACGCCGCCCGAGATCGGCGCGGCGCTCGCATAATGCGGCGTGGCGGCGACGGGAATATGCCCCTCGCCCGTCAACAATCCCGAGGTCGCGTCGAGGCCGATCCAGCCGGCGCCGGGCAGATACACCTCGGCCCAGGCGTGCAGATCGGTGAAATCCTTGTCGGTCCCGCGCGGCCCCTCGATCGGGTCGATGTCGGCGCGCAATTGAATCAGATAGCCGGAGACGAAGCGGGCCCCGAGGCCGAGACAGCGCAGGGCCTGAACCAGCGTCCAGGCGGAATCGCGGCACGAGCCTGAGGCGCGTCCGAGCGTCTCCTCGGGCGTCTGCACGCCGGGCTCCATGCGAATGACATAACCGACGGCCTTCTGAAGCCGCGCATTGAGATCGACCAGGAAGCTGACGGTGTTGACCGGCTCTTTCGGCAAATCCGCAAGAAACGCGGCGAGCATCGGGCCGGCGGGCTCGGCCACGAGGTAAGGCGCGAGATCGGTCTTCAGATCGGGCGCATAGTCGAACGGAAAGGTTTCGGCGTAGCCTTCGACAAAGAAATCGAACGGATTGATCACGGACAATTCCGCGATCAGATCGACCTCGATCTTCAGTTCGGTGACGCGCTCCGGAAAGACGAACCGCGCGAGCCAGTTGCCGTGCGGATCCTGCTGCCAGTTGACGAAATGATTCGTCGGTTGAACCCTGAGGGAATAGCTCGGGATTTTCGTGCGGGTGTGCGGCGCGGGCCGCAATCGGATGAGCTGAGGGCCCAGCGCGACCGGCCGGTCGTATCTGTAGTGGGTCAGGTGATGGATGCCCGCGAGAATGGCCAAGCACACGCTCCTTCAGACGCCGTCCGACGAGACAAGACGATCGGAGACAGGCAAGCAAGACCCGTGCTGACCACGGGCCTGCGCCGGGACCGCCGCTATGTTTCAGGAGCCAGGCG
>MKVY01000033.1:97310-126583 GCA_001899525.1 Rhizobiales bacterium 65-9
GCTGCGCGAGACTCTCGACGACGATATGTTCTTCAAGCGTATGGGCGCCCGCGCCGGCGACCCCGAGGCCGTCCAGCGTCGCGACATCGAGATTGCCGGTGAAATTCGCGTCCGATCCGCCCCCCGCGCTTTCATGCTGGAGGTCGAGGCCGAGCTCGCGCGCGATCCCGCGCGCCGTCTCGTAAAGCGCCATCGTCCTGGCGTTCGGCTCCCACACCGGCCGCGTCACGCCGCGCGTGACGATGAAGCGGCCCGATCGATCATCTCCCCGCGTCAGCGCGAGCATGCGCGCGACGCCCTGATCGAGATCCGCCTGCCGCTTGGCCATGCTCAACGCCTCGCCCGCGCAGGAGCTGGCGACGCAGTTCACCCACTGGCCGCCCTGCACGACGCCGACGCTGAAGGTGCAGGCGTCGCTGGTCATTCCTTCGATCTGGGGGATCATGTCCGCCATGATGCGGATGGCCGAGCGCCCGTCCTTCAGCGTCGCGCCGGCGTGACTCGGCCGGCCGACCGCTTCGAGATTGAATCGGGCGATGGCGTAGCGCCCGGACACGACGCCGCCATCGGCGCGGCCGGGCTCCGGCACCAGCACATAGCGGTGTCGCGCGGCTTCCGCCTCGATGAGATCGCGCGTGCTCGGACTGCCGACCTCCTCGTCGCTGGTGAGAAGAAACGTCACCGGCAAGGGCGCCGAGAGGCCCAGCCTGCGCAACATCCGCACGGCCTCCAGCGCGACATAGGCGCCGCCCTTCATGTCGAACAGGCCGGGCCCGTAGCAGCGCGCGCCGTCGCGCCGCCAGGGCAGCTTGTCCAGCGTTCGGACCGGATGCACGGTGTCGAGATGGGCGAGAAAGAGAACGCCCGGACGATGCGGATCGGCGTGCGGGAAACGCGCGCGCACGCAGTCGCCGAATCCCATGCGCCCCGCGATCCGCTCCACGCGCGCGCCGGCGATCGCAAGCTCGCGCGAGGCGACATCCATCATCGCGTTGACGCGATGCGCGTCAAAGGTCGGGCTTTCGCATTCGACCCAGGGCCGCACGCCGGCCAGCATCGCATCGACATCGAACGGGAGCTGATTCACATCCATGATCGTCTCTTCGGCGTCAGTGTCCGCGCGGCGCGCCGCCCGCCGTCTCCAGCGATTTGCTCCAGCGCGACAGAGCAAAGCAGATCAGCCAGTAGACAAGTCCCGTGAAGGCGTAGGCCTCCATGTTCATGCCGACCCAGTTCGGATCGGCGAGCGAGGCCTGCGCGATGCCGAGCAGATCGAGGATCGACACCACGAGCACGAGCGTCGTGTTCTTGAACAGCGCGATAAACTCGTTCGTCATCGCCGGCAGCGAAATGCGCAGCGCCTGCGGCAGGACGATGAAGCCCGTCGATTTCCAGTAGCTCAGGCCGAGCGCCTTGGCCGCCTCATGCTGGCCGGTGGGAAGCGCCTGCAGGCCGCCCCTCACCGCCTCCGCCATATAGGCCGAGATGACGAAGGCGAGGCCGATCACCGCGCGGGCGAGACGGTCGACGTCGGCGCCCGCCGGCATGATCAGCGGCAGCAGCAGCGACGCGAGGAAGATCACCGCGATGATCGGCACGCCGCGCCAGAACTCGATGAAGATGATCGAGATCAGACGCACCGCCGGCAAACGCGACTGACGCCCGAGCGCCAGCAAAATCCCGAGCGGAACCGCGATGAGGCCGGCATAGACGGCGAGGAAGATCGTCAGCGTGAGGCCGCCCCACTGGCGCGTCTCGACCGGCTGCAGGCCGAACCCGCCGCCGAGCAGCCAGACGCCGAGCGGCGGCAGAATGACAAGCGCGCCGAGCCCGACCCAGGCGCGGTAAGGCAGGCTGCGCACGAACAGAAGCGCGACCCAGACCAGCGCAATGACCGCGAAAAGATCGATGCGCCAGCGCTGGTCGATCGGATAGAGGCCATACATGAACTGACCGAACCGCGCGCGCACGAAAACCCAGCAGGCGCCGCCGCCCGTGCAGTCGTTGCGCGTCGCGCCGCTGAACGTGGCGTCCAGCACCGCCCAGCGCAGCAGCGGCCAGCCGATCGCGACGATCGCCGCGACGATCAGCGCGGTCACGACGGAGGAGACCGGGCCCGCGAAAAGGCGCTCGCGCCAGACGCGCAACGACGCCGTCATCGCGTAACCAGCCTGATGCGGTTGTTGTACCAGTTCATGAACGCCGCGACCGCGAGGCTGATCGCGAGATAGAGCGCGAGCGTGATCGCGATGATCTCGATCGCCTGGCCGGTGTTGTTCAGTGCCGATCCCATGAACACGCTGACCAGTTCCGGAAACGCGATCGCCGCGCCGAAGGACGAGTTCTTCAGCACGTTGAGATACTGGTTCGTCATCGGCGGAATCATCACCCGCAGCGCCTGCGGGATGACGACGAGCCGCAGCCGCTGCGTGGCGGTCAGGCCGAGCGCGTTCGCCGCCTCGCTCTGGCCTTTCGGCACGGCCTCGACGCCGCCGCGCACGATCTCCGCGATGAAGGCGGCGGTATAGGTCACCAGCGCCGCGAGAAGCGCGACGAACTCCGGGATGAGAACGAATCCGCCGCGATAGTTGAAGCCGCGCAGCGCGGGCACGTCCCAGATCGACGACAGGCTCGCGACGACGAAAAAGACGCAGGGCGCGCCGATGGCGAGCGTGGGCGCGAGCCAGCCGAACCGCGCCTCGCCCGTCCGGTCGCGCTGGCGGCCGGCGCTGCGCGAGGCGATCCAGGCGGCGACGAGCGCCGCCAGAGACGCGAGCGCCGCAATGCGAAACGCGTAGCCGTCGACCGGCGTCGGAATCGTCAGGCCGCGGTTGTTAAGGAATGCGAGACTGAAAACGCTGATCGACTGGCGCGGCGCCGGAAGCGCGGCGATGACTCCGAAATACCAGAACAGAACGAAGAACAGCAGCGGAATGTTGCGGACCGCCTCGACATAAGCGCCCGCGACGCGCGCCAGAAGCCAATGCGGCGACAGGCGCGCAAGCCCCAGGACGAAGCCGAGAGCGGTCGCGCCGACGATCGCCAGAAAGGTGACGAGCAGCGTGTTGACGACGCCGACCCACATCAGATCGATGATGCGGGACTGCGCGGTGTAGTTCGTCAGCACAAACGGAACGTCGATTCCCGACTGCCGCCAGAGAAAATCAAATCCCGACGCGATGCCGGCGTTGACGAGATTCTGCGACGCGTTCCGGACGAACCAGACCGACAGCGCGACGAGGCCCGCGATCAGCGCGACCTGATAAATCGCGTCGCGGATTTTAGCGTCATAGAGGAGACGGCGCAGCATGGGCAAGCAGTCGGCAATCGGGCTTGGGCAGTCGCAGCGACTGCCTATCGCCTAATTCCGACTGCCCTTTGTCACTGAAACGACGGCGAGAACAGCAAACCGCCCTTGTTCCAGAGCTGATTGTAGCCGCGCGCCAGCTTCAGCGGCGAACCCTGCCCGACCGTCCGCTCATAGCTTTCGCCATAGTTTCCGACCTGCTTGATGGCCTTGTACATCCAGTCGTCTGGCAGGCCGAGCATGGCGCCGAAACCGCCGTCGACTCCGAGCAGGCGCCGCACTTCCGCGCTCTGCGACTTGGTTTTCATCTCATCGACATTGGCCGAGGTGACGCCAAGCTCCTCGGCGGTGATCATGCCGTTCAGAACCCAGCGCACGACCGCCTGGAAACGCTCGTCGCCGTAGCGCGTCACCGGCCCCTGCGGATCCTTGGATATGAGTTGGGTCATGATGAGGTTGTCGTTCGGCGCCTTCAGCTTGATGCGCTGTCCGGCGAGCGCGCCGACGCCGGCGGTGTAGGCGTCGCAGCGGCCTGAATCATAGGCTGTGATAGCGTCGTCATTCTTCT
Organism: Rhizobiales bacterium 65-9; assembly: GCA_001899525.1. Lineage (GTDB taxonomy): Bacteria > Pseudomonadota > Alphaproteobacteria > Rhizobiales > Beijerinckiaceae > Terrirubrum. Next base: position 101,186 of record MKVY01000033.1, read on the forward strand.
GGAAATTGACGATCGTCACCTTCATGTTGCGCTCGCGGAACCAGTCGGCCGCGTTTTTCTCTTCCGTCGATCCGGCGGCGACGCAGACCGTCGCGCCGTCGAGATCCTTCGGCTCCTTCGCGCCCGCAGCCGTGCGGACGATGAAGGTCTGCCCTTCATAGAAATTGATGCCCTGAAAATCGACGCCGAGCGAGGCGTTGCGCGAGAAGGTGATCGTCGTGTTGCGCGACAGGACGTCGACCTGCCCCGACTGGAGAACCGGCCAGCGCTGCTGCACGGAGGTCGGCGTGAATTTCACCTTCGTTGCATCGCCAAGGACGGCCGCCGCGAGCGCGCGGCAATAATCGACATCGAGCCCGGACCATTCGCCCTTGTCATTCGCGAACGAAAACCCGGGCAGGCCAAGATGCACGCCGCATTCGAGATGGCCGCGCGCCTTGATGGCGTCGAGCGTCGGACTCGGCGTGAGTTGCTGCGCTGCGGCAGACCCCGCGCCCGCCATGAGCAGCGCGCCCAGCAGCGCCCCTGACAATGTTTTCATCGTTTACCTCCTGCCGCCGCTCGGCGCGACGCTCCGCGCACGATGGGAAAGCGCAACGCGAGGATTGTCAATGCAACGAATGGCGACATGGAATGGCGCGAACGGATCACACGGCGCCAGCCAGCCAAGCGAGGCCGGGCGATCCTCCCGTCTGGCGGCCGCCATGAGCCCACGCCAGCGGCATGGGATGTCCGGCGACGCTGGAACGCCGAACGCTGTTTGAGGAGCCGGCGGGAATTGACAGACGTCCGCGCGGCTCCTGAGATGTCGGCGCGGCGACCATGCGCCACTACCTTGCGCATGATCTGACGCCGAGGGAAACGATCATGCCTTCATTGATGTCTTTTTTCCCGTCGGACGCGGGCTCCGCGCTCGACTATCGCGAATTGCGGATGTGGCTCGCCAGTCTGGAGGCGGAGGTCGAACGGCTCCGAGCCGCGATCGACAGCATCGGCGGCCAGAGTCCGGACACGCCCTTCACCGTCAACGGAAACGCGATCACGATGACCACCTCAGGCCGCGCCAGCCTCACGGCGAGCGTGATCCAGATGTCCGCCGGACAGACGCAGTTCAACACGCCGATGGCGAATTTCAGCGGCGTCATCAGGTGCGAAACGATCATCGCCACCACCGTCGTCGGAACGAGCTACACGCCCGGCGCCGGCAACATCATGTAGCCGCGCGTCTGCTTCCGCCTGCAAAACAAAACGGGCGGCCTGTCTGGCCGCCCGTGGATGGTTGTCAAAGGAGCGAAGGCTCAATCCTTCGCGCGCTCAACGTAAGCGCCGTCCTCGGTCTGCACCACGATGCGCGTGCCGGTCGTGATGTGCGGCGGCACCGTCGTGCGCACGCCGTTCGACAGGATCGCCGGCTTGTAGGAGGAAGACGCGGTCTGTCCCTTGGTCACCGGCTCGGTCTCCGTCACCTCGAGGGTGACGCGCTGCGGAAGCTGGATCGCGACGGCGTTGGCGTCATGCATCGAGAGCATCACCACCATGCCTTCCTGCAGGTAGGGCGCGTAGTCGCCGACGACGTCGCCCGACACGGTCACCTGGTCGAAGCTCTCGGGATTCATGAAAACGTAGTTCTCGCCGTCCTGGTAGAGGTAGGAGTGATCCACGTCCTCCACGAAGGCGCGCTCGACCTGCTCGGTCGTCTTGTAGCGCTGCGACGTCTTCACGCCGTCGGAAATCCGGCGCATGTCGATCTGCGTGGTCGGCGTGCCCTTGCCGGGGAAAAAGCTTTCGGCGGAGATGACCGCGTAAAGCTGCCCGTCCACATCGAGGATATTGCCCTTGCGGACAGAGCTTGCGATGACCTTCGCCACGTTGATGTTCCTGCTGTAAGAGGCCGCTCAAAGCGGCGGCGGCCCCAATCGCGCGCGTCCTGCCACGATCCGCCCGCAAAGGAAAGTCCCGCCCTGACCGCCCGCACGCCCTTCTGGACCCCGGACGCCCACGCCGATCGCCGTCCCCGCCTCATCGCCCGGAACCGCATCCAGGCCGCTTTCAGGAACTGGTTCGCGGCGCGCGGCTTCGTGGAGGCCGACCCCTGCCAGCTTCAGACCTCGCCGGGCAACGAGACGCATCTGCACGCCTTCGCCACGGAGGCGGTCGGCTTGGACGGCGAGCGGAGCAGGCTCTATCTTCACACTTCGCCGGAGTTCGCCTGCAAGAAGCTGCTTGCAGCAGGCGAAACGCGGCTCTTCACCTTCGCTCACGCCTTCCGCAACCGGGAGCGCGGGCCGCTGCACCATCCCGAATTCACGATGCTGGAATGGTATCGCGCCGGCGAGACCTACGACGCGCTGATGGAGGACTGCGCCGCGCTGCTGCGGCTGGCGGCCGAGACCGCAGGCGCCGACCGGCTGACATGGCGCGGGCGCAGCGTGGATCCCGGCCTCGCGCCGGCGCGGCTCACTGTCAGCGACGCTTTTTCCGAGTTCGCCGGCATCGATCTCTTCGCCAGCATCGGGCCGGACGGCGAGACGGACCGCGACGCCCTTGCTGGGCAGGCGCGCGGCGCCGGCCTGCGCGTCGCCGCGGACGACACCTGGTCGGACCTCTTCTCCGGCGTCCTCGTGGCCAGGATCGAGCCGCGCCTCGGCGACGGGCGGGCGACGATCCTGTGCGAATATCCTGCGGCGGAGGCGGCGCTGGCGCGGCGCAAGCCGGGCGATCCGCGCGTGGCGGAGCGGTTCGAACTCTACGCCTGCGGCGTGGAGCTGGCGAACGCCTTCGGCGAGCTGACCGATCCCGCCGAGCAGCGGCGGCGCTTCATCGGCGAGATGGCGGAGAAGCGGCGCATCTACGGGGAAGACTACCCGCTGGACGAGGACTTTCTGAACGCGCTGGCGCATATGCCCGAGGCGAGCGGCGCCGCGCTCGGCTTCGACCGGCTGGCCATGCTGGCGACCGGCGCCCAGCGCATCGAGGACGTGCTGTGGGCGCCGGTTCCTGGCGGGGGCGATTGAGGCCGCGAGCCGGGGCGGCTATCAGGCGTCCGCAACCGCAGTCCCCGCCGCGACCTTCGATCGACGCATGAGCCAAGCCGTCCGACAGCTTCCGATCCCGGCCCGCGACGCGCTTCGCAGCGCCGACGATCTCGTCGCCGCCGGCCTCATCCCCGAGGCCGGACGCGCCGACGCAGCGCGCGTCGCCCAGCGCTATGCGATCGCGGCGACGGTCGCCGTCGCCGCGCTGATCGACCGGGACGACCCGAACGATCCGATCGCGAAGCAGTTCATCCCCGACATCCGCGAGCTCACGACGCTTGCCGAAGAGTCGACCGACCCGATCGGCGACCATGCGCATTCGCCGCTGCCCGGCGTCGTGCATCGCTATCCCGACCGCGTCCTTCTCAAGGTTCTGCATGTCTGTCCGGTCTATTGCCGCTTCTGCTTCCGGCGCGAGATGGTCGGGCCGCAGGGCGACGGCGCGCTGACCGGCGCGCAGCTCGACGCCGCGATCGCCTACATCGGCGCGCGGCCCGGGATCGTCGAGGTCATCCTGACCGGCGGCGATCCGTTCATGCTTTCGGCGCGCCGCGCGCGGGAGGTCACGCAGGCGCTCGCCGCCATTCCGCATCTGCAGGTTATCCGCTGGCACACGCGCGTGCCGATGGTCGATCCGGCGCGCGTCACGCCGGCTCTCGTGGAGGCGATCCGCGCCAATGGAAAAGCCGTCTATGTCGGCGTGCATGCGAACCATCCGAAAGAGTTCACAGACGCCGCGCGCGCGGCCATCGCGCGCCTCGCCGACACAGGGATCGCGCTGGTCAGCCAGAGCGTGCTGCTGCGCGGCGTGAACGACGACGCCGACACGCTCGGCGCGCTGATGCGCGCCTTCGTCGCGAACCGCATCAAGCCTTATTATCTGCACCACCCCGATCTCGCGCCCGGCACGAGTCATTTCCGCGTCGCCATCGAAGAAGGGCAGGCGCTGATGCGCGCGCTGCGCGGGCGCCTCTCGGGCCTCGCGCAGCCGACCTATGTCATCGACATTCCCGGCGGCGCCGGAAAATCGCCGATCGGGCCGGGCTATCTTTCAACGGACGGCGACAATCTCGTCGTCCAGGACTATCGCGGCGGCGACCACGCCTATCCGCCGCGGCCTCGCCGAGGCGCCCTCACACCCGGTCCCATCGGCCCGTGACCTTGTTGCGCGGATCATCCTTGGCCGAGCGCATCGCGCGGCCCTTGAAAACGGTCGCATAGAGCTTCTCGATCGCGGCGGCGCCGATCACCGCCTCGACGGTTGAGCCGTCGGGGTGAAACAGATCGAGCTCGTCATCGAGATCGCGCTTGAACGTGTCCTGCTCGCCATGATTGACGAGGCCCGGCAGTTGCGCCGTGATGTAGTTCTGCACGTCCATCTGATGCTTCGAACGCGAATGGGGCTGGCCCAGGCGCTCCTCGCGCACGAAGGCGTTGCCGGCGGAGTCGGGTGAAACGACGGCGTAGAGGTCGAAGTCAGCGTGGACATATTTTCCGCCGCGCGTCGCGTTGGTCGGCGAATGCCTGATGCAGCCATAATGCGGGCTGTTGCGATCCATCTCGGTGAAATAACTGTAGCCGTGATTGTAGGAGATCGGCGGCTTCCCGTCGGGACCGTAGAAACTCAGCGGCGCAAGCCGGCCCGACGCGGCGAAATCCGTCCAGGCGTCCTGCGCCTTCGCGATCTTGCCGACGCCGAAGGCCTCGGCGAGATGATTGCGCAGGAGATTGCAGTCGATGACGAGCCCCGCCGTCCTGTAGCGCTTGCCGTCGACGGTGACGTCGGATTTCGCGGTTTTCGCCTTGCAGTCGATCAGCTTCGGCCGATAGCCGTCCACGCCGATATATTGAAGGCTCGCCTTGTTGATGCGCCGCACGGCAATATAGACGCCGAACAGCTTCGCCGTGCGCTTGAACAGCGCCAGATCCTGCGGCCGGAAATAATCGCTCGATGCGCCTTCGGCGGCCACGCGCTTCCTCCATCCATTGAGCGCCGGCGCAATCGCAATCACGCGGCGGCTTTACACGCGCATTCGTCCAGTTCATGTCACGGCGTCCCGTCATCGAACAGTGCGCTCCGACACATCGTCGCCTTGCCGTCCTCCATCGCCATCATCGGCGCAGGCCCCGCTGGGTTGATCGCCGCCGAGACGCTCGCGACAGCGGGCGTCCGGGTCACGGTCCATGAGAGGATGCCGTCGCCCGCGCGCAAGCTGCTGATGGCGGGCCGCGGCGGCCTTAACCTGACCCATAGCGAGCCGCTCGCGCGCTTTCTCGACCGCTACGACGACGCCCCGGCGATCCGCGAGGCCGTGGAGCGCTTTCCGCCAAGCGCGCTTCGCCAATGGGCGGAAGGTCTTGGCCAGACGCTCTTCGTGGGCTCCAGCGGCCGCGTGTTTCCGCAGACCATGAAAGCGTCCCCGCTCCTGCGCGCATGGCTGCGGCGGCTGGAGTCGCTCGGCGTCGAGATCAGGCTGCGGTCGGAATGGCGCGGCTTCGACAGCGAGGGACGGCTTTCGATCGCCGGCGCGAACGGCGAGACGGTCGCGATCTCGTGCGACGCCACGATCCTCGCCTGCGGCGGCGCGAACTGGCCGCGACTCGGCGCCGACGGCGGCTGGGTCGCGCCGCTCAAGCGCGCGGGCGTCGCGACCCAGCCGCTGCGCGCCTCGAACATGGGCGCGCGCATCGCATGGACGCCCGCCTTCGCGGAACGCTTCGCCGGCGCGCCGCTGAAGCGCATCGCGCTGACGCTCAACGGAGAGACGCGGCGCGGCGAACTCGTCATTACGCGCGACGGCCTCGAAGGCGGCGCGCTCTATGCGCTGTCGCGCGCGCTACGCGAGAGCGTCGGCAGCGGGCGCGAAGCGACGCTCGTCATCGACCTGCGGCCGGACCTCGCGCAACACACTCTCTCCGCCCGGCTGGCGGCCGGACGCAGCAAGGATTCGCTGTCGACGAAACTGAAACGCAGCGCCGGCCTGTCGCCGCCGGCGATCGGCCTCCTGCGTGAAGCGAGCAAGGGCGCACCGCCCGCCGATCCGGCCGCCCTCGCCGCCCTCATCAAGGCGGCGCCGATCCGCGTCGCCGGTCTCGCCGGACTCGACCGCGCGATCTCGACGGCCGGCGGCGTCGCGCGCGACGCGATCGACGATCGTTTCATGCTGAAAGCCCTGCCGGGCGTTTTCGTCGCCGGCGAGATGCTGGACTGGGACGCGCCGACCGGCGGCTACCTGCTGCAAGCCTGCTTCGCGACAGGCGTCGCCGCGGCGAAAGGCGCGCTCGCCTGGCTGGCGACCGGCCGCTCCCCGCCGGCTTGATTCAGCCGCACGGCTCGCCCACAACGCGCGACGCGCAGGAGAACGCCATGCAACTCGGAGTGATCGGCCTCGGCCGCATGGGAGGCAACATCGTCCGGCGATGCATGCGGGCCGGCCATCAATGCGTGGTCTATGACCGCGATCCGAAGCCCGGCGCGGCGCTCGCAGCGGACGGCGCGACCAATGCGCAATCGCTCGCCGAGTTGGTGAGCAAGCTGTCGGCGCCGCGCGCCGTCTGGATCATGCTGCCGGCCGGCGCGGTCACGCAACAGGCGGTCGATGACCTCGCCCGAGTCATGAGCGAGGGCGACGTCATCATCGATGGCGGCAACAGTTTCTGGAAGGACGACATCGCGCGCGCGAAAGCGCTGCGCGCCAAGGGCCTGCATTATCTCGACGTCGGCACGTCAGGCGGCGTGTGGGGACTGGAGCGCGGCTACTGCATGATGATCGGCGGCGAGGACGCGATCGTGCGGCGTCTCGATCCGATCTTCGCGGCGCTCGCGCCGGGCGCCGGCGACATTCCGCGCACGCCGCGCCGCGACGGACGCGATCCGCGCGTCGAGCAAGGGTATCTGCACGCCGGCCCGAACGGCGCCGGGCATTTCGTCAAGATGATCCATAACGGCATCGAATACGGCATGATGCAGGCCTTCGCGGAAGGCTTCGACATTCTGCGCAACGCGCATTCGCCCGCCCTGCCCGAGGAGCACCGGCTCGATCTCGACGTGGCGGACATCGCCGAGGTCTGGCGGCGCGGCAGCGTCGTCACCTCATGGCTGCTCGACCTCACGGCGTCGGCGCTGGCGCAGGACGGCGATCTCGCGAGCTATTCCGGCCATGTCGACGACTCCGGCGAAGGGCGCTGGACGATTCAGGCGGCGATCGAGGAAGCGGTGCCGGCGGACGTGCTCTACGCGGCGCTGACCACGCGCTTCCGCTCGCGGCAGGAGCACACTTTCGCGGAAAAAATCCTGTCGGCGATGCGCAAGGGCTTCGGCGGCCATCTCGAACCGAAGACCCCCGCATGAGCGACCCCATGCCGCCCGCCATCGTTGTGATGGGCGTCGCCGGATCGGGCAAGAGCACGGTGGGCGAGATGATCGCCGGGCGTCTCGGCTGGGAATTCCGCGACGCGGATTCCTTTCACCCCGCCGCCAACATCGCGAAGATGAGCGCCGGAACGCCGCTGACGGACGAGGATCGCTGGCCCTGGCTCGACGCGATCGCCGCGTGGATCGACGCGCACCGCCGCGCCGGAACCCATGGCGTCGCGACCTGCTCGGCCCTCAAGCGCGCCTATCGCGACCGGCTGCGCCATGGCCGCGACGATGTCCTCATCGCCCATCTCTCGGGAGACTTCGCGCTGATCGCCGCGCGGATGGCGGATCGGAAGCATCACTTCATGCCGACCTCGCTCCTGAAGAGCCAGTTCGACACGCTGGAGACGCCCGCGCCGGACGAACATGTCGTCACGGTTTCGGTGGACGACCCGCCGAACGCTATCGCGACGCAGGTGATCGACGCCGCGAAACAGCGGCGATAAAACAAAACGCCCGGCGAAACCGGGCGTTCAGGACGATCGTAATCAGATAATCAGGCGTCGGTCTTCACGCCGCCTTCTTGGCGAGCGCGACGACCTTGGCGGTTTCGCCCTGCAGCAGCTTCACGCCGTCCTGCATGTTCGCCTTCACCGTCTCGGCCGCGCTCTGCGCGCGCGCCCAGTTGGCGCTGGTGAAATCGCGGGCGAAATCGCTCTGGATCTGGCAGGCTTCCTGGAAGGACTTCGCCGCCACCAGCTTCTCGACGGTCGCGATCATCGCGAGCGAATTGTCGTGATGGGCCTGAAGCAGGCCGCGCATGGCGGTCACGCCGGAATTCACGAAGGAGCCGACCACCTTCTCGTAGGAGGCCGTCGCCTCGGCGGCGTTGGCGTGAATGTCGGCGAGCTTCTCTTTCGCGGTCGAGGTCGCGCGCTGCACGAGCTCGCGCGCGGCGGCGGGAATCTCGATCCGCTCGCCGAAGGACGACACAGCGTCCTGAACCTTCGCGACGGTTTCCTGCGCGGCGTCCTGCACCGTTTCAGCGGCTGTCTTTACAGGCTTGGTGGCCATCAACGTCTCCATCCTTGCTTGTCGAGCTATGGGTTGCGCCGTTCTGGCGACGGCTCGATGCCTGGCGGTCATATGGCGCTGGGATTGCTGCATTGCAAGAGGAATTTTGTGCAATGCAACAATTTCTCACGGAAGCCAAATTCTGGCGTCTTCTCAAGGATCTGCAAAAGCCGCGTCGGCCGCTTGCCGGCGCGCGCCTCCCCGTGCGATCCCTGTTTTCATGCCCTCCCCATCCGACGACCGCGCGACCGAATCGATTGTGAACGCCGCCGATGCGGAGAAGCTGGCCGCCCTGCGGCGGGTGAAGGCGCTCGCCACCGGCTGTCTCGCGCTCGCCTTCGCGGTCCTGATCGTCGCGAAATGGCTGGCGCCGCGCCATCCCGCCTTCGGCTATCTGGCGGCGTTCGCGGAAGCCGCGACCATCGGCGGCATCGCCGACTGGTACGCCGTCGTCGCGCTGTTCCGCCACCCGCTCGGGCTGCCGATCCCGCACACGGCCATCATTCCCGAAAACCAGCAGCGCATCGCCGACAATCTCGGCGGCTTCATCGAGACGCAGTTCCTCGCGCCCGAGCCTGTCGCGCGCAAGCTGCGCGAGGTCGATTTCGCCGCGATGATGGCCGACTGGCTCGCCGATCCCAAACGCAGCGCGGCGCTCACCGGCTTCGTCGTGAAGCTCGCCCCGCGCGCGTTCGCCGCGGCGGAGGATTCAGGCCTGCGCAATTTCGTGGTCCAGCGCGCCATCGCGCAACTGGAGGAGCTGGAGCTCGCGCCGCTCGCAGCGAACATCCTCGACACCGTCACGGCGGACGGACGGCATCAGGTTCTGCTCGACGAGCTGATGACCGCCATCCATCGGATCCTCGGCGACGAGGACTCCATCGCGACCATCCGCGACAAGGTGCGCAACGAACTGCCGACGCTGTTCCGCGTCCTGCGCGCCGACGCCTATCTGATGCAGAAGATCGTCAAATCCTCCTACGCCTTTCTGGAGGAGGTGAAAAACGATCCGAACCATGCGCTGCGCGCCGAGTTCGACGGCTTCGTGCGGAATTTCATCGAGCGTCTGCGCAACTCGCCGGACTATGCGGCGCGGGCGGAGGCGCTGAAGCGCGATCTTCTGGCCCGGCCGGAGCTGCGCAGCCTCGCGCGCAATCTGTGGAGCAACCTGCGAAGCTTCGTCGAAAGCGATTTGTCGAGCGACCATTCGCTGATCCGCCGCCAGCTCGACAAGCTGTTCGTGGATATCGGGCGCCAGCTCGCGGCCGACCCGACCGTGCGCGCCGAAATGAACGAAGGCTTCGTCGTCGCGCTCGGTTCCTTCATCGAGCGCCAGAAAAGCGGGGTGTCCGCCTTCATCGCCGAACAGGTGAAGGGATGGGACATGGCCCAGCTCATCCGCGTGATCGAGATGAACATCGGCCGCGACCTGCAATATATCCGCTTCAACGGCATGCTGATCGGCGGCGTCGCGGGGCTCGTCCTGCACGCGCTGGAGCGGGCGCTGGGTTTCTGAAATCTCCTTGAAGATTCATGCCAGCCCTCGCCGGACCTCGCGCGCGCTATGACCGCGCCTTCGGGCGGAGCCTGTCCACCGCCGAAGCGTCGAGCACGCGGCGCGCCTCCTCCAGAAGCGCGCTCGACGATTCCGTGATCACGCGCCCGAGAGCGATGAAATCGGTTTTTCGCGGCGAGCTTTTTCGCCAGGCAAGGCCGATCGTGCGCATCGGCTCCGGCGCGGGGAAGCGTTTCACGACGATGCGCCGGTCGCCGCGCAATTCAGAGGGAACGGCGATCTCAGGCAGCAGGGTGGACCCATAACCATTGGCGACCATCTGAATCAGGGTGGCGAGGCTGCTTGCGCCGAACTGGCTCCGAAGATCGGGACTGATCACCTTGCAATAGGTCAGCGCCTGCTCGCGCAGGCAATGCCCCTCTTCCAGCAGCAGCAGATTGCGCATTTCTAGGCGGGACAAAGGCTCCAGCGGAGCGGCCGCCTCCTCTGCGCCGCCGGCCGGAGCCGCGAGGACGAACGCATCGTCAAACAGGCGGATGCTTTCAAGCGCCGGCTGCTCCAACGGCAGCGACAAAAGCACAAGGTCGAGCCGACCCGCGACAAGCTCGTCCAGCAAGGCAGCGGTCATGGTCTCGCGCAGTTGCAGATCGAGGTCCGGGAACCGCGCGTGCAGCGCCGGCAATGCGCCTGGCAGCAGATAGGGGGCGATGGAGGGAATGACTCCAAGCCGGAACGGCCCGCCGAGAAAGGCGCCGCGATGCCTGGCGAAATCCATGAGATCGCGCGTGTCTGTGAGAATGCCGCGCGCGCGCTTCTCGATCTCCACGCCGGCGGCCGTCAACTCCGCGCGGCCGCGGCCGCGCTCCACCAAAGTCACCCCCAGTGCTTGTTCAAGCTCCTGAATCTGAACGGATAACGCCGGCTGGCTGACTGAGCATTCCTCCGCCGCGCGGCCGAAATGGCGCAGGCGGGCGACGGCGCAAAAATAGCGGAGCTGTCGAAGCGTTATCATGATAATTTTTTCCTATCATAATCCTCCATAAATACAATTTGAAGTTATGCCGGTTTCTCGCTTGAACAAGACCAATTCCACGCAGCGGAGTTCTCATGTCCCAGCGCAACACGATGACCACGACGGCGGGCGCGGCGATCGCCGACAACCAGAACTCCGCCACCGCGGGGCCGCGGGGGCCGCTGCTGATGCAGGACTACCAGCTCATCGAGAAGCTGGCGCATCAGAACCGCGAGCGGACGCCCGAACGCGTCGTCCACGCCAAGGGCTCCGCCGCCTATGGCAAGCTCACGATCACCCATGACATCACGACCTATTCCAAGGCGAGCATGTTCGCCGGGATCGGCAAGGAGACGGAGGTTCTCCTGCGGTTCTCGACGGTCGCCGGCGAGCGCGGCGCGGCGGACGCCGAGCGCGACGTGCGCGGGTTTGCGCTGAAATTCTACACCGAAGACGGCAACTGGGATCTCGTCGGCAACAACACGCCGGTGTTCTTCATCCGAGACGCGCTGAAATTCCCCGACTTCATCCGCACGCAGAAGCGTCACCCCTCAACCAACCTGCGCTCGCCGACGGCGATGTGGGACTTCTGGTCGCTGTCGCCGGAGAGCCTGCATCAGGTGACGATCCTGTTTTCCGATCGCGGCCTGCCGCAGGGCTATCGCTTCATGCACGGCTTCGGATCGCACACCTATTCCTTCATCAACGCCGGCAACGAACGCTCCTGGGTGAAATTCCATTTCAAATCGATGCAGGGCGTGAAGAATTGGACGAACCGCGAAGGCGAGCAGGTCGTCGCAAGGGATCGCGAGAGCGCGCAGCGGGACCTTTTCGGAGCGATCGAAAAAGGCGACTTTCCGCGCTGGCGCTTCTGCGTGCAGATCATGCCGGAAGCCGATGCGGACAAGCACTGGTACAATCCGTTCGACCTCACGAAAGTGTGGCCCCACAAGGATTACCCGCTGATCGATGTCGGCATCCTCGAACTCAACCGCAATCCCAGGCACTATTTCGCCGAAGTCGAGCAATCCTCATTTTCGCCTTCGAACATCGTGCCCGGCATCGGATTCTCTCCCGACAAGATGCTTCAGGCGCGCATCTTCGCCTATGCGGACGCGCATCGCTACCGGGTCGGCGCGCATTACGAGATGCTGCCTGTGAATCGCCCCAAATGTCCGGTTCATCACTATCACGCCGACGGTGCGATGCTGTTCGAAATTCCAGACCGCGGCGACGCCTATTACGAGCCCAACAGCTTCAACGGCCCGGCGCAGAATGAGAAATTCACGGAGCCGCCGATGAAAATCCACGGTGACGCCGACCGCTTCGACCATCGCGCCGGCAATGACGATTATCGTCAGGCTGGCGATCTCTTCCGGCTCATGAACGCCGCCCAGCGCGAGACGCTCATGAACAACATCGCCGAGGCCATGCAGGGCGTCCCGGCCGACATCGTCAAACGACAGACGACGCATTTCTATCGCGCCGACCCCGACTACGGAGTCGGCGTCGCGACCCGCATGGGGCTGTCGGCGATCGACCTGCCCGTCGCGGCTGAATGACAACCCCACAGGAGACCGCCATGTCCGCAGCAAAATCCATCCGGAACGCAGCCGTCGTCGATGAGTTCGTCACCGATGCGACAGTCGAGGCGCTCAACGAAGCGCTCGCCGCGCGCGCCATCACGCCGGACCGAATCATCGCGGTCCACTATCTCGAAGGCGTGTCGCTCGCGAACGGCGCGAGGCCGCGCTATCGCGTTCTCTATCGCGCCTGAAAGGCAAGCGAGGGCGGCGGCGAGGCCGGCTCGCTCAACGCTCGCCGTTGGCGAGCGCCGTCGCGAGCGCGTTGTGCCGCGCGGCGTGCGCGCGAAGGTCCAGCGTCTCCAGCCGGCCCTCGCGCGCGACGACGCGGCCGTCGATGACGCCGAGAGCGACGCGCGCGGGCGCGCAGAACATGAGCGCCGCGACCGGGTCGCGCAGCGCGCCGGCATGTTCGATCCCGCCGACGTCGAAGGCCACGATGTCGGCGGCCATCCCCGGCTTCAGCGCGCCGATGTCGTTGCGGCCGAGCAGGCGCGCGCCGCCGAGCGTCGCCATCTCCAGCGCCTCGCGCGCGCTCATCGCAGACGGTCCGTAGCCGACGCGCTGAAGCAGCATCGCCTGCCGCGCCTCGCCGAGCATGTGGGCGCCGTCGTTCGACGCCGAGCCATCGACGCCGAGCCCGACGGGAACGCCCGCGCAGCGCATCGCCCTCACCGGCGCGACGCCCGAAGCGAGGCGCATGTTCGAGCACGGACAATGAGCGACGCCGGTTCCGGTGCGGCCGAACATCCTCATGCCGGCGTCGTCGAGCTTCACGCAGTGCGCGTGCCAGACGTCGGGCCCGACCCATCCCAGCGCTTCGACATAATCGGCCGGCGTCTGCCCGAATTTTTCAAGGCTGTAGGCGACGTCGTTGTCGTTCTCGGCGAGATGCGTGTGCAAAGAAACGCCGTAGCTGCGCGCCAGCGCGGCGCTTTCGCGCATCAGATCGCGCGTGACCGAGAAAGGCGAACAGGGCGCGACGCCGACGCGCAGCATCGCGCCAGGAGCCGCATCATGAAAGAGCTCGATCACGCGCCGCGTGTCGGCGAGAATCGCATCCTCGCTCTCGACCAGATCGTCCGGCGGCAGGCCGCCGCTCGACTCGCCGAGGCTCATCGCGCCGCGCGTCGCATGGAAGCGAATGCCGACGGCGCGCGCCGCCTCGATCGTATCGTCGAGCCGGCAACCGTTGGGAAACACATAAGCGTGGTCGCTCGACGTCGTGCAGCCGGACAGAACGAGTTCGGCGCAGGCGGTCATCGTAGCGACGCGCAACGCGTCCGGCGTCATGCGCGCCCAGACCGGATAAAGCGCCCTGAGCCAGCCGAACAGCTCCGCATCCTGCGCGGCCGGCAGCGCGCGCGTCAGCGTCTGATACATATGGTGATGGGTGTTGATCAGGCCGGGCAGCGCGACATGGCCGGCGAGATCGATCCGCTCGACCGGCGCGCCGGTCGCCTGGGTTCTTTCCGCGAGCGCGCGCTCGACATCGGCGGCCGGCCCGACCGCAGCGATGACGCCGCCCTCGACAAGCACGCTTCCGCCGCTGATCTCGCGCCGCGCGTCGTCCATCGTCGCGACGACGAGCGCGTTCGACAGGAGCAGAAAGCGGCTCATGGACGGGGCTTTCCTGATGCGCGGCTCATTGCGCGCGCTCGCTGAAGAAGCGCTTGAGGCGGGCGATCTCGTCCGGCGACCAGTCCCTCACGTCGGTGACGGCGATCCAGGGATCGATGTAGTGGGCGCCGGCATAGACATGGCCGTGACCCATCGGCGACTGCGTCGCCATCATGACATCCAGCAGCAACTGCATGAAGGTCACGACGGGATACCAGCGCAGGTCCGGCGACACGTCCGGGCCGCGCGGGCCGATCATCCAGGCCGGGCGGCGATAGAGCGACGCGATCTCGAAGAAGGTGATCGGATCGCTGGCGTATTGCAGATAGACGAGCCGGATCGGCCCCCAGCCGGCGACCGGATCGCCGAGCGCGTTCGTCTGGTTCGTGAAACGGATATAGGAGCCGTCGCGAAAGCGCGGCAGCCAGGCGGGCGATCCCGGATTGCGATTGTCCGTCGCCGAGCGCCAGATGCGGCTGGGAAATGGCGGTCCCGCCCACAGCACGCCCTGATAGGGGTCGCCGATCACCTCGAACAGCTCGGACGACTTCTCCGAACTGAGCGCGCCGAGGCTGAGCCCATACAGATAAAGCTTCGGGCGGTCGTCCTTCGGCAGCGTCGTCCAGTAGCCGTAGATCTCCTTGAACAGGGCGCGCGCGGCTTCGTCGCCATAGCCCGGCTCGGTGAGCAGCGAGAGCCAGCTCGCGAGATAGGAATACTGGATCGCCACGCTGGCGACGTCGCCGCGATGAAGGTATTCAAGCGGATCAATCCCCTCAGGATCGATCCAGCCCGTTCCCGTCGGCATGATGACGACGAGAGACGAGCGCGCGAAACCTCCGACGCGCTTCAATTCCTCAAGCGCGAGCTTCGCGCGCTCCTCCGCCGTCTCGCCGGAGCGAAGGCCGACATAGACGCGGAGCGGCTCCATCGCGTCGCGTTTCAGGAACGCGCGCAACGTCTCGCGCGTCGGACCGCTTGCGACGAAGGAGCGGCCCATGCGGCCGAGATCAGCCCATTCGACCAGCGAGCCGGCGGAGCCCGTCTTGTTCGGATCGGACGGACGCGGCGCGTCCGGCTCCATCAGCGCATCCACCGCCCTGAAGGACGAATCGGCGGCGCGCAGCGCGAAGCGAAAGAGCACGCCGTCGATCGCGGCCCAGAAAACCGCGATCGCGATCGCCGCGCCGACGACGTTGGACACCCGCCGCGGCGCGACGGAGCGGGCGCGGCGCGCCGCGAATTGCAGGATGACCCGGAACAGCCGCGCCAGCAGCAGCAGGATCGCGAAGGCGAGAAGCGCGATGGCGCCGACTTCTAGCGGATGAGCGGTGTCCACCGGCGTCATGCCCATGAGCGCGCGGATGGAGTTCTGCCAGCCCGCCGCCCGCCAGAGAAAGAGCGCGGCGACCAGCGCGCAGCCGATCATCGCAACCTGTTTGCCCCTCAGCGCCAGGCGACCTTCCGGCTCCGGCAGTTCCAGATACCGCCACAGCCAGCGAAAGAAGACGCCGAGCCCGTAGCCGGCGGCGAGCGCGCAGCCGGACAGCACGCCCTGCGTCGCAAAGTTGCGGGGAATCAGGGAGGGGGTCAGGGACGCGGCGAAAAACAGCGTGCCGATCATGAGACCGACGCCGGAGAAGGATCTCCAGAAGCGAAGCATCAGAACCGCGCGCCGCGCATCTCCCTTCGCGCCTTCTACTTCCGCCATGTCGCTCCCCTTGCCGGACAGGCTCTAACCCGCTTTTCCGACTTTGGGGATGGCGGCGAAGCGGATGGAAACCCCGTTTTTGCTTGCCACCGGGCCGTCGCGCCCCTATAGGCCCGCATCCGCTTCGGCCGGGGGCTGAACGGAGGGTGGAGCTCGACCCTTTGGTCGATCTTCGCAGGGCCGGCGCGCCGACCCGTCCTCCCGTGTTCCCGCCTTCGTGTTTTTCGGGCTCGCTCGCCTTTTCGCGGCCGGCTCGAAGGGCTCCGCGCCGGCGCGACAGATGAAAGGCACAGCCATATGGCATTGTACGAACATGTTTTCATGACGCGTCAGGACGTGACGAGTCAGCAGGTCGAGGCGCTCGTCGACACCTTCAAGGGCGTCATCGAGGCCGGCGGCGGCAAGGTCGTCCGGAACGAATATTGGGGCTCGAAGTCCCTCGCCTTCCGCATCAAGAAGAACCGCAAGGCGCATTTCCAGTATCTCGGCCTCGATGCGCCGCACGCCGCCGTCGCGGAGATGGAGCGGCAGATGCGCATCAACGAGGACGTCATGCGCTTCATGACCATTCGCGTCGACGAGCTTGAGGAAGGCCCGACCGCGATGCTGCGCAAGCGCGACGAAAGCGAGCGCCGCGACGATGATTTCGGCTTCGGCGGTCGCGGCTTCGGCGGCGGCGGTCGCGGTTTCGGCGGCGGACGTCCCGGCGGCGGCGCGCCCCGCCCGCCCCGCGCGGAAACCCCCGCCAGCGCCAGCGAAGGAGCCTGATCCATGAGCGCCGCTCGTCGTCCCTTCTTCCGTCGCCGCAAGTCCTGCCCGTTCTCCGGCGCGAACGCGCCCGTCATCGACTACAAGGACGTGCGCCTGCTCTCGCGCTACATCTCCGAGCGCGGCAAGATCGTGCCGTCGCGCATCACGGCGGTGTCCGCCAAGAAGCAGCGCGAACTCGCACAGGCGATCAAGCGCGCCCGCTTCCTCGGGCTGCTCCCCTACGTGATCCGTTAAACCGGGGCGCGGTCGACCGCGCCTCCCTTCGCTGGCCGGGACAATCGATCCCGGCCTAACCACGCGACGAGCGGCGGGACAGCGTCATGACAGGCATTATCGGCATCGGCGTCGGCGCAGGGCTGGTTTCGGCCCTGCTCACGCGCGTCGTCGCGACGGGCAGCCCGATCGCGCTGCTGCTGTTCTTTCTCGCGCCGCTGCCGGTCGCGATCGCAGCGCTCGGCTGGAATCACAAGGCCGGCCTGGTCGCCGCGGCCGTCGGCTCCATCGCGCTCGCCGTCGCCCCGCTCTTCTTCGGCGGCCGCGTCAACCTCTACATGGCGGCGGTCCACGCGATCTCCACCTCGCTGCCCGCCTGGTGGTTCTCGTTTCTCGCCCTCCTCGCCCGGCCCGGCGCCGCGCCCGGCCAGCCGGCGGAGTGGTATCCGCCCGGACGCATCCTCGCCTGGATCGCCGGCGTCGCCGCCGTGGTGACGATTCTCGGCGTCGCCTCGATCGCGACCGACTATGAAACCTTCGTCCGCGTGTTCGGCCGCACGGTGACGACGCTGTTCGAGCGGATCAATCCGGGCCTTTTCGACCGCATCCCCGAAGCCGACAGGCCCGCCGCGCGCGGCGCCATCGCGGCGCTGCTGGCGAGCGTCGCGCCGCCGGTCAGCGCGGCGCTGAGCGTGTTCGTCTCGGCCGCGCTGCTCGTCATCGCGGGGCGCGCCGTCCTCGCCTCGGGCCGGCTGCCCCGGCCGTGGCCGGCGCTCGCGGCGCTCACGCTGCCGAAGATCCTGCTGCCCATCATGGTCGCGGCGCTGGCCGGATCGTTCCTTGGCGGCTTTTTCGGGCTCGCGCTCCGCACCGTCTTCGCGGCGCTGTTCGCGGCCTATGCGCTGCAGGGCCTCGCGCTGGCGCATGCGCTGACGGCCGGCGCGTCAGGGCGCGCCGCCATCCTCGCCACCGGCTACGGGCTGTGCGTGCTGTTCGGCGGCTGGCCGCTGGTTCTCGCAGCGCTCGCCGGCGTCGCCGACGCGCTGTTCAACATTCGCGCCAAGCGCGGACTGGCTCCGACCAACGCCTGATCCCGTTCACTGTCACAATCACCATCGACAAACGAAAGGACCTAAAACATGGACGTCATTCTTCTCGAGCGCGTCGCCAAGCTCGGACAAATGGGCGAGGTCGTCCGCGTCAAGGACGGCTATGCGCGCAACTTCCTCCTGCCGCGCGGCAAGGCGCTGCGCGCCACGGAGAACAACCGCAAGCACTTCGAAACGCAGCGCGCGCAGCTCGTCGCGCACAACCTCGAACGCAAGAGCGAGGCCGAGGCCATCGCAGCCGAGCTGAACGGCCAGAGCTTCATCGTCATCCGCCAGGCGGGCGAGTCGGGCGTGCTGTACGGTTCGGTCAGCACCCGCGACATCGCCGAGATCATCAGCGAGGGCGGCTTCACGGTCGACCGCAGCCAGATCACCCTGAACACGCCGATCAAGACGCTCGGCCTGCACCTGACGCCCGTCTCCCTGCATCCGGAAGTCGAGGCCGAGGTCACGATCAATGTGGCGCGTTCGGCCGAAGAGGCGGAGAGGCAGGCGCGCGGCGAGTCCGTGGTTCAGCGCGAGGAGACGAATCTCGACGATCTCGGGCTCGAGATCGGCGCCGCGCTGGCCGATGCGGGCCCCTCGGAAGCGTAACGAATCATTAACGAATCACGTTCGGGGGCCGGGCGGCGCTGCAAAAAACGGCAGCGCGCCGGCCCCTTTTCTTTTGATCCTATGAGAGAAAATAACCGCTGCGCCGCAGGCGTTTCTTCAACGCCAAGGCGACGCGAACAACGCCCATAAATTGCGCCGATTCGAGTCCGCCTTGCGGCAGTTGCAAAAAGTGCATGCCAAACGCCGCGAATCTCTTCATACAAGGCAAACAGCCTATGGTCCGCGGACGGGAGGGTTAGGCGCCATGCGAGTCATTGCTTTCACCACACAAAAGGGCGGTTCGGGTAAAAGCACCCTTGCATCGTCGCTGGCCGTCGCGGCGGCCGAGGCCGGCGAGAAGGTCTTCATCGTCGATCTTGATCCGCAGGCTTCGCTGATCCGCTGGTCAAAGGAGCGCAGCAAGCAGGAAGCGCCAATCGGCGTGGAAGCGGTAACGCCCGGCAAGCTCGCGAACGTGCTCGCCGCCCTTGCAAAGAACGGCGTCACCCTCGCCATCATCGACACGCCCGGCGCCGACGGCGCCGCCGCAGAAGCCGCGATCCGGCACTCCAATCTCTGCATCATTCCGGCTCGGCCCAACGCCTTCGATCTGTGGGCCAGCGAAACCACCCGCCGCGCGATCAAGTCGCTCCGCCGCGAATATGTGTTCCTCCTGAACCAGTGCCCGAGCATGGCGAATTCGCCGCGCGTCGCCGAGGGCATCGCCTCGCTCGAATCGCTCGGCGGACTGCTGAATCCGCTCATCACCTCCCGCGTCGATTTTCAGGACGCCTCGCGCCTCGGTCTCGGCGTCACCGAATATGCGCCGTCGGGCGAAGCCGCCCACGAAGTTCGCAAGCTGTGGACATCCGTGCGCAAGCGCATCGGCAAGGCCGCCGGCTCCTCCCGCAAGGCGGCCTGAGCGTCCACGCCTCTCCCGTTCACGCCGGTTCGGTCGCACCGAGCCGGCGTTTTTCTTTGCGATGATCCTTGTGAATCGGAGCGCTGCTTCGAGTTATTCCAGCCGCATGATGTCTTCGGAAAACCGGATTCCACTTTTCCGCATCATGCTTTAAGGCGCTCGTCGCCAGATGGTGAGATCGACGGCCGCCGACCTGTCGATCATCATTGGCGCTTCATCCGCAAAACCCGCGCCGCGCAACACGTCCTCAGCCTTTTCTCCACGCTCCACCGCCGAGAACAGGCCGCGCCCTCCCGGCAGACGGATGCGATGCGCGCGCGACAGATGGAAGGCGCTCAGCAGCGGCAGGAAATAATCGAAAGCCGCCTGGCCGCCGGGCACGCCGACATGGCCGCCGTTCGGCAGCAGTCTTGCGACGACAGCATCCCACGCCACGTTGCGGGCGTTCCACCACCAGCCGTCGGAGCGCTCCTCGAGATCGGCGACGCGCGACGACAAGACCAGCCGCCTGCGCCCGCGACGATTGGGCGTGGCCTCGTGACTGAGGCGGCCGAGCACGATCACGTCGCAGCGATCGAGCTCGCCCTGAAAATAGCGCCAGTCCGCATCGTTCTTCAGCTCGGGCGGAAGAACGCCCCGCGCGTCGGCGATGCGATCGTCGGCGCTGACGATCGCATAGGCCTCGATGTCGATCGACGGCGCGCTCAGCCTTCCCACCAGCGATCCGCGACGGGAAACCGCCCCGCGCTCCGTTCGATCACGGCGCCAAGCGAAAACAGCGTCTCCTCGTCGAACGGCCGGCCGATGAGTTGCAGTCCCAGCGGCAGGCCCTGCGCATCGAGGCCCGCCGGCACGGCGACGCCCGGCAGTCCGGCCATGTTCACCGTGACCGTGAACACGTCGTTGAGGTACATCTCGACGGGGTCGGCCTTGAGCTTTTCACCGATGCCGAACGAGGCGGACGGCGTCGCCGGCGTCAGGATCGCATGCACGCCCTGATCGAAGACGGTTTCAAAATCCCGCTTGATCAGCGTGCGGACTTTTTGCGCGCGCAGATAATAGGCGTCGTAATAGCCGGCGGAGAGCACATAGGCGCCGATCATGACGCGACGCTTGACCTCGCGGCCGAAGCCGGCGGCGCGCGTCTTCTCATACATGTCGACGATGTCTTTGCCCGGAACGCGAAGGCCGTAGCGCACGCCGTCATAACGCGCGAGGTTCGAGGAGCATTCCGCCGGCGCGACGATGTAATAGGCCGGCAGAGCGTATTTCGTATGCGGCAGGGAGATCTCGACGATCTCCGCCCCAGCGTCCTTCAGCCAGGCGACGCCCTTCTCCCACAGCGCGTCGATCTCGGGATTCAATCCGTCGAGGCGATATTCCTTCGGAATGCCGATCCGCATTCCCTTCACGGGACGGCCGACCGCCGCTTCATAGTCCGGCACCGGAAGATCGGCGCTGGTGGTGTCCTTCGGGTCGTGCCCCGCCATCGAGCGCAGCATGATCGCCGCGTCGCGCACGGTCTTTCCGATCGGTCCGGCCTGATCGAGCGACGACGCGAAGGCGACGACGCCCCAGCGCGAGCAGCGGCCATAGGTCGGCTTGATTCCGACCGTTCCCGTGAACGCCGCCGGCTGGCGGATCGAGCCGCCGGTGTCCGTCGCCGTCGCGGCGAGGCAGAGATGAGCTGCGACCGCCGCCGCGGAGCCGCCGGAGGAGCCGCCCGGCACGAGCGGCTCGCCGACGATCTTCCCGTTCTCGACATAGGTGTTCGCGCCCGGACGGCGCCAGGGCGACGCGACCGGACCGAAGGCGCTGGTCTCGTTCGACGAGCCCATGGCGAATTCGTCATTGTTCAGCTTGCCCAGCATCACCGCGCCGTCGCGCCAGAGCTGAGACGAGACGGTCGATTCATAGGGCGGAATGAAATCGCGGAGAATGTTCGAGCAGGCCGTGGTGCGCACGCCCTCGGTCGCGAACAGATCCTTGATTCCGAGCGGCAGCCCTTCGAGCGGGCCGCCCTCGCCGCGCGCAAGGCGCTCGTCGCTCCGGCTCGCCTGCTTCAGCGCGTGATCGGGCGTCTCGAGCACATAGGCGTTGAGCGCGCGCGCTTTCTCGACCGCATCGACATGCGCCTGCGCCAGTTCGCGCGCGGAGAATTTCTTCGCCTTCAGGCCGTCGCGCGCTTCGGCGAGAGTGAGAGTGATCAGTTCGGACAAGGGAGCAGCTTCAGATTCGGGACACAGGGAAGAACGGGACCGCTATTCGATGACTTTCGGCACGAGGAAATAATTGTCCTGCGACGCCGGCGCGTTGGCGATTATCTTCTCGACGATTTCGCCGTCCGTCACGACGTCCTGCCGCTTCTTCATCGCCATCGGCAGCACGGAGGTCATCGGCTCGACGCCGTCGACATTCACCTCCGACAGTTGCTCGACGAAAGCGAGGATGGCGTTCAGCTCGGACTGCAGCTTCGGCACGTCCTCATCCGAAACGGCGATGCGAGCGAGATGGGCGACCCTTTTCACGGTCGCGGCGTCAACGGACATGAGCGGTCCTGCCAGTGATGAACGATCCGGCTTCTAGACTATTTTGGCGCGGCGCGAAAAGCACTATCGCGACCGCCTCTCGCAGCGCGCGAGTCGGCCGGCGGACAGCAGGCGAGCCTAGGTCTCGCCGTCCTTTCTCAGCTTCTTCAGCGCCGCGAACGGAGACACGTCCGCCGCCTTCTCGTCGCTGAAGCTGAAATCGACCCCCGGCTTGCGCGGATAGGGATCGATGCCGAGGGCGAGGAATTCGGCGGTCAGCGCGCCGAGATCGATCGCCCCGTTGACGATCGGATCAGGCGGATCGTCAGCGGCCGGCCCCTCGACCGGCGTGGGCGGCAGGCGCGCCGGATCGGCGAAATCCACCTCCACGTCCTCGGCCACGTCCGTTTCGAAAGGATCGAGACTGACGGCGCAGATCTGCGTGATGCGCGCCGTCACGGAGCCAGTGACCCGCAGCCCGAGGCTGGTGTGGCCGATATGAAAGCGGCCAATGAGCGAATGGATCGCCGGCAGGTCGAAATCCTTCGCGACCTCGGCCTTTTCCTGCTCGCTGGCGTCGACGACGACGTCGAGGCCGCGCGGCGGCACATCGGTCACCACGACCGGAAACGTCAGCGGCGAATGGTCGGGCTTGCCGGTCATCAAACGGCCTCCTCGATCTCGGGCCAGTCGATCGCGCCGCGCTGGAGCGCGTCCCAATCCGTCGCGGCGAGGCGCGCCTCGCAGGCCCTTACCTGCCTCGTCAGGGGAATCGCGGCCTCGGGCTCGCCGTCGCGCGACAGGACGTTGCGAGCGAGCGCAGCGGCCAGCGCCGCATCGTCGCCGCTGTCGAGCGGACCGGCGTAGACGTCGATCCGGCCAAGCCAGTCGCCGGCCAGCGCTTTCATCTTCTTGGGCACCGACAGGTCGCCGATGCCGATCTGCCGCAGTGCGCGCTCGAAATCGACGAACATCCGGTCCACGAGGTCCTGCGCGAGGTCGGGAGCCGGCGCCGGCAGGGCGCGCAGCCGACGCGCCACGAGGAAGGCGTGCAGCATCACCGCCTCGATCCGGCCGAACGGCGTGTCGGGCGCCCCGAGCGCCGAAAAAAGAGCGGGGCGTCGCGCGCCGGCGACAACCGCGTCATGGAGCGCCTCGACGACCCGGTCGTTCGCCGCCCTCCTGAACAATTTCAACGCCATCCAACCGGCCTTGTCTTCGCCAAGGTCGCGGGTTACCCGTCCGCGAGCGCCGCCGCAAGGCGGCGCATGCGCGATTCGGATTGGCTCGCAAGCGGTGGGAGAGTTTCGGTGGCGATGAAGGCGACAGTTCTGTGCGCTCGGATCAGCGCCTTGGCTCTGGCGCTGGGGCTTGCGGGATGCGATCGCGCCAATATCCCCTGGACCGGCACGAACGAAGTGTTCGCCCACGGCTTCATCGCCGACGGCCGCGTCGACCAGATCAAGCCGGGCATGAGCGTCGACACCGTGCTCACGACGCTCGGCACGCCCTCGACCGTTTCGACGGTCGGCAACAAGACCTTCTACTATATCAGCCAGATCACCCGCCGGCGCGTGCAGTTCATGCAGGATTCCGAAATCGAGCGGCGGGTTTTCACGGTCTATTTCAACCAGGGCTTCAAGGTGGAACGGGTGGCCAATTACGGCCTCGAAGACGGCAAGGTGTTCGATTTCATCAACCGCACGACGCCCACAGGCGGTACGGAGCCAAGCTTCATACGCAACCTGCTACTGGGCATCGGCCGGTTCTGAGCTGCGCCAACGGCCGGCTCCTCCCTCGTAGGCGGAACCTACCCGGCGCAAGCGCATTGCCGTGGGTCACCGGGACCCCGCCTCGCCCATGCCCGCCGACGACGCAGACAGCCCCTTTCGCGCGCGGTATCGCGTCGTGCTGAACGCCAAATCCGGAACGACGCTCGCCGGCCATGAGAGCGCGGTCGCGCAGGAGATCAGGAGCGGGCTGGCCTCCGCGGGCGCCGACGTCCATATCGAGGCGGTCCGGGGCAAACAGATCGCACAGGCGCTGGAGCGCGCCGCAGCCGATCCGAACGCGACCGTCGTGCTCGCGGGCGGCGACGGCACCATCAGCCGCGCGCTTCCGGCGCTCGCCCGGACGAAGCGCGCTTGCGGCGTCCTGGGTCTCGGCACGCTCAATCTGTTCGCGCGTGATCTCGGCATGACCGGGACGCCGGGAGAGCAGGCTCGGAAGCTCGCGGAAGGCGTTCCGGTGGCGGTCGATCTCGCGACGATCAACGGCCGCCCCTTCCATTCCATCTCAGGCTTCGGCTATTTCGGCCTCATGGCGCGCGAGCGGGAGCAGATGCGCGAAGCGCTGCCCCGCGCGCGCCTTCTCGGCTTTGCGCTCGCCGCCCTGCGTTCTGCAATCAGAAGTCATCCCTTCGAGGTGACGATGGATCTCGACGGGGAGACGGCGACAAGAACGGCCTATGCGATCGTCGTCTCCAACAACCGATTCGACGGGACGCCCTGGCGTCGGACCACGCTGACGGACGGGCGTCTGGAAGTGGTGATGTTCGGCCCCCGGAGCTGGACGGACAAGATCAGAATGGGCTGGTCGATCCTGCGCGGGAAATGGCGCGACGACCCCGATGTCGAGACCGCGCACGCGCTCAGCGTATCGATCGATCTCGGTCGACCGCGCGTCAGCGTCTCCACGGACGGGGAACTCACCCGCGAGCGCAATCCGATCGCCTACGCCGTCAGGCCTTTGTCGCTGTCCGTCATCGCCGCTCGCGACGGAGAACTCGCCCTCGCCAACCGCTCTGGCTGACCTTCCATGCGATCACGCGTCCTGATCCCGACCGCCGCGGCGGCCCTCCTCGCCGCGGCCGCTCTCTCCTCATCAGCCCTCGGGCCCTTCGACCAGTCTGTTCGCGCGCTTCTCCTGCTGCCGCAGGACGCCGGCCAGCGACAGCTCGAGGCCGTTCGCGACCTGACGGCGGTGGGCAGTTTTCCGGTTATCGTCGGCTCGGCGGCGATCGCGTGCGCGATGTTCTGGGCGAACCGGCGCCGGCGCGACGCGATCATTCTCGCGATGACGCTCGCCTTCGCGACCGCTGCAAATCTCGGGCTGAAGCTGATGTTCGCCAAGCCGCGGCCGCCGGCGGACGAAAGCCATATCGCCGTGTTCACGCTGAGCTATCCGAGCGGCCACGCCTTGATGACCGGCGTGCTCGCCGGCGCGCTCGCCCTGCTCGCGACGGCGAGCGGAACGACCGCGCGGCGGATGGCGCTCGCCTGCGCCGTTCTGACGACGCTGCTCGTCGGCCTGAGCCGCATTCGCCTCGGCGCGCACTGGCCGACCGATGT
>MKVY01000033.1:126595-148068 GCA_001899525.1 Rhizobiales bacterium 65-9
CCCCGCGGACCAGGCCGCGGGGTTTCATGCGATAGGCTGTCGGCCGCCTCTTACATGTGCGCGAGCACGGCGAGCAGCAGAAGCGCGATGATGTTGGTGATCTTGATCGCCGGGTTCACGGCCGGACCGGCCGTGTCCTTGTAGGGGTCGCCGACGGTGTCGCCGGTCACGGACGCCTTGTGGGCCTCCGAGCCCTTCAGATGCTTCACGCCGTCCTTGTCGACGAAGCCGTCCTCGAACGACTTCTTGGCGTTGTCCCAGGCGCCGCCGCCCGAGGTCATCGAGATGGCGACGAACAGGCCGGTGACGATGACGCCGAGCAGCATCGCGCCGACGGCGGAGAAGGCCTGGCTCTTGCCCGCGATCGCGTAGATCACGAAGTAGGTCACGATCGGCGCGAGCACCGGCAGGAGCGAGGGAATGACCATCTCCTTGATCGCCGCGCGGGTCAGCAGATCGACCGCGCGCGCGTAATCCGGACGCTCCGTGCCGGCCATGATGCCCGGCTTCTCCTTGAACTGGCGGCGGACCTCTTCGACCACCGAGCCGGCGGCCTTGCCGACCGCCGTCATGCTCATGCCGCCGAACAGGAACGGGATGAGGCCGCCGAACAGCAGGCCGACGACGACATACGGATTGGACAGCGAGAAATCGACCGTCACGCCCTTGAAGTACTGATAGGCCGTCGAACCCGCCTTGTTCGCCTCCGTCGTGAAGAAGTTCAGGTCGGAGGTGTAGGCGGCGAACAGCACCAGCGCGCCGAGGCCGGCGGAGCCGATCGCATAGCCCTTGGTGACCGCCTTCGTCGTGTTGCCGACCGCGTCGAGCGCGTCGGTCGAATGACGCACTTCCTTGGGCAGGCCGGCCATCTCGGCGATGCCGCCGGCGTTGTCCGTCACCGGGCCGAACGCGTCGAGCGCGACGACGACGCCGGCGAGCGCGAGCATCGCGGTGGTCGCGATCGCGATGCCGAACAGGCCGGCGAGGTTGTAGCTGACGACGATGCCGGCGACGATGACGATCGTCGGCAGCGCCGTCGCCTCAAGCGACACGGCGAGGCCCTGGATGACGTTGGTGCCATGCCCCGTCACCGACGCCTGCGCGATCGACACGACCGGACGCTTGCCCGTGCCGGTGTAGTATTCGGTGATGACGACGATCAGCGCCGTCACCGCCAGACCCGTCACCGCGCACCAGAAGAGCTGGCTGGAGGTGAACGTCACGCCGGCCTGCGTCGTGAAGCTCGCGCCAAAGCCGCCGAGGATCCAGACGTTCACGATGGCGATGGCCCCGATCGACAGCACGCCGGTGGCGATGAAGCCCTTGTAGAGCGCGCCCATGATCGACTGGTTCGCGCCGAGCTTCACGAAGAAGGTGCCGATGATCGAGGTGACGATGCAGGCGCCGCCGATGGCGAGCGGGTAGAGCATCATCGCGCCGAGAGAGGGCTGACCGGCGAAGAAGATCGCCGCGAGCACCATCGTCGCGACAAGGGTCACCGCATAGGTCTCGAACAGGTCGGCGGCCATGCCGGCGCAGTCGCCGACATTGTCGCCGACATTGTCGGCGATCGTCGCGGGGTTGCGCGGATCGTCTTCCGGAATTCCGGCCTCGACCTTGCCGACGAGATCGGCGCCGACGTCGGCGCCCTTGGTGAAGATGCCGCCGCCGAGACGGGCGAAGATCGAGATCAGCGACGCGCCGAAGCCGAGCGCCACAAGCGCGTCAATCACCTCGCGGCTGTCGGCGCGGAGGCCGAGCATGCTCGTCAGAACGCCGAAATAGATCGCGACGCCAAGCAGCGCGAGGCCGGCGACCAGAAGGCCGGTGACCGCGCCCGCCTTGAAGGCGACGTCGAGCCCCTGCCCGAGCGACTGCATCGCGGCCTGCGCGGTGCGGACGTTGGCCCGGACCGAGACGTTCATGCCGATGAAGCCGGCCGCGCCCGAGAGCACGGCGCCAATGAGGAACCCGATCGCGGTCTTGCCGCCGAGGAAATAGTAGATCAGCGCGAAGAGCACGACACCGACGATGGCGATCGTGGTGTATTGCCGCTTGAGATAGGCCTGCGCTCCTTCCGCCACAGCCCCCGAGATTTCCTGCATCCGCGGCGAGCCGGCGTCGCGCCTCATCACGTCGCCATAGGCCCAGACGCCGTATGCGATCGATAACGCACCTAAGATGATAATCAGGACAAGGGACATGAGGCGTTTTCCAACTGTTCGTAGCTGAGACCGATTCCAGAGAGCTGGACGGCGAGGACCGATTTTATTTGTTGGCGCGGAACAACCGGCGGGCGCTTGTAACAAATTGATAACGGGGCGCAACGCCGCTTTTCCGCCGTTTTTGCTTTTGCTTCCCCGCTCAGCGGTCGAGCGCCGCCTTTATCGCGTCGCGCGCCAGTTCCGGACGCTCCATCGGAATGAAATGAGACGTTCCAGGCGCGACCTCGACGGTGACGCGGCGGTCCGGCGGAAGCTCGCCGGCATGCGCGGGCGCGGCGCAGGGAGAATCAAGCTCCGCCGCGATGATGCGGACCGGGCAGGTCGTCTCACGCAGCGCGGCCCAGCAGTCATGCGCGTGCGAGCGGAAGTTCGACGCTTCCCATTCCGGCGGGCAGCGCAGCTCGACCTGTCCGTCTCCGCGCGGCCGGAAGCCGTCGGCGACATAATCATCGAGTTGCTCGTCCGACCAGGTCCGGAACGCGCCGCGGCCCCGATAGGATTGAAGCGCGGCTTCGCGGCTCGGGAATATCGCGCGCCGCGCCAGCGCCTGATCCACCAGATGAAACGGCCGCATGGTTCCCGCGAACACGGCCGCCGTCATGGCGGGCGACAGGATCACCGGGTCGAACAGGACGAGGCCGCGCGCAGCCGCCGGCGCGGCCCGGGCCGCGAGCAGGCAGACCACGCCGCCCATCGAGTGGCCCGACAGCACGGCCCCGCGCACGCCCTCGGCCTCCAGCAGCGCGCGCAGGTCGTCGCGATGATCGAGCCAGGAGCGCCGCCCATCCGTCCTGACCGGCAGATCCGTCAGGCCGTGGCCGCGCAAATCCGCCGCCAGGACGCGCGCGCTGCGCGCCAGCGGCGCGAGGATCGTTCGGTAGGTGCGGGCGTTGAAGCCATTGGCGTGAACGAAGACGAGATCGACCGGGCGATCCGACGGCCCCGCTTCGAGGACCGCCATCTCGCCTCCCCGCGCCGGCAGGGCGACGCGGCGGCGGCGAAAGGGCGAGAGCTCAGATTCCGACGCCTCTCCCGCGCTGGTCACGCCGTCTTCATCCTCATCCAGGCCGACACGAGCAGCGCCAGAGCGGCGAGCGCGAGAGCCGGGAACATGATCCAGTTGACCATCGCCCATCCCCCGCTGTTGAGGATCTGCCCGGACGCGAACGATGCAATCGCGACCGTTCCGAAAACCGCGAAGTCGTTCACCGACTGCACCAGCGCGCGCTCGGACGGACGATAACAGTCGGTGACCATGGCGGTCGCGCCGATGAAAGCGAAGTTCCAGCCGACGCCGAGCAGCGTCAGCGACGTCCAGAAATGCGCTAGCGATTCCGTACCCATCAACGCCGTCGTCGCGGACGCCGCCAGCAGGAGCAGGCCCGCCGCCGTCACCTTCTCCTTGCCGAAGCGGTCGATCAGACGCCCCGTGAACAGGCTCGGGGCGAACATGCCGAGGATATGCCACTGGACGCCCAGCCACGCCTCGCCCGGCGTGAAGCCGCAATCGACGATGGCGATCGGCGCCGCCGTCATGCCGAAGCTCATCAGCCCATAGGAGACCACGCCGCAGACGATCGCGGCCAGCAGGCGCGGCTGGCGAAGGATCTCGCCGCGCGGGCGCGCCGGGCCGCCGCCGGCGGCGCTGACCGTGGCCGGCTCCGTATCCACAAGCCGGGTCAGCACGAGCGCGCAGATGAGCGCCAGCGCCATATGACCGACGAACACGCCCGCGAACGGAATCGGCGCGAGAAGATCGCGGGTCCAGATCGCCGTCTGCGGCCCGATCACCGCCGAAAACACGCCGCCGACCATCACCCAGGAGATGACGCGCGCCTTCAGCGCGGGCGTCGCGGCGTCGGCGACGGCGAAGCGATATTGCTGCAGCGTGGCGGCGTTGAAGCCGACAAGCAGCGCCGCCAGGCAGAAAAGCGCGAACGATCCCCGCACGATCGCGAAGGCGGCCAGCGCGCCGCAGACGGCGCCTGAAAGCATGCCCAGAATCGACGTCAGCCGCCGCCCCACACGACGCGCCAGAAAAGCGGCCGGCAAGGTGGAGAGCGCAAGGCCGAGCTGGGTGATCGACACCGGCAAGGTCGAGAACGCCGGATTGTGAGCGAGATACTGCCCGACGAGGCCGCCGGACGCGATGACGATCGAATGGGTCGCGCCGCCGATCGCCTGCGCCGTCGCAAACACGGCCGCGTTCCGCTTCGCCAAATGATCAGTGGCCGCTATCGACATCGCAGTCTTCAAAAATGGCTGAAGGAGCCGGAGGCGAGAAGGCCGGACCAGCGCGCGGGCGCGACCGAAACCGCTTCGCCGCGCGCGCCAGCCTGCCCGATCGGCGTGAAGGGGACGCCCGCCGCTTCCGCGCGGGCGCGCAGAGCCGGCCACTCCGCCTCGGAGCAGCAGGCCGCGACCTCATAATCGTCGCCGCCCGTCGCGACCGTTCGCAGCAGCGCCGGATCGAGCGCGAGCGCGGCGCGCGCGGCGTCCGACAGCGGCGCCGCCTCGACCTCGATCACGCCGCCGACGCCGGAGGCGCGCAGCATCTTGACGACATCGCCGACAAGCCCGTCCGACACGTCCATCGCAGCATGGGCGTAATCGCGAAGCGCTGTCGCAAGAGCATTGCGCGGACGCGGATGACGATAGGCGTCGAGAAGATAATCCTGATGGGCCTGCGACAGCGACAGCAACGCGGACGCGCCGCGCGCGTCCTTCTCAAGGGCGCGCCGAAGCTTGAGACCGAGCGCAGCGTCGCCGATCGTTCCGCTCACGACGATCAGATCGCCGGCGCGCGCGCCGGTTCTCGGAACCATGCGGCCTTTCGGAACAGCGCCGAACGCCGTGATCGCGAGCGTGAGCGGGCCATCGGCCGCGATCGTGTCGCCGCCGATGAGCGGGCATCCGTAAGCGCGCGCGTCCTCGCCCAGCGCGGCCGCGAACGGCTTCAGGAACGCCGCTCGCGCTGCGACGCTCCATGACGCGGGCGTCGCGAGCATGAGGACGAAGCCGAGCGGATCGGCGCCTTTCGCGGCGAGATCGGACAGGTTCACGCGCAGCGCCTTGCGCGCGATCGTTTCAGGCGGATCGTCGAGGAAATGCCGCCCCTGCGACACGCCGTCGACCGTGACGACCAGATCGCATCCCGCCGGCGGCGTCATCAGCGCGGCGTCATCGACAAGCCCGAGACCCGCCGCGCCGGCGATGGGCGCGAAATAGGTCGCGATCAGATCGTCTTCCGCGGAGGGCGCCATGATTCCCCCCGACGCCGTCAGTTCGCGCGCCGCGCCAGTTCGTCGGGACGGGCGTCGCGCGCCAGCGCATCGAGAACGGCGTTGATCAGGCCCGCCTCGTCGCGTTCATGAAACGCATGCGCAACATCGACATATTCGCTGATGACGGCGCGCGCCGGCACGTCGGGACGGAAATAGAGTTCGTAAGAAGCGGCGCGCAATATGGCGCGGAGCACCATCTCGATGCGGCGCAGCGGCCATCCCTTCTGCAGAGCCGCGTCGATGCGCTGGTCCAGCATCGCCTGCTCGCGCACGAAGCCCGACACGAGATCGCGGAAAAAGGCGTCGTCGGCCGCGCGCGCCGGCACCTCGTCGACCTCGCGGTTGAGCCAATGGGTCTCGAATTCCGCGAGCGCCTCGTTGACGCCCTTCTCCGACGCCTCAAGCTCGTAAAGCGCCTGAACGGCGCCGAGACGCGCCGCCGCCCGTTTCTCCGCGCGCGACATTCAGACCGCCTCGGAAGAGGCTGCTGACGAAACGCCGCGGCCGGCCATCTCGCTCAGGCTGCGCTTGATCGCAAGAACCGTGAGCGCGGCTTCCGCCGCGCCGCCGCCCTTGTTCTGCTCGCCGACACGCGCGCGCGCCCAGGCCTGCGCGTCGTTCTCCACGGTCAATATCCCGTTCCCGAGCGGCAGGCCGCGCGCCACCGACAGGTCCATCAGCGCGCGCGAGCTTTCTCCGGACACGATCTCGTAGTGCGTCGTCTCGCCGCGGATCACGCAGCCCAGCGCGACGACGGCCTCGATCGGGTCGCCGGCTTTTGCCGCCGCGTCGCAGGCGATCGCGATCATCGGCGGAATCTCCAGAGCGCCGGGAACGGTGAGCACCTCGATGCTGACCTTCGCGGCCGCCAGCGCCTTGCGCGCGCCGGCCAGCAATTCGTCCGCGATCCCATCATAATACCGCGCCTCGACGATGAGCACGCGAGCGCCGGCCAGCCTGGAAAAATCGACCGTTTCGGATTGGCGCGCGCCGGCCATCGGAACCTCTGCTTCAAAGAACGGCGGGCTCCCTACCCCGCCGACCGGAAAGCCGCAAGCGCGGCCCGCGCATGCCGCCCCGGCTCCCGAATTCTTGCGCCGTTGCGCTTTCTTGACGCGAAGCGGCGTCCGCTTCGCTCGAAAACGCGCTAGCCTCCGGAGAAATAGGCTCGCCGCAAGGCGCGCGGCGAGCCGCTGTCGAAATAGCCCTGACCGGGCGCGTCGCCCTTGATCCAGTCGACGCCCGGTATGAGATAGGCGCGGCGCCTCACATAGTCCTTATCCCTGCCGCGCGCGAAGCCGAGCGATTCCCGAAACGCGTAATGGGCGTGCAGCCGCATGAACTCGCCGAGATAGATGTCGGCGAGCGCCTTGTCGCCGCGAACGACCAGCATGTTCTCGTCGTTCGTGTCCGTGCTCGCTTTCGAGAAATTCGCCGAGCCGACGATCAGGATCGGCTCCTCTCCCAGAGGATCGATGAGCATGTATTTCGTATGGACGAAGCGGACGTTCACATCGTTGACGATGCGGTCGGTCTCGACGAGCCAGCGATCGAGCGCGTTGTTCTCATCGACATAATCGCCGACCGCGACGACGGTGTTGGGCAGACGGCGGATGCGGTCGATGACCTTCGCCTGCGCGGCGAACTGCGCGCCGTTGCCTTTGCGCTCCATCAGCGCGAAGCGCAGCACATTGTCGCGCCGCTCATAGATGGGCGTGAACAGATCGCTCATGCCGAACGCGAAGGTCGCGAACAGCGGCTTCTTCGCGGCGCCCGCGAGCGCGGCGTACCATTGCAGCGCCGCCATGTCGGGCTGCGGCGAGAACACGACGGAAATCTCCGCCTGCGCCGCGGGCGGCGCGGGTTCAGCGGCGAAGTTCGCCTGCGACAGCGGCTTTCGCGTGGGATCGTCCCAGAGCCGGTCCCAATAGCTCCGGAAGGCGCGCGCCACCGTCTCGTCGCGCACGACATGGCCGTTGTTGGAATGGCCGAACAGGCCGTTGACGCTGAGATTGGTCGAACCCGTCCAGACCTGACGCGGACGCCCGGCCTGCGACAGCACGATGAACTTGTTGTGCGCGAAGCTCCCCGGTCTTTTGCGCGCCTTGATCTCGCTGTCGCGCTTCAGCCAGGAAAACACGTCGTCGCCGTTCAGCGCCGCCTCGTTCGCGTCCTTCTGGCTCTTGCCGTCATAGGCGATGAAAATCTTCGCCTTGCGCTTCTTCGCCGCCTTCAGGGCCGCATAGATGCGCGGATGCTTGAACTCGAAGATCGCGCCGTGCAGTTCGTCGCCTTCTCCGGCCTGCGCGATGAATTCCTCCAGCGCCTCGACGAGTCCGCGCGACAGCCACGCCCACGCCGCTTCGCCGAGCTCGTCGGGGCGCTTGTTCTGGAAACGCCGCGCATATTCCTGCGACGCCGCGGCGCCGCGGTTGAAGAACACCGAATGCTTGCCGGTCTTGCCGCTTTCGGTCGTGACCTTCAGCGTCGCGGACGGCCCTTCGCGCAACGCGCCCGGCTCGCCCGTCATCGCGACGATGCGATAGGCGTAGGATTCGCCCGGCGACACCGTGTAGTCCGACCATTGAAAGGCCTGGAACGGATGGACGCGGCTCGACACCGGAACGCCAGGTCCGGGCGGATCGCCGACATGCTCGAACGTCTTCTGGCCGAGCAGCCAGATTCTTTCGCCGTCGCGCGCGCGGGTGCGCTGAATCGCGAAGCCGAGAATCGTTCTGCTCCGGATGTCGGCGGCTTTCATATCCCAGCCGAGCGCGACGACATGGGTTCCGGCGATGGCGAGCGCCTTCACCGCGCCGCGGCGACTTGATGCGCGCATGGATGCAGCCCCCGCTCCGGTACCGAAGGAGCGTGACGCAAAACCCGCCGCCGCGCAAACGCGCGGCGCAAAGGATCAATTTTTAGAAGCCGTTCGCCTTCGCTTCCATCAGTCGCGCGGCGTAGCGGGCCAGCATGTCGATCTCGACATGAACGCGATCGCCGGTGCGGCGGTCGCCCCATGTCGTCACCGCGAGCGTGTGCGGAATGAGCAGCACCGAGAACCAGTCGCCCTGCGCCTCGTTCACGGTGAGCGAGGTTCCGTCGAGGCTGACGGAGCCTTTCTCGGCGATGAAGCGCATGAGATCGCGCGGCGGCCGGATGATGAATTTCGCCGTCGCGCCCCACGGGCCGGAACCGTCCGTGATGTCCTCGCGCCGCACGATGTCGGCGACGCCGTCGACATGGCCGGTGACGAGATGGCCGCCGAGTTCGTCGCCGACGCGCAGCGAGCGTTCGAGATTGACGCGCGCGCCCACGCTCCAGTCCCGCGCCAGCGTGCGCGACAGCGTCTCGGCCGCGGCGTGGACCTCGAACCAGCGCATGTTGCCTTCGGCGCCGCGATCCACCGCCGTCAGACAGACGCCGGCGCAGGCGATCGACGCGCCGAGCTCGATCGAAGCGGGATCATAACTCGTCTCGATCCTGAACTTGCGCAGCGTGGCGGAATCGCCCTCGGCCGCGATGATGGTTCCGACATCGCTGACCAGTCCGGTGAACATCAAACGGGCCTTTCAAAAATCTCGAACGTGTCGTCGCCATGGACCTGCATCGCGCGCAGCGTGAAGACGCCCGGCGCGGCGAGGCGCTCCGCAAGCCCGTCCCTGATCGCGACCACGCCGGGCGCGTCGAGCCGCTTCACCGACGTCGACACCACCATCACATCGACGAGGTCGCGCAGGGCGAGTTGCTCACCGACCACCGGGCCGCCTTCGGAAAAGACGCGCGTGATCCCGCGCGTCGCCAGAAGCTCCAGCGCCTCCTTGAGGTCGAGCGCGCCGTCGCCGCCGCGACCGACGCGCATCACCTCGGCGCCGGCACCGCGCAGCGCATGCTCGGCGTGAACAGGCGCGTCCTCGGCGGCGACGATCCAGACCGGCGCCGCGCGCGCCGTGCGGAACAGCGCGGAGTCTGTCGGCGTGCGCAGCCGGCTGTCGAGCACGACGCGCACCGGCGAGCGGTGCTCCAGACCTTCCAGCCGCACGGTGAGTTGCGGATCATCGGCGAGAACCGTGCCGACGCCGACCATGATCGCGTCATGATGCGCGCGCAGCAGATGCACCTCGCGGCTGGCTTCGCCGCAACTGATCTGCAGCCGCGCGCCGCCGGGGCCGGCGCAATAATTGTCGGCGGTGCGGGCGATCTTCAGCGTCACCATCGGCCGGCCGCGTCGCACGCGCGAGAAGTGGCCGCGATGAGACCGCGCCGCATCGCCGCGCAGAACGCCCGTCGTGACGCTGACGCCCATGCTGCGCAGGAGCGCGACGCCGAGACCGGCGATGTGCCTGTTGGGATCCTCGATCGCGATGACGGCGCGCCTGACGCCGGCGAGAAAGGTCCGCTCGACGCAGGGCGTCGCGCCGCGCACCGAGCGATGGGCGCAAGGCTCCAGCGTGACATAGAGCGTCGCGCCGACAGCGGCGTCCCCGGCATGATCGAGCGCGACCGGCTCGCCATGCGGACGCCCGCCCGGCTGGGTCACGCCCTCCCCTACGATCGCCGGACCGTTCGTCGTCTCCCGCACCACGACGGCGCCGACGCTGGGATTGGGCCATGTCGTTCCGAGCGCTTCGTCGCCCAGCGCGAGCGCGCGGCGCATGAAGGCTTCGTCGCGCGCGCCCTGCGCGGCGTCCCCATCGGCTGCGACCCAGGGCGGCCGGACGACCGTCATTGCTTGGCGCGCGGCGGCGGCTGATCGTCGGAGGTCAGCTCGCCGATGAAATCCTCGAAATCGCGCGCCTCGCGGAAGTCGCGATAGACCGAGGCGAAGCGCACATAGGCGACATCGTCGAGATGCTTGAGCCCCTCCATCACGAGTTCGCCGACCTTGGCGCTGGGAATGTCGGATTCGCCGAGGCTCTCGAGCTGGCGCACGACGCCGTTGATCATGCGCTCGACCTTCTCCTCATCGACCGGCCGCTTGCGCAGCGCGACCTTGATCGAGGATGCGAGCTTGTCGCGATCAAACAGAGCGCGACGGCCGGATTTCTTCACGATGGTCAGCTCGCGCAACTGCACGCGCTCGAAGGTGGTGAAGCGCCCGCCGCAGGAATCGCAGACGCGGCGGCGGCGGATGGCCGACGCATCCTCCGTCGGCCGCGAGTCCTTCACCTGGGTTTCAAGGGAGCCGCAGTATGGGCAGCGCATGGGGGCGGCTCCGCCGCTATGGGGCAGTCGGCGATCGGCAATCGGCAATCGGAAAAGAAAATTCCGACTGCCCAAGCCCTACCGCCGACTGCCGCATGTTACGCATACAACGGAAACCGATCCGTCAGTTCCTTCACCTTCGCGCGCACGGCCGCTTCGACCGGCGCGTTGTTCTCGTCGGCGTTGGCCTTCGACAGGCCTTCCAGCGTTTCGGCAATCAGTTCGCCGATCTTCTGGAATTCAGCGACGCCGAAGCCGCGCGTGGTGCCGGCCGGCGTGCCAAGGCGGACGCCGGAGGTCACGAACGGCTTCTCCGGATCGAAGGGAATGCCGTTCTTGTTGCAGGTGATGTGGGCGCGGCCGAGCGACGCCTCGGAGCGCTTGCCGTTCACGTTCTTGGGCCGCAGATCCACCAGCATCAGATGGTTGTCGGTGCCGCCGGAGACAATGTCGAAGCCGGCGGATTTCAGCGTCGCGGCGAGCGCGCGGGCGTTCTCGACGACGTTCTTCGCATAGACCTTGAATTCCGGCTCCAGCGCCTCCTTGAAGGCCACCGCCTTGGCCGCGATGACATGCATCAGCGGGCCGCCCTGAAGGCCGGGGAACACCGCCGAGTTGATCTTCTTGGCGATGTCCTCGTCATTCGTCAGAACCATGCCGCCGCGGGGGCCGCGCAGGGATTTGTGGGTGGTGGTGGTCACGACATGGGCGTGCGGCACCGGCGAGGGATGCGCGCCGCCGGCGACGAGGCCGGCGAAATGCGCCATGTCGACCATCAGATAGGCTCCGACCGCATCCGCGATCTGGCGGAAGCGCGGGAAGTCCCAGACGCGCGAATAGGCCGTGCCGCCGGCGATGATGAGCTTGGGCTTGTGCTGGCGCGCGAGCTTCTCGATCTCGTCCATGTCGAGGCGATGATCGTCGCGGCGAACGCCGTAGCTGACGACGTTGAACCATTTGCCCGACATGTTCACCGGCGAGCCATGGGTGAGATGGCCGCCCGAATTCAGATCGAGCCCCATGAAGGTGTCGCCCGGCTTGAGCAGCGCGAGAAACACCGCCTGGTTCATCTGGCTGCCGGAGTTCGGCTGGACGTTGGCGAACTGCGCGCCGAACAGCTTCTTGGCGCGCTCGATGGCGAGCGTCTCCACGATGTCCACGTACTGGCAGCCGCCATAATAGCGTTTGCCCGGATAGCCTTCCGCATATTTGTTGGTCAGAACCGAACCCTGGGCCTCCAGCACGGCGCGGGAGACGATGTTCTCGGAGGCGATGAGCTCGATTTCGTCGCGCTGGCGACCGAGTTCGAGCGCAATGGCGCTCGCGATCTCGGGGTCGCTACCCGACAGCGGCGCCGAGAAGAAGCTGTCGTTCTGCGGCCTTGGGGCGCGCGCTTCAGTCGGGCTCATGATGGTCTCCAACGATCTGAAGCAAAACGGCTTTCGGCTCCGAAGCCAGGCGGGCGGGACGGGATTGTCCGGCGCGCCGCCGCGATGCGGTCCGCTTTGCTGCGCCGCCGCATAGCATGCGGCGCATCCCGCAGGAAAGCCGCCCCGGCCGGCGTCCGCCTGGCGAAACAGCGGTTCGGAATGGATTAACGGGCCGCCGCAAATGCGCGCCGGACCGCCAACCGACGGCGAACCATCCCAGCGGTTTGGCCGCCTTTTTGCGCGGTTCGCGCCGGATCAGCGGGCGGAGGGCACTCAATGTTAACGCGGACGGGCGCTGGATTCACACCGATTTCACGCGGAATGAGCGCATCATGGAATCGATTGTCCATCGCGGATTGTTCGATCGCAACATCGCGCCGGAGCGCCGCGACGTCCTTCAGCCGTCCGAGCGGCTGATGGGGCGCGTCGTCGCCTGCGACGGCGCGCGCGCGACGCTGTCCGCCAGCGTGGCCAACGCCGGCGCGACGGGCGATTACTGGTCGATCGGCAAGCTGTGCACGATCAATCTCGGCGACGGCCGCATCGTCGGACTGGTGTACGAGATATCATCGGAGTCGGACCGATGGGACGACAAGGGCGCGAACACCGCCCTCATCAAGGTGGAGCTCGTCGGCGAGGTGACCGGCGAGGGCGAGGAGGCGCGATTCAAGCGCGGGCTGCTGCGCTATCCCTATCTCGGCGCCGAAGCGCATCAGATCAGGAGCGCCGATCTCGCGGCGGTCTACAATCTCGGCGAGCGCAGCGGCGTGGAAATCGGCAGGCTGTCGCAGGACGCCAGCATCGCCGCGTCCGTCAGCATCCACGACATGCTGAACCGCCACTTCGCCGTCGTCGGCACGACCGGCGTCGGCAAATCGACAGCGGTCTCCATGCTGGTGCGAAAGTCCGTGGAGACCAAGCCGGATCTGCGGGTTCTCATCCTCGATCCGCACAACGAATATGCGAACGCCTTCTCGGAATTGTCGATCACCATCGACGCGAGCACGCTCGAACTGCCGTTCTGGATGTTCAAGTTCGAGGAGCTCTCCGAGGTCGTCTTTCGCGGCCGGACCGGCCTCGACGAAGAGCAGGAAATCCTGCGCGACATGATCGCGCTGGCGAAATCCCGCAACCGCGCCGGCGATTCGCTCGGCGCATCGATCAGCATCCTGAAACGGCCGACCGATTCAGGCTCCGCGACGACGGCCGACACGCCCGTTCCCTACCGCATGCTGGATCTGATCCAGATTCTCGACGATCATCTCGGCAAGCTCGACGTCCAGCACGATCGCGCGCGGCTGCGGTCGCTGCGGCACAGGCTCGACGCGCTGAACAAGGATCCGCGCTTCCGTTTCATGTTCGGCGGCGCCGGCTTCGACGACAGCATGGAGCGGATCATCGGCAAGATCTTCCGCGTTCCGCATGGCGGCCGGCCGATCACGGTGTTCGAGCTGGCGGGACTTCCCTCCGAGGTGGTCAACTCCGTCGCCTCCGTGCTTTCGCGCATCGCCTTCGACCTCGCGATGCTGTCCAGCGGAGGCTATGAAATCCTCGTGCTCTGCGAGGAAGCGCATCGCTATGTGCCGCAGGACATGAGCGTGGGCTTCGCGCCGACCCGGCAGGCCATCGCGCGCATCGCCAAGGAAGGCCGCAAATACGGCTGCTATCTCGGCGTGGTCACGCAGCGCCCCGGCGAGCTCGACCCCACGATCCTGTCGCAGTGCTCGACCGTGTTCGCGATGCGGCTCGGCAACGATCGCGACCAGGAAATCATCCGCCGCGCGATCGCGGATTCGTCGGCGAGCACCATCGGGTTCCTGTCGGCGATCGGAAACCGGGAGGCGATCGCGTTCGGCGAAGGCGTCGCGACGCCGATGCGCATGATGTTCGCGTCGCAGGACCGGCGCAACATGCCGTCCGCCAACGCCCATGGCGTGGACGCTCCCGGCGAGAAGCCAGAGGTCAGCCTGCGCGATCTCGCCAACCGCATGCGGGGAATGGCCCAGCAGGCGGGCTGGTAAGCCTTCCTGATCGCGGCGACAAGGAACCGCAGCGGCGTTCAGCGGTTATCAGGCTCGAAGAAGGAGCCGCCGCCGTGCCGAAAGAGCCGACACCGCATCCGGTCGAGACGCCCCAGGACCCCGAACAGCCGGAACCGGCGCGCACGCCGCAGCGCGATCCGATCGATCCTCCGGTGGAGGAGCCGGCCGATCCGCGCCGGCCCGGGATTTCCGACCCGCCCCTGCCGGGCTTCGAGGACCCTCCGCCGCCGAAAACCGCCCGGTTTCTGCGCGCCGCGCAGCGGAACGTCGAACTTGCGGCGTTCTCGTCAGCCTATCTCCTGCTCACGGGAACGCTCCTTCTGGTCTGACCGCCAGGCGCGCCCGCGGGCCGGCAAACAAACGCCCCGCTTTTCTCGCGAAAAGCGGGGCGTCGTCACGCCAAACCGAGGGAGGGCTAATTCGCTCAGTCGTTGGCGGTGACTCCCTGGAGAGCCGCCATCGGCACCTTGCCCAGGCCGTCCTTGTTATAGATGTCCTCGCGGAACTGTGTCACGCCGTCCGGCGCGCCCCAGGCGGTGATATACACCCAATAGAGTTGCACCGGGTCGGCGACCTTGACATCGACCCGCTGGCCGCCGCGGAAAAGCTCCTCGACCTTCTCCCGCGTCATGCCCGGCGTGTTCTTGAGAATCCAGGCGACGTAGTCGCGGACATTCTGGACCCGGATGCAGCCCGACGAGTGGAAACGCGCGTCGTCGCCGAACAGGCCCTTGGAATTGGTGTCGTGCATATAGACGCCGTGCGGGCTGGGCACATTGATGCGCACGGTGCCCATGGAGTTGAAATCGCCCGGATCCTGCCGGAACCGGTATTT
Source organism: Rhizobiales bacterium 65-9 (assembly GCA_001899525.1). Lineage (GTDB taxonomy): Bacteria > Pseudomonadota > Alphaproteobacteria > Rhizobiales > Beijerinckiaceae > Terrirubrum. Next base: position 141,617 of record MKVY01000033.1, read on the forward strand.
CAGGGCGTCGTCGGGCGAGTTCCAGTTCACGGCGGTCGCCGGAACCTCCTGCCCCTGCCCGTTGAAGATGCGAATCCTGTTCTCTGTCAGATAGTTGGGCTCCGTCCTCATCTTCGGGATCAGATCCTTGCGGATGATCGAGGCGGGCGTCGTCCAGTAGGGATGGAAATTGATCTCCGGAATCCGGGTCGTGAGAATGGGCGACTGGCGATCAGGCTTGCCGACGACCGCCTGGTGATGGGTCTGAACGACGCCATTCTCCACCGTCTCGATCTGGGCGGCGGGAATATTGGTCGCGATATAGCGCTGCGGCTGGCCGCCGGAGGCGAGCGTGCGGAGGCGGACGAGATTGACCTCGAGCTGACGAAGCCTCGTCTCGGCCGGCACATTGAGCGCATGCAGGGTCAGATTGTTGGCGACGCCGACCGGATTGAGGCCGTGACGCTGCTGGAAACGGCGCACGCCGGCCTCGACGAAAGAATCGAAAACATCAGATTCGCCAGCGGCTTCCGCCGTCAGGTCGCCATCCTGGGCGAGGCGCCGGCGAAGCGCGGTCACGCCCGGGCCACGCGACCCGACCCGATACTGGCCGGCGGGAACCTGGACATAGCCGGTCGCGGCCAGCGTCCGGTATTTTTCGATCGCCTGCTCGGTCGCATGCACCGTCTGCTCGGACAGCAGCGGAACGGTGTTGCGCGTCACCCTCAGATTGGCGACGCCGTCATAACTCTGGCTCCACTCCGCCTGGGAAGCGGCCTGCGCCCAGGCGGTCGCGGCGGCTTGAGACGCAAGCGCGGTCGATGCGAGCGCGCGGAGCGCGGACCGTCGATTCAGAAGATGCGGGAATGCAGCCGGGTTCATCGCTCACCATCTAAACAGGTGGAGTCATGACAACAAGCCCGGCCAAGACGGCCAGGGTCACGCCCCGTTTTGTTGTCCAGGGAGCATTAAGGAACCTTGAGCGGCGGCGGATTTAAGGCGCGCCGGCTCGCGCCGCGCCGCTTGCGCGCATCACCTTTGCGCGAGACGCAGCCCCGCGCCCCCGATCACAGGCGATATTTGATGTGATCGGCCCAGAAGCGCTCCAGACGGGTCAGGGCCTGGTTCATGCGGGTGAAGTCGTCGGACGAGATGCCGCCGACCGGCTCCAGCGACTTGGTATGCTTTTCCAGCACATTGGCGATCAGCGCATGGATGGAACGGCCCTTGTCGGTCAGGCTGATGCGCACGGAGCGCTTGTCGATGCGCGAGCGGGCGTGATGCATGTAGCCCATCTCGACCAGTTTCTTGACGTTGTAGGAGACGTTCGAGCCGAGATAATAGCCCCTTGTCCGCAGTTCGCCGGCCGTCAGCTCGCTATCGGCGATGTTGTAGAGAAGCAGCGCCTGCACGGCGTTGATCTCGTCGAGGTTCTTGCGGTCCAGCTCGTCCTTGATGACGTCGAGGAGCCGGCGGTGGAGCCGCTCCAGCAAGCCAAGGGCTTCCAGATAACCGATCTCCACCGCCGTCTTTGCGTTCTGCGGCCAGTCGGCCGCCCGCGTCGCCGCCTGCGTGCTCATTGATGCCTCATCCTGTGTTTTGTTCGGTCGCAGTCTGACGCCGCGCCGTTGATGAAGCGAGATTAGGATTCGCCAATGAAGATCGTTTTAAATTCCAACGTGAATCAAATCTTGCGAAAAACGATGTAAATCAATGCTGAAATCATAAAATCTTAGTCTTTCTGAAAGGTGAAATCCAGGGGCCGCGACCTGCCGAATACTATCAATCCGGATCGTACTCCCGTGCGGATAGGGAAGAAAGGAAGAGATATATTATAATAAGCCCTATTAAGGTCGCTATTCGAAGATCACTGACTGCGAATACTCGCGGCGCGGCGAAGGTCAGAACGATCTCCGTGGTGGCGGCGAGAAGCCACATCACGCCGCCCCAGGCGCTGAGCAGCCACAGGCCGACCGCGGCGACCAGATCGAGCACCCCGAACCCGATGGCCACGGCTTTCGTCGCCGCCCGCTTCGACTCGAAGCTCGCGGCCGGATCGAAGCCGCAGATCTCCATCCACCAGGTGATCCCTTTCACGAACCAGGCGGCGGCGACGCCGCGCATGAAGAATGCGAGCTGAAGCGTCCAGCGCCGCATGCGCGGAATACGGCGCTTCGGCGCGAGATCAAGCTGGTCGCTCATGACCGCGCCGCCATCACTTCCTCACGCCGCGCGCCACTCGTTCGGTCCGAGCGGCGCGAAATAAGCCGCGACATCGGCAGGGCTCACGCCGTCCAGCGTCGCCGGCGTCCAGCGCGGCGCATTGTCCTTGTCGATGATCACCGCGCGCACGCCTTCGTAATAATCCCGGCCCTCGATGATGCGCGTCACGATGCGAAACTCCAGCGCGATCGCCGCCTCGAAATCCAGCTCCGCGCCGCGGCGCATCTGCTCGAAGGCGATCTTGAGACTCGTCGGCGATTTGGCCCGGATCGTGGCGGCGGCCGCAGCAGCAAACGGCGACGCCTCCCGATCGAGACGAGCCAGCGTTTCCTCAACCGACGCGCCGCCGAAACAGCGATCGATGACGGAACGCTCCGCGGCGAGCGGACCCTCTTCCGCAGGCGCAGCGCGCGCGGCGATGGCAGCCTGCACGTCGCGCCCGGCGATGAGATCGTCGGTCAGGGCCGGGAGCGCCGAGGACGAGACGCGGGACGTCGCCAGGCCCAGCGCCACCGCGTCGGCGGCTTTGACGCGATCGCCCGTCAAAGCCAGCCACAGGCCGGCATGACCCGGCAGGCGCGGCAGCGCATAGGTCGCGCCGACATCGGGAAAGAAGCCGATGCCGACTTCGGGCATCGCGAAGAGATAGCGATCGCCGGCGACGCGATGGGAGCCATGCAGGGACAGGCCGACGCCGCCGCCCATGCAGATGCCGTCGATCAGCGAGACATAAGGCTTGGGGTAGCGCGCGATCATGGCGTTGAGGCGGTACTCTTCGCGCCAGAAGGCCAGCGCCGACTCCCGATCGCCCGCCAGACCCTGATCGTAGAGCGCGCGAATGTCGCCCCCGGCGCAGAACGCGCGATCCCCCGCGCCCCTGACGACCACGCGCGTCACGGCGGGATCGCCCGCCCATTCCCGCAGCGCCGGCGTCATCGCCCGGACCATGGCGAGATTGAGCGCATTCAGGGCGCGGGGCCGGTTCAGCGTCACCACGCCGGCCGCGCCAATGCGTTCGCAAATGATGTCAGAGTCGGCCGTCATCGCCCCATCCGCCGGAAAAAGCGCGGCTGCGTAGCGCGCTCTTTCGCCGCGCGTCAAACAGCCATTCCTTGGAGACGCTCCAATGTGATAATGTCGTACGAGTTCCGGAGCCTGCCATGTCCTCGCGCGTCGCGCCGTTCAAGCAACCCCACCGCGCCGGGGCGCCGACCGAGCCGCTCGATCTTGCCGTACGTATGCGGCGAAACCGCAAGGCCGACTGGTCGCGCAGGCTGGTCGCGGAAAATGCGCTCACCGTCGCCGACCTGATCTGGCCGGTGTTCATCACGGAAGGCCAGGATGTGCGCGAGCCGGTCGCCTCGATGCCGGGGGTGGAGCGTCTGTCGATCGACCTTCTCGCCCGGGAAGCCGAAAACGCGGCGCGGCTTGGAATCACCGCGATCGCGTTTTTTCCGAACACGCCGCCGGCGCTGCGCGACGAGGACGGCTCCGAGGCGCTGAACGGCGCCAACCTGATCTGCCGCGCGCTCCGGGCGGTGAAGGCCGCAACCCCGGAGATCGGCCTCATCACCGACGTGGCTCTCGACCCCTACACCAGCCACGGCCATGACGGGATCGTCCGCGACGGCCGCATCCTGAACGACGAGACGGTCGCGATCCTCGTGCGGCAGGCCGTGCTTCAGGCCGAGGCCGGCGCCGACGTGATCGCCCCGTCCGACATGATGGACGGGCGCGTCGGCGCGATCCGGACGGGCCTCGACGCGGCGGGCTTCCAGGACACGCAGATCATGGCCTACGCGGCGAAATACGCCTCGGCCTTCTACGGCCCGTTCCGCGACGCCGTCGGCTCCAACGCGATGCTGAAAGGCGACAAGAAAACCTATCAGATGGATCCGGCGAACAGCGACGAGGCGCTGCGCGAAGTGGAGCTCGATCTCGCGGAAGGCGCCGACATGGTGATGGTCAAGCCCGGCCTGCCCTATCTCGACATCATCCGCCGGGTCAGCGACGCCTTTGGCGTCCCGACCTTCGCCTATCAGGTGTCCGGCGAATATGCGATGATCCAGGCCGCCGCCCAGAACGGCTGGCTCGACGGCGACAAGGCGATGATGGAAAGCCTGATGGCGTTCAAGCGCGCCGGCGCAAGCGGCGTCCTCACCTACTTCGCCCTACGCGCCGCCAAGGCGCTGCGGGGCTGACGCAGCGGTCGCTTGCGCGCCGAAGCAAGATCGCTTTCAAAGGCGAGCGCCGTTTCCCCAGGCGTCAGAGCGCCCAGAAGCCATGACCGTACGGCACTTCCTGGATGGCGGCGGCGACGTGGCCGCGCGCATCCTGACTCATGACTGGGCGGCCTCGCCCCTCGGCCCGATCGACAATTGGCCCTCGCCGCTCAAGATCGCGGTCAGCATGCTGATCAATTCGCGCTTTCCCAAATGCCTTGTGTGGGGGCCCGAACTGACGACGATCTACAACGACGCCTTCAGACCCATTCTGGGCGCCAAGCCCGAGGCGCTCGGCCGTTCGTTTCGCGACATCTGGAGCGAAGCCTGGAGCGAGATCGGCCCGATCGCGGAAAGAGCCTTCGCGGGGGAAGCGACCTTCATCGAGAATTTCCCGCTCACCGTGGAGCGCAACGGCTATCCGGAGGAGGCCTGGTTCACCTTCTGCTACAGCCCTGTGCGGGATGAATCCGGCGCCGTCGTCGGAATCATCGACACGGTGATGGAGACCACTCAAACGGTTCAGGCGCAGAAGAATGCGCGGATGGTCAACGCCGAGCTGGCCCATCGCATCAAGAACACGCTCGCGGTGATTTCCGCGATCGTGAATCAGAGCTTCCGCTCCGCGTCGTCCCTCGACGAGGCGCACGACACCTTGTCGAGCCGCATCGACGCGCTCGGTCAGGCGCACGCCATCCTCACGCAATCAAGCTGGAGCGTCGCGCCGATCCGGGCGGTGATCGAGGGCGCCTTGTCGCCGCATCGCAACGATCTGGGCCGCATCGCGATCAAAGGGCCGCCGATCGAACTGTCCGCCAAGCAATCGCTGTCGCTCGCGCTCGGGATCAATGAGCTCGCAACGAACGCGGTGAAATATGGCGCGCTCTCGGTTCCCGGCGGCGCGATCGCCATCGGTTGGACTCTCGGCGCGCCCGACTCGGAGGAACTCTTTCGGCTCACATGGACCGAAAAGGGCGGGCCCCTGGTCGCGAAGCCGAAGCGCTCCGGCTTCGGATCGCGTCTGATCGAGCGCGCGCTCGCGGAAGCTTTCTCAGGCGACACGACGGTCGACTACGCGCCTGACGGCGTGCGGTTCGAACTCGTCACGAAAATGATCCATCTCCGGGCTGAGGAGCCGGCCGCATCCGCGGCGTGACGCCGGCGAAACAGCCCGCGACGCTCATTCTCCCTTCCACGGCGTTTTTCCGCCTTGCGGGCTGCGGGGACGCAGGCGGTCCGGCCGCGCGGCGTTCTCCTTGCCATCGGGAGCGCCCGCCTCGGCGCGCTGCCGGGCGGGGCCTTTCGCCCGCACGAGATTGAAGGCGGTGTTGACGACACCGATATGGGAAAACCCTTGCGGGAAATTTCCCACCAGGCGGCGACGCGCCAGATCATATTCCTCGGCGAGGAGGCCGAGATCATTGCGCAGATCGAGCAGCCTTTCGAACATCGCCTTCGCATCGTCGAGGCGCCCCAGCATCACATAGGCGTCGGCGAGCCAGAACGAGCAAGCGAGAAACGCGCCTTCGGGGCCGCCCACGCCGTCATCGGTCCGCGCGGTGGAATAGCGCTTCACGAGACCGCCTTCCACAAGCTCGCGCTCGATCGCGGCGACGGTGCCGAGGATGCGCGCATCGTCGCGCGGAAGAAAGCCGACCTGCGTCATCAGCAACAGCGCAGCATCGAGCGGCTCGCCGCCATAATACTGCACGAACGTCTGGCGCTTCTCGTCGAAACCCCTTTCGCAGATGTCGGCGTGAATCGCCGCGCGCGCCGCCCGCCACTCATCCAGCGGACCGTCGAGGCCGAAACGCTCGGCGCTGCGGATGGCGCGATCGAACGCGACCCAGCACATCAGGCGGGAATGGGTGAAATATCGCGGCGGGCCGCGGGTTTCCCATATTCCCTGGTCAGGATCGCGCCAGACCTGCGCGACATGATCCAGCATCACCTTCTCCATGCGCCAGCCATCGTCCAGCGCGCTGAGATCGGCCTCGCGCGCGGCGTGCAGCACCTCCATGAGCTCGC
>MKVY01000033.1:148141-163819 GCA_001899525.1 Rhizobiales bacterium 65-9
CACGCCATAGAGAATCCCGAGCTGATCGGGCCGGCCGGCGGCGGCGCGCAGGAGCCATTTGCGCCAGTTCTCGGCCTCCTCGCGATAACCCGCGTTGAGCAGCGCGTAGAGCGTCAGCGCTGAGTCGCGCAGCCAGCAATAGCGATAGTCCCAGTTCCGCGCGCCGCCGATTTTCTCGGGCAAGGAGGCGGTGGGCGCGGCGACGATGCCGCCGGTCGGCTCGAAGGTGAGAAGCTTCAGCGTGATGAGCGAGCGCTGCACCGCTTCGGTCCAGCGCGCATCCTCATGCTCGAAGGCGCCGCGCTTCGTCCATTCGCGCCAGCGCGTCGTGGCGCGGTCGAGGCTCTCGGCATGATCCGAAACGAAACGCGGCGCGGCGTGCGACGGGTGATAGGACAATGTGAAGGGAAGGCTCTCCCCTTCCCGGATCGTGAACTCCGCGAATGTTTTCATGTCGCGGTTGACGAGCCGCGCCCTCGTGTGAAGCTCCACCGCGTCGGGGCCGGCGATCGCCGAAAGCCCGTAGTCGCGCGCCCGCACCCAGGGCGCGGCCTGCCCGTAATTGAAGCGCAGCACGAACTCCATCGCCATCCGCATCTCTCCGCGCACGCCGCGCACGATGCGGACCACGTCGCTGCGGCGCTCATCGTCCGAGAACGGCATGAAATCGATCAGGACGGCCGCGCCGTCGCGCGTGGAAAAAGTGGTCTCGAGAATCGCCGTCCCCGGCGCGTAGGCGCGCTCGACCTGATAGTCGTCGATCGGCGCGATCCGCCAACGCCCGTTGTCGTCGTCGCCGAGCAGCGCCGCGAAGCAGGCGGGCGAATCGAAACGCGGCAGACAGAGCCAGTCGATCGACCCGTCGCGGGACACGAGCGCGGCCGAGATCGCGTTGCCGATGAGTCCGTAGTCTTCAAGAGGTTTCGACAAGCCGCCCTTCCCGTCCGCCTGCGCGCCGGCGCGCGTCCCATTCGCTGAATCCGCCCTTATTCCTTATTAACGCATCGCCCGGTCGCGCCGCGAGCGCGTTCAACGCGCCGCGGACGGGATTGTTTCGCGGGTGTTTCGCCGGCGATGCATACAACACGGGAAATTTGTCCAAATCACTGAAATTTTAGGCTTTCCGACTCTTCCGACTTGACCGGAATGCGCGGTGGACTATGCGTCAGGCCTTCGTCGCATGCGAGGAAACGAGGGGCCTTTGGCGAGCGAGCCATCCCGCCGCGCGGCAGCCATCCTGGCGGCTGACATCGCCGGCTATAGCCGGCTGATGGAGGCCGACGAACTCGGCACGCACCGCCGGATCGAGTTCCTGCGCTCCGAGACGATCGAGCCCGCGCTGGCGGCGCATCGTGGACGGCTGGTGAAAAGCGCCGGCGACAGTTTTCTCGCCGAGTTCGGCGATGCGCTCGACGCCGTGGAATGCGCCATCGCGATCCAGCGCGCGACCGCCGCGAGCAACCAGTCGCTGGCGGACGATCAATGGCTCGAATGGCGGCTCGGGCTTCATTTCGGCGAGGTGATCGCCGACCGCGGCGATATCTTCGGCGGCGACGTCAATATCGCGGCGCGCATCGAGGCGCTGGCGGAGCCCGGCGAGGTCTACCTGTCGGGCCGCATGCGCGAAGAGGTGCGGAGCCGGATATCGCTCGTCTGCCTCGATCTCGGCGAACGCTGGCTGAAGAACATCCAGGAGCCTGTGCGCATCTATCAGGTGGTCGCGCCGGGAGAGAGGCGCGAAAACGCCGTCGACGACCTGCCGGAAAAGCCGTCGATCGCGGTGCTGCCCTTCACGGACATGGGCGGCGGCGATAATGACAGCTTCTGCGACGGGCTGACGGAAGACGTCATCACCGAACTGTCGCGCTTCTCGGGATTTCTCGTCATCGCCCGCAACTCGACGTTCGCCTACAAAGGCCGCGCGGTGGACGTGAAGCATGTCGGCCGCGAGCTCGGCGTGCGGTATGTGCTCGAAGGCAGCGTGCGCCGCGCCGGCGACCGCGTGCGCATCAACGCGCAGCTCATCGACGCGACGCTCGGCCATCACGTCTGGGCGGAACGGTACGACCGCCGGATCACGGACATCTTCCTCGTCCAGGACGACATCACGCAGGCGGTGGTCGCCTCGACCGAAAGCCAGATCACGCTCGCGGAGGGACAGCGGCTCGCCAACCGCCCGCGCCCGAGCCTCGAGGTCGCCGATCTGATCCGGCTCGGCTGGGGCAAATGCTACGAACTCAAATATGACAGCTACCAGACCGCCAAGGACATCGCGCGGCAGATCATCAGGCTCGATCCGAAAAATCCGCGCGGCTTCCAGATTCTAGCCGCTGCGATCGTGCACGAGCATTATCTCGGGCTGCTCAGGCATCCGCCGTCGATGATTCAGCAGGCGCTCGCCTATGCGCAGCACGCGGCGCAGATCGACGAGAATTGCGAATATTCGCGCTGGACCCTCGGCGCCTGCTACATGTTCGACGGCCAGCATGAACGCGGCGTCGCGGCGCTGCGCCACGCGATCGAGATCAATCCGAATTTCGCGATCGCCTACGCCACGCTGGGCACGGTTCTGGGCTGGGCCGGACGCTTCGAGGCCGCCATCGTCGCGCACGACATGGCGCTGCGCATGAATCCGCGCGATCCGGCGTCCTTCTTCCGCTATTTCGGCAAGGCGCTCGCGTGCCATCTGCTCGACCGCGCCGACGATGCGGTCCGTCACGCCGAGCGCTGCGTCGAGATGCGGCCGGACTGGCATCTCGGCTGGGCGATGCTGGCGGTCGCGAGCTTGCGCGCCGGACGCCGGCACAGCGCGGCGAACTACGCCGAGCGTTGCCGGCAGATCGCGGGAACGCTGGATTTCGACGCCACGCAGATGCCGTTCGCCGATCCCGGCTACCGCGCCACGATCCTGAACGATCTTCGTCGCGCCGCCGAGCGCCCGCGCATCGCGGCGGTCGCGTGAAACACGCGGCAGGCCGGCTGGCTTTCCACGCATAGCCGCACGGCCGCGACGCGCCTTGCGGCGCGAGCGATTCAGATCACTGATAGCGCGTGCGCCTTCGCCATCTCATTGTCGTGCTTGTCGGAGCCGCTGCGTCCGGCCTTGCGCTGGGGGCGCTGCTTGCGGTCACGGGGCCGGTCGACGAGGCGCAGTCGCGCATCTGCAGGGGCGTCCTGCCGGCGCTCGCGCCGGAAGGCGCCGGGATCGACGTCACCCGCGTGGGACGCGGACGCACCCGGAACAGCGTGCGCGTCGACTATCGCGTCACCGAGGCGAACCGGCCCCCGCAACTGCGCGTCGCGCTCTGCGCGTTCGCCCCGGGCGGCCTGATGAGCGAGCCGGACCTCGTCGCCATCGTCACCGACCGAGGGCGCCTGAGCGACGCCAGGCTGTTCTTCCTCAAGCGCTACTGGCTCGACCAGCCGTCCTCCGCCCTTGAAACGCCCGATGCGCCCGCGACGACGCCGGTGTTCGGCCTTGTGTCTCCGATGGCGGGCTACGCCATCCAGCAGGCGGCGGCGGGCCTGCCGCAGACCGCCGTCACCGGCCTCATGGCGACCGCCTACGCGCTCGTCTATGGGCTGGCCGGCAGGATCATCGTCACCTTCGGCGAGTTCGCCGCGCTCGGCGCCGTCAGCGTGACGCTCGGCGTTTCGCTGGCGCAGGCGAACGGCCTCATCGCAGCGCCGGCGGTCATGCTCGTCGGGCTTGCGTTCGCCGCCTGGACCACAGCCGCGTGGGGCGGCGCGGCCGCGCGTTTCGTGTTCACGCCGCTCATGGCGCGGCCCGGACAGCATGTGCTGGTAGCGAGCATCGGGCTCGCGATTGCGCTGTCGGAAGGCGTCCGGCTGACGCAGGGCGTCCATGTGCGCTGGATCTCGCCGCTGTGGAACGCGCCGCTGACGCTCGCCGTCGCGCCGGGATTCTCGGCTACGACGACGCCGATCGCGCTTCTGGTCGGCGCGGCGGCGTGCGCGACCGCGGCGGCCCTGCTCATCGCGATGCGCCGCAGCGACTACGGCCGCGCCTGGCGCGCCTGCGCGGACGACCGGCTGGCGGCCTCGCTGTGCGGCGTCGATCCCGAGCGCACGCTGCTGATCGCCTGCGCCCTCGCCTGCGGCGTCGCCGGCTTCGCAGGATTTCTGCTCACCCTGCATATCGGCGGCATGGGCTTCGCCGGCGGGGCGGTGTTCGGCCTGAAGGCGCTGGTCGGCGCGATCGCCGGCGGGATCGGATCCGTCGGCGGCGCGCTCGCGGGCGGACTGGCCATCGGCGCGTTCGAGGCTGTCTGGTCGGCGACCATGCCGATCGAATGGCGCGACGCGGCGGTCTTCGTTCTGCTATCTGTCGTGCTCATCCTTCGCCCGGGCGGCCTGCTCGGCGACGGACGGCAGACCGACAGGCCGCAGGGACGCGCTTCGTGACCGGACCATTCGCGATTTCCGTCGACGACGTGCGCGCGGCGCAGGGCCTGATCAGCGGCGCGCTGGCGCGCACGCCGTGCCTGCCGGCGCCCCGGCTGTCGGCGCTGACCGGCGCCGAGGTCGTCGTCAAATATGAGACGATGCACGCGACAGGCTCCTTCAAGGAGCGAGGCGCCATCTTGAAGCTCGCTTCGCTGACCGACGACGAGCGCCGGCGCGGCGTCATCGCCATGTCGGCGGGCAATCATGCGCAGGCGGTCGCCTATCATGCGGGGCGGCTCGGCGTGCCGGCGACGATCGTGATGCCGGACGGCACGCCGCTCATCAAAATCGAGAACACGCGCGGCTACGGCGCCCGCGTCATCCTGAATGGCGAGACGCTGGCTGAATCGCAGGCGGAAGCGAAGCGCGTCGCGGCCGACGAAGGCCTGGTGTTCGTCCATCCCTATGACGATCCGCTGATCATGGCGGGACAGGGGACGGTCGCGCTCGAAATGCTGGAGGACCATCCCGATCTCGACATGATGGTCATTCCGCTCGGCGGCGGCGGCCTCGGCGCAGGCTGCGCGATCGCGGCCAAAGCGGTCAGGCCGGACATCGACATCATCGGCGCGGAAGCGGAGTTGTTCGCCTCCTTCGACAACGCGACGCATGGCCGCGAGCGGCCGATCGGCGGCGCGACGCTCGCCGAGGGAATCGCGGTCAAGCATGTCGGGGCGCTGACGCTGCCGGTGGTGAAGGCCCTGTTCTCGCACATCGTCTGCGTCAACGAGACTCAGATCGAGGACGCGATCAGCATTTTCGCGACCTGGCAGCGGGTGATGGCGGAAGGCGCGGGCGCGACCGGACTCGCGGCGATGCTGGCCGAGCCCGAACGCTTCCGCGGCAAGCGCGTGGGCCTCGTTCTCACCGGCGGCAATATCGACGCGCGCATGCTGGCGTCGGTGATGGTGCGCGCGCTCGAACGGGCGGACCGCATCGTGTCGTTCCGGATCACCACCAGCGACCGCCCCGGCCTGCTCGGCAAGATCGCCACGCGCATCGGCGAGCTCGGCGCGAACATCCTCGAAGTCAGTCACGGACGCCTGTTCATCGACGTGCCGGCGAAAGGCGTCTCGCTCGACGTGACCGTGGAGACGCGCGACGCCGTTCATGCCCGCGAGCTGCTGGAGACCCTGGCGCGCGAAGGCTACTCTCCGACGCGGCTCGATCCGCGGGGACTGAGCGGGGCCTAGCTCTGCCGCGCCGGCGCGCCGGCCATCGCCGAGCGCGCGTTCCTCCAGCAAGCGGCGAGGAAGCGCGACAACGCCGCCGCCGGGCGTCCGGCCGCCGTTCTTATCGCCTCGCGCCGCAGCCGCGCCGCGCGACGGCGGTAGAAATCATAGTCGATGGCGCCGTCGATTCGGGGGATGTCGTCGTGGCGATCCGGGAGCATGGCGCCCTCCGTTGATTGGAGATGAGCGATCCTAAAAGACCGCTCGCGCGCCGCTTTGCCGTTCGCTTGCCCTCAGCTTGTCTTTCGCGCGCCTTTGCTTGCCTGGCGCGCGCCGGCGCCTTGCCCGGCTTCGGCGCGCCTCGGGCGCGTGTTATGAGTCGCCATGCGCTACCGGTTCGGCCCCTATGAGCTGACCCCTGACCGCCGCGAGCTGCTCTCAGCGGGACAGCCGGCGGCGATCGAACCGCAGGTCTTCGATCTGCTGCTCCATCTCGTGACGGAGCGGGAGCGGATCGTCTCGCAGGACGACCTCATCGCGGCGGTCTGGAACGGGCGCATCGTCTCGGACTCCGCCATCAACGCCCGCATCAGCGCCGCGCGCGCCGCGATCGGCGACGACGGCGCGCGACAGGAATGGATCAAGACCATCCGCGGCCGGGGCTTCCGTTTCGTCGGGCCGGTCGAGGCCATCGCCGACGCAGCCGACGCCGGCCCCGCGCCGGAACCCCATCGCGTCGCATTCCGCCGCTCGGCCGACGGCACGCGGATCGCCTATGCGACGAGCGGAAGCGGCTATCCGCTGGTGAAGGCGGGAAACTGGCTCACTCATCTCGATCACGACGCGCAAAGCCCGCTGTGGCGGCCGTTTCTCGACAGGCTGAACCGGCGCTTCCAGCTCGTGCGGTACGACCAGCGCGGCAACGGCCTGTCCGACTGGGACGCGCGCGACTTTTCGCTCGATCGCTTCGTCGAGGATCTGGAGGCCGTCGTGGACGCGGCTGGCGTCGCGCGCTTCGCGCTCTACGGCGCGTCGCAGGGGGCGCCGATCGCGATCGCTTACGCGGCGCGCCATCCCGAGCGGGTGAGCCACCTGATCCTGCATGGCGGCTACGAGAAGGGGCGGCTGGTGCGCGAGGCCGCGCCCGACCGCGAGCAGGGCGAAGCCATTCTCACCCTCATCCGACATGGCTGGGGCCGGCGCGGCAGCGCCTTCATCGACGCCTTCGCCGCGATGTTCATCCCGGACGGCGACCGGGAGCAGATCGAGTCGCTCGCCGATCTGCAAAGGCTGACAACCTCGCCCGAGAACGCCGCCGCCCTGCGCGCGGCCGTCGACCGCTTCGACGTCTCCGGCGTGATCGAATCCGTCGCAGCGCCGACGCTCGTGCTGCATGCGCGCAGCGATTCCATCCATCCGCTCGAACAGGGTCGGCAGATCGCGTCCCGCATCGCCAATGCGGAGTTCGTCATGCTGGAGAGCCGCAACCATGTGATCCTGCCGCAGGAGACAGCCTGGACCGCCCTCTTCGGCGCGATCGAACGGTTTGTCCCCGAAGGCGGACGCCCGCCCTTCCCTAACCAGTCCGGACTTCCTACATCCTCCAGAGACTAGAGATTTCGGAGACGACAATGACGGCGTTGTCGATCGGCGCGCTGGCGCGCCGCACGGATGTGAAGGTTCCAACCATCCGCTATTACGAATCCGCCGGGCTGCTGCCGCAGCCCGACCGGACCGCGTCCAACCGGCGCGTCTATGACGCTGACGCCATCGACCGGCTGGCCTTCATCCGGCACGCGCGCGATCTTGGCTTCGGCATGGACGCCATCAGGGCGCTGCTGGATCTGCGCGGCCAGCCTGAGCAGCCCTGCGCGCGGGCGGACGCCATCGCGCGCGAGCAGATCGAAGCCATCGACCGCAAGGTGCGGCAACTGGAGGCCCTCAAGCGCGACCTGCAACGGATGGTCGAGCGCTGCAACGGACATTCAGTGGCGGAATGCGGCGTGATCGGCGGCCTCGCGCATCATTCGGAGTGTCTCAATCCGGATCATCGCCACCCTGCGGAGGCCGTGCTGTGAGGGGCGATTTCCACAACACGCTCTGGTCTGTGAATCGCCGCGACGACGGACAGAACGGCTTCGACGCGCGCGACGACATCGGCGACACGCATGTCCTCGTGTCGCGCGCCTGCGCGTTCGGCTTCGATTTCCTGCTGATCGGGGCGCTCGGCTGCGCGGTCTTCGTGGCGCTCCTGTTCGGCGGCCTGCTGACGTTCGGCCTGTCCTGGATGGCGCTGCCCTTCGTGTTCCCGCTGACCGCCTTCTTCTACAACGCGATCACGATGTCCGGGCCGGGACGCGGCACATGGGGCATGCGGGCGATGGGGCTGGAAGCCATCGACATCAACGGACGGCCGCTGGATTTCCTCGTCGCGGGCGCGCACGCGGTTCTGTTCTATGTGAGCATGGCGTTTCCGCCCGTGCTGCTGGTCGGGCTGTTCAACAGCCAGCACCGGCTGCTGCATGATTTCGCGACCGGCGTCGTCCTGCGCCGGCGCCCCTGAGCCCGGAAGCGCTCAGCGCTCCGGCTGGGAAGCGGCGGAAGCCCCCGCGTCCGGCGCGGCGGCAGGCGGCTGATCGGCGGACAGGGCCCCGATCACCGCGCGCGTCCATCCCGGCCTGACGCGCCGGAACGCCGGATCATTGGCGAATTCGGCCTTGGTCAGCCGGCCCTTCTGGCCGACGTCGAGCTGGCGGAACATCTGCGCCGCATGCTTGCGCCATGTGAGCGGTCCACGGCGGCGCGCGGCGACCCTGTACCACCGGGTATATTCGCTGCGGGACAGCGCGTTGTCCCTGTTGCGGTCCGCGACGCGGAACATGCGGTCCACGCGCGCCGCGCGGGCGGCGGCGGGATCGGGCGCGGCGGCGCGGGCCGGCTGGCGCGCCTGCGGCTTGGCGGCGCCAGCCTGTTTCGGCGCGGGCCCGGCCATGACCGGGGCGGCGGAGATGACCGCGAACGCGGCGGCGGCGGCCAGGGCGAACTGTCTCAACATGCCTCAATCCTTCGACGGCAAGCAATCCAGCAGGATTGTGGCGCCCACGCGGCGCGGGCAGCGCGCGGACCCGGCGGATGGACACGAATCAGGGCCGCCGCTAGTGCGACGGCATGGGTAAAAGGGTCGAGCCGCCCGGGGGCGGCCATGTCGAATCGATCAATCTGCGCGAAGCGCTCGAAGAGCGTTATCTCGCCTATGCGCTGTCGACCATCATGGGGCGCGCGCTGCCGGACGCCCGCGACGGGCTGAAGCCGGTCCACCGGCGGCTGCTCTATGCGATGCGGATGCTCCGGCTCGATCCGGCGGGAGCGCCGAAGAAGTCGGCGCGCATCATCGGCGACGTGATCGGCAAATATCATCCGCACGGCGATCAGTCCGTCTATGACGCGCTGGTCCGTCTCGCGCAGGATTTCGCCCAGCGCTATCCGCTCGTCGACGGACAGGGCAATTTCGGCAATGTCGACGGCGACGCCGCCGCCGCCATGCGCTACACGGAAGCGCGCATGACCGACGTCGCGCGGCTCCTGCTCGAAGGCATCGACGAGGACGCGGTCGATTTCCGGCCGACCTATGACGGCTCCGAAGAGGAGCCGGTGGTCCTGCCGGCGGCGTTTCCCAACCTCCTCGCCAACGGCGCGCAGGGAATCGCGGTCGGCATGGCGACCTCGATCCCGCCGCACAATGTCGCCGAGCTCTGCGACGCGGCGCTCTATCTGATCCAGCATCCGGGAACGCCCTCGGAGAAACTGCTCAATTTCGTGCAGGGGCCGGATTTTCCGACCGGCGGCGTCATCATCGAGCCGCGCGCCTCCATCGAGGAAGCCTACCGCACCGGACGCGGCTCGTTCCGCGTGCGCGCGCGCTGGACGAAGGAAGACGCCGGGCGCGGCGGCTGGGTCGCGGTGGTGACCGAAATTCCGTGGCTCGTCACCAAATCGCGCCTGATCGAAAAGCTCGCGGAGCTGATCAACGAAAAAAAACTGCCGCTGCTCGTCGATGTGCGCGATGAATCGGCCGAAGACATCCGCGTCGTGCTGGAGCCGCGCTCGCGCACGGTCGATCCGACCCTGCTGATGGAATCGCTGTTCCGGCTCACCGAGCTGGAAAGCCGCATCTCGCTCAACATGAACGTGCTGGTCGACGGCGTCGTGCCGCGCGTGATCTCGCTCGCGGAAGCGCTGAAGGCGTGGCTCGACCACCGCCGCGTCGTGCTGCAGCGGCGCTCGCGCTTCCGGCTCGGCCAGATCGAGAAGCGCCTGGAAATCCTGCGCGGCCTGCTGATCGTCTATCTCGACCTCGATCGCGTGATCCGGATCATCCGCGAGGAGGACGAGCCGAAGCAAGAGCTGATGCGCGCCTTCGGACTCAACGAGGTTCAGGCGAACGCGATTCTCGACACGCGCCTGCGCGCGCTGCGCAAGCTCGAAGAGATGGCGCTCAAGAAAGAGCTCGACGATCTCGTCAAGGAGAAGGACGACATCGAGGGCCTGCTCGGCTCGAACGAGAAACAGTGGAAGATGATCGCGGTCGAGATCCGCGACGTGAAGAAGCGCTTCGGACCGGAGACGAAGCTCGGCAAGCGGCGCACGACCTTTTCGGACGCGCCCGACATCGGCGACATCACCATCGAGGAAGCGCTGGTCGAGCGCGAGCCGATCACGGTGGTGCTGTCAAAGAAAGGCTGGGTGCGCGCGCTCAAGGGGCATGTGGATGATCTGTCCTCGCTCGCCTTCAAGGGCGACGACGCGCTCAACATCGCCTTCAAGACCGAAACCACGGCGAAGATCCTCGTCTTCGCCTCGAACGGCAAATGCTACACGCTCGACGCGGCGAAGCTGCCCGGCGGCCGCGGCTTCGGCGATCCCGTTTCGCTGATGGTCGATGTCGAGGCCGGCGTCGCGTTCGTCGCGGCGACGCCCTACGAAGCGGGCGCGAAATTCCTGGTCGCGAGCCATCAATGCCGCGGCTTCATCGTCCCCGCCGACGACATCGTCGCCAACACGCGCAAGGGCAAGAACGTGCTCAGCGTCGATGAGGGCGACAGGCTCGCCGTCGCGACGCCGTCCGCGGGCGATCATGCGGCGGTCATCGGCGAAAACCGGAAGCTGCTCGTCTTCCCGCTCGCGGAGATTCCCGAGATGGCGCGCGGCAAGGGCGTGCGGCTGCAGAAATACCGCGACGGCGGACTCGCCGACGCGCGCGTCTTCGCGATGAAGGACGGGCTCACCTGGCAGGACAGCGCGGGCCGCACCTTCACGGTCGCGAAGCCCGACCTGAAGGACTGGATCGGCGCGCGCGGCGACGCCGGACGGTTGCCGCCGAAGGGATTCCCGAAGAGCAACCGGTTCTCAGGATAGATTGCGGACGTGGCGCGGCGCGGCCGATCCCTCACGCGTCTTCCCGCGCCTTTTCTCAAGCGCGTCATTCTCGACGCCGGCCGCGTCGCGGACTGGGAGTCCTATCCGTTCAACCTTCCGCTCTTTCGCGCGCGCGGCTTCGAACTGACGTTCGACAAGCCGGTCACCATCATCGCCGGAGAGAACGGCGTCGGAAAATCGACGCTTCTCGAAGCAATCGGGGCGCTGGCGGGCTATGACGAGGCGGGCGGCGGCAAGGGATACAGGCCCGTCGATCATTCGCGCGCGCTCGACCGGAGCGGCGCCGCCCTCGCCGCGGCGCTGCGCGCCTCATGGCTGCCGAAAATCACCGACGGATGGTTCTTCCGCGCCGAGAGCTTCTTCTCCGTCGCGCGCTATCTCGACGAAGCCGCGCGCGAGCCCATGAGCGGACCGCCGCCGGATTTCCTCTCCCATTCGCACGGCGGGGGATTCCTGCGCTTCTTCGAGGAGCGCTGCCGCCGGCAGGGGCTCTTCATCTTCGACGAGCCGGAGAGCGCGCTGTCGCCGACGCGCCAGATCGAGTTCCTGAAGGTGCTGCGCGGCATGGATCGATCGGGTCAGAGCCAGGCGGTGATCGCCACGCATTCGCCGCTGCTCATGGCCTGCCCGAACGCCGCGCTGCTGCGCCTGACAAACGACGCGCTCGCGCCGGCGTCGCTCGACGAGATCGAGCATGTGCGCGTCATGCGCGAATTCCTGCGCGACCCGGACGCCTTCATCGACGCCGCGCTCGGCTGACGGCGGCGCCGCGTCAAACGGCGCGCCGTTCGAGAAGAGCCTCCACGAGAATGATCTCGTTGAGCAGCTTGTGCAGCGTCTCGTCGTTGATTTCGCGCTTGTAGGCGAGCCTGCGCATGGTTTCCCGCTCGGCGCGGATCGCAGCCCGCATCATGTCGTTCTCGATCTCCGACACCGTCCGGGCATGGCGATAAACCTCTTCCTGCTCGTCGCGCGTGTCGACGCGGCGCCGATAGGTCTCGATCAGGCGGCTCGCGACCTCATGCGCGGCGTCGCGCCGCTCGTCCTCGACTTCGCGCGCCAACGTTTCGAGGCGGGCGATCGCGGCCTGAGCGGACGCGATGCGCGCCAGCCGCTCCTCTTCCGCCATCGGATCGTCGCCCGGCATGCGCAGGCCGCGCGCCGCCAGCGGCAACAGAAGGCTCGCGACCAGCAGCGAACAAAGAATAACCCCCGCCGCCAGAAAAATGGAGAGATCGCGGCCGGGAAAAGCAGAGCCGTCCGGCAGAGCGATCGGCAGCGACAGGATGCCGGCGAGCGTCACCGCGCCGCGGACGCCGGCGAGCGATCCGACGATCTGCACCCGCAGGCTTTCACGCTCGGCCGGCGCGCCGCGCAGGCGCGACGCGAAGGAGCGGGCGAGGACGCCCGTCACGATCCAGGCGAACCGCAGAAGAATCAGGGCGGCCGTCAGACCGACGACCGCCGCGACCGGCCCCAGATACAGCGCTCCATCCATCAGTTCCGACGGCGTGTTCCGGATGATCGCCGGCAGTTGGAGCCCGAGAAGCAGGAAGATCACGCCGTTGAAAACGAAGACGACCGTCTCCAGGAGGACGCTGGACTGCAACCGCGCGGTCGGCGTCATGTGGTTGTACATGCCCGTCAGGCCGCTGGTCATTCCGCCAGCGACGGCGGCGAGAATTCCCGAAGCTCCGATATGTTCGGCAAGCAGATAGGCGGCGAAAGGGAGCAGCAGAGTCGCCGTCACCTGCGCCTCCGGCGACATCGCCCCGCTGCGGGACAGCAGCTTCAACGCCTGCGCGAACGAGAAAACGACCAGCAGACCGGCGCCGACGCCGCCGATGACCGCGCCGACAAAGGCCCCGCTCGTCTCCGCAAGGGAAAAGCCGCCGCTCAGCGTCGCAGCCACCGCGAAGCGGAAGATCACGAGACCAGTGGCGTCGTTGAAAAGCGCCTCGCCCTGCAGGATCTGCATCAGCCGGTCGGGCACGGCGTGACGGTTGACGATGGACGCCACCGCAACCGCGTCGGTGGGCGACAGAACGGCCGCCAGCGCGAAGGCGACGGACAGCGGCAGCGCGGGAAACCACCAGTGCAGCCCATAGCCGAACACCACCACCGTCGCGATCGCGAGGCCGAACGCCAGCCCCAGAATCGGCGCCGCCAGCTCCACGAATTCGCGCTTGGGCGCGAGCCGCGCGTCCGCGAACAGCAACGGCGGAATGAAGATGAGAAGGAACAGCTCCGGCTCGAGATCGATGTGCAGACCCGCGGTGGGCCAGGCGAGCGCAAGCCCCATCGCGATCTGCGCGATCGGCAGCGGCAGCCGCGCGACGCGCGCCAGCGGACCCGACACCGCAGCCAGCAGAAGCAGCAGCAAGATCAGAATGACAGACTGCAAGTCAAAAAGCCTCCGCGTCGGAACGACGAGAGCCGAACGGGGGGCGCCGCGCAAGCCGCAACCGTTCAGGGCGCGTCTGCAAGACCGCTTTTGCATTTCCGTGACTGGCGAAAACGCTTCGGCGCGCGCACATCATCCGCCATCCCGTCGCAAACGGTGCGCTTCCATGTCCTCCACTCTTCCCCCGTCCGCCGCGCAGGCGATCCATCCCGGCACGCGGATCGGGCATGTGCATCTGAAGGTCGCCGATCTCGACCGCGCGCTGCGCTTCTATTGCGACGTGCTCGGCTTCCAGCTCATGCAGCGCTACGGAGCGCAGGCGGCGTTCATCTCGGCCGGCGGCTATCACCACCATATCGGCCTGAACACCTGGGAAAGCCGGGGAGGCTCGCCGCCCGCTCCGGGCTCCACGGGCCTCTATCACACGGCGATCCTCTATCCGACGCGCCCCGCCCTCGCCGACGCGCTGCGCCGGCTGATCGCGGCCGGCGTCCCGCTCGACGGCGCGAGCGATCACGGCGTCAGCGAGGCGCTCTATCTGCGCGATCCCGACCAGAACGGCGTCGAACTCTACCGCGACCGGCCGGAGAGCGACTGGCCGCGGGACGCGGAGGGCCATCTCAAGATGGTGACCGAGCGCCTCGACCTGCACGGCCTGCTGGCGGAGCCGCCGCTGGCGACGGCATGATGTTTTCTGAAAACCGGAGCCCGCTTTTCCGCATCATGCTTTGCGGAGCCTAGCCGCCCGGCTTGGGAACGGCGCCCGCCGTGTCGTAGTCGGCCGCGATCCGCAATTCGCGGATGGGCCGCACGCGCCTGATCGATTCCTCGTAGAGAGGATGGGCCTTATACGCCGCAAACTCGGCTTCATCGTCGAATTCGCCGTAGACGATGACATCGACCGAGTTGTCGATCTGGTCGATCCGCGCATTGCGAGCGACCTCCAGCCGGCGCGCATTCGGAATTCTTGCGAGAACCGAAAGCCCGTCAATGATGCGCTCGATATCGGTCTTGTCTTTCGCGCTGAACAAAACGACGTGACGAATCATGGCTGTCCGGGTGCTCGATGAACTATGCGCGCTATCGGCGTATGACCTCCGAATAGCAGGATCGCCCGCCTGTTTCGATGCGTCGCAGGCGCGCGCATCCGGATTGAGCCGTCTCCCATCCGACCCCGGCCGCTTCACCGGCGGCGGTTGCGGCAGGCCTCCACCCAGGCGCGCTGGGTGTCCGTTTCGATCGTTCCCGGCCGCGCTGATCTGACCCGCGCGACCGCGTCGGCGGGCTCAAGTCCGCGCTCGATCAGGATCATGGCCGCCACCGTCCCGGTGCGTCCGAGCCCGGCGCGGCAATGGACCGCGACGGTTTCGCCGCGATCGAGGCGGGCGTGAAGACCCGGACCGGCCTCGCGCCACGACCGGACGAAATCGTCACCCGGCGTCGAGAAATCCGCGATCGGCAGATGCAGCCAGGCAAGGCCGGCGCGCCGCGCCAGAGCGCCGAGGTCGGGACATCCGAAGGCGTCGAGGGTCGTTTCCTCGACAAGCGTGACGACCGACGAGGCCCCTGCGGCCGCGAACGCCGCCAGGCCGGCCTCCACCGCTCCGCGCGGCGACGCGCCGTCGCGCACAAGGCCCGATCCCGGAAAGGACGAGAGCAGCAGCGCGCCGCCATGCGGGCAGGACAGACGATCCATCAGCCGCCGCGCGCGTTGAGTGTTTGATTCAAAGGCCGGACAATCCGATTCAAGACGGGCCTGCAAGATCCTGAAGCGGAATCGTTTTTTTCCGCCACGCTTCAAGGACCTATCCCTCGACCCTCTCCCAGCCGCCGGCCAGCAATCGCTCCTGGGGCAGAAAGCGCGACTTGTACGCCATCTTCTTCGAGCCCTCGACCCAATAGCCGAGATAGAGATAGGTCAGCCCCCGCGCCCGCGCGCGCTCGATATGGTCGAGGATCATCCAGGTTCCGAGGGACCGCGCGCCGAGGGCGGGATCGTAGAAGGCGTAGACCATCGACAGGCCGTCGGACAGTTCGTCCGTGAGCGCGACCGCGAGCAGAGGGCCTGCGCCCCGACCGGTGATGAAGCTGTCGACGCCCCGCGCCCGGTATTCGATCAGGCGGGTTTCCACGTGGCTGTCCTCCACCATCATGGCGTAGTCGAGCACGGTCATATCGGCCATGCCGCCCTCGGCGTGG
>MKVY01000033.1:163834-178684 GCA_001899525.1 Rhizobiales bacterium 65-9
CGGTTGCGATCCGCCACCCGGCGCATGTTGCGGCCGGGCCGGAAGTCGTCCACGCACACCCTGACGGAAATGCAGGCGCGGCAGCGTTCGCAGGCGGGACGGTAGGCGATGGTCTGCGAGCGGCGGAAGCCGCCATGGGTCAGCGCCTCATTCAGGGCCGGCGCGCGGCCGCCGACGAGATGGGTGAACACCTTCCGCTCCTCCTGTCCCGGCAGATAGGGGCAGGCGGAGGGCGCGGTGAGGAAAAACTGCGGCGCGTCGCGGGGCTGGCTGGTCACTGTCGCTTCGTCCTGGGCCGCTCGGCCACAACGCCCCCCAATGTTAGCAGCGCGTCGTCCTCCGGCAAGAACCAACTCATTCGACGTTTACCGGATCATGACTTGCCGATGGGCGGACGGCCCCGTCTTCTCTATGCAGCCCGCATGCCGCTTCCGCGCCGCGCGCCGGGCTTTCTCCACCCGCGCGCATCATACCCGCTCGCTGGCATTGTGAGCGCCGTCGCCGGCTTCACGATCCTGTGCGCCGGCGCCTTCGCCCAGCCGACGCCGCGCTGGGACGGCGCGCCCACGGCCGTGGTCACGCCGATCGGCGGGCCGCAGACAGTCTTCGATCCCAAGACCGACGCCTGCGACGGCCACGACGTTCCCGACGCGCCTGCCCGCGCCTTCCGTGGCGCGGACGGCGGCGTCGTCATGTTCGGCATGCACTACGTCAACCGCGCTCTGCGAGGACCGACGCTCGACGCCCTCAAGCTCGACTGCAAGGTGGTTCTGGCGTCCGGCGGGAAGGACGATCCCGCCGCCTATGACGATTATTCCTGGATCACGGCGACCTGGACCGACGACGGCGTTCACGTCGCGGCGCTCGTGCATCACGAATATCACGCCAACGAGCACAAGGGCCGTTGCGCGTTCCCGGACATGATGCGGTGCTGGACCAACAGCATCCTCGTCGCGCGATCCTCCGACGCAGGGAGCAGCTTCACGCGGCCGGACGGCTCGCCCGTCCTCGCAACCTATCCTTTCCCTCAGGACGTCGGACAGGGCCGGCATCGCGGCTTCTTCAACCCCTCGAACATCGTCTCGGACGGGGAATGGAAATACATGTTCGCGGCGACAACCGGCTGGACGGGCCAGAGATACGGCGCCTGCCTCTTCCGTACGCGGACGCCGAGCGATCCGCGGAGCTGGCTCGCCTGGGACGGCCGCGCCTTCGCCGCGCGAACGGGCGACCCCTACGCCGGCGACGCCGATCCGACGAAAACGTGCGAGCCGATCGCGCCCTTCGTGACCCCGGTCGGCGCGATCGTGCGGCACAGGCCGAGCGGCGCGTGGATCGCCGTGATGATGGCCTCGAAGAACGATTCCTTTTTCACCGAGCCCGGATTCTGGGCGACCGCGTCGCGCGATCTCATCCACTGGTCGAAACCGACGCTCGTGATGTCGGGCGCGACGCTCTATGACGATCCCTGCAAGGCGGGATCGCGCCTCATCGCCTACCCTTCCCTGCTCGACCCGGCGGCGACGACGCGCAACTTCGAGGACGCCGGCGACGACGCCATGCTCTACTACGTCTCGATGCGCGTCGACGGCTGCTCGATCACTTCGGACCGCACGCTGCTGCGCCGCCGGGTGAAGCTGTCCGTTCTCGATTGAATGGGCGCGCGGGCGCGGCTGTCATCCTGACGCGAATGCGTCCGCATAAGCCTGCGGCTTGAAGCCCACCAGCAATCGCGCGCCCTGCTCGAGAACCGGACGCTTGATCATCGCGGGCTGCTCCATCATCAGCGCGATCGCGCTCGCCGCGTCGAGATCCCGCTTGCGCGCTTCAGGCAGCGCGCGGAACGTCGTTCCCGCGCGGTTGAGCAACACTTCCCATCCCACCGTCTTCGCCCAGCGCTCCAGCCGCGCGCGATCGACGCCGGCCTTGCGGTAGTCATGGAACGCATAGTCCACTCCATGCGCATCGAGCCATGCGCGGGCCTTCTTCATGGTGTCGCAGTTGCTGATGCCGTAGATCGTGATCGTCATGCGAAGGCCGGGACCGGAGAGAAACGCCGGCCCTGCAGCTACCGCGCGCATGGCGAGCCGCCAAGACTCTGGCGGCCAGCATCCCCGAAGACTACGGATGGACCGCCATTCCGCGCAGCCGACGGAGTTCGCGTCAGGCGCCGATCTCCCGGTCGCAATCCTGCTGGTGCTTGAGCAGCCGCATGAGCCGCCTGTCGCGCCAGCGCTGACGCGCAGTCACGGAGCCGGCCGGCGTCGCGGCGCGGCGCGCCGCTTCGATCCGCTCCATCGCCGCATCGCTCCACGGCGCCGCGACAGTCAGATCAGACGACAGCGTGGCGTAAGTCGAACCGTAGCGGCGCGCATAGTCGAGGAAACCGGCGGGCGCGTTGAGGTCCATCGTTTCGAACGGCCCGAGAAACGACCAGCGCAGCCCGAGACTATGCTTCATCACGGCGTCCAGCCCGTCCGGATCGACTACGCCCTTCGCGACAAGCGACATCGCCTCGCCGATCACCGCCGCCTGCAAGCGGTTCATCACGAATCCGACGGCCTCATGCCTGACCACCACCGGCACCTGTCCGACCCCGCTCAGGAATGCGGCGCAGCGCTGAACGAAAGCGTCCGCATGCCACGGCGACGGCGCCAGTTCGACGACGGGCATGAGATGCGGCGGGTTTGCCGGATGCGCGACGATGCAACGGTCGCGACCTGGGAGATCGGCCAGGAACACGCTACCGGGAATGGCGCTGGTGGAGCTTGCGAGAATCGTGTCGGGGCCGGCGGCCGCATCCATCGCGCGACAGACATCGCGCTTGACGTCGGCGTCCTCACGCACGCTTTCCTGCGCCCACGCGGCGCCGGCGAGCGCCTGAGACAGATCGCTCGCGACGGAGAGGCGCGCCTGCGCGGCGGCAAGATCGGGCACGAGGCCAACCTCGCTCATGTCGCGCAGCGACTCCCCGACATGCGGGAGGGCCTCCTGCGCGGCCGCCGGCGCGCCGTCCCACAGCCGCACCGCATAACCGGCGCGCGCGAAGACGACCGCCCAGCCGCGGCCGATCAAACCCGTCCCGATGATCGCGACGCTTTTCGTGTGTTCGCTCATAACCTCTCCTGTCACAGCCCGCGGCCTGAAAATCTGTCCAGAACGTTCCGCGTCATCTGTTCGACCTGAAAATCCGCGGCATGAAGCCCCGCCACCCATTCGCACGAGCCGGCGTTGAATACGGCGCCGCGCCCCTGGCTGAACGAGACGATCATGCCGCTGCCGCGCGACGCGCGCTCGCGCGCCTCAGGCGTATCCTCGCGATAACGCAGGCGCGCCAGTTGCGGCGCGGTGTCGCCATAGTAGCTGATCTCGCCGCGCGCGCCGCGCAGCGCCTCGGTGTTGTAGGCCAGCCCCATCGCCAGGATTTCGACGGAGGGCGGCGCGCCGTCGCTGAAGGTCGGATAAGGCAGCCCGTCCCTGAACGTGAAATCCAGCCCGTCGACCTCGTAGCCGAAGATGCGGCTGTCGCCGCCGAGGATGTCGCCGTAATAGGCGTCGGTTCCGGCGAACGCCCAATGCTCCGGGCGATAGACGGTGAAGCCGCCCGAGGCGCGCGGCGCCTGCCCGCCGACATGCGCGTAAATCCCGTAGGCGCCATTGAGGCCGAGCGAGCGCGCGCCCGGCCAATCGACAAGCTCGTCCTCCCAGCAGGCGGTGACGCGCCGCTGCGCGCTCGTGCCCAGCAAGGGATCATGCGTGCCGGCCAGCTCCTTGTAGCAGACCTGCGTGCGGCCGCCGTCCTCCAGACGCACCTGCCAGAAGAAATTTCCGCCGAAGCGCGCGACATGGCCGCCAGCCGTCACATAGTGATCCAGCGCCTCGCGCATCTCCCATGTCCAGTATTCGTCGTGGCCGACCAGCACGACGCAGTCATAGGGAGCGAGCAACTCCTCGTCGTAATGCAGATCTGTCTGGGTCGCGTAGTCCAGCCGATAGCCGTTCCGCTCCGCCCACACGCAGAACGGCCTCTCATAAGTCGCCCAGCCGGCGTTGGAATAAAACTTCGACAGGCCGCGCGTGTATGAAAACTCGATCGGCGGATAGCGCGGCACGGCGCCGCGCTCGACCCGAAACGCATGCGGCTTGCGCGGCGCGCCGACGGGAGAAAAGATCAGCCCGCGCGCGAACGGACGCTGCGTGCTGAGCCGCGGCGCAAACGGAAAGCCGCCCGGCACATTGTGCCCGATATAATGGTTGGCGCCGCCCCAGTCGTTATAGGCCGTCCATGTCGATGTCGCTGCGACGAGCAGAATTTTCGCATCCCGGCCCGGCGCGCCGGACCTGACGAAAAATCCGTGCTCCTGTTCGCGCACGACGCCATTCATCTCGGCGCGCGCAAGCATCAGATAAAAGCCGCTCGGAAGATCGTGCGGAACCGGCCAGCGCAGCACCACCGGCCAATCGCATCCAGAGGCGATGAAATCGCCGCGCAGCGGCGTCAGCGGCGCGCTGAGCTCATGACGGGAGATGAGGCGCGGCTCGGGCCCGTCCCGCCAGATCGCGAGCTCGAACGACGGCGTGGTGGCGCTCGCATGGACGCACACCTCGTCGCCCGGCTTGTAGGACAGTCGATCAGCGTAACACCATATTTCAGGATAAGACGGATCCTCGAGCGGCCTTTCGTAGGCGATCATGTTGGTCGCATCAAAACCCTGCGCGCGCGCCTGGTATCTCTCGCGCGGGTCGGCGATGCGAGGCTTCGGCGGGACTGGCGTTTGCGAGTCTGACATGCGCGTTCTCGATGCGATCAAGCGAAGCGGACCGGCGCGTCAGCGCCGGCCCAGCCTCCGGTCCAAAAACGAGGTGAAGCCGCCGAGAAGCTCGTCGGCCTTCTCGCGATGCGGCGCGTGCCCGCACCCTGCGAGGATCAGGCTTTCAACCGGCGCCCTGCAATGCTCGTTCAGCACGTCAAGCTGAGCAAGCGTGCCATAGCGGTCGTCCTCGCCCTGCGCCATGAAAACCGGCGCGGAGATGTTCCGCACGAACGCGCGCAGGTCGAGCGCCGCGAAATCCTCGCGCAGCCATGTGTCGTTCCAGCCGTAGAAAGCGACATCGACATGGGCGTGATGGCGCGCGAGCCGGCCCCGCAATCCGTGCTGCTCATAGGCGATGCGCGCCTCTTCGATGCCTGCGATGCTGACTGGCTCAACCATGAAATGCGGCGCCAGCAATGCAAGCGCGCGAACGCGCGGATCATTCTTCGCGCCGGCGTAGATCGTCGCGATGGACGCTCCGTCGCTGTGGCCGAACAGCACCGCCTCGCGCACGCCGACGGCGTCCAGCGCGCGCGGCAGCACCTCAAGCGCCTCGCGATGGAGATAATCGGCCGGCCGGGGCAGCGGCGTCGACGAAGATCGTCCATATCCCGGACGCGAATAAGAGAACACGCCCATGCCGGTCGCCTCTTGCAGACGCGCGGGGAAATCGCGCCAGCTGCTGACGGAGCCCAGCCCTTCATGCAGAAGAACGATCGTCGGCGCCTCTTCCGGAGACGGTCCGATCAACCGATATTCGAGTTTCGCTTCGCCGATCGCGATGAAAGCGCAGCCTGAATCGCTCGTCACTGCCCGCCCGACGCCATCCGCAGACCGCCCGGAAGCGGCAAGACTTGAAAGCCAGCCCTCTCGACGCGGCGATCCATGCTTCCCCCAGTTCAGACCAGTAAACGTCGGAAAGAGGATCGCGTCAAGCTGGTATCACAGTTTTGCAAGCCGGTTTCCGTCACGCGGCATTTTTCTCAAACCGGCGGGACGGCTTGCGCGCGAGGCGCGGTCACCGATCGCGCCCTTCCCCGCGCTGCGCAAGGCGAACGCGAATCCTTGTTCTCAAAGCGGATGTTCGCGCTTATGGACAGACATGACCAGCTCGACACCGCCTTCCGCAAACCCTGCGTCCGTCAGGCGTCGAAAACGCGAGCGCGTCAGCCTCGGCAACCTCATGCCGAATCCCATCTCGCTGTCGGACATGCCGGCGATGTATCTCAACATCTATGAGGCGCTGCGCGAGGGCATCATCGCGGGCGGCGTGAGGCCGGGCCAGACATTGTCCAACCGCGCGATCGCGGCGCATCTCGGCGTCAGCACCACGCCCGTTCGCGACGCGCTGCGGCGCCTCGCCGCCGATGGCGTGCTTCAGACGCTGCCGAAGAGCGCGTTTCGCGTGCCGGTGATCTCGGCGGAACGCTATGCGCAAATTCTCGAGTTGCGCGTCCTTCTCGAACGCTTCGCGGCGGACCGCGCCGCGCAGGCGATCGACCGGGCGACGCTGAAACGCCTGACAGAGATCAATGCGCGCTATGCGAACGCCAGCCTATCCCAGGATGAGCGGCTGCTCGCCAACCGCGAATTTCACTTCACGATCTACCGCGCCTCGCTCATGGACGATCTCGTCAGCCTCATCGAACTCTTGTGGGTGCGCATCGGCCCGCTTCTGAACTTCACGACATCCTCGGCGGACCAGAGCGTCGGTCTTCAGCATCACAAGGACCTGATCGCGGCGCTGCGTCAAAAGGACGGCCCAGCGGCCGCGCGCGCCGTCGAGGCCGACCTGCGCTACGCGGCGAAGAGCATCATGACCGGGCTGCAACGGGAAAAGGACGTCGCGTCGCGGCAGGCTTCCTAGAGCTTTGTCGAGCGAAGCGGACGCTGCTTTTCCACATCATGCGCCAGCGCCCTTTTCATCCGGCCGACTGTCAGAAGGCGACCTGATCGCCGCCCTTGAGGGACAGGATCTGGCGCGCCTCGTCCGGCGTCGCGATCTCGAGACCAAGCCCTTCCAGAATCTGCCGCGCCTGGCGCACCTGCTCGGCGTTGGAGCGGGCGAGACGGCCCGCGCCGATCCATAGCGAGTCCTCCAGCCCGACCCGCACATTCGCGCCCATCGCGGCGCCGATCGCGGCGACGCGCATCTGATTGCGCCCCGCGCCGAGCACCGACCAGCGATAGGAATCGCCGAACAGCCGGTCGGCGGTGCGCTTCATATGCGCGACATCCTCGGGATGCGGTCCGATGCCGCCGAGAATTCCGAACACCGACTGCACGAACAACGGGGCCTCCACGAGCCCGCGATCAAGGAAATGCGCGAGGGTGTAAAGATGGCCGATGTCGTAACATTCGAACTCGAAGCGGGTGCGGTTCTCGCGGCATGAACGCAGAATAAACTCGATGTCGGAAAAAGTGTTTCGGAAAACAAGATCGCGGCTGTTTTCGAGCGCCTGGCGCTCCCACTCATGCGTGAATGTCTGGTAGCGGTTGAGCATCGGAAAAAGACCGAAGTTCATGGAGCCCATGTTGAGGGACGCCACCTCCGGCTGGAACACCTGCGCCGGCCGCACGCGCTCCGTGACCTGCATGTAGGGCGAGCCGCCGGTGGTGATGTTGATGGCCGCCGAGACGCTCTGCTTGATGCGCGGCAGGAAGCGCGCGAACGCCTCGGGCGTCTGATCGGGCTTGCCCGTCTCCGGGTCGCGCGCGTGAAGATGGAGAATGGCGGCGCCGGCTTCCGCCGCCTCCACCGCGGCCTTGACGATGTCGTCAGGGGTGACCGGCAGATGCGGCGACATGGAGGGCGTGTGGATCGCGCCCGTCACCGCGCATGTGATGATCACTTTCTTCTGCATGTCGGTTCAGCCTTTCAATCCTGATTGTCTTGTCACGCATCGGCGAGGCGGCCGCGCCCGCCCGGCGGCGCATCGGCCGCAGGAGGAGCCGCCCGCTGCGTGCGCGCGCGCCAAAACCTCGCCGCCGCCGGCGCCAGACCGCCCGGCGCAAGCAAAGTGGTCGCAACGATCAGGCCGCCATAGACGAGCAATTGATAGTTGCCGAACGCGCGCAGCGCCTCGCCCAACCCGACCAGCGCGAAAGCGCCGATCACCGGCCCGACGAGCGTGCCCATGCCGCCGACGAGCGTGATCGCCATGATCGCGACCATGACGTCAGGCGCGCCAACGGCGTCGGGCGTCAGCACGCCGATATAGTGGGCGTAGAATGCTCCGCACACGCCGGTTGCGAACGCCGTCCCGACGAAGACGGAGATTTTCACTTTCGCCAGATCGATCCCAAGACTTTCAGCAGCCGCCTCTCCGTCGCGGACCGCCTGAAGCGCAAGACCGGCCGGACCTCTCACCACGATGGCGGCGGCGCAAAACACCAGGAGAAACAGAACGGCGGACGCGACAAGATAGCCCGTATTGTCGAGCTGCTGGAAATTCAGCGAACCGACGCCCGGAATCGTCAGGCTCGGCAGCGGCGGAACGCCGGACAGGCCAAGCACGCCGCGCGTCAGCGGCACCGCGTTCGAGATCACGATGCGGATGATCTCGGCGAAAGCGAGCGTGGCGATGGCGACGTGCGCCGTCGATTTCAGCCGCAGCGTCGGCGCGCCGAGCGCGACCCCGGTGAGAGCCGCCACCGCGCCGCCCGCAAGCAAGCCGAGCCACGGGCTGAGCCCCCAATGCATGCACAGCAGCGCCGAGGCGTAGGCGCCGACCGCGTAGAAAGCCTGATGACCGAAGCTTTTGACGCCGGTGAAACCGACCGAAACGTTCCAGGCCGTCGCGAGAGCCGCGAACAGGAAACTGAGAATCGCCACATGCGTGACATAAGCGCCGCCGGCGAAGGCGAGCAGCGCGACAATCGCAAGCGCGCCGATCGCAGCGAAGGCAAGCTCGGTTCTCATCAGGCTCAGCGCTCCCGCACGCCAAAAAGGCCCCAGGGGCGAACGTAAAGAACCGCGATCAGAACCACGAAAGAGATCACGTCGCGCCACTCCGAGGAGGTGAGCATCACGCCGACGCTTTCCAGAATCCCCAGCAGGAATCCGGCGAGGATCGCGCCCTGGAAGCTGCCGAGCCCGCCAAGCACGACCACAGCGAACGCCTTGATCATCAAAGGCGCGCCCATCCAGGGATAGACGCCGGTGATCGGCCCGAGCAGGCCGGCGCCAAGCGCGCACAGAGCCGCCGAAAGGCCGAACGTCAGCAGGAATGTCGCGTTGACGTCGACGCCGCACACGGCGGCCGCGCTCCTGTCCTGCGCGACGGCGCGGATCGCGGCGCCCCAACGGCTGTATTTGAGAAAAAGCCCCATCGCCGCGAGCGCGGAAACGCTGACGCAGAGGATGAGAACGCGCTGCCAGCTCAGCCGGAACATCCCGACCGCGGCGACGCCGTCGATCAGGTAGTCG
The DNA here is from genome assembly GCA_001899525.1 of Rhizobiales bacterium 65-9. Lineage (GTDB taxonomy): Bacteria > Pseudomonadota > Alphaproteobacteria > Rhizobiales > Beijerinckiaceae > Terrirubrum. The sequence goes on from MKVY01000033.1 coordinate 173,078, forward strand.
AGTTGCTGAAAGCGCTCTCCGAAAACGCGAAGGGCGCCGTTCTGCAGGACGATCGACATGCCGAGCGTGACGGCGATCGTCGCGAAGGCCCAGTCGTCGCGGTTCAGCAACGGGAGCACGAGCGCCTTCGACATGGCCGCGCCGACAAAGAACAGGACGACGATCGCCGCGAGGATGGCGACCGGCAAAGGCAATCCGAGGCCGACGCCTAGAACGGCCGCATAGCCGCCAAGCATGACCATCTCGCCCTGCGCGAAATTGAGGACGCGCATCGTTCCCCAGATCAGGCTCAGGCCGGACGCCAGCAGCGCATACATGGCGCCGAGCACCAGCCCGTTGACGATCTGCTCCAGCATGACGACGAACAGCATGAGGCGCCTCTAAATGCCGAGATAGACGCTGCGCACATGCGGATGATTCAGCATGTCCGCGCTCGGCCCGCCGAGCACCAGCCGCCCGCTTTCCAGCAGATATCCGCGATTGCTCATGGTGAATGACAGTTTGACGTTCTGCTCGTTGAAGAAGATCGCCACCCCCGCGTCCCGGATTTTCATCAGCACGTCCGCAATCTGGCCGACGACCGCGGGAGCGAGGCCGAGAAAAGGCTCGTCGATCAGAAGCAGCTTCGGGCTGCGCATCAACCCGCGCGCGATCGCCGTCATCTGCTGCTCGCCGCCGCTCATCGAGCCCGCGAGCTGGCTGCGTCGCTCGATCAGCTTTGGAAACAGGCTCTCGACCCATTCGAGCTGCCGCGCTGTCGAGGCCCTGTTCTTCTCGGTGAACGCGCCGAGCATGAGGTTCTCGTGAACCGTCATGTATGGGAACAGCCGCCGGCGCTCGAGAACGTAAGAAACGCCGAGATCCAGCATCCGGTGCGTCGGCGTCTTGCGCAGATCGACGCCGTCGAACTCCAGCCGGTCGGCGTCGCGGGCGACGAGGCCCATGATCGCGTTCATGATCGAACTCTTGCCCGAGCCGTTCGGCCCCAGCAACGCGACGATCTCCGCCGGCGCGACGGTCAGGCTCGCGCCCCAGAGCACCTGGAACGAGCCATACCGGACGTTGAGATTATCGATCCGCAACATCGGACGATCCGAGATAGATGTCGATGACGCGCGGATCCGTGACCACCGCGTCCGGAGGACCCTCGGCGAGCAGGCTTCCGCGGTTGAGAAAGATCAGGCGATCCGCAAGGCCGCGCATGACGCGCATATTGTGTTCGATGAGCACGATCGTACGGCCAGCGGCGCGCAGCGACAGCACGAGCTCAAGAAGCCCGGGAATGCTCGGCTGATCGACGCCGCCCGTCACCTCGTCCATCAGCAGAAGGCGCGGCTCGGTGGCGAGCGCGCGGCCGAGCTCCAGCCGCTTCCGCTGCCCGGTGCTCAACCCTTTCGCGAGAATGGAGCGACGGTCTTTCAGCCCCACGGCTTCGAGGATCGGCTCGACGCGGCGACGCATGGCGGCCAGCGAACCGCCGAAGCGCAACGCGCCGACCATGATGTTTTCCTCGACCGTCATGTTGATGAAGGGCTGCGTGATCTGAAAGGTGCGGGCCAGTCCCCGCCGCGACCGCTGATGAGGCGGAAGCCCGGCGATGTCGCCGCCGTCGAGAATGATCTCGCCGGCGCTGGGGCGCACCGCGCCGGCGATGACGTTGAACAATGTGGTCTTGCCGGCGCCGTTCGGGCCGATCAGGCCGACGATCTCGCCCTGCACAACCTTCAGCGAGACATTGTCGAGAGCGACGAGGCCGCCGAACCGACAGGTGACGCCGCGAACATCCAGAAGATCGCTCGCCAATTGTTTCCCCTTGCCGGATGTCTCTGGACGGCGGCCGAGCGCGGCGCCACGGCGGGCGCCGCTCTCAACTCCGCGTTATCTCGGGCGGTAAGCCGTGGTCGCGAGGCGCTCGGGGAAGATGACGCGGCTTTCGCCGTTCCAGATCTGTCCGACGCGCAGCGCGAGATAGTCAGATCCCGCCTTCGCCGTGTGGTTCTTCTCATCGAAGACCCAGCGGCCGTAGACGTCGCAGACATAATCTGTCGCAGCGATCGCCTTCACCAGCGTGGCCGTCTCCTTCTGGGCCGCGCGACGGAAGACGTCGGCGATGACCTTCGTGAAGCAGTAGCCCCAGACGCTTTCGTTGGAGGCGTCCACCTTGTATTTGGCGCGGAACGTTTCCGAGAACGCCTTCTGTTTCGGATCGTTCTTGCTGTCGAAGTTGAAAGGCGCCCAGACAAAACCGTCGGCGGCGGCGCGCGCCTGCGGGACAAACTCAGGGTAGCCTGGATAAGCGAGCCCTATCACGACGCCGGGAACGGCGCTTTCCTTCAGCTGGCGCGCGAAGGCGACGCCGGAATTGCCCGAGGTGAACGCGCTGACGATCACGTCCGGCGCGACGGTCCGCAGTTTCGCGATCTGCGGATAGAAGTCCGAATAGCCCAGCGGCACGACTTCATAGGTGCTCGTGTTCCAGCCCTCTTTCTTGAAGAGCTCGATCGCGACCTGCGCGTTGGAGCGGCCATAATCCGTATCCTCGACCACGAAGGCGATGGACTTGTTCTTGGGAACGAGCGTTTTCTTCTCGATGATCCATTTTGTGAAATCGAAAACGATGCGGCCATATTCGTCGCTGTTCCAGTCGCCCTTCCAGAAGTTCTTATATTTCTCGGGGTCTTTCGCGATCTTGTCCGAGATCGCGGAGCTGACGGGCTGGGCGCTCATCATGGGAATATTGAACGACGACGCCAGGTCCATGACGGCGAACGTCACCGAACTCGCGATCGTATCGGCGACGAGAAAATCGACCTTGTCGCGCGTCAGCAATTTTTGCGCGGCGCTCACGCCGACCTCCGGCTTGGACGCCGAATCTTCGAAAAGCGCCTCCAGCTTGAGGGGTTTTCCCGCGATGGGCACGCCGCCCGCCGCGTTGATCTCCTCGATCGCCAGTTCGACGCCCTGCCTCGTCTGAATTCCCAGAGCCGCGGCGGGACCCGACAGCGGCCCTACGAAACCGATCCTGATCTCCTCGGCGGCGGCCTGCTCGACACTCGCCATTCCCAGCGTAAGCGACAACGCAAGCGCAACAGATCCTGCCCTCATGTCCCCCTCCTCCTTATCTGAGATCACAGAATATGCGACGGGCGCGATCTGTCAAGCGCGACGGAGAGACGCCAGGCGCGATGCAGCCAATCAGAAACGACCACGCGCGCAGAGCTGACAGCGCTGACAGAAGCCCAAGCGATGCGGGTTCGGAAAAACGCGGACCTTCAGCGGCCCGCCTTCGACATGCGGCTCGTCATCGCTGCGAAAGGCTGTTCGCCACTCCGGCGAAATCAGAAACCGCTGTGGAAACGCCGTCAGACGCGCCGTTGGCGAGGATGCGGCGCGGGATGCGGGCGGCCGCGATCGAGAGCGCAATGATCATGGACGCGCGCGGGCGCGCGCCGCATTCGCTCTCGTTCTGGCCACTCGCAGAAGCTTGACGCTGAAAAATCCGGCGCTCGTCGCGCACGATGGCGCGAGTTCGCGCGAAGCGTTGGCCGATTCACGTCATCACTTTGATGCGTGAAACCGCGCAGCCAGTCCGGCGCTGGGCCGGGCCTAGCGGCTGTAGTCGCGGGTCAGGTCGGGACCGCCGCCGCCGCCGCCGCCGCCGAAATTGAAGACGGGGAAAAAGCGGCGGCTCGGCGCAACCGGCTGAACCTGCACACCCTGCTGCGGCGCGACGTCGATGCGGCGCTGGGCGGCGGCCAGACCGGCCGGCGGCTGATTGGGATTGCGCTGCGGCAGTGTCGCCGTCGGGCGCGGCGCGACCGCGACCACCTCCGGCTCCTTCGGCTCGGGAATGATTTCGGTGCCGCCCTTGCAGTCGGTCAGCCAGACATCGTAGATCGCGTGCTCGATGCTCGACAGGCCGGGACTGGCGGCGAACATCCAGCCGGTGAAGATGCGGCGATATTCGTTGGAGAAGGTCACCTCATCCACCTCAAGGAACGCGGTGGAATTGGCAGGCTCCGTCGGCGGTCGGGAATAGCAGACGCGCGGCGTGAGCTGCAGCGCCCCGAACTGCACCGTCTCGTCGATCGTGACCTCGAACGAGATCGTCCGGCCCGTGATCTTGTCGAGCCCGGAAAACACGGCGATCGGGTTCTTGATCTTGTCCGCCAATGCGGCCCCCGGCGCGGCTACGATCGCGGCGAGCAGAGCGGCGCGAATCGCGGCGCGGAAAGGAGACGTCAGTCGCATGCGGCGGTGGTTAGCATCGGATCGCGGCGCGAAAAAGACCGCGACAGCCAATCGGTTCTGGCCTGCCGGCTGTCCGCGGCCGCGACGCCGGCGCATCGTCACGCCCCCGTTCGAAAGCAAGCGCGCGTCAGGCGCCCGGCGTCCACGCCTGATAGTCGCCGGTGGCCGGCGGCCGGGCGCCGGTGGCCAGCGTCGACCCTTCCGGGCGCCAGGCCTGCGGCGTGCCGGTCATGTTCGGGATATGAGAGAGCTGCCATTCGCGCGGCTGATAGTTTTCAGCGCTCGGCGGCGTGTCGGTGCGATGATGCATCCATCCGTGCCAGCCGGCGGGAATCTTGGAGGCGTCCGCCTCGCCCTTGTAGATCACCCAACGGCGCTCGATGCCCAGCGCCGGGTCGAGCGCGCCGCCGCGGGTGCGATAATAGACGTTGCCGAACTCGTCCTCTCCCACCCGCTCGCCGCGCCGCCAGGTGTGGAACTTCGTTCCCAGCGTCTGGCCATTCCACCAGGTGAAGATCAGCAGGAAGAAATCTTTCATGACCCGTCCGCGCGAAAACGCCCGGGTTATGACGGAGGCTGGAGGCGAAGTCCAGAATAGGCGCCGCGCAGAGCCGCGCGCCGACGATTCCAAGGCAGGAAGTCGGCCGCCCGCAAGTGCGCCAGCGCACAGCGCGCGCCGGCCTCCGCGCGCTATGGAAGTCCGCTTTCCGAACAACCATCATCTGGCGGCCGCCGGACGATCCCATGACGAGAACGCGCCGGACGCGCGAAACGGGACAAACCCGCTTTCATCACCAGATCATATTATCCTTTCGGAGACGGCCTCGCGCCGTCTCCTTTCGTTTGAGCGCTATTCGCCCGCCAGCTTCAGCGGCTGCCGGCGCTGCGGCCCCAGCCCATGCTCGGATTCCAGCGCGCGCAGCCGGCGCTCGCGGTCGGCGATGTAGTCGCGCGTGATCGGCGCGACGCCGTTGCGTTTCGTCATCTGGATCTGGAACACCATCAGCGGCTCGCGGTTGGCGCGGAACGATTCCTCCGACGCCGCCAGATAAAACTCCCACATCCGCACGAAGCGCGCGTCGAACAGCTTCTCGGCCTCATTGCGCCGCGCCAGGAAACGCTCGCGCCAGGCTTTCAGCGTCTCGGCGTAGTGGATGCGCAGGATTTCAATATCGGTGACGATGAGGCCGGCGCGCTCGACGGCCGGAAGCACCTCGGAGAGCGACGGGATGTAGCCTCCCGGGAAGATATATTTGTCGATCCAGGGATTGGTGGTCGAGGGCGGCTCCTCGCGTCCGATCGAGTGCAGCATCATGACGCCGTCGTCGTCGAGCAGTTCCGCGCTCTTCCGGAAAA
>MKVY01000033.1:178695-213381 GCA_001899525.1 Rhizobiales bacterium 65-9
TAGCCGACGCCGACATGCTCGAACATGCCGACCGAAATGATCCTGTCGAAACGCTCCGCGATGTCGCGATAATCCTGGAGCTCGAACCGGACGCGATCGGCCAGCCCGTTCTTCGCCGCGCGCTCGCGCGAGAGGGCGAGTTGCTCCTGCGACAGGGTCACGCCCTTCACGCGCGCGCCGCAGACATCGGCGAGATAAAGGCCAAGGCCGCCCCAGCCGGAGCCGATATCCAAGACGCGATGGTCCGGCTCGACCAGCAGCTTGGCGGCGAGGCGCCGCTTCTTGGCGAGTTGCGCGTCCTCGAGGCTCTGGCCGGGATACTCGAAATAGGCGCAGCTATACTGACGGTCCTCGTCAAGGAAGAGATCGTACAGGCGACCGTTGAGATCGTAATGGTGCGCGACGTTCCTGCGCGACGCGCGTCGCCGGTTGAACTGCTTGATCCGCCGCGTCGCGAACCGCAGCAGGCGATGGGGCCGCATCCAGCGCGGAACCTGCCCCTCGAAATGCTGCCGGCCGATCAGGGCGAGCACGTCGCCGATCGAGCCCTGCTCGACCACGAACTCGCCGTCCATATACGCCTCGCCGAACTTCAGCTCCGGATTAAGGAGCAGACCCCGCTCGGCGCGCGCCGTGGTGAAGCGGACCGCGAGCGGCGGCCCGGATCCGTCGCCGAACGTCATGGTCGCGCCGGACGAGGCGGTCACCTTGAGCGAGCCCTCGCGCACCAGCAGCGAGAACATTTTCCGAAGAAGCCAGTCCATCGCCCACCCCTCCGCTTTCACGCGCTCGGGACAGATAATGCCGCCAGATCACACTATTGAAGATTGTATGTCTGCAATCCAGCCATGTGTTGAAATTGGAGCAAAAGAAAAGGGCGGCCCAAGGGCCGCCCTGCATGCATGGCTGATGGAGGACAGGATCAGCGCTTGGAGAACTGGAAGCTGCGGCGGGCTTTCGCGCGGCCATACTTCTTGCGCTCGACCACGCGGCTGTCGCGCGTGAGGAAGCCTTCCTTCTTGAGCACGCCGCGCAGCTCCGGCTCATAGTAGGTCAGAGCCTTGGAGAGGCCGTGACGCACCGCGCCGGCCTGGCCGGAGAGGCCGCCGCCCTCGACCGCGACGATAATATCGTACTGGTCGAGACGGTTGGCGACGAGCAGCGGCTGGCGAAGGATGAGCTGCAGAACGGGGCGGGCGAAATACTGCTCGACCGGCTTGTCGTTGACGATGATCTTGCCCGGACCGCGCTTCAGCCAGACGCGCGCGACGGCGTCCTTGCGCTTGCCGGTCGCGTAGGCGCGGCCCTGCTTGTCCAGCTTCTGGACATGGCGCGGCGCATCCGGGGCGACCGCGACAGGCTTCGCGGCGGAGCCGAGATCGGCGAGGGAGGAGAGAGTCTCAGCCATCAGGCCCTCACATTCTTGGAGTTCATGCCGGCGACGTCGAGCGGCGCCGGGTTCTGGGCGGCGTGCGGATGCTCCTCGCCCTTGTAGACCCGCAGATTGCCGAGGATCTTGCGGAACAGAGGTCCGCGCGGCAGCATGCGCTCAACCGCCTTCTCGACGATCCGTTCCGGGAAACGCCCTTCGAGAATGAACTTGGCCGAGCGTTCCTTGATGCCGCCAATATAGCCGGTGTGATGATAATACATCTTCTGGTCGCGCTTGCGTCCCGTCAGAACGACCTTGTCGGCGTTGATGACGATAACGTTGTCGCCGCAGTCGACATGAGGGGTGTAGCCGGGCTTGTGCTTGCCGCGCAGCCGCATCGCCACGACCGACGCGAGACGGCCCACGACAAGGCCCTTCGCGTCGACGATCACCCACTTCTTCTCGACTTCGGCGGGTTTCAGCGAACGCGTCGCCGTGGTCATGACAGCAGCCATGCTGGTTCCCCTGCCTCCGAGTTGAAAACGAAAGCCGCGCTGGTCGGCGCGGCGGCGTGAGCGGCCTATAGGCGAGCGCCCGCCGCCCGTCAATCGCTTCCAGTGGCGCTCAAAAACAATTCCATCAATAAAAACAGCTACATCTCATATGCGGTATTATTTTACCGCAAATACTCGCGGCGCTGCAGAGCTTCCGCCGTCTTCCGAATTGCGGAATCGCTCTCGCTGTCTGCTTGATCGCATTTCTTCACGCGGATCGGCGTCCACTTCGCTCGAGCATGCTCTGGCGGTCGGGCGGGATGGAGTAGGTGCCGGTCGCGTGCGCCGCCAGTTCCTCCTCCCCCTCCGACGCGATCAGCGCCTCGCCGACCGCGAGCCGGCGGCCGAGCTTCAGCAGGCGGCATTCGCAGATCAGGTCGCGGGCTTCGGGCTTGCGCAGGAAATTGATCGTCAGATTCGTGGTCACCGCCAGCGCGACGGGGCCGATGGAGGCCAGGATCGCGGCGTAGAGCGCGAAGTCGGCCAGCGCGAACATCGACGGGCCGGAAATGGTGCCGCCCGGGCGAAGATGCCGCTCGTGATAGATCAAGCGCACGCGCGCATAACGATCGCCGACAGCTTCAACGACATAGGTTTTTCCGCCCTGGTTCATCTGCGGAAAATCGCGTTCGAGAAACGCGTCGAGCTCTTCAAGCGTCATGCGCGCGGATGTCATGCTGCTCATCGGGAAAAAATGGTCGCCTGCGCCAGCCTTGCCGGCTCGGGGCGGTCCGCGCAATATCCCCTTCCCGCCTGACCGGCGCCCGCAAGCCTTCCGATGTCGGCCGCCTCCATGACCGCTTCCTCGTCCGCCTCCCCCATTCTCCGCCGTCAGGACGCCGACGCGATCACGACGCTGACGCTGGACAGCCCGTCCAACCGCAACGCGCTCTCCGAAGCGATGCTCGCGGCGATCAGCGCCGAGCTCGGCTCGATCGCCGCCGACGATTCGACGCGGGTGGTGATCATCGCCGCCGCCGGCCCGGTCTTCTGTCCGGGGCACGACCTGAAGGAGATGACGGCGCATCGCTCGGACCCCGATCGCGGCCGCGCCTATTTCGCCGACATCATGGGCCGGTGCAGCGCCATGATGCAGGCCATCGTCCATCTGCCGCAGCCGGTGATCGCCGCCGTCGACGGCGTGGCGACCGCCGCCGGCTGCCAGCTCGTCGCGAGTTGCGACCTCGCGGTCGCCGGAGCGGCGGCGCGGTTCTGCACGCCCGGCGTCAATATCGGCCTGTTCTGCTCAACGCCGATGGTGGCGCTCTCCCGCAATCTTTCGCGCAAGCACGCGATGGAGATGCTGCTGACCGGGGAGATGATCGATGCGGAGACCGCCGCGCGCATGGGGCTCGTCAATCGCGTCGCGCCGCTCGACGCCGCGCTCAGCGTCGCGATGGATCTGGCCCGCGCCGTCGCCGCCAAACCGCGCGCGACGGTCAAGATCGGCAAGGAGGCGTTCTATCGCCAGATCGAGAAGCCCCTGTCGGAGGCCTATGATTACGCATCGACGGTGATGGTCGACAACATGCTTCACTGCGACGCCGAGGAGGGCATCGGCGCCTTCATCGAAAAGCGCGCGCCGCGCTGGCGGGATCAGTAGCTGTGATGACCGCACGGCGCCGCAGCCCGCATCCGCGCGCGGCGGACCTTAATACCGACGTTTGCGCGCGCCGCGCGCGCAACGCGGCGCGCGGTTCTTCACGGCGCGATGATCGGCGCCGAGGGATGCGCGCGATGAATCGGCTCGGCCGCGGGCCTCGCATGATCGTGCGTGTGGTCGCGCGCGTGCTCGTGATGAGCGTTCGCCGGCAACTGCAGAACCGTCGCCTTCTGCCCCTCGCAAAGATTGGTGACGAGAACGATCTCTCCGCCCGGCAGCTCCAAAGCGTCGTGATGGGCGTAGGGCTGGTCGAGATTGACCTGCCTGAAGCGGGCCACCCTCGCCGGAATCCGGCGGCGCGGCAGAAATCCCATCGCGCGATGACATTCGATATTCCGCTCGAACGCCAGCTCCGTGCCCGGCATGACGCACACCGCGACGTTCGGCTGCTCCGCCGAACAGAATCCGCGGGTGCTCGATCCGGCGAAACTCGCGCTCACAAGCTTGTCGCCGACCTTCGCCGGCGTGGACGCAACATGATGCAGACTGTAATCGCACATGGCAAAGTCTCCCTGTCGCCATGAACAGCCGAACGGTTGTCCATCACCCCTGGAAGCACATCAGCAAACGGTGGCGATCCTGTGATTCGCCGCCGTCCCGCATCGAAAATAACGCCTCTCCCGCAATGACTTTCTCCACTGTCGTCCGACAATTATCCTTGTCGGCGGACTAACCGGTCAGACATGAATCACGATTCCTATGACGACGCCCTCATCCGCCGCATCCTCAAGGAAACGAAGTCGATCGCGCTGGTCGGCGCGAGCGACAATGAGGCGCGGCCCAGCTACATCGTGTTCAAATATCTGAAGGAGCGCGATTACCGGATGATCCCGGTCAATCCGGCGCTCGCGGGCGGTACGCTGCTCGGGGAAACGGTTTACGCCCGTCTCGCGGACATCCCGTTTCCCGTCGACATGGTGGAGATTTTCCGCAATTCGCTGGCGGCCGGGCCGATCACCGACGAGGCGCTCGCGATGACCCCCAAGCCCAAGGTGATCTGGATGCAGCTTTCGGTGCGCAACGACGAAGCGGCCGCGCGCGCAGAAGCCGCCGGCGTCACCGTGATCATGAACCGCTGCCCCAAGATCGAGTTCGGCCGGCTGTCCGGCGAGATCGGCTGGCAAGGAATCAACTCCCGCATCCTGTCGGCGAAAAAGCCGACGCTGGCGGCCAAGGGGATCCAGAAGCTCATGATCAGGCCGTCGTGAGCGGCGCTTGCCGGGTCGCTGCGCGGGTTTCATAAACGCGCGAAAGCGAGGCGAACGATGCGGCGTGCTGGATTTGCGATGGCCGTGCTGGCGTTTCTGGCCGGCTGCCAGCAGCGCGTCGATCCATCCCGCGCCTATGGCTGGATCGAGGCGGACCTGACCTTCATGGCGCCGGAGGAGTCCGGCCGCATCGTCGCGCTGCGCGTCGCGGAGGGCCAGCGCGTCGGGGTCGGCCAGCCCCTGTTCACGCTCGACGACCAGTTGCAGAAGTCGGACCGCGACGCCGCGCTCGCCACGCTCTCGCAGGCGCAGGCGCAGCTCGCGCGCGCCGAGGCGCCGACCGAGCGCGCGGAGCAAATCAAGGTGCTGGAGGCCGCCCTCGCCCGCGCCGAGGCGGCGCTCAAGCTCTCCACCGGCGATCTCGAACGCCAGACCAACCTGTTCAAGAGCGGCTATTCCTCGCGGCAGGCGCTCGATAATGCGCAGGCCGCCTTCAACCGCGATCAGGCTGGCGTGGACGAGGCCAGGCGCCAGATTCAGGCGGCGGGAGTCGGCGGCCGCGAGGAAGACATCCGCGCCGCCCGAGAGCAGGTCGCGATCGCGGAGGCGCGCCTGGCCGCGGCGCGCGAACGCGAAGCGCGCCGCACCGTGATCGCCAGCGAGAACGGCGTCGTGCAGGCGACCTATTTTCGCGCCGGCGAGATGGCGACGGCCGGCAAGCCTGGCGAACGAGGCGCTGAAGCTGCGCTTCTTCGCCTCCGAGGCGTCGCTGGCGCGGTTCGCGCTCGGCGAAACCGTGGAGGCGTCCTGCGACGGCTGCTCCAGCCCTGTGCGCGCCCGCGTGATCTTCATCGCCAGCGAGGCGGAATATACGCCGCCGGTGATCTACAGCCGCGAGGAGCGCTCGAAGCTCGTCTTCATGATCGAGGCGCGGCCGGAAAAGATCGAGGGCCTGCGCCCCGGCCTGCCGATCATCGTCACTGTTCCCGCGCAGCGATGACCGCCCGCGCAGCGATGACCAACGAGCGCAACGGCGGCGCGCCGGCGCGCGGCGCGGGCGACGGCGAGCCCGTCATCTCCGTGCATGGGCTGACGAAAAAGTTCAACGGCAAGACCGTCGTCGACAACATCGACCTCACCGTGCGCAAAGGCGCGATCCACGGATTCCTCGGCCCGAACGGCTCGGGGAAGACCACGACGATCCGCATGCTGTGCGGGCTGCTCACGCCGGACGCCGGCGAAGGCACATGCCTTGGCTTCAACATCCGCACCGAGGCGCAGAAGATCAAACGGCGCGTCGGCTACATGACGCAGAAATTCAGCCTCTATGGCGATCTCACCGTGCGCGAGAATCTCGATTTCGTCGCGTCGCTCTACGAGCTTCCCGATGCGCGCGCGGCCGTGGACGCGACGCTGAAGCAGCTCGGCCTCGACACGCGCGGCGGCCAGCTCGCGGCGACCCTGTCCGGCGGATGGAAGCAGCGGCTCGCGCTCGGCGCCTGCATGCTGCCCAAACCGGCGCTGCTGCTGCTGGACGAGCCGACGGCTGGCGTCGATCCGCAGGCGCGCCGCGATTTCTGGGCGGAAATCCACCGCCTCTCGAGCGAAGGCGTCACGATCCTGGTATCGACCCACTACATGGACGAAGCCGAACGCTGCCATGAGATCGCGTTCATCGCTTATGGGCGCCTTCTGGCGGGCGGCTCCGTCGAGCAACTGATCGACCAGTCCGGCCTCGTCACCTGGGAGGTGAGCGGCGACGGCGCGCTCGAGGTCGGGGCGGAGCTGGAAGGAAAACCCGGCGTCGACATCGTCGCGCCTTTCGGCCTCTCCTATCACATCGGCGGGCGCGACCGCGCGAAACTCGAAACGGCCATCGCGCCCTACCGCAACAGGCCGGGCCTTGCATGGAAGCAGTCGGTCCCGACGCTGGAAGACATCTTCATCAACCTGATGCGCTCGGCGGAGGACAATCAATGAGCGCCGACGGCGCGCGCTTCTCGCTGCGGCGTCTGCTTGCGATGATGCGCAAGGAGTTCCTCCAGCTCGGCCGCGACCGCGGCTCGATCGGCATGATGATCGTCATGCCGATCGTGCAGCTCCTGCTGTTCGGCTACGCGATCGAGACGCAGCCGCGCCATCTGCCGACGGTGCTGCTGCTCGGCGAGCAGACATCGGCCGGACGCGCGATCCTCGGCGCGCTCCAGAACACGCGCTATCTCGATTTCAAGCGCGTGGTCGCGAGCCCGGAGGAACTGGATCACGCGATCCTGTCGGGCGAAGCGCTGTTCGGCGTGGAAATCCCGCCGAACTTCGAGCGCAAGCTGCGACGCGGCGAAAAGCCCGCGATCCTCCTGATCGCCGACGCGACCGATCCCGTCGCATCCTCCTCGGCGATCGCGGCCGCGAGCGGCATCCTGCAAACGGCGCTGGCGCGGGAGCGCTTCATCGACCCTGTCGAATCCGTCGCGCCCTACGAGATCCGCATCCATCGCCGCTTCAATCCGAGCGGCGACACGCCTCTCAACATCGTGCCCGGCCTGCTCGGCGTGATCCTCACCATGAGCACGCTGGTGTTCACCGCGCTGGCCGTCACGCGCGAGACCGAGCGCGGCACGATGGAGACGCTGCTCGCCATGCCGATCAGCCCCGTCGAGATCATGCTCGGCAAGATCGCGCCCTACGTCGTGGTCGGATTCGCGCAGATGGCGGTGGTGCTGGTCATCGGCGCCTTCGCCTTCAACGTGCCGATCATCGGCAGCCTGTCGACGCTGGTGGCGCTCTCGACTCTCTTTCTCGCGGCCAACCTGTCGCTCGGCTATCTGATCTCGACGGTGACGACGAACCAGCTTCAGGCGCTGCAGCTTTCGTTCGGCGTGTTCATGCCGAACATCCTTCTCTCCGGCTTCATGTTTCCCTTCGCCGGCATGCCGCGCTGGGCGCAGATCATCGGCGAGATCCTGCCGCTGACGCACTATCTGCGGATCGTGCGGGGCATCATGCTGAAGGGGGCCGAGATGGCCGACCTGCGCTTCGACGTCTTCTGCATGACCGGCTTCATGGCGGCCGTGATGGCGCTCGCCGTGTTGCGCTTCCGCCAGACGCTGGACTAAATCGCTGACCAATCCGGGCTGGGTCCATGACCAATCACCTTCGGACGACGTGCTGCATCGCCGGCGGCGGCCCGGCCGGGATCATGCTGGGCTTTCTGCTCGCTAGAGCAGGCGTCGATGTGACCGTCCTTGAAAGGCACGCCGACTTCTTCCGCGACTTCCGCGGAGACACCATTCATCCCTCGACGATGCAGGCGATGAGCGAACTCGGCCTGCTCGATGATTTTCTGAAACTCCCGCACAACCGCGCCGATCGTCTGTCAGCGCGCTTCGGCGACAAGGAAGTCGCCGTCGTGGATTTCACGCACCTGCCGACGGCGGCTCCCTACATCGCCTTCATGCCGCAATGGGATTTTCTCAATTTCATCGCCGAGCGCGGCAGAGCGCTGCCCCGCTTCCGCCTGCTCATGGAAGCCAGGGCGGTCGGCATCGTCAGCCAGGCGGGACGCGCGACCGGCGTGAGGGCTGAAACGGCGGACGGCCCGCTCCACGTCGATGCGGCCCTCGTGGTCGCCGCAGACGGCCGCAGCTCGGACATCAGGAAAGCCGGCGGTTTCGTGGTCAAGGAAATCGGCGCGCCGATGGACGTGCTGTGGTTCCGGCTTTCGCGCCGGCCCGACGACGCCGACGAAACCTTCGCCCAGGTCGGGCGCGGTCAGTTCGTCGTGATGCTGAATCGCGGCGACTACTGGCAATGCGCCTATGCGATCCCGAAAGGAGCGATCAACGGCCTTCGCGACGCAGGGCTCGCCGCGTTCCGCGCCGGTTTCGCCGCGCTGTTTCCCAAGCTCGCCGATCGCACCGTGGACCTCGCCGCCTGGGACGATCTCAAGCTGCTGTCCGTCGCGGTGGACAGGCTCGAGACCTGGTGGAAACCGGGGCTGCTGTGCATCGGCGACGCCGCGCACGCCATGTCTCCCATCGGCGGGGTCGGCGTGAACCTCGCGATCCAGGATGCGATCGCGGCGGCGAACATCCTCGCAGCCCCGCTCCGCGACGGAACGCTGTCGGATTCCCATCTCGCCGCAGTCCAGGCGCGGCGCGAATGGCCGACGAAGGTGACGCAGGCTATTCAGGTCGCCATCCAGAACCATGTCGTCAAACCAATCCTGTCAGGCGAAGGGCCCCTCACGCCCCCTCTGCCCCTGCGCCTGCTCGACCGCGTTCCGCCGCTGCGCCGCATTCCGGCGCGGGTGATCGGCATGGGCTTCAGGCCGGAGCATATCGGCCCGACGCTTTCGCCGCCGCCGGCCGCGTCGTCAGCGGCCTGACCCTGCTTCGGCGTCAGCGCTCTCCGGGATCGGCCAACGACGTCGCGATCCTCAGCTTGAGCGCCGTCGCGCCGGACGGCCGAAAGACGGTGTTGATCGCGGCGCGGCGCATCAGATCGGACGCGCCGGGGCATCCCATCTTCGCGTAGATTTCGCTCAGCCGGCTGGAGCCGCCCTCGCTGAGATGGGAGCCTTCGGCGACGTTCACGATCTTGCGCGCGGGATGGTAGCCGAGCCCGGTGCGGCTGCTGTTGCCTTCCATCACGCTGTCGCCGCCAATGTAATACCGGCGCACGCCGCCGGCGAAGACGAGCGTGCAGGCGCTGTCGCAGACATCGTCCGCCGCGCGCACGGCGGTCGCGATGCCGGCCTTGCGCACCATCTCGGCGATCTTCGCTGCCGAGGAGATCGTGCCGCCGTAGCTGTAGAGATAGAGAACCTTTATTTTCCCGGCGCGCGGCTTTTTCAGAAACGCCTCGAAAATCTTCTCGTCGCCGTCCTCAAAGCCGCCCTGGAGATGCGCGACCGGCCCCTTCTCGGTCAGGTAGATCGCCGCCGCGCGCTCAACGCCGGCGGCCCAAGCCGCCGCCGCCAGCAACGCAACCACCCATAGTCGCATCCATTCGCCCCCGTTTGTCGGGACAATAACCCATCGACGGCCGGTGGTGAAACCTCCGAAACACTCGCCCCGCGCGGCGCAATTGACCTGCCGTTAATTTCGTTATAGCGAACGCTGCATTCTGATTAAAGAACAAACGGAGACGCGCCATGGCCGATAACACCCCCGGTTTCTCGACCCTCGCCGTTCACGCGGGCGCCGCTCCCGACGCCGCCACCGGCGCGCGCGCCACGCCGATCTATCAGACGACCTCGTTCGTCTTCGACGACGTCGACCATGCCGCATCCCTCTTCGGCCTGCAGGCGTTCGGCAACATCTACACCCGCATCGGCAACCCCACCTGCGCGGTGCTGGAGGAGCGGGTCGCGGCGCTCGAAGGCGGAACCGCCGCCCTCGCAGTCGCGTCCGGCCACGCCGCGCAGTTTCTCACCTTCCATACGCTGCTGCAGCCGGGCGACGAATTCATCGCCGGCAACAAGCTGTATGGCGGCTCGATCAACCAGTTCAATCATGCGTTCAAGAGCTTCGACTGGCGCGTCCAGTTCGCCGAGGCGGACGATCCGGCGAGCTTCGAGCGCCTTCTGACGCCGAAGACCAAGGCGATCTTCATCGAGTCGATCGCCAATCCCGGCGGCGTCATCGTCGACATCGCGGCGATCTCGAAGATCGCGAAGAAGGCCAACATCCCGCTCATCGTCGACAACACGATGGCGACGCCCTATCTCACGCGCCCGTTCGAGCACGGCGCCGACATCATCATCCATTCCGCGACGAAATTCCTCGGCGGGCACGGCAACTCCATCGGCGGCCTCATCGTCGACGGCGGCAAGTTCAAATGGGCGGGCGACGACCGCTATCCATTCCTGTCGAAGCCGCGGCCCGAATATAACGGCATGGTGCTGGGCGAAACGTTCGGCGATTTCGCCTTCGCCATCGCCGCGCGCGTGCTCGGCCTGCGCGATCTCGGGCCGGCGCTGTCGCCCTTCAACGCCTTCCTGATCCTCACGGGCGTCGAGACGCTGCCGCTGCGCATGCAGAAGCACAGCGACAATGCGCTCATCGTCGCGAAGCATCTCGCCGCGCATCCTGCCGTGGAGTGGGTGAGCTATCCCGGCCTTCCGAACGACAAATATCACGCGCTGGCGCAGAAATACGCGCCGAAGGGCGCGGGCTCGGTGTTCACCATCGGCCTCAAGGGCGGATACGACGCCGGCGTGAAGCTCGTCTCAAATCTCAAGCTGTTCTCGCATCTCGCCAATATCGGCGACACCCGCTCGCTGGTGATCCATCCCGCCTCGACCACGCACAAGCAGTTGTCGGACGAACAGAAAACGAAAGCCGGCGCGGGTCCGCAGGTCGTGCGCCTCTCGATCGGCATCGAGGACGCGGCCGATCTCATCGCCGATCTCGACCAGGCGCTCGGCGCGTAAGCGCCGCGGCGTTCAGATCCCGCCACTGGACGAGCCGCGCTACGCCTGTGCGTCGCGCGGCTTCTTCTTTTGAAAGCGAGGAATCGCCGCCATTGGAGCATGCTGCTGTTTCATCGAAACAGCAGCATGCTCTCACTTATTCTCGCCGCATGATGCTTTCGGAAAACCGGATTCCACTTTTCCGCATCATGCTCTGGCGCAGCTCTCTGCGGACGATCAAGCCCTTCCGGACCGCCTATTCCGGCGCGAGTTCAACCGCCGATTTCGTCGTGTCGGTCAGCGTGCGGCCGAAATTCTCGACATGCGCGCCGTAATTGTTGCGCGAGTTGGCGTCGAGCACCGCGACAGGCGCCGACAGGACAAGACCGGCCGCCGATCCGACCGTCGCCGCAGCGCCCGCCGTCAATTGCACGATGCGGTCGCCGAGACCGACCCGCGAATCGGTGATCGTCTGACCTTCCGCGAGGCGCTGTCCGATGAGTCGCACCACCTCTGGACTTTCGGCGAACTTGCCATGGTTCAGGCGGTCGCCGCCCGCCAGCTTGGTCATGTCGAAGACCTGGATGTCGGCCTGCGCCAGTTCGTTCCTGTAAGGCTCCATCTCGGGATCAATCGCGCCCAGCCGCACGCCGCCGCCCCAGACGCGGCGCGAGAGCGCCAGCGCGCGATCGTCCTGCGAGACGAACAGAGAGAAAGAGGGCCGCGGCTTGCCCATTTCCGCGATCTGCCGTCGGAACACGTCGACATCGACATCGGGCGCGGCCAGCATGACGCTCTTGATCTTCGGCGACACGCGCCCGTTGCGGATGCCCATCTGCCGCAGTGCCTCGAGCACGAGCCAGTTGCCCATCGAATGCGCGAGGATGGACACTTCGCCGACGTTCGGCGATTTCGCCAGCACCTGTAAAAGCTGCTCAAGCGCGTCGCGCGAATAATTCGTGCTTTCGCGGTCATATCCGTAAGCAAGGACGCTGCCGCGCGAAGGCCATGTGAACAGGATCGGCGCGACCGGCGCGTGCGAGTCATGCACGATCTGCGCGAAGCGATAGACCGCATCGTCGAAGCGGTTGTTGAAACCGTGGACGAACACCATCACGCGCCGCTTCGGAACGCGCGCGATCGTATGGTTGAACCAGGCGCCGGCGCCGTTGCGGTCGATGTCGACGGCCTTGAACACGGCGAAATCCTTCTCGGGATTCGCCGGCAACCGCTCGGGCCACTGCACCTCGCCGACCTTGCGCGCGCCGTCCGGTGGAATCGAGACGACGATGTTGGCGAAGGTGATCTTGGCGCCGCGCTCGCCGGAAAACATTTCTCCGGGCTTGGCGTCCTTCTGGCGCGTGGTCGCGACCAGCATGTCGACGAGGTTCGTTCCCGCCGCCCGAGGAGACGGAACGAACACGCCTTCGACGCGGCCCGCACAACCGGACAGCGCGAGCGCAGTCGCCACCACGGCGAAAGCCCGGCTTCGCGCCATGCGCTCCATTCTCCCCACGCTTCTGCTTGAACGCACTGTCCTCATCCGCTCGCGAACACGGTCGCTCCATTGTGACGCTCGCGCGCGGGCGGGCCAAGCGCAAGCGCCGCAACCCACGGCGTCCGCTGGTTGAATCCGCGATTTGAGTCATACCTGTGACATGCAGGCCACGTCGGACGCTGCCGTCACGCGCGCGCGGCCACGCGGACGTTCGCGGCGCGCGCGACATGGATCGTCGCCATCACCAGCACGACCATCGCCAGCGCCTGATGCGCGAGGCCGGCCCAGAGCGGCACCGCCAGCAGGAGCGTCGCCACGCCAAGGATCGCCTGCGCGCCGGCGATGCCGGCGACGGCGCGGGCGCGACGCGCGAAAGAGGAGCCGGCGAGCGCGCGCGACGACGAGACCGCGTGCCAGATCGCGACGACCAGCAGCGCGTAGCCGCAGAGCCGGTGGTTCAGCTGAACCAGCGCGAGATTGTCGACGAAATTCTCGATCCAGGGCGTCACGGAGAACAACGTGTCGGCCGGCGGTGCGAGCCGTCCGTCCATCAGCGGCCAGGTGTTGTAGATGAGCCCGGCCCGCGAGCCTGCGACCAGCCCGCCCAGCGCGATCTGGAGCAGAACGAGCGCCGCAACGATCCAGGCCGCTGTTTTGAGGCCCGCGGACGCCGGCGTTTCGGTGGCGCGCGGCGGCGTCATCGCGGTCGCCATCGCGGCGAGCGAGGCGAGAAAGAGCGAGGCGAACACCAGATGGAGCGTGAGCTTGACCGGCGCGACCGCGATCATTCCGGGCTGCAGCCCGGAGGCGACCATGATCCAGCCGATCGCGCCCTGAAGCCCAAGCAGAAGGCCCATGCCGAACAGAAGCGCCGTCGCCCTCAAACTGACCACGCGCCGGATCGCGAACCACACAAATCCCGCAAGATAAACAAAGCCGATGAGGCGCCCGAGCTGCCGGTGGCTCCATTCCCACCAATAGATGAACTTGAACTCGCCGAGCGTCATGCCCTTGTTGAGTAGCTCATACTGAGGAATGAGCTTGTAGCGCTCGAATTCGGCCAGCCAGTCGGCGGCGTTGAGCGGCGGCAGGGCGCCGGTCACGGGCCGCCATTCCGTGATCGACAGGCCCGAACCGGTGAGGCGCGTCGCGCCGCCGACCGTGATCATCGCAAGCACCAGAATCAGCGTCAGCCAGAGCCAGGCGCGGACCGGCGCGAGCGGATCGGCGCGAAGCCCGGCCGTCTCCGATGCTCTCAGCCCGTCCGCCAGCGACATCGCGTCCTGCTCCCGTGGCTTGCGGCCAGCGCCGCTTCTCCGATAGGCGTTGCGCTCTTAGTCCTGTCGGCGGGAGCGCTCAACCAAGCGCCGCGCAGGCGGACCATTGGCCGCAGGGCCCGGAAGGACAATGAGGCGCCGCCAACGCAAGCTCATCGGCACGGTCGCGATGCTGGTTTTCGTCGTGTTCTACGCGATGATCGTGACCGCGATCGCGCCGCGCATCCTGCTAGAGGGGTCGAAGTTCTGGCAGATGACGTTCTACGTCGTCGCGGGCCTCGCCTGGGGAATACCGCTGTTTCCGCTGATCAAATGGATGGAGCGGCGCGGCGAAGGCGAACTGGACTGATCTAGGCGCTCACGCGGCGGCCGCGGTTCCACAGCGCGAACGGCAGGCCGGTCAGCAGCGCATCCAGATTCGCGATCGACTGGAAGCGCCCGTTGACGGAGAGGCGCGGCAAGGCCGTGATATGCGCCGCATGCTCCGGAAAAAGCATGCCGGGGCGCGTCGTGACGGCGGCCTCATAGCCCGCCTCCCGCGCCATCGCGAATTCGCGCGCGCCGGCGCTGCCCGGATCGCCCACGGGATAGGCCAGATGCCGTATGGGCTTGCCGGTCAGCGCTTCGAGATCGGCTTTGCCGCCAGCGATCTCGTCGAAGGCGCGCTCGCGCGAGATTGTCGCGAGCATCGGATGGCCGCGGGTGTGCGCGCCAATGGCGAGGAGTGGATGGGCGGACAGCGCCGCGATCTCCTTTTTATCGAGACACAACTCCTCAACCAGCGCGGCGCCGTCGACGCCATGACGGCGCGAAAGATCGCCGACCACGCGGTCGACCTCGTCCTGCGGGCTCGCCCGCAGCAGCGCCAGCAGCTTTTCCGCCGCCTTCTCTTTTTCGGGGTCGCTGGCGCAGGACAGCGTGATCGGGACGCCGCCGATCTCGACCTCGATGGCGCGCGCGCGCCGGACCGCCTCCTCGACCTCCAGCCACCAGAGCCGCGCCGAGCGGTTCATGAAACCGGTCGTCGCGAAAAACGTCGCCGGCGCCTTCTCGCGCGCGAGGATCGGCAGGGCCCATTCCTCGTTGTCGCGATAGCCGTCATCGAAGGTCAGCGCCGCGAAGGGACGGTCGCCGCCGCCGGCGCGGACGCGCTCGACCGCCTCGTCGAGGCTGACGACGATCCATCCGCGCCGCGCAAGGAGCCGCAGCGTCTCGTCGAGAAAGCCCGGCGTGATCTCAAGTTCGCGGTTGGGCGCGTAAGCGCGCTCCCGCCATGGCCGCACATGATGGAACATCAGGATCGCGCCCAGCCCCTGCGCCCGGCGGCCCACGATGCGCGTAAGGCCCGGCGCGCGGCAAGCGGCGAAGCCCGCGCCGATCAATCTGTGCTTCCAGCCCATGCGCCAATCTTGACCGCGAAGCCTCAACAATCGGTTGGCGGCGCAACCGGATCGAAAGAAAGCCGGGGCATGCTGCACGCGTGCAGCATGCCTCGCCCCGCCAGTTCGCGCCCGCGCCAACCAGCCCGACCGGCCTCGCCTTCGCGCCGCTGATCGCGATCGAGCGCGATGTGCGGGCGGCGGAAGAGGCATGGCGCGCCTTCGAGCGCGACAATCCGGGCCGGCTGTTCCAGCGCTTCGACTGGGTCGCGGCGTGGCTCGCGACGCAAGGCGTGGCGCGCGGGGTCGAGCCCGCGATCGCGATCACCCATGATGCGGCGGGCTCGCCCGTCATGCTCCTGCCGTTCGGCGTACGGCGGCTGGGACAGGTCCGGCTTGTCGAGTGGCCCGGCGGCGAGCACGCCAGCTTCAATCTTCCCCTGACAAGACATGGCGGGCTGCGCCTGCAATCGACCGCCGACGCGCGCGCATTTCTGAAAGCGGTCGGCCGCGCCATCGGCGATGTCGACGCCTTCGCGCTGGGCAACCAGCCGCGCGAATGGGACGAGGCTCCGCATCCCTTCGCCGGCGTCGGCGACGTCGCGCTTCACGACGGCGGGTTCGAGCGGCGGCTGCCGGCGGGCGACGATCCGCTCCGTTCGATTCTCGACCGCGACGCGCGCAAGAAGCTGCGCGCGAAGGAGCGCAAGCTGGCGGAGATCGGCGCCGTCGCAATGCGCCGCGCGCAAACCGCCGGGGAGATCGCAACCGCGCTGGACGCGTTCCAGTCGCAGCGCCGCAAACGGTTCGCCGACGCGAACACCGCCAATCCGTTCGACGAGGCCGGCGCGGAAGAATTCCTGCGACGCGCGACGAACGCGGACGCAGGCCGTCAACCGGCGATCGTTCTCTATTCTCTCGGTCTTGGCGAACGCATCGCCGCCCTCTTCGGGGGAGCGGAGGACAAGGCGCGCTTCTCCGGCATGTTCACCGCATTCGACGACGCGCCGGAGATCGCCCGCAACAGTCCCGGCGATATTCTTCTCGCGCGCCTCATCGAGGATCTGGCGGCGCGCAACCTGTCCGCGCTCGATCTCGGCGTCGGCGAGGCGCGCTACAAGCGCGCCTACTGCGACCGGCGCATCCCGATGTTCGAGACGCATCTTGCGCTCACGCCCGCCGGCGCGATTCTGTCGGCGGCGCTGCGGGCGCGGGCGACCGCGAAGCGCTGGATCAAGCAGCGCCCCGGCCTTCTTTCCATGATCCGACGCGCGCGCTGAGCGGGTCTTACGCCGCTGACTTCAGCGCTGGCTCCTTCGACGGCAGCAGCAGAACCAGCGGATCGCGCGCCAGCAGCGCGCGCAGCGACGAGAACAGCTCCGCCGTCTCAGCGCTCGGCGCGTCCCCGCGCTGGACGATCGCGATGTGATCGACATGCGCGGCGAACGCGGCGCGCTCCTCGGCGGAGAGATCGAACGGCAGGTCAATCACGACGTTGTCATAGGAATTCGACAGCGCGTCGAGGATCGCGTCCAGCGAGTCAGCGTCGTCCACCAAATCCTCCAGGTCGCCTTCGCCGCGCGGCATCACATGCAGGCTCGACTGGCGGGCGCGATGGATCACCTCCGCATAGCCCGCCTCGCCGCGCGCGAGATCGAGGAGCCCGGCGCCGCGATAGTCCGCCGGCGCGACGGCGCCGCTGAGCGCCACGAGGATCGCGCCGCCGGACGCGGCGCGCGCCTGCGCGACCTCCGCGACGACGTCGCCCGCCTCGGCGCGATCGGCGCCGATGATCGCGATCCGCAGTCCCTCATGGCTCGCCGAGCCGATGCGATCGAGCAAGGCGCGCGCCGGCGAGACGCCCTGCTCCGCCACTGTCCGCGCCGCATGGGCCGGCTCCGCCGCCCGGGGTTCAGCAACGCCGGAATCTTCGGCGACGGCCTCATCGCGCGACGGCGCCGCCGCGACGGGCTCGACGGGCTCGACCGTCAAAACGGGCGCGACATCGACCGCCGGCGCCGGAGATTCGGCGCGGGCGCGAACTGGTTCGCGGACCGCCGCCTCGCGCTCATCGGCTTCATCAGCTTCATCGACGACGCGGCGCGGATCGCCGCCCATCAGCTCGCGCGCGATCGCAAGCGCGGAGAACAGAATGAGCGACGCCAGCGCCGTCAGCGTCACGATCGGGAGTTTTTTCGGGAAGGCGGGGCGCGACGGCACCACGGCGCGCGAGATGATGCGCGCATCGGCGGGCTGCGCGCCGTCGGTGTCGCGCGCGACCGCCTCGCGATATTTCACGAGATAGGATTCAAGCTGGTCGCGGAGCGTCTTCGCCTCACGCTCCAGCGCGCGGAGCTGGACGTCGTTTTCCAGGCCGCTCGCCGAGCGCTTTTTCTGCTCGTCGAGAGCGGTCTGCAATTGCGCGACGCGCGCGCCGGCGACGACCGCGTCATTCTCCATGCCGCGAACGGTTCGCTCGGCGGCGGCGCGGATCTGGGTCTCGACGTCGGCGATCTGCGCGTTCAGTTCCTTGATGCGGGGATGCGCCGCGCCGAGCGTGCGGGATTCGAGCGCAAGCTGCGCGCGCAACGTGACGCGCTGCTCAATGAGGCGGCGAATCAATTCGTTGTTGGAAACCTCTGAAATCTCGAAGGCGCGGCCGCTGCGGATCATGTCGCGGATGAGCTGCGCCTTGGCCTGCGCGTCAGCCTGCTGGCTTTTCGCCTGGCTGAGCTGCGTCGCTGCCTCGGCAAGCTCCTGCTGCGACAAGGTGGTGTCGCGCCCCGACGAGAAAAGGCCGTTGCGGCTGCGAAACTCCTCGACTTTCGCCTCGGCGTCGCGCACGCGCTTGCGAAGCCCGTCGATGTTATCCGAAAGCCAGCTTCCGGCGGTCCGCGCCAGATCCTTTTTCGCGGCGGTCGCGGCATCGAGATAAAGATCGGCGATGAGATTCGCGCCGCGCGCGGCGAGCTCCGGATCCTTCGAAGAGAATTCGATGCCGACGACGCGCGATTTGCCCACGGGAAAGACGGACAGGCGCTCGTAATAGGCCTGCATCACGCGATCCTCGACCGATCGGTCGGTCAGGTCGCGCGACAGGCCGAGCAGCGCCATGACCCGCCCGACAGGATTGAGGGAGCCGGCGGAGGGATCGAACTCGGCATTGCCGACGAGGTTGAGCTTTCTGATCGCCTCGCGCGCGATGTCGTTGGAGGTGACGACCTGCACCTGGCTCAGCACGCCCTCGGGATCGAACGCATTCTGGCCGCTCGCGTCCCTCTCGGCGTCCGGACGGTTGAGATAGTTGGCGCGGCTCTCCAGCAGCACGCGCGTCTCGCCGGCGTAGCGCGGCGTCGACAACGTCACGAACGCGACGGCGGCCGCCGTCAGCAGCAGCGTCGGCCCGATGATCGACGCCTTGCGGCGGCGAAGCGCCAGCCACAGGCCGCCGACATCCAGCTCCCCGCCCTGCCGGCGCGGCGCTGGCTCGCTTTCCGCCCTGACCCGTTTCGCCATCTGCTTCACTCGAACGACCGCCGCGGAGATGTCCGCTCCCGCGGCGATTACACATGGTTAGGGTTGCCGCGCGGTTAAAAGCCGCGCGCGCGCCGCCCCAGCATTCGTTGCATTTTGTTAACCATGATCGCCGTAAATCGAGTCGTCCCAGATGGCCCGACGATGCTCACGCGCCGATTCACCCTCCTCGCCTGCGCCGGCGGCTTGTTCGTTTCCGGATGCGCGCCGCGCGCGCCGGTCGCGGTCGAGCTGATCGACGAAAACCCGCTGAACGACTACCGGCTGGCGAGCGGCGACCGCCTTCGCGTGATCGTCTTCGGGCAGGACACGCTGTCCAACATCTATGGCGTCAACGCGCAGGGCCGCATCTCCATGCCGCTGATCGGCGACGTTCCGGCGACCGGGCTCAACACGCGCGAGCTGGAGCGGCAGATCGAGGCCCGCCTGCGCGTCGGCTATCTGCGCGAGCCGCGCGTATCGGTCGAGGTGGACGCCTACCGCCCCTTCTTCGTGCTCGGCGAGGTGAATGCGCCGGGCCAGTTTCCCTATGTCGTCGGGCTCAACGCGCTCAAGGCCGTGGCCATCGCCGGCGGCTTCTCGCCGCGCGGCTATCAGTCGAGCGCGGAGATCACGCGCATGATCCGCGGCGAGCCGGTGACCGGAACCGTGCCGATCACAACCGCCATCAGGCCGGGCGACACGATCGTCATCCGCGAACGCTGGTTCTGACGCCGTCAGAATGCGATCCGATCAGGCGCCACCGACACCGCTGCGCATCCTACACGTCTTCCGGGCCCCGCTCGGAGGATTGTTCCGGCACGTCGTCGATCTCGCGCACGGCCAGGTGGCGCGCGGCCACGCCGTCGGCATCTTCTGCGACTCCAGGCCCGGCAACGCTCATTCCGAAACCATGCTCGCCGCGCTGCAGCCTGATCTGCGCATCGGGCTCCAGCGCGTTCCCATGGAGCGCAATCCGAGCCTGTCCGACATCGCGGCGCTGCGGGCGCTACGCCGGTTCATCACGGACTCCAATATCGACGTCGTCCATTGCCACGGCTCGAAAGGAGGCCTCTACGGCAGGCTCGCCGCCCCGTCGCGCGGCGCAAAACGCGCCGTGCGAGCCTATACGCCGCATGGCGGCAGCCTGAACTACCG
This sequence comes from Rhizobiales bacterium 65-9, assembly GCA_001899525.1. Lineage (GTDB taxonomy): Bacteria > Pseudomonadota > Alphaproteobacteria > Rhizobiales > Beijerinckiaceae > Terrirubrum. Next base: position 198,730 of record MKVY01000033.1, read on the forward strand.
CCCCGGAACATGGGTCCATTGGCTCTACATGCGCGCCGAATGGGCGCTCGAATGGCGCACGGACGTTTTCCTGTTCGAGAGCGACTATGTGCGCGAGCGCTACGTTCACTTTGTCGGCCTGCCGAGACCGCTCGTGCGCGTCGTGCGAAACGGCATCCATCCGCATGAATTCATGCCGGTGGTCCATCGCGCCGACGCGAGCGACATCGTCTATGTCGGCGAGTTTCGCGCCGCGAAGGGCCTGGACGTTCTGATCCGCTCGCTCGCCATCGTGCGCGAGCGGCTTGGAGCCGCGCCGTCGCTGCTCATGGTCGGCTCGGGGCCAGACTTGCCGGCGCTGGAAGCGGAGATCGCGTCTTTGTCGCTCACGGACAAGGTGACCATCCTGCCCGCGCGCCCGATCCGCGACGCGCTGGAGCGCGGGCGCATCATCGTCGTGCCGTCGCGCGCGGAGTCCCTGCCCTATGTCGTGCTGGAGGCGGCCGGCGCCGCGCAGCCGATGATCGCCACCCGCGTCGGCGGCATCGCGGAGGTGTTCGGCCCGCAGGCCGACAGGCTGATCCCGGCCGGCGACGCGGACGCGCTCGCGGAGGCGCTGACGCGCATGCTCACGATGCCGGCCTTCGAACGCGCCAGGGAAGCCGCCGCGCTCGCCGCCCATGTGAAGGCGAACTTCGGCGTCGAGAGCATGATCAACGGCGTGCTCGCCGGCTATGAATCAGCGCTCGAGCGGCTGGACCGGCTCGCCGGCTGTTAAATGTTCCGTGACCCTTAGCCCGTAACCAGACAGGCGGGTGGAAGGCGGACGCGGACCGGAACAGTGTCGATGACCGGCATCACAGTACGGGATCTGATGCAGGCCGGGGACGCGACGCCGGCGGAGGAGCCGCGCGGTCTTTCCCCGATCGCCGAACGCATCATCGACCTGCCGCCGCAGACGCCCTATTCGACGCGCGTGCTGGCGGGCCTGGTCCAGGCGGCGGACTTCGTCATCGTCGCAGCGTCCGGACTTGCGATCTACGGGTTCTACCCCACGCTGCGGGACGGATTCGAACCGGGCTACCTCGTCGCTTCGATCGCGGTGGCCGTGTTCATGGCGCTCGCCTTCGAAGCGATGCAGATTTACACGCCGAGCGCGCTGCGCTCGCTGCGCCATCAGGGCCTGCGCATCATCGCCTGCTGGACCTGCGTGTTCCTCGCGGCGCTCGGCGCCCTTTTCTTCCTCAAGATAGGCACATCCTATTCGCGCGTGTGGCTCGGGCTGTGGTTCTTCCTTGGCCTCGGGCTCATCCTGATCGAGCGGGCCATCGTCGCAGGAATCGTGCGGCGCCTCGCGCATGACGGCCGTCTCGACAGGCGCACGGTGATCGTCGGCGGCGGCGCGCCGGGCGAGCAACTGATCCGCGCGCTCGAATCGCAACGCGACTCCGACCTGCGCATCCTCGGCGTCTTCGACGACCGCGCCGACGACCGCTCCCCCGATATCGTCGCGGCCTATCCGAAGCTCGGCGGCGTCAGCGACCTCGTCGAATTCGCCCGGCGCACGCGGGTCGATCTCATCGTCTTCAGCGTTCCCGTCACCGCGGAGGCGCGCATCCTGGCGATGCTGCGCAAGCTGTGGGTGCTGCCGATCGACATCAAGCTCTCCGCGCACGCCTCGCGCCTGCGCTTTCGTCCGCGCTCTTACTCTTACATCGGCATGGTGCCGGTCCTCGACATCATCGACCGCCCGATCGCGGACTGGGACGTCGTGCTGAAATGGCTGTTCGACAAGGCGGTCGGATCGCTGCTGATGATCGCGTTGACGCCGGTTCTGCTGCTCGCGGCGATCGCGGTCAAACTCGACTCGCGCGGGCCCGTCTTCTTCAAGCAGCGGCGCTACGGCTTCAACAACGAGCTGGTGGAAGTCTACAAATTCCGCTCGATGTATGTCGAGGCGAGCGACGCCACCGCGTCGAAACTGGTGACGAAAGGCGATCCGCGCGTCACCAGGGTCGGGCGGTTCATCCGCAAGACCTCGATCGACGAACTGCCGCAGCTCTTCAACGTCGTTTTCAAGGGCAATCTCTCTCTCGTCGGACCGCGCCCGCACGCAGTTCACGCCAAGGCGGCGGACAAGCTCTATGACGACGTGGTGGACGGCTATTTCGCGCGCCACAAGGTGAAGCCCGGCATCACCGGATGGGCGCAGATCAATGGCTGGCGCGGCGAGACGGACACGCCGGACAAGATCCAGCGCCGCGTCGAACACGACATCTACTATATCGAGAACTGGTCCCTGTTCTTCGATCTCTACATCCTGGCGAAGACGCCCTTCGCTCTCATGAAGACCGAAAACGCCTACTGACCCGCCGATCATGGACGAGACGAGACGCAGCGCCGCACTCTCCGACCATGCGCCGCGCCTCGGCCCGCGCGGCCCACACCCGCTGCTGCTGACGCTGCACCGGTTCTGTCTCGGAGCGCTCGTCTTCACGGGCGCGTTCGTGGTGTTCGAAGGCCCTTACAACGCAGCCTTCATCATCGCCGCCCTCGTGATGTTCGCAGCGGGCGCGCGGGTGACGGCGCCGCTCGCGCCGTTCCTCCTTCTCACGCTCATCTATGTCGGCGGCGGCCTTGCCTCGCTCATCGCCGGCGCGCTCGGCGATTTCATGTCGCAGCGCTATGTCGTGACGATGTTCTTCCTCGCCTGCACGAGCTTCTATTTCGCCATCGTTCTGCAGGAAGAAACCAGCCGGCGCATGGCCATCATCCGCAACGCCACGCTCGCATCGGCGATCATCGCCTGCTTCATCGGCCTCGTCGGGTTTTTCGACGTCGGCGGCCTTGCAGAATCCTTTCGCGTCTATGAGGGGCGCGCCTCCGGCACCTTTCGCGATCCGAACGTGTTCGGATCGTTTCTCATCTTCCCCGCCATCCTGCTGATGCAGGACGCGCTCGTCGGGCGACCCGGCCTGTGGTGGCGCGCGCCCTCGCTGATGCTGGTCGCGCTGATGATCTTCCTGACATTCTCGCGCGGCTCCTGGCTCGCCTTCGCGGGCGCCGCCCTCATCCTCGCCGCGCTGACGCTGATCACGGAGCGGGACAAGGCGCGACGCGTCGCGATGATGGGGCTTGCGGCGTTCGCCGCGCTCGCCCTTCTCGTCGCGGCGATTTTGTCGATCGACGACATTCGCGCCATCTTCGAGCAGCGCGCGCAACTTCTCCAGAGCTATGACGAAGGGCGCTTCGGGCGCTTCGGCAAGATCATCTATTCGCTGCCGCTGCTGTTCGACAATCCGCTGGGGCTGGGGCCGCTGCGCTATGCGGACACCTTTTTTGAAGACCCGCACAACGTCATCATCAACGGCTTCGCGAATTTCGGCTGGGTCGGCGGCAGCGCCTATATCGCGCTGATCGTCTCGACCTGTTACGTCGGCTTCCGGCACGCGCTGCAGCCGAGCCCGTGGCGGCGCGAGGCGATCGCGGTGTGGTGCGCGCTGTTCGTGCAGATGCTGCAGGGCTTGCAGATCGACACCAACAGCTGGCGGCACTTCAACATGATGATCGGGCTTATCTGGGGGCTGACGGCGGCCTGGGCGACGATGCGCCGGCGCGCCGACCGCCGCGCGTCTGCGCCCGCCGCGCCGATTCAGACGGCGATCCCGGCCTCAGCGATCATCGCGGCGCGATAAACCGCCATCACGCCGTCGAGATGGCGATCGAGCGTCAACGGCCTGCGCCAGTAGATCTCATGCGCCGTCCGCGCCATTGACCGCGCGCGCGCATCATCGGCAAGCTGCGTCATCGCCCGCGCCAGAGACGCGTTGTCGCCCGATCTGAAGCAGAAACCGTTGCGGTCCTGCTCGATCGCCTCCACCGCCGCGCCGGCGTCGCTCGCGATCACCGGACAGCCGTTGGCGAGCGCCTCATACACGGTGAGCGGCTGCCCCTCATAGAGCACCGATGGAAAGACGAGCGCGCGCGCGGCGCGCATTTCGTGCGTCACTTCGGCGGCCGATTTCCAGCCGGCGAAATCATGCTCGGGAAAATCGCGCTGCAATTCATCGCGCAGAGGTCCGTCTCCGACGATGCGCGCGCGCGCGCCGATCGCGCGCGCCGCCTCGCAGAACAGGCGCGCGCCTTTTTCGGGCGCGAGACGGCCGACAAAGAGAAACGGGCCCGGCTCTGTCTTATCGGCGACGCCGCGATCCTGAATGTCGATCGGATTGTCGACGCGGTGCAGCCGCATGGCCGGAGGCAGCCACGGCCGCGCGACGCGCTCCTGCGTCGCGCTCAGCGTGATCGCGTGACGGCAGACATCCTTCAACCCGCTGGCGTGGTCGAGCAGCCAGTGGCGCGCGCTTCGCCACAGCTTTCTCGCATGGCTGCGCTGGTCGCAATTCGTGCGCAGGCAATCGAGGGATTGCGGGACGCGATGGCAGGTCTCGCCGGCGGGATAGACGAAGAAGCCGCCGTTCGGACACACCCAGAAGAAATCATGCAGCGTCGCGACGACGGGAATCTCCCGTCCGGCGAAAGCGCGCCCGATCGCCGGCGAGAGGACTTTCGCCCACGAATGAAGATGGACGACGCTGTCGCGCGGATCGAGCGTGTCGAGCAATTCCGACAGCTTGTCGCGCGCCAGCCCGTTCCAGGTGGCGACGCCGACGAAGGCGAGCGGCGACGAGGCGGTCGTGATGTCGGGCTGCCCGAGACAGATCGTCTCGACGCTGTTGTCGCGCAGCTCCGGCGCGATCGGCCCCGTGGCCGCAAAGAAAATCACGCGCAGGCCGCGCCGCGCGAAGCCGATGGCGCTCTGGATCGCCACCATCGCCGCGCCGCCGGTCATCGCGGCGTGATCATTGACAATCACGATCGTGCGCGGGGACGCGCCCGCCGCGGGCGCTCTGTCGCGCGCGGGAGATGCGCTCAATGCGGCGCGCGCGGCCGTCATCGGCGGCCTCGCGGACCGCGTCCTCGGGCCGGCCGCTCCGGCGCGCCACTTTGGAAAAACAGCGTCACGTCTTCAACTCCCGCGCCACCTTCGGCGGGAGCGGTAAATTTCGCGTATCGGCGCAGCCGCCCTTGTTAGGGGCGGAAAACAAAAAGAGCGGCCCTGCGGCCGCTCTCCGTTGCTTTTGAAAGGCGCAGTTCGCGCGGGGATCAATCCTTCTTCACGCCGGCCTGCGCGGCCACCTCGGCGGCGAAGTCCGACTCTTCCTTCTCGATACCCTCGCCCAGCGCGTAGCGCACGAAGGCCTTCAGCGTCACAGGCGCGCCGACCTTGCCTTCCGAGTCCTTCACCGCCTGGGCGATCGACTTGCCGCCATGCTCGGCGTGGATCGACACCTGCTCCAGCAGGCAGTTCTCCTTGGCGAAGCTCTTCAGGCCCGATTCCGCGATCTTCTCGATCACATGCGCGGGCTTGCCGGCGTTCTTCTCGGCGAGGATCGCCTTCTCGCGGGCGATCACGTCAGCCGGCACCGCGGCGAGATCGAGCGCGACCGGATTCGTCGCGGCGACATGCATCGCGATCAGGCGGCCGAGCGCGGCGAGCTCCACCTTGTCGCCGGTCGATTCGAGCGCGACCAGCACGCCGATCTTGCCGAGGCCCTCGCCGACGGCGTTGTGCAGATAGACGCCGATGGCGCCCTGAGCGACCGACAGCACGGCCGCGCGGCGCAGCGTCATGTTCTCGCCGATGGTGGCGATGGCGGAGGAGATCGCGTCGGCGATCGTTCCCTCGCCGGCTTTCGCCGCCTTGATCGCCTCAACGTCGTCGCCGGTCTTCCAGGCGGCGTGGGCGATCATCTTCACGAGACCCTGGAAATGGTCGTTGCGGGCGACGAAGTCGGTCTCGGAGTTGACCTCGACGATGGCCGCCTTCACGCCCTCGTTCCACACGCCGATCAGCCCCTCGGCGGCCACGCGGCCGGATTTCTTGGCGGCCTTGGAGAGGCCTTTCTTGCGCAGCCAGTCGATCGCGGCCTCGATGTCGCCATTGGTTTCCGCGAGCGCGGCCTTGCAGTCCATCATGCCCGCGCCGGTTTTCTCGCGCAGGTCCTTCACCATTGCTGCGGTGATATTAGCCATGGGATGGCTCCTTCAAATCTCAGAGTTAAAAACCCGGCGATCGCGGATCGCCGGGTCATATCGGTCGGCGATCCGCGTTCCGCCACGCGGATGAGGCTTACGCCTCGAGAAGCGTCTTGGCCTGGGCGATCCAGCCGTCGCGCGCCGAGCGGCCGTTCAGCTTCAGATCGGCGTCGAGCTTGGCCTCGTCCTCCGGCGTCATCGCCGCAAGCTGCCAGTAATGGAACACGCCGCCCTCGTTCAGCTTCTTCTCGAGCTGCGGGCCGACGCCCGTGAGGTTGGTCAGATCGTCCGGCGCGCCGCGCGGGGCGGCGAGCAGCTCGAAGCGCTCGGTCTGGCCGGCGGCTTCCTCTTCCGCCGGCGCGGCGCCGACGTCGTTGGCCGGCAGCGCCTCGACCATCGGCGCCTCGGAGGCGCCGATATCGACGCCCGCCTGGCCCTGGCCGCGGCCGATGCCGTCGATGGCGGCGCGGGCGACGAGGTCGCAATAGAGCGCGATGGCGCGGCCGGCGTCGTCATTGGCCGGAACCGGGAAGGTGATGCCGTCCGGGTCGCAGTTGGTGTCGACGATGGCGACGACCGGAATGTTCAGGCGGCGCGCCTCCTTGATGGCGAGTTGCTCCTTGTTCGTGTCGATCACGAACAGAAGCTCCGGCACGCCGCCCATCTCCTTGATGCCGCCGAGCGCGCGCTCGAGCTTGGCCTTCTCGCGCGAGAGCATCAGGCGCTCTTTCTTGGTCAGGCCCGCGGCGCCCGCGCCGCCGGCCAGCAGCTCGTCCACCTTGCGCAGACGCGCGATCGAGGCCGACACGGTCTTCCAGTTGGTCAGCGTGCCGCCAAGCCAGCGCGCATTGACGAAATACTGGGCCGACTTCTTGGCCGCCTCGGCTATCGCCTCGGACGCGCCGCGCTTGGTGCCGACGAAGAGCACCCGGCCGCCCTTGGCCACCGTGTCGGAGACCTGCTGAAGGGCGCGGTGCAGCATCGGCACAGTCTGCGCGAGGTCGATGATGTGGATGTTGTTGCGGGTGCCGAAGATGTACTGCGCCATCTTCGGGTTCCAGCGATGCGACTGGTGGCCGAAATGCGCGCCGGCTTCCAGAAGCGAGCGCATGGAAAATTCAGGAAGAGCCATCGATGCCTTCTCCGGTTGAACGTCGGCGGAGGCTGGCAGGGCTTGAAGCCCCGCCACCGGATGGAGCCTCGGAATGAGGCCCCGATCTCCGCCTGTGGGATGGGCGGCCGGTTACAGGAACGCGGGCCGGCTGGCAAGGGCGGCCGGCCAATAGCCGAGGGACGTGCGCTCCCGCACCCCGCTTTTTCCGCGGCGGGCGTCTGCTGGCGGCGGGCGCGACGCCCCGCGAATCCTTCCGCCGGCGCGGATCGACCCTCGCGCAGGACAGGAGGTCGCCATGGCCGATGGAGGCGTCATTCGGGTCAGCTTCGAGGATATTCGGACGAACTATCCGAAATACGACAAGCTGCCGAAGCCGGTGAAAACATACATGGACGGCCTCAACAAGGGGATCGAGGAAGGCAAGCCGAAGAACACGCCCTGCTGCATCCAGGTGAGCCATGCGCTCAACGCCGTCGGTCAGGACATCTATTCGCGCAGCTACCGGCGGCCCAATCCGAGAATCCCCGGCGGCAACGGCTACTATCTCGGCGCCGTCGACGAACTCGAACATTATCTGGCCCAGCGCTACGGCGCAGGCGAGAACATCAAGAAAACCCCCGCCGGCGGAACGCGCACGGAAAAGCAGATGAAGGAGTATCTGCAGGACCGCACCGGCCTGCTCGTGTTCCGCAACAGCGGCGCCGGCTTCCACACCGAATTCTGGGACGGGGCGCACATTCTCCAGTCCGGCGCCATTCCCGGCGCGACGGCGGTGATGAACGAGAAGGCGATTTTCGGCCAGGCGCGGATTCTGTTCTGGGACATCTTCGATTCAAGCGACCGCAATCCGATCCCCGGCTGGCTGCCGGGATGGTGGGAGGTCGATGACGGCAAGCTCTACTATTATTATTTCTCCGATCAGCACGGCGTGACCTACACGAAAACCAAGCCGGCGAACGTCGCGCTGCCGCCCACCAAAATGCCCATGAACGAAGGCACCGTCGCCGTCGCGTCCGACCCGACCCAGTTCATCATCAACTGGAATCCGGCCGACGGCGGCGTCACGATCGAAACCTTCTCCCCGGAGCCGTTGACCAGCACGACGCGCATGCGGGGCGTCTCCAACCGCTACGGGCCGCTGACCGCGACGAAGATGTGAGCGACGCCGACCGGTTTCGCGGGCCACGGCTTCCCCGCACGGCGCAAAAAAGGCTTTCGCCGCCTGATCACCGAAACGCAGCGCCTCTTTAACACAATCCTGCCAATTGCGGGCGATTGTTGAGCGCCGAGGCGCGCCGGCGATCCGGGCCGGCGCGTCTTCGCGACAGGCCGGCATGAACATTCCCTCCCCCCTCGCCGCAGATCTTCGCCCCCAGCGCCTCAAGGACTGGCTGCGGGCGCAGGTCAGGGCGCGCGAGTTCAACCTCGCCATTCTCGCTCTCATCATCGGCGGGGTCGGAGGCGCGGTCGTCGTCGGCATGAGCGCAACGACGAAGGCGATGCACGCCGTCTTCTTCGGGGTGACCGACGGAAGCGGGGTCAGCGCCGCGCGCGCCCTGCCGCTCTGGAGCCTGCTCATTCCGGCGGCCGGCGGAGCGGCCCTCGGCGTCATCAGCCTGCTGCTCGGCCGCTGGCGCAAGCGCCAGATGGTCGACCCGATCGAGGCCAACGCGCTGCATGGCGGCCGCATGTCGGTGCGGGACAGCCTCATCATCGCGATCCAGACCATGATCTCCAACGGCTTCGGCGCGTCGGTCGGTCTGGAAGCCGGCTACACGCAGATGGGCAGCATGATCGCCTCGCGCGTCGGCGTCGCGTTCCGCCTGCGGCGGCAGGACATGCGGACGCTGGTCGGCTGCGGAGCGGCGGCGGCGATCGGGGCCGCGTTCGATGCGCCCATCACCGGCGCGTTCTACGCCTTCGAGCTGATCATCGGCTCCTACGCCATCGGCACCATGGCGCCGGTGATGGCGGCGGCGGTCAGCGCGACGCTCGCGGCGAAAGCCCTGGGCGGCGTCACGCTGCCGCTGGAGCTTGCGCCGCTCGCCTCGGCGCCGCCCTCGCAATATCCGATTTTCCTCGCGCTCGGCTTCGCCTGCGGCCTGCTCGGCATCGCGCTCATGCGCTCGGTGTCGAAAATCGAAACGCTGTTCAATCGCTCTCCGCTCCCGGCGCCGCTGCGCCCGGTGGTCGGCGGCCTGCTGATCGGCGGCCTCGGCTTCATCACGCCGCAGGCGCTCGCGGCCGGGCATGGCGCGCTTCACATGCAATTGCATTCGCCCGGCCTGCTCTACGAACTGCTGTTCGTTTTCGTGCTGAAATCGCTCGCCTCGGCGATCTCGCTGGGCTCAGGATTTCGCGGCGGCCTCTTCTTCGCGTCGCTGTTTCTGGGCGCGGTGCTCGGCCGCATCGTCGGCGGCGTTCTGCTTTTCGCGTTCCCCGGCGCGCCGATCGATCCGACGCTCGTGGCGCTGACCGGCATGAGCGCGCTGGCGGTCGCGATCATCGGCGGACCGCTGACCATGACGTTTCTCGCGCTCGAAACGACGGGCGATCTGACGATCGCCGGCGTCGCGCTCGCGGCGTCCGTGATCGCGAGCCTCACGGTGCGCGAGCTGTTCGGCTACTCCTTCTCCACCTGGCGTCTCCACCTGCGTGGCGAGACGATCCGCAGCGCGCTCGATGTCGGCTGGATCCGCAGCCTCACCGTCGGGCGAATGATGCGGCCGCCGAGCGAGACGGCGCCGAGCAGCCTGACGGTCGAGGCGTTCCGGCAGGCGTTTCCCCTCGGCTCGACGACCCGCGTGATCGCCGTCGACGAGGCGGGCCGCTATGCGGGCATCGTGCTCGTCGCCGACGCATACGCCATCGAGGACAGCACGATCAGGGCGGAGGACAGCATCGCGCCGCTCCTCAAGCTCACGAACACGATGCTGACGCCTCTGATGAATGTGAAACAGGCGATCGCGATCTTCGAGCGCTCCGAAAGCGAGGCGCTGGTCGTCGTCGGCGACCAGCAGTCGCGCAAGGTGGTCGGCTTCCTCACCGAAGCGTTCGCGCTGCGGCGCTATTCGGAGGAGCTCGACCTCGCGCGGCGCGGCGCCATCGGCGAGAAAGCATAAATCATCCGCGCCGCGTGAACGCCTTCAGACCAGCGGGCGCCGCTTTCCCGCGCCCGCTTTCAGACGCCGAGACCGCCCATCAGCATGTATTTGATCTCGACGAACTCATCCATGCCGTGGCGGGAGCCTTCGCGCCCGAGGCCGGATTCCTTGACGCCGCCGAACGGCGCGACCTCGGTCCCAAGGATCGCCGCGTTCACCCCGACCATGCCGTATTCGAGCGCTTCCGCGACGCGAAAGGCGCGGCCCAGATCCTTCGTGTAGAAATAGCTCGCGAGGCCGTACTGCGTCGCGTTGGCGAGCCGCACCACCTCCTCCTCGTCCTTGAACTTGTAGACCGCGGCGACAGGCCCGAACACCTCCTCGCGGGTGATCAGCATCGTCGTGGTCACGCCGGACAGAACGGTGGGCTCATAAAACGTGCGGCCAAGCGCGTGCCGATGGCCGCCGACGACCAGCTTCGCGCCCTGGCCGACGGCGTCTCCCACAAGGCGCTCCACCTTCTCCACCGCCTTCTCATTGATCAGCGGACCTTGCATGACGCCGACTTCGGCGCCGTCGCCGACTTTCATCCTGATCACTTCCGAGGCGAACTTTTCGACGAAGGCGTCATGAATTCCGTCCTGCACGTAGAGCCTGTTCGTGCAGACGCAGGTCTGGCCCATGTTGCGGTATTTGGCGATGATCGCGCCCTCCACCGCCTTGTCGAGATCGGCGTCGTCAAAGACGATGAAGGGCGCATTGCCGCCAAGCTCGAGCGCGACCTTCTTCACCGTGTCGGCCGCCTGCTTCATCAGCAGCTTGCCGACCGGCGTCGATCCGGTGAAGCCGACGAAACGAACCGCCGGATGCGACGTCATCACGCCGCCGATCGCCGCCGCATCGCCGGTCACGACATTGAGCACGCCGGCGGGCAGGCCGGCGCGCGCCGCCAGCTCCGCGAGGGCGAGCGCGGTCAGCGGCGTGTCCGGCGCCGGCTTGACCACGAACGAACAGCCGGCGGCGAGGCCGGGCGCGCATTTGCGGGTGATCATCGCGGCGGGGAAATTCCACGGCGTGATCGCCGCGCACACGCCGATCGGCTGCTTCTGCACGATGATGCGCGAGCCGGGAAACGGCGAGGGAATGGTCTCGCCATACACGCGCTTGGCCTCCTCGGCATAAAACTCGACGAAGGACGCGGCGTAGGCGACCTCGCCGCGCGATTCCGCCAGCGGCTTGCCCTGCTCGGCGGTCATGATCTGCGCGATGTCCTCCTGGTTCGCCATGATCAGGTCGAACCATTTGCGCAGAATGACGGAGCGCTCCTTCGCCGGCCTCTTCGCCCAGGGCCCGAAGGCGCGCGCGGCCGCCTCCACAGCCTTCGTGGTTTCATCGGCGCCGAACCGCGGGACCTTCGCCAGAACCCGGCCGGTTGCGGGATTGTCGATCGCGTCCACGCCCTCGCCGATCCAGGCGCCGTCCACGAAGCACTGGGACTTCAGAAGCGCGGAATCCTTGAGCTGCATGACGGCCTCCATCGGCATCGAACCGGGCGCGTCCTACCATCGCGGCCTCTGGTCGGAAACGTCCCTTGGCGCATGGCCGGCCGTTGTGGCATCAGCAACCCATGCGATGGCAAGGACATGGCGAGCGCCGGGGTTATCACCACGGCAACCTGCGCGAGGCGCTGATCGCCGCCGCTCTCGACCTGATCTCAAGCAAGGGGCCGGGCGGCTTCACCTTCGCCGAGGCGGCGCGCCAGGCGGGCGTCAGCGCCGCGGCGCCCTATCGGCATTTCCGCGACCGCGACACCCTGCTCGCCGACGTGGCGCGGCGCGGTTTCGAGTTGTTCGCCGAGCGCCTCGCGGCCGCATGGGACGAAGGCAAGCCGACGCCCCTGCCCGCGCTGCAGCGGCTGGGGCGCGCCTATCTCGACTTCGCCAGGGCGGAGCCGGCCTATTACGCGGCGATGTTCGAAGCGGGACTGCCGATCGCCAACCATGCCGACTATCGCGCGGCGTCGGAGAAAGCGTTCGGCATCCTCAAGATGGCGTGCGACGCGGTCGTCGCGGCGATGCCGCAGGCCACGCGCCCGCCCGCCATGATGATGGCGCTGCACATCTGGTCGCTGTCGCACGGCGTGGCGAGCCTGTTCGCCCGCGGCGACTCTGCGCGGCGTCCGCTTCCGATGCCGGCCGAGGATCTGCTCGAAGCCGGCGTGATGATCTATCTGGACGGGCTCGGCGCGCGGCCGGAGTAATCGGTCAGCCCGCCGCCGGAATCTGGGGACCCTGCATCTCGCGCGCCGACTTCAACGCCTGCTGAAGCTGCGCGCGCTCCTTGCGGTCGGTATCGAGCGCGCCCTCGGCCAGCGCCTTGAGCACGCGCTCGCGCTCATAGCTCTCGGTCAGCGTCTTGATGGTGTCCTCGGCGCGCTCGCGCTCGGCGTTGAAGCGCTCGCTCTCGATCGCGATGCGCGCCTGCATGGATTCGACCTGCTGCTTCAGCTTGCCGATCTCGGCGTCCTTCTGCTTGATCGCCTTGAGCATGGGCTTCACGCGCTGCAACAGCTTGGCCTGCGCCTGCTCAAGCTCGGAGACGCGGTCCGCGCGCTCCTTGTTGAGCAGATCGTAGTTCTGCTGCTTCTGCTCCAGGGCCGCGACCTTCGCGAGCGCCTCCTGCGAGCGGCGCTCCTCCTGACGAAGGTCGTCGGTCTTGGACTGCAGATCGTCGCGGCTTTCGCCGAGCAGACGCTCATTGACCTCGGCGCGCGATTTGAGCGCCTCGAGCTGCGTCTGCAGCGACTGCACGTCAGCGCTGTGAGCATCCGTCGCCTGCTGCCAGAGGCCGCGCATGCGCGTGTGCTCGGCCTGATATTTCGCAACCTCCGCGTCGCGCGCGGCGACCTGCTGAAGCGCCGTCTCCCAGGCGATGTTGGTGTCGTCAAGATCCGTTTTGAGACGCGCGGCGGTCTGCTGCGAATCGTTCAGCGCCGTCTGCAGCGACATCTCATTCTGCTCAAGCACCGCGACGCGATGACGCTCGGCCGCGAGCTCGGACTGCAGCGAGGAGATCAGCGCGTCGGCGTCGCGGATGGTCTGCTGCGCGGTCTGCAACTCGCCGGTGAGATAGGCGATGTGCGCGTCCATCTCCTGCCGCTGGACGGCGCCGACCGCGAGCTGGGCCGCATTCTCGATCGCATCGTTCTCGAGCGTCTCAACGCGCGCCTCGGTCGCAGCGAGGCCTTCGCGCAGCCGCTCGGACTCCATGCGCAGAAGCTCGTTGTCGGATTTGTGGAACTCGTTCTCGTCATGGAGCGCATTGAAGCGGGCGCGCAATTCCCCATGAGCGTCGCGCTCGACATTGAAGATGGCGTTGCGCTGAACCAGCTCGGCCTTGGTCTGCTCGAGTTCGCGCATCGTGACGTCGAACTGGCTGAAAACGGACGCGAGTTCGTCGTTCAGCGTCGTGAAGGTCTGCACCTTCGTGATGATGTCGATGCAGCGGTTGCGGATCAGTTCGTTGTCGCGCCCGACGCTGTCGGCCTCATTGGCCGACATCAGAGGCCTGTCCTCCTCGAAAGGGAACCCGACCTCGCGCGAGATGTCCGCAGCGTCCTCAACACCGTCCATGACCCGATTATCGCGCGCCGCAGCGCCGACGGCAATCAAGGCCGTGGTCTTGCCGCCAACCGCAGCCAACGCAGTCGCCTTGCCGATGATACTGAACATGAAAGGCTCCGCTCTACTCAATTACTGCTGCAAACCGGCGCTCAAACGAGCGGGAAGGGTCCGCCGCCAGACAACGGGAGAGTGGTGGCGCCAATCAAATGACGGTTCAATCTTCATACAAAATTAACCCTAAGGCGCGCCCGAAACGTTAACGACGCCCTTTTCCGGAGAACGCCCTGCCGCGCTGCTGCGGCGGCCAGGATTGCGAAATGTTCATCTGCGGCTTCTTGACCGGAAGCGCAAGCGCCGCTATGTAAATGTTATTAACATTGACATCGAGGAGGTCATGACAGGCTTTTCGGCAGCAGTCGGCGATGTGACCACGCGACTGGATCACTACGGCAAACCGGCCTGGATCGCTTTGACGGTCCTCGGCTTCATCTTGTTCTGGCCCATCGGGCTGGCTCTTCTGTTCTTCACCATATGGAGTGGACGCATGGGTTGTGGAGCTTACGCGCGTCAGGGCGCCTGGGATGATCGTTTCGCCGGACGGCGCGACCGCTGGGAGCGAAAGATGGCCCGCATGCAGGAAAAAATGGCGCGCTGGGGCGGCGGACCGCGCCACGGCTTCGCGCCGACCGGCAATCGCGCCTTCGACGAGTATCGCGACCAGACGCTCCAGCGG
>MKVY01000033.1:213459-218579 GCA_001899525.1 Rhizobiales bacterium 65-9
TCCCCAGCCGCCGCACGCGGGCTGACCAAGCCACGCCGACAACGAGAAGCCGGGCGCCCGTCGCCCGGCTTTTTCATTGTCTGTGTTCGCAAAGTCCGTGCTCGCAAAATCGGAACTTTCCGACCGCGCGGCTGTTCTTCTCCCGGTTATCGCCAAGAGACAGGAGACTTCGATGGGCAGCACCACGGACAAGATCAAGGGCATGGCCAACGAGGCGGTCGGCAAGGCCAAGGAAGGCATCGGCAAGGCCGTCGGGTCCGAGCAGATGCAGGCCGAAGGCGCCGTGCAGCAGATGAAGGGCCAGGGCCAGCAGGCCGTCGGCAATGCGAAGGAAGCGGTCAAGGACGTCGCGAACAAGGCGGCGGACGCGGCCAACCGCAAGCTCTGAGCAGGGCTCGGATTGCGGACAGGGACCAGCCCTTGGGCTGGTCCTTTTTTTATGTCCGGCGTTCGCCCGTGAAGCGCGGCCTTACGCCTGCGGCCCGGAGCGGCGGAACGGTTTGCCGCTGCGGGGCGGACGGGGGCGGGCCTGGTCGGGAGAGGCCGCCTGCCGGGACGCGTTTTCAGGCCTGTCCCGCCTTTGGGGCGCATGCTCAGGTCGCGCAGCGCCGCGGCTCCGCTCGGCGCGCGGCCTCGCATTCTTGTCGAACGGCCGGCGATCGCTCCCGTCTCGCCCGACCTCCGGAGACCGGCGACCCGCGTTGGACTTCTGATCGCCGGACGCGCCGTTGCGCGCGGCTCGGGCCTCTCCCTGGAAGGCCGCGCCACGCGACGGACGGCGGTCCTGCCGCTGACGCGGCGGACGAGAGGCCGGCGCCGACTTCTCGCCAGCGCCGGCCGCGTTGAGGTCCAGACCTTCGATCGTCATCAGCGGGATGGACCGCTTGATGAGCCGCTCCACCGCGCGCAGCTTGTCGTTCTCCGACGGCTCGCAAAGGGTGATCGCGACGCCGTCGCGACCCGCGCGGGCGGTCCGGCCGATGCGGTGGACATAGCTCTCGGGCTCGTCCGGCAAATCGACATTGATGACATGGGAGACGTTGGCGACATCGATGCCGCGCGCGGCGATATCGGTGGCGACCAGAATTTTCGCTTCGCCTGACTTGAACGCCGCCAGCGCCCGCTGCCGCGCGCCCTGGCTCTTGTTGCCGTGGATCGCGACGACCTTGCAGCCATAGCTTTCCAGAAAGTCGGCGACGCGGTTGGCGCCGTGCTTGGTGCGGCTGAAGATCAGCGCCCGCGTCACCTCTCTCGGCGACACCAGCGCCAGCAGCGCATCGCGCTTGGCCCTCTGCGGCAGGCGGACGAGCCGCTGCTCGATCCGGTCCACGGCGATCTGCTGGGGACGGACCTCGACGGTGACCGGATCGCGGAGAAGCCCGCCGGCGATCTCGCCGATCGCGGCCGGCATGGTCGCCGAAAAGAGCATCGACTGACGATCCTTCGGAAGCAGCGGCAGGATCCGGCGAATGTCGCGGATGAAGCCCATGTCGAGCATGCGATCCGCTTCGTCGAGGACGAAAAACCGAATCGCCTCAAGCGTCAGGCAGCGCTGCTTGAGAAGATCGTTCAGCCGCCCGGGCGTCGCGACCAGAAGGTCCACGCCTTTTCTCAACGCGGCGATCTGGGGATTGATGCTGACGCCGCCATACACCGACGCATGCGAGAAATGCTGGTCTTTTGACAGCGTCTTGATGGTCTCGTGAATCTGGATCGCGAGTTCGCGGGTCGGCGCGAGGATCAGCGCGCGCGCGGTCATCGGCGCAGCCCGCGATCCCAGCGAGCGCAGGCGCTGCAGGATCGGCAGCACGAAGGCCGCCGTCTTGCCGGTGCCCGTCTGGGCCAATCCCAGCAGATCGCGGCCCTCGATCAGGGGTGGAAGAGCCTGCGCCTGAATGGGCGTGGGCGTGACAAGGCCGGCCGCTTCCGCGGCGCGCGCCAGCGGAAGGGCGAGGCCCAGCTCCGCAAAGGAGGAAGTCATTTTCTAAGAGAGCTTTCTGGTGAGTCCGCGCTTGCGGACAGGGGCGTCGGGTGAAATGCGCCCTTTGACGCTCGCGGCTGTGCCAGCGGATCATCCGCAGCAAGAGCGCCTGTCGCGAGTCGACGCGGCCATGGGCCGCGCCACGGGTCTATCCCCGTTTTGTTGCAGTGCGTCAAGACGGTGTGAACACCGTCTGGACCGGGTCAAGACGGCGCGAACGCCGTCCCGACCGATCAGCGGCGGCCTTTGCCGGCGGCGCGTTTGGCCGCGTAAAGCGCAGCCTGACGGATCAGGTCGTTCGGACGCCGGGCGGCCGCCTCGGCTTCCTCGATCTTCCGGCGCTCTTCGGCGGCAGCCAATTCAGCGTCGCGCACGGCCTTTTCGGCGGCGGCCTTGGCTTCGGCCTCGAGCCTGGCGGCCTCGCGAGCCGCCTCGCGCGCCGCTTCACGCGCCTTGCGGGCTTCCACGATCGCCTGACGCTCGGCGCGCCGACGCGCCAGCTCCGGATCGTCGCTGTTCAGACTGGCCTTGAATTTTTCGAGCTGGGCTTTCTTCGCATCCGCCGCCGCGCTCCGGCGGTCCGCGAATCCATTGTCGAGAATACTACTCATTCGTCCCTTTGGGTTCGATTGGAGGCGGCGCGCGCTATGCGTCGAGCCAAACGGCCTCAAATCACGCGCGCGCTATAAACGAACCGTGTCCGTCTTGCCAAGACCGCATATGGGCGCGCCCGACGCAAAAACAATCTCATTTCTCACAAACGGTTGCGCGAAACCCCTGATCCGCCCGGCGCGCGCGGCGAAGACGGCCGCCTGTCCGGGGGCCATGCGCCGGCTCTCGATCAAGGCGGGAAAAGGACTTCCGACCGTTCGCTGCGACGCCACCTAAAATCGCGGGGCCGGCGCAAGACCGCGCGGCGACGTCCGCCGCCCGCGCGGCGGCGCATAGCCCCCTTCCCGAAGGACATGGCGCGCCGGGCGAGCCGCGCCCGCCGCCGCCGGGCGCAAGGTTGACGAAAACTTAACGCGGGCCGCCGCATATGGCACAAGCGCTTGATGAAGGACCGGGCATGACACGACCGACGATCATCTTCGACCTCGACGGCACGCTCGCGGACAGCGCCCGCGACCTCGTGGCGACGCTGAACGTGGTGCTCGCGATCGAGGAGGTCGCGCCCGCCTCGCTGGAGCAGACGCGCGATCTGATCGGCGTCGGCGCGCGTCCGCTCATCGAGCGCGGCTTCGCGCTTCAGGGGCGCAAGCTCGACGAGACGCGGCTCGACGAACTCTACGCCATCTTCCTCGATCACTATCACGCCAATCTCGCCAACGAGACGGTGCTGTTCGACGGCGCCCTCGCCGCGCTCGACCGCTTCGCCCGCGACGGGTGGCTTCTCGGCGTCTGCACCAACAAGCTCGCCGCGCACGCCTCGACCCTGCTCCGCGCGCTCGGCGCGCACGACCGCTTCGCAGCGATCGCGGGCAAGGACAGCTTCGCCTTCTTCAAGCCGGACCCGCGCCACCTGCTGGCGACGATCGAACAGGCGGGCGGCGATCCTGCCCGCGCGGTGATGGTCGGCGATTCGAAAACGGATATCGACACCGCAAGGGCGGCGAAGACGCCGGTGGTCGCGGTCAGCTTCGGCTATACGCAGGTTCCGGTCAGAGATCTCGCGCCGGACCTCGTGATCGACCATTTCGACGAGTTGTGGGACGCGGCGCAATCGCTGCCGCCCTTCCCCAGCCTCACCCGAGCGCCGCGCGCCGACGCCGCGCGCCCCGGACCGCAGATCCCGCTCCAGCCCTGATCTGCGCGCGGGCGCGGCCTCGGCGTTATCCCTTGTCGCGCATCAGCCGCGCCTTGTCGCGCTGCCAGTCCCGCTTCTTTTCGGTCTCGCGCTTGTCGTGCAGCTTCTTGCCGCGCGCCAACGCCAGATCGAGCTTCGCGCGCCCCTTCTCGTTGAAGTAGATTTTCAGCGGAATGAGCGTCAGCCCTTCCCGTTCGACGGCGGCGATCAGCTTGTCGATCTGACGACGATGCAGCAGCAGCCGGCGCGGGCGGCGCGGCGAGTGATTCCAGCGGTTCGCCTCGAGATATTCGGGGATGTTCGCGTTGACGAGAAAGATGTCGCTTCCCTGCGGCCCGGCGTAGCTTTCGGCGATGGTCGCCTTGCCGCCGCGCAGCGACTTGACCTCCGTGCCGGTCAGCTCCAGGCCGGCTTCGTAGGTCTCAAGAATCTCGTAGTTGTAGCGCGCCTTGCGGTTGTCGGCCGCGACGCGCTGCGCCGGCTTTTTATCCGCCATGAGTCACTCAGGCGTTGACGAGGCCCGCATGCACCATCGCGCTGCGGATCACCGCCGCAGTCGGCGGCGTCACGGGCATGAGCGGCAGGCGAACCTCTTCTTTCACGCGGCCCAGAACGCTGAGGCCGTGCTTGGCGCCGGCGAGCCCCGGCTCCTTGAAGATCGCGTCGTGAAGCGGGATGAGCCGGTCCTGAATCTTCAGCGCCTCGGCGTAGTCGCCGCGCAGCGTCGCCTCCTGCAGGTCCGCGCACAGCCTCGGCGCGACATTGGCGACGACGGAGATGCAGCCCTGCCCGCCGGCGGCGTTGAAGGCGAGCGCCGTCATGTCCTCGCCCGAGAGCTGGATGAAATCCGGCCCCATCGCCGCGCGCTGCTGGGACACGCGCGCGAGATTGCCGGTCGCGTCCTTCACGCCGGCGATGTTCTTCAGCTCGAAGAGGCGGGTCATCGTCTCCACGGACATGTCGACCACCGAGCGCGGCGGAATGTTGTAGATGAAGATCGGAATGCCGATCGCGTCGTTGATCGCCTTGAAGTGCCGATACATGCCCTCCTGCGTGGGCTTGTTGTAATAGGGCGTGACGACAAGCACGGCGTCCGCGCCCACCTTCTCGGCGTGCGCGGCCATATCGAGCGCCTCGGCGGTGTTGTTGGAGCCGGCGCCGGCGATGACGGGCGCCCTGCCCTTCGCCTCCTCGACGCACCATTGCACCACCCGCCGGTGCTCCTCATGGGTCAGCGTCGGGCTTTCCCCGGTGGTGCCGACCGGGACCAGCGCCTTCGTGCCGGACTCGATCTGCCAGTTCACGAGCGCGCGGAAGGCGGCCTCATCGAGC
>MKVY01000033.1:218587-242311 GCA_001899525.1 Rhizobiales bacterium 65-9
TTTGAACGGCGTCACCATCGCCGTCATCGATCCGCGAAATCGCCCGCTTGCGCCCATGTCGCACTCCAGAACCGGCCTTCCGGCCGCATGGTGAAAGGAGGCGACAAATAGAGCTTGGCCGGCGAAAGGGAAAGCGCAATCGACTGCCTGTGCGCCCGCGCGCCGCCCGTCTCTCAAAAATGACAGATTTCCTTGTGACAGCGGGGACAGCCGCCGTGGGGCCGGCTTAACCCTTCGCCAACCATCGCAGGGGACCATCGGTCCGCGCGATCGACGCTCGCGTCCGGAGAAGCCGATGGCCCGACCGCTCCTGATCTCGACGATGATCGTCGCAGCATTCGGGATCGGATTCGCCGCGCGCCAGGCCGGCCTCGTCGCATCGCCCTTCGGGCCCGAACAGAGATCGGACGCTGCGGCGAGCGGCGGCGGCGCGCCGCCGCAGGTCACGGCTGAACCAGCCGCCGCGCCGACAAGGCAGCCGGTGGCCGCTTCGCTGGCGCCATCGTCCAGGCCTTTCCCCGATCGTTCAAACGCCGCCCGACAGACCGCGCCGCCGGGGACCGCGACGCCGCTCGCCTATGCGCCGATCCTGCCCGAGCCGGCGACGCCTTTTCCGCGGCTGACGCCGCCGCCGGACATCCCGTCCTTTCCGCAAACGACTCCGGCGCGCCTCCCACCGCCTGCGCTCGCGCCTTTCGCCGCAGCCGACATCGACGCAGTACGCGACGTCATCGCCGCCATGCGCAAAGGCGACGTCGACGCCGCGGACGGCCTGATCGCGAAACGGACCGATCCGACGGCCAAGACGCTGGCGGAATGGACGCTGATGCGCAGCGGCCTGCGCAACGTCTCCTACGACCGCATCATCGCCTTCATGGAGAAGAACGCCGACTGGCCGACGCAGCCGCTTCTGCAGCGCCGCGCCGAAGAGGCGTTGTCCGCCGAACGGAAACCGCCAGCGGTCACGCTCGCTTTTTTCGCCGCGCGCGAGCCCATGACGGCTGTCGGGCGCATCGCGCTGGCGCGCGCGCTTGTCGCGACGAAAAAACATGACGAAGCGGCGGCGCTGATCCGAACGGTCTGGCGCGAGGACAATCTGTCCGCGACGCTGGAGGCGAGCGTCGGCGCGGAGTTCGCGGACCTTCTGCGCAGCGAGGATCACCGCGCGCGCATGGAGCGCTACATCTTCAAGGAGGAGATCGCGAAGGCGCTCGGCGCCGCCTCGCGCGCCGGCGCCGGCTATGAGGCGCTCGTGAAAGCGCGGCAGGCGGTCGAGAAAAAAGCCGCCAACGCGAAGGCGCTGCTCGATGCGGTGCCGAAGCAATTGCACAAGGACAGCTCCTATCTGTTCGCGCGCGCCCAGTTCGCCCGCCGCGCCAACCAGGCGGCGGAAGCGGCCAAGGCGATGGAGGGCGCGCCGCGCGATCCCGACATTCTCGTCGACGGCGACGAATGGTGGGTCGAACGCCGGCTGATCGCGCGCAAGCTGCTCGACGCAGGCGATTTCAAGCTCGCCTACAAGGTGGCGGCCGAGCATGGCGGCGAGACCGACGCGGCGCGCGTCGAAGCGGAATTCCACGCCGGGTGGATCGCGCTGCGGTTCCTCAACGATCCGAAACTCGCCGCGCCGCATTTCGCGGCTGCGGCCGACGCGGCGAAAATGCCGATGTCGCAATCGCGCGCGCTCTACTGGCAGGGGCGCGCGGCCGAAGCGGCCGGCGACGCGGCGGCGGCGCAGGGCTTTTACAGAAAAGCCGCGATTCACAGCGGATTCTTTTACGGGCAGCTCGCGCGCGCCAAATTGCCGGACGACCTCGACATTCCCGTCGTGACGGGCGCGATCGCGCCGCGTCCGGCGACATTGGAGAATGACCGCGCGCTGCGCGCCGTGGATCTGCTGCTCGCATTGGGGGAGCGCGATCTGGCGATCAGCATGATCTACGACCTCGCCGCGCGCTCCGGCTCCGAAGCGCAACTCGCGGCGCTGGGCGATCTTCTGGCCGCGCGCGGCGATGCGCGCGCGGTTCTTCTCGTGGGCAAGCTTGCGATGCAGCGCGGCGTCAACATCGAGCGTCACGCCTTCCCGACATTCGGCGTGCCGGCCTACGAATCGCTGACAGACCGCGTCGAGACGCCGATCGTGCATGCGATCGCGCGGCAGGAAAGCGCGTTCGATCCGAAGGCGGTTTCGCACGCCGGCGCGCGCGGCCTCATGCAGCTCATGCCGGCGACGGCGCGGGTGACCGCGAACCGTTTCAAGGCGCCGTTCGACCTCGGCCGCCTGACCAGCGACGCCGCCTACAACGCGCAGATCGGATCGGCGCATCTGGGCGATCTCCTGAACGACTGGGGCGGCTCCTACATCCTCGTTTTCGCCGCCTACAACGCCGGCTCGCAGAATGTGAAGAAATGGATCGACGCCTATGGCGACCCGCGCGACCCCAGCGTCGACGCGATCGACTGGATCGAGCGCATTCCCTTCACGGAGACGCGCAACTATGTGCAGCGCGTGATGGAAAATCTGCAGATGTATCGCAGCAGGCTGAATCCGGGCGGGGCGCTGATGATCGCGTCGGATCTGCGGCGCGGCGCGTTGTCCGCGCCCGTGCGCAAGGCGACCATCGCGGACGACAAGCCAGCCGCGTTCGGCCCGCGATGACCGATGCGAGCGACGCCGATACGCGCTTCGCGCAGCTGTTCGTCACCGCGCAGGACGGGCTGAGGCTTTACGGGCGCGCCTACGGCCCGCCGGACGGCGCGCTCACGCCTGTGGTCTGCCTTGCCGGCCTGACGCGCAACAGCGCCGATTTTCACCCCCTCGCGCTGCGCCTTTCGAGCGGGGCGCGACCGCGCCGGGTGCTGGCGCTCGACTGTCGCGGACGCGGCGAAAGCCACTATGACGAGGACTGGACGAACTATGATCCGCGAATCGAGGCGCAGGACGCGCTCGATTTCCTGACCGCGCTCGAGATCAACGAAGCGATCGTCATCGGAACGTCGCGCGGCGGCCTTGTCGCCTTCGCGCTGGCGGCGCTTCGTCCTTCGCTGATCCGCGCAGTCATCCTGAACGACATCGGCGCCGTGATCGAGGCGCGCGGGCTGGCGCGCATCCGCGGCTATGTCGGCAAGCTGCCGCCGCCGCGGAATTTGGAAGAGGGCGCGGCGATCCTGAAGACGCTGTCGGACGGCCAGTTTCCCGCGCTGTCCGAAGAGCAGTGGCTGACGCAGGCGCGGGCGATCTGGCGCGAGGCGGACGGCGCGCTTGCTCCGCGCTACGACCTCAATCTCATGCGCGGCCTCGCCGCGCTCGATCTCGACAAGCCGCTGCCGCCGCTCTGGCCTTACTTCATGGCGCTGAAGGACGTTCCGACGCTCGTTCTTCGCGGCGCCAATTCCGATCTCCTCTCAGCGGAGACGGCGGCGGAAATGACTCGGCGACATCCGGACTGCGAGGCTTTCACCCTTCCCGACCAGGGGCACGCACCTTTGCTCGATGACGATCCGACGCTGGCGCGCATCGAGTCGTTCCTCGCGCGCGTCGATCAAAAAATCAGGGACGCGACAGGCGCGGAGGCTTCTTCTTCGCGCGCGCCCGCCTGATTTCAGCCCTTGCGGACGACGGCCCGCGGCAGGTCCGCCGGCGCGGCGCCGGTCCAGCGGGTGGTGAAGCCGATCGCGAAAATATCGCTGTGGGATTTGGCCTGTCCGACATAGGGCTGGCCGAAGGGCGGCTGGACATTCAGGTCCGCGTTCTTGACCAGCACGCGCGAATAGGACGCATTGAAGGACAGCCGCTCGCTGAACTCGTAGGACAGGCCCGCCGACAGCCAGAGCCGATCGGCGTCAGGCAGCCGCGTGGTGCGCACGGCCGTATCGATCGGCGAAATCTCATAGGCCGCGCCGGCCCGGAGCGTGAGCGCCTGATTCCAGCGATATTCCCCGCCGAGCGAAAACATCCAGCCGTCCTTGTATTCGAGCGGCAAGGAACTGAGGCCGGCGCGAACCGCCGGCGGCAGCAGCGCGAGGCCGGGGCCGCTGATGATCGACGTCCCGATGCGGCTCCAGTTGTACCACTCCACCGAGCCGAGCAGATCGAAATCAGGCGAGATGCGCTGGCGGACGCTGAGGTTCAGCCGATCGGGAAGCCTCACGGTGGTCGAGATGCCGCGAAGAGGGTTGGGAAGCGGTGTGCCGATGATGCTGCCGTCGAGGTCCTGATCGATGCGGGAGCGGTAGCCGAGACCGATCGCAGTTCCCTCGACAGGAAGCCAGCTTACGCCGGCCGTGACCCCGTAGCCCCAGCCATCGCCCTTCAGCCCGATCGTTCCCGGATCGGGGCCAAGGCCGGCGGCGGATTCGAGGCTCGTCTTGAAATACTGGATCTGGACGCCAACGCCGACGGACAGTTGCGGACTGACGGCGTAGGCGAGCGACGGCGTGAAGGTGTAGGTGCGAATCTTCGTCGTCATCGAATTGAGCTGGCCGCCCCAGGGCATGGCCGGCTTCGTCGTGTTGCCGTAAGGCGCGTTGATGGCGAGGCCGGCGTAAAAACCGGCGCCGAGCGGGAGCACGCCGTAGGACGCCGGCGAGAGCGCGTCCTGCGCAATGTCGCCGGACGGCAGCGTTCCGCCAAAGGCCGGAGGAATGACCCCGCTAACGCCGCGGATGCGGATGGTCGGCTGAACGACGAGGAAGTTATTCTCGGTCGTGAACCCGCCGAACTGGGTCATGAGGGCCGGATTGATATACATGCCGGAGATCGACATGCTGCCCGGCGCCGCGAAGCCGGCGTAAGCCGTGCCGTTGAACACCGTGCTCTGCTGCATGTTGAAGAAGCCGCCAGCGATCGCGGTCCCGGAGAAGGGCAGGATCGCAGCCATAGCGGCGCCCGCCATCAGCGACGCGCGCATATTCCCGAGGACTCTTGGCATCCGCTCCTCCTGGCCAGCGATTCAATCCGCTGTTGAGAAAGCGTTGCCGACGCGCTGAACACCCGCAAGATGCCGATGGGTCAGGAGCGTGGGCCGAAGAGGGCTGGCGAAGACTTTGAAATTATGTAAAAATCTTTTTCTTATCAAAGGGATAAGATAATTTCCTGAGCTTATTCATCAATTTCGTACTGCGCTGCGCGACAGCTTTCCACCTTCACGTGGCTAAAGAGCCACAAGCGCTTGGCTCATCTGTGCTTTTCGCCTTTTCGCGGATGAGAGATGTTGATGGTTGAAGTGGGCAGTTGAAGTGGAGGGATCGCGAGCAACTCCCTCGACGATCACATAAAAAAACCCCCCGGCCGAAGCCGGAGGGTTCTCGCTCAGATCAGGCGAACTGATCAGAAAGCGCGGGTGATGCGGAAGCGAGCAAGCCAGGCGCCGTCGCCGGACTTCGACAGCTGGCCGTTGCGGACGCCCGTCGTCTGCACAACGATTCCGCCGCCCTTGGCCTCGATCTTCTGGTAAGCGACGTCGACGCCCATATCAAGAGCGCGGACCGGCGTCCACCACAGACCGGTGCCGACCGCCCAGTAGCGGAAGTCAGCGAGGTTGCCCGGATTGTCGAACTCGGTATAGCCGCCGAAGAAGTTAGACCGCAGGGTCGGGGTCCAATAATGGACCATCGCCGCATTGATCGCCCAGGTCTTCGACTTAGAGATGCCGCCAGTGACCGGATTGACATAAGCGTCAGCGGTGTAGAAAGCGACCGAGTTCTTGACCGCGTTGTTGTTCAGATACGCGGCCGACCAGTTGGAATGCACATACGACATGGCACCGTCGGCATAGGCCGCGTTCAACCAGATATAGTCGCCCGGAGCCAGCATCGGCAGATTGATCTGCACGCCGCCAGCAACCGCCCAGCCATACTTGGAGTCGGCGCTGAAGCCGCTCGCATAGGACGTCGGAATCTGATGGACCGCCGCCGACACCTGCGCGCCGCCCCAGCTCTGCTCGACGCCGATTGCGCCGACGATGTCGGGCATGCGAGCGCCAGCATAGAACTGGGTGGAGCCGGCCGGATTAGCGTCGGTGATGGCACCAGCAACTGACACGTTGTTCGCGAATCCATTGATGGAGAGCCCATTCGGAGCGACCATCCTAAGATCGCCGGCGTTCGCCACGGCCTGACGGCGAGCGATCGGATCTTCAGCCGAAATGCTGGCGTAGAAGCCGCCGCCGAAGGTCGCGATGTAGCCGATCATGTTCGTGCCGAAGAGCGCGTCCGTCGGCAGAACACCGATGATTTCCGGGTTCTTGTTGTAGGCGAACAGGGAGTTCGTGCGACCAGCGATCAAGCCGCCCCACTGGATGAACGCCTTGTCGAGGACGACCTGCGTCGACGCGCGGCCCGCAACGCCGGAATCGGCAGCTGCGGTGCTATTCATCTGAATAGCCTGCCGAGGACCCGAGCCGCTGAATTCAGCGCCCGTACGATACAGGAAGTTGACGCGAACGAACGCGCGCAGCGTGCCGTAAGCGGTCGGGTTGCGGGCGTCCAACTCGACGCGGCCGAGAGCGCGCATGCCGAGCGGGCTGGCGTCGTGAGCGGCCGGCTCGGTGTAGGCGTACTGGAAGATGGCGGCGCCGCCGACCTTCAAGCACACATCCGAACCCGGGATGTAGAAAAAGCCCGCGCCGTAAGCGGAGCAGACGCGAACATACTCAGCCGGAGCCGCCTTGCGAGAAGGCAGATCCGCGGCCGAGGCCCCGGTCATAGCAACGAAACCCGCTGCCGATCCGAGGAGAAGGCTCTTCACGAGCTTCATTCTTGACCTCCAAAGTTTCATGACCCTGGGAGCGTATCTTCCACCTCGGCGTTCCCGGATCGCTCCGGTGCGGCTTCTGTTGATGGAAAACCTGTCCCCTACCCCGCATCCCCATCCGGCTGGCCGGCTACGTCGCAAGGCAAGCGACAGGACGCTCCCGTCGCTGGAGGCACCATACGGATCGGCGTTTCGCATTCAACCGAACTCGTCACGCTCAAGCCCCCTTTTGGCCATTTTGAACCCCTGTGTTGCACGAACGCCACGGCGCCCTCCAGGGCCTGATCAGCAGCTCTTCAGCCCTCGCAACCATTTGTAATATGGTCATTATTTATCATTCAGTCGCCGTTCGCGCGTCAGCGTTGGTTAAGAGTTCGTTGCCGCCGCCGGCTTTCGCCGACGCGTCCTCCAGCGGTCGCGCCGCGCCTTCCGGGCCGCGTGAACGCCTTCCTGATTCGAGTCGCTCTAAACCGGATCAGGACCGCCAAGCTCGTTTCCCGGCCGCCTGAACGGCTCATCCGGACCGCCGACTGTACCTAAGGTGGCCGGTCCAGCAGAGGGGCAGCTCACCGTGGCCCTTGCATTTAAAGGACTAAAAGCCTATAAATAGGACAGGAGAGACCGATGAGCGCCACCACCCATCTCGCCCTGCCCCTGATCGCGCCCGCACAGGCGCAAAAGCACGTCACCCACAATGAGGCGATCGGCCTGCTCGACGCTCTCACGCATCTCAGTGTGCTCGACCGCGATCTGTCGGCGCCGCCTTCCTCCCCCGCAGACGGCGACCGATACATCGTCGCGGCGGCGCCCAGCGGCGCCTGGACCGGCGCAGCCGGCGCCGTCGCGTGGTTCGACGTCAACGCCTGGCGCATCCTGCAGCCGCAAACCGGCTGGATCGCCTGGATCGCGGACGAGTCGCTTGCCCTCTGCTGGAGCGGCTTGGACTGGACGCCGCTCGCCTCCGTCAATCCTGTCTCGCTGATGGGCGTGAACGCCACAGCCGATGCAACCAACCGGCTGGCCGTGTCGTCCGCCGGGTCACTATTCAATCATGCGGGGGCCGGCCATCAGCTCAAGATCAACAAGGCGTCCGCCGCCGACACCGCGAGCCTGCTGTTCCAGACCGGATTCGCCGGCCGGTCCGAGATCGGCGCGATGGGCGACGACCATCTTCGCTTCAAGACTCAGGGCGCCGACGCCATCTGGCGCGAGGCCCTGATCATCGACCGGAACACCGCGATGGCCGCCCTGCCGGCCACGCCCTTCGGCGAAAACCTCCTGATCAACGGCGATTTCGCCATCAATCAGCGCGGGTTCGCGGGAGGCGCGCTGGCGGCCGGCGACTATGGCTGCGACCGCTGGAAGGCCGGCGCCGGCGGCGCGACTCTCTCGATTTCCGGCGATGTCGCGACGCTCTCCGCCGGCTCGATCCTGCAGATCGTCGAAGGCGGCCGCGGCCCTTGGCGGACTGTCACGCTCAGCGTCGAGGACCTTTCCGGCGGCGCGATCGCGATGACCGTGAATGGCGCGACCCAGACCGTGACGCCCGGCGCCGGCCGCAAAGGCGCCGCCTTCGACCTGTCGTCGCTGCCGGCGGCCAGCCATTGCGCCGTCGCGCTGGCGCCTGCATCCGGGGCCGTGTCGTTCAAGCGGGTCAAGCTCGAATACGGCGCCTTTCCAAGCGCCTGGTCGCCGCGGCATCGCGCCGACGAATTGCGCCTGTGCCAGCGCTATCACCAGCGCTGCGCCGGCGGGGTCCCGATGGTCGCGCCGGCGGCGGCGCAGGCGTCGGGATATGGTTCGCTTCCCGTCGTCATGCGCGCGACGCCGTCGCCTGTGATGAGCGCCGCGGCAACCATCGCAATGCCGGGCGTGGGCTCCGCTTCGGTGACAGGCGCCAACCTTTCCGCCTTCTCGATGCTCGACGCGTCGATATTCACGATCACATTCGCGTCCGGCTCACCGGCGACAGCCGCCGGCCAGGCCGGCTTTCTGCATGGAGCCACGTTGCAGTTCTCTGCCGAACTTTGAGGGAGCGGGCGACCCGGCCCTTCTTGAGCGCTGTGGTTGTCGTTGCCGCATTCAAGCCGCTGGTCTAGAAAGTCGCGTCCCGCCATCCGCTGCGTTGAATGACCCCTATCCCTTCTGATCGAGCCCCTTTTCCTACGCCTCAGTTCGGCGCCGGCGAACCGTGCGATGGTCCGGGCACGGCCGTCCTCACCCAAGGCTGCATGGACAGAGCATGAAAAGAGCCTTCGATGTCGTCACAGCGGGATTGCTGATAGTTCTGCTATCGCCGCTGCTGACCGCGCTCGCCCTGCTCGTCAGGCGGCGACTGGGGTCTCCGGTGTTGTTCCGGCAAATTCGCCCGGGATTGAACGGCGCGCCGTTCCAGCTCGTCAAATTCCGGACCATGACGGACGCGCGCGGGCCGAACGGCGAGCTTTTCCCCGACGCCGAACGATTGCCCGCCTTCGGGCGATTTCTGCGTTCGACAAGTCTCGACGAATTGCCGGAACTGTGGAACGTGCTCAAAGGAGACATGAGCCTCGTCGGACCGCGACCGCTGCTCATGCAATACCTTCCGCTTTATTCTCCCCGGCAGGCGCGGCGGCATGAGGTGCGGCCGGGGGTCACCGGCTGGGCCCAGGTGAACGGTCGCAACGCGTTATCATGGGACGAGAAGTTCGAGCTCGACGTTTGGTATCTGGACAACCGCTCTTTCTGGCTGGATATGAAGATACTGTTCTTGACACTCAAGAAGGTCATCACTCGCGAAGGCATAACCGGCGCGGGAACTGCAACCGTGGAAAATTTCAAGGGAAACTAGCATTGCAAAAGATATTGTTCCTGGGTCGGAAGTCCGTCGCAGCTCAATGTCTGGCGTGGCTTTGCGATCGCTCGGACGTCGACGTCGTTGGCGTGCTCACAGACAGTCACCTGCCCGTTTCCGCGACTCGAGACGTCGCGGAACAACGGAGGATACCGCTTTTCACTCGCGCCACGGCCGAGGAGAGCGCATCTTCAGGCAAGCTGGAGTTCGACCTCGCCATTTCCATGCTTTACTGGCTTAAGATACGTCAGCCGCTGCTACAAATCGCAAGCAAGGGCGTGATCAATTTCCACCCCGCGCCATTGCCCGACTTCAAAGGAACCGGCGGATATAACCTCGCGATCCTCAAGAATCTTTCCGAATGGGGAGTTTCGGCCCACTATGTTGATGAGGAGATCGATACCGGCCCTATAATCACAGTAGCCCGATTTCCAATCGACCAAGCTGAGGAGACCGCGCAAAGCCTTGAGAAGCGATGCCGCGAACCGTTGTTTCACCTCTTCAAAGACGTCGTCGGCTGCGCGCTGACATCCTCCAATCGGCTACCCGCGAAACCAAACGTCGGGGGCGTGTATGTTAGCCGCGATGAAATGGAAGCTTTGAAGGAAGTTCGCAAGAACGACGATATCCCAAGAAAGATACGGGCCTTCTGGTATCCGCCTTACGACGGCGCATATCTGACAATTGATGGTGGGAAATATACGCTGATTGAT
The DNA here is from genome assembly GCA_001899525.1 of Rhizobiales bacterium 65-9. Classification (GTDB taxonomy): domain Bacteria; phylum Pseudomonadota; class Alphaproteobacteria; order Rhizobiales; family Beijerinckiaceae; genus Terrirubrum. Next base: position 228,888 of record MKVY01000033.1, read on the forward strand.
CGCTTCATACTCAATTCGCTTTCAGATCCTACTGTGGGAAATGTATTTATGAGCAACGTAGAATCTCGAAGCTAATCGACCGCGCCGGAGCCTGCCTTGCTCAACACTCCTTTTTCTCCTTGGCCTTCGTTCTCAGAGGATGAAGTTGCAGCCGTGTCGCGCGTGCTGCGCTCGGGCCGTGTCAATTACTGGACGGGCGAGGAATGCCGCCTGTTCGAGCGCGAATTCGCCGAATGGGCCGGCTCGCAACATGCGATCGCGCTCGCCAATGGAACGCTGGCCCTCGATCTCGCGCTTCAAGGGTTGCGCATCGGGCCGGGAGACGAGGTTATTGTAACGCCGCGCACCTTTCTCGCTTCCGCCTCCTGCGTGATCAATGCCGGCGCAACCCCCGTTTTCGCCGATGTCGATCGCGACAGCGGCAACATTACCGCCCAAACGATCGCAACCGTGCTTACGAAGCGAACGAAGGCCGTCATTCCCGTTCACCTCGCGGGCTGGCCTTGCGACATGGACCCGATCATGGATCTGGCCGCCCGTCACGGCTTCAAGGTCATCGAGGATTGCGCGCAGGCGCACGGCGCCCGCTACAAGGGGCGCTCGGTCGGCTCCATCGGCCATGTCGGAGCGTGGTCGTTTTGCCAGGACAAGATCATCACCACCGGCGGCGAAGGCGGCATGGTGACGACGGACGACCGCGACCTCTGGTCGCGCATGTGGTCGTTCAAGGATCACGGAAAAAGCTGGGAGGCGGTTTACGAACGCGAGCATCCGCCGGGGTTCCGCTGGGTGCATGAGAGCTTCGGGACGAATTGGCGAATGACCGAAATTCAAGCAGCCATCGGCCGGATTCAGCTTGGAAAAATGGCGGAATGGTCAGCCGCGAGGGAAGCGAATGCCAGCTTCCTTCATCAAGCGTTGGCCACTTTTACCGGACAGCGAGGCGCCGTACGCGCGCCGGCTCTCTCCAGCCTCCCGCAGATGGGCAATAATTCGCGCCACGCATATTACAAATTTTACGCCTACGTACAGCCAGACAAGCTATCGAAAGGTTGGACGCGGGACCGGATCGTGAGTGAAATCACGCAGCGCGGCGTACCGTGCTATCAGGGCTCGTGCTCCGAGGTATATCTCGAAAAGGCCTTTGACGGAACGCCATGGCGGCCCGAGAAAGCGCTTAGCGCTGCGCGCGAACTGGGCGAAACAAGTTTTATGTTTCTCGTCCATCCTACACTCAAACAGGATGAACTTGGGAAAGCTGCCAAGACAATCGTCGAAGTCCTGAAGATAGCGCAGGCGGCTTAGGCGGTGTGGACTCTTGGGATTCCGGTTTGATTGATGATGTGATTCAAGGTCGTTTTGGAGGCGGCCTTGGGCGTTCTGGATCGTTTGGTCCTTCGGGACGATCAGTGGGAGCGGATCGCTCCGCACATCATCGGCGATGAACGGACGCGCGGCTCGTCAGGCCGCGACAACCGGATGTTCGGTGAAGCGGTGTTGTGGATCGTGCGCACTGGTTCGCCGTGGCGCGATCTGCCGGACGTCTTCGGCGACTGGAACAGCGTCTTTCGCCGCTTCAGCCGCTGGAGCCGGAAAGGCGTGTGGCGACGCATCTTCCTGGCGATGGCGGAGGATCCCGACTTCGAATATCTGATCGTCGACTCCACGATCGTCCGCGCCCATCAACATGCGGCCGGCGCCAAAAAGGGGGGCCTGAAGATCAGGCCCTTGGCCGCTCCCGCGGCGGTCTGAGCACCAAAATCCATCTGGTCGTTCGCGGTCTTGGCTGCCCCGTCCGCTTCGCGCTCACCGCCGGCCAGAAGGGCGACGCGCCTCAGGCTGACGCTCTCATCAAAGGCCTTCCCGCCGATGCAGTCATGGCCGACGCTGCTTACGACAGCGACCGTTTGCGGAAAGCCATCGCGCGAAAAGGCGCTGTCGCAGTCATCCCCAACAATCCGTCCCGGGCTCGAAAATACCCGCTCGACAAGCATCTCTATGCCCAGCGCCATCTCATCGAATGCTGCTTGTCAAAACTCAAACAGTTCAGGCGCGTCGCAACGCACTTTGAAAAGACCGCCAGAAATTATCTCGCAGTCGTCACTCTCGCTGCAACAATCCTGTGGCTCAGATAAGTGTCCACAGGACCTAGCGCCTCCCGTTCTCCCTTTGACGCCAGATCGTTCGGGTCGTGCACTTTATGGGAACGCGCTCGGCGCGGGCGCCAAGCCTTGCCCGCCCTAGGGCGGCGAACTAGTCATTTGCAGACTGAAGCCTGGCGGCGGCGTAGCCACGGCAGCCGCCCGCATCCGGAGTCTGTGATGACGATCGAGGTTGAATGGACGCGGATGACGGCGCCGGAGCTGCGCGCGATCGCCGCCAAACCGAACGCTCTGGCGATATTGCCGGCGGGATCGCTCGAACAGCACGGCCCTCACCTGCCGGTGATCACCGACACGGCAAGCGCGAGCGCCGCCGCCATCCGGGCGGCGCGAGAGGTTTCGCACGATGTTCCCGTCGCCGTGCTCCCCGGCCTGTGGCTGGGCATGAGCGAGCACCACCTGCCCTTCGGCGGCACGATCAGCCTTGATTTCAGCGCCTACAGGGAGATCATTCGCAATATCGCGCGCTCGCTCAAGGCGGCGGGCTTCTCGCGCCTGCTCATCGTCAACGGTCACGGCGGCAATATCGAGCCGCTCGCCGTGATTGTCCGCGAACTCGCCGTGGAGTTCTCCCTCCCCATCGTCGCGACCACGCCGTGGATGCTGGCGGCGAAAGAGATCAGCGCGATCTTCGAGAATGGAAGCGGCCCGATGCATGCGTGCGAGGGCGAAACCTCGGTCATGCTGACGATCGCCGGCGATCTCGTGCGCCGGGACAAATTCGAGGACGCGATGCGGCAGCGCCCCGCGCCCGTTGATGCGCCAGCCGGCTTTTCGCGCTTCTACTCCTTCCCGGAACGCGCGGCGGTCACGGGCGTGCGCGGCGACCCGCGCGCCGCAAGCGCTGAGAAGGGCGAGCGCTTCCTTGCGATCCAGACGCGCGAGTTGGTCGCCGCCATCCGCAACGCCGCCTTGTGGTCGACGCCCGATCCGGTGTGGAACGCCGGCCGCGGACAGGGAACGACCGCCGGCCGCGCGGATCAGCAATAACGTCTGAAGGCGCTGCAAACACGGGCGCTCCCGTCAGGAGCGCAAACGCCTCAGCCACGTTCGGGCGGCGTCAGGCCTGCTTCGTCCTGTTCCGGAAGCTGGCGTTGCCGAGCCCGGTTCCAATCGTCAGCGCGCCCCATTGCGCGACATCCTGCATAAACGGCGTTTCGCTCAAGCCCTGCACCACCGCATCGTTGTGAATGACGATCATGGTGTCATGATCGCCGATCGCGGGAATCCGCTCCCGGATCGCGGCGGCAAGGTTGAAGCGGCTGCTGTGCCAGTTGCCGGGAAGATTCTGGGCGCCGCGATCGATCGAGCCGTCTTCGAGGATGACGCCGGGACAACCAATCCCGATGAAGGGCGCGAGCTTCCGCTTTTTCTTCGCCAGGCCGATCAGATCCTCCAGCATGCCGCACAGGCGATCGATCGCTTCGTCGCGCAGAGGATCCTCCTCGGCGTGTTTCCACAATTCGTATTTCCAGACCTTCGCCTTGCTGAGGTCGCTGGCGTTCTTCTGATTGAGCTGCACCACCCCAGCGCGGATGTTCGTGCCGCCGATATCAACCGCCAGAATGCTGTCGAACGCCTCGAAAATCCATGACGGGGCTAGATGGGCGCAGCCGATGAGCCCAGCCTCATCCGGATCGTTGCGTATCGGGACCAGTTCGATCGCGCGCCCCTCTGCCTGCAGCAAAATCCCGGCGCGGCCGATCGCCAGTTCGCCCACGCGACTTTGGCGGAAGCCGCCGCCGACGACGATGCGGCTGGCGTCGCTCCACGACTTGATACGCAGAAAGCGCCGCGTGACGCTCGCCAGACGCTGCGCAAACGTTTCGATCGCGCTGTGGATGAGGCTCGCCTCGCGCAGGTCGCCGCGCGTCAGCAATGCGTCGATCTTCTTGCGGCTCAAATCGTCGGTGGGAATTTCGATGGGATCAGCGTCCTGCTTGCGCAGCTCCCGGCGCAACTCTTCCAGGATCTCGAAGAATGCGGCGCGATTGGCCTTATCGCCAAGAAATCCGTCCTCGCTGCGGATTTCGAGATTGTAGCTTTGCACGCGCACCGAGGAGAGCTCGTCCGCCCCATGCAACGCCAGACCCGGCTGGGACGAAGTTTTTTGTCGGCTCACACTCTCCCCCTTTTTCAAATGTCCAGTGTCACAATGGCGATAGCGGGGGCGAGTTCCACAGAAGCGTCGTGTTTTGACACACCCGGTCAGAGAAGCCGCCGCAGATGGCGCCGTCCTGTCGCGAAAGATTCACGCGTCGCCCCTATTGTCGCCGCGCTCGCCGGGGAAACGGGGCCTGTTAAAGAGAGGACGCCATGCTGTCACGCATCCTTCCCGCCGCCATCGGATCCCGCGTCGAGATTCCAAATGATGAATCGGGCCTGATGGGCCGCATTGAAGCGCACGGATTCTCTGCGGAGCATGTCGATGAGAGAAGAATCGTTTTGCGCCGTCGCGCGACCAATGAAAGGCTACGCGGCATGGCGGTCGCCGAGCGGATGAAGCCGCTGACGGCCGACCTCGAAGCGCGCATCCGCATTCTGCCCCGCTGATGGCTTGGCGCCAAACCGGACTCGATGCGCGCGGCCGAGCCGCACGGCACAAGTAGCGCTGCAAATCCGAGGAGTTCCGCCGGCCGCCCTCAACGCGACGGCGGCTGAGGATCAATGACCGACCGCAGCGTCTCGATCTGCGTCATGTTGAAACGATTGACGCCATGGATCGGGCTCATGATGTTTTTCGGATGTCGGCCGTCGAGATCGCTCAGATGGAACGTGTGGCCTATCTCATGGGCGATCGTGCTCCATGGCGAGAATTGATCCACGTAGCAATATCGCGCGCCATAGCCAAACGTCATCCCCTGGTCGCCAACATCGACCTTGCCTTCCACGTTCCACGCGAAAACGATGTGGCGGTCCGCGACGGTTCCGATTTTCTGCTCGATAGCGGCCCTGAACTGACTGAGAAACAGGGGGCCGGGACGGCGCATATCGAGTTCAGGAAACTCCAGCTCATTGAGCTGGCCCTTCTGCACGAAGTTAACATTCACCTGCCTCTTGAAGCACGCTTCAAATTCCTTGAGCTTCCCGTGGATGCCCGCTGAGCCGAATTCGATCGGGCCGGACTTGTCCGCCGCGATCACGAACGCCGCATAGCTTTTCTGCTTCTCCGGATGCACGGCGATCGAGAGGATGCCGCGATCGCCTGACTGATCCGGCGCGAGATCGAAATCCCGCCAGCCGGACAGCCTGCCCGTGAATGTGAAGATAAAGTTGGTGTTCTTCGCCAGAATGTAACGCTCGCTCCGGCCGACAAATTCGCGCTTCGCATCCGTGTCGACGATGCAATTCAAAAATCCGCGCGGGGTCATACGCCATTCGCGATGATCGGTTCTGATCTGAATCGTGCGCGGCTCGTCAACCGGCGTCATCTGGTAGGCGAGCGAAATCCGGCCCTCCTCACCGAGATCATCGAAGCCGTCCGGCGCTCCAACCGTTTCGCGGATAAAAATCGGCACCGCCGCACCTCCTTGACTTTACGCCGTCGCCGCTTTCCCGTTCATCGAGCCGGAAAAGGACGCCTCACGCCGCGCGCGAACCTGCCGCGACCATCATGGTCCCGATGTGCGATGGCGCGCATGGCTATCCGACGGGAGCGTTTCGAAAGCCGCGCGCGTCGCGCGAGAATTTGAATCAATTTGACCGGCGGAGCGCGATGCCCCCTCAAGGCCGCGTCCGCGCTGCATTTCAACCGGCGACCCGCCTGATCTGCGCCGTCAGGCTTGCGGCCTGAAGCCTGATGTCGGGAATCGCGACCGACTCCCAGAACTCGGCGCGGGTGAGCGGCCCCAGCGCGAATATCCTTTTTGAAGCCGCTCCCCTGTCGTTGATGAGGGCGCAATTCGGGCTGACCCTTATGCCGATGCGAAGAGGATCTATCGCCGTCGCGCCACTCCGAAGCATCGACTGAATGACAGGATTGGTGGACTTCGACGGATCGGAAATGATGCCGCGACAGTCGACGACGCTCTGGAAAAACGCGCGCTCGTCATCCGCCGCTCCGCGCCTTCTGAACGCCGCCTCATACCCTCCTTCGACGCGCGCAACGTGCGAGAGCCTGGCGGCGACGACAGACAAGCGGCCGGCGTCGACCATGCAAGACACAAACCCTGCAACTTCCGGAGCGACCCGATGACGATGGACGTCCCACCATGCCCGGGCATGAGCCAGAAACTGGCGTCTCTCGCGATCCGGCAGCGATCGCCATATCTTTTGCGTGTGGGGTCTCAGCGCATCGATCACCGCGCGCCAGTTCATGCCTGTCTCCGCCTCTTTCCGTATGCGCGCGCGCAGCCAACGGGTCAGCGACGCGAGCGACCGGCCAAAGGGAATATCCGCCTCGGCGATGGAGACCGGCGAAACCTGGTCATGACTGCGTGGCAGCAGCCCGCGCCGCGACATCGCTATGATCTGTCCGTTGAAACCGGCGTCGGACAAGGATTGCACGTAGTCGATCATTGTCAGACCGGATCCGAGAATCAAGATCGCGCTGTCGTCTCTCAGTCCGGCGGGATGATTCGCCGTCATGGGATTCTCGAAATCGCTGTCTTCATATCCGCCGTAAACATCGTTGCCGGTGGCGAGAACGGCGGCCGATCCGACAAGATGTCGCCCGTTCGCGGTGACCGCATGCGCCGAACCGCCATCTTCAGTCAGAGCGACGCATTCGTCCTGAATGATCGTCAGTCGCGCGGAGCCGATATGAGGCGCGATCAAGTCCTGCAGATATCGGCCGTAGAGCCGTCGCGGCGCAAAGTCGCTCGCGCTTTCGCACATGCTCCGGCGCCCCGAATCTTCGAGAACCCAGCGCCAGAAGTGATCCGGCTCATCGGCGAACGCGCCCATGTTGGCGGCCCTGACATTGAGCAGATGATCAGGACTTCGGGCCGCATAGGCGACGCCGGGACCGATTGCTCCGCTGCGCTCGATCAGGGTGACGGCGACATGGCCGCCCGCTTCGCGGAGAAGGCTGCACGCCATCAACACGCCGCTCGCGCCGCCGCCAACAATAATTACAGGCCGGACGCCGGTCGTCATCTCACATGCAAATCAGCGTTTCGGCAAAGGCGCGCGCTATGCGAACGAATGCGCGCGTCCGGACCGGCGCGCGCGGGCCGCCATCGGCGAAGCGACTATTGTTTCCGCGCAATATGGCGGCCGGCGTGGTTCTTCATCAGGCATGCGGCTACTGTACCGCGCCGGCGGAGGATTGTCCAAATCCTCTCTGCGCGCCGCCTCAGGCCGCGGAGACGCGCTCCGCAAGCATTTCCCGGGCAAGCGCTACAACGCGCTCCGGCGTAATTCCGAAGTGACGATAAAGCTCCGCGGGCGGGCCGCTCGCGCCGAAGCCCGACATGCCGACGAAGCCGCCTTCAGGGCCGATGATCGAATCCCAGCCGTGGCGAACCGCCGCCTCGACGGCGATTTTCACCGGCGCGCCGCCGATGACCGCGCGACGGCGCGCGGCCGGCTGCCGCTCGAACAGCGCCCAGCACGGAATCGACACGACCCGCGTCGGCACGCCTGCTTTCTCAAGCGCCTGCTGCGCAAGAACAGCGAGATGAACCTCGGAGCCCGACGAAAACAGGCTGACGCGCGCATCGCCGCTAGCGGGCGCGATCTCATAAGCGCCTTCGGCGCACCGATTGGGAACGGAAGGATCATGACGCAGGGCCGGGAGAACCTGTCGGCTCAGCGCCAACACCGAAGGACCGGACGTATTGCGCACAGCGATGTCCCAGCATTCAGCCGCCTCCACCGCGTCCGCAGGCCGCAGCAGCAGCAGGTTTGGCGTCGCGCGCAAGCCGGAGAGATGCTCCACAGGCTGGTGCGTGCCGCCGTCCTCCCCGACGCCGATGGAATCGTGCGTCATCACGTGAATGACCCGCAGCCCCATCAGCGCGGCCAGGCGAACCGCCGGCCGGCAATAATCGATGAAGGCGAGAAAAGTGCCGCTGGCGGGAAGCAGTCCGCCTTCGAGCGCCATGCCGTTCATGGCAGCGGCCATCGCGTGCTCGCGAATGCCCCAATAAATATAGCGCCCGTCGAAACGCCCCGGCGCGATCGGCTTCAAAGCGCCTTTCGTGAAAGTCGCCGACGTCAGGTCGGCTGAGCCCGATACAAGCTCCGGCAGCGCGCCGGCGATTTTTTCAAGCACAGCTTCGGAAGATTTGCGCGTGGCGAGTTCCGGCTTCGTCTCGCAGAACTCCTTAATCGCCTCCGCGATCGCCGCGCCGAACGCGGGCGGCGTTTCGCTCTTCTCGCGCCGGAAAAATTCACTTCGCCTTGCTTCATCGACGCCGGCGAGCCGGCTTTCCCACGCCTCACGTATGGCGGCGCCGCGCGCGCCAGCCTCGCGCCACAACGCGCTGATGTCTTGCGGAATCTCAAAGGGCTCCGCGGTCCAGCCCAGCGCCTTGCGCGTCGCGGCGACCTCGGCCGCGCCGAACGGCGTGGCGTGGGCGCCGGGCGTGTCGGCCTTCGACGGCGATCCGAAACCAATGATCGTCTTGCAGGCGATCAGAGTCGGCCGATCGCTTTCGCAGGCGGCGCGCAGGGCGCGCTCCACCGCAGCCGGATCGTGGCCGTCGACACGCATCGTGTTCCAGCCCGCGGCGGCGAAACGCGCGATCTGATCGGTGGAATCGACGAGGCTGATGCGCCCGTCGATGGAGATGTCGTTGTCGTCAAACAGAACGATCAGACGATTGAGCTTCAGATGACCGGCGATCGCGATCGATTCATGGCTGACGCCCTCCATCAGATCGCCGTCGGAGGCGATCACGAACGTGCGGTGATTGACGAGGTCGTCGCCGAACTGCGCGGCTTTCAGCCGCTCGCCGATCGCCATGCCGACCGCCGTCGCGAGGCCCTGCCCGAGCGGTCCGGTGGTGGTTTCAACGCCAGCCGCGTGGCCCCATTCCGGATGTCCGGCCGTTCGCGCGCCGACCTGTCGAAAACGCCGCACCTCATCCATGCTCACATCGGCGTATCCCAGCAGATTCAGGCTCGCATAAAGCAGCATCGAGCCGTGCCCGGCCGACAGCACGAAGCGATCGCGGTCCGGCCAATCCGGCCGCGACGCGTCGAAGCGCATGATCCGCGTGAACAGCACCGTCGCGACATCGGCCATGCCAAGCGGCATGCCGGGATGTCCGGACTGCGCGGCTTCGATGGCGTCCATGGTCAAGGCGCGGATCGCGTGCGCCATGCGCCGCAGCGTTTCAACATCCGCACCGGCCGCCGACTGTGTCGTCTCCATCCCGAATCTCTTTCCCTGCCGCCTTTTCCGCGCCGTCGCGCCCGCTCGATCAGGGCGGCAAAATGGGGCTTGCCGCAAACCGTGATCACGGTTACGAATATCGTCATCGGACAGTTTGTCCAGCCAGTTTTGCGAATGACTGCACAAGCCATCGCCGAATTGTCGCAGGTAGAGCCCGACGAGGGCGCCTCGCTGCGCGAGGAGGTCTATCTGCGGCTTTCGGAGCTGCTCATCTCCGGAAGACTCGCGCCCGGCGACAAGGTTTCGCTGCGCGACGTCGCGGGAGCGCTGGACGTGTCGATCATGCCGGTGCGCGAAGCGGCGTCCCGGCTTGTCGCGGACCACGCGCTTGAAATCACGCCGAGCCGCGCCATCCGCGTGCCGATCATGACGCGCGCAGAGTTCATCGAGCTGACGCGAATCCGCAAGACGATCGAGGGACACGCCGCCGCCGAGGCGGCGCTGCACCACACGACCGAGGATCTGCAGCGGCTGCGCAGCGCGCAATCGTCCTTTCGCACGCAAAGCATGGCGTCGCGCCCCGCAGCGCGGCGCGTCATCGGCGCCAACATGAAGTTTCATTTCGCGCTTTATTCGGCGGCGGGCTCGCCGCTGCTCGTCAAGATCATCCGGGGGCTCTGGCTGAAAGCCGGCCCCGTGATCAACCTGTCCGTCGGCCAGCCGCCCAACCGCATCGCGGTGGACGGCGTCGAGCTTCACGACATCGTTCTCGACGCCGTGCTCAACCACGACGGGGAGCGCGCGCGAAAGGGACTGGTTGACGATATCGACAGTGGCGCAGAGCGAATTCTGCGACACGGAACATTCCAGGACGACCCGCCCGTAAAAGATCGCGGGAGGTCGTTCGGGGAAACCTGACAACACCGCATTAGCAACACCATTGGAGGAAACATGATCAACAGACGCGTATTGGGGCTGGGCGGCTCCGCTTTCGTCGCGACCCTTCAGGGCGCGCGCCAGGTTCGCGCGCAGGCGGCGCCGAAAACCATCACCATCGCCGCCTCGATGCTGGGCGAGCCGCTGCGCGGCCCGAAGCTCAACGCGATTCTGGAAGAGTTCAACGCGAGCCAGAAGGATTTCGTCGTCAAGCCGGTGACGGTTCCCTTCTCGTCGTTCGGCACTGCGATGTTCACGCAGATGGGCGCCGGCGGCGGACCCGACATCATCGCGTTCGATCAGCCCAACATCTACGCCGCGGTCGCGGCGAACAGGCTGCTGTCGCTCGACGAGGCCGTCAAGGGAATCACGCTTCTGCCGGGGAACAACTCCCTGAAAATCAAAGGCGTCCAATATGGCGTGGCGCTCGACATCGGCAACTATGCGCTGATCTACAACCCGGAACTCGTGAAGAAGATTCCCACGACGTTCGCCGAGCTCATGGCCGAGGCGAAAGCCCAGACGGCGAACGGCAACTTCGGCTACGCTTTCCGTCATACCCGCGCCGAGGAAGCCGGCATGTGGTATGATCTCAGCAATTTCGTCTATGGCTATGGCGGCAACTGGTCGAAAGACGGAACGCCGACGATCAACGCGGATGCGACGCTCGCCGGCGTGCGCGCCTACAAGGAAATCTATGACGCGGGCGTCATCCCGAGAGGCGCGGACGCGGCCACCTACAGGCGCATGTTCGCCAGCGGCAAGATCGCGATGATGGTGGACAATGGCGGCGTTCCGACCGTGCTGAAAGGCACGAACCCCAACACGCCGATCGGCGTCGCTCTCGCGCCGTTCCCGACGAAGAACATCGGCCAGGTGATGGCGGCGCTCGCCGTCAACGCAAACTCCAAGGCCCCGGACGCCGCGATGGCGTTCATGCGCTGGTTCCTCGGCAAGGGGCCGCAGACGACGGTGCAGGGCTTCCTCGGCGGCAGCACCGTCGCCACTCCGGTTCCGCGCACGAAGGAAGAGCTGGACGCTTCGCCCTACATCAAGGTGTTCGACAGCGTCAGCGATGTCGCGCTTCCCTTCATGCCGCCGGGCCTCGAAGTGCAGACGCCGCAGATCCGTGGCATCGTCGTCGAACAGGTTCTCCTTGCGCTGCAGGGACAAGTCGAACTGAAGGCGGCGCTCGACGAAGCGCAGAAGCGCGTTCTGGCCCTGCCGCGATAATGTCACGGGACTCGCGCGAAAGCGCGAGTCCCTTCTTTCGGCTGTGTCGACGCTGTCGGCGCCGCAAGGATATGCGTCCATCATGAACCGCTCCAATGACGCCGGCGTCGCCCGCGCCATTCATGGAAGCCCATGGCTTCCCTATGCTCTCATCGGTCCGGCGGCGCTTTATCTTCTGTTGTTCCAGGGCTTGCCGCTGCTTCAGGAGCTGCGACTCAGCGTTTCGCACACGTCGCTGCTCGACGCGGCGGCGTTTCGGTTCGCCGGCGCGGCCAATTTCACGGAACTGTTCAACGATCCGACCTTTCTCTCGTCGCTGCGCATCACCGCGCTTTATGTCGCAAGCTGCGTCGCCGGAACCGTCGGCCTTGGGCTCGGCGCGGCGCTTCTCATGAACCGCAGCTTCCCCGGAAGGCCGATCGCGCGGTCGCTCCTGATCGTTCCGTGGGCGGCGCCGCCGGTAGCCGTCGCGATGATCGCGACCTGGATGTTCAACGCGCAGTACGGCGTCATCAATCGCGCCCTCGGACCGTTCGCTCCCCCCTACGGCCAATGGCTCGACAGCCCGTCGCTCGCGCTCGTCGCCATCCTTGCGGTCACCATCTGGCAGCTCTTTCCTTTCACCGCCGTCGTCATTCTGGCGGCGCTGCAATCCGTTCCGCAGGATCTGCGCGAAGCCGCCGTCATCGACGGCGCAGGACTGTGGATGCGCTTTCGCGTGGTGGTGTGGCCCGTGATCGCGGCGACCGTTGGCCTGCTCGCGCTGCTGATGACCATCTGGTCGATCCGGCGCTTCGAACTGATCTGGCTTATGACGCAGGGCGGCCCCGTCGGAACGACAAACACGCTGGTGATCGACCTCTATCGGCGCGGCTTCGTTCTGCACGAACTCGGCAAGGCCGCGGCCGTCGGCATCGTCGGCCTCGCCTTCTCGCTCGGCGTCACCATGATCTATTTCATCGTGACGGAACGGCTGGCGAAAGCGGGGCCGTCAGCATGAACAGACATCGCATCGGCGCGACGCTGGCGGTCACGGGCGTGATCGCGCTCGTGGGCCTCGCCATTTTTCCCTTCTACTGGATGGTCGTGACGGCCATGACGTCCGACGCGGCTCTCTTCGGGGAAAAAGCGCAGCTTCTTCCCGATCCCGGCCATATCGGCATCTTCGCCGAAGCGTTCAGGATCAGCGCCGTTCCCGACTGGCTGCGCAACAGCGCCGTCGTCGCGACCGGCACCGCCATCGTGACCCTGCTGCTCGCCCTGCCCATGGGCTATGCGATGTCGCGCTTCTCGTTCCGCGGAAAACTTCTCGTCGGCGTCGCGCTGCTCGTGACGCAGATGCTGCCGGAAGCCGTTCTCGTCGTGCCTCTGTTCTCGATTTTTCGCCCGCTCGGCCTCCTGAATTCGCATGTCGGGCTTGTCCTCGCCAACGCCGCGTTCACCCTGCCCGTCGCCGCTTGGCTCCTGAAGAACGCGATCGATCTCGTTCCGGCCGATGTTGAAGAAGCGGCGGTGATCGACGGCTGCTCGACGCTCGGCATTCTGGGCCGCATCATCCTGCCGATCATCGCGCCCTCCGTCGCGGCCGCGGCGGTGATCGCGTTTTTCCACGGCTGGAACGAGTATGTGTTCGCGCTGACCTTCATCACGGACGACTCCCTGAAGCTCGCCTCCGTGGGGCTCGCCGGCTTCGTCGGCGAAATCAGCACGCCGATCCAGTCCGTCATGGCGGTCGGCGCGATCTATACGCTGCCCGCCGTCGCGCTTTATCTCGTGATGCAGCGCTTCATCGTCTCGGGGCTCGCTTCCGG
>MKVY01000033.1:242352-258103 GCA_001899525.1 Rhizobiales bacterium 65-9
CCCGTATCATGCGGCGCGCATGCGCTTCGCCGCCTCGACCATGTTGATCAGCGCCGGCCTGACCTCCTCCCATTTGCGGGTCTTCAGGCCGCAATCGGGATTGACCCAGAGCTGATCGTCCGACAGGCGCCGCCGGGCGAGCGCCATGAGGTTCGTCATCTCGCTGACGTCCGGCACGCGCGGCGAATGGATATCATAGACGCCCGGCCCGATCTCGTTCGGATACTGGTAGCTTTTGAAGGCGTCGAGCAGCTCCATCTTCGAACGCGACGTCTCGATGGAAATCACATCGGCGTCCATCGCGCCGATGGCGTCGATGATGTCGTTGAACTCGGAGTAGCACATATGGGTGTGGATCTGGGTATCGTCCGCAACCCCCGACGCGCAGAGTCGAAAACTCTCCACCGCCCAGTCGAGGTAGGACTTCCAGTTCTTCCGGCGCAGAGGAAGGCCCTCCCGGATCGCCGCCTCGTCGATCTGGATCATCGCCGCTCCGGCCTTCTCCAGATCGCTCACCTCGTCGCGGATCCCGAACGCGGTCTGGCGGGCCGCCTCGCTGCGCGGGATGTCGTCGCGAACGAACGACCAGTTCAGAATGGTGACCGGCCCGGTCAACATCGCTTTCATCGGCCTCTTCGTGAGCGACTGCGCGTATTTCCACCATTCCACCGTCATCGGCTTCGGGCGCGAGACGTCGCCGAACAGGATCGGCGGCCGAACGCAGCGCGAGCCGTAGCTCTGGACCCAGCCATGCCGCGTGAAGGCGAAGCCGGCGAGTTGCTCGCCGAAATACTGCACCATGTCGTTGCGCTCGAACTCGCCGTGGACGAGCACGTCCAGCCCGATCTCCTCCTGCCAGCGCACCGTCCGCTCGGTTTCCTCGCGCAGAAACTTTTCATACTCGGCAGCCGACAGCGCGCCCTTCCCGTGCGCGGCCCGCGCCTTGCGCACCTCCGCGGTCTGCGGAAAAGAGCCGATCGTGGTCGTGGGGAAAGCCGGCAGCCTGAAGCGTTCGCGCTGCTTGCCGGCGCGAAAGGCGAAGCCGCTCCGCCGCTCCGACATTTTCGGCGTGATGGCGGCCATGCGCGCCGCGACGGCGGCGTCATGCACCTTCGGCGACGCGCGCCGCGCGGCGATGGCGTCAGACGAAGCCTTGAGCTTGTCCTTCACAGCGTCGCGTCCTGCGGCGAGGGCGGCGCCCAGCGTCGCGAGCTCGTCCATTTTCTGAATCGAGAAGGAGAGCCATGATTTGAGGTCCGCATCCAGATCGGTCTCAAGCTCAAGATCGATCGGCGTATGCAGCAGCGAGCAGGACGGCGCGATCTGAATATGATCGATCCCGCGCCGCGGAACCGCCGGCGCCAGCCGATCGAGAAGCGCGTTCAGATCGGCGCGCCAGACGTTCCGACCGTCAATGACGCCAAGCGACAGAACCAGACCGACCGGGGCCTTGGCGAGCGCGACCTCGAGTTGCTCCGGCCCGCGAACGAGATCGAGATGCACTCCGGCGACAGGCAGCGACAAGGCGAGATCGAGATTGTCGTCGAGGCCGCCGAAATAGGTCGTCAGCATGATCTTGATCTGCGGCACCGCCTGGGCGAGCCGCGCATAGGTGTCGCGCAACGCCTCGCGGGTCGTCTCATCGAGATCGAGCGCCAGGCAAGGCTCGTCCATCTGCACCCACTCCGCCCCGTTGGCGGCGAGCCGACGCAGCACATCCATGTAGATCAGCGCCAGATTGGCGGAGAGCGACATCGGATTGAAGGACGGGTCCTTGCTTTTCCCGAGCTTCAGATACGTCACGGGCCCGAGAAGAACCGGCCGCGTCTGGTAGCCGAGCGCTTTCGCCTCGCGATACTCCTCGACGGGCTTCAGACTCGACAGGGCGAAGCGCTGATCCGCATGGAACTCGGGAACCATGTAGTGATAGTTCGTGTCGAACCATTTCGTCATTTCCTGCGCGGGCGCGCCATGGGAATGGGCGCCATGCGCGCCGCAGCCGCAGGAGGAGTCATGACCCTGTTCCTGAGAGCCGCGCGCCATCGCGAAGTAGGTTTTCAGCGGCACGGGGCCGCCCTTCCAGCCATAGACGGCGGGAATCGCGCCGACCATCACGCTGGTGTCGAGGACATGGTCGTAGAATGAGAAGTCGTTGGACGGAATAACGGTGACGCCGCGCGCTTTCTGGCGCGCCCAGTTGGCGGCGCGCAAACCGGCGGCTGTTTCAAGAAGCGTTTTCTCGTCCGACTTTCCGGACCAGTAATTTTCCAGCGCGGTTTTCAGTTCGCGGCGCGGCCCGATGCGCGGCGTTCCAAGCGTTGCGATACGAAGTGAAGAAGAAGACACGGCTTAACCCCAAAATTTGGGGGCAAAGGCCATAGCGACGCGTCTGAGATCCGCCGGCAAGCGTGCGGCGGAGCCAAGCGCACCACCGGGACACCCCGCCCGAGGACGTTCATCTGTCGGGGCAGGTCTCCTGGCTCGCGGGTCAGCGCTCGTCGCCTGTCTTCCCGGGACGCAAGGCCCCAGTGACTTCGGTAGGCGACGAACTCACCGCTAACAGTTGCGGGGGCAGCGCCGGCCTCACACCGGCTTCCCTCTTAGCTACAGGACGGCGGACCGCTCTGAAGAACCTCGACTCTCGCACCATACAAAGCTCGGCTCGCAAGGTCAAGTGTGATATAAAGACATGCTTATGTCTCTATAGAGTTAGCCGTCCAAGACCGGCAGCGCGGTCTGGACGATGGACCGGTCGAGTGCCTCATAGTCGGCGAGTCCGATGGCGGCGTAGAGTTCGGCCCGCGTCTGCATCTCGCCCAGCATGGATTGCGCCCCGTCCTCCCGCGCCAGCGTGGCGTAAAGGCGCTCCTGCGCCTTGTTGGCGACGCGCAGCGACGACACCGGCCAGATCACCATCCGGTACCCCATCGCCTCGAACTCCGAGCCGGTGAAGTAAGGCGTACGCCCGAACTCCGTCATGTTCGCCAGCAACGGAATCCCGGGCATGCGCCGCGCAAACTCCCGGAACATCTCCGCGCTCGTCAGCGCCTCCGGAAAAATCGCATCGGCGCCCGCGTCGAGATAAAGCCGCGCGCGCGCCACCGCCCCGTCGATGCCCTCCTCCGCCGCCGCGTCGGTGCGCGCGATGATATAAAGATGACGACGCGCGCGGCGCGCCGCCGCCACCTTCGCCGCCATGTCGCGCGCGTCCGCCAGCTTCTTGTCGTTGAGATGACCGCACTTCTTGGGCAGGAGCTGATCCTCGAGCTGCACCGCGCCCGCGCCCGCATCCTCGAACACCCGCACCATATGCATCACATTGAGCGCCTCGCCATAGCCGGTGTCGCCGTCTGCGAGCACAGGCAGACCGCTCGCGCGCGACAGCTGCCGAATGAAGAAAGCCACCTCATCCACCGTGATGACGCCCAGATCCGGCAGCCCCATCGACGCGGACATCGCCGCGCCGGACAGATAGAGCGCCTCGAACCCCGCAGCCTTCGCCTGGATCGCCGCCATGCCGTTATGCGCGCCGGGAAGGCGAAGGAGACCGCCGCGATCGACAAACGACCGGAAACGCCGGCCGGCGGGCGCGTCCGATATCTCAGAACCAACCAAATACGGCATCATCACCCTCAGGAATGCGACAACAACGCTGGCCGCCCCCGCGCCTCGATCGGCACGAAAGCCAGATTCTCCGGCCCGACATAATTGGCTGAGGGACGAATGATCTTGTTGTCCTGCCTTTGCTCGATCACGTGAGCGGCCCATCCCGACGTCCGGGCGATCACGAACAGAGGCGTGAACATGGCGGTCGGCACATTCATGTGATGATAGGAGACCGCGCTGAACCAATCGAGATTGGCGAACATCTTCTTCGTTTCCGCCATCACCGTCTCGATTCGCTCGGCGATCTCGAACATCTTCATCGAGCCGGCGTCGCGGGACAGACGCCGCGCCACTTCCTTGATCACGACGTTGCGCGGATCAGCGATCGTGTAGACCGGATGGCCGAATCCGATGATGACCTCCTTCGCCGCCACGCGACGGCGAATGTCGGCCTCGGCCTCATCGGCGCCCGCGTAGCGCCGCTGAATGTCGAACGCGACTTCATTGGCGCCGCCATGCTTGGGACCGCTCAGCGCGCCGATCGCCCCGGTCACCGCGGAGTAGATGTCGGCGCCGGTGCCCGCGATCGAGCGGGCGGTGAAGGTCGACGCGTTGAACTCATGCTCGGCGTAGAGAATCAAAGAGGCGTGCATCGCGCGCACATGGGTGTCGGACGGCTTTTTCCCGTGCAGCAGATGGAGGAAATGGCCGCCGATCGAATCGTCGTCGGTGTCGACCTCGATGCGGCGGCCGTTGTGGGCGTAATGATGCCAGTAGAGCAGCATGGAGCCCAGCGACGCCATCAACCGGTCGGCGACGTCCCTTGCTCCGGCATGGTTGTGATGATGCCCCTCCGGCAGCACGCAGCCGAGCGCCGACACGCCGGAGCGCATCACGTCCATGGGATGCGCCGCCGCGGGCATCGCTTCGAGCGTCGCGCGCACTGCGGCCGGCAATCCGCGCAGCGCGCGCAGCTTCTCCTTGTAGGCTGCAAGCTCCGCCGCCGAAGGCAGCGAGCCATGCACCAGCAGATGCGCGATCTCCTCGAACTCGCATGTCTCGGCGATGTCGAGAATATCATAGCCGCGATAATGCAGATCATTGCCCGACCGGCCGACGGTGCACAGAGCCGTATTGCCCGCGACGACGCCGGACAGGGCGACGGACTTCTTGGGCGCCGGCGACGCGGCGGAAACGCTGTCCTGCTTCATTCCTTCCCCCTTCGTCAGACGAGAGTCGCAACGTCGCGATCGGCTTCCGCTCCGCCGCCCCAGTCGAAAATTCCGGTGGCGCGCCCGCCCGCGAGAAGCGCCGGATCGACCGAGAAGGTCAGACCGAAAAGATCGTCAGGGTTCAGCCGTTCGAGCCGCTCGACGGCGCCGAGAAACCGCTCCTGTTCCGAGACCGCAACGACGCCTTCGGCAAGCGCGCGGAACTTCTTCACATAGTCCGCACGCGCGAAGGGGCGCGCGCCAAGCGGATGCGCGTCGGCGACCGCGAGCTCGTCGACAATCGTCGCGCCATCCTGCAGCGTGACGACGACGCGCCCGCCGAACGCTTTCTCATTCGGATCGCGGCTGTGATAGCGCCGCGTCCATTCAGGATCCTCGACGGTGGAGATCTTGCGCCACAGCGCGACGGTTTCAGGTCGTCGCGCGCGTTCCGGCGCATAGGAGCGCTCATGGTGCCAGCCGCCATCCTCAAGGGCGACGGCGAAGATGTACATGATCGAATGATCAAGCGTCTCGCGACTCGCTTCGGGATCCATCTTCTGTGGGTCGTTCGCGCCCGTGCCGATCACGTAGTGCGTGTGATGGCTGGTGTGGATGACGATGCTCTTCACCCGCGACAGATCGCCGATCTTCGGCCCCATGCGGCGGGCGAGATCGATCAGAGCCTGACTCTGGTACTCAGCCGAATGCTCCTTGGTGTAGGTGTCGAGAATGGCGCGCTTGGGCTCGCCCTTCTCCGGCAGCGGCACATGATACTCCGCCTTCGGCCCGGACAGCAGCCAGGCGATGAAGCCGTCCTCGCCCTCCCAGGCCGGCGACGGCGCCCCCTCTCCGCGCATGACGCGATCGACCGCCTCCACCGCCATCTTGCCGGCGAAGGCCGGCGCATACGCCTTCCAGCTTGAAATCTCGCCCTTGCGGGACTGGCGCGTCGTGGTGGTGACGTGCAGCGCCTGCTGGACGGCCTGATAGATCGTCTCGACGGGAAGCTTCATAGCCGCGCCGATGCCGGCGGCCGAGGCCGGACCGAGATGGGCGATGTGGTCGATCTTGTGTTCATGAAGGCAGATGCCCTTCACGAGATCGACGTGAATCTCATAGGCCGCCGCGAGGCCGCGCAACAGCGCCGCGCCGTCCAGTCCGCAATGCTGCGCCACCGCGAGCACCGGCGGAATGTTGTCGCCGGGATGGGAATAATCCGCAGCGAGGAAGGTGTCGTGAAAATCGAGTTCGCGGACAGCGACGCCGTTGGCCCACGCCGCCCATTCCGGCGACACGCGCCGATGCGAGGAGAGGCCGAACACAGTTGAGCCGGGCTTGAACGGTTGCGCCATCGCCTGCGCCCGCGCGCTCGCCACGGGCCGGCGCGAAAGAGAAGCCGCCGCCACGGCGGCGTTGTCGATGATGCGATTGCCGATCATCTCGACCACCGCCGGCTCAAGCGGCGCCGGGTCGGCCGCGACTTCCGCGATCTTCCAGGCAAGCTGCGCGGGACGGGGAAGATTTTCCGCGGATTTATGCGTGCGGACGGCGTGCGACTTCACGATCAGCTTTCCTCTTTTGCAACAGGGAATGGAGAGGATGGAATCCGGATCGGCCTTCCATCGAGACCAACCGCGACCATCTGGAAATCGCCGCGCGCCGCGAGTCGGCGCTCGCCCGACAGCAGCGCTTCGGCGGTCAGTTCGACGCGCACGGTCATCGACGAGCGCCCGATCCGCGTCACATCCGCTGACAGCTCGACCAGTTCCCCGACACGCACCGGCTGGTGAAACTTGATCCGCTCGGAGGTCGCCATCACCACCGCGCAGCGGGCGCGGCGGGTCGCCGCGACGAACGCGGCCTTGCCCATCAGGCTGAGCGCGCGCCCGCCGAACAGCGTTCCGTAATGGTTGGCATGATCGGGAAACACGATCTCCACAAAGCGGGTGGCGGGCTCGGATAACGGGGCGGGGTTGAGTGCGGACACGCGCGGCCTTGCATTTTGAGCGGCGAGTTCGCAATATCCGCAAAGAGTTTGGTGTTGGAAGAGCTGAAATTGTGGATTTTTGCGAACGTCTTTGTCCAATTCTGCAAATATTGCAAAGCCTGAACCCGCAACCGGAAGCGCCATGAAAAAAGCCTTCATCGGCGTCCGACTGAAAAGGCTGCGGGAGGAGCGCGGCCTCACCCAGCATGCGCTCGCCGCCTCGCTCGGCCTTTCACTGAGCTACCTCAATCAGCTTGAGAACAACCAGCGCCCGCTCACCGTGCCGGTGCTGCTAAAGCTCAACGCCGCCTACGGGCTGGACGTCCAGGCCTTCTCCGAAGACGACGAGGCGCGGCTGATCGCCGACCTCAAGGAAGCGCTGGCGGACCCTGCGATCGGCGAAACCATCGCCGTGGCCGAGCTGCGCGAGGTGACGCGAA
Organism: Rhizobiales bacterium 65-9; assembly: GCA_001899525.1. Lineage (GTDB taxonomy): Bacteria > Pseudomonadota > Alphaproteobacteria > Rhizobiales > Beijerinckiaceae > Terrirubrum. The sequence goes on from MKVY01000033.1 coordinate 249,600, forward strand.
ACATGCCCGCGATCGGGCGCGCGCTCGTCTCCATTCATCGTCGTTACCGCAACGCGCTGGACCAGGCGTCCGCCCTTGCAGCGCGCCTGGGCGACGATCGCCTGAGCGGCGCGTCCGCCTTGTCGACGCCGTTCGAGGAGGTGCGCGATTTCTTCTACGCGCGGCACAACCACGTGGCGGATCTCGACAACGCGGCCGAACGCATCGCGCAGGAACTGCCGCACGGCGCCGTCGCCAATGCGCTGGCGGAGCGGCTTCTTGCCAGGCACGGCGTTCGCATCCGCATTCCCGAAACGGAAAGCGCGAGCGGGACGGCGCAGCGCGACTATGACGACCGCGCGCGCATGCTCTGGCTGTCCCCTGTGCTTTCAGGCGCCCAGCGCGCCTTTCAAATGGCGACGCAACTCGCCTTTCTCGAACAGGCCGACACGATGGAGGCTCTCGTCTCGCAGAGGGACTTCACGACGCCCGACGCGCGAAAGCTCGCGCTGATCGGTCTGGCGAATTATTTCGCCGGCGCGCTGATCCTGCCCTATGAAGCCTACAGGACGGCGGCCGAAGCCTGCCGCTACGACATCGATCTGCTGCGCCAGAAATTCGGCGTGGGATTCGAGACGGCCTGTCACCGGCTCTCGACGCTGCAGAGGCCGGGAGCACTAGGCGTACCGTTCTTCTTCATTCGCGTCGATCGCGCGGGCAACATCTCGAAGCGGCAGTCCGCAACGGACTTCCATTTCTCCCGCATCGGCGGCACATGCCCGCTCTGGAACGTCTATGAGGCGTTCTCGCAGCCAGGCCGCGTGCTCACGCAGATCACGCGCATGCCCGACGAACGCGCCTATCTCTGGATCGCGCGATCCGTTTCGCGGCGCCGCGGCGGATATCACGCGACTGGAAAGACGTTCGCCGTCGCGCTCGGATGCGACATCCGCCATGCAAGCCGGCTGGTCTATTCAGACGGCCTCGATCTCGGCAACCCGGCCGCGGCCACGCCGATCGGCGCGGGCTGCAAGATCTGCGAGCGGCCCGCCTGTCCCCAACGCGCGTTTCCTCCGGTGGGGCGGCCGGTGATGATCGACATCCGCCGCAGCATGTTCGCGCCCTATTCCGCCGGCGGAGCGGATTGAATCCGGCCGCCGGCTCGGACGCCCTGTGGATTGCGGGCATAACAAGCTGTTGACATGCCGGCGCTCAAACGCGCTACATATAGCGGTCACGGTCCTTCGAATCGCGAGAAACGAAGGCTAAGAGGGAAGCCGGTGCGACGCCGGCGCTGCCCCCGCAACTGTTAGCGGCGAGTCTGTCGTCCAAGCATGTCACTGAAGCCGCAGGGTTTCGGGAAGACGGACGACGGCCACGACCCGCGAGCCAGGAGACCTGCCGCGACGCCACGAACGTCCTCGGGCGGGGTGTCCCGGCGGATCGCTCGCGATACGGCCACGCCGTCCATTGCGCATGCGATCGCTCAAGCCCCGGCCCGTCATTGCTGGGATCATCTCAATGTCCACCTCCCTTCTGATCGAACAGCAGGCGAAGACGCATGTCGCGCCGCGCTCCGAGCGGACGCAGTCCGAGCCCGGCTATCAGGTGATCCGGCGTAACGGCGCCGTCACCGCGTTCGATGCGACGAAGATCTCGATCGCGCTCACGAAGGCGTTTCTGGCGGTCGAGGGCGGCAGCGCGGCCGCCTCGCGGCGCATCCATGACATCGTCGCGGCGCTCACCGAACAGATCGTCGCCAATCTCGTCCGCCGCTCCGACACGGGGCGCACCTTTCACATCGAGGACATTCAGGATCAGGTCGAACTCGCGCTGATGCGAAGCGAGCATCACAAGGTCGCGCGCGCCTATGTGCTGTATCGCGAGGACCGCGCCCGCGAACGCGCGAAGATGATGGAGCAGACGCAGCCCGCGGCTGGGCGCCTGCGCATGACCGGCCCCGACGGCGCAATGGCGCCGCTCGACATTCAGCGTCTCGAGCGAGTCGTGCGAGAGGCCTGCGACGGGCTCGACGGCGTATCGCCGAACGCCATTCTCGCCGAGACGCAGCGCAACCTCTATGACGGCGTCAGCCAGGAAGAGCTGGCGCTCGCGCCCATCCTCGCGGCGCGCACGCTGATCGAGACGGAGCCGAACTACGCCAAGGCCAGCGCGCGCCTGCTGCTCGACAAGCTGAGGCGCGAAGCGCTGAGCTTCGTTTTCTCGCGGCCGGAACAGGCGACGCAGTCGGAGATGACGGAGCGTTATGGCGAGTATTTCGGCGGCTACATCAAAGCCGGAATCGCCAACGAACTCCTCGATCCGGAGCTGAGCCGCTTCGACCTCGACCAGATCGCCGCCGCCATCAAGCCCGAGCGCGATCTGCAATTCGACTATCTCGGCTTCCAGACGCTCTATGATCGCTATTTCCTGCATGCGCGCGGCAAACGCTTCGAGCTGCCGCAAGTCTTCTTCATGCGCGTCGCCATGGGGCTTGCGCTGCGCGAGATCGACCGCGAGGCGCGCGCGATCGAATTCTACGACCTGCTCTCATCCTTCCGCTTCATGGCGTCGACGCCGACGCTGTTCAACGCCGGCACGCTGCGCCCGCAACTGTCGTCCTGCTTCCTGACCACGGTGGCGGACGACCTTGACGGCATCTTCAAGGCCGTCAAGGACAACGCGCTGCTCGCGAAATATTCCGGCGGCCTCGGCAATGACTGGACGCCGGTGCGCGGCCTTGGAGCGCATATCAAGGGCACGAACGGCGAAAGCCAGGGCGTCGTCCCGTTTCTGAAGGTCGCGAACGATACGGCGATCGCGGTGAACCAGGGCGGCAAGCGCAAGGGCGCGGTGTGCGCCTATCTCGAAACCTGGCATGTCGACATCGAGGAATTTCTCGATCTGCGCAAGAACACCGGCGACGATCGGCGGCGCACGCACGACATGAACACCGCGAACTGGATTCCCGACCTGTTCATGCGCCGTGTGGAATCCGGCGCGCAGTGGACGCTGTTCTCGCCCGACGAGGTTCCCGACCTGCACGACCTCTTCGGCAAGCCGTTCACGGCCGCCTACGAAGCCTATGAAGCGAAAGCCGACCGCGGCGAGATCAAGGTGTTCCGACGCCTTCCCGCCGTCGATCTGTGGCGCAAGATGCTGACGATGCTGTTCGAGACGGGTCATCCCTGGATCACCTTCAAGGACGCCTGCAACCTCCGCTCGCCGCAACAACATGTCGGCGTGGTGCATTCATCAAACCTGTGCACGGAGATCACCCTCAACACCTCAGCGGAAGAGGTCGCGGTCTGCAACCTCGGATCCGTCAATCTCGCGGCGCATGTGACGGCGCGAGGCCTCGACCATGACAAGCTCGCGCGCACCGTTTCGACCGCCATGCGCATGCTCGACAATGTCGTCGACATCAATTTCTACACCATTCCCGAGGCGCGCCGATCCAATCTGCGGCACCGGCCTGTCGGTCTGGGACTCATGGGTTTCCAGGACGCGCTGCAAATCCTGCGTCTGCCGACGGCGTCGGACGACGCCGTCGCGTTCGCCGACCTGTCGATGGAGGCGATCAGCTATTATGCGATTTCGGCTTCGGTGGATCTGGCGGCGGAGCGCGGACGCTATCCGAGTTTCGAGGGATCGCTGTGGTCGAAGGGCGTCCTCCCTATCGACTCGCTCGATCTTCTGTCGGAAGCGCGCGACGGCGACGCGGACCTCGATCGCTCCGCCTTCATGGACTGGGCGAGCCTGCGTCAGCGCGTGACGTCGATCGGCATGCGCAACTCGAACTGCATGGCGATCGCGCCGACGGCGACCATCTCCAACATCGTGGGCGTGTCGCAGTCGATCGAGCCGTCCTACAGCCAGCTCTATGTGAAAGCGAACATGTCCGGCGATTTCACCGTGGTGAACGCCGACCTCGTGCATGATCTCAAGGCGCGCGGTCTCTGGGACGAGGTCATGATCTCCGATCTCAAATATTACGACGGCAAGCTCGCGCAGATCGACCGCATCCCCGACGATCTCAAGGCTCTCTACGCGACCTCTTTCGAGATCGAGCCCATCTGGCTCCTGCGCGCGGCGTCGCGGCGCCAGAAATGGATCGACCAGGGGCAATCCCTCAATCTCTACATGGCCCAGCCGTCCGGCCGGAAGCTTGACGAGACTTACCGCCTCGCCTGGAGGCTTGGCCTGAAGACCACCTACTATCTGCGCGCGCTCAGCGCGACGCATGTCGAGAAATCGACGCTCAAGGGGGTGGACGGCAAGCTCAACGCGGTGAAACCCGCCGCGCAGGCCGCGCCTCCCGCCTCCATCGGCGACATCATCCTGATGGACGGCGCGAGCGTTCCGAGCGCGTGCTCGCTCGACGACCCGACATGCGAAGCCTGCCAATAGGCGGCTCTTCGCCTTCGCACCGCGCAAACCCTTCTTTCCATTCTTCGCCATACGGACCTGAAATGCTCGACTGGTCGGATACCTCTCCATCATCCGCGAAAAATTCTTCGCCTCCGCCGGCGCCGCCCTCCTCCGCGGGCATAGGCCTCGGCGAAATCGACCGCGCCGGCGGCCGCGTCAGCGTCGACGAAAAGAGGATGATCAACTGCCGGGCGGATGTGAACCAGCTTCTCCCGCTCAAATACAAATGGGCGTGGGAGAAATATCTGTCGGGCTGCAACAACCACTGGATGCCGACGGAGGTCTCGATGCAGGCCGACATCGCGCTGTGGAAATCACGCGACGGCCTGACGGATGACGAAAGGCGCATGATCAAGCGCAACCTCGGATTCTTCGCGGCGTCGGAAAGCCTCGTCGCCAACAACATCGTGCTCGCGATCTATCGTCATCTGACGAACCCGGAATGCCGGCAGTATCTGCTGCGGCAGGCGTTCGAGGAGGCCGTCCACACCCATACATTCCAGTATATCGTCGAAAGCCTCGGCCTCGATGAGGGCGAGCTGTTCAACATGTATCGCGAGATTCCCTCGATCACCGACAAGGCGGCCTGGGCGCTCAAGCATACGCAGCATCTCGACGATCCCGATTTCAAGACCGGCGCGCCGGAGGCGGATCAGGCGTTCCTCAGAGATCTCGTCGCGTTTTATGTCGTTTTCGAAGGCATGTGGTTCTATACGGGCTTTGCGCAGATCCTGTCTCTCGGGCGGCGCAACAAGATGGTCGGCGTCGCCGAGCAGTATCAATACATCCTTCGCGACGAATCGATCCACCTCAATTTCGGCATCGACGTCATCAACCAGATCAAGATCGAGAACCCGCACCTCTGGACCAAATCGTTCCAGGATGAACTGCGCGCGATGCTGAAGGACGCCGCCGATCTCGAGGCGGCTTACGGCCGGGACACGATGCCGCGCGGATTTCTCGGTCTCAACGCGGCTTTGTGTGAGCAGTATATGCACTTCATCGCCAACCGGCGCTGCGCGCAGCTCGGGCTCTCGCCCGTCTTTGCCGAGACGGACAATCCGTTTCCGTGGATGAGCGAGGCCATGGATCTCAAGAAGGAGAAAAACTTCTTCGAAACGCGGGTCATCGAATATCAGAACGGCGGCGCGCTGAGCTGGGACTGAGCGTCTCTCCCGAAACCCCGCGCGCCTTTCCGGCCTGCAAGCCGGCGACGGCGCTCGCAGAATCGCGAGCCGAAGGGTTCCGGGCCGCATGGCGGGCCGCCGCCCGTCGCGCCCATCCCGCGACCTGACGCCGGGTTACAGCCAGACCGCCCCACCGCCGAATCCTGCGTCTCCTGGTCGCGCCGATCGCTTGCGCTCCCCGGAACTTCACGAGGGAACTTCACGCTCGCCGCGCAATTGAACAGGCAAGGAGAGCGCAATCATGAATGACGCGCATTCGCGGGAGGTAAGCGAGGCGGCGGCCCAGTTGGGCCGGGCCGTGTCGAACAAGCTGAAGGATGTGGGAGTCGACACCGAGGTCTTGAAAAAGGCCGCCAACGCGCAGGCGGCCACGCTTCAGGACATGGTGGCCGAGGAGATCGTGCGGCGTCCGTGGCAAGCCCTCGGCTTGGCCGCTTTGGTAGGCTTCTGGATGGGCGCCCGTCGCTAACGGCTCGGGCTCGTTCGCCTCCTTCATATTACCTATTACGGAGAATTCGATGTTCCACCGTCGTCAAACGTCCCCGCTGTCCGACTGGCTCTCCTCGCTTTTTGATCAAACCCGCGATCAGGCTTCGACCTTCGGGTTGGCGGCTCGGCAGGAATCGTCCGAGATTCGCGACGCCGCCAGCCGTTTCATGAATGAGGTGGCGAGCATCGCATCCCGGCGCGGCAGGGAGTTTTCCTCGGACGCGGCGCGGAACGTCGACAATTTCTCGCAGTATGTTCAGTCCGCCACGTCGAACTTGCCCGACGACGCGATCCGGTTCGCGAAGCAGCGGCTGCGCAAGCAGCCGATCGAAACGCTTCTGATCGTCGCGGCCGCCGGGATCGTGATTGGCTGGCTCGGCTCGCGCGGCAAGTCGGGTGATAACTCCAACGCCTAGCGCCTAGCGCCATGTTCTTCCAGCACGCGGCGGTGAGCGCGCCCGGCGTCCGGTGTTTGCCGGCCAGGTCCGGGACAACATTCCTGTTCCCGCGCACGCGACGCTATGGCGCTGGCGCCCAGCCGACGGCCAGCTTGACCTTTCGGAAGGATGGGAAACGCCCCGGAAATCACGCGGCTATGCGCTGGCGGAAGTGTCGCCGAAGCGGGAACACGGCCCGACCGGGAACAGGGCTCCTTTCACCTTAGTCTATCTCCAGACCCATTGACTTCGCCAAGGGTCGGCGGCCAATTGCCGTCATGGACGGCCGAACATGGTCGTCATGGAGGATTAGAATGAAAAAGAAACTGCTGCTGGCCGCCCTTTCGGCGTCGGCCCTGATGACGGCTGCTCCACTCTCCGCCAAGACCCTCATCTATTGTTCTGAAGGCAGCCCGGAAAATTTCGCGCCCAGCGTCAACACGACCGGCACCTCCTTCGACGCCAACACCCAGATCTATGACACCATCGTCCAGTTCGAGCGCGGCGGCACCAAAGTCCAGCCATCTCTCGCCGAGAAATGGGACATTTCCGCGGACGGCACCGCCTACACCTTCCACCTCCGCAAGGGCGTGAAGTGGCACAACACCAACCGCAGCTTCAAGCCGACGCGCGACTTCAACGCCGACGATTTCATCTTCACGATCGAGCGGCAGTGGAAAGAAAGCAATCCCTTCTTCAAGGTGACCAGCTCCAACCACTCCTACTTCAACGACATGGGGATGCCCAAGCTGCTGAAGTCGGTCGAGAAGGTTGACGACTACACCGTCAAGATCACGCTCACACAGCCGGAAGCGCCGTTCCTGTCGGACCTTGCGATGCAGTATGCGAGCATCCAGTCGAAGGAATACGCCGATGCGATGCTCAAGGCCGGCACGCCGGAGAAGATCGATCAGGATCCGATCGGCACGGGCCCATTCTACCTCGTGCAGTATCAGAAAGACTCGATCATCCGCTACAAGGCCTTTCCGGACTATTGGGCCGGCAAGGCGAAGATCGACGACCTGATCTTCTCGATCACGCCGGACGCCTCGGTGCGCTGGGCGAAGCTGCAGAAGGGCGAATGCCATGTCATGCCCTATCCGAATCCCGCTGACCTTGATGCGATGAAGAAGGACGCTAACGTCCAGATCCTCGAGCAGCCCGGCCTCAATATCGGCTACCTCGCCTACAACACGCAGAAGAAGCCGTTTGACGACGTGCGCGTGCGCAAGGCGATGAACATGGCGATCGACAAGAAGGCCATCGTCGACGCCGTGTTCCTCGGCAGCGGCATCCCGGCGGTCAATCCGATCCCGCCGACCATGTGGTCCTACAACGAGACCATCAAGGACGACCCCTTCGATCCGGCCGCGGCCAAGAAGGCTCTTGCGGACGCCGGCTATCCGAACGGGATGGAGATCGACCTGTGGGCGATGCCGGTGCAGCGTCCCTACAATCCCAACGCCAAGCGCATCGCGGAACTGATGCAGGCCGACCTCGCCAAGATCGGCGTCAAGGCCGAGATCAAGAGCTTCGAGTGGGGCGAATACCGCAAGCGCATGCAGGCGGGCGAACACCAGACCGGCATGCTGGGCTGGACGGGCGACAATGGCGACCCGGACAACTTCCTGCACACGCTGCTCGGCTGCGATTCCGCCAAGACCAACGGCTCGAACGTCGCCAAGTTCTGCTACCAGCCGTTCGAGGAGCTGGTGGTGAAAGCGAAAACCGTCACCGATCAGGCTGAGCGCGAGAAGCTTTACCGGCAGGCCCAGGTGATCTTCAAGGAGCAGTCGCCCTGGTTCACCATCGCGCACGCGGTGCAGTTGAAGCCGGTGCGCAAAGAGGTGAAGGATTTTCTGCTTTCGCCGTTCGGCCGCCACACCTTCTATGGCGTCGACATCAACTAAGCGGGTGGCCCGCAAGATGCATTGCTGACAGGGCGCGGCCTCCCGGTCGCGCCCATTTTCAATGGAGGCTT
>MKVY01000033.1:258135-273021 GCA_001899525.1 Rhizobiales bacterium 65-9
TCATGAATCCGCAATTCAGCAGCCAGAACACGGCGTACGACGTCGCCGCCCAGGTTTATGAAAGGCTCGTCGCCACCGAGCGGGGCGGATCGCAGGTCATCCCGAGCCTCGCCGAATCTTGGACCATTTCCGACGATGGCCTCGCCTACACATTCAAGCTGCGGCGCGGCGTCAAATGGCATTCGGCCCGCGGCTTCACGCCCTCGCGCGATCTCAATGCCGACGATGTGATCTTCTCGTTCCTGCGAATGGCCGACGAAAATCATCCCTATTACAAGGTCGGCGGCGGCAACTACCAGTTCTTCGGCGAGATCGTGAAGCCGAGTTTCAAGTCGATCGAGAAGCTCGACGACTACACGGTCAAGATCACGCTGACGCGGCCCTATTCGCCTTTCCTCAGCGCGCTCTCGGTCGAGCCGATGTCCGTCCTCTCGGCCGAATACGCCGATGCGATGATGAAGGCGAACACGCCGGACCAGATCAACCAAATTCCCGTCGGCACAGGCCCGTTTTCCTTCCTCGCCTATCAGAAGGACGCGACGATCCGTTTTCGCGCCTTCGCCGATTACTGGGGCAAGAAGGTCGGCAATCCCGACCGCATGGCGCTTGTCAACGATCTGGTCTTCGTCATCACGCCCGACGCCGCGGTGCGCTATGCGAAAGTGAAGTCCGGCGAATGCCAGATCGCTCGCTATCCCAATCCCGGCGATCTGCCGGCGATGCGCTCCGATCCGACCATCACGCTTCTGTCCGGAACGATCGCGGATCAAAGCTTTCTCGCGTTCAACCAGCAGAAGAAGCCGTTCGACGATCGGCGCGTGCGCGAAGCGCTGGTGTATGCGACCAATATCCCGGCCATCATCGACGCCGTCTATCAGGACACCGGCAAGCAGGCGGCAGCGCTCATTCCTCCCTCGCTGTGGTCGCACGACGACAAGCTGAAGCCGCGTCCTTACGATCCCGGAAAAGCCAAGGCGCTTCTCACTGAGGCGGGCTATCCGACGGGCTTCAAAACCACGCTGTGGGCCATTCCCGTCGTCCGCGCCTATATGCCGAACGGCCGTCGCGCGGCCGAACTGATCCAGGCGGATTGGGCGAAGATCGGCGTCGAGGCGACGATCCAGACCTATGAGTGGGGCGAGTACCTCAAGCGCGGCCGGGCGGGCGATCACGAAGTCGGCATGTTTGGCTACACCTGGGACTATCCCGACCCAAGCCAGATTCTTTTGACCGGCTGGCATTGCGACGGCGTGAAGTCCGGCGCCAATCGGGCCCGCTGGTGCAACAAGGAATTCTCGGACCTGTTGACGAAATCGAGCACGATCAGCGATCAGGCCGAGCGGACCAAGATGTTCGTCAGGATGCAGGAGATTTTCCAGGAAGACGTCGGCGGCCTTCTGTTCGCCAACGCCTCGGCCTTCACGCCGGTGGCGAAGAGCGTCAAAGACTACAAAATCCATTTTTTCGGCGGTCAGCCGTTCTACGGCGTATCGCTCGCCAAGTAACGGCCAGGTGACGGCGAAGGCGCGGCGGCCCCGCCGCGCCTCTCCCGCGCCGCGGCGGCATGCTCGCATCGACGCCTGAAATTCCTGATTGCAATTCGTTTTAGCCCGATTGCGGCCCGTCGGGCGCCCTTCTAGAATGACTCCACAATGCTGCGTTTCGTCCTGACCCGTGTCAGCCTTGTCATCCCGACCTTCATCGGGATCACGCTTCTCGCGTTTTTTCTGATCCGACTTGTTCCAGGCGATCCGATCGAAACGATGGCCGGCGAGCGCGGCATCGACCCGGCTCGTCACGAGCAGCTCCGCAAGGAGTTCGGCTTCGACAAGCCGCTCCTCTCTCAATATGGCGTCTATATCACGCGCGTCCTGCATGGCGACCTCGGAAAGTCGATCGTGACGCGCGAGAATGTCAGCACCGAATTCGCCGCCTTGTTTCCAGCGACCATCGAACTCGCGGTCTGCGCCATCCTTTTCGCGCTCATCATCGGCCTCCCCGCCGGCATCCTCGCTGCCGTGAAGCGCAACTCCATTTTCGATCACGGCGTGATGGGCGTTTCGCTCGCAGGCTATTCGATGCCCATCTTCTGGTGGGGACTGCTGCTGATCCTGCTGTTCTCGGTGCAACTCGGCCTGACGCCGGTGTCAGGCCGGATCGCGGTGCAGTATTTCATCGAGCCCACGACCGGCTTTCTCCTAATCGACAGCCTTCTCGCGGGCGATTTCGACGCATTCAAATCAGCCCTTTCGCATCTGATCCTGCCCGCGATCGTGCTTGGCACGGTGCCGCTCGCGGTCATCGCGCGCATGACGCGTTCGGCCATGCTTGAAGTGCTCGGCGAGGATTACATCCGCACTGCGCGGGCGAAGGGTCTGGCGCCGATCCGCGTCGTCGCCATGCATGCGCTGCGCAACGCGCTGATCCCCGTCGTCACCGTGATCGGGCTTCAGGTCGGCGTGCTGTTCACGGGCGCGATTCTCACCGAAACCATCTTCTCCTGGCCCGGCGTCGGCAAATGGCTGATCGAGGCGATCAGCCGCCGCGACTATCCGGTGCTGCAGGGCGGCACGCTGCTGATCGGCGTCGTGGTGATGAGCGTCAATCTTCTCGTCGATCTTCTCTACGGCCTGATCAATCCACGCATCAGGCATCACTGACCATGAAAAACGATAGCCACGGGCGACCGCATGAGCGCTGACGTCATCGAAGCGCAGGCGGCGGCCGCGCCTCCGGCGCGGCCACATCCGCTGCGCGAGTTCTGGACCTATTTCAGCGCCAATCGCGGCGCTGTCGCCGGCCTCGTCGTGATCGCGCTGGTGTTCCTGCTCGCGCTGTTCGCGGATTTCATCGCGCCGCACTCGCCCTATGTCACCAACAACGCCGTCTTCCTGAAGCCTCCCTTCTGGCAGGACGGCGGATCGCTCAGCTATCCGCTCGGCACGGATGCGATCGGCCGCGATATCCTCTCTCGCCTGCTCTATGGCGCGCGCCTGTCGCTGATGATCGGCGTCGCCGTGGTGGCGCTCTCGATCGTCGTCGGCGTCATTCTCGGGCTGATCGCGGGCTTCTTCCGCGGCGCGACCGAGATCGTCATCATGCGCGCGATGGACATCGTGCTGACGCTGCCGAGCCTGCTGCTCGCGATCGTCATCGTGGCGATCCTCGGTCCCGGCCTCATGAACGCGATGCTGGCGGTCGCGATCGTGGTGCTGCCGCACTATGTCCGCATCACGCGCGCCGCGGTCATCGCGGAAACGTCGAAGGACTACGTCACGGCCGCCCGCGTCACCGGCGCCGGCACACTGCGGCTGATGTTCAAGGAAGTGCTGCCCAACTGCGCCGCGCCGCTCATCGTGCAGGCGACGCTCGGCGTGTCGACGGCGATCCTCGACGCGGCGGCCCTCGGCTTCCTCGGCCTCGGCGCGCAACCGCCCGCGCCCGAATGGGGCACCATGCTCGCCGACGCGCGCGAATTCGTGCTGCGGGCGTGGTGGGTCGTCACCTTCCCGGGCGTCGCGATCCTCGTCACGGTGCTCGCCTTCAACCTGCTCGGGGACGGGCTGCGCGACGCGCTCGATCCCAAACTGAAGCGCTGACGATGCCTCTTCTCGAAATCGAAAATCTCAGCGTCGAATTCCCCACGTCCTCCGGCGTGCTGCGCGCCGTGGACGGCGTGAGCCTGTCGCTCAACGAAGGCGAGGTGCTCGGCGTCGTCGGCGAGTCCGGCTCGGGCAAAAGCGTGACCATGCTCGCGCTGATGGGGCTCGTCGGCTATCCCGGCCGCGTCAAGGCCGACAAATTGGCTTTCGACGGCAGGGACCTGCTCTCCATCTCCGATCGCGAACGCCGCAAGCTGACCGGCAAGGACGTCGCGATGATCTTCCAGGAGCCGACGACCAGCCTCAATCCCTGCTTCACGATCGGCTTCCAGCTCATGGAGACGCTCAGGCTGCATGAGCGCATGAACGCGAAGCAGGCGCGCGCGCGCGCCATCGAACTCCTGGAGCAGGTCGGCATTCCCGCGGCCGAGAGCCGCCTGAAAGCGTTCCCACACCAGCTTTCCGGCGGGATGAACCAGCGCGTGATGATCGCGATGGCGATCGCCTGCAATCCCCGCCTGCTCATCGCGGATGAGCCGACGACCGCGCTCGACGTGACGATCCAGGCGCAGATCCTCGACCTGCTGGTCTCGCTACAACGCGAGCGCGGCATGGCGCTCGTTCTGATCACCCACAACATGGGCGTCGTCGCGGAGACCGCGCAGCGCATCATGGTGATGTATGCCGGGCAGATCATGGAGGAGCGCGCCGTCGCCTCGCTGTTCGCTGAGCCGCAGCATCCTTATTCCGCGGCGCTGCTCGCCGCGCTACCGGAACGCGCGACCGACGAGGAACGGCTCGCCACGATTCCCGGCATGGTGCCTGGGCCGGGCGACCGGCCGCGCGGATGTCTCTTCAGTCCGCGCTGCGCCTATGCGACGGAGCATTCGCGCACAGCGCGGCCGCCGCTGCGCCCATGGCGCGACGGCATGATCCGCTGTCACTATCCGCTCGGCGATCCCGACCGTCATCGGGCGATGGCGAATGACGGCGGCGCGCACCCGCGCGCCTCGGCGGAGATCGCCGAATGACCGTCGTCGCCGCCAACGACCTCCGGCAGGTCTATGAGATCAGTCGCGGGCTGTTCCGCGCGCCGGCGCAGCTCCGCGCCGTCAGCGGCGTGTCGTTCTCCATCGAGGCTGGACGCACGCTGGCCGTCGTCGGCGAATCCGGCTGCGGAAAATCGACCCTCGCGCGGATGGTGACGCTGATCGAGAAGCCGGCCTCGGGCTCCCTGACGATCGACGGCGCAGACGCCGTGTCGCCGCCGGCGGCAGACAGAAAAAAGCTGCGCCGCACGGTCCAGCTCGTCTTCCAGAATCCTTACGGCTCGCTCAATCCGCGCAAGAAGATCGGCTCCATTCTGGAAGAGCCGCTCATCATCAACACCGACCTGCCGAAAGCGGAACGAACCGATCGCGCCCGCGCCATGATGGCCAAGGTGGGCCTGCGGCCTGAACATTATTCGCGCTATCCGCATATGTTCTCCGGCGGGCAGCGGCAGCGCATCGCCATCGCGCGCGCGCTCATCCTGTCCCCGCGCCTGCTCGTGGCGGACGAGCCGGTCTCCGCGCTCGATGTTTCGATTCAGGCGCAGGTGCTGAATCTGCTCGCCGACCTCCAGAAAGAACTGAAGCTCGCCTATCTCTTCATCTCGCACGATCTCGGCGTGGTGCGCCACATCGCTCATGACGTGATGGTGATGTATCTCGGCCACGCGATCGAACAGGGGCCAAAGCAGGCGATTTTCGCCCGGCCGCTGCATCCCTACACGCAGGCGCTGCTCGCCTCGACGCCGGTGACGACGGGAGCGGCAAGGCGGAAAATCGTGTTGAAGGGCGAACTGCCCTCCCCGCTCAACCCGCCTCACGGCTGCGTTTTCTCCACGCGCTGCCCCTTTGTGACGGATCGATGCCGAAACGAGCGGCCGCAGCCCAGACAGATCGACGGCCGAAGCGTCGCCTGCCACTACGCGGAGACATTTCTTTCCTCTGCCGCGGGCGAAACGCTCTGACGATTGATCACCGGATCGCCGTCGCAGCCACGATGACGAATACAGCCGCGCGGTCGCTCAGCGCGACGGTCAGGATAAAATACCGCCCGCGTGAGCGAAGCTCTTCGAGCTTCTGATCATGACAGCATTGAGGCCAAGCGCTTTACGCAAGGCCTGCAACGCTTCTTATCCGGCGAGGCTCACAACGCTCGCCCTACCAGCGGCTCAATCGCTACGCGACCTTCTGGCCCAGAATCGGAATCTCTTTCGGCGCCAATCCTAGCGTCAGGAGGCGGAATCCGTTCTCCGTGATCACCACGAGATCTTCGGTGTGATAGAACGACCCGTCGTCGTCGGACGTCATCGGCTCGATGTTGATGACCATGCCGGGCTTGAGAGGCGTCTTGTCGCCCGGCCGCAGCATCGGGCTCTCATGCAGTTCGACGCCGAACGAGTGACCGATATGCGGAAGCCGCCAGGCCAATCCGCGCTTGTTGAACTCGTCCTTGCAAAGAAAGAACAAATCCTCTGCGAGAACGCCGGGCCGCATGGCGTTGATCGTCGCCTCCTGCGCCTCGCACAGGCCGCGATGCGTCTCGCGCTGCATGGCTGACGGATTGCCCGTCGAATAGGTTCGCGCGAAGTCCGTGGCGAACGCTCCGTATGTTCCGCCGACATCGAAGCGAATGATTTCCCCCTCGACGGGAACGCGATCGGTCGCATGGCCGTGCGCCTGCGGCGTGCGGTCGCCTGACGCAAAACAGAGAAAGAGCGTGCCCTGCGCGCCGTTATTGATGATTCCGCTGCCGATGCGGTTGGCGATCACGCGCTCCGTGTCGCCGAGCCGGCTCTCCGCCATCGCGTCCAGAACGGCGCGATGGGTTTCTTTCGTCGCCTTCTCCATGAAAGCGATTTCACTCTGGCTCTTGATGGCGCGCACTGCGGACACGAGCTCCGTCGTGTCCTCAAATCCGACATTGTGAAGGCTCTTCTTCAGCCGCTCATAGGAATTGGCAGGCAGATAGTCGAGATCGATGCCGATCTTGCCGCCCGCGAGGCCGCGCTCACGGAGCGCTGCGGTGAGCGCATCGATCGGATTGTCGACGAACTCCGTGTAGAGGTGGATATCCCTGATCCAGCCTTCCGACTCCGCGAGCGTCTTTTCGATCGAGCAGATCACCAGGAAGGGCTCGCCCTTGGCCGGAATGACCGCGAAAGCCTGCCGCGGCCGGATCGACGCGACGGTGAGAATATGGACACCGGCGACATAGGTGAAGTTCTCGGGGCTCATGGCGACGATCGCGTCGAGGCCAAGCTCCGAAACCAGGCTCTTCAGGCGCTCTCGATTGGGTTCGAATTTCACGGCGACATCTCCACTTCGCAAATCCTCGGCGCGTGACGACAGCGCGCAGGCTCACAGGCGCCAGGCGCTGTCGCCGGGCTGGCCAATGTAGGCGCCTTCAGACCACGCGCGCAACGAATTGTTCTATTTTCGCAGAATTTTTTCAGGTAAAATGGGGAGAAAACGTCAGCGATAAGATTGCGTCGCAGGCGCTTGTATGCGCTCATGGACCTCAGCAACGGGATTCCGAAATGAAGGACGAACGCGCGGGCCGGAAGACGAAAGCACGACCGAAACCGCCCGCGAAGCCGAAGGGGGCGCACGCCCGATCGGACAACGTGCGGGCGCGCGCCGATGTCACGACCAGCTTCGAGCTCGCCCTTGTCGTCGCCCACAACGCCTTTCTCCAATGGGTCGCCCGATGCGGCGCCGCGGCCCGCGGAGGCAGCTTTTCGCCGCTCGACCTGATCGTACTCGCCCTGACGAACAGTCTCCTGCGGGAGAAGCGCGCGGCCGACATCTGCTTTGCGCTCAAGGTCGAGGACGCGCACACCGTGTCCTACTCGCTGAAAAAGCTCGCAGCAGCCGGACTGGTGACCAGTCAGCGCAAAGGCAAGGAAGCGCTTTTTGTCACAACCCAGGCAGGGCGGGATTTCTGCGTCCGCTATCAGGAGATACGCAGAACGTTTCTGATCGAGGCGCTGGAGGTTCTTTCAGGCGACGAACTCAACGTCATGGAGATCGCCGCGCACCTGCGCGCCTTGTCGGGCATGTATGAGCAGGCCGCGCGCAGCGTCACGACAGCAGCCTGATCATCAGCGGATTACGATCGCGTCCGCGGCAACGTCCGTCGCGCGCGCCCATCCTTCGGCGGCGGTCGCGCGGCTACCGTTCTCATCAGTCCCTCTACCGGCTCGGCGTATCGAGCCGAAACACGACGACTATGGCGTGAAATTCGCGATCGAGACGCGATACTCTCCCGAGCCAAGCTCGAACGCGCAGACATCGCCCGATGCATCGACGGCAACTGCGCGATCGCCAATCTCATGACCATCGACGCGCACGTCGCGCGCCGCCGCCGGCAGCGTGACCATCGCGGTGCAATTCGCCGGGACGCTGACGCTCCAATCAACAAGATCGCCTTCGCATCGCCATTCGCTTTCGATGCGACCGAAGTGGCTGTCATAAGACGCCTTGCACCAGCCGATCTTCTTCGTCGGCAGCGGACGAAGACGGATGCGCCGGAACGCGGGGTCGCTTTCTTCAAGATCGATGCCGGCCACGCGCATATACAGCCACTCGCCTATCGCGCCGAGCGCATAATGGTTGAGCGAATTCATATTGACGCTCTGAAACCCCCGCTCCGGCGTCCATCCGTCCCATCGCTCCCAGATCGTCGTGGCCCCGTTCCTGATCGAGAATCCCCAGGACGGATAGCTCTCTTTCAAGAGCAGATCATAGGCCTGCTCCGCCGCTCCGCTCTCGCTAAGCGCGGGACAGATATGACGCATCCCGAGAATGCCGGTATGAAGATGCCCGTCGGCTTCGTCGATGACGCGCAGGAGATGTCCTGACACGGCGTCGCGCAGTTCGCCAGGAACGAGATTGAACTCCAGCGCAAAGAGATATGCGGTTTGAGTGTCGCCTTCGAGCTTCCCGTCGGTCGCAAGAAACTTGCTCTGGAACGCCGCGCGAATGTCGCGATGAAGCGCGCGGAACCGCGCTTCGTCCTGTCG
Organism: Rhizobiales bacterium 65-9; assembly: GCA_001899525.1. Lineage (GTDB taxonomy): Bacteria > Pseudomonadota > Alphaproteobacteria > Rhizobiales > Beijerinckiaceae > Terrirubrum. The sequence continues at coordinate 266,809 of MKVY01000033.1, forward strand.
CCTTTTCAGGACGCGCGCCGCACGCGCCATGATGTCGGCGATGTAAGCCCAATAGGCGGTCGCGACCAGGGCTTTCGGGGTCTTCTTTCCGAGACTCAGCCAATCGCCCCAGTTGCTGTGCACGCCATCTTCGCGGATCAGACCGGGATTGCGCTTTTCGATGAAATCAATCCATCGCGTCATTCCGGCATAGTGCTGCTGCAAAGCGTCGATATCACCATATCGCAAATATATGCGCCAGGGAATGATCACGCCTGCGTCGCCCCACCCCGGCGCGCCGCGCGGCGGATTCGGCAGGAAGCGCGTGTAAACGAGCGACGGCGCGACATCGGTGAAAGCGCCATCAGACCCTTGGGCGTCGGCTATATCGACCATCCATTTCGTGAAGAACGCCGCGACATCCATGTTGAAGGATGCAGTGTTCAGAAACACCTGCGCATCCGCGAGCCATCCCATCCGCTCGTCCCGCTGCGGACAATCGGTCGGAACAGAGATGAAGTTCGCACGCTGCGTCCAGAGAATATTGGAATAAAGTTTATTGACCATCTCGCTGCCGCAGGCGAATTCTCCCGCGCGCGGCGTGTCGGAATGAACGGCGAATCCGGTCAGAATAATATCTTCGGGCTTCATTCCAGAAGGAGCGATGACCTCGACATAGCGGAAGCCATGCACAGTGAATCGCGGCTCAAAAACCTGTGCGCCGCCCTTCGAGACGTAGATGTCTGTCTGGATGGCGCCGCGCAGGTTGGCGACATAGAGTTCGCCATTTTCCGCCAAAGTCTCCGCATGGCGCAGCGTGAAAACGGCGTCCCGCGGCGCCTCCACCGTCATGCGCATATGGCCCGCGATGTTCTGGCCGAGATCGAAGATAAACGCGCCGGATTCCAAACGATGAAGATATTGCGCCGGAATTTCTACTGTCTTGCGAATTGGCTGACCGCGCGCGGCTTCAATCCGCGGCGCGCGTGGCGGGGGCTCGAAGGCCTCCGAGATCCACCATGCGGAATCATCGAACCCTGGTTGGTCCCAGCCCGGCTTTTCCAGGCGGGCGTCATATTTCTCGCCCAACAGGAGATCGGAATAGACGATAGCCTCATTGTCCGTTCGCCATGATGCGTCGGACGCGACAACGTCATGCGATCCGTCGTCATACTCGATCTCAAGCTGGCACTTCAGCGCAGGGCGCACGCCGTAATGGCTACCCTGCCGCTTCGCGTCGTAAGACACGCGCCCGCTGTACCAGCCCTCGCCGAGGATAAATCCGATCGCGTTGGCGCCTTGCCGCAAGGCTTCGGTGACATCGTGAATCTGGTATTCGACTCGCGTATGGTAGTCCGTCCATCCCGGCGCCAATCGGTGGTCGCCGATCGCTGCGCCGTTCAGCCGCAATTCGTAAAGACCTAGCGCCGTCGCATAGACGAACGCCCGCCGCACTCGCTTTGCGATTGTGAATTCGCGCCGATGATAATCAGCCGGTCGCGCCCAGTAAGGATTGTCATAAACAGTATCCTGCGGCGGCGACCGGCCGCCTGGCGGAACCAGCACGCGCGTGATCCATTCGCCGCGCCAATCCGACTGATCGAGCAATCCCGTATGAAACCCGGCGGGTTCGGACAATGGAGAGGCCTCGCCGTTCTCGTCCCACGCCTGCACCGCCCAGTGAACGCTCTGGCCGGACTTCAACGGCGCGCCCGCGTAAGGAATGAGAAGCGTGTCGGAGGAAGACATCTTTCCCGTATCCCACAGATCGCCTTCGCCGCGCGCCACCTGCGCGCGATCAAGCCCTGCGACGATGCGATAAGCGGTTTGCCGCCGGTCGCGCCCTTTCGCACGCAGCCCCCAGGTGAACCGCGGCTGCCGCGTATTGAGCCCCTGCGGGGAAAACAGATGTTCGCAACGCAGGTTTTCCGGCACGAACTCCGACATTCTCACATCCTCCCTAGCGCGCTTCATACGCGCTGAATTGTCGTTACGCTTTGAGTCCGCCGGCGAAGCCGTCCATCATCTTGCGCTGAAGCGCCGCAAACAGCAGCATGACGGGGACAATGCCGATCAGAAGAGCGGCAAACACCACGCCCCAATCCGTGATCTCCTGATCCACAAACGCCGAGACCGCGACGGGGATCGTGGCCCAGGACGAGCCTTGCAGATAAAGAAGCGGCGTCATGAAGTCATTCCAGATGAACACGCAATTCAGAATGAGCACGGTTCCGGTGATCGGACGAACCATGGGAAAGATCACATGACGGAAAAGCTGCATGTCGGTCGCGCCGTCCATTCGCGCCGCTTCCTCATAGGCGCGAGGCAGCGTGCGCATATATCCGGCATAGAGAAAAATCGTGAAAGGCAATTGATAGCCGCAATAAAACAGCATCAGGCTGAAGGGCGTTCCGAGCAAATTGAGATCGCGCATCATCTGATAGAGCGGCAGAAGACCGAGCTGGAACGGCAAAACCATCGCCAGCAGAAAAAAAACATAAAGCGTGTAGCCGAGCCGCGGCCTGCACCGCGACAGGAAATAAGCGGCGAGCGATCCGGCCGCGATGAGAACCACCAGGCTTCCCGCGACGACCGCCATGCTCGAAATGAGAGCGTCGCCGAGATACGCCTCGCTCCAAGCCCGCTGAAAATTTCCTAGGTACGGCTTCAGAGGGAGCGACATTGGACTTTCGCCCCATGCAGAACGCTCCTTGAACGAGATGGCGATCAGCAGATAGATCGGAAACAGGAAGCAGGCCGCCATCGCCAGCATGGCGACCTCGCCGACGAATGTCCGGCTGGTGTAGCGAAGCTTACCCATGCGCGATCTCGCGGCGGCGGAGAACGACCATCACCGGCAGAACGATGGCTGCAACGATCAGCGAGAAAACCAGCGCGACGGCGGCGCCGTAGCTGAATTCGCCGAACTGAAAGCTGATCCGGTAAATCATGGTGGACAGGGTTTCCGTCGCATAGCCGGGACCGCCGCGCGTCAGCGCGTAGATCTGGTCGAAGAAGCGCAGGCCCTGAATGAGCGCGATCACCACGCAAACGGTCATCGCCGGCGCCAGCATGGGCAATGTCACGTTGCGAAAGCGCTGCCATGGCGTCGCCCCGTCGATGATCGCCGCCTCGGTGAGCTCCGGTGGAAAGGCCTGCAGGCCGGCCAGAAAAATAACCATCGACAGGCCGACCGATTGCCAGGACGTCACAACGATAACGCTGATGAGAGCCAGCAGCGGATCGCCGAGCCACTGATAAGGACCGAGTCCGAAGACGCCCAGAAGCGTGTTCAGCGATCCTTCGTTCGAGAAAATGTATTTCCAGGCGTAAGACACGATGACCGGAGTGAGCACCACCGGCATGAAGAAGGCGACGCGCAGAAATTTGCGCGTTTTGAGGTTGCCGTTGACAGCCAGCGCGAGCGCGAGCCCGAGAGCCACCTTCACGATAACCAGAGAAGCCGCGATGACCAAGGTGGTGAGCACCGCCGATCGAACCTGAATGTCGCCGATCATGCGCTCGAAGTTCGCAAAGCCGACATTGTCGACCGTGCGGCGCAAGCCGTCCCAATTGGTGAAAGCGTAGCGCACGCCCATCAGGATCGGCGCCAGGATCACGCCAATATAGAGCGCGAGCGCGGGCGCGATGAACAGATAGCTCACCTCGTCCGCGCGCAGCGCGCGACGCCATCTCGACGGCGCCTTCACGGCGTCGCCATATGGCGACGCCGCCCTTGAAGCCAGCGCGCCGCTCATGCGCCTTTATAGGCCGCGTCCATGCGCGCCAGAACCTCGTCGACCGTCGCCTTGCCGGAGAAGATGTCATGTACGCCGACGAAATGCGCTTCCTGCACGCGCGGATTTGGCCATTTGTTGTCCATGTACAGCGCGCCCTTGCCGGCGTTCACCAGCTTCATGATGTCGCGATAGATCGGATCCGTCTGGCTCTCGTCGGCGCCGAACACAGGGACGAGCGTCAAACGCGCCCAGTCGCCCATCAGCTCCGGCTCCGCCATGAAATTCAGGAAAGCGATCGCGGCCTCCTTGTTCTTGGATGCGGAGCTTACGCCGTAACCGTTCGTCACTCCGACCGGCACCTGCTGCTTGCTCGGATCCTCGCCGGCGGGCATCGGCCACATGACGAAATCGCGATGGCCAGCCGCCGCCACCAGACCGGCGACCGTGCCGGCCGTGTGAACCGCCATGGCGGCGCGCCCCGTCGCGAGAAGGCGTTGCGATTCCTCGAACGAGGTTCCACTTGGATTCGGGTTGAAGAAGCCGCGCTTGTTGAGCTCGAGATATTTGTTCATCGCGTCGGCCCAGCCCGACCCGACGAATGTGACCTTTCCGGCCTTCATGTCTTCCGGGAAGGCGGGATTGTCCGCGAACACCAGCGTCGCGACCAGCGCGTAGTTGATGAGCTGCGTGATCCACTGCGTGCCATTGCCAAGCGCGATCGGAATGACGCCGGAATCCTTCAGTTTCTGACACGCGTCGAGGAACTGGCTCCACGTCTTGGGCTGCGGCAGCCCGCTCTTTTCCCAAACCCTCTTGTTGACGATCGGGCCAATCACGGACGGCTGGTTCGCAAACCAGTAGAGCTTTCCGTCCACATTGATCACGTCTTTTGCGAACACAGGCGTATTCTTCGCGAAGGATTGCGCGCTCAGATCCTCCAGATAGCCGGTCGGCGCGAGCTGATGCACAGACAACGGAACGCCGCTTCCCGGCCACACAGGGACGATGTCCGGCGCGGTGCCGGATGTCAGCTGCATGCGCACCGTCGCCATGAGCTGATCGACGCTCGCGACGTTGAGGCGCATTCTCATGCCGGAGTATTTATCTCCGAACTTCTTCACCGCGGATTCGAGAGCGACGCGCTTCGCCGCATCAGCGAGAACACGCATTTCACCCGAATAAGTCTGCGCCCAGCCAGCGCCGCCGGCGCCGAGAAGGCCTGCGCCGGCGACGCCGCCGACGAATCCGCGCCGGGATATCGGCCGCGTAGAAAACTGATCCATCATTGCTTCCTCCCTTGTCGGGCTTCGCCCTTCGTCAATTGATTTCTTCAAACTTCCACGGGCGGCAGTTGCTCATGAACCGCCGGTCCGCGCTCCACGCCGTCATCCCGCAGCAGGTCATAGCCCAGGCGCGCCGCCGCATTGCGAATATGACGGGCCATTGCATCTCGCGCCGCATCCGGATCGCGCATCGAGATCGCGTCGCGGATCGAAGCATGCTCGCTGATGGTCAGCGCCTTAACCTCGCCGACGATACCGCCGGAGCGCTGTCGCGTCGCGAGGATGGTTTCCCGCATCTTTCCACTGAGAAAACCGATCGTCTCGACGATATAGGGATTGGCCGATGCGCGGGCGACCGCAAGATGAAATTCGAGATCGAGCTCCGCGCCTTCGCTTTCCCAGCGCTCGGCCTCCTCAAGCCGTTCAAGCGTGTTCGAGATCGCGGCAAGCTGGTCGGCGTCGCCGCGCCGCGCCGCCAAGGCCGCGCCCTGCATCTCGATGATCGCGCGCAGCTCATAGACGTGATGGAAGTGAGACGGATCGCTCACCGCCATCACATCGCTTGGCCGCGCGGCCTCGGCATGTCCCAGTCCGACGACGGTGCCGAGCCCCTGGCGCGAATGCACCACGCCGGCGGAGCGAAGCTGCGCGATCGCCTCGCGCACGACATTGCGGCTGACCCCGAAACTCTCCGCCAGAAACTGTTCGGTCGGGAGACGATCGCCCAGCTTCAGTCGGCCGTCATTGATCTCACGCATGATCGCAGCGGCGATGCGCGCCGGCAGCCGGGTCGGGCGCTCGATCGATGCGATCTTCATCGGACCAACGGCTCCAGAACGCGGCCCGAATTCATGACGCCCGCCGGATCGAACTCCCGCTTGATGCGCCGGAGAATGTCGGCATGCACCGGCGACAGGCGGCTCAGAAACGCCTCGCGCTTGAGCCGGCCGACGCCGTGTTCGGCGCTGATCGAGCCGTTCACTGCGTCCACGACCGCGAAGATCGCGAGTTCGCAACGGTGCAGAAAATCGATAGCGGCCGCATCGGCGAGTCCGCGCGGCGGCACGACATTGAAATGAAGGTTGCCATCGCCGACATGGCCGTAGGACAACACAGTTGCGTCGGCGGAGACCGACGCGACCGCGGCCGTCGCTTTGTCCATGAACAAAGGAATGGCGGAAATCGGCACAGATACGTCGGTGCGCAGATGA
>MKVY01000033.1:273080-293635 GCA_001899525.1 Rhizobiales bacterium 65-9
AGGCGTGGAGCAAACTGCGGAGATCGAGGATCCCGCTCGCGGACGCCTCAAGCAGAACATAAACCCGCGCCGGTTTTTCAAGCGGGTCGGGCCGGCCGGAAAAATCCAGCCCTTCGCGCGTGAGGAGTTCAAAGGCCGACAGCAGATCGCTGAGATCGCGCCGAGCCGCATCGAAAAGCGAGACGACGTCGGAAACAGAATCAAGAGCCAGGAAAGCCGTCTCGACCTGCGTTGGCGCCGGAAAGAGTTTCAGGCAAGCGGCGGTGACGATCCCGAGCGTGCCTTCCGAGCCGAGCAGCAATTGCTTGAGATCGTAGCCCGTATTGTCCTTGCGCAGCTTCTTGAGGCCGCGCCAGATTCCGCCATCCGGCAAAACGGCCTCGAGACCCAACACCAGATCCCGCATCATGCCGTAGCGCAGCACATTGAGGCCGCCGGCGTTGGTGGCCACCGCGCCGCCTATCTGACAGCTTCCCTGCGAACCCAGCGCAAGCGGAAACACAAACCCCTTCTCCGCTGCGATATTTCTCACCTGCTCGAGCACGCATCCCGCTTCGACCGTGATGCTGAAATTCGCCTGGTCGAATTCGCGGACGCCATTCATCAGCTCAAGGCTGAGCACGACCTCATCGCCTTGCGGCGACGGCAACGCGCCCCCGACAAGGCCTGTATGGCCGCCCTGCGGCGTCATACGGACGCCATGCCCGGCGCAAAACGTCACGATGGCGGAGACCTCCTCCACCGTTCGCGGCCGCACGACCAGGCGCGGCGCCCCGACATTGTCGCCAGACCATTCGCGGCCGTAGCGGGCAAGATCGTCAGCGGCCAGCAAAACACCGCCCGGCCCAACGAGGCGAGAAACAGCCGACAGCAGATCGTCGTCCGATGGATTCAAAAGCGCTTCCTCGTGGGCCTTAGCAAGGTTACCCGGTTGCCCTACAAGTTAACCTATGCCATCTTTTTGAAGAGACGCAAGAGCCGATCGAAGGGGAACGTCCATGGATCAAGCGGAACGCGGCTGGCGGGCATCATGCAACCGTTCTCGGCGCCAGCCCTGCGCCGTTTCGTTCGCTAGCAGATAGAGCGACGCCGATGCCCAGCTTCCCGATCATCGACACCCATCTTCACCTCTGGGATCCCACTCTCATCCCCTATCCGTGGCTGAAGGACGTGCCGCTCCTCAACAAGCCTTATCTGCTCGAAGACTATCGGCGCGCTTTCGCATCCGTTGAGGTGGAGGCGATGGTGTTCGTGCAATGCGAGGCGGATTTTGCCGCTTTCGCCCGCGAGGCGGAATGGGCCGCCGAACAGTCGCGCATCGATCCCCGCATCAAGGGACTCGTCGCCTGGGCTCCGCTCGAGAAAGGCGCCGCAGTCGCCGACGATCTCGCCGCGCTGAAGCGACACGCCATCCTCCGCGGCATCCGTCGCATCATCCAGTTCGAGGACGACATCGATTTCTGCCTGCGCCCGGACTTCATCGAAGGCGTGCGCATACTGCGCGACTTCGATCTGAGCTTCGACATCTGCATCGATCACCGGCACATGGCGAATACGCTCAAATTCGTCGACGCCGTCGGCGACGTTCCCATGATTCTCGATCACATCGGCAAGCCCAGCATCCGGGACGACGCGCGCGAGCCCTGGATGTCGCAGATTCGCGAACTCGCCCGCCGACCGAACATCGTCTGCAAGATGTCGGGCGTCGCGACCGAGGCGAAGGCCGACTGGAAGCCGGACGATCTCCGACCCTTCATGGATGCGGCTTTCGAAGCGTTCGGCTTCGAACGCATGATGTTCGGCGGCGACTGGCCGGTGACCCTGCAGGCGATCCAGCCATCGCGGTGGATCGCGCTGCTGCACGAGAGCCTCGGGGGCGTGAATGAAACCGACCAACGGAAATTCTGGCGCGACAACGCCATTCGCGTCTACCGTCTCGCCGTCTGATCTTCCAACGCCCTGACCAGAGACCATCATCATGGATCCCTTCGCCCTTCGCCGCGTCGGCCGCACGCAGATCATGCTGCCGAGCATCGGGTTCGGCGCCGCCCCGCTCGGCGAACTCTTCACGCGAGTCAATGAGCGGGACGCGGAGGACACGCTAGGCGCCGCGTGGGACGCCGGGGTCCGCTTTTACGACACCGCCCCCTGGTATGGCCGCGGCCAGAGCGAGCATCGCGTGGGACGCTTTCTCTATCGGCAACCGCGAAAGGACGTGATCCTCTCGACCAAGGTCGGCCGCGTGTTGTCCGCGCCGCGCCATCCGGAAAAGTTCGACACAGGCTTCTGGGCCGGCGGCCTGCATTTCGAGCATCGCTTCGACTATAGTTATGACGGCGTCATGCGCGCCTATGAGGACAGCCTGCAGCGCCTCGGCATGAATCGCGTCGATCTGCTGGTCATCCATGATCTCGACTGGTGGCATCAGGGCCATGAAACGATGGTCGCCGCGAAACTCGTCGAGCTTGCGAATGGCGGCTATCGCGCGCTGCGCGAACTGAAAGAGAACGGACTTATCGGCGCAATCGGCGCGGGGATCAACGAGCTCGGCATGATCCCGCGATTCCTCGACATGTTCGCGCTCGACTTCTTCGTTCTTGCGCTGCGCTATACGCTGGGCGAACAGGATTCGCTCGACATCGAGCTTCCGCGATGCGCGGAGAACAATGTCAGCCTCGTCATCGGCGGCGTCTTCAACTCCGGCCTCTATGCGACCGGCCCCACGCCCGGCGCAAAATACAACTATGCCGACGCGACGCCGGAGCAGATGGAGAAGGCGCGCCGGATCGACACCATATGCCAGCGGCATTCCGTACCGCTGGCTGCGGCGGCGCTGCAATTTCCGCTGCACAATCCACTGGTCGCGTCGGTGATTCCCGGCGCCTTCAGACCTGAGCAGGTGCAGGCCAATCTCGCCCATGTCCGCAGAGACATCCCCGCCGACCTTTGGCGCGAGCTAAAACATGAGGGGCTGCTGCGCGCCGACGCGCCGACTCCCTGACGCGCGATGATCTGGCGGCGCGCGCGGCTTTCACATCAGCCGCCGCCACGGAACGCCGGAGACTACGCTCGCCGCAGCGCCTGCGCGATATGCTCGCCGTTGCGGAACGCCACCGCCATGATGGTGAGCACAGGGTTGAAGCCGCCATTGGTGGGATGAAGCGAACCGTCGGCGATGAAAAGGCGGCGATGCCCCCAGACCCGCCCGTATTCGTCCGTCACGGATTGGCGGGGGTCGCGCCCCATCCGGCATGTTCCGGCCTGATGCTGCCCAGCCGACAAACGAGGCAGGACAGGATCGTTCCAGACCCGGACCGCGCCGGAGGCGCGCAGCCATTCCAGCGCGCGATCGCGCATGAACTCGGCGGTCCGGACGGATTCGGGGTGCGCGACGCCGGACAGGCGCGCCACGGGCGAACCCCATCGATCGCGCACCGAGTCATCGAGCGTAACGCGAGAGTCCGGCGTCGGAATGTCCTGCACCGGCGCGAACAAGCGGATCACCCGACGGTAATTCTCCCGCATGAACGCTTTTGCCGGCTCGCCCCAGCGCTGGAGATCAGGCGGCAGCGCTCGCTTCCAGAAAATCACCGGCAGCATGATGAAATCATCGGCGATCATCGAGCCGCCGATAATCCCCGGATTGCCGTGATTGTACCGGCATGTCGCGACCGTCACTCCCGGCCCGCGTCGGTCATAGACCGGCGCGTCGAACAGGCCGTGCACGATCGCGGAGAAATGCCCTTGCAGATTGCGGCCCACCAGATCGTGCTCGTTGCCGAGACCTTGCGGATGCCGCGGCGATCGCGACAGCAGCAGCAGGCGCGCCGTTTCGATTGCGCCGCCGCACAAAACGACCGCTCTCGCCCGCACGACGCGCCGCGTCACCGCCCTACCCTCGTCGCGAACGAAGGTCACGCCGGAAACCTCGCCTTCATCGTCGACATTCACTTCCGTCACAGCGGCCAAGTCGACGATCGCGCAACGGCCCGTCTTCACCGCGCGCGCCAGCACCGTGTTCTGGGTTCCGTTCTTTCCGTCGCTGGGGCAAGGAAATCCCACGCATGAACCGCATTCGACGCAGGCGGCGCGTCCATCCCGCGGGACGGTGTTGATCAGCAGCGGCGCAGCGAAGGTCGAAAGGCCGAGCGCTTTCGCGCCAGTTTCCAGCATGCGCCTGCTGGCGTGGCCGGCGGCGGGCGGCATCGGGAATGGGCGCGCGCGGGGCGCGGGATGGCCCGCTTCGCCGGCGACTCCGATCTCCCGCTCGGCCCGTTCATAATATGGCGCCAGCGCCTCATAATCGAATGGCCAGTCGGCCATCGAAGAGCCGGCGGGCGCGCCGTATCGGCTCGCCATGCTGAAATCATCCGGATGGAAGCGCCACGCCTGCGCGCCATAGACCAGCGTGCCGCCGCCGACGGCCGCAGCATTGTTCTGGTACCCTGGCTGATGCGGCCGTAGTTCGCGCGCATGGCCGGCAGCGTCCACCGCGACGCGCGGATATCCGACAATGTTGGGGCCCGCATTGTGATCATAGACGGACAGCCGCTGATTGCGGAGATGATCGCGCGTCAGAGGATTTTCATCGCCGTGATCCCTGCCGCGCTCAAGCACGAGAACGCGGTGACCCGCTTCAGCGAGCAGGCAGGCGACAATTCCCCCGCCGGCGCCCGCGCCGACGACGATCGCATCATAAAATTCCTCGATCGCGCCCGCGTCGGCTATCCTGCCGGACGGCGCCGCCTCGAGCGGGAGATTTGGGTCGTATCCGATCATTCGCCAGGAGACGGCGTCGTGATTCCCGCCATTGCCCGGATCGGCGTAGAATCCTTCGGCCGCCAGTTCGGACAGCGCGACAAACCATGGTTCGCGCTCATGGGCCTTCAAGGCCCGGTCCTGCTCGGAAGGCGAAGCGAGCATGAAAGGCCGGCCGCAAAGCGCCTCGCAGGATTGATCGAGCGCTTGCATGCCCGAGCGCAGGTCGGCGCGAACAGCTTCGGACTCGGCCAGCAGCCTCTCCCTCACGAAAGCGAGCGCGCCGGAAGCGATGGCGCCGGGATCCTGATCGGCGGGTATCAGGCGGTCGACGACGGCCTCAAGCAGCCCGACACGATCGGGCAACAGATCGCGCATGAGTTCCTCCGACGTCAGGCCGCCTCGCCGGCTTCCGCGAGGCGCAGTCTCCGGCGAAAGCCGAACAGCAGCAACAACGCCAAAGCCGGCAAAAGCGCCGTCACAAGAAACCCGCGCGCTCCGATCTCACTGTAGATCGGACCCATCGCGAGCGTGGTCAGCGCCGTCATGAGGCCGAATATGGTGGCGAACGCGCTCTGCGCCCGCGCGCCGACATGATCGCCGACCTGCGCCATGAAACGCATCAAGCCGATATAGCTGCCGCTGAACGTCGCCGCATGCAGCATCTGCAGGAGCACTGTCGCCGGAAGCCCCGCATCCAGCGACATCAGACTCCAGCGCGCCACGGCGACGCTCGCCGCGAGCACAAGGACGCCGAACGCGCTCAGTCTGCGGGACAGAAAAGGACCGGCCCAGAACATTGCGACCTCCGACAAGGTGGCGGTGGCCCACAGCAGCCCGATGGCGCTCTCGGGAAACCCCAAACGACGGAAATGCAGGGAGCCGAAGCTGTTGAAGGTCGCATGGCTCGTGAGCGTCAACGCCGCGACGAGAAACACGACGATCAAAGCCGGGCGCTTGTGTAGGTCAAGCCGCGTCTCGCTTCGCTCCTTCGCCCGCGCCGCGCCGCCTGGGAGAATGAACGACGCCGCGATCTGCAGCAGGATCGCGCAGACAAAGGCCGCGAACACGGCGTCGACGCCGCCCCAGGCCAGGATGAACCCGCCAAGGATCGTCGCTGCGGCGAAACCGCCCGAGCCCCAGAGTCGCATGCGCCCGAAGTCGCGCGCCTTGCCGCCGCGAATGAGGCTGATGACAGACGCGTCGACGACAGGCGGAATGGCCTGGCTGAGCAGCATCATCGACGTCGCGAGAAGGAGAATCGTCCAGAAGCCGCCGGCCTGCGACAGGCACAGTGCGAGCAGGAAAACGCCAGCGGCGAGACACCTCATGATCAAAGCGCGATCGCCGGTGCGGTCCGCGATCATTCCAATCGCCGGCGCCACCATGATACGCAGAAGCAGGGGCGCGCTGATGACGGCCGCTATCTGAGTCTCATTCAACCCGCGCGAGGTGAGCCACAGGGGCAGGAAGGGCTGGTTAAGTCCCGCCTGCGCGAACAGCGCGAAATAGACCATTGATGCGCAAAGCGTCGGATAACCATCCGGAAAGCGCTGTGAAGGCGGTCTCCGCGGCTCCGCCTTCTGCGCGCCGCCGAAGGTTTTCTCCGATGACATTCGATTCTTTTTGTTCTTCCGCGATCCGATGCGAAAGCGCCGAAGAACCGCGCTCCGCACATCAATCCCTAGCTAGCATCGACATAGATACCGATTTTTTATTATATAATACCTTCTACAACGCTTTCTGTCTGGTATCATGGCTTCGCCCGTCCAACGGAAACGGGTGCGCTCACTCTAGCGAATGAGCGTCCGCTTCGGCGGCAAGCCGTCGCGTCGAAGCGAGGACAGGGAGGAAGGAATGGTCGGTTTCAAAGATTTTGACCGGCGTCAGGCCGTGGTCGCAGGGCTTGGCGGCCTGTTCATGCTGACCGCGGACAATGCGAGCGCGCAGGCGCAGGCCAATCTCACCTTCTGGACGGTGAGGCTGAACACTCCCGAACTGTCCGCCGCGTTAAAAGCAATTTTGAACGACTTCGAAGCCCAGAATCCCGGCATCAAGATCAAGCATGAACCGGTTTCCGGAAATCTCGTCTATCCGAAATTCCTGACGGCCATTCGCGGGCAGACGATGCCCGACATCGCCGAAGCCTATTCCTATCATCCGCTCCAGTTCGCCGCCGCCGACCAGATGGAGCCGATGGACGACATCATCGAGCTCTGGAAAGGCAATGGCCTGCTCGCCGACATCTTCAGCGAATACGCCTACAAGAAATTCCTGTGGCGCGACCATTACTGGGGCGTGCCCTATAATCTCGACATTCGGCCGATCTATTACCGGAAAGATCTGCTCGAGGCGAAGGGACTGAAGCCGCCACGCAACTGGGATGAATTCCAGGCCGCGGCTATCGCCCTCAACGATCCCGCCAACGGCGTTTTCGGCGTGGTGTTTCCGGCGGGCAATTTTCACATCGCCCAGCACTTCTATATGTCTTTCATGTTCCAGGCGGGCGGAAGCATCCTCGACAAGGACGGCAATCTCGTTTTCGGAACCACGGCGAAGGATGCCAACGTCAAGGCGCTGACCTATCTCACGGATTTTGCGACGAAGCATAAGGTCACGCCGCCCGGAATCGCCTCCTACAATACCGATGAGCCGCATACGCTCTATGTGCAGGGGCGCGCCGCGTTCGGCTTCGGCACCGGCGGCCTGATCAGCCGCCTGATGAAGGAAAATCCGGCTCTCGCGGAGAAAACCGGCATCCTCGAAGTGCTTGAAGGGCCGGCAGGTCCGTCCGGCAAGCTGACCGCCGCCTTCTACAATCCCATGTTCGTCTGGAAGCACAGTCCGGCGAAGGATGCGGCGAAAACGTTCGTCAAATGGTTCGTCCAGCCCGGCCGGCTGGAGCGGCTCTATCAGGCGGTGCCGGGACAGCATTGGCCCATCTTCAAACGCGACATCAACACCGATCGCGTCAAGTCGAACAGGCTTCTCAAGGAAGCGCTCGACAATGTGGTCCCCTATTCCACCGATTTCGCCTATCCCGGCTTCGGCAGGCCTGAAATGGGCGTCATCGACGGCGAGAAGATGTTCGCCGCTCCGGTGAACGAGGTGGTCGTCGGCGCCAAGACGCCGGAAAAGGCCGTGCTCGACGCGCATGAGGCGATGAAGAAGGTGTTCTCGTCCTGAGCAACCGGCGGCGTCAACGACGCCGCGCCTCTTTCCGGCCGGAGAACGCCTGATGTTTTTGCAGAGGCGAGCGCGCTTCGCTTACTTTCTCGTGTTGCCATCGCTCGCCGTCATTACGCTGCTTGACATCCTTCCGATCATCGAGAGCGTCGTGGTCAGCCTGCAAAACCAGAATATGGGGCGATCCAATCCAGAGGCCTTCGTCGGCTTCGCGCATTATTCGCGCGCTTTGTTCGAGGAGCCGACGTTCTGGACCAGCCTCTGGAAGACCGTGATATGGACGGCCTTCTCCGTCGCCGGCGCCTATCTGGTGGCGCTCGGACTCGCGCTTCTTCTCAACATGGACATCTGGGGCCGCACGCTTTTCAGGGCGCTTTTTCTTGTCCCCTGGGTCATCCCCGACGTTGCGACCGCGCTTCTATGGAAGTGGCTTTACGGCGACGAATTCGGCGTCATCAACTTCCTCCTGACGAAAGTCGGAATCATCAACAAGCCCGTTCTCTGGCTCTCCGATCCGCTCATGGCGATGCCGGCGGTCGTGCTGGTCCAGATATGGAAGCTTTATCCCGTCATGTTCGTCGTGCTACTGGCGGCGCTGCAGAACGTGCCGAAGGAACTCACGGAATCCGCGGTCATCGACGGCGCCGGCGTGATGCAGCGCTTCAGGTTCGTCACGTTCCCGTTCATCAAGGCGACGAGCATCATACTGACGCTGCTCGCCTCCATCTGGACGTTCCAGGCCTTCGACATCGTTTACCTGCTCACCGGCGGCGGCCCCGCAGGCGCCACCAAGATCCTCCCGACGTTGGTCTACGACAAGGCGTTCTGGGGACTTGAGATGGGTTACGCATCGGCCATCTCGCTGTTGATGCTGCTGTGCCTTCTGGTGATCAGCGTCGCCTATCTGACGATCTACCGGACGCAGGGGCTTCAGGCGGACGAGGCGCGCGCATGACGAAGCAAACGCTCGACAGATACCGCCTGTCGTTCACTCTGCTCGCGGTTTACTGCGTGCTCGTCGCGGCCGTCACGGTCATCCTGTTTCCCATCTTCTGGATGGCGTCGTCATCGCTGAAGCCGGCGCCGGAGCTTTTCGCCCGCAACCTCACCATGCTGCCCGTCGCATGGACGCTGGAGAACTACAGGAACGTCTGGGAGGGAACGAGTTTTCCGATCTATTTCTGGAACAGCTTCAAGGTCGCCGCGCTTTCGACCCTGCTGACCGTGCTGATCTCGGTCTACGCTGCTTATGCGATTGCGCGCATCCGTTTCCGGGGTCGCGGCGCCTACGGCATTCTTCTGCTCGTCACGCAGATGTTTCCTCACATCCTGCTCGTCAATCCGCTTTTCATCATCATTCAGCGCGTCGGGCTCTTGAACACGCATGCGGCCCTCATCGTCGCCTATACCGCGTTCTCGCTGCCCTTCACGATCTGGATGCTGCGCGGCTTCTTCGAGGCCATACCGCAGGAGCTCGAGGAGGCCGCCGCGATCGACGGCGCATCGCAGATCACAACCTTCCACAAGGTGATTCTGCCGCTCGCCGGCCCCGGGCTCGCGGCGGTGACGATGTTCGGCTTCATTCGCGGCTGGAACGAGTTTCTTTTCGCACTCGTTTTCCTGCAGAGCCGAGACCTGTTCACGCTGCCGATCGGTCTCGCGAGCTTCCAGGAAGAATATACTTTCCGGTGGGATCTGATCATGGCCGGCTCGGGCATCATCACCCTGCCCATCCTGTTCTTCTTCCTCCTCATGCAACGTTTCATCGTGCAGGGGCTGCTCGGCGGCGCAGTGAAAGGCTGATCGCTGACTATAAGTCACGCGCGGCGTTCGAAACCGCCGCGCCACTCTCATTTTTCGTTCAAAGGAGATCGATATGAAATTTGGCGCTTCGTCATGGCCGTTCCAGTGGGATCCGCCCTATGAAGACGCGATCAAGCGCGTCGCCGGACTGGGATTCAAGGCGATCGAACTGATCGCCTGGAACAAGGACTATCTCAAGGACTATTACACGCCGGCCAAGATCGCTGATCTCAAATCGGCCTTGAACGAGGCGGGAATCATCATCTCCCAGTTCGTCTCCACCCCGCATGACCTGTCACATCCCGAGAAGGCCAAGCGCGAGGCCGCGGTGGATCACTGGAAACGCACCGTCGAAGTCGGCGTCGCGCTCGGCGCGCCCCTGATCAACATGGTGAGCACGCATCCGTTCGCGATGCGCGACGGCCAGGAGATTCCGCGCATCACCACAAAGCCCCTCGTCCAGACCTATACGGCGAAGGTTCCCGAGGGCGCGGACTGGAACAAGAATTACGAGGATTACGTGGAAGCAGTGCGCGCCTGCGCCAAGGCATGCGAAGACGCCGGCGTCATCATGACCGTCGAGCCGCATCCGGGCCGCTATCTCGCCAACACGGACGGCGCTCTCAGGCTTCTGGAGCATGTCGGCTCCAAGGCGATGGGAATCAATTTCGATCCAAGCCACACCTTCCCGGTCGGCGATTTCCCCAATATTTCCGTCTATCGCCTCGGCAAGCACATCAAGCATCTGCATGTCTCGGACAATGACGGCGTCACGAACGTTCACTGGCGCCCAGGCATGGGCAAAATCGACTGGAAGGCGATGTTCAAGGCCCTCAAGGAAGTCGGCTATGACGGCGTCGTTTCGATCGAGCTTGAGGATGTTCCCGGCGTTTCGCGCGGGCCGAACTCCACGGCGCCAGGCGTCTATCGCAACGTGACGGCGACGGACGAATTTGTCGCCGAGACCGTCGCCGGCATGAATTATCTCAAGCAGATCTGCAAGGACCTCGATATCCGCGTCGAATAACACGCGAATCCGAGAATATCCGCATCGGGCGGCGCATCGCGCCGCCCGATGCGAGACGCGACGCAGGGAACCAATATGACTGACCAAAGACCGCTCGTTTATGTCGGGGTCTACAGCGAACCGATCCTCTTCGGGACCGGACAGGTTCTGCAGGGAAAGGGCAAGGGCGTCTACAGCCTCCGCTTCGACCGCGAGGCCGGTGCGCTCGCGCCGAACCATCTTGCAGAGGGCGTTCGCAATCCGTCCTATCTCTGCTTCGATCCGGCGCGCCATTTTCTCTACTGCGTCAACGAATTCAAGCAGTATGAAGGCGCGGCGAGCGGAGCAGTCAGCGCGTTCCGCATCGATCCGGCGACTGGCGCGCTGACATTCCTCAACAGCCGGGCCAGCCGCGGGACCGACCCTTGTCACCTGATGACGGACGCCGCGGGCAAACATCTGCTGGTCGCGAATTTCGCCAGCGGCAGCGTCAGCGTGTTTCCGCTGCGGGATGACGGCTCCATCGGAGAGTCGTCTGATTTCGTGCAGCATGAGGGATCGAGCGCTGACCCACGGCGGCAGGCGGGCCCGCATGCCCACGCCGTGGAAATGGATGAAGCAAACCGCTTCGTCTTCGTGCCGGACCTCGGAATCGACAAGGTGATGATCTACGCCTTCGACGCCGAGCGCGGAACGCTGTCGCCGAATTCCGACTGCCCATGGGTCGCGACGGCGCCGGGCGCCGGCCCGAGACAGATCGTCTTTCATCCGAACGGCCGTTACGCCTATCTCGTCAACGAACTCAACGCGACCATGACGGCCTTCGCATACGACGCGGACAAAGGGCGGCTCACCGAATTGCAGACGCTGCCGATGCTTCCATCCGACTTCAATGGCGCGAATATCTGCGCGGAAGTCCAGATCACGCCTTCAGGCAAGTTCCTGTATGGCTCCAACCGCGGACATGACAGCCTCGTGATCTACGCCATCGGTCCGGACGGCCTCATGACGCTCGTCGGCCATGAGAAAACACGCGGCCGTACGCCACGCAATTTCGATATCTCGGGCGATGGCGCGCATCTGGCTGTCGCGAATCAGGACACGGACAATATCGTCATGTTCCGCATCGATCCGACAACGGGCCGTCTCGCGGCCACGGGCGACGACTATTCAGTCGGGACGCCGGTCTGCGTGCGTTTCATGGACTGACTCAACCGCTTCACGCCGGGCCGCACATGCATTAGCGTCCGCTCTCCGGCGGCGCGGCGATCTCCCAGATAGCGCTGGCGTCGAACAGGAACGCGGCGCAGTGGATTTCAAGCAACTGAAAACGTTTGTCACGCTGGCGGGCACGCTTCACTTCGGCGTGGCCGCGGAGCGCCTGCGCATCGCGCAACCGCATGTGAGCCGGCGCATCAAGCAGCTTGAAGAGGATTTGCAGGTCGCGCTTTTCGATCGCAACCGCAAGAATGTGAGGTTGACGCAAGCAGGCGAAGCCTTTCTGCCGGAGGCGGTCAAGCTCCTGAAACAAGCGGACGACGCACGCCGCCACGCGATGATCGCCGCTCAGGGAAAAATGGGGAAGCTGACGATCGGACTGATCGGCGCGGCGCTGCTCGGGCCGCTGCCGCGGATCCTGTCCGAGTTCCACACGCAGTTTCCCGATATCGTGCTCAACTTCGTCGATAACGTCGCGCCATCGGAAGCGCTGCTCCGAACGCTCGACGAAGGGGTGACGGACGCGGTCTTCATCCACCCGCCGGCGCGCGCCCAAGGCGACTACGGCCGGATGATCATCGTCAAGGAGCCGCTGGTGGCGGTGCTGCCGACAAACCACCGGCTCGCGGCAAGATCCACCCTCGATCTGGTCGAACTGGCGGACGATCCCTGGGTGATGTTTCCTCGCGACCAGAATGACAAGGGCGTCTACGATCGAATCATCTCCCTGTGCCACCGCGCCGGCTTCTCGCCCAAGATCACGCAGGAGGCGAGCAATACGCTCAGCCGGCTCGGGCTCGTCGCTGCGGGCTTCGGCGTCCATCTGGTGCACAGCACCTGGGACACGATGCCGTTTCCGGGCGTCGTCTATGTGCCCGTCACCCCCTCCGATACGGTCATCGTGTCGTGCTACTGGCGCAAGACCGATCGCAACCCGCTGCTGCGAAGCTTCGTCGACATCGTGAAGCAATATCGCCCGCGGCGCGACTAAGGCGGACAGGCTGCTCGCGCAGAGCAAGCCTTGCAACGACATTCGACCTCGCTTTGTAGCGAAGCAGCCCTGTAAAAAGACTCAAGCGAGAATGATCAGCGCGACCGGCGTCGAGCATCCGCGTCAAGCCGGGCGACATAACGCTCACACGCCGCGCGCTGCCTGAACAGCCCCGCGTTATCGCAGTCAACTATTTCCCTGACCGTCGAACACGCGCCGCCGCGCATCCTGAATATGCTTGAACATCGCGGCATGGGCCGCTTCTCCGTCTCCGGAAACGATCGCCTCGTATATGAGCTGATGCTCCGTCTGCACCAGGTGCAATCGTTGCGAGGGATTTTGCAAAGACAGCTGCCGGTTCAGCAGCATCGCCGTGGTGAGCGATTGCTCAAGGGAATGGAGCGCCGTTGAAAAATACGCATTGCCTGAAGAATCGGCGACGGCTTTGTGAAATGCGAAATCAGCCTCAACATTGACCGTGCCAGTTTCAATCGCTTCGCGCAACGAGCTCAGAGAATCACTGATCTTCTTCAGCATCGTTTCATCGCGACGAGTCGCAGCCAGCCCGGCGGCGGCTGGCTCCAACGCCAGACGGAACTCGAAACACCGCTGGATATCGGCGATGCTTCCGATTGGCGTAAAGCGCAGCAGAGCGTGCGCAGGACGCTTCAGAACGAAACTGCCCGCTCCTCGCCGCGGCTGAATCAAACCATCGTCACGGAGGCGCGCCAAAGCCTCGCGCACGACGGGGCGCGAGACGGCGAAAGACTCTGCTAATATGCTTTCCGTCGGCAGCTTGGCGCCCTCGGGATAGCGCCCCTGTATGATGTCGGCGAGAACGACCCCGTAAATTTCATCGCTAAGCTTGGACCCGCGCCGCTTTGCTAGCATCTTGCTTCAACGCCGATAGAGAAATCGTCGTAGCGCATCTGCGCGCGCTGCTCCCGCGCAACGCCGGCGGATCGCAAATCGAGTCCGCCTCCCAAGCGGGACGTTTTCCGATCGCTGCATCGCGTTCCGCCACGATCCATTTATTCCATGCCTCCGACACCTACCGCATGTAAGTTTGACTGACAAACAACGAACGAAGACGCTGGGATTCTTCTGACGATCAGCCTGCTGCCCGAGACCGCTTGCAAGGCGTGATTTGATTTTGGGCGTCGCTTTGCACAAAACCTCTCCAATCCTGCGGAATTTGGCGATTGACGCGCTCCCATAAGCAGCCTACTGATTTGTCAGACAACATGGCAACTTTCTGGCGGTAATGTCAATGCGCCGGATTCTGATAGTGGATTGCGAGCAGGAAATCTCCTCGTTCAATCCGTCTCCTAGCGAATATGAGGATTTCACGGTTCTGCGTGATGCGGAGCTGTTCGAAGCGCATGCCGGCGCCGACACCTGCATCCGTGGATTTTGCGATGCGCTCGGCGGGAAAAGCGATTTCCGGCTGATTCCGGTTTACGGCGCGACCGCATGCAGCGCCGGGCCGCTGTCCCGCAAAGGCTTCGAGAAGCTTTCGGGAGAGTTGCTGGCAGCGATCGATAAGGCGGCGGCCTCGGAGGTCGCCGCGATCTATCTGTCGCTCCACGGCGCCATGGGCGCCATCGGCGAGCTCGATCCGGAAGGCTATCTTCTCGAAAACGTTCGCTCGCGCCTCGGCCTCGACGTCCCGATCGTTATTTCGCTGGACCTGCATGGGCTGCTGACAGACCGGATGCTGTCGAACTGCGACGCGATCGCGGTTTATCATACCTATCCGCACAATGATTTCACGAGCACGGGTCAGCGCGCGGCCAAATTGATGGAGGCGATCCTCGAACGGAGGGCGCACCCGACCATGGCCCGAATTTTCATTCCGGCGCTGGCGCGCGGTCCCGAACTGATCACCGAAACCGGTCTTTACGGGAGAATCATCGATCGGGCCAAGGCGATGGAACGCGATGGCGAGGCGTTGTCGGCGGCGGTTCTCATCGGAAATCCGTTCACCGACGCCCCGGAGCTCGGATCCCAATCGCTCGTGATCACCGACAATGACGCCGAGAAAGCGCAACGGCTCGCCAGAGAATTGGCGGAGGCGTTCTGGGCCGATCACAAGACCATGGTGGCTGAGCTGACGCCGCTGCCTGACGCGATCGCGGACGCCGTGCGACAGGACGGGCCGGTCACCTTCACGGACGCGGCGGACGCGCCCAGCAGCGGCGCGTCCGGCGACAGCAATGTCATTCTCTCCGCTCTCGTCGCGGCGGGCTATCATGGTCGCGCAATCATCCCCGTCGTCGACGCGCCGGCGGCGCAGCGGGCGCATGACGCTGGCGTAGGCGCCCGCCTTCGCCTGTCACTCGGCGGCGCTATCGATCCGAAGCGTTTTCCGCCGCTGGAAATCGAGGTCGAGGTCGAGCGCCTGTACGACGGCGACTATGTTCACGAATTTTCACGCATGCCGGCCCATGCCGGACCGACGGCTGTGCTGCGACACGAAAATATACGCATCATCGTGGTTTCCAAATCCGTGTTCATGATGGATCGGGCGATTTTCCTGGCCCACGGGCTGGATCCTGAAGGCGCTGATATCATCGTGGTGAAGTCGCCCGGCGCGGCGATTCGTTATTTTTCCTTCGCGCGCAAGAATTACGTGCTCGACATCCCAGGGGCGACGTCTGCAAACCTGAAGAGCCTCGGCCACACGGTCTGCACACGGCCGATGTTCCCGCTGGATGATGACGTTCCTTTCAGCCCCACGGCGCAAATTTATCCCGCTCGGACGAAGACGGCGGCGTGATGCTCCACTCGACAACACACGCTCGGAATACTTCCTCGTGATTTGCGAAGCTCGGCCCAGGCTGCGGTTCGTGCATCTGCCCACCCCACTGGAGCAGGCCCCTCGCCTTTCCGAAATGCTTGGCGTCGATCTGCTGATCAAGCGTGAAGATCTGGCTGGCCTCTGCGTCGGCGGCAACAAGGCGCGACTTCTCGAATTCGCTCTCGGCTCCCTGCGCGCCAAAGGCGTCGACACGCTGATCGCCCACGCGGCGGCGCAGTCCAACAAGCTGCGGGACATCGCCGCCGCCGCCGCCCGCTTCGGCATGCGCGCTGTTCTGCTCATCCCCGCCTCGCGCGGCGCGACCGAAACCCTGCCGCCGCAAGGCAATCGGCTGCTCTTCGATATTCTCGGGGCCGACGTCCGCCTTGTCGCGCCGAACTTCGACGCCGCTTCCATCATGATCTCCCAGGAAGAGGTCCGCGATGAGATGGCGCGCGAAGGACGGCGCCCCGCCATCCTCGACCGCCGCCTCGAATATGGAGCCGACGCGACGATCGCCTATGTCGACGCCGCTGAGGAGTTGCTTGGTCAACTCGCGGCCTCGGGGAAAAAGCCGCATTCGCTGTTCATCGCGGCTGGCGCCGGGATGACCGCCGCCGGCCTTGCGCTGGGCCTCAAGCATCTGAGGTCGCCGATGCGCGTCATGGCCGTGAGCACGAGCGGAAGAGCGCGGGATCTGGCTCCCGACATCGAACAGCATGCCGCTCGCGCCGCTGAAAGACTCGGGTTGACCACTCGCCTCAGCTCTGGAGACTTCACCCTGATCGATGAGTACGCCGCAAGCGGATATGGTGTTCTGACGCCCGCGCTTGCCGATGCGATGCGGCTTTTCGCCCGCGCGCATGGCATGGTCATCGACCCCGTTTACAACGCCAAAGTCGCGTGTGCTCTTGTCGACAAGGTCGCCGATGGACGGATCCTCCGCGGCGCAACCGTGGTTTACGTCAACACCGGCGGCGGCCCCGCGATATACGATTATAGCGACGCGCTCTCTGCTGATCCTG
Organism: Rhizobiales bacterium 65-9; assembly: GCA_001899525.1. Lineage (GTDB taxonomy): Bacteria > Pseudomonadota > Alphaproteobacteria > Rhizobiales > Beijerinckiaceae > Terrirubrum. The sequence goes on from MKVY01000033.1 coordinate 289,868, forward strand.
TGGACGTCGGCGTGAACAACGATGTCGCCGCCCTGCCGTCGAGGAGAAACACATGAATGTTGCGGCGAGATCGGCTGCGAGCGCGAATGCGGATATTCGCATCCGCCTCGGCGTTGAGCCGGTCATCAACCTCACCGGCACGCTGACCACGCTGGGCGGGATCAGCGCCCGCCCGGAAGCAATTGCGGCCGCAGCCGCGATCCTCGGGAAGGGCGTCGACATCGCCGAATTCCAGGCGCGGGCAAGCCACATCATCGCTCAGGCGACCGGCGCCGAGGCAGGATTCATTTCGGCCTGCAGTTCAGCGGGAATCTGCATGGCGATCGCTGGCGCGATGACCGGAGACCGCATGGGCGACATCCTGCGGCTTCCCGACACTGCAGGCATGAAGAACGAGGTCATCATCCAGACCGGGCATCTCGTCGACTACGGACACCCCATCGCGCAAGACATTCGTCTGACCGGCGCGCGCGCGGTCGTAATCGGCTCCGTGAATTCAGCTTCGCAGGCGCAACTGGCGGCCGCGATCTCTCCTTCGACCGCCGCTGCGCTCTTCGTCGTCAGTCATCACTGCGCGCCGGAGGGGCAGATTCCCTTCCCGGATTTCGTCCGCGTCTGCCACGAGCGCGGCGTGCCGGTCATCGTCGACCTGGCGGCCGAATATGACGTGACCGGCTACCTGAAAGACGGCGCCGACATCACCATCCATAGCGCCCATAAATTTCTCGGCGGCGCGACCGCTGGCATCGTCGCCGGAAACAAAAGTCTCGTGCGGGCTGCGTTTCTCCAGAACTACGGAATCGGCAGGCCGATGAAAGTCGGCAAGGAAGGGATCGCAGCCGCGATCGTCGCTCTTCAGACATTCGCGGCCGAAGATCGCGCCGCGGTTCGCGAGGCGCTGCGCCGGCCGCTTCTCTACTGGAAGGATGTGATCAAAGACATTCCAGGGGTGCGAGGCGATCTCGATCCTGATCCCACAGGCAATCCTTTCGACCGCCTGCGCATCACGGTGCAGCCCGAGTCCGGCTTCACGGCGGCCGATCTGGTCCACGCGCTCGAAACGGGAAAGCCGTCCATCCGCGTGCGAACGCATCAGATCGAGCACGGCTCCTTTGTGATGGATCCTCGATCCCTCGGCGCTGACGAACAGGAGGTGGTGGCCGAACGCCTCCGCGCCGCGATCGAGGATGCGCGTCGAACCGGGAATGACGATCGGCGTGGAGCGGCGCAGGCGCGGAAAATGGAACGCGCCAACGCGCTCCGCGCATGGCCTGATATGAACGCCGAGGCCTCGTCTTGACCGGAGTCGCAGCCGCCGTTTCCGTTGAAGACGTGAGACGGACCACTTTCTGGCAGTATTTGACGAACGACGTCCGGACGCTGGCGTTCCTGTTCCTGTTGCCGACCATCCTTATTCTGACCTGCGTCGTCGTCTATCCTTTCACTTACGCGCTGCTTCTCAGTTTTCAGGACAAGACGGCTGGCGCGCCCGGCAAGTTCATCGGGCTGCGCAACTATATCGAACTGCTCTCCGATCCGGAGTACATCCAGATTTTCTACAACACCGTATGGTACACGGTGTTTGGCGTCGGGATCAAATTCATCATCGGACTGGCCTCCGCTCTTGCGTTGAACCAGCCTCGCCGCTTCACCCCCATCTATCGGACGATTTTGTTCGTCCCCTGGGCGATACCCACGGTGATCGCTTCGCTCACATGGCTGTGGGTGTACAATGAGTTCAACGGGCTGCTAAACCTTCTGCTGACGCGCCTCGGCCTTCTCGACCATGGAATCGCCTGGCTGGCCGAGCCAAAGCTCGCCATGTGGTCCGTGATCGCCGTCGTGGTCTGGAACGGAACGCCCTTCTACACCATGCATTTTCTGGCGGGATTGCAGGCCATTCCCAAGGAGCTTTACGAGGCGGCCGAGATCGATGGCGCAGGCGAACTGAACAAGTTCTGGCACGTCACCATCCCGTCGATGAAGCCGGTTTTCACGATCACCGTGATGCTCTCGACGGTCTTCACATCCACCAGCATCGTCGTCGTGAACATCCTGACGAACGGCGCGCCGGCGAATCTGACGCAGATCCTTCCCAACGAAAGCTACAGCGCGGCCATCTCCGCAGGGCGCATGGGGCTCGGCTCGGCGATCAACATGACGCTTCTGCCGTTCCTTGTGGTCTTCATCATCATTCTGACGCGCCGCATGCTCGGCAACAAAGGAGCATGAGGTGAGCGTCGGGAGCAAGGATCGCTCGAAGCGGCTGGCCCATCACATCGGCAGCATCACGCTTTTCATTCTCATCGTCTGGACGCTGGCGCCGCTTTACTGGATGGTGGTCACATCGCTGAAGACGAACTCCGAGATCTATGGCGAAACGATCACGCTGTGGCCGCTGAAGCCGACGATCGATAACTACCGGATTCTTTTCCAGGAAACCAATTTTCCGATCTATTTCCGCAACAGCGTGATCGTCGCGGTCGCGACCACTTTTCTTTCACTCATCTTCGCCGCGCTGGCGGCCTACGCGCTCACGCGGCTGGTTTTCCCCGGACGACGATTCTTCGCCCGCGCTCTTGTGTACACCTATCTCATGCCCAGTTCGCTTTTGTTCATCCCGCTGCTCGTCATTATTCGCGGCGTCGGACTCCAGAACACGCTCGAGGGCCTGGTGCTTTCCTATCTCGGATTCACAGTTCCCTTCTGCAGTTGGCTCCTGATGGGCTACTTTATGTCGATCCCGATCGAACTCGAGGAAAGCGCGATGATCGACGGCTGCAGCCGCATCGGCGTGCTCATCAGGATCGTCCTGCCGCTGACGCTGCCGGCGTTGGCGGTCGTGGCGTTCTTCTCGTTCACGCTATCATGGAACGAGTTCATCTACGCTTCCGTCCTCGTCTCGGATGTCAGTGTGCGGACGATCCCGACCGGCATTCCGAATTTCGTCGTACAGGACGTCTTCTTTTGGGGGCCGATGATGGCGTCGACTTTGATCAGCGCCATCCCGCCGCTGATCGTCTACTTCGTGTTCCAGCGTTTTCTCATCACGGGTTTGACCGTCGGCGCCGTCAAGGGATGATAGATTCGAAGGCCGCAGCAGGAGGAACTGATCATGACTCATGTCTCTTATTCACGTCGCAGTGTTGGCAAAGCTGGCCTCGCCGCCGCTGCGGCAGGGCTTTCAGTCCCATTTCTCAACATCCGCGCGGCGAGCGCGCGCGACGCCAAGCTGGTTTTCTGGCTGCAGCCGAATTTCAACAAGGTCGCGGACGACCTCCTTGTGGCGCAGGCGAAAGACTATGCGCGCTCCAAGGGACTGAAAGACAACGAGTTGCAGATCGAGGTCGTGCCAGGCGGCGAAGTGTCCAAACGCATGGCCGCCGCGCTCGAGATCGGCGCGCCGCCCGACGTGACGCGGACCAACGAGGAAGACCTCGTCAAATGGGGATCGATCGGCCATCTGCTCGACATCACCCCCGTCGTGAACGAGATGAAGACGCGCCCGGGCGGCATCAATGAAGGCTCGCTGCCCCTCGCGACGCGGAACGGCCAAATCCTCGGCGCGCCGATGGGCATCGCCGCCAACGCCGCGCATGTGCGCGCCGACAAGTTCAAGGAAGCCGGATATGACAGCATGCCCGCTACCTGGGAGGGCTTCATCGAAGCCGGGCGGAAAATCACCAAGCCGCCATTCTATTCGTTCGGCATGGCGCTCGGCCTTGTGCCCTCCGACAGTCTCGTGGATCTGATGTCGGTGGTCTCCGC
>MKVY01000033.1:293648-308829 GCA_001899525.1 Rhizobiales bacterium 65-9
GAGCGACGGCACGATCGCAGCGTTCAAGCTCGTCGAGGCCATGTACAACAAGGACAAGATCATCCCGCGCGGCTCTCTGAGCTGGGACAATTCCGGCAACAATAAAGCGTTTCAGTCCGGTCAGGTCGCTTACATCATGAACCCGACCAGCGTTTATTCGAGCCTCGTCACCGACAAGAGCCCGTTTCTGGACGCGACGGTGCTTGATCGCCCTCCGGGAGGACCGGCTGGCCGCTTCAGCACGGCGTCCACCGATCATTACAGCGTGTTCAAAAAGGCGCCCAATCCCGAGCTTGCGATGGGGCTGGTGCAGCATTTTCTCAAGCCCGAGAATTATTCCCGCTTCATCGTCGAGGCGGGCGGGCGCTATCTTCCGATCTATCCGTCCCTGCTCAGTGATCCGTTCTGGACGAGCAAACCCGCATTCGCGGGCCTGCTCGAGGCGGCGCGGTCGGCGCGATCAACCTACGCGCCAGGGAAAATCACGCCCGCACTCAGCGAGGTGGTCAACCGCAGCCTGATCATCTCCGAGGTGCAGAACATGCTTGTGAAAGGAAAAGAGCCGGCGAGAGCCGTCGCCGACGCGCACAAGACGATGGTCGACGTTTTCAAACGCCTTGGCGAGCCGACCTGATCGGCGCCGCTGGCGCCGAAGCGTTGAGACGCTAGCGCGAATATCTCGGACAAGCGGCGGCGGCGTTCATATCGCCGCCGCCTGCTCAAGCCACCGCCTGGGCCAGATGCGCAAGGCAGTCGCCACGCTCGGCGCGGGCGGGATGGCGCTGACAGACGACATCGCCCGCGGCTTGATAATAGAGCCTGACCGGTTCGCGACCCGGACTCTCGGGGAATAAAAGCTCTCCGCACAGATCGCCCTCGGCGACCGTGTCGCCAAGGCGGGTCGCCTGCACGAACACGCCGGCTTCCGGAGCGTAGACATAGGCGCGCGGACCGAAGACGCGCAGAACCTGCGGCGGCGGAAGCGGATCGAAGCGAGCCTCGGTGGCTCCGAAAAAGGCGAGCAGGCGTTGCACCGCGCCATCCACCAGCGCGACGCCCTCGCGCGTGACGGCGCCCATGCCGCCATACTCGCCATTCAAATAGATTTTTCCGTGCGCGCGCGTCGATGTGGATAGAGCCCCGCCTCCGGACGCGGTTTCAAAGATCATGACGTGGCGAAGCCCCAATGCTTTCACGGCGGCGAGACTGCGTTCTTTCAGGCGCGGACTGCAATCGGGAGAAAAATGCGTGCTCGCATGCGGCCGATAAGCAAGGCTTCCGCCGCCGCCATGGAAATCGCACACCACGTCGACCATCGGCGTCAGATGATTGTGAACATAGTCCGCGATCTTCCATGTCGGGCCGCCGTTTGGATCGCCGGGAAACGCCCGGTTGAGATTGCCATCGTCAAGCGGACTCGTCCGCGTTCCAGCAATCGCAGCCGGCGTGTTCAGGGAGGGGATGACAATCAGCCGGCCGCGAATATCCGCAGCCTGCAATCGCTGTATCAGCCGGGTCAGGACAACCTGACCTTCATATTCATCGCCATGGTTTCCGGCCGTGAGAAGGATGCCGGGTCCGTCGCCATTGTTAAACACTGCTATCGGAACCAGAACCACGCCATACGCGCTGCGCGTGACGGAATGCGGCGTCCGCAGCCAGCCGACCTGCTTCCCAGGGGCGGCGAAATCGACGGTTGCAGTGATCTGGGTCATGGCAAGACTTCGCTCTTTCCGGTCGCCGGCGCGATCAAGCGGCTTCGCCTCGTGGCTCGGCATCGCGCCACCAACGTCCGCCAATCACAACGCCGCGGGCGACGAAGCGCCTGTCGCCCGCCAGCGTATCGCCGATGCTGTCGCGAAACACGGTCCGCTCATGCCTGAGTTCGACGACAGCCGCGTCGCCCGCCGACTGCGGCGCGAGCGAGCCCAGGTCCGGGCGGCGGCAGACTGCAGCGGGCGCCGTCGTGGCGGCGCGCACGACGTCGTTGATCGGCAAGCCGAGCGCAACATATTTCGACATGATCGCAAGCACGTCCTGAGCCGGCCCGTCGACACAACCCGCATGGACATCGCTCGAAATAACGTCCGGCGCGAAGCCGAGCTCTAGCATGCGGCGAGCGACGCCGAAGCCGAAAGAGCCGGCGCCGTGGCCGACATCCATCACGACGCCGCGCTCGCGCGCCGCGATCATGCAGTCGCGCAGAAATCCCTCGCGCGTCATCGGCGAGTTGATCTTCGGCGTGCAGAAATGCGTCAACACATCGCCTTTTCGCAAAGGGTCGACAATATCCTCGATCCGCGGCGGCATGCCGGCGCCAATGTGGACCATCACCGGGAGATCGGCGAGTTCGCCGGCGCGGATCGCCATATGAAGCGGCATCGCTCCCAGATGCTTTGTAGTGGACGCTCCGACGCGGATCTTGACCCCCACGACAGAGCTCCGGTGGCGGTTCGCCGCGTCGACGCAATGCTTGATGTCAAGAAGCCGGAGATCCTCCGCCTCGCCCATCACGATGCGCCCCTCGTCGACAAAGATTCCGGTCACCGCGAGATTGATGAAAGCGAGAATGCGGACCGGCGTCATCGGAGCGCATTGATCGAGAAGCCCGCGAATATTGGCGGCGCCGGCGCTGCCGGCGTCCACGGCGGTCGTCATGCCGGAGCGGGCGGCGAGCATGGACGCATCGACGCCAAGAAAAGTCCCTCCCCAATAGACATGCGTGTGAAGATCGATCAGTCCCGGAAAGACATAGAGCCCCGAGACGTCTCTGATGTCGGCCGCATCCGCCGTGATGGACGACTCCAGCGCGGCCACTTTTCCGTTCGCGAAAGCGACATCGAATACCCCATCAATTCCCTGGCCAGGATCAACGACTCGCCCATTCTTCAAGATGAGATCATACGCCATGCCAAGTCACGCGGTTTCGTCTGGGGCCGCGCGTGATGGCGTCGCAAAACGCAAAAAAGCGCGCGTCCCACCGACATCGACGAAACGCCTGTGGTCGATCCGCGCGACAAGTACCGGGCGTCGCGCATCGCCATTCTCTCGCGCGATCGGGAGGTGCGCCAAAATGGTCTCTACGTCGACGATATCCATGCGGCCCTCGCCTCGCGGGAATGCCAGCGGACGAGAATGCTGTCAAGTTGTCAGACAAAAGCCGCGCGCCAGCCAAGAGGCTTTACGATGCCTTTGCGGCAGAGAGGCTAACAACGCTGCGATCATGGCCGATGACAGACAGAGTTTGATCCGCACGGCATGGCGCGAGAGCGGCAAGGTGTATGGCTATCGCAAGCTCCACAACATCCGCACACCGGAGGGCTTCTCCTATCTCGCGGTGGCGCATTCGGACCAGGGAAGCCAGTTCACGAGCATGGAGTGGGCTTCGTTCCTGAAACACCATGATCTCCAGCCCTTGATGAGCCGTCCCTGCAACTGCAATGACAACGCCGTGGCCGAGAGCTTTTTCAAGCTGCTCAAGCGCGAACGCATCCGCCGCAAGCTCCACCGCACGCGGACGAGGCGCGCCGGGACGTGTTCGATTACATCGAGATGTTCTCCCCCTCCCGGCACCGAGCGCGGCGCTGTCACCCATCGTGTTAGAACGGCGGCATAAAGCCAAAGCCGAGAGCCTCCGGAAAACAAGAGGCGGTTCAAAGCGCCGACTGAATCGCGGCCCGATAAAAATCAAATCGATGATCGAGCGCCAACCTCAAAGCGCGACATCGCCTTCCGCCCCATCAATAAGAGGATCCGGCGAACATTCGGCGGCAAGGCGCACGCCATCCACGATTGTGATCGTCTGCCCTTCGACGCGAATCCCTGACTTTTCCAGTTTGGACAGCGCGCGTGAAAACGATTCGCGCGTGATGCCGAGTTCCGATGCTATGAGGTTCTTCTCATAGGGCAGCACGGCGCGCTGGGGGGCGCCCTGGCGGGCCGAAAGGGCCAGAATGTAACAGCCGACGCGCTCGACCGAGGATCTGAGCTTCAGGTTCTTGACCTGCCGAACCATGCGTCGGAACTGCCGCGCCAGGCTGCCGATCACCGCATGCGCCAATATCGGATCTTGCTCGACGGCCTCACGGAAGGCCGCCGCATGAATCAGCAGAAAGCGTGACGGTTCGGGCGCGCGCGCCTGCATCAGATATGGCGCCCCGGTCACGACGGCCGCGGGAATGATGAGGTCTGGCGCGCGCACGGCCTCAATCAGAACCTCGCGTCCCGCCGCCGAGCGGCCGAACAGCTGAGCCGACCCGGACATCACAACGATCTGGAAATTCGGCATGTCGCCTTGTTCGAAGAGAACAGCGCCTGCGGCGACGCTGTGCTGAATCGCGCTCCGCAACAGATCGTCCCGCTTCGCGGGCGGCATGCCGCGAAAGATCGGCAGTTTCTCCGGCGACAAATCCGCAGCTGTTGTCTCGACCAATCCATGCGCTCCCTGGTTCGACCGGGCGGTCGATGGCCGCCCCTACGCGTGACAATTGTCACGCATAGCGTTGACGTAGATCAACGCTCGCCATCCGCGTTCCGGCCATGGTGGTTCGGGCGGGCTCAGCGCCGCCCTCATTCGAGATCAATGGCCGAAGGCAGCCGACCATGCAGACGACCCTGAATCCAAGGGCTGGCCGAATTCTCGGAATGAGCACGGTTGCATTCACGGCGTGTTTCGCCGTGTGGACGATCTTCTCGATCATCGGCATCCGCATCCGGCAGGAGCTCGGGCTGACCGAGACCCAGTTCGGCCTGCTTGTCGGCACGCCGATCCTCACGGGCTCGCTCATCAGGGTGGCGCTCGGCATCTGGACCGATCGTTACGGCGGCAGGCTCGTCTTCGTGGCGACCATGATGGCGGCCGCGATCGCGACCTTCTTCCTGGCCTATGCGCATACCTATCCGCAGATGCTCGTGGCGGCCCTCGGCGTCGGCGTTTCCGGAGGCTCTTTCGCCGTCGGCGTCGCTTATGTGTCGCGCTGGTATCCGGCGGACAGGCAGGGCACGGCGCTCGGGATTTTCGGCGCCGGCAATGTCGGCGCTGCGGTGACGAAGTTTCTCGCGCCCTTTGTGCTCATCGCATTCGGCTGGCAGGCGGTCGCGCAGATTTGGGCGGCGGGGCTTGTCCTGATCGCCGTGGCGTTCTGGCTGACGACGGAGGATGATCCGGTCATCGTGGAGCGGCGTCGGTCGGGTGTCCGGCCAAAAAGCGCATGGCTCGAGCTCGAGCCTCTCAAGAATGTGCAGATCTGGCGTTTCGCGCTCTACTATTTCTTCGTCTTCGGCGCGTTCGTCGCGCTGTCGCTGTGGCTGCCGCAATATCTGATCAACGTCTACGGCCTCGACATCAAAACGGCCGGCATGATCGCGGCCTTCTTCTCGGTGCCGGCCTCGATCTTCCGCGCCTATGGCGGGCGCCTCTCCGACACCTATGGCGCGCGCCGCGTGCTCTACTGGACGTTCTTCGTCTCGGTCGCCGCCACGTTCTTCCTCTCCTATCCGCCGACCGATTATGTCGTGCATGGCGCCAACGGCCAGACCGCCTCTTTCCACATCGAGATGACGCTCGTCCCCTTCATCGTGACGATCTTCGTTCTCGGCTTCTTCATGGCGCTCGGCAAGGCGGCCGTCTACAAGCATATTCCGGTTTATTATCCTGACCATGTCGGCTCCGTCGGCGGCCTCGTCGGCATGATCGGCGGCCTCGGCGGCTTCCTTCTCCCCATCCTGTTCGGCCTGCTGCTCGACCTCACGGGCCTCTGGACGAGCTGCTTCATGGCGCTGTTCGCGCTGGTCAGCGGCGCGCTCATCTGGATGCATGTCGCGATCCGCCAGATGGAGCGCGGCGTCGCGGAGGAAGCGCTCTCCCGGCTGCCGCCCTTCCCGGAAATGCAGGGCATGCCGCAGCCGGTCCTCGCCGTGCGCGCCAGCCGCGCGGTGCTGACAGACTGGCGGCCTGAGGATCCGGCGTTCTGGCGGCAGGCCGGCCGCGCCATCGCGCGCCGCAATCTCTGGCTGTCGATCCCTGCGCTGCTGCTCTCCTTCGCGATCTGGCAGGTGTGGTCGGTCGTCGTCGCCAAGCTGCCGCTGGTCGGTTTCAGCTTCACCACGGACCAACTCTTCTGGCTCGCGGCGCTGCCCGGCATCTCCGGAGCCGTGCTGCGCATCTTCTATTCCTTCATGGTGCCGATCTTCGGCGGACGGCTGTGGACCACGCTCACCACCTGGTCGCTCATGATTCCGGCCATCGGCATCGGCTACGCCGTGCAGAATCCTGACACGCCCTACATCGTGCTGCTGATCCTGGCGCTGCTTTGCGGCCTCGGCGGCGGCAATTTCGCCTCCTCCATGGCCAATATCTCCTTCTTCTTCCCGAAGGCCGAGAAGGGCAACGCGCTCGCCCTCAATGCGGGGCTCGGCAATCTCGGCGTCAGCGTCGTCCAGTTCATCGCGCCGATTGCGATCACCGCCGGCGTGTTCGGCTGGCTCGGCGGTCCGCCGGAAATGGTGAAGGGAGCGGCGGGATCGACGCCGCTCTGGCTGCAGAATGCGGGCTTCATTTTCGCGCCGGCCATCGCGCTCTCGGCTTTCGCCTCCTGGTTCGGCATGAACGACATCGCCTCAGCGAAGGCGTCGTTCGCCGAGCAGGCGGTGATCTTCGAGCGCAAGCACAACTGGATCATGTGCTGGCTCTACACCGGCACTTTCGGATCCTTCATCGGCTATTCGGCGGGCTTCCCCCTGCTCGCCAAGATGCTGTTTCCCGAGATCAACGCGCTGCAGTTCGCGTTCCTCGGACCGCTTGTCGGCGCCCTGTCGCGGTCTGGCTCAGGCTGGCTCGCCGATAAATATGGCGGGGCGCGCGTCACGCTCTGGGTCTTCGTCCTGATGATGGCCGGCGTCGCTGGCGTGCTGTGGTTCATCGGCGTCAAGGAGCAGCCGGGCGCATTCTGGGGGTTCTTCGGAGCCTTCCTCGTCCTGTTCTTCGCCACCGGCGTCGGCAACGCCTCCACCTTCCAGATGATCCCTGCGATCTGCGCGAAGGAAATGGAACGGCTGATGCCCGAAGCCGACGCTGAGACGCGCCGGCGGCAGGCCGAAAAGGAAGCGGCCGCCATCACCGGCTTCACCTCGGCGATCGCCGCTTTCGGCGCCTTCTTCATCCCGAAGAGTTTCGGCACCTCGATCGCGCTGACGGGCGGCGCGGAAGCGGCGCTCTGGGGCTTCCTGGCCTTCTATGTGAGCTGCCTCCTGGTCACCTTCGCCGTCTACACGCGCAAGGGCGGCCTCCTTCATGACGTCGAGCGCGGCAGGCGCAGCGCGACCCTTCGTCCGGTCGCGGCCGAGTAATCAGAGGCAACGCAATGTCGCATTTTCTCGATCGTCTGGCTTTCTTCAAAAAGAATGTCGATCAGTTCTCGAACGGCCACGGCGTGGTGACGAACGAGGACCGGTCCTGGGAAGAAGGCTATCGCAAGCGCTGGCAGCACGACAAGATCGTGCGCTCCACGCACGGCGTGAACTGCACCGGGTCATGTTCCTGGAAAATCTACGTCAAGGGCGGCATCGTCACTTGGGAGACGCAGCAGACCGACTATCCGCGCACCAGGCCCGATCTCCCGAACCACGAGCCGCGCGGCTGCGCCCGCGGCGCCTCCTACAGCTGGTATCTCTATTCGGGGGCGCGGGTGAAATATCCCATGATCCGCGGCCGGCTGTTGCGTTGCTGGCGCGCCGCGCGCGCCGAGATGACGCCTGTCGCGGCCTGGGCCTCGATCGTCGAGGACGAGGCGAAGCGCAAGTCGTACACATCCATTCGCGGCCATGGCGGCTTCGTGCGCGCGACATGGGACGAGGTGAACGAACTCATCGCCGCGGCGAACGCCTATACGGCGCGGAAGCACGGCCCGGACCGCGTTATCGGCTTCTCGCCGATCCCGGCCATGTCGATGGTCTCCTATGCGGCGGGCTCGCGCTATCTCTCGCTGCTCGGCGGCGTCTGCATGTCGTTCTACGATTGGTACTGCGACCTGCCGCCGGCGTCGCCGCAGACCTGGGGCGAACAGACCGACGTGCCGGAAAGCGCCGACTGGTATAACGCCGGCTTCATCATCGTCTGGGGCTCGAATGTGCCGCAGACGCGCACGCCGGACGCGCATTTCTACACCGAGGTCCGCTACAAGGGCGCCAAGAGCGCGGTCGTGAGCCCGGACTATGCCGAAGCGACCAAGTTCGCCGACATCTGGCTCAATCCCAAACAAGGCACCGACGCCGCGCTGGCGCTCGCCATGGGCCATGTGATCCTGCGCGAATATCATCTCGATCGGCAGGTCGCCTATTTCGACGACTACGCCCGCCGCTACAGCGACAGGCCGTTTCTGGTGCGGCTCGCGGAGCGCGACGGCCGTTTCGTTCCCGAGCGCCTGCTGCGCGCCTCCGAGATCGCCGGCTGTCTCGGCGAGAGCAACAATCCGGACTGGAAGACCGTCGCGATCGACGAGGCGACGGACGCGCTCGTCGCGCCGCGCGGTTCAATCGGCTATCGCTGGGGCGAGAGCGCCAAATGGAATCTGGAAGAGAAGGACGGGCAAGGGCGCGAGACCCGCCTGAAGCTGACGCTCGCCGGCGACGGCGCCGAGATCGCCGCCGTCGACTTCCCTTATTTCGGAGGCCGCGCGACCGAACACTTCGTGGCGACGCAGCATGGCGAAATTCTGACCCGCAATGTTCCCGTCCGCATGATCGAGACGGCGGACGGCAAGCAGGTGAAGGTCGCAACCGTCAATGATCTCCTCATGGCCAATTACGGCCTCGATCGCGGCTTCGGCGGCGAGAATGTTGCATCTTCCTATGACGACGACGCGCCGTTCACGCCGGCGTGGGCCGAGCGCATCACCGGCGTGAAGCGCGACGCGATCATCACCGTGGCGCGCGAGTTCGCCACCAACGCCGAGAAGACCAACGGCCGCTCGATGATCATCATCGGAGCTGGCATGAACCACTGGTACCATATGGATATGGGCTACCGGGGAGTGATCAATCTCCTGGTGTTCTGCGGCGCCATTGGCCAATCCGGCGGCGGCTGGTCGCATTATGTCGGGCAGGAGAAGCTGCGCCCGCAGACGGGCTGGACGCCGCTCGCCTTCGCCCTCGACTGGGCCCGCCCGCCGCGCCATCAGAACTCAACCTCGTTCTTCTACGCGCATACGGACCAATGGCGCTACGAGACGCTGACCGCGGCGGAGATCCTGTCGCCAACCGCGCCCGAGGGCGACTGGAGCCAGAGCTTCATCGACTACAACGTCCGCGCCGAGCGCATGGGCTGGCTGCCTTCGGCGCCGCAACTCAAGCAGAACCCGCTCGACATCGCGAAACGCGCGCAAGCGGCCGGTCTCGAGCCTCGCGACTATGTGGTGAAAGCGCTGCAATCCGGCGAGCTCGAGCTCGCCTGTCACGATCCTGACGATCCAGCCAACTGGCCGCGCAACATGTTCGTCTGGCGCTCCAATCTCCTCGGCTCCTCCGGCAAGGGTCACGAATATTTCCTCAAGCACCTGCTGGGCGCCACGCACGGCGTGATGGGCAAGGACCTCGGCGCCGAGGGCGCGGTGCGCAACAAGGAAGTCGTCTGGCGCGACGAGGCGCCGGAAGGAAAACTCGACCTTCTGGTAACGCTCGATTTCCGCATGTCGACGACCTGCGTCTACTCGGACATCGTGCTGCCGACCGCGACCTGGTACGAGAAGAACGACCTCAACACCTCTGACATGCATCCCTTCATCCATCCGCTGTCGGCGGCGGTGGATCCGGCCTGGGAAGCGCGTTCGGACTGGGACATCTACAAGGGCCTCGCGAAGAGCTTCTCAGAGATCGCCCCGGAAGTGCTGGGCGTCGAGAAGGACGTCGTCCTTACGCCGATCCAGCACGACACGCCGGGCGAGATCGCGCAGGCCTTCGACGTCGCGGACTGGAAGCGCGGCGAGATCGAGCCGATTCCCGGCCGGACCATGCCGGCGATCTCGGTTGTCACACGCGACTATCCGAACCTCCACGCCCGTTTCACGGCGCTCGGTCCGCTGATGACGGAGATCGGCAATGGCGGAAAAGGCATCGCCTGGAAGACAGCGCACGAAGTCGAGGCGCTCGGCGCTCTCAACGGCGTTCACGCGGATGGCGCTGCAAAAGGATTGCCGAAGATCGAGACGGATATCGACGCGAGCGAAGTCATCCTCATGCTCGCGCCCGAGACGAACGGGGAGGTCGCGGTGAAAGCCTGGCAGGCGCTGGCCAAAGCCACAGGCCGCGACCATGCTCATCTCGCGATTCCGAAGGAAGACGAAAAAATTCGCTTCCGCGACATCCAGGCTCAGCCGCGCAAGATCATCTCCTCGCCGACCTGGTCCGGGATCGAAAGCGAGAAGGTCTGCTACAGCGCAGGCTACACCAACGTCCATGAACTGATCCCCTGGCGCACTCTGACCGGCCGCCAGCAGCTCTATCAGGATCATCTCTGGATGCGGGCTTTCGGCGAGGGATTTGTCACCTGGAAGCCGCCGGTCGATCTGAAAACAATTCCAGGCGTGAAGGGCCTCAGGCCCAACGGCCACAAGGAGATCGTCCTCAACTTCCTCACGCCCCATCAGAAATGGGGCATCCACTCGACCTATACCGACAATCTTCTGATGCTGACGCTCAATCGCGGCGGTCCGGTGGTGTGGATTTCCGAGACCGACGCCAAGGTCGCCGGCCTCGTCGACAATGACTGGGTCGAGGTCTTCAACATCAACGGCGCGCTGACGGCGCGCGTCGTCGTCTCCCAGCGCATCAAGCCCGGCATGATGCTGATGTATCACGCCCAGGAAAAAATCATAAACACGCCGGGATCGGAGATGACCGGCAATCGCGGCGGCATCCACAATTCGGTCACCCGCACCGTGCTGAAGCCGACCCACATGATCGGCGGATACGCCCAGCAATCCTACGGCTTCAACTACTACGGAACCGTGGGCTCCAACCGCGACGAGTTCATCGTCGTCCGCAAGATGGCGACTATCGACTGGCTCGAAGGGCCGCTCCCCTCTGAGGCGCTGAAGGAGGCCGCAGAATGAAAGTCCGCGCCCAGATCGCGATGGTGCTGAACCTCGACAAATGCATCGGGTGCCACACCTGCTCCGTCACCTGCAAGAACGTCTGGACCAACCGCGAAGGCGTTGAATACGCCTGGTTCAACAATGTCGAGACCAAGCCCGGCGTCGGCTATCCGCGCGAATGGGAAAACCAGGCGAAATGGAACGGCGGCTGGCGTCGCAAGAAGAACGGCCGCATCGAGCCGAAGATGGGCGCCAAGTGGCGCATCCTCGCCAATATCTTCGCCAATCCTGACCTGCCGGAGATCGACGACTATTACGAGCCGTTCACCTTCGACCATGAGCACCTGCATACGGCCAAGGAGTCCAAGGCCTTCCCGACCGCCAGGCCGCGCTCGGCGATCAGCGGCGAGCGGATGGAGAAGATCGAATGGGGGCCGAACTGGGAAGAGATTCTCGGCGGCGAATTCGAGAAGCGCTCGAAGGACGTCAATTTCGAGAACGTTCAGAAGGATATTTACGGCGAGTTCGAAAACACCTTCATGATGTATCTGCCGCGGCTGTGCGAGCACTGCCTCAATCCGGCCTGTGTCGCGGTCTGCCCTTCCGGCGCGATCTACAAACGCGAAGAGGACGGCATCGTCCTGATCGACCAGGACAAGTGCCGCGGCTGGCGCATGTGCGTCTCCGGCTGTCCCTACAAGAAAATCTACTACAACTGGTCGTCCGGAAAATCGGAGAAATGCATTTTCTGCTTCCCGCGCATCGAGGCCGGCCAGCCGACGGTTTGCTCGGAGACCTGCGTCGGGCGCATCCGCTATCTCGGCGTCGTTCTCTATGACGCCGATCGCATCGAGGCCGCGGCCGCGACGCCGGACGAGCAGGATCTCTATCAGGCCCAGCTCGATCTTTTCCTCGACCCCAGCGATCCGGCGGTGATCGCGCAGGCTCGCGCCGACGGGGTTCCTGACAACTGGCTGGAGGCGGCCAAGCTCTCGCCGGTCTGGAAGATGGCGATGGAATGGAAGGTCGCCTTTCCTCTGCATCCTGAATACCGGACGCTGCCCATGGTCTGGTACGTGCCGCCGCTCTCGCCGATCCAGTCGGCCGCGGCAGCCGGCAAGATGGGCGTCGACGGCGATATGCCTGATGTGCGCAGCCTGCGCATCCCGCTTCAGTATCTCGCCAATATGCTCACCGCCGGAAAAGAGGAGCCGGTGGCGCTGGCGCTCGAACGCATGCTGGCGATGCGTAGCTACATGCGGGCCAAGACGATCGACGGCCGTCTCGACGAGGCGATCGCCGCGCGGGTCGGCCTGACCGGCGCCGCCATCGATGAGATGTACAAGGTGATGGCGATCGCCAACTACGAGGATCGCTTCGTCATACCGACCGCCCATCGCGAATGGAGCGAGGACGCGCAGGATATGCGCGGCGCCTGCGGCTTTTCCTTTGGCAACGGCTGCTCGGGCGGCTCCTCCGAGACGAACCTCTTCGGAACCGGGCGGGTCAAGCGGCCGACGAACCCGATGGAGATCGCGTGATGACCGGGCAAGCCTCAAGCAGGACGTTCAGAGCTCTCTCGGTGCTGCTGACCTATCCGACCGCGGAGCTCGCCGCGGCCGTTCCTGAAATCGACGCCGCGATCAAGCACGAAGGACTTCTATCGCCGGAAGCGGCGCAGCGGTTGCAGCCCCTGCTCGCCGAGCTCAGAGCGATGGATTTGTATGACTTGCAGGAACGCTACGTCGCGCTGTTCGACAAGACGCGCCGCCACGCGCTGCATCTCTTCGAGCATATCCATGGCGAGAGCCGCGACCGGGGCCAGGCGATGGTCGATCTGGCCGCGCATTATGAGCGCGGCGGGCTTCTCATCGCGGCCAACGAACTGCCGGACTTCATTCCGCTGTTCCTGGAGTTTCTCTCCGCCCGGCCGCTCGATGAGGCGCGCAGCCTGCTCAAGGAGACGGCGCATATTCTTTCGTTGCTCGAGGAAAGACTGGCTCAGCGAAACGCAGACTACGCCGCCGTCTTCACGGCCATTCTGTCGATCGCCGGCGACGTTTCCGCGATCGCGGACGGGATGCAAGCCAGCGACGAGCCGGACGACCTGTCCGCGCTCGACGCCGCTTGGGAGGAAACGGCCGTCACCTTCGGCCCTGAAAATGCGATCGATGGCTGTTCGGCCGACCGGTTGAGAATCCAGATGCGCGCCGCCAAC
Organism: Rhizobiales bacterium 65-9; assembly: GCA_001899525.1. Lineage (GTDB taxonomy): Bacteria > Pseudomonadota > Alphaproteobacteria > Rhizobiales > Beijerinckiaceae > Terrirubrum. The sequence continues at coordinate 306,954 of MKVY01000033.1, forward strand.
CGCGATGCGCGGCGCGGCGCGGCCTAACGGAGGCGAACGCCATGGCCAACACCCTCAACTATGCGCTTTTCGGCTGGTACCCCTATCTCTGCCTGACGGTGTTTCTTCTCGGCAGCCTCGTCCGGTTCGACCGCGAGCAGTATACCTGGAAGACGGGCTCCTCCCAGCTTCTGAGACGGCGCCAGCTTCGCTGGGGCTCCAATCTTTTCCATGTCGGCATTCTGGCGATTTTCGCCGGACATTTCGTCGGCCTGCTGACGCCGATCTGGATCTTCGACGCGCTCGGCGTCACGCATACCTTCAAGCAGGGTCTCGCGATCGTCGTTGGCGGCGTCGCCGGCGTTCTCTGCTTCATCGGCGTCTCGCTTCTTGCTCACCGCCGGTTGTTCGACGCCCGGATCCGCAACACATCAAGCTTCGGCGACATCGCGATCCTGTTGCTGCTGTGGTTGCAGCTCACGCTTGGCCTCTCGACCATTTTTGTTTCTCTCGGCCATATGGACGGCCACGAGATGGTGAAGTTCATGAATTGGGCGCAAGGCGTCCTGACGTTGCAGCCTTCGGCCGCAGCCTATGTCGCCGACGTCCATCCGATCTTCAAAGCGCATCTGATTCTGGGCATGACGGTCTTTCTCGTCTTTCCCTTCACGCGCCTCGTCCATGTCTGGAGCGCGCCGGTCTGGTATCTTGGCCGACCCGGATATCAGGTGGTTCGCACGCGCTTTGCGGGTCGCCGGCCTTCGGCCGCTCCCTATCACGCGCCGATCCCTGCCGCCGCGCGGGCGCTGCCCGCCAGCCCGCGGAGCAAATCATGACCACGCTCGTCATCAACCACGCGGCCGGCCGCCAGCCGTCCTCCACGCACCCGCACGACCATCGATCCTCGACGCCTGACACGAAGCCGTCGCCCGAGCGCGTGGCGATGCCGCCGGTGACCGTCAACGGCGTGACGATCTCGCGCAAGGCGATCGCCGCCGAGGTGCAGAATTTCCCCGCCGGCAATCCAGGCGAGGGTTGGAGGGCCGCGACTCGCGCTCTCGTCATTCGCGAACTGCTGCTTCAGGAGGCGCGCCGACTCGCAATTCCCGTCGATCAGAGGACGAACGCGGATGGGCGGGTCGAGACGATCGAGGACGCGCTGGTTCGCGCGCTCATCGAACAAGAGGTCCGTGTTCCCGAGGCGGACGAGGACACGCTCCGCCGCTTCTACGAGAACAATCGCGTCCGGTTCATGACGCAGCCGCTTTGCGAGGCCGACCACATCCTGATCGGAGCCAGCCGAAACGACGCCAAGGCGTTTTCCGCAGCGCGTGAAACCGCCGGTCGGCTGTCGCTCATCCTTGCTTCTGAGCCTGAGACATTCGCCGATCTCGCCCGAAGCTGGTCGACCTGTCCGTCGGCTGAGATCGACGGCAACCTCGGACAGATCGGGCCTGGCGATACGACGCCGGAATTCGAGGAGGCGTTGGCGTCGCTTGAACCGGGTGAAATCTCCGCGCCGGTGGAGACGCGCTACGGCGTCCATCTCATCCGCGTGAACCGGCGGATCGAAGGGCGGCGATTGCCGTTCGAAGCCGTGCGCGAGCGTATCGCCGGATATCTCAACGAGCATGTCCGGCGCCGCGCCGCGGCTCAATATATCGCCCTGCTGATCGGCCGCGCTGAAATCCGCGGCGTCGCGCTCGACGGCGCGGCTTCGCCATTGGTGCAATGAGGCCTGCGATGTTCGGACGTTTGGTTGAAGCTCTCGATGATCCGGAGACGGCGCTCGGCCTCGTCGAGGCTCTTGGCGAACCGTCCCTTCAGATGCGCCTCGCCGCTGTCGCCGATGCGGCGGGCTCTCCGCTCGCCGAAGTCATGGCGGCTGCTGTGCGCG
>MKVY01000033.1:308857-338622 GCA_001899525.1 Rhizobiales bacterium 65-9
TCGCGGCGATGCGCGCGATCCTCGAAAAGGCGCTGCCAGGCGCGCAGGAGGTCGGCCATGCCCGCTCTCCAGCGTGACCGCTGCTTCGGCCCAGGCGCTTCGCTCGTATGCGCCCGAACGGACCGGCGATCCGGCCCGCTTCGCTGCGTCCGACCGGCCCTTGCGCGCCATATGTCCGCCCTCGGCGGCTGACGGCGCTTCCCTCGCCCAGGAGACTCATCATGCAGATCATCCATCCACGCTACCCCATCACAGCGATCCTCTATTCGGACGGCCCTGCGTTCGAGACCTTCCTTCAGGACGCGACGATGAAGATGGCTGAAGCCGGCATGCGGCTGGCGGGCCTCATCCAACACAGCCGGCCGAAAGCGGGCCGCGCCAAATGCGACATGCTTCTGCGCGACCTCGCAACCGGCGACCTGCACCCGATTTCCGATGATCGCGGCCCGGAGGCGCGCGGCTGCGTCCTGAACGCCGACCGGCTGTTGCGGGCTTGCGAGGCGGCGACGGCCGGCCTGACCAGAGAAACCGACATCCTGGTTCTCTGCAAATTCGGCAAGGCCGAGGTCGAGGGCGGCGGCTTCAGGACGCTGATGGCGAGGGCGCTCGAACTGGGCGCACCCGTTCTAATCGGCCTGCCGCTGGTCAACCTCGCGGGCTTTCGCGAATTCGCTGGCGAACTCGCGCATGTGGTCGATTTGTCCGTGCTCGATTCCGACAGGCTCGAAACCGCGCAGCCTTCATCGCCCTGCGGCTTTCCCAGCCATGAGGCGTCCGCGCGCGCGGCATAGAACCTGCGGACGCTTCCCGCGGCTTTTCTCCGAAGGTGAGCGATGGACGATGTCGTCGTGGCGCGAGCGCTTCATGTTCTCGCTGTCATTCACTGGATCGGCGGACTGACTTTCGTGACGTTGATCGTTCTGCCGCTGGCGGCCTCGCGCGCGAGTGGGCAGGAAGCCATATCGCTGTTCGAAAGCGTCGAGCGGCGCTTTGCGGCGCAGGTCCGGTTCTCCATCCCGCTGGCGGGCGCGTCCGGATTCTGGATGACCTACAGGCTGGACCTCTGGCCGCGCTTTCTTGATCCGGACTACTGGTGGATGGCGGCGATGCTCGGCCTGTGGCTCATCTTCATGCTCGCGCTGTTCGTGATCGAGCCGTTGGCGCAGGCCTCGTTCGAGGAGAAAGCGCGGCGCGAGCCGAAAGCCGTTCTGCGCCGCATGAGCCGGCTGCATCAAATCCTCCTGGCGCTGGCGACGCTCACCGCGTTCGGAGCCGTCGCCGGCGCGCACGGATTCTTTTTTTTCCCATGAAGCCGAACCCGTCATGAAAACCGTCGCCGAACCGCAGCGATCACGAAAGAGCGCGGCCTTGTGGAGCCTCGGCTTCCGTCCGTTTTTCCTGGCCGCGTCCGCCTGGGCTGTGGCCGCCATCGCGGTCTGGCCGCCTTTCTTCACGGGCGACCTGGTCATTCCAACCGCCTTTTCGCCGGTGGACTGGCATGTCCATGAAATGATCTACGGCTACGGCTCGGCCGTGGTGGCCGGCTTCCTTCTCACGGCGATTCCCAATTGGACGGGGCGGCCGCCGGTCGTCGGCCGACCGCTTGCCCTGCTCGTCGGGCTTTGGGGCATGGGCCGGATCGCGGTCTTCTTCTCGGCGGCCATGGGATGGCTGTTGGCGGCGTCGCTGGATGCGGCGTTTCTCGTAATATTCGCTGTCGTCGCGGCGCGAGAAATCTTTGCCGCGCGCAGCCTGCGCAATCTGAAGGTGGTCGTGCTCGTGCTCGCGCTTGCGGTCGCCAATGCATGCTTCCATGCGGAGGCGGCTGAACGCGGAACTGCGACCATCTCCACGCGCGCCGGTCTTTCCGTCATCGTCTTCCTGATCCTGCTGATCGGAGGCCGTGTCGTGCCGAGCTTCACGCAGAACTGGTTCGCCAGGAAGAACATCGCGACGCGGCCCGCGCCTTTCGGCAAGCCGGATGGGGCGGTGATGTTTTTCTCTGCGGTTGCGCTTGCACTATGGGTCGCCGATCCAGACCGAAGCGCAACCGGCGCACTGCTTCTTGCAGCAGGCGCGGCCAACCTTTGGCGATTGTCGCGCTGGCGAGGCTGGGCGACCTGGCCCGACCGGCTGGTGCTGGTGCTTCATGTCGGATTTTTCCTTGCGTCGCTCGGGTTTCTCTGCGCTGGCGCGCACGCGTTGAAACCCGAACTGGTTTCGTCCGCCGCCGCGGCGCATGTCTGGGGCGTCGGCGCCATCGGCGCGATGACGCTCGCCATGATGAGCCGGGCGACGCTCGGGCACACCGGCCGCGCGCTCGTCGCCTCGCCTGCGACGCAACTCATCTATCTTGGAGTGATCGCCTCGATGGCGGCCCGCGTCGCGATGGAGTTTCTGCCGGCGCTCGCGGCGCCGATGATGTATGGTGCGGCCATCGCCTGGATCGGCGCTTTCGCGGGTTTCCTCGCCGTGTATGGCCGGATGCTTGCGGGGCCAAAGCGCCCTCAACCCGGGCGATAGTCGCGCAAGATCAGCGGCAGCGAGCGCCTACGGACGGCGCAATCCAGGCGAATCTTGCTTGTTGCTGAAAAACTGCTCACGCAGTTGGCGGAATCACCGGCGAATCCGGAAGCTCAGACTGCATAAGAAAAAATTGGCGGCAGCAAATGCTCCAGCGGGAAGCCGCCGCACTCTCTTGGCGACCCTGGCTCGTCATGAACGAGAAAAGCAGGCGTTCAATATCCTCGCGCTGACTATGATGCGCCGTTTAAACAACGTTGGGGAATTCTCTTGGAGCGCTTGAATAACTCGCGTTCTAAGACGCGATGTAAGCAGCCTCGATCGCGACAAGGCTGTCACGCCCCTGCTCTCGCTCCCCGCGCTCGATCTCGTTCACGATCTCAACAAGGCGCGCAATTCCCGGCGTCGCGACGCCGCGCTGGCTCGCTTCTTCCAGAACGGCGCCAACGAAACGATCGACTTCCGTCTTGCGCTTGTGGATCGCAAGGTCCCGCCAGACGCCCGTCCGTTTTCCCTCATGGCGATTCCAGTAGCGATTCTGTCCTTCCCACGTCGCGTCGATCGAGGCAGGCGTCGCGTCGCCGCCCGGTCTGAAGACGCGCGGATCAAACCCGTCGATCACCTCGAGCCTCACATCCCTGCTTTCAGCGACGGCGACAACCTCTCCTGCCAGCTTTCCAAACAGATCGCGCCAGCGCTGATCCGCATAAAGCTCCGTCACGTCGGAGTTCGTTGTCGCGGTCGCGAAATAGACGGCGCCGAGAGCGATCTTCGACCACAGGAAACCGAATATATTGTCTGTCGCCTCGACCGGCTGCAGCGCAGAAAACGCCTTCTGCAAAGCGATAATTCTGTCCGTCGCCGCGCCATTCAGTTCGCCGATCTTGAATGATCCTGGTCCGCCGTAAACGATTTCGCCAGGCGCCTTGTAGTGGCCGCCAAATGTGAGGAATGCGCCGACGGTGCGCGCGTCGCCGACGAGCTCCGCGATTTTGTATTCCTCAAGGCCGTTCTGAAGCGAGACGACAAATCCATCCGAAGCGAGCCGGTCGACATGCGGGCGAAGCGCTTCGACCGTGTGGCGCGACTTCACGGCGAGCAATGTCCGCCCAAGCGACCAGTCAGCTTCTTCAGGGGAAAAGATCGGCGCGGTCACAGTGACGTCGCGGTGCCCGGAGAGCGTCAGACCTTTCGCCCGCACGGCCTCCACATGATCGCGGTTCGCCTCGATGAAACGGACATCGTGACCCGCTTCGATGAGCGAGACGCCGAGAATGGCGCCGATCGCGCCCGCCCCAATGATCGTATATTCGGCCATTGGTTCACCTCAGCTGACGGGTGAGCGGCATATGCGTGCGGCCGCAATGGGAGCCGCCCGTTACTTCGAGCATCGCGCCGGTGATCCAGGGCGCGCGATCGGAGGCGAGAAACACCACCGCCTCCGCCACGTCGTCGGGGTGGCCCGTGCGCCCCAACGGCGTGCCTTTCAGCATCATGTTCACGTAAGGATGCCGTTCGACATTCTCCGCCGTCACGATGTCGTCGAGAATGAGCCCCGGTAGGACGGCGTTGACGCGAACGCCATGCGGCCCGAGCTCGATCGCGAGCACCTCGGTCATCATGTTCACAGCCGCCTTGGAGCCGGTGTAGTGCGAGCCGCCGGCTCGCGCCGAGCGAGACGCGCCGGACGAGATGTTGACGATCGCGCCTTTTGTGCCGTCTCCTGTCCAGCGTCGCGCCGCGCTCCGACAGGTGAGCATCGAGCCGCGCACATTGACCGCGAAAACCTGGTCCCACTCTTCCACCGTCATGTCGAGGATCGGCTGGTTGGGAAAAATCCCGTGCGCGTTGACGAGGATGTCGAAGGCGCCCGCCTCCTCCGCCATGCGCTCCACATCCGCTTCAACCGACACATCGCCTACGGTGGTCGAGACGAAATCGCTTTTCAGCGCGGCGGCCGCCTGCTCGACCGACGGCCCGTTGCGATCCGCGAGCGTCACGCGCCCACCCTCGCGAAGAATCGCAGCCGCGATCGCTCGTCCGAGCCGGCCTGCGCCGCCCGTCACGAGCGCTGCTCTGTCTTTCAGCATCATGGCTTTCTTCCCTGTTCGATCTCAGGCCGCGAGGCGCGAGAGCCCGTTGTCGATCGCGGCGATCGCGTCGCGAAGCGCGAAGGCGACGCGGTTGCGCGCGCGCCGCATGCCCACTTCGAGAAACAATGCCGCGTCCGAGCCGGGCGCGTGCGCGGCGAGGCCGCGCAAGGGCTGCAAGGCGGGATAGGCCTGCTGGTTGATTGCAGGATCTTGCCCAAAGCGGTCCCCCGTCGAGTAGTCGACGGGAACGAGCGCGCGCGCCACCTTGGTCAGAACGTCGTTGGCGATGTCCGCCGCGTCTGCGCCCTTCGCTTGCGCGATCCGGCCATTCAGCTCTCCTGCTTTCCTCTGTAATTCTTCTGCGCGTGCGAGGAGCACAGACAGATCGAAGCGATCGCCGGCCGCCTTCTGCAGGCTCTGCAACTCCTCGATCAGGTAAGCGGCGTGTTCCGCGTAGTCGAGCGGAAGAACGGCGTCGGTTAGCAAACGCCAGACGACCTGGAGATAAATGTTCGTGTCGCGAACCAGGATCGTTTCGTCCATCTTGTCGAGCGTGTCGTACGGCGTATGCCACCACCAGCCAGTGCCGTGACCGAGCCGCGCGCCGCCGCCGAAGACCGACGCCGAGGCGTTCGCCTCGCCCGTCGCCGGCTGCTCGCTCATATTGCCGAAAATGGATGGAACGCCGATGCCCCAGAAGGATTGATCGCCTGCGCGCCCCATGCGGCGATTGGTGAACGTCTGCTCGCCTTGCTGTGCGATCGCCTCGCGCGCCACGGCGCGAAGCTCGGCTGAAGCCGTCGTATCGGCGACGATGGTGTTTCCCTTGCCGCCGGTCGAATCAACGTTCACATGCGCGAGCGCGCGGCGCTCCAGCTCTTCCCAGTGGGTTTCGGCATACCAGGCGGAGGATGAATAGCGGCCCTGCGAATGGCCGGACCAGAAGACGACGCGCAGGCCACGCTTCCATTCATAACGGCGCAGCGCGCACAGGCGAGCGACCTCCATCATGGTGGCGTTGGCGCCGCCATTGTCCATCACGCCATAATACCAAGTATCGTGATGGCCGGTGTAAAAAACGAAAGGCTCATCATCACCGGCGAGATCAGCGACGAGGATCGGCGTCTTGCGCCATCCGGTGTCGACCTCCGCCGCGAGCGTCGCGGTCAGCGCCTGATTGGCGGCGAGCGCCTCCTTGATCGTTGAACCCGTTTCCAGCGGAACCGTCACCACCACGGTCGACGGAAGCTCGGCGACGCTCTCATGCGTCGGACTGCCCCACACCGGAGAAATGCACATTTCATGCACATATTTGTGCGGGCTGACATGGAGCTGGCCCGCGGCGCCGGCGCGCGAGGCGCGCCGCGACACCGCCGGATTGGCGATGCCGTCAACGAGGACGATCCTGCCTCCCACATCCTTGCCGGCGAAGCCCGCATCGTCTCCGGCGCCCACATAGACGATCTGCGCCGTCAGGCCGCTCTTTGGCGAGGAGCGCGAGAAGGAATGCGCAATGCAGGCGAACTGTTCGCCATTCACCGTGACGGACGCAACGCCGGGAAGGCTGATATAGGCGTCATGCAGAATGAGATCCGTCTTGAAGCCGTATGACTTCATCTCGGCCTCGATATACTTCAGGCTCTCCAGCTCCTCCGGCGTGCCGGCGTGCTTGGTCCAGCGATCGAACACATCCAGATGCCGCATCATCAGCGAGCCATCAACCTTCGCGACGAGGTCGGAAAATCCAGCGGCGATGGCGGGCAGCGTCTTGGTGGTCATTGCGTGTCCTCGCCAGGTCGTTGCGGAAGGAAAGGCAATCTGCGGCCGCGCAGCATCAGGCTGATGAGCATGACGAGCGCGATTGCAAACAGGATCAGGAGAGTCGAGAGCGCGGCGATGGTCGGATCCTGCCATTTCTGCAGATAGAGAAACATCTCGACGGGCAGCGTGTTGCTGCCGGTTCTCACCATGAAGATGGTCGTCTCGACCTGATCGAACGATGTGATGAACGCGAACACGGCCGAGATTCCGACGCTGAGCGAAATCTGCGGCAGGATAACCCGGATGAAGGTGCGTATCGGTCCCGCGCCCAAATCCATCGCCGCCTCCTGGAGAGTCCAGTCGAAATTGGCGAGCGAGGCGCTGACCATCGCAATGACGAACGGAAGAATGACCAGGACATGCGTGACGAGCAGGCTCGAGTAGTTGTCCAGCATGCGGATACGAACGAAAAACATGAAGAGCGCGACGCCCAGCACGATCTTCGGCAAAACGATCGGCGACAGCAGCGACGCCTTGATCAGGTCGGGAGCAGGCAATTTGTAGCGCACGAGCGCATAGGCGGCCATGATGCCGATGACCAGCGCAATCCCCGTCGACAAAGCGGCCAGCACGATGCTTCGTCCCGCGGCGGCATAGAAGACGTCCTGCGAGAACAAATTGACATACCAGCGCGTCGACAACTCCTCCGGCGGGAAGACATTGTAGGCGACGTTATTGAACGAATTCAGCACCACGACGGCGAGCGGCGCGATGATAAAGAGCGACGCCGCTACGGTGAAGACGCCGAGCGCGACATAACGCAGAGGCGGAATTTCTCTGGAGCGATTGACGACGGCCATCAACGCGCCTCGCTGTATTTCAGCAGCCGATTGAAGGCGGCGACGGCGACCATCGAGATGACCAGCAACGCCATTCCCCCGACCGCGGCGACCGGCCAGTTGATGTCGGTCGTCGCGTTATAGACCTGAAGCGGCAGCACAAGCACGCGACCGCCGCCCAACATCGCGGGCGTGACAAACGCCCCGAGCGCGAGCGTGAAAGCGATCTGCGCCCCGGCGACGACGCCAGGAAGAGAGAGAGGAAACGTGACGCGCCGGAACGTCGTCCACCAGTTCGCGCCGAGATCCTCGGCAGCCTCCTTCAAGGCCGGATCAAGCCGCGTGAGGGACGAGAAAATCGGGAACACCACAAAAGGCAGGAAAACGTGCGTCAGGCTGATGACGACGCCAAAAAGATTGAACACGAGCGTCGCCGGCTCGGCAAGGACGCCAAAGCGCAGCAGCAGCCAGTTCACCGGCCCCTGGTCGGACAGCAAGACGATCCAACCATAGCTGCGAACGACGACGCTAACCAGAATCGGCGAGAAGATCAGAAGGGCGAGCCAGCGCTGGATGGCGGGTCGATTGATACGGTAAAGCGCATAGGCCAGCGGATACCCGATGGCGAGCGACAGAAGCGTGACGATGGTCGCCATGCGCAAAGTGTCATAGATCACGACATGATAATACGAATCGAACAGAAACCGCGAATAGGTGTCGAGCGTGAAAACCTGCTCGAGCCGGCCGCGCCGGAAACGATAGAAGCTGTATTCGAAGAAAGTGATGAGCGGCGCCGCAAACGCGTAGGTCATCACCAGTATCGTGGGCGCGAGCAACAAAAGAGGCCCGCGCCATCGTCGATCTCGTGGTCGGCGCGAGGCGGGCGCTGAAGCGGCGACGGACATGCTTCACCCGCCCGCGAACAAGCGTGGCGCGTTCGGCTCCCAGCCGACATCGACGCGATCGCCTCTCGAAAGCAGCGCGCCGCCGCCCTCATGCGACTGCTCAGCCAGCAACTCCAGCGGACCATCGGCAAGCGCGAGCACATATTGCACCACCGATCCGGCGAAGATCACATCGCGCACATCGGCCTTGAAGCGCAAGGGCGCTTGAGCCGCAGCGGCGCCCAGGCGAATGCGTTCATAGCGGAGCGCCATATGCCCCTTTCCAGGGGTCGCTCCGTCGACATCGGAAATCACGAAGGAAAGGCCGCCGGATCGCACTTTGGCCTCTCGTCCCGCCACGGATTCGATCTCGAGGGGAGCGATGTTGGCGTTGCCGATGAAGCCCGCTACGAAACGGGTGGCCGGCCTGTCATAGATCGTCTGCGGCGTGTCGATCTGTTCGATGCGTCCCTTGTTCATCACCGCGATGTGGTCCGACATCGTCATCGCCTCGCCCTGGTCGTGCGTGACATAGATGAAGGTCGTGCCCACCTCGCGCTGGATGCGCTTGAGCTCGAGCTGCATCTGCGTGCGCAGCTTCAGATCAAGCGCGCCGAGCGGTTCGTCGAGAAGAAGCACTTTTGGCCGCTTCACCAGAGCGCGAGCGAGCGCGACGCGCTGCATCTGACCGCCGGACAATTGCCCCGGCTTGCGATGCGAAAATTCGGAGAGGCCGACCAGCGCCAGCGCCTGCGCGACTCGCTCGCGCATTTCGCGTCGCGGCGTCCGCTCGACCTCGAGCCCGAAAGCGACATTCTCGGCGGCCGTCATGTGCGGAAACAGCGCCCAGCGCTGAAACACCATGTTCGTCGGCCGCCGATAGGGGGCGACGCCGGCCATCTCCTGCCCTGCGATCCGCAACTGGCCGCTGTCGGGGTGTTCGAATCCGCTCGTCATCCGCAGCGTGGTGGACTTGCCGCAGCCTGACGGCCCGAGCAGCGAGAAGAAACTGCCCTTGGCGACGCTGAAACTGATATTATCGACCGCAACGAAATCTCCGAAGGATTTCGTGACGCCGACAAACTCGACATCCAATTCCACTTGCCGTTCCCTTGAACGCTATGGGGCGTGGCACAAACATGGGGTCGGGCGCACTGAAGCGCCCGACCCCGGCTGCTCAAACCTCAGCGCAGCTTGAACTTGACTTCGCGATCCCAGCGCTCGCGCCAGTCGGACGCGACCTCGCCGATGTAGTTGTAGTCGAGCAAGATCGAATGCGATGCGATCGAGAGATTGAGCATGGGATCTTTGGCCTGCTCCTCGGAGAGCTTGGCGTTGGTCACAAGCGGGATGCCCTTGGTGAGCGTGCCATAACGGCCAGAATTCTCAGGCGTCAGCAACTCGTTGATCAGATCCTGGCATACCGCCTGCTGCGCCGGCGTGGAGCCGTTGACCATCGCGAGATACAGCGGGAACGCGATCGCGCCTTCCTTAGGAATGGCGAGGCCGAGCGGCGCGCCTTCTTCGATCCACACCTTGGCGATGGCCGAGAACCACGGCGCCATCCATGCGTCGCCGGAGCTGACGAGGTTCTTCACCGCGTCGTTGGAGTCGACCAGCGCGCGGAAGTTCTTCGCATTGTCCGACCAGATCTTGAAACCCGGATCAGGGTTTTTCTCGCTGCCGCCATTCAGGCGCGCAGCGATCGCCACCATCCGCGCGTCATAATCGAACATGGTGACGCGCCCGCGGTTCGCGGGGTTCCAAAGATCAGTCCACGAGGTCGGCGGCTCCTTCATGGCGTTCTTGTTGTAAAGAATTCCGATCGCCGACATCATGTATCCGACGCCGCGCCCCTCGGGCCTGACGAACTCTTTCAGCACGTTGGCCATGTTCGGCGTCTTCGCCGGGTCAATCTTGGCCCATATGTCCTCGACGTCGCCCTTTGTGATCGAGTCGACATTGAAGAAGCCGCAATTCACGAGCGGATTGTCCGGCGTGGTCCGCTTCGCAGCGACCATTTTCGGAAAAGTGATCGCGTTGTTGGATTCGAGAACCTCGATCTGGACCTTCGGATTCTTCTCCTTGTAGGCCTTGATCACCTCCATCGGCACAACGCCCTGGTTGGAGCCGGCCCAAATGAAGAAAGTGATTTTCGCGTCGCGGTCCTGTGCGCTCGCGACGATAGAGCCCGCAAGCAGCGCGGCGCCCGCCACCGCGGCGGTGAACAAACGGCTGACGATTTTCATGGATTTCCCCTCATTGTCAGGTCGTCTCGCCAGCGGCGGAAACCCTGCCTGTCCCGGCTGCCGTGATACTAATGGTCGCCTACGGAATGCGTCAACTATATTGTGATTGACTACGCAATGCGCAATCGCATAATTTTCAAACTACGCATTGCGTATCTGGAGAAGGCATGGGCAACGACACGATCGATCAGACCGATCGGCGGATTCTCGCAGCCTTGTCGCCTGACGGACGCCGTCCCTATCGCGACATCGCGCGCGACCTTGGCGTGTCGGAGGGAACGATCAGGCAACGCGTGGGCCGCATGATCGATCGCGGATTGATCCGCATCGCGGCGGTCGGTTCACCGCTCAATCTTGGATTTGAAGCGGTGGCGCTCGTGCTCATCCAGGTGAAGCCGGGCGCGATCGACGCCGTCGCGAAAAAACTCGCCGATATTCCACATGTCCGTTTTGTCGGCACCACGTTCGGTTCGGCCGACATCAGCATTCAGACGATCCATCCGACCACGCAGGATCTCTACGCCTTCATCAGCAACGAACTCCCGCAGATGATGGACGGCGCCATCATCAGGACTGAGACGTTCCAGCTCACGAACGTGATGAAAAGCTCCTGGACATGGGACGACTGGTGGTGATGCGGCGGATCGCACAAGCGCTCCCCGCAGCGGGAGTTGGGCCTGCGCTGAGCGTCCTAAAACTGAGCTGCTTTTCGGGACAGCCGTCCGCGACGGCGTCATGCGGATGTTGATGAGCCCCGGCGCACGCGAATCCACAATTCGGCGCCCATCAACGTTCGACGCAGCGCCAGAGCATCGTTGACGCCGGCTGTGGCGACGCGGTCACACGATCTCGGACACGAGCTTCGCGACGAGCGCGTTCGACAGGATGACCGGCAGGCCCGATGCGCCGCCGGCGATCGATTTATGGTTCGCCGCATAGCCCATGCAGTCCATGAGCAGCACGTCGGCGCCGCGGTCCGCCAGCGCGCGCGCCGCGGCCGCGAGCTCTTCGCTTGATCCGGTGTAGGGCGAAGAGGCGGCGTAGATCGGCGCGCGCCGGAGCGGACGCCATTTGTCGTGCTCGGACTCGATCTGCTCCGGCAAAGGCGCCAGAACGCCGAGCTGGCGATCGCCGATCAGCGACGCGACAGCGCCCGGCAGCAGATGGTCCGGCTCGAGCAGCCATGCCTTTTTCGTCTTCAGGCGATGGAACGATCCGGTGCAGAGCATGAGGATCGCCGAGCAGCCCTGCTCCTCCAGCGCTGCAACCTTTGCAACGGCCGCGTCTTCGGTCGCATCCTTGTCGATGACGACGGATGATCCGTCGAGAAGGCGCGTCGTCAGAAGGCGCGACGACGGCTTCCGGCCGAAGCGGATTTCGATCTCGTCGCGCATAAGCCCGTCCAGAACGCCCGCATGCAGGCAGGCGATTTCCGGCCCAAGCGCCGCTTCGAGAACCGGCGCGATGTCCGGCCGCGGCGCCTGGCCAACCGTAAGGGCGCCAAGCAGTTTGCCCATAGAGCCTGATCCTATCTGAAGAAGCGCTTTCCGACCGAGTCGAAGAAGCTGTAGATCGCGTCGCCCGCGATCAGGCCGGCCGCGAACACCTCCATGCTGCTCTTCGCACCCTCGCCGCCGATCCGCCGCCAGATCAGGCGCAGCGCGATGCCGGTCAGCACAGCCCAGCCCGCCATCGGGAAATTAATGAGGAGGCCGGTTGCGAACAGCACGCCGATCTGTCGCTGCGGCCCGCCCAGGAACTGAAGGATCGCGCCGGGCACGGCCCAGATGAAGAGCGACCATGCGACGCCGGGCGCGACGCCCGCGGAAATCGTCGCAGCATAGACGCGATCGACCGGCGGGATCAGGTTCTGCGCAAAATAGGACGGGTAGGACCAGAGCACCACCGCGCCCGCGACGACGAAGGCGATCATCGCCGCCATCAGCTGCTGGCGCCGGCCCTCGCGCTCGAAAGCGGGATTGGCGCCATTGCCGCGCAGCAAGTAGCCCGCCTTCAGGTCGTAGCCCATGTCGGCGAAGGCTGGACCGGTGGCCGCGGAGAAGCCCGTCAGCAGCGCCAGGGCCGGCATCGGGAATCCGATCAGCATGCCGATGATAAGCGTGATCAGCGCGACGGCGAAGGCCGGGAACCAGCCGGAATGCATCGCCGCGAGACCGACGATCAGCTCATGCACGTAAGCGGCGAAGGCCGCGTAGAGCACGAACAGGATCAGCATGCCCGTCGACATCTCGCTGAACAGGCCGCCGAGCACGGCGATCAGTATCGCGATCAGGATATAGCCAGCCGTGCCGAGCCCCAGCGCGCGCCGCACGTCCGCGTCGGACCGGCCCGTCGGCCGCGTCGTCGCGGAATCCTCACGCTGGAAAAGAAGGATCACGACCTGCACGAGCGCGACGAGTCCAGCCCCGATCATGACGCCATGCGGGATATAGCCGCGCATCAGGTCGCCGTTCGGTATCAGCGACGCGAAGATCGGATCGGAAAAAAGCTTCGTCGAATAGCCGCGCACCAGAAGCGCGACGCCGAACATCGACAGCGCCCAGATATTGCCGATAAAGGCGACGCCGAATGCTGACATCGGGATAGCGAAATAGGAGCCGACGATGCCGAGCGCGAATCCGCCGCCGAGAATTCTGGCTTTTCGACCGCCCTCGTCGCCGGCCTTGATGGCCTCGGCCGCCGCGACGCCTGGAGGCCACGCGCCCGTCGCCGGAAACACGCGCGAATCGAACATCCTGTAGAGAAGATAGGCGTCCAGCAGCAGCGCGCAGAACACGCCGGCGAACATCGGCAGGACGAGATCCATGCGGTTCAGCAGGAAAGGAACGCCAATCGGCAGGAGCAGGCTGTTCGCCGCGCCGAAGGTCGCCGAGGAGATGGCGCTCTGCGCGAGATTCTGGACGTGAAGCGAGCGGTAGCGCGTGAAGAACGCGATCGGCGCCCGGGCCAGCGCCATCGCCGCGAGCGCTCCGATCAGCGAGGTGTTCGGCGTGACGCCAAGCGACACGAGAAGCTGCAGGCCGATGATGGCGCCGAACACGCACAGCAAGACAAGCAGAATGAACGTCGATGGTTCAAAGACGCTCGGATGCTTCGCCGCCGTCGTCTCCTGCGGCTTGACGCTCACGTCGCTCATGAATTCCCCCTCGGCCTTTGGCCATTCCCCTGCAAAAACCCGTCAGTTGGACATGCGCGCCGACGTGTTCGGCAACGACGGCGCGCCCTTCGCGCCCAGCGGATAATCAAGCTCCGCCCGGCCGGCGGAGACGTAGCCAAGCGCGATGTCGCGCTGGAGCGCGTCAGGGTCGCGCTCGGCGGCCGGACCATAGCCGGCGCCGCCGGCGAGCATGATTTCGGCGATCTGATCCGTCGTGTTCAGCTGTACGAGCTCGCCCGCGCCGCAGTCGCGCAGCTCATTGCCGCCCGCGTCGAGCAAGCGGCCGCGCGCCTGACCGCCGGAAGCGCCGCCGAACAGACCCTGCACGTCGATGTCGACGCCTTCCGGATAGATCGAGACCAGCATCGACTGGCCGTCGTCGAACAGCTTGCGCAGGCGCGCGCGTTGACCGAGGCCGCCGCGTTGGCGGCCGGCGCCGCCTGAATCCGCGACATAGGTTTTCTCGATCACCAGCACCGGCACCCGCGCCTCGATCAGTTCGATCGAGGTGTTTGCGGCGGAGGTCGGATAGAGCAGCCCAGACTTGCCGTCGCCATGGGCCGAGGCGCCCTGCCCGCCGCCCATGAACAGCATGTCCGCATAGGGTCGGTTTTCCGCGTCGCGGCCATAAATGTTCGCCGCGGTCGCCAGCCCCGTGAAAGCCTGAACCTGCTCGGGCGCAGCGCCCGAAAGAGCGCGGAAGATGTTTGGCGCCAGATACCAGCCTGTGCGCGTGCGCATGCTCACGGAAGCCGGATAGCGGCAGTTCAGGATCGACCCTTCCGGCGCCTTCACGGAGAAGGCGCGGTAGCAGCCGGCGTTGCCGCGCACATTCGGCGTCAGCATCGATTTGAGCGGATAGGTCGCGTGCGCGCTCGTGTAGTTCAGCGTGCAGTTCAGGCCGCCGCGCGGCGATTCCGGCGGCGCGCCCTCGAAATCGAGCTCGATCTCGTCGTCCTTCACGGTCAGCTTGAGCGGGAAGGTCATCGGCTCGCCAAGCGGGTTGTTGGTGATCGAGCCGCGATAAACGCCATCCGGCAGGGCGCGGATCGCATCACGCATCGCCTTCTCCGAAAGGCCCTGAACGACATGGGCGAGCGCGCGAAGATCGTGCATGCCATACTCGTCCATGAAGGCGAGCAGCCGCTCGGCGCCGATCGCGTTCGCGGCGACGAAGGAATAGACGTCGCCGATCACCTGATCGGAGCGACGGATATTCTCGCCCATGAGGCGCAACAGCGTCTCGTTCGGCCGACCTGCCTCGAACAGCTTCATGGGAGGAATTTGCAATCCCTCTTCATAAACCTCGCGCGCTTGAAGCGCGTCGCGCGTGCCGCCGATATCCGCGACGTGGCCGACCGTGCCCATCAGCCCGACGAGGCGGTCGTTCTTGAACACGGGCGTCACGATCGCGATGTCGAACAGATGGCCGGCGCACAGCCATGGATCGTTGGTGATCAGGACGTCGCCTGGCTTCAAGGTCGCGGCCGGATAGCGCTTCAGCAGGGCCTTCACGGCGCGCGGCAGGGTGAGGTTGAACACCGGCATCGCGCGCGGCGAATGAGCGAGCGTCTCGCCATCCGGATCAAGCAGCTCGCAGGCGAAATCCTGCGCTTCCGAGATGACGAGCGAGAAGGCGGTGCGGCAGACGGTCAGCCACATCTCCTCGACGACATTGATCAGGCGGCTCCACATGATTTCAAGCGAGATCGGGTCCGCCTCGATGCGGCGCGCCGCCTCGGCGAGCGGCATGTCAGGCGTGATCAATGCTTCGGCGGACCGAGGCAGCGCGATCGCAATCCGGAGATTGAGATTGTCGTCGACCGCGACGGAATCGTCCGGCGCAATGACGGTCGTCGCCTCGCGCTCCTCGATGATCGCCGGACCGGCGATCCGGTCGCCGGCGCGCAGCGCGTAGCGATCATACACCGTCGCCTCGGTCCAGCCGCCCTCGAACCAGGCGCGCCGCTTGCCTTTGACGCGCTCATCGCCGCCGCCGGCCGCGGCGCCCGACAGGGCGAGGCTCGGATCGGGCCCGGCGCAGCGCACGCGGAAATTGATCGCCTCCATGCGCGCGCCTTCGTAGACGGCCGTGTATCGACGCTCATAAGTCTTGGTGAAGGCGCGGCGGATCTCGTCGAAGCCGCCGGCGTCGAGACGCGGCGCAGGCAGCGGCACGGAGATGTCGTGCATCTGTCCGACGAGGCGCATGTCGGCGCTGTAGGTCACGCGGACGTCGCCCGGCTCGACGCCGGCGTCGGCGAGCCGCATGCGGCCCTCGGCCTCCATCTCCTCCAGCACCGCCTGCACCCGGGCGGCGTCGAAGTCGGGGCCGAACTCGACCGGCAGGGAGCGCACGAGATCGAAGGTCAGCGGCGCCGTGAGGAAGCCGAGCGCCGAGGCCGCCCCAGACGCGAGCGGAATGATCACCTCGCGCACGCCGAGCGCGCGCGCCACGTCGGCGGCGTGAGCCGGGCCGGCGCCGCCGAATCCGACCATGGCATAGTTGCGGGGGTCCTTGCCCTTCTCCACGATGTGGACGCGGGCGGCGGCGGCCATGCTGTCCACAACGACCTTGTGGACGCCCCAGGCGGCCTCTTCCACAGAGAGGCCCAGAGGTCGGGCGATCGCGGACAGCGCGTCCTGGGCCTTCTGGAGGTCAAGGGACATGCGTCCGCCGAGGAAGAAGCCCGGATCGTAGTAGCCGAGCGCTAGATTGGCGTCGGTCACCGTCGGCTCCGTCCCGCCGAGGCTGTAACACGCGGGACCGGGGTCGGAGCCGGCGGAGTGCGGGCCAACTTTCAGAAGCCCGACCGCGTCGATCGCCGCGATCGAACCGCCGCCGGCGCCGATCTCGATCATCTCGATCACGGGCGCCTTGATCGGCAGGCCGGAGCCCTTGGCGAAACGGCGGACGCGCGCCGCTTCCATCATCGGGGCGATCTCGCAGCGCCCGTCCTCGATGAGGCAGGCCTTCGCTGTGGTGCCGCCCATATCGAAAGAGATGACATCTTTCTTGCCGGCGAGCGCGCCGAACAGCGCCGTGGCGAGCCCGCCTCCGGCCGGGCCGCTCTCCAGCAGCCGGATGGGAAACTCCCGCGCCGCTTTCGCCGAGATCAGGCCGCCGGCGGAATGCATCAGGCGCAGGTCGCCGCGAAAGCCGCGCCGGGCCAGCTCGCGCTCGAGCCGCAGCAGATAGCTGTCCATGCGCGGCTGGACATAGGCGTTGGCGCACGTTGTGAC
This sequence comes from Rhizobiales bacterium 65-9, assembly GCA_001899525.1. GTDB lineage: Bacteria > Pseudomonadota > Alphaproteobacteria > Rhizobiales > Beijerinckiaceae > Terrirubrum. Next base: position 325,628 of record MKVY01000033.1, read on the forward strand.
GAACCGCTGATACTCCCACAGTTCGGCAACGACCTCGCTGGAGAGCGACACCGAGACGTCGGGGAAGGAGGCGCGAATGATCTCGCCCGCCGCCTTCTCATGCGCCGGGTTGCGATAGCTGTTGAGGAAGCAGACCGCGATCGCCTCGCAGCCGGCGGCGACGAGCGCGGCGGCGGCGCGGCGCGTCTCCTCCGCATCGAGCGGCTGGACCACGTCGCCGTCGCGATTCATGCGCTCGCCGACCTCGAGGCGCAGATCGCGGCTGACCAGCGGCTCGGGAAAGGTGAGGAACAGATCGTAGATGTCGTACCGCTGCTCGGTTCCGAGCTCGAGAATGTCGCGGAAGCCGCGCGTCGTGATCAGGCCGAGCTTCGCGCCTTTCCGTTCGATCACCGCATTGGTCACCAGCGTGGTGCCGTGCACGATCTCGCCGATGTCGCCGATCGACACGCCTGCGGCTGCGACGAGTTCCTCCAGGCCGCCAAGCGCCGCCTCCGACGGATCATGCGGCGTGGTCAGCTTCTTGTGCAGTCTGATCGCGCCGGTCTCGCTGTCATGCAGGATGAAATCCGTGAACGTGCCGCCGATGTCGATGCCGATGCGAAAACGCGACGCCATGGAGATATCCTCTGCGGACGCGCGACAGCATCGCAGCGGCGCGGCCCGCGCCGCCTGGCGCATCGCAGCGTCTTGAAACGGTCGCTGCGATCTAGCCTTCGGAGGCGCGGGCTGAAAATACTAGATGTCACCTATATCGGCGATCCGCGGCCGCCGGTCCGCCGCTCCGGTTGACGTGAAGAAGCGCGAAATGGATCAGCGCATGGGTGGAGGCCACGCCGATCTTGCCAAGCACCCGCGCGCGGTGAATGTCGACTGTGCGCGAACTGACGCTGAGCCTGCGGCCGATCTCCTTGCTCTGGAGCCCCTCCACCATCAGCCACATGACCTCGCGCTCGCGCGGGGTCAGACGGGCCATGCGCGCCTCCGCATCCATTGAAACCGGCGCAATGGTTTCGGCGGCGTCCATCAGCATGCGCGCGGCGGCGCCGAGCACCCGACGTGGGAGGAGGACTGTCTTGCCTGTCAGCCGCGTCAGCCGCTCGCTGGTGGCCTCGTCGTAGGCGATGGAGTTGAGGACCAGGGTCTCGCAACCGGCGCAATCCGCCGCGACCCGATCGAGATCGCGCGGGTCGTCGGCGTCGAGCCAGGTCCAGGCGAGCCGATAGCCGGAGGGGCTCGCGACGCCCTCATGCACCTGACGTTCGATCGGCTGGATAAGGCCGACGCGCCGCCCCGAAGTGGCGAGCGCGGCGATCGTGCGCTCCATCGCGCTTTGCAGATTGATGACCGGACAAGCGCCGGCGAATTCGCGGACGAAGCCCGTGGAAAGAAGCCCGACGAGATCGAACTCCCGGGCCGACATGCCTGACAGGACGCGCTGGACGCGGTCCTCCACCGCGACGCGCGACAGAACCACCGGCCGGCCGGCGGCCAGCCGCGTCGCGATGCTTCGTTCTCCCGGCCGGGGGGCAAGCCCGTCGATCTCCGCATCTGACAGGCCGTCAAGCACGCCATACTCGACGACGTCGGTACGCGGCGGAAGAAAAGACGCGATGTCGCGAACAATGTCGCGGCGCGGGGTCTGACCGGCGGACACGAGCGCAATGCGATGGCCGCGCCGACTCGCGAGATCAGGATCGGGCGCGGCCTGCGCCGCATGGGCGATAACGGACATCGGCGTGCCGGATTCAAAATCCAGGCCACATGGTAGTCCTCGGAGGCGACCTGGCAAGCGCATCCGGTCGCGCATAGGCGCCATCGCTTATTTCCCGCTTGGATATCCCCTGCTTATCTCGCGCCTCGCCGCACCGAACCGCAAGCCTTCAAAATGAGCCAGACCGCTTCGCCTCCCGCCACCCATCGCGTGATCGACATTCCGGACATTGGCGGCCCCGAGGCGCTGATCCTGAAGCGACAGCCGACGCCGGCGCCAGGCGCGGGCGAGGTGCTCATCGAGGTGCACGGCGCCGGCGTGAACCGCGCCGACGTGATGCAGCGCCTCGGAACCTATCCGATGCCGGACAACGCGCCGACGGTGCCGGGACTCGAGGTTGCCGGCGTCGTCGCCGCCTGCGGTCCGGGCGTGAAGCGCTGGAAGCCGGGCGACAGGGTCTGCGCGCTCGTGGTCGGCGGCGGCTACGCCGAATACTGCGTCGCGCCGGAGGTTCAGTGCCTGCCGGTTCCCGATCATCTCACGCTGATCGAGGCGGCGGGCCTGCCCGAAGTCGTCTTCACGGTCTGGATCACCATCTTCGAGCAGGCGCGATTGACGTCGGGCGACACGCTGCTGGTGCATGGCGGCGCCAGCGGCGTCGGCAGCATGGCGATTCAGGTCGCGACCAACTGCGGCGCCTCGGTGATCGCGACCGCCGGATCGGACGAGCGCTGCGCCTTCGCGCGCGATCTCGGGGCCGATCTCGCGATCAACTACAAGACGACGGATTTCGTGGAGGCCGTCCGCCGCCACACGCAGGGCGAGGGCGTGGACATCGTGCTCGATCTCGTCGGCGGCCCCTACGCGAAGCGGAACATCGCATGCCTGAAGATGGGCGGAAGGCTGTGCTACGTGTCGCTGCAGGACGGGCTCGAGGCCTCCTTCGATCTGCTCCATCTGCTGCTCAACCGGCTGACGGTCACCGGCGCGAACCTCCGCCGCCGCTCCGTGGAGGAGAAGGGTCGCCTCGCCCGCGACATCGAGCAGCGGATATGGCCGCTGGTGCGCTGGGGCCGCGTGAAGCCCATCATCGACCGCACCTTCACGCTTGAAGAGGCGGCCGAGGCGCATCGCGCGCTGGAAAGCGGCCTGATCGCCGGCAAGGCGATCCTCACGCCGCGTATGGAATGAGCCTCGCCAGCGCCCGCGCGGGAGCAGCGGATACGGATCATGTCCGGGAACGCGCCGCGCATGCTGGCCGCGAACAACCGGATATGGTGTTCGCTTCCTTCTCGCCGAGAGGGGTCAGGCCGAACATCATGAACCCTCAGGGGACGGCGCGGCGTCGAATTTCTCGAAACCTATTGGCACGGAACGCTGGCCGTCGAACGTGACCGCCTGTTTGGGACGGACGTCAACGGACAGCTTGAAAACATCCGGCCGCGCATAGTGACCCACGACATCAAGGTCGTATTTTCCGCGCGCGATCACGCGCCGGTCGATCTCGGCCACCTTGATCGCCTCGCCCGTGAAGTCGGGTTCGACCAGGATGTTTCCAAGCGGGTCGACGATGCACGAGCCGCCACGGATCAGCACGACCCCCGCCTCATCGCCCTGTATAGGAGCGTAGTCCGGGGGACCATCCGCGCGAGTCATGTATTGGCAGGCGGAAATGACGAAGCATCGGCCTTCGAGCGCGATTGTGCGCATGGTCGGCAGCCACGTGTCGCGATCATCGACAGTCGGCGCGCAATAGAGTTCGACGCCCTGCGCATACATCGCCGCACGCAGCAACGGCATGTAGTTCTCCCAGCAGATGACGCTGCCGATGCGACCGATCGGCGTATCAACCACGCCGATGGTCGAGCCGTCGCCGAAACCCCAGACGAGGCGTTCGAGCGCCGTCGGCATGAGCTTCCGATGTTTGTAGAGCAACTTTCCGGAAGGCGCATAAGTCAGGGTCGAGCAATAGAGCGTGCCGCCGTCGCGCTCGATGACGCCGACCACAAGATGCACGCCGTTCTCGCGCGCGGCTTCGCCTATGCGCGCCGCCTCGGATCCGGGAAGATCGATGGCGCTGTCGTGGTAGCGCCGGAACTCTTCGCGGCCCTCAGGGCTTCGACTGCCGAGCCGCGCTCCGAAGTCCAACCCTTTCGGATAGCCGCCGACGAACGCCTCGGGGAAAACGACGAGGCTGGCCCCTCGCCCCGCCGCATCGCGCGTCAGTTCGGCGAGTTTCTCCAAGGTTCGAGGCGTGTCGAACAATTTTGGAGCGGCCTGAACAACTGCGGCCTTGATCATGGACATGGTTGAAGACCTTTTTTTCACACCACGGCTTTTACGCCGAGCATCGGTTGCTAAATGAGACTTACAGGCAAACTGAGGCCATCTTCCAGATCGCCCCGATCGAGGGCGACGCCGAGCGATATCCTTACAGCCTCAGGCGGATGAACAACAGGGGCGAACGCGGAAGCGGGCGCAGCCGAGACGCCGGCTCGATCGGCATGCTCGGTGAAATCAGCCGGCCGCCAGCAAGCCGGAAGCGTTGGCCAGAAATGATAGGCCATAAGGGCCGGCTGCGTCACAGACGTCCCCAAGACGTGAAGCGTGGAGCTTCTGAGGTTCCGCGTTTTCCTTGCTGACCGATCGTGCGAGATCATTCAATCCGCGGATCGACGATCCAGCGACTCGCGAGCGCTGACATCAAAGCAGGAGCCATCGGGATTGTTGCGCGTAACACGCCAACCAGCCTCAGCGCCCGGCTTGCGCTCGGAGCGACGGCATAGGCGATGCGCAAAGCCGGCGTCGCGCATTTCGACAAGGTTGCGGCGCCACAGACGCCGGGGCGTCCTGAAAGCTCTGACGTGATCGCCGCGCGCGGCGCCGCACCGGAACGCCGCCCATCACACACCCGAGACCATGCGGCGCGCCAGCTCCAACCCGCGCACACAGCGCGCCAAGAAAGCGCGCAAGCCAGCGTTCGAGATCGAACTTCCAGCGATCGTCCATGGCCGGCCCGCGACAATGCCGACCAGCCATGAATCACGCATAGGGTGGAATCTCGATATCCATGAGCGGAGCGAACTGCTGCCCGCCATGCAGATCAGCATCAGCCGGATCTCCGGCCGGATGCAGCCTCGGGATCGTAAACTTGAACGCAAGCGCATTGTCGCAAACGAAAAACTTCATTTCCTGCGAGTTGCAGCCGATAACGTCAGCAAGTTTAGCGGCGGTTATGCAGCCCGAAGCCTTTACGTGCTCGTAGAGCTCCCGCTTTGAAAACATGATATCGTAAGTCAGGGAGAACGGACCCGCATTCTTGCTCCTGATCAACGCGGTGCAATCACTAAGCTTCATACGGTCGCCCCTACGCGTCGCCAAGGGAAAGGATTTCGGTGCGGAATATCGTTTCGTTCGGCTTCGGCAGCAACACGTGATGCATCGAGAAGCGCCAGTACGGGCCGCGCTCCACATGAGCCTGATTAAAAAGGCACGCGAAACCCGTGATGGAACCCGACCATTCCGGAATCGGATGATGCAGCAGCGGCTGTCTACTCAATTCGGCCAGCTTGTTGGCCAAGAGTTGCGACGGCGCTGATACGCAGAAAGCCAAGCCGATCTCATGTGGCGGTTTATCATGCGCAGGCTCCCGAACGCCCATAACGGCGTTGAGACCATAGGCGTGAGTATCGATCCGCCAATCATCAGGAGAGAGAACGTCGCCGAGCAACCGCGCCGCGCGTTGCCGCACCTCGTCCTTCACCTCATTCAGCCATTTATCAAACTGGCGGATGATGAAGGGATCGCGAATTCCGCCGAAAAGAACCGACTGATAACCGGCGTGTTCGACGCCCTCCAGCTTGATGCTCGGCCGATCCGCATGGACATAAGCCGCGCCCGATATGCGAACGCTAACCGGGTCGTGCTGCTCGTAGCGGGCGTGGGTGATGTCGAGCGTGCCCGACGATTCGCGATGCAGATACGGATCGCCATTTTCATAGAGGCTGTGCGACGCCACGCTCTGCGGCGTGCAACGCAACCCTTCGCCGATCGGAGTGATAATTCCGTGATCGGAAAACAACTCGCCGAACATCGAACCCTTGCCATAGGTTTCGCAGGTCAGCGTGCCGCATTCAACGATCTTGCCGGCGTGCCAGGCCAGACCTTCGGGGATGCCCCGCATGATAGGCAAAGCTGCGAAGAGCGCGGAATCGCTGCATCTTCCCGCCAGAATGAAGTCAACATCCTGACGCAACGCGTCCTGGAGCGGTTCGACGCCCATCATGCCGACAACGCGGGTTGAGCGCACCAGCCGGTTTCGGTCGAGTTCAGGCGCATGGTCCAGCGGGATGACCCTGCCGTCGTCGAGCGCGTCCTGCAGCATCGTGCGGTCGAGTTCGGAGCGGATAACGGCGACACGCCTCTTCAGACCGCGCCGCGAAATAATCTCCCTGACGATCTCGAGCGTGCGGTCAACATGAGGATCGCCGCCAGCCGTGTCAGCGGAGCCGACGAGAATGGGGGTTCCGCGCGGAACCTCGGTCAGCAGAATTTCTAGATCATGCCGCATCGCCTCGGCAGCATAGGCCCCCTTGCCGACGCCAAGATGATACGGCCCGGCATCGATCGTGCCGGCGTCCGAGGCGACGAAATCGGGCTTTCGTTTCATAGCCGCCTGAAACGCCGTCAGGTGGATGCCGCTTCCGACAGCGCCGGACGAGCACACAAACTTCACACTCTCGGCCAAAGAACACCCCGTCGCTCTCTCCCGGATTCAAAAACCATATTCAATCCAGATTGTCGACTAAATCTTCTCCAGAAACAACTCCATCGTGAAAACTTACGATTTTCTCTTGACTTGTTAGCGGTTATGCGCCCCTTCTCACTGCGGAACAGGCTTTTTGTCGACAAAAGTATCTCCTTGGACCTCCCTCCGCCCCTTTCCGATCAAATCGTCAAGCTTATTTCCGACGCCGTGATCTCCGGCGAATTCGCGGAAGGCGAGCGATTGCGTGAGGCCGAGCTTGCGACGCGCTTTGGCGTAAGCCGCGCGCCCTTGCGCGAGGCGATGCGTTTGCTGGAAGAACGCCGGCTGATCCAGCGGCTGCCCTACGCCGGAGTGCGCGTCGTTCCGCTGACGGTGCGCATGGTCTCCGAGCTGTACGAAATAAGAGCAGCTCTGGAGGAAATCGTGTGCCGCCGTGCGGCAGCGAGGATATCGGACGAGCAGATCGCCGAATTGGAGAAACTGCTTGAGGTGGAGCGGTCCGCGTTGCCGCTTATCGAGCACGGCCAGCAGGCGCGGCCTCTTCCTATCCGAGATTTTCATGCGCGATTGGCGGAGATCGCCGGCAATTCGGAGTTGAAGGCCCTTTTGGCGACCGATCTCTGGCGGCGCGCGCGCGGTTATTACCGGCGAGTATGGCCGGATCTCGCCGACCGTACGCGGGTCGCGCACGCCGAACATTCTGCGGTGCTCGACGCTCTGCAGAAACGGGATGGCGAACTCGCGTCGCTATTGATGCGGCGGCATATTGAACGGTCGCGCACGCTGCTCGAAAGCCGCGCGCTCCCGGACGGTTCCTGATCCGAAGCCTAGAATGGCGAGCGGCGAAGGAGAGGCGCTTTAGAGGAGAACGCAATGAAACCACTGTTAGGCATTTTGGCCGCGGCGTCGCTGTTGGCCAGTTCCTTCCAACTCGCGGCCCAGGAAAAATCGGGCCTGATCGAGGCGAGCAAATCCGAGAAGGGGCTTCTCATTTACTCAAATCTGGAGCCCGAGTTCTGGAAAAGCGCGCTCAACAAGTTCGGCGCGCTCTATCCCTGGATCAAGGTCGAAACCACCAACATGGGCGGCGACCTGTGGGAAAAGTATTATGCGGAAAGCTCCACATCGACGCGCACAGCCGATCTCATCCTGACGGCTGGCGTGGATCGCTGGCTGGAATTCGCGGAGAAAGGTCAGATCGTTAAGTACGTGTCTCCGGAATCGGATTCCCTTCCGGCCTGGAGCAAACCCCTTCCAGGGTTATACACCGCGTCCGTTGATCCAATCATCATCGCCTATAACAAATTCGTCGTGCCTGAAGCGAATTGGCCGAAATCAGTCGCCGACATCGCCGCGCTCGCTCCCAAATATCGCGGAAAGATTTCAACCTATGACGCCGCCGCGAATCCCTTCGGTCTTTCGCTGTTCTGGACGTGGAACAAAAACCACCCTGACGACTGGGCGAAAATGGAAGCTATTGGCGCCGCTTCCCGTCCAGAACGCAGCGCAGGCACGATCCGCGACAAGGTGATCTCCGGCGAATACGCCCTGGGTCTCTTTCTTTCCGGGGTTAATATACCGCGCCTCAGCGCGCGGGAAATGTCGTCGATCGTCGGCTGGGCCTTTCCGTCCGATGGAACGATGCTCTCATTGAGAGGGCTCGCGCTCACGAAGGCGGCGTCAAGCCCCGCATCGGGCAAGCTCATGATGGATTTCCTTTTGTCTCGCGACGGGCAAATCGCGCTTGGCGAACTGGGCCTCACGCCCTACCGAGCGGACATCTCCAAAGGCGACGTTCCCTATTACAGCCTTAAAGCGATCACCGAACAGGTAGGGGAAAAGAACATCCTCATCATCGACTACGATCCGCAACTGATGGCGGCCCGCGAGACGTTTTCGCGGAAATGGTCGACCGCGTTCTTCCCAAAGAAATAGTCTGACATGCGACAAGAAACGGGTGCGATGGATGAACTTTCACCCCCGCAATCCACGGGTTCTTCCCCGAGAAATTTCTCGGGGAAGGCCTTCGCCGAACCCGTCATCCAGAACGCCGTCATGGCGTTGTGCGTCATCCTTGTCATGGCGCCCGTCGCCCCGCTGGTTCTGCAGGCTTTCAGCCCGGTTCCGCTCTATGCTTGGCGAGGCGGCCTGACGCTGGGCAATTTCCAAAACCTCTTTACGCTGCCGGAAATTTCCGACCTCGCGGGCAATACGCTCCTGTTTTGCGCTATCTCCATCACGTTCTCGATTGTGTTCGGCGTCGCGCTGGCGATCATCGTGGCGCGGACAGATATTCCTGCAAGAAAGCTTCTGACGAATATCCTGCTGTGGCCGATATTCGTCTCTCCGCTGGTGATCGGTTTCGGAGCCATATTGACATACGGCCCAACCGGCTACGTCACCTCTCTCTTCACTCATGCGACGGGCATCGCCAATCCCTGGAACATCTATTCGCTGACAGGTCTATCGCTGATATCCGGCCTGTCGATGGCGCCGATGACCATCCTGTATTGCCTTTCGTCCGCGCAACAGCAGGACCCGAGGCTTGAGCAGGCGGCCAGGGTGGCTGGAGCCTCTCCCTTCCGCACCATGCGGCGCATCACTCTGCCGATGATGCGTCCGGCGTTGATCTTTTCGTTCGCCATGAACATTGTCGCCGCACTGGAAATGTTCGCCATTCCTCTATTGCTGGGCGGACCGTCTGGCATCCGGCTTCTTACAACTTTCATCTACGATAAAGGATTCGAATCCGGCCGCCCCGACTACGGGCTCGTCTCAGCGGCTTCCCTCATTCTTCTGGTTCTCGTCGCACTTCTGGTGCTGCTTCAGACGTTCCTTTTGCGAAGCAGCCATCGCTTTCTGAGCGTAGGACCAAAAGGTGGCAGGATGGACGTCATGGGTCTCGGGGCCTGGAAATGGGGCGTCTTCGCGGCGACGCTGCTTTATGCGCTGTTTGGCATTGTCGCGATTGTCTTCGGTCTTTTCCTGCGCTCCTTCGTACTCGTGCTTTCGCCATATATATCGCCTCTCAGCGTTCTGACGTTGAAAAACTATCACGACATATGGCTTGACCCGACGTATCGCCACGCGATCTCGAACACCGTGATGCTGGCGATCGGAGGAGCGTTCGCAGGCGTCGTGGTCACCGGCGCGATAGCGCTGGTTGCCCAACGGTCGAACTATCGCCTGCGCCGCGTGCTCGACATGATGGTGCAGTTGCCTCGCGCCGTGCCGGGCCTGATCGTCAGCCTGGGCGTATTTTACGCGGTTATCTTCATTCCCGGACTATCATTGCTCAGCGGAACGTTGTGGGTGCTTGGGCTCGCCTATATCGTCCGCCACCTGCCGGCCGGATACGGCATCATCGCCCCTGCGCTGCTTCAGGTCACGAAGGATTTCGACCGCGCCGCGAATGTCGCCGGCGCGCGATGGTCGACAACGATGCGCCGCATCGTCGCGCCGATCCTGAAGCCCGCCCTCCTATCTTGCTTCACCCTGTTGATGATTCTGTTTTTCAAGGAATACGCCGCTGCGATCTTCCTGTACCGGCCGGGGAATGAGGTGATCTCGATGGCCATGCTGAACGCCTGGGTGCCCGGCTATACCGGCGTCGTAGCGTCTCTGGCCGTCATCCAGATTGCGCTCACAACCCTTCTGCTCGTCATTTTTACGCGACTGTTCGGAGTCAGGTTGAATGGCTGATGTCCTGATCGAGAATCTCTGCAGGAAGATCGGACCGCTCACCATATTGCGGGACGTTTCGCTTTCTGTCGGCGAGGGCGAATTCATTACGCTTTTGGGACCGTCAGGATGCGGAAAATCCACAACCCTCAACGCGCTCGCTGGTCTCGACAGGCCGACCTCCGGCCGGATCGCCGTCGGCGGCCGGGTCCTCTACGATGACAAGGCCGGCGTCTTTATCGAACCGCAGTTCCGCGATCTCGGAATGATGTTCCAGTCATACGCATTGTGGCCGCATATGACGGTTCATCAGAATCTCGCCTTTCCGCTCGAAATACGCAAGATCACCGGCGTCGCGGCGCGATCGAAGATCGTCGAGGCGCTCAATCTCGTGGACATGGAGAAATACGCCGGTCGGTATCCGGGAGAATTGTCAGGCGGCCAACAACAGCGCGTCGCGCTGGCGCGCACGCTTGTCTACGGACCTCGGCTGATGCTTCTCGACGAACCGCTGTCCAATCTCGACGCCAAGTTGCGCGACAAGGCGCGCGACTGGCTGAGAGACCTGCAACGACGCACCGGCGTGACCACGATCTATGTCACGCATGATCAGACTGAGGCTCTGGCGCTGAGCGACAGGATCGTCGTCATGGAGTCTGGCGAGATCGTTCAGGTCGGCGCGCCTTCTGAGATCTATAAGACCCCTGCGACGGCGTTCGTGGCCGATTTTGTCGGCGCAAATAACATTTTCGAAGCAAAAATCACAGGCTATTCAAGAGATGCGGCGACGCTCGTCCTTGCGGACGGCGTCATACTCAAAGCTTGCGTTCCTTCAGCGCATACGGTCGGGAGCGCAGCCAAGGCCGCGATACGGCCTGAGCAGATCATCGTTCTTAACGACGGCGCATCATTGCAGGGAGACAACATATTCGAGGTGCAGGCGTTGGGCGAGACATACCAGGGCGCGCGCCATGTGTTGTATTTCAATCTGGGCGGCGTCAAATTCAGCGCCGAGCGCCAGGAACCGATCGCGCCAGGGCAGACATTCAGAGTGCGTCTTCCGAGCGAAGCGATACGCGTGTTCGCTCACCATTAAGTCGACGCGATGAGACCGGATATGACTGTCGTCGAACTCACGCAGAAGCTGCTCGCCTTCAACACGATAAATCCGCCCGGGAACGAAGCGCCTCCGGCGCGTTTTCTGGCGGATATGCTGATCGAGCGTGGATTCGCCGTTCAGTTGCGACCGTTGGGCAAAGGGCGCTTCAATCTTGTGGCGCGAAAAGGCCCTGGCCTGCGCGCGCCGCTCTGTTTTTCAGGCCATCTCGACACCGTGCCCTTGGGCCTCCGCTCCTGGACGGTGGACCCCTTCGGCGGCGCCATCGATGGCGACCGGCTGTACGGACGAGGCAGCACCGATATGAAAGGGGCCGTCGCCGCCTTCGTTCTGGCGGCGATAGAAGAGTGCGCGCCGGGAGCGCCCGACAAGGACCTCATGCTCCTCATCACGGCCGGAGAGGAGACCGGTTCCGACGGGGCGCGAGCGCTGGTTCAGAGCCAGACGATCGAATCGCCGCAAATCCTGATTATCGCGGAACCGACCTCCAATCGCGTGCTGCTGGGGCACAAGGGCGCTCTTTGGCTCAGGCTGCTGTTCGACGGGCTGACGGCGCATGGGTCGATGCCAGAGCAAGGCCGAAATGCAGTCGTCGCGGCCGCCGCGGCTGTCGCAGCCTTGACGACATATGATTTTGCGACGCAAGCCCATCCGGCGCTGGCAACGCCCACGCTCAATATCGGGACGTTCCACGGCGGAATAAATGTCAACTCCGTGCCGGACCTCGCGGAGATCGGCGTCGATATCCGCTCCATTCCCGGTATGGATCACGCGCAAGTCAGAGCGGAAATCGCTTCACTTCTGGGATCAAAGGCGCGTATCGAAGTCGATATCGATTTGCCCCCGGTATGGACGTCGCCGGACACGCCGGCCGCCGAACTCGTCAACGCTGCGGTGACCGCTATTACCGGCGACAGACAGGATGTGGCGGGAGCGGCGTATTTTACCGACGCGTCCGTCTTCACTCCAGCCTTCGGCAATGCGCCCACATTCATTCTCGGCCCCGGTGAAGCGACGATGGCGCATAAGACCGACGAATTTGTGCTGATCAGCCGACTGGAGCAGGCGGTTAACATATTCAGGGAAATCATTCGCCGCTTCTGAGCGTCAAATCCGCGACAAGCTTACGAAGCCGAAGGTTCTCCTCCTGCAACTGCTTCAGCTCGCGAACCTCGAAGGGCATCAGACCGCCATGGACTTTCTTCCACCGGAAAGAGGTCGCCTGGCTGATCCCCATCTTGCGGCAAATCTCCTCGACGGACGCGCCAGCCTCGGCCTGTTGCAGGGCGAAGGCGATCTGTTGATCGGTGAACTTCGACTTCTTCATCGGCTATGGCCTCTCCCAGGGCGATCAGAGCCGGAAAACTCTCTCTAAAACTGGCTCAAGAAGTTGGGAGGGACCACAGGTCGCCAACGATGCGCGGCGTGCGTCGCGTCGGATCGCGCGAGGCTTAATCGGCGGAAAGGAAAGACCGATCGGCGACGGCCGGCAGAAAAACATCCGTGAAAGCGTCGATGGAACGGGCCTTGTTCCTGAAGTCGAATGCGAGGCCGATCTGATTGCTCGCCCGCTTCCAGCGCTCGCTGTCAATTCCGCCGAAGTCGTTCGCCTTGGCCCAAGGCGTCGCTACATATTGCTCGATCGCCATGCGCAGCCGCTCGGCCTCCACGTCGCGGCGGGCGCCTTCGTTGCGCTTCAGCACCGATGCGACCGC
>MKVY01000034.1:0-10994 GCA_001899525.1 Rhizobiales bacterium 65-9
AGCGGCTGCGCATGGCGATCGAGCAGTATGTCGGCACCGATTGGGTGCGCGCCAACGGCTTCGGCGGAATCGATCCGGCGCGATGGAGCCGCGCCCTCGACCAGCTTGCGCTTGGCGCGCCGCTGAAAGACAGGGCGAAAGCGGAGGAGACGTTCACCGACGCTTTTCTGCCCGAGGAGTCCGCGCGCAAGCTCGCCTTCCCGAGCTGAGAGCAAGTCCGCAAGTCTCCGAATCGCGGACTTGCTCCCAGTCTTGATTTTATCGCATTTTCTTCACGCGAACCGGTATCCGCTTCGCTCGAAAATGCTCTCGGAGCGCCCGCGCTGGCGCGGCGCCCCGCGCGGGAGTAAAAAGCCCGCCGCCCCGCGGCCGGCCAGTGTGATGCTTCCAGATATTCGCGACTATGACCGCCTCGTCGCCGCCTTCCGCTGGCGGATTCCCGAGCGCTACAACATCGGCGTCGATGTCTGCGACCGCTGGGCCGCCGTCGAGCCGGACAGAGCGGCGATCATCGAGGTCGAAGCCGCTGGCGATGCGGTGCGCCCCGTCAGCTATGGCGCGCTGCGCGAGGAGTCGAACCGCCTCGCCGATGCGCTGCGCCGGCAGGGAGTCGGGCGCGGCGACCGCGTCGCGATCATGCTGCCGCAATGCCGGGAAGTCGCCGCCGCCCACATCGCGATCTACAAGCTCGGCGCCGTAGCCCTGCCGATCGCGACCCTGTTCGGCGCCGACGCCGTCGACTACCGGCTGCGCGACTCAGGCGCGTCCGCCCTGATCGCCAACGCCGCGAGCCTCGACCGCATCGCGGGGCTTCTGCGCTCCGATCCGCCGCCGGCGCTGCGCACGATCCTCTCGGTGGACGGCGCCGGCGCGGGCGCGCTCGACTATGCGGCCCTGCTGCGCGCGGCCGACCCGGACTTCGCGCCCGTCGCGACCGGGGCCGACGATCCCGCCCTCATGATCTACACGTCCGGCACCACCGGAAATCCGAAGGGCGCGCTGCACGCCCATCGCGTACTGCTCGGCCACCTGCCCGGCGTGCAAATGTCGCATGAGTTTTTGCCGCAGCCAGAAGACCGTTTCTGGACGCCGGCGGACTGGGCTTGGGCCGGCGGACTCCTCAACGTGCTGCTGCCCGGCCTGCATTTCGGCGTGCCGGTGGTCGCCAGGAAGTTCGAGAAGTTCGATCCCGAACAGGCCTATCGGCTGATGCAGGACATGACGGTGCGCAACGCCTTCATCCCGCCGACCGCGCTCAAGATGCTGCGCGCCGTGCCCGACCCGCGCAAGCGCTTTAACCTCTCCCTGCGCACGATCGGGTCGGGCGGCGAAAGCCTCGGCGAGCCGACCTTTCACTGGGGCCGCGAGGCGCTCGGCCTCACCATCAACGAGTTCTACGGCCAGACGGAATGCAATCTGGTGCTGTCGTCCTCAGCCGCCATCGGCGTCGTCAGGGCCGGCGCCATCGGCCGCGCCGTTCCCGGCCATGCGGTCGCGGTCATCCGCGGCGACGGTTCGCGCTGCGAGCCCGAGGAGGCGGGGCAGATCGCGGTGCGCCGACCCGATCCGGTGATGTTCCTCGGTTACTGGAACAGGCCGGAGGCGACGCGCGAGAAATTCATCGGCGACTGGATGACGACCGGCGATCAGGGCGTCTGCGACGCCGACGGCTATGTCCGTTTCTTCGGCCGCGACGACGATGTGATCACATCCGCCGGCTATCGCATCGGTCCGGGCGAGATCGAGGACTGCCTGCTGCGCCATCCCGCCGTCGCGCTCGCAGCGGCGGTCGGAAAGCCCGATCCGGTCCGCACCGAGATCGTCAAGGCGTTCGTCGTGCTGAAGGGCGACGTCGCCGCGTCGGACGCGCTTGCGGCCGACATCCAGACCTTCGTACGCGAGCATCTGTCGGCGCACGAATATCCGCGCGAGATCGCGTTCGTCGATTCGCTGCCGCTGACGACGACCGGAAAGGTGATACGCCGCCTGTTGCGCGAGCGCGCCTGAGCCGCTGACTCCGGTCAGCGCGCCTTGACCGGCCGGATCGCGCGATAGAGCGACTTCGCCGCCGCCCGCGCCCCACGGCGCAGCGTTTCCGCGCGCATCGCAAGAGCGACGGAAGAGCCGCGCCGCGACGACGTCGCGACGAACAGATCGGCGATGCGGATGCGCTCGCGCCACATGCGGTTGATCATCGGGTGATCGGCTTCCGCGCAGGAGTCGACCAGCATCAGATCGGCCGCCGACTGATGGCGCTCGGTGAGACGCATCGAAGCCTGCGCGCCGGGCGAGAATCGCGCGCGCGTTTCGTCATAGGCGATCTTCCAGAAATAGGCCTTGTGCCCCGCGAGCAGTTCGATCGTCGCGGCGATCGGCTCGCCGTCGAGTTCGAGAAGATCGATGCGGCAACGCCCCTCGCTCGCGAGCGCGCGCATGGCGCAGCGCGCGAAAGCCGCGGCCGGCGCGTCCTGCATCATCGCCGAGCTGGCGCGGCCCTTCCATCCCCGCGCCTCCAGCGCGAGAAAATGCTCGAAGGCGTCGCGCACGTCCCGGCGCTCCGTCGCGGCGCGCCAGACGAGCGATCCCGTTTCGCCGAGCCGCTTGCTCTGGCGCTGCAATTCGCGGCGCTTCTTGGCGCTCGGCGCGAATTCGACATTCGCCTGCTCGCGCGGGCGCAGCGCCGCGCGGTCGAACGCGCCGAAGCGCGCGACGGCGAGCGCGCGACGCTGCGAGACGGTCCGCAGCAGCGCGGCGAACGGGCCGTTCACGTCGATCGCGGGAAAGGAGACGCCCGTGAAATTCTGCGCCGGCGCGTCGGCCCAGTCGAGAAACGCCTCGAGCGCCGGCTCGGCGCAGGCCATGTCGATCAGCGGCGTCCCGTCCGTCATATAGCGGGACAGCCAGCCGCGCGCGACGCGCGGCCCGATGCTGAAGCCCGGAGCGGCGATCGGAAACAGCGCGACGAGTTCGTCGGCGCGCCACACCGTGACCATCAGCGGCCGTCCGCCGTCGCGCAGATGATGGGCCGCGTGCAGCAGGAAAGGCGCTTCATAGAAGACGTTGCGCGCCAGCGCGCGCTCCGCGAGCGACGCCAGCGCGTCGGCGCAGCTTTCCAGCATCGCGGGCGTCAGCGCGCGAACGGACAGCGCCGTCTCGGTCCGCAAGGCGTCCCGGCTGGCGCGGGCGATGGTGGGAGAATGCGCGAGCAGCGCTGACATGGAGCGACCTTGGCCTCTGGACTGTCCCGGAACGGGACAGCCGGATGGATTTGGTCAACGAATTACAAATAACGTTCCAGCTTGCCGCCTCAGCGGCGCTCGATGGCGCCGGCGCCGTCGAAGGCGTCCCAGAGACCGGCGACGAAGGCGGGCTCGATATCCTTCACGATGAACACCAGCCTCGTCGAGCGGTCCTCATCGGGCCAGCGCGGCAGAAGTTTCGGCGGATGGAGCACGGTCTGCACGAGATGGATGACGAGCGGCGTGTCAGGCTCCTGCGCCAGCGCCACCAGCCCCTTCACCCTGAGCAGGTCGCGGCCCCGCGCGGCCTGGAGAAGCTCGAGGAAAAGATCGAGCTGCTCGGCGCGGATCGGCGTCGGGCTGGTCAGCGTGAAGGACCGGACGCCATGCCCGTCGCCGGGCGGAGTCTCTGTCGTGGATGACGGGAGACGGCGCGCCGGACGCGCTGCGGCGGCGACGGCCGCGAGAACCGCGTCGGCCGAGGCTTCCCCGGCGTTCGAATCGAGCACGACCGCGAGCGGATTGATCGAAGCGAGTTCATCGCGCAGCGCGGCGACGCCGGCCGCGTCGACGAGATCGCTCTTGGTCAGGATCAGAACGTCGGCCGCCGCCGCCTGGCGCGCCGCCTCCTCGTGGCGGCCGAGGGTCGCGGCGCCGTTCGCCGCGTCGATCACGGTGACGACGCCGATGTCGGGAAAGCGCAGCGGCAGATAGGGGTGGCCGAACACCGCGCCGAGCACGGGCCCCGGATCGGCGAGCCCCGTGGTCTCGATCACCAGACGGCGGAAGGGCGAGATGCGGCCATTGTCGCGCCGCCGCAGAAGATCGGCGATGGCGCTCGTCAGGTCGCCGCGCACCGCGCAGCACAGGCACCCGGACGGGAGAAGCTCGATCTCGCCGGTCGCGGCCTCGACGAGTTGATGATCGAGCGCGATCTCGCCGAATTCGTTGATCAGCACGACCGTGTCGGAAAAAGCCTGCTCGCGAACCCAGCCGTTGAGCAGCGTCGTCTTGCCGGCGCCGAGGAAGCCGGTGAGCACGAGCAGCGACAGCGGTTCGGGACGTTCGGGCGCGGCCATGTCCCGCACGATAGCGAGGCTTGGGACGCTAGGCGAATTTCGGCTGCCGGAGCGGCGCGAGCGCCGTCGCCGCCACGGCCGCGATCACCAGCGCCCCGCCGGCGTACTGGACCGCCGTCATGCGCTCGCCGAGCCACGCCGCCGACGCTGCGGCCGAGATCACGGGCTCGAGGCAGAAGACCAGCGCGGCGGCGGCGGGCCGCAGCCGCGAGAGCGCGATCAGCATGCCGATGGAGCCTGCGACATAGCAGCCGATCGTCATCGTCATCGCGCCTGGCGCCGCCGCAAGGACGGTCGCCGGCGACAGATCGAGCGAGGCATAGGCGACGATCGCCGCGACCGGCAGAACGCCGACCTGCACCCAGAACAGTTTCGCGACGACGCTCTCATGGGCGATGCGGCCGGCGGCGAAGAACTGCGCGGCGGTGAAGGCGCTGGCGCTGAGCGCGAAGGCGAGGCCGCGCGGATCGAGCGAGCCGAAGGTCGGCCCGACGACGAGCACGATGCCCGCGAACGCGACGAACGACACGACGAGTTCGCGCCGCTCCAGCGGTCGTCCCGTGACCAGCGGGCCGCCCAGCACGATCAGCGCCGGATAGGTGTAGAAAATCACGGCGGCGACAGTGACCGGAATATAGGTCACCGACGACATGTAGCAGATGCCCATGCCGGCGCTCGTCGCCATCATGGCCGCCATCGCCGGCCGCGAGGGGGGCGCGATCGCGACGGACCAGCGCAGGACCGGCAGAACGAGCGCGAGCAGAACGAATAGCGCGAATGTCCGGCACAGCACGACGAAGGCGCCGGGCGCGCCGGCGTCGGCCGCGAGCTTCGCCGCGATCGTGTTCACGCCGAAGAAAAAGGTCGCCGCCAAGGCCGCCGCAAGACCGACGCGGGACGCGGAAGATTCAGTCATGGCGCAGCCCCGGCGCGGACGGTTCGTTTCGAACCGACGACACTCCTACCTTACCGGCGGCGGCCGACGAAAGCCTCCCGCGGCGCCGGGCGCCGCGCGCCAACCTATTGCGCGGTCTTGGGCGCGACGGAGTTGGGCGCGACGGAGTTGGGCGCGGCGGCCTTGCCGGGCTTCTTGGCTGCGACCTTCTTGCCCGCCGGCTTCTTGGCCTGCGGCTTTGACGCCGGTTTCGACGGCTCCGCCGCCGCCGTGCGGCCAGAAGCGGCCGGCCGGATCGCCGCCGCGGCGCCGGGCGTTAAGGCGCCGTCGCCTTGCAGGGAGAGCGGCGCGGAGGGCGTCGGCGAACTGAGCTGGAAGAGCGAGGCGAGGCCGCCTGCGGCGCTGGCCGCCACGGGCGCGGGCGGGGCCGGCGGGGCGGACGAGGCGTAGGCGGTCGTCTCGGCGGGCGCTTCCGCCGCCTCGGACGCTGGCGCGCGGCGGGCCGCGACGGTCGGCGTCGGCTTGCCCCGCGCCGCGATCGCCGTCGCCGGTCTGGCGCCGATCGCATTCGCGGCGATCGGCGCGCTCGCCGATCCGGCGGTGCGGCCGAGCGTGATCTGGACGGGAACGAAGTCGGCGCGCGGGCCCAGCGTGATCCGCCCGGATTCGCCGCGCATCGCGACCGAGCTGGAGCCGCGGCTCTGGCGGTTGAGGATGCCGTCCATCACCGGGTTGTAGCTTTCGCTGGCGCGTTGGTGCTCCTGCGCGATCGACAGCGGCCCATCGCTGTCGAAATCATCGGACAGGATGACGCCGCGGCCGCGCCGGCAGATCTCGTCGCGCATGTCGGGCGCTGAATCATAGCCGGAGGATGCGAGGCTTGCGAGCGTCTGTCCGCTGCTGCTCCAGCTGCCGAACCCCTGATCGAGCAGTTGCGCCGTCTTGATGGAGCGCTCGGCGCCGGAGGCGGCGCCCATGACGACCGCGATCAGCGTGCGTCCGCCGCGCGATGCGAGACCGACGAGATTGAAGCCCGAGGCGCAGACGAATCCGGTCTTCATGCCCTCGGCGCCCGGATAGCGCCCGATCAGCCCGTTCGTATTCTTCATGATGCGCTTGCCGACCTGCACCGCGCCGGTGGACCACAGGTCGCGATGATCGGGAAATTCGGTGTAGAGGGCGCGCGCGAGGATCGCGAGATCGCGCGCGGAGGTGCGCTGGCCGGGCCTGTGGAAGCCGTGCGGCGTCAGGAAATGCGACTCGCCCATCCCGAGCCGCCGCGCCTCGGCGTTGATCATGTCGATGAAGTTCGGCAGCGATCCGCCGACGCCCTCCGCGACCACCACCGCGAGATCGTTCGCCGATTTGACCAGCATCACCTGCAGGGCCGCGCCAAGCGTGATGTCCGAACCCGGCCGCAGGCCGAGCTTGCTCGGCGGCTGGGAGGCCGCAAGCCGGGACACCGGGATCGCTGTCTCCCAGCCGATGCGCCCCTCGCGCAGAGCCTTGAGCGCGACATAGGTCGTCATCATCTTGGTCGTCGAGGCCGGATTCCACGGCCGGGTCGCGTCCTCGGAGGAGATCACCTCGCCGGACTGGGCGTCGACGACCAGCGTCGGATTGGCGAAAGCGCCCTGGGACGCGAAGAAAGACGCCGCGGCGAAACAAAGAAGAGCGGCGGCGCGAGCGGGCCGGAATGACGACACGGGCTTGATCCCTCGGAACAGTCCTGGCCGATGCGGCGGCCCAGGCCATGACGAGCCTCGGCGCAGGCTAGCTGCGTCGCGGCCCGATGAAAATAGACGACGGTCAAATCGCCCGATAAGGAGCCCTCGCCGTCATTTGCGGCATCCCCGTGGCGAACAGGACGCCATGACAACCTTAAGAGCGGGTTGACGCCGACTCGCCGGCCGCCGGTTCGCCTACGATGTCTTTTCTCTGGGTCGTCACAACCCTGATCGCCGCCGCCAGCCAGACCGCGCGCAACGCCATGCAGTCCTCCCTGACCGCGGTGATCGGGACGGTGGGCGCGACCCAGGTGCGCTTCCTGTACGGGCTGCCTTTCGCGATCCTGTTCCTGGGGCTCGTCATGCTGGTCAGCGGCGAATCCGCGCCGCCGCTGAACGCCCGCGCCCTCGCCTTCACGGCGCTTGGCGCCGTCGCGCAGATCGCCGCGACTGCCCTCATGCTCGCGACCATGCGGATGAAATCATTCTCCGTCGCCACCGCCTACATCAAGATGGAGCCGGTGCTGGTCGCCGTCGCCGGCTTCCTCATCCTCGGCGATGCGCTCACGCCGTTGAAACTGCTGGCGATCGTGATCGCGACCGGCGGCGTCGTCATGACCTCCCTGAAGCCCGGCGCGGGCGCGGCGCTGCTGACCGAACTGCGGCCCGCGGCGCTCGGAATCGTCTCGGCGGCGTTCTTCGGCCTGTCCGCGATCTTCATCCGCGGCGCCATTCTCGCCCTCCCCTCGGGCGGCGCGGCGATCAAGGCGACGACCATTCTCGTCTGCAGCCTGGCCATGCAGACGGCGATGCTGGTCGCCTATCTCGCGACGTTCGATCGCCCCGCCCTCACGAAGAGCTTCACGGTCTGGCGCCAGTCTCTCGTCGCGGGCTTCCTCGGCGCGTTCGCGTCGCAGTTCTGGTTTCTCGGTTTCTCGCTGACCACGGCGGCCAACGTCCGCACGCTGGCGCTGGTCGAGGTCATCCTGGCCCAGATCGTCTCGCGGCGGTTCATGTCGCAGAAGGTCGCGGGCCGCGAGCTGGCGGGCATGGCACTCATCGTCCTGGGCGTGGCGGTTCTGCTGTGGGCGCAGAGCTGATTGTGCGGCAAATCCTTATTGTGTAGCTACACAGCGCTTGTGAACGGGAGACTTTCATGACGGCCTGCATCGTTGGTTGGTCGCACACGCCGTTCGGCAAGCTGGAAGGCGAGACGGTCGAATCCCTCATCGTCCGCGCCGCGACCGACGCGATGGAGCATGCCGGCGTCGGCCCTGACGACATCGACGAGATCATCCTCGGTCATTTCAACGCCGGCTTCTCGCGCCAGGACTTCACCGCGTCGCTGGTTCTCCAGGCCGACGACCGGCTCCGCTTCAAACCGACGATCCGCGTCGAGAACGCCTGCGCCACCGGCTCGGCCGCCGTCCATCAGGCGATCAAGACGATCGAGGCGAAAGCCGGCCGCATCGTGCTCGTCGTCGGCGTCGAGAAGATGACCGCGACGCCTGGTCCGCAGATCGGCGAAAATCTGCTGCGCGCCTCCTATCTTCCCGAGGACGGCGACACGCCGGCCGGATTCGCCGGCGTCTTCGGCAAGATCGCCCACAGCTATTTCCAGCGCCACGGCGACCAGTCGGACGCGCTCGCGATGATCGCCGCGAAGAACCACAGGAACGGCGTCGAGAATCCGCTGGCCCAGATGCGCAAGGATTTCGGCTATGAGTTCTGCCGCACCGAGAGCGATAAAAACCCTTACGTCGCCGGTCCGCTGAAGCGCACCGACTGCTCGCTGGTGTCGGACGGCGCCGCCGCCGTCGTCATCGCCGATGTCGAGACGGCGTTGAAGATGAAGCGCGCCGTCGCCTTCCGCGGCCGCGCCCATGCGCAGGATTTCCTGCCGATGTCGAAGCGCGACATCCTGAAATTCGAAGGCTGCGCGCACGCCTGGGGCAAGGCGCTCGGCGACGCGGGCCTGACGATCGACGATCTCTCCTTCGTCGAGACCCATGACTGCTTCACCATCGCCGAACTCATCGAATATGAGGCGATGGGCCTGACGAAGGAGGGCGACGGCGCCCGCGCGATCAAGGAAGGCTGGACGCAGAAGGACGGCAGGCTGCCGGTCAATCCCTCCGGCGGCCTGAAGGCGAAAGGCCATCCGATCGGCGCGACCGGCGTGTCGATGCACGCCCTCTCTTCGGCGCAGCTTACTGGCGAGGCCGGCGGCATCCAGGTCAGGGACGCGAAGCTCGCCGGCATCTTCAACATGGGCGGCGCGGCGGTCGCGAATTATGTGAGCATTCTCGAGCGGGTGAAATAAGCGGATCAGATGCGCCTCGCGCGCCATTGACCAAATCCTGCGCAGACCGTTAGCGGATGGGCCGTCGCCGGCGTTGGCGGCGGCCCTGTCCTATCCGCCGATGAGAATCTTCGCCGCGCTGTTTCTCGCCTATGTTCTGTCGATCTTCTATCGCTCCTTCCTGAGCGTGATCGCGGACAAGGTGATGGCTGATCTCGCCATCGGCCCGGCGGAGCTCGGGCTCATGAGCGCGGCCTGGTTCATAACCTTCGCATTGATGCAGTTTCCTGTGGGCTGGGCGCTCGACCGCGTCGGCCCGCGCCTCACGGTCACGGCGTTGATGACGGTTGGAACGGCCGGCGCCTTTCTGTTCGCCTTCGCGCCGAATGGAATCATCGCGACGATCGCGATGGCGCTGATCGGAACCGGCTGCTCGCCGATCTTCATGTCGGCGCTCTATCTGCTCGCGCGCGGAACGGCGCCGGAAAAATTCGCTGGCCTCGCATCGCTCTTCATCGGCCTCGGCTCGATCGGCAATCTCGTCGGCGCCGCGCCGCTGGCGCGCGCCGCCGCGGCTTTCGGCTGGCGGGAGGCGATGATCGGCCTCGCCTGCTGCTTCGCTCTCGCCACGGTCTGCGCTGCTGTTCTGACGCGCGATCCGCCAAAGGCGGACGCGGAGCAAAAGGATTCGGGCCTGATCGAGGGCCTGCGCGAGATCGTGTCGATCCCGGCCTTCTGGCTGATCGCGCCGATCACCTTCGTCAGCTACGCGGTGCTGGTCACCGTGCGCGGACTGTGGATCGCGCCCTATCTCGGCGAGGTGAACGGCTTCACCACGGTCGAGCAGGGCGACGCGGCGTTCCTGATGGCTGTGGCGATGACCATCGGCGCCTTCGCCTTCGCCTGGCTCGAACGCGCGATGGGCGGTCCGAAGCCGCCGGTGCTGTGGTCGACGCTTCTGGTCGCGGTTCTGTTCGGCGCGCTGGCGCTGGTCGGCCATCGCACCGGAAGCGGCGCCGTCATCCTCTTTGCCGCGATCGGCTTCGCCGGCTTCAGCTACGCCATCCTGATGGCGCATGCGCGGCTGTTCTTTCCCGATCACCTGATCGGGCGCGGAATGACCTTCATGAATTTCTTCTTCATCGCCGGCGCCTCGGCGATGCAGGCGGGTTCGGGCTGGCTGATCGCCTCGGGCCGAAGCGCGGGACTGGATTCAGCGACGGTCTTCGCGCGCCTGCACTGGACCTTCGCGATCCTGCTCATCGTCAGCGTCGCGGTCTACGCCTTCGCGCCGGCGAGGAGCGAATAGCGAATGGCGAGTGGTTGGCGGCGAAACCGCGCTCCGCCTCTGTTCGCCATTCGCCACTCGCCATTCGCCATTCGCTATTTTTCGCCACTTTCATTCCCCCTCCGCCTTCGCATGGATCGCCAGCGCGTGCAGCCCGCTCTCGAATTCGGACGCCAGCAGGGCGTTGATCATGCGATGGCGCTCGACGCGGCTCTTGCCGGAGAACGCCTCCGAGATCACATGGATGCGGTAGTGCGTTTCTCCTCCGGGCCTCGCTCCCGCATGTCCGGCGTGCAGATGGGACTCGTCTGTCACGTCGAGAGCGGAGGGACGCAGTCCGCCATTGAGCGCTGCAGCGATTCGGTCGCGCCTGTTCATTCGTCAACTCCTTGGCGGCGAGCCGCCGACCCCACATAATACGGCCCGATGAACCTCAACTCGCCCCTCTTCGACAAGATCCGCAT
>MKVY01000034.1:11009-12875 GCA_001899525.1 Rhizobiales bacterium 65-9
GTTGGCGCGCATCGCGCGCCGAAGGGCCGCAACCGCGAGGGCCAGTTCTGGCGCTTCTGCCTCGAGCACGCCCGCGAATACAATTCCACCTACAATTATTTCAAGGATATGGACGACGACGCCGTGTCGGCCTTCCAGAAGGACGCGCTGACCGGTCATCGCCCGACCTGGGTCATGGGTCAGAACGCCGCGCCGCTGCGCGACCGCCGCCGCGCCCGCCCGACCCGGCCGGAGGACTTCGCCTGGAGCGATCCGCACGGGACGTTCGGCCTTGGCGGCTTCGATCCGCGCCGGAGGCGTTCGGCGATGGAGGAAGGTCCGGCCATCGGCAACGCCGCGCGCAAGTCCTACGAGACGCTGGGCGTGGAGCCCGGCGCGCCCAAGGCTGAGATCCGGTCCCGCTACAAGGAGCTGGTGAAGCGGCTCCATCCCGACACCAATGGCGGCGACCGCTCCCGCGAGGAGCAGCTGCAGGCGGTGATCCGCGCCTACAAGACCCTTCAGGCCGCCAAGCTGGTCTGACCGGCGGAGGCTCAGGCGCCGCCCGTTCATGGCAGCCATCACATTGATCTGTTTGCCTGCCCCCCGCGCCCTCGTCTATGACAACCGTGGATTGATCCGCGCGGTCCCGCCCGGCGGGACGGCGCAGACCGTGGAATGCGTCTTGCACGGCGCGTCTCGCGCGACCGCATGATCCTGGCGGGCTCCCCGTCCGCCGCACGGAGCATGGAAATTCCGCCTTTAGGCGCCGCGCCCGGCTCAAGCGGATCGGGGCGGCGAGATGTGAGGACCTATGACCGCCGCCGCCCCAGCGCTTCCCGGCTTGCCCGATATGAAGGTGTCCGTCCGCCAGCTCTTCGGAATCGATTCCGACATCGAGGTGCCGGCTTACTCGAAGGCCGACGGTCATGTGCCCGACCTCGACCCGGACTACATCTTCGACCGCGACACCACCCTCGCGATCCTGGCGGGCTTCGCGCACAACCGGCGCGTGATGGTCTCGGGCTATCACGGCACCGGCAAGTCGACCCACATCGAGCAGGTCGCCTCGCGGCTCAACTGGCCCTGCGTGCGCATCAACCTCGACAGCCATGTCAGCCGCGTCGATCTCGTCGGCAAGGACGCCATCGTCCTGCAGGACGGCAAGCAGGTCACGGAATTCCGCGACGGCATCCTGCCCTGGGCCTACCAGAACAACATCGCGCTCGTGTTCGACGAGTATGACGCCGGCCGGCCGGACGTGATGTTCGTCATCCAGCGCGTGCTTGAATCCTCGGGCCGCCTGACGCTGCTCGACCAGAGCCGGGTGATCCGCCCTCATCCCGCCTTCCGGCTTTTCGCCACGGCCAACACGATCGGCCTCGGCGACACGTCCGGCCTCTATCACGGCACCCAGCAGATCAATCAGGCCCAGATGGATCGCTGGTCGCTCGTCACGGTGCTGAATTATCTGGCGCACGACAAGGAAGTCGACATCGTGCTCGCCAAGGCCAAGCATTATCGCGGCACGGCCGAGGGGCGCGACATCGTCTCCAAGATGGTGCGCGTCGCCGACCTGACCCGCAACGCCTTCATCAACGGCGATCTCTCGACCGTGATGAGCCCGCGCACGGTGATCACCTGGGCCGAGAACGCCGACATCTTCGGCGACATCGGCTTCGCCTTCCGCGTCACCTTCCTGAACAAGTGCGACGAGTTGGAGCGGGCGCTGGTGGCGGAGTTCTATCAGCGCGCCTTCGGCAAGGAATTGCCGGAAAGCTCGCTCAATGTCGCGCTGAGCTGACAACGGAGGAGGCGGGCATGGCGGTCCAGGCGGGAACTTATGACGGCGGTTGCCAGTGCGGGCGCGTGCGCTTCACGGCCGAT
>MKVY01000034.1:12889-27241 GCA_001899525.1 Rhizobiales bacterium 65-9
GCGAAATTCGCGCTCAAGACCGGCGAGAACGCGCTCACCGATTATCAGTTCAACAAGATGCGCATCCACCATCTCTTCTGTTCGACCTGCGGCATCGAATCCTTCGCCCGCGCGGCGGGGCCGGACGGAACGGAGATGATCGCGGTCAATGTTCGCTGTCTCGACAACGTCGAGCCCGACGAGATCACGCCGACCAAAGTCAACGGGCGGGCGTTCTGAGAAACCGGCGAAACACCTCGTGAGCATCTCCAACCGAAAGCCCGGCCAGCCAAGGGAAGCGCCGACGGAGCCGTTCAAGCGCTCCGTCGCCGGTTGCCTGCGCGCCATCGCGCGGCGGCCCGAAATGGAGATCGCATTCGCCTCGGACAGGCCGGCGCTGTCCGGCGAGCGCGCGCGCCTGCCCGAGCCGCCGCGCAAATTGTCGCCGGCTGACGCGGCGATCCTGCGCGGCCATGCAGATTCGATGGCGCTGCGGCTCGCCTGTCACGATGAATCCGTGCATCGCCGGCATATGCCGGACGGCGACGCGGCGCGCGCCGTCTTCGAGGCCGTGGAGCAGGCGCGCGTCGAATCGATCGGCTCGATGCGGATGGACGGCGTCGCCAACAATCTCGGCGCGATGCTCGAGGACAAATATCATCGCGGCGGAAAATACGAGGACGTTCGCGAGCGCGGCGACGCGCCGGTGGAGGACGCGCTCGCGCTGATGCTGCGGGAGCGGCTGACCGGCCGCAAGCCGCCGCGCGCCGCCCAGAAGATCGTCGATCTCTGGCGCGACGTGATCGAGGAGCGCGCCGGGCGCGATCTCGCCAAGCTCGCTTTCTCCGTGGACGATCAGAAGGCGTTCGCCCGCGCCGCGCGCGACCTTCTCGTGTCGCTCGACATGGCCGACGAGCTGTCGCCGACCCAGGACGACGACAGCGACGACGACGACAAGCAGGACGACAACGAGGACCAGCAGAGCGAACAGGGCGAAAGCGAAGAGGAAAGCCAGAGCGAGAAATCCGAGGTCGAGATTTCCGACGACGCCTCCGAGGATATGGAGGACAGCGCGTCCGAATCCTCCGAAGGTCCCACCAGCGACGAGGACGACGAGACCGACGAGGCCGACTCCGAGGAGGCGGCTGAATCCTGGCGTCCGCCGCAATCATCGAGCCGCGAGAACCGCGCGCCCGACTACAAGGCCTACACCACGCGCTTCGACGAGATGATCGCGGCCGAGGATCTGTGCGATCCCGAGGAGCTCGCGCGCCTGCGCGCCTATCTCGACAAGCAGTTGTCCAGCTTGCAGGGCGTCGTCGCCCGCCTCGCCAACCGTTTGCAGCGCCGTCTGCAGGCGAAGCAGAACCGCGCCTGGGAGTTCGATCTCGAGGAGGGGCTGCTCGATCCGGCGCGCCTGCCGCGCATCATCATCGACCCGCAGCAGCCGCTCTCCTTCAAGCGCGAGAAGGACACGAATTTCCGCGACACCGTCGTGACGCTGCTGATCGACAATTCCGGCTCGATGCGGGGACGGCCGATCACCGTGGCGGCCACTTGCGGCGACATTCTCGCCCGCACGCTCGAGCGTTGCGGCGTGAAGGTCGAGATTCTCGGCTTCACCACCAAGGCGTGGAAGGGCGGGCAGTCGCGCGAGGTCTGGCTGCAGAGCGGCAAGCCCGCCAATCCCGGCCGCCTCAACGACCTGCGTCACATCATCTACAAATCGGCCGACTCGCCCTGGCGCCGCGCGCGCAAGAATCTCGGCCTGATGATGCGCGAGGGGCTGCTGAAGGAGAACATCGACGGCGAGGCGCTCGACTGGGCCCACAAGCGCCTGCTGGCGCGCACCGAGCAGCGCCGCATCCTGATGATGATCTCGGACGGCGCGCCTGTGGATGATTCGACGCTGTCGGTGAACGCCGGAAATTATCTCGAACGGCATCTGCGCCACGTCATCGACGAGATCGAGAACAGGTCGCCGATCGAACTGATCGCGATCGGCATCGGCCACGACGTGACGCGCTATTATCGCCGCGCCGTGACGATCGTGGACGCCGAGGAGCTCGGCGGCGCGATGACCGACAAACTCGCCGAACTGTTCGAGGAGGACGCGGACGAAGCGCCCGCTCCCGCGAGGACGAAAAGACGCGCGGCTTGACCGCGCCGGCCGTCAGCCGCCGCGCGTTTTTCGGCGCAGCGGGGGCTTTCGCCGCGGCGACGGGCGCGCAGGCGCGCTCCTTTGTCGATCAGACCACTGTCGTCGTCGATGCGCGCGTCATCCCGCATTTCCGGCTCGGCGGCGCCACGGAGACGCGCTTCGGCCGCTGCGTTTTTCGCGGCGGCCTTGAGCTCTCTTCCAGCCATTCCGCTTTCGGCGGCCTTTCGGGGATGGCGATGGATGCGGACGGCGGCGGCTTTCTCGCGCTGTCCGATCGTGGCGTCTGGCTGCGCGCGGACATCCGCTATGACGGCGCGCGCCCTGTCGGCCTGGCGAACTGCGTCATGGCGCCGATGCTCGGACCGGATGGACGGCCGCTGTCTGGAACCCGCCTTTACGACACCGAATCGCTCTGCATCGACAACGGCGTCGCCTATGTCGGAATCGAGCGCGCGCATCAGGTGCTGCGCTTCGACTGGGCGAGGGAGCGCTTCGCCGCGCGCGGCCGTCCCGTTCCGGTTCCGCCCGCGTTCGGGACGCTGCCGGCGAACCGCGGCTGCGAGGGCCTGGCCGTCGCGCCGCCGACTTCGCCCCTCGCCGGCGCGCTGATCGCGCTCAGCGAGCGCTCGGGCGGGCGCAGCGAGCCGACGAAAGGCTTCATCCTCACCGGGCCGCGGCGCGGCGAGTTCCGCTATGCGTTGAAGGACGATTTCGACGCGACCGACATCGCTTTCCTGCCGGACGGCGATCTTCTCGTGCTGGAGCGCTACTA
The DNA here is from genome assembly GCA_001899525.1 of Rhizobiales bacterium 65-9. Lineage (GTDB taxonomy): Bacteria > Pseudomonadota > Alphaproteobacteria > Rhizobiales > Beijerinckiaceae > Terrirubrum. The sequence continues at coordinate 15,802 of MKVY01000034.1, forward strand.
CCGCATCTTTCGCGGCGCCGGGGTTCGCATCCGCCGGATCGATGGCGCGACGATCAGGCCGGGCGCGCTGCTCGACGGACCGCCGGTTCTCACGGCCGACATGGGCTATCAGATCGACAACATGGAGGCGCTCGGCGTTCACGCGACGCGCGAGGGCGAGATCGTGCTGACGCTGCTGTCCGACGACAACTTCTCGTTCCTGCAACGCACGCTGCTGCTGCAGTTTGTTTTGACGGGCGAATAGCGAGCGGCGAATGGCGGCGCGCACGACTGCGCTATTCGCCGCAAACCATTCGCCCAAAACAAAGGGCGCCCGAAGGCGCCCGTTCACATCGCGATGCGGAAGGCTTCAGGCCGCGACAGCTTCCGCCTTCTTGGCGATTTCTTTCTTCAGCGCCAGCGCGCCCTTCGACAGTTCGACATCCTTCGCCTTGGCGAGGAAGGCGTCGAGGCCGCCGCGATGCTCGACCGAGCGCAGCGCCGCAGCCGAGATGCGCAGGCGAACCGAACGGTTCAGCGCTTCCGACTGGAGCGTCACCTTCACGAGGTTGGCGACGAAGGTGTGCTTCGTCTTGATGTTCGAATGGCTCACGCGGTGGCCGGTCTGGTTGCCCTTGCCGGTGAGTTCGCAACGCCGGGACATGGTCTAAAGTCCTTCAATCTTCAATGCAGGGGCGTCGCCGCGCTCGAATGGGCGCAGGGCTCAGCCGCCTGGAGTGTCCGAAAGCCGGCCGGCTTATGAGCGACACGGCCTGAAACGTCAAGCCGGCTGCGCGAGGCGTCACGCCGGTGCGAGGCCGAGCCGCGCGTCGCGATCCCTCAGCCATTTCAGCGCGGGAAGCGCCAGCAGCACCATCCAGCCCTTGCCGACCACCTGGCCGGCGAGGAAATCGAGACTGCCGAAGGCGAGCCACAGGAAGGCGACGCTGTCCGCCAGGAGGCCGACGGCGCTGGACGCCGCCGCCGCCAGCACGAGCCCCCGCCGCTGGAGCGGCGTGTAGACCGCCATGTCGGCGAATTCCGAGATCATGAAGGCGGCCGTCGAGGCCAGCACCAGCGACGGCGCCGCGAAGGTCGCCGAGAGCGCCGCCCCGATCAGGATGGCGCCCGCGCCCCACAGGACGCCGAGACGGCGCTGCACCAGATCGCGCAGCACGAGCGCCAGCCCGACCATCAGCACCCCGCTCGGCGCCGTCAGCCCCGGCGCGACGGGAATGAGACAGGGCCCATGCGGAACGCAGACGGTCCCGACATGGCCGATGAGCCAGTTGGCGGTCGGAACGCAAGCGGCGAAAGCGGCGAGGAAGGCGAACCCCTCGATGCGGCGGCGGTGATCGGGAGCGGGTGGCAACGGAGAGTCCTGCGAGAACGTCGCGCTCTTAGCGAGGCGGGCGGCGCGCGCAAAGGCGCCACAGGCGCGCAGGGCCTTTTCATGCGCGCCGCTTCCGGTCATTCTCCGTTAACGGCTTGTTCGCCATGCTTCCGCCGGATCGGCCCTGCATGGGAAGGACCGCCGGCCGCCCCTGGAGACGTCGATATGGCCCCCCGAGACAGGAGCTTCCGTCTGGCGCTGGCCTGCGCCGTGGCCGCGATCGCGTCGCCGGCCGCCGCCGAGACGCTGAGCGCGAGCTACGGCATCTATCTCGCCGGCCTTCCCATCGGAAAGGCCAACATCGGCGCCAGCATCGCCGGCGACCGCTACAAGGTGGATGTGAGCGCGAAGATGACCGGCCTCGTCGGCGCGGTCACAAAAGGCTCCGGCGAAGCGACCGCGAGCGGCGCGATCGGCCAGCGCGCGCCGACCTCCGCCGGCTATGCGCTGCGCGCCATGAGCAGCGACGGCGCGCGGACCATTCGCGTGGCGATGGCCAAGGGAAACGTCCAGGCCGCCGAGATGACTCCGCCGCTTGACGAGCGGCCGGACCGCGTGCCGGTGACGGCCGCGCACAAGCGCGGCGTGCTCGATCCTGTCAGCGCTCTGATCATGCCCGCGCCGCATGGCCCGCAGGGGCCGCTCGATCCCGCCGGATGCGACCGCACGCTTCCGATCTTCGACGGCGCGACGCGTTTCGACGTCGTGATGAGCTACAAGACGACCCGCCAGGTTCACACGAAAGCCTATTCCGGGCCCGTTCTCGTCTGCGCCGCCCGCTATGTCGCTCAGGGCGGCCATCGCCCCCGCGCCGCCGTCAAATATATGGAAGACAACCGCGACATCGAGACATGGCTCGCGCCGATCGGGCCGAAAGTGCTCGTTCCTTATCGCATCGCGGTGGGCACCATGATCGGCCAGACCGTGATCGAGGCGAACGCCTTCAACGTCCAGACGACGACGGGTACGGTGCGCGCCTCCGCCGCGCAGTAAGTCCGCCGCGCCGGGAGCGTCCTGCGTCTCCTTTCCTTTTTCATGGGAATGACGAAGAACGCGGCTTCTTCCTTCACCGCCCTTTCCTGACGCGAACCGGCGTCCGCTTCGCGCCGGAGCGCTTCAAGGCCGCCGCCGAGAGCCCGCGCCAGCGTTTAGCGTCCCCGCATATTCAGTGTTCGTCAACCGAAGCTCCGCCTCGTCCGCCTGTGAGGCTTGCCGCGCGTCCGGCGCGCGCCCTCGAATCGCCGATCACCGATTCGTGCTCGCCCTGTTCCCGTCCCGTCCCTCTCCGGCTCAAAACGGACCTTCCCAGCTTATCGTTGCATAAGTTACTGTTAAGACGCCAGGATTTCAGGCGTTAACCTTTGCGGCGCGATCAGGGCGCCGCGGTCCGTCGAGGATTGGCCACCTGTGGGGCTTGGCGGCGGCGATACTACCACCCCTAGCGCTTGCCAAAACGACTCGGCGGTCCGTAATCCGATTCTCCCCCGTTTCGTTCTCATTCCGTTTGCAGCGTTGACGGAGCGGCGGCGCATCGCCCCATTGTGGCGCGCTGAAAATCGGCCCGCGCCGATGCGCTTGCTGCCTCTTCATGCTATATGAGGAGCCGCCCTCCCCCGATCCCTTCGCATGCCCTTCCGCCCAGAGCTTTCGGCGCGTGAACGCGCCCGCAATGTCACGGCCGTTCTCGGGCCGACCAACACCGGCAAGACTCATCTCGCGATCGAGCGGATGCTGGGTCATGAGACCGGCATGATCGGCCTGCCGCTGCGCCTGCTCGCGCGCGAGGTTTACGGCCGGGTGGTGGAGCGCGCCGGGGTCGACGCCGTCGCTCTCGTCACCGGCGAGGAGAAGATCAAGCCGCCCGGCGCGCACTACTGGGTCGCCACCGTCGAGGCGATGCCGCGCGACATCGAAACATCCTTTCTCGCGGTCGACGAGATTCAGCTCGCGGCCAATTTCGATCGCGGCCATGTCTTCACCGACCGGCTGCTCAACATGCGGGGCCGGGGCGAGACGCTTCTCATCGGCGCCGCGACGATGAAGCCGCTGATCGAGGCGCTGCTGCCGGGCGTGAACGTCGTTTCGCGGCCGCGCCTGTCGAATCTGACCTTCGCCGGCGAGAAGAAGCTGACGCGGTTGCCGCCGCGCTCCGCCATCGTCGCCTTCTCCGTCGAGAATGTTTACGAGATCGCCGAACTGATCCGCCGCCAGCGCGGCGGCGCGGCGGTGGTGCTTGGCGCCTTGTCGCCGCGCACGCGCAACGCGCAGGTCGAGCTCTTCCAGTCGGGCGACGTGGACTATCTCGTCGCCACCGACGCGATCGGGATGGGTCTCAATCTCGATGTCGACCATGTCGCCTTTTCGTCCGACCGCAAATTCGACGGCTTCGGCTTTCGTCGCCTGAATCCGGCCGAATTCGGCCAGATCGCCGGCCGCGCCGGCCGGCACATGCGCGATGGGACCTTCGGCACGACCGGACGCTGCGATCCTTTCGAGCCTGAGCTTGTCGAGGCGCTCGAGGACCATCGCTTCGATCCGATCAGGATGCTGCAATGGCGCAATCCGCGCCTCAGCTTCTCGTCCGTCGCAGCGCTGCTCGATTCGCTCGCGCGCACGCCGAGCGAGGCGGGCCTGACCCGCGCCCCGCCGGCGGACGATCTGCTCGCGCTCGAAGCGGCGGCGCGCAGCGAGGAGGCGCGCCAGCTCGCCTCGACGCCCGCTGCGGTCGAGCAGCTCTGGGAGGTCTGCCAGGTCCCCGACTATCGCAAGGTTTCGCCCGCCGCCCACGCCGAACTGGTGTTGACGCTTTACGCCTCGCTGATGCGCCACGGCCGCGTCGCGGACGACTGGTTCGAACGCCAGCTTAAGGTCGTCGATCGCACCGACGGCGACATCGACACGCTCTCGGCCAGGATCGCCCAGGTCAGAAGCTGGACGTTCGTCGCCAACCGGCCGGACTGGCTCCTTGATCCGCCGCATTGGCAGGGCGTGACCCGTGCGATAGAGGACCGCCTGTCGGATGCGCTGCATGAGCGTCTCGCCCAGCGTTTCGTCGACCGCCGCACCAGCGTTCTGATGCGGCGCCTGAGAGAGAATGCGATGCTCGAAGCCGAAATCAGCGCTGCCGGCGATGTCACCGTGGAGGGCCAGCATATCGGCCAGTTGCACGGTTTCCAGTTCGTCGCCGACACGCAGGCCGACGCCGAACAGGCGCGCGCGCTGCGCGCCGCGGCGGCGAAGGCGCTCGCCGGGGAGATCGACAAGCGCGCGGCGAAACTCGCGGCCGCGCCGGACGAACAATTCGTTCTGGCCAGCGACGGCGCGATCCGCTGGCAGGGCGAAGCGGTGGCGCGCCTCGCCGCGGGCGAGCGCGTGCTCGCGCCCGTCGCGCGCCTGCTCGCCGACGAGCAACTCACCGGCGCGTCGCGCGACGAGGTTCAGCGGCGCGTCGATCTGTTCGTTGCGGCTTATGTCAAAAAACATCTCGGCGCGTTGCAGGCGCTCGAGGACGGCGAGGGGCTGAACGGCCTGGCACGCGGCGTCGCGTTCCAGATCGGCGAGGCGCTCGGCGTGCTTGATCGCGCGCGGATCGCGCAGGATGTGAAATCGCTCGATCAGGAGGCGCGCGGCGTCCTGCGCAAGCTCGGCGTCAGGTTCGGCGCCTATCATCTCTATCTGCCGCTTCTGGTGAAGCCGGCGCCGCGCACGCTCGCCGCGCAGCTCTGGTCGCTGAAGCATGGCGGCCCCGAGACGAAAGGCGTCGACGAGGTGCCGCGGCTCGCCGCCTCCGGCCGCACCTCGATCGCGGTCGACAAGGAAATCCCGCGCGATCTCTACCGCGCCGCCGGCTTCCGCGTCTGCGGCGACCGGGCGGTGCGCGTCGACATCCTCGAACGCCTCGCGGATCTGATCCGCCCTGCGGTGTCCTATCGTCCCGGCGAAAGCATCGGCGCGCCGCCGGCGGGCGCCGCCGACGGCGAGGGGTTCGTCGTCACCGGCGCCATGACCTCGCTGACCGGCTGCTCCGGCGAGGATTTCGCCTCGATCCTGCGCGGTCTCGGTTATCTCTCCGACAAGCGGCCGGGCCCGGCGATCACCCGTCCGATCATCATGCCGGCTCCGGTCACGCCGGTTCAGGCGACTGCTCCCGAGGCGTCCTTGCCCGTCCCCCGCCCCGCCGCGGAAGGCTGGGACGAATACGGACCGGAGACGTCCCTCAGCGCTTCCCCTGTCCCAGTCGCGATCTCTGCCCCGATGCCTGAGCCCGCTCCGGCGGAGCCCGCCCTCCCGCCGCAAGCGGCGGCGGACGCGCCGGTCGCTGTTGAAACAACCGAGGCCGGGACCGAAGCCGAGCCGACAGCCGAACAGCCCGCCGAGCCGCAGCCCCTCGAAGCCGCCGCCGAGGCGGATGCGGCCGCCGACAGCGCGCCGGCCTCCGCGTCGGAGCCCGAACCCGAGCCGGCGCTCATCGAGGTCTGGCGCATGGGTCGCGCTCATCGCGACCATGCCCGTCCCCGTCCGGAGGGAGGCCGCGACAACCGGCGCTTTCATCAGCGCCGCCAGCCCGGCCAGGGCGCTCCCGCCGGCGACGGCGCGGCCGGCCGCAACGGTCCGCGCCCGCCCTTCCGGCGCGACCGGCCGCAGGATCGGCCGCATGAACGGGGAGGCGCTCCGGGCGGCGGCGCTCCCGCCGCGCCGGGCGAATCCGGATCGCCCGAGCAGCGCCATCAGCAGCCGCGCTCGTTCCGCCAGCGCTTCGGGGACCAGCGCCGGTTCGAGGGCAAGGACAGCGACGGCAGGGGCGGCGACGGCAGAGGTCGCGACGGCAGAGATCGCGACGGCAAGGGCGGCGAGGGCAAGCCCAGACGCGAGGACCGGCCGCCCGGCCGTTTCGACGCTCCCCGCCCGCGGCGCGAGCGCGAGCCCGATCCGGATTCTCCTTTCGCCAAGCTCGCCGCGCTCAAGGCGCGGCTTGAGGGACGCGAACCCTGACCGGGGACCGCATCGACAAATGGCTCTGGCGCAGCCGCGCGCTGAAGACGCGCTCGCTCGCCGCCGCTGCGGTCTCGAACGGCCGCGTGCGCCTCAACGGCGCGCGGATCGACGCGCCGGCGAAGACCGTCCGCGCCGGCGACGTGGTCACGGTGTCGCTCCCGGAACGGGTGCTGGTCTGGAAGGTGCTGGAGATGGGCGAAAGGCGCGGGCCCGCGGCCGAGGCCCGGCTTCTCTATGAGGATATGAGCCCGGCCGTGACCGCGCCGACGCCACGGGAGGCGCCGTCCCCCGGCGCGCGCCCGACGAAGCAGGAGCGGCGGGCGATGAACCGGCTTCTCGGCCGGGACGGAGCCTGAGCGGACCGCAGGCCCGCTGCGCGGCTTGACCGCCTTGCGACCTCCGGCTCCATGCTTTACCGCCCCGTCGCAAACGAATGACGCGTCCGCGCGGAGAGCATGATGACCTATGTCGTCACCGACAACTGCATCAAGTGCAAATACATGGACTGCGTCGAGGTGTGCCCGGTCGACTGCTTTTACGAAGGCGAGAACATGCTCGTCATTCATCCCGACGAGTGCATCGATTGCGGCGTCTGCGAGCCGGAATGCCCGGCCGAGGCGATCAAGCCGGATACCGATGGCGGCCTGGACAAGTGGTTGGAGCTGAACGCGAATTACGCGAAGAGCTGGCCGAACATCACGATCAAGCGGGATGCTCCCGCCGATGCGAAGGAGTTCGACGGGACGCCGGACAAGTTCGACCGCTATTTCTCCCCTGAACCGGGGCAGGGAGACTGACCCGGATCTGAAACGAATTTTATTTCGGGTTGGAAATAAATAGCCCTCCGCTCCCGCGTGACGCTTGGGGAGCTCGCTTTTTGCCCGTCCGCTTGCCTGCCTGTCGCAATTTCTTTGTTTTTCCACGGTTTTTGTGATAGGTTATTTTTGCAGTCGATACCGTCCGCGATCCAGCGGCCACATGCCAGCGAAACGACCTCACTCTGTCGGGTCATAGAAAGACATCACGCTCAGAAGAGCCCATGTCTGCCGGGATGCGGGATGGTGATCCTCGCCTGCTGACGACTTCAACTCCGGCTTCGCCGCCGGGAGGGAAGTCTTTTGTTGTGCCGCTCGGGAGTTAAGATCCAGATGTCTGCAGCCAGGACGCCTGACGCCAAAGCCGCCGTCGTGAAAACCCCGCTTCCCAAAAAGCCGGCTCCCGGCCGTCACGGCTACAAGACAGCCGAGCATGTGGTTTATCCCTCCCACGGCGTCGGCAAGATCGTCGCGATCGAGGAGCAGGAGGTCGCCGGCTTCAAGCTGGAGCTGTTCGTGATCACCTTCGAGAAGGACAAAATGACGCTGCGCGTGCCGACAGCGAAGGCGCAGCAGGTGGGCATGCGCAAGCTGTCCGAGCCGGCCGTGGTGGACAAGGCGCTCGAGGTGTTGACCGGCCGCGCCCGCATCAAGCGGACCATGTGGTCCCGCCGCGCCCAGGAATATGAAGCGAAGATCAATTCCGGCGACCTCATCGCCGTGGCCGAGGTGGTGCGGGATCTGCATCGCTCCGAGGCGCAGCCCGAGCAGTCTTATTCCGAGCGGCAGCTTTATGAAGCCGCGACCGATCGCGTCATGCGGGAGGTCGCCGCCGTCCGCAAAATCACCGACAAGGAAGCCACGAAAGCGCTCGAGGAGAAGCTCGCCAAGGCGCCGAAGCGCGGCGCCAAGAGCGAGGCCGGCGAGCAGGACGAGGACGAGCCGCAGGAAGAGGCGGCCTGAGCCCCGTCTTCTTCCAAGCCGCTTGGAGATGAGTTGAAACCGCCGCGCCCCGCGCGGCGGTTTTTCTTTGCGCCCTCGTCATGCGGCGGTTGTCATCGCTCGCTGCGCCCGGCATCACATGCCGACGGGGAACGATCCTATGCCGAAGAAAGCTGATGACGCCGGCGCGCCGCACGGCGAACTCACGGTTCGCACCATCGCGATGCCTGCCGACACCAACGCCAATGGCGACATTTTCGGCGGCTGGGTCATGTCGCGCATGGATCAGGCCGGCGGCATCACCGGGGTCGAGCGCAGCGGCGGCCGGGTGGTGACGGTGGCCGTCGAGGGCATGACCTTCATCAGACCGGTGCGGGTCGGCGACGTGCTGTCCGTCTACACAAGGGTCGGCGATATCGGCCGCACCTCGATGCGGATTCACATCGAGGCCTGGGTGGAACGTTTTCTCACCCGCGCGCGCGAGAAGGTCACCGAGGCGACCTTCACTTTCGTCGCCATCGATGATCTCGGCAAACCCCGCCCCATTCCGACGGCGGCTCCGCACGGCGCTTAGGCCTCCGGCTCGAAGCCGCCGTCCCAACGCGCGTCAGGCCAACGAGCTGGGCGACGCGTCCCGCGCATCATGCGCGGCGCGGCGCAGGGCGCGCATCGCCGGACGCGGGTCCGGAGCGCCGGACGAGGCGATCCTCGCTTCGATCAGCTCCTGCGCCGCCCGCCAGCGCGGCAGCGCCTTGTCAGCCATGGCGAGCCCGGCGGCGGTCAGCCTGTAGCCCGCCGAACCGCCGGGGCCGCGGGCGATGAGTCCGCCGCGCGCCAGCACGGCGAGATTGCGCGAGAGAGTGGAGCGCTCCACCCCGAGCTGGGCGGCCGCGCGGACGACCGTCTCGCCCTGTCCGGCCGCGATGAGAAACAGGGTCGACGCCTGCGACATCTCAAGTCCGAGATCGGCGACGGCGCGGTTGTAGAGCCGCGCCAGAAGGTTGGCCGTCTTGCGCGCCTGCAGCGCATAGCAGCCTGCGCCGATCGCGCGAATCGCGTCGCGGAGAGTGACATCTGCCGTCGGCATGCAGCGACCGTGTAGATACACGGCCGCGCTGTCAAGATGACGCGGCTACTCGGCCACGATCTTGTAAGCTTGCCCCGGCCTCGCTTGCGCGGCGCTGTCGAGCCCGTTGAGAACAAGGAACCGCTCCAGCGGCCGGTCGGCGACCGCCATTCGGGACGCCAATGCGGCCGCGCTCTCGCCCGGCGCCGCCGTGACGAGCCCGATATGGGTCGGCCGGGCGGCTTGCGCCGCCTCCGGCGTCAAGCGCTGGAAGCTCTCGATCGCGGCCAGAAAGGCGCGATCCCATTCCGGGCTGAGCGTCTCCGCCGAGAACATCATACGGTAGAAACTGCCGTTCATTTCGATGACGCCGAAGCGGTAGGACCAGTCCTTGCTGCGGCCGATCGCGGTCGCCGCCGGAAACGCTGCGACTCTCAGGCTGCGGATGTCCTCCATCGCGACGTCGTCGAGCAGCCCCGCCTTCAGATGCGCCTCGGGCGTCTGTCCGGCGGGTTGAGCGATCCGGTCGAACCGCATCGCGCGGCGCCCGTCTTCGGTGCGGCCGATGATCGAATCGCCGCTCCGCTCCAGCGCGAAACCCTCCGGCGCGGTAAATTGATAGCCGGCGTCGGGATTGATGAAGAGGCGTCCGCGAATGAGGCCGGAGGCGCGATCGTCGCCATAGGCCATGCCGTCGATCACCTTCAGCCAGCCGTCATGGCTGCTTTCGCCGACGCCGGGTCCGCCGATCTGGCGCGCCGCCGACAGCGCCTTCTGAATGCGCTCCGGCGTGCTCGGATGGGTCGCGAGAAAATCGACGCGCGCCGCGCTCGTCCGAAACGCGCCGCTGCGGCCGAGCGATTGCAGAAAGCGCACTGCGCCGTGGGGGTCGTAGCCCGCCTTGGCCATCGTGCGGATGCCGATCTGGTCGGCCTCGAGCTCCTGCAGGCGCGAGAAGCTCGCCAGCGTCAGGCGCGAGCGCGCCTTTTCCTGATCGCCGCCTTTGGAGTCGTTGAGAAGGTTGACGCTGACCCGGCGGATGAGGTCGGCGTTGCGCTCCAGCTCGCCGCGCGCCAGCGCGTGCCGCGCCGTGACATGGGCGATCTCGTGGGACAGCACCGCCGCGATCTCGGACGTGTCGTTGGCGAGCGCCAGCAGACCGCGCGTCACATAGAGACGGCCGCTGGGAAGCGCGAAGGCGTTGATCGTCTGGTTATTCAGGATGGTGACGTCATACTGTTGCGAGGGATCGTCGCTCGCAGCCACCAGCTTGCGCACGATGTCGTTCAGCGCGCTCTCGATGCGCGGCGAGCGATAGGCGCCGCCGAACGCCGCCACAAGCTGGGCGTGCGCCGCGGTTTCCCCATTGGTGGCCCCGACGACCCGCGGCGCCGCGCCCGGGAGCGGAATTGATTTCGGACCCGGTTCGTCCGTGGTGACGCACCCGGCCAGCATCACGCAGGCGAAAGCCGCCGCGACGATCCGTCCCGGACTCCGGCGTTTTGCCAACGATGTCGCGCCCTGCCTCACCTGACGACCTCGATCTGCACAGGGCCCGTAATCTCTATCGCCGGAGCCCGCCGCAAAACGATCACGCCTCGCACGCGGACGGTTTTGCCCCGAAGCGATGACGGGCTGATTCCGGCTTTTTCGAGGTGCCGCGCGGTCTTCGGCGACAGTGTTGCGACAAAGTCACGCTGGAAGTCGCGACCGAAATTCAGATAGATGCGCCGAGGTCGTTCGCCTACCGAAACGACTTTTCCTTCGACGAGCGCGAACCGCCCCGCCATCGCCCGAATCGCTGGCGCCTCTCCGGCGCCAAGGGCCCGCGCCGCCGGCTCGCGCCACAGGCCCGCTTTCTGCGCGCGCGCCGCGGCTTCAAGGGGAAGAAGCGAGATCGCGCAGGCCTCCTGCTCCCCCAGCGGCGCGATGCGCGCGAGGCCGCGGGCCGCGAGAAGGCGATGCGCGGTTTCGGAATCCCCGGCGAGACTGAGGCGAAACGGACGCCGGCCCCAGCGGTCGGGAAATCCGCCGTCCTCGTCGGCTGTCACGGTCAGCCCGACCAGCGCCTTGCGGATGGCGGCGACATGACCCGGCCACGCGCCGGCGGATATGGCGTCGCGCCCGAGATCGAGATCGGCGAGCCGCCCGAGGCGCCCGTCCGACAGGCGGATGTCGCCTGCATCGGTCACCGCCTCGATCGCGACCGCAGGCCCATGTCCGGCGGCGCAGGGGTCGGGAGCGGCGGCG
>MKVY01000034.1:27291-33972 GCA_001899525.1 Rhizobiales bacterium 65-9
GCAGGCCCCGCGCGCAACTGATCGCCTTGCGCGACCGATCCGCCGACGATTTCGCTTGCAATCGCCCGCCCCCCGCGCGACCTCGCCATGGGTTGGCTGCGGCAGACGGACACATGAACATTCTGGTTGTCGGCGCGGGGGCCATCGGCGGATGGCTGGCGGGCGCTCTGGCGCAGGCGGGCGCATCCGTTTCCTTGCTGGCGCGCGGCGCGGCGCTCGACGCCGTTCGCGCCAACGGGCTGCTGATTCAGGATGGCGACGAGCGCCGCTCCTACGCCATCGCCGCAGCGGGGCGCGTGAATGAGCTGCCCGCGCCGGACATAATCATTCTCACCGTCAAGAACTTCGACTTTCCCTCCGCCGTCGAGGCGATCGCGCCGGCGCTGAGGCCCGGCGTCGCCGTCGTCACCGCGATGAACGGCGTTCCCTGGTGGTTCCTGAATGGCGTCGAGGGGCCGCTGAAGGATGCGCGGCTGGAGACCGTCGATCCCGGCGGGCGCGCCGCCGCCCTTCTGCGGGATGCGTCGCCGATCGCCGCCGTCGTCCATGCGTCGACGAAGGTCGCGGGGCCGGGCGTGATCGCCATCGGCAAGCTCGACAAACTCACGTTCGGCGACGCCTCGGGCGAGATCTCCGACGTCGCCCGCGAACTGTCGCGGCTGATGGAGGCGAGCGGCGTCTCCGCGCCGATCTCGACGACGATCCGCATCGACATCTGGACCAAGCTGTGGGGCAATATGAGCATGAACCCGGTCAGCGCGCTGACCCGGCTGTCCACCGCTCCGATCCTCGGCGATGCGCGCCTGTCGCGGATGATGCGGGCGATGATGGAGGAGTTCGTCGCCGTCGGCGAAGCCGCCGGGATCAGGCTGCCGATGACCGTGGACGAGCGCTGGGGCCTTGCGCGCAAGCTCGGCGATTTCCGCACCTCGATGCTCGCCGACGCCGAGGCCGGCAGGCGGCTTGAAGTGGATGGCCTTCTCGGCGTCGTCATCGAGATGGCGGAGCGGCTCGGCCTCGACATTCCGACCAGCCGGACCGTCTACGCCCTCGCGCGCGGGCTGAGCGCAAGCGCCGCCTGAAACCCGCGCGACGCGGTGATGGTGATCCCGACAGGATTCGAACCTGTGACCTACGGTTTAGGAAACCGCCGCTCTATCCTGCTGAGCTACGGGACCACGCGGCGCGTCTCTTATAGCATGCCGCGGAAAAGTGGAATCGGGCTTTTCGGAAACGCATGCGACCTGCGCTGATCGCCGCCCGCCCGGCGCTGGCGTCGCCGCGGCCGGCGCGTCGGCCCAGCCGTCGGTAGGATCCGCGTTGCTCCGGGGAAGAGAGGCCCTTCAACAAAAAGACCGCCCGAAGGCGGTCTTTGCAGGCGAGAAAACGCCGTTGGATCAGGCGGCGAGCGCCGCCTGCTTGCGGCGGGACGCAACGAAGCCCAGGCCGGCGAAGCCGATCAGCATCATCGCCCAGGTCGACGGCTCGGGCACGGCCGAGGTGAAATCAGCCGTAATGTAGAGCGTCGAGACGCCATGCTCGGGGTTCTTCCAGGTGCTTCCATCATAGCTTCCGAGGCCGCCGAGGCTGAAGCGGATGTCCGACACCGTGACGCCGGCGAGCGTGAACGGGCCAAGGCCCGCGAGCGTCGCGTTGCTGATGTTGAACACGCTGTCAGGCGCCGGATTCGTGGGCTGCTTGATGTTGAGCGTGAACTGCTGCGAATCGATCGCGACGCTCGGCGAGGTGAAGCTGAGCGTGAAGGTGTAGCGGACATTGAAGTTCTGGTCCGTGAACAACGAAGCGTTATTCGTCCAGGTGATCTTGCCGATCACGACGTCGTTCGCGTTGGTCGCGACGCTGTCGGTGATGTCCGTGATGACCAGCTTGCTGTTGTTGAAGCCGGACATGTCGAGCGCGTTGCCGCCGCTGTAGATGCCGCAGCCGCTGCAGCCCGACAGATGGGAGAACTGACCGTTGCCGGTGAACGACACGAGCGCCGCGTTCGCCTGCGTGAAGGAGAGACCGGCAAGAATGCTGGCGGCCGCCAGTCTGAAGAAAAATTTCATCAGTTCCTCGAAGAAAATTTGTTCCGCCAACCATCGCCCGCCTGGCGTCAGTCCCATCTTCGAGGCCTGGCGTCAACAAAACCTGAAAATTTCGTAACCTTTCGTTAACAGGTTGAATTCGCTAAAATTTTAATGATCGACCCGGTTCGCGCGCCGCCGTCCGGCGAATTGCGGCCAGACGCAAATCCATCGGCGGGGGAAGATTCGACGCGCTTGCGCCGCATTCTCTGACCAAGGCGGACCCGTGATGCATCAGCGACAATTCAGTCTGCCATTGGCGGTCGCCGCCGCATGTGCGCTGGCATTGAGCGGTCTTCCCGCTGGCGCGCAGGACGCGCCGCCGCCGCGCTCCTGGACGGTGGAGAAATGCGCCCGCTATCGCGACGCCTGGAAGGAGGCGCTGGCGCGCTTCGGGCGCGCCGGACTGAGCGCCGATTTTCTGGAGCGGCACGACGCCTTTCTCGCCTCGGGCTGTTTGAAGGATGCGGATGTCTGCCCGCGGTCCAAACAGGAGCTCGCGCTCGCCAATGTCATGGTCGTGCGCGCGATGAACGCCGGAACGGCGAGCACGTTTCTTCCCTTCGCCTGTCGAAAGTGAAGCGCCCGCGCGCCGGCGGGCGTTTCAGGAACTCGCGCGCGTGATGATTACAGAGGCGGACGCGCTGCGTCACAGCGCGCCGCCTGTTCCCGCCGCTTACGGCCGTTTCGGAATCTCCAGCCCCTTTTTCACCGCCGGCCGCTCTAGGCACCGCTCCAGCCAGGCCGGAACCAGCTTGAGCGAAGCGTAATCGACCAGCTCGCCGGCACCGTAAAAGCCGACGAGATTGCGCACCCATCCCAGCATCGAAATGTCGGCGATCGAATACTCGTCCATGATGAAGTCGCGGCCCTTCAGCCGGCTCTCGATCACGCCGAGCAGGCGCTTCGATTCCGCGACGTAGCGGTCGCGCGGGCGCTTGTCCTCATAATCCTTGCCGGCGAACTTGTGGAAGAAGCCGACCTGCCCGAACATCGGGCCGATCGACGCCATCTGGAAAAAGACCCACTGGATCGTCTCGTAGCGCCGCGCCGGATCGGCAGGCAGGAAACGTCCGGTCTTCTCCGCCAGGTAGAGCAGGATCGCGCCGGACTCGAACAGGCCGAGCGGTTTTCCTCCAGGGCCGTTCGGATCGATGATCGCCGGAATCTTGCCGTTGGGATTGAGCGACAGGAATGCCGGGCCCCAGGTTTCATTCTTCATGATGTCGATCAGATGCGGCTCGTAGGGCAGACCCGTCTCCTCGAGCATGATCGAGACCTTCACGCCGTTCGGCGTCGGCAGCGAATAGAGCTGGATGCGGTCGGGGTGTTTCGCGGGCCAGCGCGTGGTGATCGGGAAGGCGGAAAGATCGGACATCGGCTTGTCTCATGCGTTGTTCTGATCGCGCGACGATAGACTGCGAGTCCGTCGCGGCGAACGGCCCGCCGCGCGCAGCGGAGTTGCGGCGGCGGGGGGTTGAACGGGCGGCCGGACCCGAGCGGGCGGGCTCAGAACACCACGACGCTGCGGATCGATTTGCCCTCATGCATGAGATCGAACGCGTGATTGATCCGGTCGAGCGGCATGGTGTGCGTGATCAGGTCGTCGATGTTGATTTTCTTGTCCATGTACCAGTCGACGATCTTCGGCACGTCGGTGCGCCCCCGCGCGCCGCCGAAGGCCGAGCCCTTCCACACGCGCCCGGTGACGAGTTGGAACGGCCGCGTGGAAATCTCTGTGCCCGAGGGCGCGACGCCGATGATGATCGATTCGCCCCAGCCGCGATGGCAGCATTCGAGCGCCTGCCGCATCGTATGCACGTTGCCGATGCATTCGAACGAGAAATCCGCGCCGCCGCCGGTGAGATCGACAATCGCCTGCACGACCTTGTCGCGGCCGACCTCGTCGGGATTGATGAAATCGGTCATGCCGAATTTGCGCGCCATCTCTGCTTTCGCGGGGTTGAGGTCGACGCCGATGATTTTATCCGCGCCGACCATGCGCGCCGCTTGAATCACGTTGAGGCCGATGCCGCCGAGGCCGAACACGACGACATTCGCGCCGGGCCACACCTTCGCGGTGTAGATCACCGCGCCGACGCCCGTGGTCACGCCGCAGCCGATGTAGCAGATCTTGTCGAAAGGCGCGTCCTCGCGAACCTTCGCCAGCGAAATCTCCGGCAGCACGGTGAAGTTCGAGAAGGTGGAGCAGCCCATGTAGTGGAAGATTTCCCCGCTGTCGCAGGAGAAGCGCGACGTGCCGTCCGGCATCACGCCCTGCCCCTGCGTGGCGCGCACCGCGGTGCAGAGATTCGAGCGGCGGGACAGGCATGTTTTGCACTGGCGGCATTCGGCCGTGTAAAGCGGGATGACATGATCGCCGGGTTTCAGCGACGTCACTCCGGCGCCGACCTCGCGCACGATTCCCGCGCCCTCATGCCCGAGGACGCACGGGAACTTTCCTTCCGAATCGAGCCCCGACAGCGTGTAGGCGTCGGTGTGGCAGACGCCCGTCGCCATGATCTCGACGAGAACCTCGCCCGCCTTCGGTCCCTCGATGCAGATGGTCTCGATGGTGAGCGGCTTGTTGGCCTCCCAGGCCACGGCGGCGCGAGTCTCGATCATGGTGATTCTCCAAACAGTCCGCCGTCATGCCCGGCTTTGCGCCGCGCAGCGAGCGTTTTGATGAAGGGTGAGAAAGCCGCGCGCGGGTCAAGCCCGCACGGCGACGTCGCGCTGGCGCGTCAGCGCAGGAAGGTGTGACGGCGCAAGGCCCGGATGCCGTGCGTCTGGGACGGGCTCACCGCGGCCGCGGAGGGCGAGAGCGCAGGCCCGCCTTCGGCGCTCGAGACGGGGCGCCGCCTGATCGAGGGGTTAAGCACCTGGCCGGTGAGAGCCCATACGCCGCTTCGGAAGCCTGAAGTCAGATTTTCGTCGGCGAAGGGCAGGACTGTGAGGATCGGGTTGATCCCCGCCGCCAGCCTCAACTCGATGAAGCCCGAGATCAGGCCCGAGCCGCCGAGAGGCAGTTCCTTGCGCAGCCGCACTGTGCAGCCGGCGCCGTGGAAATCCTTCGCCAGCACCTTCTTGCTGGTGGCGAACGGGCCTGACGAGGAGCCGCGAAACGAGGCGAGATCGCCGTCGTCGATATTCAGCGCGCGAATCTCGAACTGCTGGCTGTCCTGCCCCTCCAGGCTGCTGACGAAGAGCGAGAAAACCCCGTTCGACGTGTTGCCGAAGAAATTGAAGCGCCAGCTTGTCGCCCCGAATTCGAGCGGCGGCGCCGGGGCCGGCTCCGGATCGTCGAGCCCGCCCGCCAGGATATCCTTGTCCAGGCGCATGACGGTTTGGCGCCCGACGACCGCGTCCGGCGTTCTCTGGCCCGCGCCGAGAATCATGCGCGGCGGCCCCTTGTAGGCGAGCACCGCCCGCGTCGTCGCCGGTCCATACTCTCCCGGCCCATCGCTGGCGGAAGAGAAGCCCAGCCGCAGAAGCGCCGTGCGGATGCGGTTGATGGCGGGGCCTCTGCCGGCGTTGGCTGGCTTTCCCTGAAAAAAATTAAATGCGTGATCGGCCGCGCACGCCTCAAGGTCGTCGCGGCCGGCGCCGTTGAAAAGATTGGATTTGAGAACGCCCATGATGGTCATGTCCATGACGGTGGGTCGCCTACCAAAGCCCCCGACCAGCCCTGACGCAACGTTTTTCATCGCGCGGAAGACCGGCGTGGCGCGCGGCCCTGTCTATCCGATGGGCAGAAGCCCGTCCGATTTCACTTCCTCCATGACGGCGTAGGTGCGCGTCTCCTTGACGCCCGGCATCGGCCACAGCTTCTCGCCGAGGAACTGGCGATAGGCCGCCATGTCGGCCACCCGCGTCTTGACGAGATAATCGAAGCCGCCGGCGACGAGATGGCATTCCAGCACCTCCGGCGCCCGGACGACGGCGGCGTTGAAGCGCTCGAACACGTCGGGGGTCGTCTTGTCGAGCAGCACCTCGACGAAGATCAGCAGCCCGCGGCCGAGCCGGGCCGGATCGAGCATGGCCCGGAAGCCGGTCACATAGCCGTCGCGCTGGAGCCGCTTGAAACGCTCGGTGGTGGCCGTCGGCGACAGCCCGGCCTTCATGGAGAGGTCGGTCAGTGAAATCCTCCCGTCCTGCTGAAGGGCGGCGAGAATGGCTCTGTCGGCCCGGTCAAGATCCTGCATTTTTCACCGGAATTCCGTAATCATTTAGTGATTGCTGCGCAGCAATCGCCTTAAATCCCGCTCGAACCGCTGGCAATGGCGGAGTATGATGGAGACATTCGCGGAATCCGATCATGCCCAGCCCTGCCCCTTTCAGAGCCCCTTACGCGCTTGACGATGTCACCCTCGCCGCCGAGCTGTTCGCCGCCGCGGAGCTGTCGCCTGACCGGGAGAGGCGCATCGACGCGCGCGCCACGGAGCTGATCGGCGCGATTCGCGACCGCAAGGGCGGCATTGGCGGGGTCGAGGAGCTGCTGCGGGAATATTCCCTTTCCACCCGCGAGGGTCTGGCACTGATGGTGCTGGCGGAGGCGCTGCTCCGGGTGCCTGACGGAGCCACCGCCGACCGC
>MKVY01000034.1:33983-46000 GCA_001899525.1 Rhizobiales bacterium 65-9
GCGCTGCTCGTCTCGGCCTCGGCCTGGGCGCTCGGCCTCACCGCCCGCGTGATCCAGCCGGGCGAAACGCCGGAAGGAATTCTCGGCCAGCTCGTGAAGCGCATGGGGCTGCCGACCGTGCGTCTCGCGACGCGGCAGGCGATGCGCGTGCTCGGCAATCATTTCGTGCTCGGCGAGACCATCGAGGACGCGCTGAAGCGCGCCACGAGCAGGAGCGGACGCCTTTACCGCTATTCCTTCGACATGCTCGGCGAGGGCGCCCGCACCGCCGGCGACGCCGAGCGCTATGTCCGGAGCTACGCCGACGCGATCGCCGCCATCGGCGCCAGGGCGGGATCCGACAAGCTGCCCAACCGTCCCGGCATCTCGGTGAAGCTGTCGGCGCTGCATCCCCGCTACGAGGCGGTGAGCGAGGAGCGCGTGCTGAAGGAGCTGGCGCCGCGCGTCATCGATCTCGCCCGGATGGCGAAGCGGCATGACCTCAACTTCACCATCGACGCCGAGGAGGCCGACCGGCTGGAGCTGTCGCTCGACGTGATCGCCGCCGTGTTCGCCGATCCCTCGCTGCGGGGATGGGACGGCTTCGGCCTCGCGATCCAGGCCTATCAGAAGCGCGCCCGCGCGGTGATCGGCTGGATCGACGATCTGGCCGCCGCCCACAACGCCCGCATGATGGTGCGGCTGGTGAAAGGCGCCTATTGGGACACGGAAGTGAAGCGCGCGCAGGAGCGCGGCCTTGCGGGCTATCCCGTCTTCACCCGCAAGGCGATGACCGATCTCTCCTATGTCGCCTGCGCGCAGGATCTGCTGGCGCACCGGCCCCGCATCTTCCCGCAATTCGCGACCCACAACGCGCTGACCATCGCGACCGTGCTGGAGCTGGCGGGCGACGCGGAGGGCTTCGAGTTTCAGCGCCTGCACGGCATGGGCGAAGCCGCCTACGGCCGTTTGATGGAGACCGCATCATCCGGAAGGGAGGCCATTGCTTGTCGCACCTATGCGCCCGTCGGCGGCTATCGCGACCTGCTCGCCTATCTCGTGCGGCGACTCTTGGAGAACGGCGCCAATTCAAGCTTCGTCAGCGTCGCCGCCGATGCGAACGTTCCGGTTGCGAAGCTGCTCACCCGCCCGCGGGACTGGATCGGCGCGCCTGCAAGCGCCGCCAATCCGCGCATCCCGCTGCCGCGCGATCTCTACGGAACGCGCCGCAATTCGGAAGGCGTTGAGCTGGGACATGCGGACAGCCTTGCGGCGCTGACGCGAGCCATCAGCAAGGCGCGCGGCGCGCTGGGCGAAAATCTGACCGCCGCGTCCATCGTCAATGGCGCGGCCGCCAAGGGCGCTGCGCGCGCGGTGCGGAACCCCGCGACGGAAAAGATCGTCGGCCGGGTGATCGAAGCCGACGAAGCGCTCGCAGCCGAGGCCATGCGCGTCGCGGCGACTTATGCCGCTGCATGGAACGCGAAGCCCGTCGCTCTGCGCGCCAGCGCGCTCGAACGCGCCGCCGCGCTTTTCCAGGAATGCGAGTCGCAACTGATCGCGCTGCTCCAGTCCGAAGGCGGCAAGACGCTCGACGATTCCATCTCCGAGGTGCGCGAGGCGATCGACTTCCTGCGCTACTACGCCATGGAGGCGCGCAAGAGCTTCGGCGACGGCGAACTGCTGCCCGGACCGACCGGCGAGGAGAATCGCCTGATCCATCGCGGACGCGGCGTGTTCGTCTGCATCAGCCCGTGGAATTTTCCGCTCGCGATCTTCACCGGGCAGGTCGCGGCGGCGCTGGCGGCGGGAAACGCAGTGATCGCGAAGCCGGCCGAGCAGACGCCGCTGATCGCAAGCGAGGCGGTGCGCATCCTTCATGAAGCGGGCGTCGCGCCAGGCGCGCTGCAGCTTGTGCTGGGCGACGGCCGCGTCGGCTCAGCGCTCGTCGCGCATCCCGATGTCGCGGGCGTCGCCTTCACCGGCTCGACCGAGGTGGCGCGCCTCATCAACCGCGCGCTCGCGGCGAAGGATGGACCGATCGTCCCGCTGATCGCGGAGACGGGCGGCGTCAACGCCATGATCGTCGACGCCACCGCGCTGCCCGAGCAGGTGACGGACGATGTGATCACATCGGCGTTCCGCTCCGCCGGGCAGCGCTGCTCCGCCCTGCGTATTCTCTGCGTGCAGGAAGACGTCGCCGATAAAATCATCGAGATGATCGCCGGCGCCGCGAAGGAATTGAAGATCGGCGATCCGGCCGATCCGTCGGCGCATGTCGGCCCGGTGATCGACGCCGAGGCGAAGCAGAAGCTGGAGAGCTACATCGCGCGCATGCGCGCCGAGGGACGAAAGGTTCACGCGATCGGCGACGCGCCGGCGCAGGGAACATTCGTCGCGCCGCACATCATCGAACTGAATTCAGCCTCGGAGCTGAAAGAAGAAGTGTTTGGACCGGTGCTGCATGTCGCGCGCTGGACAGCGAGCCATGACGGCCTTCGCGATCTCCTGCGCGATATCGCGGCGAATCGCTATGGACTGACGATGGGGCTTCACACCCGCATCAACGAAACCATGGCCCTGGTCGAAAAGCTTTCGCCGGCGGGCAATCTCTACGTCAACCGCAACATGATCGGCGCTGTCGTCGGCGTTCAACCGTTCGGCGGCTCCGGCCTGTCAGGCACAGGCCCGAAGGCCGGCGGACCCGATTATCTCAGGCGCTTCGCGCAGGAGCAGGTCGTCTCCAACAACACCGCGGCGGCCGGCGGCAACGCCAGCCTGCTCGCGATGGGGGAGTGATCGCAACAGCATCAGAGCATTTTCGAGCAAAATTGTGGAATTGCTCTAGCCGGAAGACAACGAGACGTCAGCGACCTTGTCCTTGTAGTCCTTCTTCGGATCGGCGCCGAGTAGAAGCTTGATGCCTGCAAGGAAGCTCGATTCATCGAGCCAGATTTCCGCGCGGTCGGGATCGAAGCGCAGCAGCGCGAGGGCGGGATCGTTCTTGCCGCCCTTGAACCAGGCGGCGACGAAACGGTTCCACAGCCGGTCGATGACGACCGGATCGTTGTCGAGCGTCAGCACGCCATTGAGCGATGCGAACAGAGAATGATTTTTCGCAGCGAACGACGCGATGGCGGGACGGCCGGCGCCGAGCTCGCGCACGAAAACATTGTCCTTGGCTGTGAAGAACCAGATCGGTCCGCGATCATTCTCGAACTGAGCCGTCATCGGCTTCGGATGACCATCTTCGATGCTGGCGACGCCCAGCATTATCGTGCGGTCGGATGCGAGCGCCTTCCAGAATTTCTCTTCGAGCTCCTTCGGCGTGGCCATGGCTGTCTCCTGTTGCTTGAAGGAGAATGGCCGCGCCTCGCAACGGTTCCAACGCGCCGCGCCTTGTCCCGCGCCGCGCGGCGCCCGACATTGCGGTCCGGAGACAGAGCCATGATCGACGCTTCGACAGCCTTCATCGTCATCGACGCGCAGAATGATTTCTGCGCCGGCGGCGCGCTCGCCGTGCCGGACGGCGACGCCGTGATCGCGCCGATCAATGCGCTCGCGCGGCGCTTCGCCGCCGTCATTCTCACGCAGGACTGGCACACGCCGGGCCACGCCTCCTTCGCCAGCGCGCACAGCGGCAGGAAGCCGTTCGAGGTGATCGACATGCCATACGGGCCGCAGATGCTGTGGCCCGACCATTGCGTCATGGGAACGCGCGGCGCCGACTTTCATCCCGCGCTCGACGTCCCGCATGCGCAGGCGATCATTCGCAAGGGCTATCGGCCTGCGGTGGATTCCTATTCCGGCTTCATGGAGGCGGATCGCGCCACGCCGACCGGTCTCGCAGGCTATCTGAGGGAGCGCGGCGTTTCGCGCGTCGTCTGCGCCGGGCTGGCGACGGATTTCTGCGTGGGCTGGACCGCGCTGGACGCGCGCGCGGCGGGATTTGAAACCCTCGTGGTCGAGGACGCTTGCCGCGCCATCGACACCGGAGGCTCGCTCGCGAAGGCGCGCGAGGCGATGGCGGCGGCGGGCGTGAAGATCGTCGATACGGCGCGGCTGGCGTGATGATTCCGGAGCGGACAACGCGAGCGCGGATAACGCCTCAGATCTTCGGCACTGCTTTCTTCATCGCCTCCGCGACGCTCGGCGGACAACGTTCGATCCGGTCGAGCCGCGGCCACTGATCGGGGAACATGTCGGCGAGGCGCGCGCTCAGCCGGAGGATGAAGAACGCCTTCTCGCCCAGCTTGCCCTCGCCGCGCGCGACGCTGATCCTGCCGTCGACATACGGGTGGCTGAGCGCCTGCTGGTGCGCCATGATCGCGCGCACGAGCGGATCGTCGTCCCGGCCCGTGCATGCGCCGGTGAAACTCCCGGTCGGATTGACCAGCCTGTAGATCGCCTGGCGGTCGGGCGGCGTCTTAGGATTCTTCGCCGCGAGCCAATAATACCATTGAATGTAGGAGACATCGGCTGCGACGCTGTTTTGCCCGCCCTTGCCGACGCTCGAATCGAGATTCCAGGTGAACGCGCCAAAATGGATATAGGGCGTCATGCATCCCTCCATCGCCCGCGTTGTGAGAATGCATGAATCCGAGCCGGGCGGCAATCAGACGCCCGGGCCGATGAAAAACCCCGATGGGGCTTCGTTAGCCAGGAAAAGAAAAGGCCGCTCGCGCGGCCTTTTTCGGTTCCAACGGTCAGGACGGCGCGGTCAGTGCGCCACCGCCGTCTGCAACGCGCGCAGCCCGTCGAGGATGGATTGCGCCCGCGCCCGAGCATCGTCGGTCTTGGCGTCGGCGAGGTCTTCCTCGGCGTTCTTGATGTCCTGCATGAGCTGGTCGGTCTTCACCTCGGCGAGATCGACCGCCTGCTCCGCGAGCACGGTCAGGCCCGACGCGCTGACGTCGGCGAAGCCCCCGCGCACGAACACGCGCTGCGGCGCGCCGGCATTGCCGGCGATCCTGAGAACGCCGGCGTGAAGCGTCGACATCACCGGCGCATGGCCGGAGAACACCTGGAACTCGCCGTCCGCGCCCGGCACGACGACGCTCTCGACATCGCCGGAAAAGAGCATCCGCTCCGGCGAGACCAGCTCGAAGTGGAAATTGGCCATCTGCCTTACGCCGCTTCGGCCGCGAGCTTCTGCGCCTTGGCGACGGCCTCCTCGATGGTGCCGACCATGTAGAAGGCGGCCTCGGGGAGATGGTCATATTCGCCGGCGCAGATGCCCTTGAAGCCCTTCACCGTGTCCTCGATCTTCACCTGCACGCCGGGCGAGCCGGTGAACACCTGCGCCACGTCGAACGGCTGCGACAGGAAGCGCTCGATCTTGCGGGCGCGCGCCACCGTCATCCTGTCCTCTTCCGACAATTCGTCCATGCCGAGGATCGCGATGATGTCCTGCAGCGCCTTGTAGCGCTGGAGGATCTGCTGCACCTGGCGGGCGACGGCGTAATGCTCTTCGCCGACGACGCTCGGCGTCAGCATGCGCGAGGTGGAGTCGAGCGGATCGACCGCCGGATAGATGCCCTTCTCCGCGATCGAGCGCGACAGCACGGTCGTGGCGTCGAGGTGGGCGAAGGAGGTCGCCGGCGCCGGATCGGTCAGATCGTCCGCCGGAACGTAGATCGCCTGCACCGAGGTGATCGAGCCCTTGGTCGTGGTGGTGATGCGCTCCTGCAGCGCGCCCATGTCGGTCGCGAGCGTCGGCTGATAGCCCACCGCGGACGGGATGCGGCCGAGCAGCGCCGACACCTCGGAGCCCGCCTGCGTGAAGCGGAAGATGTTGTCGACGAAGAACAGCACGTCCTGGCCCTCGTCGCGGAAATGCTCGGCGACGGTCAGGCCGGACAGCGCGACGCGCATGCGGGCGCCCGGCGGCTCGTTCATCTGGCCGAACACCAGCGCGCACTTCGACTGGACGTTCGAGTCAGGCTTGTGCGGATCGGCGTTGACGCCCGATTCGATGAACTCGTGATAGAGGTCGTTGCCCTCGCGGGTGCGCTCGCCGACGCCGGCGAACACCGAATAGCCGCCATGCGTCTTCGCGACGTTGTTGATCAGCTCCTGGATGAGCACGGTCTTGCCCACGCCAGCGCCGCCGAACAGGCCGATCTTGCCGCCCTTCGCGTAAGGCGCGAGCAGGTCGACGACCTTGATGCCGGTGACGAGGATCTGCGCTTCCGTCGACTGCTCGGCGTAGGTCGGGGCCGGAGCATGGATCGGACGCAGCGCCTCGCCCTTCACCGGGCCGGCTTCGTCGATGGGCTCGCCGATCACGTTCATGATGCGGCCGAGCGTCGCCTTGCCGACGGGAACAGCGATCGGCTGGCCGGTGTCGGTCACGTCCTGGCCGCGCGTCAGGCCTTCCGACGTGTCCATCGCGATGCAGCGCACGGTGTTCTCGCCGAGCTGCTGCGCGACTTCGAGCACGAGACGTCCCGTCGGATTCGCCTCGGACTTCAGGCCGGCGTTGCTGGTCTCGAGCGCGTTGAGAATTTCCGGCAGGTGTCCTTCGAACTGCACGTCGACGACGGCGCCGATCACCTGCGTGATCTTGCCGACCTTGCTGCTAGCCATCGGTTTCTACCTCTTGCGAATTATCAGAGAACGGTCAGCGTCACCGGCACATTGCCGCGCGTCGCCTTGGAGTAGGGGCAGATCTCATGGGCGTTCTCCATGAGCGCTTTCACCTTCGCGGGATCTTCGCCGGGAATCGAGCATTTCAGCTCGGCGGTCAGCGCGAAGCTGGTCTCGTCCTTGTTGAGCGTCACCTCGCAGGTGACGGCCGCGCGCGTCGCATCGACGCCATGCTTCTTCGACAGCGCGATGATCGCCTGACCGTAGCAGGACGACCAGCCCATCGCGAAAAGCTGCTCGGGATTCATGCCTTCGGTGGCGCTCGCGCCGGCGAGCTCCTTCGGCAGCGACATGCCGAGAACCATCTTGCCGTCTTCCAGCGACGAGCGGCCGTCGCGGCCGCCGCGGGTGGTCGCGAAAGTCTTCATCAGCGGAGTAAGAGCCATGTGAAGTCTCCTGTCCTGGCAAGCCGACGTCAGAGCGCTTCCGCGCCCGAAATGATTTCGATCAGTTCCTTGGTGATCATCGCCTGACGCGTGCGGTTGTAGGTCAGCGTCTGCTTCTTGATCATGTCGCCGGCGTTGCGCGTGGCGTTGTCCATCGCCGACATCTGCGCGCCGTAGAACGACGCCTGGTTCTCGAGCAGCGCCTTGAAAATCTGCACCGAGATGTTGCGCGGCAGGAGATCGTCGAGGATCGCGCCTTCTTCCGGCTCGTAGTCGTAGGCTGCGGCCGACGCTGCGCCGCCCGCGGCCGGCGCTTCCGCCGGAATGATCTGCTGCGCTGTCGGAATCTGCTGAATCACCGACCGGAAACGCGAGAAGAACAAAGTCGCGACATCGAACTCGCCTTTGCCGTAGCGTTCGATGATCTTGTCGCCGATCGCTTGCGCATTGACGTAGCCGAGCGTGCGCACCGCGCGCAGATCGACGAAATCGATGATGTGCTTCTCGAACTGGCGGCGCAGCAGGTCGTAGCCCTTCTTGCCGACGCAAACGATCTTCACCGTCTTGCCTTCCGCCAGCAGCGCGTTCGCCTTGTCGCGCGCGAGCCGCGCGATCGATGAGTTGAAGGCGCCGCACAGGCCGCGCTCGCCGGTGCAGACGACGAGCAGATGAGTCTGCTGCTGGCCGTTGCCTTTCAGCAGCGCCGGCGCCGGCATGTCGGGACCGATGCCGCGGCTCAGATTGGCCAGCACCAGCTCCATCTTCTCGGCGTAGGGGCGCGCGGCCTCCGCCGCCGTCTGCGCGCGACGCAGCTTCGCGGCGGCGACCATCTGCATCGCCTTCGTGATCTTCTGCGTCGCCTTCACGGAGGCGATGCGGTTGCGGAGGTCCTTCAGCGAAGCCATCGGCTCAATCCGTCAGCGTGCAATCACGCGAAGCTCTTCGCGAAGGCCGCGACCGCATCCTTCAGCTTCGCTTCCGTCTCGCTGGTGAGGTCCTTCGAGGAGCGGATCGCCTCAAGGATCGTTCCGTCGCTGCGCAGCTTGGCGAGAAGCCCGTCCTCGAAGGCGCGCACGCGGTTGATCGGCAGCGGATCGAGATAGCCGTTGATGCCGGCATAGATCACCGCCACCTGCTCCTCCATCTTGAGCGGCGAGAACTGCGGCTGCTTGAGCAGCTCGGTCAGGCGCGCGCCGCGATTGAGAAGGCGCTGCGTCACCGCGTCGAGGTCGGAGCCGAACTGCGCGAACGCGGCCATTTCGCGATACTGCGCCAGCTCGCCCTTGATCTTGCCGGCGACCTTCTTCATCGCCTTGGTCTGCGCCGACGAACCGACGCGCGACACCGACAGGCCGACGTTCACGGCCGGACGGACGCCCTGATAGAACAGGTCGGTTTCAAGGAAGATCTGGCCGTCGGTGATCGAGATCACGTTGGTCGGAATGTAGGCCGACACGTCGTTCGCCTGCGTCTCGATGACCGGAAGCGCCGTCAGCGATCCGTTGCCGGCGGCGTCGCCCATCTTGGCGGCGCGCTCGAGCAGGCGGGAGTGGAGATAGAACACGTCGCCGGGATAGGCTTCGCGGCCCGGCGGGCGGCGCAGCAGCAGCGACATCTGGCGATAGGCGACGGCCTGCTTGGAGAGGTCGTCATAGATGATCACGGCGTGCATGCCGTTGTCGCGGAAATACTCGCCCATCGCGCAGCCGGAGAACGGCGCGAGGAACTGCATCGGCGCGGCGTCCGAGGCGGTGGCGGCGACGACGATCGAATATTCGAGCGCGCCCTGCTCCTCCAGCACCTTCACAAACTGGGCGACGGTGGAGCGCTTCTGGCCGACGGCCACATAGACGCAATAGAGCTTCTGGCTCTCGGGAGCGCCCGCGACGTTGAGCGGCTTCTGGTTCAGGATCGTGTCGAGGGCGATCGCGGTCTTGCCGGTCTGGCGGTCGCCGATGATCAACTCGCGCTGGCCGCGGCCGATCGGGATCATCGCGTCGATCGACTTCAGGCCTGTCGCCATCGGCTCATGCACCGACTTGCGCGGAATGATGCCCGGCGCCTTAACGTCCACGCGGGCGCGGGACGAGGTCTTGATCGGCCCCTTGCCGTCGATGGGATTGCCGAGCGCGTCGACGACGCGGCCGAGCAGCTCCTTGCCGACCGGCACGTCCACGATCGCGCCGGTGCGCTTGACCGTCTGGCCTTCCTTGATCTCGCGGTCGGAGCCGAAGATCACGACGCCGACATTGTCCTGCTCCAGGTTGAGCGCCATGCCGCGCACGCCGGATTCGAACTCGACCATCTCGCCGGCCTGAACGTTGTCGAGGCCGTAGCAGCGGGCGATGCCGTCGCCGACCGACAGCACCTGTCCGACCTCGGTGACTTCCGCCTCGCTGCCGAAGTTCTTGATCTGATCCTTGAGGATCGCCGAAATTTCTGCGGCGCGGATATCCATCAGCCGACCTCTTTCATCGCAAGCTTGATGCCATTGAGTTTGGCGCGCAGGGACGAATCCACCATGCGCGATCCCATCTTGACCACGATGCCGCCGATGATCGCGGGATCGATCTTCAGATCGACCGCGACATCCTTGCCGGCGACGTCGGACAAAGCCTTCTTGATTTCACTCTCGAGCGCGGCGGACGGCCTCTCGGCCACCGTCACCTCGGCGCGCGCGACGCCGCGATGGGCGTCCGCGAGTCTCTTGAAATTCTCGACCATGCCGCGCACGGCGAACAGGCGGCGCTGCTTGGCGACCAACCTGAGGAAGTTGCCGGCGATTCCGCCAAGACCCGCCTTGTCGAGGACGGCGCCGACGGCCTTGGCCTGCTCGTCGGCCGTGAACACCGGCGAGCGCACGAGCCGCGCCAGATCAGGGCTTTCATCGATCAGCGAATCAAATGACTGGAGGGCCGCGCCGACCGAATCGATCGCGTTCGATTCACGCGCCAGTTCGAACAGAGCCTGCGCGTAACGGCCGGCCACACCCGATACGATCGTTTCGCCTTCAGCCACGGACCTGACTTTCTCTGGCAAATCCCGGAACGGCCGCATGGCGCTTTGCCGCGGCGTTCTCCGGACCCTGCGCGAAAGGGACGGAAATCCAGGGGAACAAAGCGTCCCGGCCCGGAGTCAGGGGTCCGCCTAGCATGGGTTTTTTAGGGGCGCAACCGCGTCGGGGAGCCGCTGGAGAGGGCCGCGCGGCGCGGCGTCGATCCGGGCTGTTGTTCGGAATTCTTCCAACGACGCAAGCAAAGACTTTACCACATTTCAAGAGTCGAGGGCTCCGCTCGCCGGCTTCGTCGTTCTGTTTAGCGTCCGTTGCTGAATCGCTTGCCAAAGTGCCGCGGCGCTGGGGAGCGCAGGACGATGGGACGGCCGCGAGGCTCCAGGAGGGAGCCGCGACGGGTGGAGACGACGATGGCGCGATCAGGCGCAACAATCAGCAAGACGGGCGTCATTCTGTCCGCGCCGAAGATCGGCGCGACGCAGGATGAGGAAGCCGCGGCGCGACCGGACGCCGCAGCCGGCGATTCCGGCGCGGCGCCGCCCGGCGCGCGCGATCTTCATCGCAAGCTCGACGAGGCTTTCGCCCCTCCGCCGGCGCCCGAAGCGATTGAGGACGGGGCCGAGGCCGCGGATGCGCCCGCGCCGCGCCGCGCCTGGTCCCTCGCCTTTCGCCGCTCGGTGAAGATTCTCGCGGCGCTCGCGCTCATCGCCTTTTTCGGCGCGGGCCCTCTGAAGACCCTCCTGCAGGCCGCGAGCGTGGAGGCGGTGGTGAATTCGCGCATCGTCACCATTCGCTCGCCGATCGACGGCGAGATCGTCGCCGCGCCGCGCGACGCGACCGCATGGTCGGCCGTCAAGGGCGCGCCCGTTCTGCACATTGTCGATCCGAAGGCGGATCGCGGCAGGCTCGACGACATGCGTCGCGCCCTGGGCCGCGCCGAGGACGAGCGGATCGGAACGGAGGCGAGGCTTGAGCAGGCGCGCGCGACCCTCGCCGCGCTGGAGAAGCAGACCGGGCAGTTCACAACCGGCCGCGTCAGCCAACTCGAGGCGCGCCTCGCGGCGCTGCGCAGCGACCTCGCCGCCGCGTCCGCGCGCAGCGAGGAGGCCAAGGCGTCGCTTGATCGCCTTACATCCATCACGCGGCCGGGCGTCGTCTCCGGCGCCGACCTCGCCCGCGTCAGGCGCGACCAGCTTGTCGCCGCGGAAACCGAGCAGGCCGCCCGCCATCGGATCGAGGAGGCCTCGATCGAACTCGCCGCCGCGCGCAACGGTTCGTTCCTCGGAGACAGTTACAACGATCGCCCGAGTTCGGCCCAGCGCGCCGACGAGGTGCGCCAGCGGATCGGCGACCTGACCGCGAACCTCGCGTCGCGCGCGGCGGAGATCGGCCGGCTGCGCGGCGAGCTCGCCGCCGAGGAGGCGCGGTTCCGCAATCTGTCGGACGTCGAGATCGCGATGCCGGTCAGCGGCCGGGTCTGGGAGGTCATGGCCTCGCCCGGCGAACAGGTGCGGCGCGGGCAGGACCTCATCCGCATCCTCGATTGCTCGACGGCGGTCGTGACGGCGAACGTCGCAGAGGCTGTCTACAACCGGCTGAAGATCGGCAGCCCGGCGACCTTCCATCCCTCCGACAGCGGCGAGAGCTTCGACGGCGTGGTGGTCAATCTGACCGGCATGTCGGGGGCGCCGGCGAACTTCGCCATTCAGCCGCACGCGCTGCTGAAGGAGGCCTATCATGTCACCGTGTCGGTCCCCCGGCTCGCGGAGACCGGCGGCTGCGCGGTCGGCCGCACCGGACGCGTCGTTTTCGGCGCGCAGCCGGATGGCGTCCAGGCCGAAGCGGCGCCGTTCGGTCTGCGCCGTTGATTCGCACGAGTCCCCAGGAGCTGTTCGCGGCTTTCGCGCCGGGATTGGCGGCGCTCGGCCTCTGCCTGCTGCTGATGACGACGATGAAGCGCGAATGGCGATTCGCGCGCCTCGGCGTCATGG
>MKVY01000034.1:46016-68138 GCA_001899525.1 Rhizobiales bacterium 65-9
CACTCGATTTCACCGTCGGCGTGATCTTCCTGACCGCGGAAGCGCTGACGATTATCGCCTCGATGATGTCCCTGTTCTTCCTCATGCGCACCCGCGAGCGCGTCAGCGACGTGGCGGCGAATTTGCCCTGGCTGGACGCGCTGCCCCGGAAGCCGCTCATCGACGTCCTGATCTGCACCTACAATGAAGAGGAAGCCATCGTCGAACGCACCATCATCGGCGCGACCGGCATGGACTATCCCAATTACCGCGTCTGGATTCTCGACGACGGCAAGCGGCCCTGGCTGGAGGAGCTGTGCGGCAAGCTCGGCTGCGGCTACATCACGCGGCCCGACAACCGGCACGCCAAGGCGGGCAACATCAACCATGCGCTCGCGCGTCTCGCCGAGCTCGACGAGCCGCCGGAGTTCATCTCCATCCTCGACGCCGACTTCGTGCCGCGCCCGGCCTTTCTGCGCCGGGCGATGTCGCTGTTCCGCGATTCCTCGATCGGCGTCGTCCAGACGCCGCAGCATTTCATCAATCCCGACCCCATCCAGACAAACCTGCTCGCGACCGAGGTCTGGCCGGACGACCAGCGCTTTTTCTTCGATGTCGTGATGCCGTCGCGCGACGCCTGGGGCGCGGCCTTCTGTTGCGGCACCTCGTCGATCATCCGTTTCGCGCCGCTGCGCGCCATCGGCGGCTTTCCGACGGACTCGGTGACGGAGGACTATCTGCTGTCGCTGCGCCTCAAGGAGGCCGGGCTGTCGACCGCCTATCTCAACGAGCCGCTGACGCTCGGCCTCGCGCCGGAAGGGATCAAGGAATACATCACCCAGCGCAACCGCTGGTGTCTCGGCTTCATGCAGATCGTGCGCGGGCGCAGCGGGCCGTTCTCGACGCGCACCAATCTGAAATTCATCGACCGGCTGGCGCTGACCGACAGTTTCCTCAACTGGGCAGCCGTCTATCCTGCGCGCATGCTCGGCCTGATCGTGCCGATTCTTTATCTGCTGTTCGACATCAAGTCGGTGCACGCCGAACTGAACGACGTCGCCGCCTACTTCCTGCCCTACTTTATCTGGAGCATTCTCTCGATGGCGTGGATGACGCGCGGGCGCGTCATGCCGATCATGTCGGACGTCTGCCACTTCATCGCCGCGCCCGCGATCGTCAAGGCCGTGTTCATGGGGCTGATGAAGCCGCAGGGCCACAAGTTCAAGGTGACGGCCAAGGGCGGCGATCGCAGCCAGGGCTTCGTCGAATGGCCGTTGCTGCGCCTCTACGGCTCGCTTCTGTTTCTCACCATTCTCTCGATCGCCGCGACGTTCATTTTCCATGTGCGCGGCGACGGCGTCGGCTTCGGCGCGCTGGCCCTCGCCTGGAGCTGGTACAACATGATCGTGCTGACGATCGTCTGCTTCGTCTGCGTCGAGCAGCCGCGCCGGCGCAAGTCGGAGCGCTTCGAGACCAGCGAGCCGATGACGCTCGTCGTGAACGGCGCCGAGCACAGTCGGCGGCTCGCGGACATCTCGATTTCCGGCGCGGCCTTCCGCGGCGACGCGCCGGCGCCGCAGGGCGCGCCCGTCCTCTGCCGCGTCCGCGGCCGGGACATCGCGGCAACGGTGACGCGCGCCCGCGCCGGCGGCTTCGCCGTGCGCTTCGATTCATCGCTGGCGACGCGGATCGCGGTCGTCCGCCATTTCTACGCCAGCGACTATGTGCGCGCCTTCGAGCAGGTCGGCGCCTCGAGCGTCGGCCGCGCCGTCGTCAAGCGCATCATGGGATAGCGTCGCGCCGGCGCGCGGCGCCGATCCGTGCTCAGATATGGATGGAGCGCTTCTCGACGCCCATCGCCGCTTCCTTCACCGCTTCGCTCATCGTCGGATGGGCGTGACAGGTGCGCGCGAGATCTTCCGACGATCCGCCGAACTCCATCAGCACCGCCACCTCATGGATCATCTCGCCGGCGCCGAAGCCCACGATATGCGCGCCGAGCACGCGGTCGGTCGCCTTGTCGGCGAGGAATTTCACGAAGCCGTCGGTGTGGCGCATGGCGCGCGCGCGGCCGTTCGCCATGAACGGGAATTTTCCGACATTGTAGGCGACGCCTTCCGCCTTCAGCTCCTCTTCCGTCTTGCCGACGGAGGCGATTTCCGGCTGCGTGTAGACCACGCCGGGAATGACGCCGTAATTAACATGCCCGGCCTTGCCGGCGATGATCTCGGCGACCGCGACGCCCTCGTCCTCCGCCTTGTGCGCCAGCATCGGCCCGCGCACCACGTCGCCGATGGCGTAGACGCCGTCCATGGTGGTGCGGAAATGATCGTCGATCACGACCTTGCCCTTGGCCGTCGCGATCTTCATCGCATCGAGATTGAGCCCGGCGGTGTTGGCGCGGCGGCCGGTGGCGACGAGCACGACGTCGGCCTCCATCGTCTTCGCCTCGCCGCCGGCGACCAGCTCGTAGGAGATCGTGCAGCCTGAAGCGGAAGTCTCGACCTTGGTCACCTTGTGCGCGAGGCTGAACGAGAAGCCCTGCTTCTCAAGCAGGCGCTGCGCCTGCTTCGCCACCTCGCCGTCCATGCCCGGCAGGATGCGGTCGAGGAACTCGATCACCTCCACCTTGGCGCCGAGCCGACCCCACACCGAGCCGAGTTCGAGCCCGATCACGCCGGCGCCGATGACGAGCAGCTTGCCCGGAACCTTCCCGAGCGACAGCGCGCCGGTGGAGGTGACGACCTGCTTCTCGTCGACCACGACGCCCGGCAGCATCGCGCTTTCCGATCCCGTGGCGATGACGATGGCTTTCGCCTCGATCTCCTTCGCCTCGCCGTTGGCGCCGGTCACCGTGACCTTGCCGGGCCCCGTGATCGCGCCGACGCCGGTGTGAACGTCGATCTTGTTCTTCTTCATCAGGAAGGCGACGCCGTTCACATTCGCGGCGACGACGTCGTCCTTGTGCTTCATCAGCGCGGCGTGATCGAGCCGGGGCGGATCGACGATGACGCCGAACGCCGCCAGGCTGTGCCCGGCCTCGTGGAAATGCTCCGACGCCTGCAGCAGCGCCTTCGAGGGTATGCAGCCGATGTTGAGGCAGGTGCCGCCGAGGGTCTTTTCCTTTTCGACGATGGCCGTCTTCAGCCCGAGCTGGGCCGCGCGCACGGCGCAGACATAGCCGCCGGGACCCGAGCCGATGACGATGAGATCGTATGCCATGTCCACCTCTTGGAGCCGCCGCTCATATGGGATCGGCCGTCATGCCCGGCGCATACATCGCCCATGCGCGAAACGCCATGCCCCGGCGACAATCCCGCCGCGCCCGTGCGATCATATCAGGCGACGCGCGACGCGCTTTTGAGACAATCCGCTTCATGATCCGACGAACAGCCAGCCTCGCCCTCGCCGCGCTCCTGCTCGCGCCGGCCGCCGCGTCCGCCCAACCGGCGAACGCGCAGCCGCTTCCCGACAGCGCCGACGCCTATCGCATCGCCGCCGACCGGTGGATCGCCCGTCACAAGCCGGAGACGGCCGTGATTCTCGTCAAACGCGGCGGCCGCGTCGTCTATGCGCGCGGCGAACGGACTGACGCCGCGCAGCCCACGCTCCTGGCCAGCCTGTCGAAGATGATCACCGGCGTCTGCGTCGCGACCCTGATCCGCGACGGCAAGCTGGATTTCGACACGACGATGCGGGACGCGCTGTCCGGCTTCTTCGCGCGCAACGGCGAGCCGGCCGATCCGCGTTTTCTCGACGTGACGGTCGCGCAGCTGCTCACCCATCGGTCCGGTCTCATGGGCAATCCCGACGGCGATCTCACGACGCGCGCCGTGCGCCGCCTCGCGCGCGCGGGCAAAGGCGCGAACGCGGCGCTCCAGTCCATTCTCGCTGACGACCTGCGGGAGAAGCTCAAGCGCGAACCGGGCGCCGCCTACGCCTATTCCAACGCCGGCTATCTGGCGCTGGGCGTCATCATCGAGGACCGCACGAAGCGGCCCTATGAGAATTATTGCCGCGACGCGGTCATGAAGCCGCTGAACATCGCGAGCGCGCGGCTGCATCCGGACTGGCGCGTCTGGTCCTCGATGGGCGGCTGGATCATCGCGCCGGCCGACTATCTGACGCTCGCCGACGTCTTCGCGAGGGACAATCCGTTTCTCGGCGACAAGGTGAAGGCGTGGATCGAATCGACGCGCGCATCCGCGCAGATCGGCGGCGGCGACTGGTACAGCCTCGGCGTCATCACCCATGAGGGCGTCGGCGGCTGGAGCGTCAGCCATGGCGGACAGCTGAATTCGCGCGGCGTCGACGCGAAGGGCAAGCCCATATCCGCGGTGGTGCGTGCGACATTCTCGCGCGCGGCCGATGGAACGGCGCTGTTCGCCGCCTTCACGCCGGCGACTTACGACAACAAGGCCCTCGAAGAGCTGCGCAGCGCGCTGGGAAAGGCCACTCAGGCGTGGGTGAGTTTCAGGTGAGGAAAGCCATGCTGCCGACGACGACTTTCGGAATTTCGATCAACCGCGGGTGGCGCGACGCCTACGAATCGATTTGGCGCCCGGAAGCCTTTGCGCAATGGGCGGCGGGCCTTGCGCGCGCGAATCTGCGCCGCGATGGCGGCGTCTGGAAGGCGGACGGGCCGCAAGGCCCGATCGTGATACGCTTCAGCGATCACAATGAATTCGGCGTGATGGATCATTGGGTGGAGGCCGGCGACGGCGTGGAGATCTCCGTCCCTCTGCGCGTCATCGCCAATGGCGATGGGTGCGAGGTTCTGATCACGCTGTTTCGCCTGCCGCTGATGGATGACGCGATGTTCGCCGCCGATGCGGCCGCGATGAAGCGCGATCTCGCCGCGCTGAAGTCATCGCTCGAACGGTGAGGCTCTGCGGGCGAGTCAGCCGGCGCGTTTGTTCAGCGCCGCGTTGAACGCCCACGCATGTCCGAACGGATCGCGGATGCGGCCATAGCGCGATCCAAGAACACGTCCTGCGGAGGAACATTGGGTCCGCAAGCCATGTCGCGCTTCCTCCCGCCGCGCCGGTCAGCGTTTTCCGGTCACGATCTCGCGGATGTCGAACAGGATCGCGCCGGTTTTGAAAAGCGCATAGCGATCCTGCCAGCTCTTGTCCTTCAGGCACGCGGCGCGGGCGCTGTTGCGGTCGCCTCGAGGCTTGAGCAGCAGCGGCGCGGCGATCGGATCGAACAGCGCGGCGACCTCGTCGCGCGGAAATCCGCCGTCATATAGAACCGCGCGCGCCTCCGTCGTCGATTTCGCCCAGTCCGCGAGCGTGATCGGCAGAAGATCGGCCGCGACCACGGCGAGGCAATTGACCAGCTTCGCCTGCTCCGGCGCCTCGCGCGCGACGACCGCCTTGACGCGGATCCATTGATCGTCGGTCGGAACCGGCAGCGTCGAAGGGAACTGCAGCCCCTTGAACATGAAGCGCAGTTCGCCGCTCCATGCGTCGCCGGAAAAGGCGATGCGCCGCTTGGCCATGTTTTCCGTGTCGCAGGCCCCGGGCGCAGGCGTTGCGACGGCGAGCGCCGAAGGCTCCGTGCGCGCCAGCGCGCCGCGAACGACGTCGGCGGGAAAGTCCGCCGCCCACAGAAGCGTCGCGAGCGTGCGGCGCATGTCGATCCAGGCCGCCGGCACGGCGCCGCGCACGCGCGCCTCGACGCCCGGGCAGGCGAGCAGAAGGCCGCGCTCCTCGATTCTGGACTCGATCACCGCCTCGATCGCGGGCGCGAAGTCGCGCGGCGTCATCGTCTGCGCCTTGGCAGGCGCGAAGCCTGCGATGATCGCAAGCGGGATGGCGCAGGCCGGAAGGCGTCGGCGCAGACGCATGACGATTCAGAACGCCAGCCTGATCAGCATCATCACGAGGCCGACGACCGAGGCGAGCCAGACCAGCGTGCGGACGACAGGAACGCCGAAGGCGTAGAGCGGAACATAGATCACCCGCGCGGCCAGATAGAGCCACGCGCCCGTCGCGCCGAGCCCGCCGGCCTTGCCTGTGATCGCGAGCGTCAGCGCCAGCGCGACGAAAGCCGGATAGGTTTCGAGAAGATTATGAAGCGCGCGCTTCAGCCGCCGCGACACGACATTGGCTGATTCGCGCTGATCGTCGCGCGGGCCGGCGAGATAGGCGTTGCCGAGGTCGCCCGACGTTCCCGCCTGAAGAACGATCTGGAGCAGCAGGAGCGCGACGCTCCAGCCAAGGACGATGATCTCCGTGGTGGCCGCGGCCGCATTCATGGGAGCCTCCCCGCCCCGTTGCTGCGGCCGCGATCATGGCGCCTTTGTGGGCCGCGAACCAGCCGCGGCGCGGCGGCCGTCAGAGGTCGAGCACGAGTCGCGCCGGATCCTCCAGTCCTTCCTTGATGCGCACGAGAAAGGTCACGGCCTCCTTGCCGTCGACGATGCGGTGGTCATAGCTGACCGCGAGATACATCATCGGCCGGATGACGACCTGTCCGTTCACGGCCATCGGCCGATCCTGAATCTTGTGCATGCCGAGGATCGCCGACTGCGGCGCGTTGAGGATCGGCGTCGACATCAGCGAGCCGTAGACGCCGCCGTTCGAGATGGTGAAGGTGCCGCCCTGCATCTCCTCGATCTTGAGCTGGCCGTCCCTGGCGCGCTTGCCGAAGCCCGCGATGTCCTTCTCGATCTGCGCGATCGACTTCATGTCGCAGTCGCGCACCACCGGCACGACGAGCCCCTTATCGGTGCCGACCGCGACGCCGACGTGATAGTAATTCTTGTAGATGATGTCGGTCCCGTCGATTTCGGCGTTGACCGCGGGAATCTCCTTCAGCGCCTGCACGCAGGCCTTCACGAAGAAGCCCATGAAGCCGAGCTTCACGCCATGCTTCTTCTCGAAGGCGTCCTTGTACTGGTTGCGCAGCTGCATGACGTTCGTCATGTCGACCTCATTGAAGGTCGTCAGCATCGCCGCGGCGTTCTGCGCTTCCTTCAGGCGCCGCGCGATGGTCTGGCGCAGCTTCGTCATCTTGACGCGCTCTTCGCGCGACGCGTCGTCCTGTGCGACAGGCGCGCGGACCT
Source organism: Rhizobiales bacterium 65-9 (assembly GCA_001899525.1). Classification (GTDB taxonomy): domain Bacteria; phylum Pseudomonadota; class Alphaproteobacteria; order Rhizobiales; family Beijerinckiaceae; genus Terrirubrum. Next base: position 53,068 of record MKVY01000034.1, read on the forward strand.
GAACCGGCGCCGGAGCAGTTGTCTTCGGCGGCGACGCGATCGCGGCGAGCATGTCGCCCTTGGTGGCGCGGCCGTCCTTGCCGGACGCCGCGACGGTCGAAGGATCTACGCCGGATTCGGCCGCCAGGCGCGATACGGCGGGCCCGCTGTCCGCTGCTCTCGCCGCGCCTACCTTGTCGCTGTCCTTGCGCGGCTCGATCGGCGTGTCTCCGGCGATCTGATTGGCGTCCTGCGCCGCCTTCTCGGTCGTCTTCGCGCCCGAGGCGCCGGCCGCCTGCGCGACGGCCTTTTCCGGCTTCGCCGCCGGCGCCGCTGCGCCGCTGCCGACGGAGATCACGCCGAGCAGTCCGTCCTTCTGAACGGTGTCGCCTTCCTTGGCCGTGATCTCGCCGAGCACGCCGGCCGCCGGCGCGTTGACCTCGAGCGTGACCTTGTCGGTTTCGAGTTCGACCAGCGGCTCATCCATCTTCACCGCATCGCCGGCCTTCTTCAGCCATTTGCCGACCGTCGCCTCGCTGACGGATTCGCCCAGTGTCGGAACGCGAATTTCGCTTGCCATCTGTCCGCAACCGCCGGCCTGGCGGTCTCCTCTTTTTTCCGTCATGCGTCCGGCAGGCCGGACGCGTTGAACGATGTCAGCCCGCGAGCGCCTCGTCGAGGAACGCCTGCAGCTGCGCCGTATGTTTCGACATCAGGCCCGTCGCCGTCGCGGCCGACGCCGCGCGGCCGACGTAGCGCGCCCGCTTCGCCTTCACGCCGGCCTGGCCGAGCACCCATTCCAGATAGGGCTCCACCGTGCTCCAGGCGCCCATGTTTTTGGGCTCTTCCTGGCACCACACGACATCGGCGTTCTTGAACCGCGCCATCTCATGGGCGAGCGAGCGGGCCGGGAACGGATAGAGCTGCTCGACGCGCAGAAGATAGACGTCGTCGATCCCGCGTTTCTCGCGCTCCTCGTAGAGGTCGTAATAGACCTTGCCCGAGCACAGCACCACGCGGCGGATCTTGTTGTCCTTGGCGAGCTTGATCGGCTCGCCGCCCGGATTCTCCGCGTCGTCCTGGAGCCAGCGGTGAAACCGCGAATCGGGGCCGAGCATCGCCAGCGGCGACACGCAGCGCTTGTGGCGCAGCAGCGATTTCGGCGTCATCAGGATCAGCGGCTTGCGGAAGTCGCGCTTGAGCTGGCGGCGCAGGATGTGGAAATAATTCGCCGGCGTGGTGACGTTGGCGACCTGCATGTTGTCTTCGGCGCACATCTGCAGGTAGCGCTCGAGCCGCGCCGAGGAATGCTCCGGCCCCTGCCCCTCATAGCCGTGCGGCAGGAGGCAGACGAGGCCCGACATGCGCAGCCACTTGCGCTCGGCCGAAGAGATGAACTGGTCGAACACCACCTGCGCGCCGTTGGCGAAGTCGCCGAACTGCGCCTCCCACAACACGAGCGCCTTCGGCTCGGCCAGCGTGTAGCCGTATTCGAACGCGAGCACGGCCTCCTCCGAGAGCATCGAGTTGATGACCTCGTAGCGCGCCTGCCCGTCGGCGATGTTGTTGAGCGGCGTGAAGCGCGCCTCCGTCTCCTGATCGATGAGAACGGAGTGGCGTTGCGAGAACGTGCCGCGCTCGGAATCCTGTCCCGACAGCCTGACGCGATCGCCTTCCAGCACGATCGAGCCGAAGGCGAGCGACTCCGCCGTCGCCCAGTCGAGCCCCTGGCCGGTCTCGATCATCTTGCGGCGGTTGTCGAGGAAGCGCTGGATGGTGCGGTGAAGGTGGAAGCCTTCCGGCGTCGTCGTGATGCGTTCGCCGATCATCTTCAGCGTGTCGATCGCGACGCCGGTCTGGCCGGAGCGCGCATCGTCCTCCTCGGCCTTTTCCTTGACGGAGGTGAGGCCGGCCCACTTGCCGTCGAGCCAGTCGGCCTTGTTCGGACGGTAAGCCTGCCCCGCCTCGAACTCGATTTCGAGCCTGGCGCGCCACTCGGCCTTCATCGCATCCACGTCGGCCTCGCTGACGAGCGTCTCGCCGATCAGCTTGGCCGAGTATTTCTCGAGCGTCGTCGGCAGCGCCGCGATCTTCTTGTACATCAGCGGCTGGGTGAAGCCCGGCTCGTCGCCCTCGTTGTGGCCGAAGCGGCGATAGCAGAACATGTCGATGACGACCGGCTTCTGGAATTTCTGCCGGAATTCGGTCGCGACCTTGGCGGCGAACACCACGGCCTCCGGATCGTCGCCGTTCACATGGAAAATCGGCGCCTCGATCATCTTCGCGACGTCGGACGGATAGGGCGAGGAGCGCGAATAGCGCGGATAGGTGGTGAAGCCGATCTGGTTGTTGATGATGAAATGCACCGAGCCGCCGGTGCGGTGGCCCTTCAGTCCGGACAGGCCGAAACATTCCGCGATGACGCCCTGGCCCGCGAAGGCGGCGTCGCCATGGATCAGCATCGCCATCACAGGCGTGCGGTCCTCCGGCGGGCAGTTGAACTGATCCTGCTTGGCGCGCACCTTTCCAAGGACGACGGGATCGACGATCTCCAGATGCGACGGGTTCGGCGTCAGCGACAGATGCACCTTGTTGCCGTCGAACTCGCGATCGGACGAGGCGCCGAGATGGTATTTCACGTCGCCCGAGCCTTCCACGTCGTCGGGCGCGTAGGATCCGCCCTTGAATTCATGGAAGAGCGCGCGGTGCGGCTTGCCCATCACCTGCGTCAGCGTGTTGAGGCGGCCGCGATGGGCCATGCCGATGGAGATTTCCTTCACGCCAAGCTGGCCGCCGCGCTTGATGATCTGCTCGAGCGCGGGGATCATCGACTCGCCGCCGTCGAGGCCGAACCGCTTCGTGCCCTTGAACTTGACGTCGAGGAATTTCTCGAAGCCTTCCGCCTCGACGAGCTTGTTGAGGATGGCGCGCTTGCCTTCCGGCGTGAAGGCGATCTCCTTGTCCGGCCCCTCGATGCGCTCCTGCAGCCAGGCCTTCTGGGCCGGATCGGAGATGTGCATGAACTCGTAGCCGATGGTGGAGCAATAGGTGCGGCGCAGGATCGCGAGCATCTCCGGGATCGTCGCAAACTCGAGTCCCAGCACATGGTCGATGAAAATCTTGCGGTCGTAGTCGGCCTCCGTGAAGCCGTAGCTCGACGGATGCAGCTCCTCGTGATCCTTGCGCCCTTCGATGCCCAGCGGATCGAGGTCCGCATGCAAATGGCCGCGCATGCGGTAGGCGCGGATCATCATCAGCGCCTTCACCGAATCGCGCGTCTGCTGGTGCACGTCCTCGTCGCTGACCGGCGTCGGCGACTTGTCGGCTTTCAGCTTGATCTTCTCGCCGACGATCTTCTCCGCGTCGAGCCAGTTGCCGTCGAGCGCCGAGACCAGTTCGCCATTGAGCGGAATCGGCCAGTTCGGCGTCTTCCATGACGCGCCGCGCGCATTCCTGGCGACGTCAGCCTTGCTGTCCCCGAAGCCGCTGAAAAACTCGCGCCACTGAGGGTCGACGGAAGCAGGATCTTTCTCGAAGCGGTCATACAGGTCGTCGATCCAGGCCGCGTTCGCGCCCGACAGGAACGAGGTGGACGCGAAATACTGATTCAGATCCTGGCGCGACATGGCCGGTGCTCCGCTTTTACAGTCCGCCTCTCCCCGCCCGCGGGAAGAAGGTGATAATGAGCGAAGACTGCGTAATCATTTGCAGTTCGCCTCATCCGGCCGCTGCTGTGCGGCCGCCTTATCCCCGCGAAGGCGGGGAGAAGGGAATTAGCCCTTCAAGACTTCCACCAAGGTTTTTCCGAGGCGCGCCGGCGAAGGCGACACTTTGATGCCCGCCGATTCCATCGCCGCGATCTTGTCTTCGGCGCCGCCCTTGCCGCCAGAGATGATCGCGCCGGCATGGCCCATGCGGCGTCCGGGAGGCGCGGTGCGGCCGGCGATGAATCCGACCATCGGCTTCTTGCGGCCGCGCTTCGCCTCGTCCTTGATGAACTGCGCCGCGTCCTCCTCGGCCGAGCCGCCGATCTCGCCGATCATCACGATCGACTCGGTCTTCGGATCAGCCAGGAACATCTCCAGCATGTCGATGAACTCGGTGCCCTTGACCGGATCGCCGCCGATGCCGACCGCCGTCGTCTGGCCGAGTCCTTCGCGCGTCGTCTGGAACACCGCCTCATAGGTCAGCGTGCCGGAGCGCGAGACGATGCCGACCGAGCCCGGCTTGAAGATGTTGGCCGGCATGATGCCGATCTTCGATTCGCCGGCGGTGACGACGCCCGGGCAGTTCGGCCCGATCAGGCGCGACTTCGAGCTTGTGAGCGAGCGCTTCACCTTCACCATGTCGAGCACGGGAATGCCCTCGGTGATGCAGATGATCAGCGGAATCTCCGCGTCGATCGCCTCGCAGATGGCGTCGGCCGCGCCCGGCGGCGGCACATAGATCACGGAGGCGTCGGCGCCCGTCGCCGCCCGCGCTTCCTTGACCGTGTCGAAGACGGGCAGGCCGAGATGCTTCGAGCCGCCCTTGCCGGGCGAGGTGCCGCCGACAACCTTGGTGCCGTAGGCGATCGCCTGCTCGGAATGGAAGGTGCCGTTCTTGCCGGTGAAGCCCTGCGTGATGAGCTTGGTGTTCTTGTCGATCAGGATGGACATGGTTTTCTCTCAAGCCTTCTTGATCGCGGCCACGATCTTCTGCGCGGCGTCGTCGAGATCGTCGGCGGGAATGACGTTGAGGCCGGATTCGCGGATGATCGTCTTGCCTTCCTCGACATTCGTGCCTTCGAGGCGCACCACCAGCGGAACCTTCAAGCCAACCGCCTTCACAGCGGCGATGACGCCGCGCGCGATGACGTCGCACTTCATGATGCCGCCGAAGATGTTGACGAGAATGCCCTTCACCTTCGGGTCGGCGGTGATGATCTTGAACGCCGCCGTCACCTTTTCCTCCGAGGCGCCGCCGCCGACGTCGAGGAAGTTGGCCGGGCTCTCGCCGTAGAGCTGGATGATGTCGAGCGTCGCCATCGCGAGGCCGGCGCCGTTGACCATGCAGCCGATCGTGCCGTCGAGCGCGATATAGGCGAGATCATATTTGGATGCCTCGATCTCCTTGGCGTCCTCCTCGGTCTCGTCGCGCAGCGCGACCATGTCCGGATGCCTGTAGAGCGCGTTCGAATCGAACGACACCTTGGCGTCGAGGCATTTGATCTGGCCCTGCTTCGTCAGGATCAGCGGGTTGATCTCCAGCATCGCCATGTCCTTGCCGACGAACGCGCTGTAGAGCTGCTCGATCACCTTGCCGATCTGCTTGGCCTGATCGCCCGTGAGACCGAGCGCCTGGGCGACGACGCGGCCGTGATGCGGCATCACGCCGGTGACGGGATCGACCGAGAAGGTCAGGATTTTCTCGGGCGTGTCATGCGCCACCTTCTCGATGTCCATGCCGCCTTCCGTCGATACGACGAAGGCGATGCGCGACGTTTCGCGATCGACCAGCAGCGAGAGATAGAACTCCTTCGCGATGTCCGATCCGTCCTCGATATAGAGGCGGTTGACCTGCTTGCCGGCGGGGCCGGTCTGCACGGTGACGAGCGTGTTGCCGAGCATCTCCTTGGCGAAGGCCTCGACTTCGGCCGGGGACTTCGCCAGGCGCACGCCGCCCTTGGCGTCGGCGGCGAGCTCCTTGAACTTGCCCTTGCCGCGGCCGCCGGCATGGATCTGCGATTTCACCACATAGAGCGGACCGGGCAGTTTCTTCGCCGCATCGACGGCTTCGGCCACGGTGAGCGCAGGAAAGCCTGCCGAGATCGGCAACCCGAACTCCCGAAGCACGGCCTTGCCCTGATATTCATGGATGTTCATCGCTTCTGTTCCCGAGCGCGAAGAGTGAGTGGCGAATGGCGAGTGTTAGACGAAGAGCGGTTAGCGGGAAGCGGCGAAATGCGCGGCGCGATGCGCGGCTTCACCGCTCGCCATTCACCCCTCATTTCAACGTTTCGTTGATGCCCTTGCACGCCTCGACGAGGCCTTTCACCGAATCGATGGATTTGGTCATCATCGCCTTCTCCTCGGCGTTGAGCTCGACCTCGACCACGCGCTCCACGCCGCCGGCGCCGATCACGACCGGCACGCCGATGAACAGGCCGCCCGCGACGCCGTACTGGCCGGTGAGGTGCGAGGCGGCGGGCAGCACGCGCTTCTGGTCCTTAAGATAGGATTCCGCCATCGCGATGGCGGACGCCGCCGGCGCGTAGAAGGCCGAGCCGGTCTTGAGCAGGTTGACGATCTCGCCGCCGCCCTTGCGGGTGCGGTCGACGATGGCGTCGAGCTTGGCCTGGGTCGTCCAGCCCATCTTCACGAGATCGGGCAGCGGAATGCCGCCCACCGTGGAGTAGCGCACCAGCGGCACCATATCGTCGCCATGGCCGCCGAGCACGAAGGCCGACACGTCCTTCACCGAAACCTTGAATTCCTCCGAGAGGAAATAGCGGAAGCGGGCCGAATCGAGCACGCCGGCCATGCCGACGATCTTGTTCGGCTTCAGACCGGAGAATTTCTGCAGCGCCCACACCATCGCGTCGAGCGGGTTGGTGATGCAGATCACGAAGGCGTCCGGCGCGTGCTGCTTAATGCCTTCGCCGACCGACGCCATGACCTTCAGGTTGATGCCGAGCAGATCGTCGCGGCTCATGCCGGGCTTCCGCGGCACGCCGGCGGTGACGATGATCACGTCGGCCCCCGCGATGTCGGCGTAGGACTGCGTGCCCTTGTAGGCGGCGTCGACGCCTTCGACCGGAGTCGCCTCGGCGATATCCAGCGCCTTGCCCTGGGGCACGCCTTCCATGATGTCGAACAGGACGATGTCGCCCAGTTCTTTCAGGCCGGCGAGGAGGGCGAGGGTGCCGCCGATCTGGCCGGCGCCGATGAGGGCGATCTTGTTGCGCGCCATGGACTCATCCTTTTGATGGCATCTTTCGGCGCGCTGAACGTCGCCGATCCGGGCTGCTGTGACTCCGTTCGCGGCCGACTTCAAGCGCGGCGCGATCACGGACAGGCGACGCGGTTTGACGTCGGCGAATATTAACAACGCGTTGACGGGGAAAATATCGCAATAAGATCAAAGGGATGAGGATTTTTACGTCAATCATCCAGTCAGAAAAGCCCCAGAATCGAGCATGTTACAATTTACGATTTTTGTAAAAAGTAACAACTGTTAGCCGTCTATGGCCCAGGCGCGGGACCGGAAAGAGCGCAGCGCGATCTGAAGCACCGCCCCGATCCGCTCGTCGAACGCCGCCCGCGGCAGCTTCCGGTCCTGCAAGAGGTTGGGCGGGCTGATGAATCGGTGCATTGAATCGAACAGCAGATTCATCATCCGCTCCCGGTCGCGCCGGTCGGCGTCCTCGCCGATCGCCTCCTCGACCACGCGGCCAAGCAGCTCGCGCACCCGGCTGCGATGCTTGCGCGCCGCCGGCCGCGCTTTTTCGACCGCGTTGACGAACAGCGCGAACAGGTTCGGCTCGCGCTCCAGCCGGTCGCGATAGGCCTGCGCCAGCGCCAGCGTCATGCGTTCGAGTTTGTCCGGAGCGGGATCGGGCGCCGTCGCGGCGTCGAGCAGCGCCGCCTCAATCGGCTTCAGCCATGCGACGGTCACCGCGTCCGCCAGCGCGTCCCGCGAGGGAAAATAGCGATACACGTTGGCGTGGGTCATGCCCGCGGCTTCCGCGACCGCGACGAGCCGCATCCGCTGGAATCCTTGCGCGCGGATATGCTCCTCGGCCAGCGCCAGCAGCCGGGCGGAGGCGCTGTCGGGCGCGGAGACGGCGGGAATGGACAAAAAGCGCTCCGGACGGCGATCTGCTGTCTGGTTTATCCGCCCCGCCCCCGCCTGCAAGGCGCCGGCGGCTGCCTGTGACCCTCGATGAGACAAGGAGTTGCATGGCGCCGACGGGAGAAGGGATGCGTTGGACGTCGGCTGCGCCCGCGGCGCGCCGGCTCCAGCCTCGCGAACAGGCCGAACTGGACGGCCGTCGCGGGACTCACACAGCCACGGCGCCGCGCATCTTGAAGCGGGTCACGTCTCGACGATGCCGGTGGTGGCGCCGCTCGCTGTGGAATCGACCGCGCCCTGCGGAAGGGCGAGATAGGCCTCGCTGCGCATTTCGATCAGGCGCGACGCCGTTCGCGCGAACTCGAACGCCTCATGGCCGCGCTCGGCGGCGTAGAGCGCGTCGACGTCCGTCTCCGCCGACATGAGAAGCTTCACATGCCGTTCGTAGAGCACGTCGATCAGCGTGATGAACCGCTTCGCCGGGTTGCGGCGCTCGAACGTGAGTCGCGGGACGTTTTCAAGAATCACGGTGTGATAGTTGCGCGCGATCGCGAGATAATCGCTGGCGCCGAGCGGCGCGTCGCACAAGTCGGCGAAGTCGAATCGCGCGACGCCCAGCGCCTGGCGCGGCACGGCGATCGTGCGGCCCTTGAGCGCGATCGTCGCCGGCGTCGCCTTCGCGCTGCCGGTCAGCCGCGCGAAGGCGACGTCGAGCGCGACCCGCGCCTTGTAGTCGGCGGGCGTGTAGAAGACCGGCTCGCCGCCGAGTTTCTCAAGCCGGAAATCGGCGCGCGCCTCCAGCTTCACGATCTCCATGCGTTCTTTCAGCATGTCGATGAAAGGCAGGAACAGCGAGCGGTTGAGCCCGTCCCGGTAGAGCAGCGACGGCTCGACGTTCGACGTCGCGACCACCACGATCCCGCGCGCGAACATCGCCTTGAACAGGCGTCCGAGAATCATCGCGTCGGCGATGTCGGTCACTGCGAACTCGTCGAAGCAGAGCACCCACGCCTCGTCGGCCAGCGCCTCGGCCACCGGCCCGATCGGATCGCCGCCCGCGATCTCGCCGCGCTTCTCCCTCTCACGGAAGGCGAAGATGCGCTCATGCACATCGGCCATGAAGGCGTGGAAATGCGCCCGTCTTTTCCTCTGCGCCGGCAGGGCCTCATAGAACAGATCCATGAGCATGGTCTTGCCGCGCCCGACCTCCCCCCAGATATACAGCCCCCGGATCGGCTCGCTTTTCGCCTCCCGTTTCGAGAACAGCCATCCCAGAGCGCTCGATTTCCGCGACAGGCGGTGCTGCGACAGCCGGTCAAGAAGCTGGTCGAGCATCGCCACGACCCTCGCCTGCGCCGGATCGCGTTCGATTCCGCCCGACGCGACGAGCGCGGAATAAGCCTGTGCGACGGACATGGATAAAGGGCGAAGCGAATCCGGAGGGAACCGGCACTTCGCATGCCGGTCGGCCGCGATGCAACCTGCGCGACTACCGGGAGATCAAACGGACATCGCGAAAAGGCATGCCAATTAAGCATGACGCGATAACATTTGCGTTAGAGATATACAGAAACAGCATGCCTGAATTGCGGGCCGCCTCTGGCCTGTCCTTCCCGGCCAGGGCTCTACGATCCTCAAAGAGCTGATCAACTCATTGAATTATTATATAGAATAGACAAAAAAGATCGCGCGCGTGCCGCGTCCCACGGGCGGGCGGACAATCCGACGTCGAAAAAGCGCTACTGGCGGCCCAGGCCGCTCCGCCCAATCTCTAGCGAGCAGGACGCAGCCGATCCGGCGCGCCCCCGTTGATCGGAATATGTCCATGAGACTCGCTTCGAAACTTGTCCTCGCCGCCGCTTTCAGCGCCGCCGCATCCGGAGCCGCCCTGGCTCAGCAGGGGCCTGGCATCGGCTATTACAACGACAACATGACTCGGCTCGAGGTGGCGCGGTCGCAGCACATGCCGCCGCTGGCGCCCTTCGCCACGGGATCGATTGTCCCGTCGCAGCCGACTCCGGGCCAGCCCGGCGCGGCTCCCGCCCCGGCCGAGCCTCGGCATGCGACCCGCGCGCGTCGCGCGCGCTGAACGGAGCGTTGCAACGACGAACCGGCGGAACAGCGCTCGCGTCGAGCCGTTGAAGAGGAAGAAAGCGGCAGGCGCGAATCGTCTTCCGCGTTTTTCCTCAGGAGGCCGATATGAAACTGCTCGCCGCATCCATTGGCGTCGCCGCGATGCTCAGCCTGACGCCCGCCTTTGCGGGCGAATCCAATCCGGTCGAGCATGCGATCAAGGATCGCCAACTGATGACCCATGGCAGGTATGAGCTGCCTGGACCGCGTTATTACCGCGTTCCCTACGCGCCTTATGAGATGGAGCCGGCCTACGGTCCGGTGGAGCCGGCCTATGGTTACGGCTACGGCGGACCCTATGGCGCCTATCCGGCCTATGGCGTGATCGACTGATCGGACAGCTACAAAGAAGAAGCTCAAGCGCGCCGCTATGTCGGCGCGCTTTTGTATTTGGGACAGTCGCGTGAGCGTGACCATGATCACACGCCACATTCGGCGCGCGCCTGCGGCGTTTTTCCGCTGAGCGTGATCGGTCGCAAGACAGCCGCAATGCGGGTGTAGGCGCAGCGCGGAATTTTGCGTGTCGCCGGGTTGCGCCGCAAATCCGCTTGTTCTCCGCCGCAATGACGCAACCGCGCGCCGAAATGTCGCAAGCGCAAGCGCTCACGCGTCCGTGACATCGCGTGAAGCGCCTCCATCGCAGGCGTTTCCGCCATTGCGGCGCACATTTCCGTGATTGGCCGCAGGCCATGACTCACGCCATCGTCAGCATACGGCCGCCGCGCAGACGGCGCCCGATCCAGGCGAGGAGATCGCGATGAGACCCTTGATTCCGATGACAGCGGCTTTGTTGATCGCCGCCGCCGCGCCGGCCTTCGCCGCGACGACGATGCATTCGACTCATGCGCGCGCCCAGGCGCATCGTCCCGTGATGGCGCATACAATGACGGCGCCGGCCCAGCCGGCGAATGTTAATATCTACAAGCAGCAGGACACGATCATCAGCCACGTCGTAGGCGTGCCCGGCTGAGGATGGACGCGGCGCGATCAAGCCCGCGATCGCGCCGCTTTCATCACCTTTCAACATAAAGTCGCGTTCGCGCGCCGCAGCCGAACAGCGCGCCCGGCGGCTTGAAACAGGCGCGGACATCGCTTTCGCTTTTGCTGGGTGAAGCCGGCTGGCGAAACCGCCATGACGAACGAATTCGCTGTCCCGGCCAGACGCGGCGCGCGGTTCGAGGTCGTCGTCGCCGACATCAGGACCTTGCGGCCGGTCGCCGTCTCACCATCGCCGCCTTGAAAGTATTGCTGCACCGCACAATATTACGCGCGGGAAGAATCGCCCCCGGACCGGGCCGTCGCCTACCGGGAGACGTTATGGACCATCCTAAGCTGCCGCGCGGCTACTTTCGTCGGCTGACCTCCGCCGACCGCGGCCACTTCGAGGACCATTTGCGGCGTCTTGACCGCGAAAGCCGACGCAACCGCTTCGGCGGCGCGGTGACCGACGCTTTCCTGAAAGAATACGCCAGCCGCGCGCTGGACCAGGACGGCGTCGCGTTCGGCTATGTCGTCGATGGCGAGCTTCGCGGCGCCGGCGAGCTTCGCCTCCTGCATGATGCGAAAGACGAGGAGGCCGAAGCGGCCTTCAGCGTCGAATCGGAATGGCGCCGTCAGGGCGTCGCCGCCGGCCTGTTCCGGCGCATCATCGACAGCGGCCGCAGCCGGGGCGTCTCGCGCATCCTCGTCGTCTGCCTGCCCCACAACACGGCGATGCAGGGCCTGACGCGGAAATTCGACGGCGAGCTCATCCAGCTTGCGCCTGACGCGCTCGGCGTCATCGAACCGGCCAAAGACGACGCGGCGTCGCGCTGGCGCGACGCCGTCAGGGACGCCGCCGATTTCGCCGCCGCGATCTTCGACACCGGAGGCGCGATTCCGACCCTTGCGCCCTGGGCCGCCGCGTTGCGCGCGCGACGATCCCAGCGCGCGCAAATCTGAGGCCGCACAGGTCGGCGGCGCAGAATTCAACGCGACAAGGTCAGCGGCGCTCCGGAGCGGGAGAGAGCGCCGTTCATCGCGCCGCCGCCGGCCGGCAGGCGGGCGACCACCGACCCCGCCGAATAGAGATAAATCTCGCTTCCCTCCTGCTTCCAGGCGTTGACCCGCGCGAGATCGCGGTTGGCGCATCCTGACGCCGACGCCTTGTAGAGATCGAGCGCCGCGGCGCTCGACAGCGTGACCCGGCAGGTCGCGCCGGTGGCGTCCCTGGCGGTCCATGATCCGACGGCCGCAAGCCGGCTCGATGTCGAGGGCGGAGCCGGCGCGGCCGGCGGCGGAACGGAGGACATCTGCGGATTGAGCGGCGCAGGCGCGGCGCCGGGACCGGGCGGCGGCGCGCCTGGAATCGTGGGCGGCAGGCCGCTCATCTGGGGATTGGCCGGCTGCCCGAGCGCATCGCTCGATCCCGGCCCCCCGGGTCCGCTCATCGGCGCGCTTCCGGGATAGGCCGGAGGCGGCAGCGGTTCGCTGGTGACGGGACCCGTGCCTGGAATGGCCATGGGGGCGGGCTCCGGCGCGGGCGCCGCGGCCACCCGCGGCGGCGGCGCGCCCATCCCCGGAAAGCCGTCGAAGCGGCTGGTCCCGGCGCAGGCGGAGACGAGGAGGCCGCACAGGCTGGCTGACAGGAGCGGCGACAGGCGCGGCATGCGACATCCTCTTTGCGTCGACTCACGGCGTCCGCGCGGCGCGGCGCCTGACGTCGGACATAGCACGCCGAAAATGAACGCCAACCCGACCTTTCGGTCAGTCGGCCTTTCCGGATGCAAGGCCGCGCTTGACGAGCAGCGGTTCGATCGACGGCATGCGGCCGCGAAACGCGACGTAAAGCTCGGCCGGATCGCGGCTGTCGCCGGCGCTGTAGATGAACTGCTTGAGCCGGAGCGCCGTCTCCCTGTCGAAGATGTCGCCCGCCTCCACGAACGCGTCGAAGGCGTCGGCGTCCAGCGTCTCCGACCACAGATACGAATAGTAGCCGGCCGAATAGCCGTCCCCCGAGAAGATGTGGGAGAAATGCGGCGTGCGATGGCGCATCGCGATCGCCGCCGGCATTCCGATGCGTTTCAGTTCGGCCGCCTCGAAGGCGATCGGATCGATGGGCTGCGATCCATCGGTCAGATGAAAGGCGAGATCGACCAGCGCCGAGGAGCAATATTCGACAGTGGCGAAGCCCTGATTGAAGGCCTTCGCGGCGATGATCCGGTCGATCAGCGCAGGCGGCATCGGCCGCCCCGTCTCGTGATGAAGCGCGAATCGTTCGAGCGTCTCCGGCCGCAGGAACCAGTGCTCGTAGAGCTGCGACGGCAGTTCGACGAAGTCGCGCGCGACGCTCGTGCCCGCAAGCGACGGATAGGTCACGTCGGACAAAAGGCCGTGCAGCGCATGGCCGAACTCGTGAAACAGGGTGTGCGCGTCGTCGAGCGATAAAAGCGCCGGATCGCCCTTGGCGAAGTTCATCACATTGACGATGATCGGGCGGATGTCGCCGGCGAGCTTTTCCTGGCTGCGGAAAGCGCTCATCCAGGCGCCGCTGCGCTTCGAGGGTCGCGCGAAATAATCGCCGATGAACAGGCCGACCGGCTTGCCGTCCTCCGTCTTGACCTCCCAGAAGCGGATGTCGGGATGGTATTTCGGCAGATCGACGCGCTCCGCGAAGCGCAGGCCGAACAGCCGCGCCGCCGCGTCGAACGCCGCCGCGATGATGTTGTCGAGCTTGAGATAGGGCTTGATCTCCGACTCGTTGAGATCGTGCGTCTGCTTGCGCATCTTTTCGGCGTAGTAGCGCCAGTCCCACGGCCTGATCGCGTCGCCTTGCCCTTCGGCGCGCGCCAGCGTCGCGAGCGCCTGCTCCTCGTCCCGCGCGCGGGAGACGCCCGGCGTCCAGACGCTTTCCAGAAGCGCGCGCGCCGCTTCGGGCCGCTTCGCCATCGTGTCGTCGAGCTTGAAATGCGCGAAGGTCGGGAAGCCGAGCAGCCTGGCGCGTTCGGCGCGCAGCGCCAGCGTCTCCGCGACGATGGCGCGATTGTCGGTCTCGCCGCCATTCTGGCCGCGCATCGTCCAGGCGCGGAACGCCTGTTCGCGCAGGTCGCGGCGCGCCGAGAATTGCAGGAACGGCTCGACCGACGAGCGCGACAGCGTGATCATGTGCTTGCCGGGCTGGCCGCGCTCGACCGCCGTCTGCGCCGCCGCCGCGACGAGCGCTTCCGGCAGGCCGGCGAGATCGCCCGCCTCGAGCGTCAGCGTCCAGGCGCTCTCGTCTTTCAGGACGTTCTGCGAGAAGCGGGTGCCGAGTTCCGCGAGGCGCTTCACTATCGCCGCCATGCGCGCCTTGCCGGCGTCGTCGAGCTTGGCGCCGGCGCGCACAAAACCGCGATGGGACTTCTCAAGCGCGCGCATCTGCTCGCTCGTCAGCCCCAGCGACCCGCGCGCCGCGAAGATTTCGTCGACGCGGCGGAACAGGTCGCCGCGCATGGAGATCGCGCTCCAGTGCGCCGCGAGCTTCGGCGCCATGTCGCGCTCGATCGCCTGAAGCGCGTCGTCGGTATGCGCGCTCGCGAGATTGAAGAACACGCTCGACACCCGGTCGAGCAGATGGCCGCTGCGCTCGAGCGCGTCGATGGTGTTGCTGAAGCTGGCCGGCTCACCGTTGCGCGCGATGGCGTCGATCTCGGAATTATGCGCGCGCAGCGCTTCGTCAAAAGCCGGCGCGTAATGACCGGACGAGACGGAGTCGAACGGCGGCGTCTCGAACGGCGCGGTCCAGGGCTGGAGGAGGGGATTGTCGCTCGTCATTGCGCCTCTTGTCGCCTCTCCCAAAACGGTCGCGCCCGGAGCCGGTTCCCGGCGATCCGTCCAACGGGCCGCCATTGGCCCGCCCCGCCCGATCAAGCCCGGCGATGATGTCGAAAACGGGAATGACGCGCGGGCGGCGCTCAGAGCTGCCGCGTCACCATCATCTTCTTGATCTCGGCGATCGCCTTGGCCGGGTTCAGGCCCTTCGGGCAGGCGTTCGCGCAATTCATGATCGTGTGGCAGCGATACAGGCGGAACGGGTCTTCGAGCCCGTCAAGCCGGTCGCCGGTCGATTCGTCGCGCGAATCGATCAGCCAGCGATAGGCCTGCAGCAG
>MKVY01000034.1:68161-73251 GCA_001899525.1 Rhizobiales bacterium 65-9
TCGCGGTCCTCCGGCGCCTGCCGCCACTCCTTCTCGGGCGCGGGCGTCGAGGTCTGGAGCCAGGGCTCGATCGAGGCGTGCTGGGCGTAGAAGCGGGTGAGATCGGGCACCAGATCCTTCACCACCGGCATATGCGGCAGGGGGTAGATCGACACCCGGCCCTTCACCGCGCATTCGTCGATGCCCTTGGTGCAGGCCAGCCCGTTGGCGCCGCCGATATTCATGGCGCAGGAGCCGCAGATGCCCTCCCGGCAGGAGCGGCGGAAGGTGAGCGTCGGGTCGACCTTGTTCTTGATGTAGATCAGCGCGTCGAGGACCATCGGCCCGCAATCGTCGCGATCGACGTGATACGTGTCGATGCGCGGATTGGCGCCGTCGTCCGGGTTCCAGCGATAGACGCGGAACTCCGTCGTGGTCTTCGCCGACGCCGGCTTCGGCCAGGCCTTGCCTTCGGTCACGCGCGAGTTTTTGGGAAGAGAGAATTCGGCCATGATAAAACGCCCGGCGCCGCTGTCGCTGCACTGCAGCGTCGCTCATACGCAAAAGCGGCGGAGCGCGAAAGGCCCGCCGGCGCCGCGCAGCCCTCAAAAAAACAGGGGTCTGCCCCGAACCTTTTCCCCGCTCGCGCGTTGAGCGCGCTGGCGACGTTTGCGGCGCGGGGGGCGTTCGTGCCGGCTACCATCGATTTCCGGGCTGTGTTCGACAGCCTGACCATCCCGACGATGCTGCTCGACCACGAGCTCCGCTACGTCGACATGAACCGCGCCTATCTCGACACCACCATGCGGACGCGCGAGTCGCTGATCGGCGTGTATGTTATGGACGCCTTTCCCAACGAGGGGCCGAACGGCGTCCGTCTGGAGAGATCCTTCCGGAAGGTCCGCGATGAAGGCGTCGTCGACGTGCTGCCCTGGCTCCACTACGCCATCGCCCTGCCGCCGGAGCGTGGCGGCGGATATGATGATCGCTACTGGAGCTGCACCCATATTCCGATCCGCGACGCGAAGGGAAAAGTCGCCTACGTTTTGCAGCATACCCAGGATGTGACGGAGATCAGGCGCCTGCGCGACGCGGCCTTCGGAAAGCCGCCGTCCGATCAGGCCGACCAATTGTCCCAGGACATGCTTCGCCGCGTCGAGACCATCCAGACGGTGAACGAGACGCTGGCGGCCGAGCGCAGCTATCTGCGCCGGCTCTTCATGCAGGCGCCGGGCTTCATGTGCGTCCTGCGCGGCCCGAATCATGTGTACGAGATGGTGAACGACGCCTATCGCACCCTCGTCGGCCGGGACGATCTGGTCGGCAAATCGGTGATCGAAGCCATTCCGGAGGCCGAGGCGCAGGGTTATGTCGCGCTTCTCGACCGCGTGTTCTCGACCGGCGAACCGTTCATCGGGCGCGGCATGCGTCTTTTTTTCCAACGCGCCGAAGGCATGGGGCCCGAAGAGCGGTTCCTCGATTTCATCTATCAGCCGATCACCGAGGTCGACGGCTCGATCAGCGGTATTTTCGTGGAGGGCTCCGACATCACGGAGCGGGTTCAGGCCGAACGGCAGCAGAAGCTGCTCATGGACGAACTGAACCACCGCGTGAAGAACACGCTCGCCACGGTTCAGGCGATCGTGATGCAGACATTGCGGACCGCCGCTTCGCCGAAAGAGTTCGCGCGCTCCTTCGAGGCGCGGATCGGGGCGCTTTCCAAGAGTCACGCGCTGCTCACCCAGGAGCGCTGGCGCGGCGCCGACCTGCGCGAGATTCTGGAAATGGAGCTCAGGCCCTATAGCGGCGCGCGCGTCTCCCTCGCCGGATCGCCGCTCCGGCTTGCGCCGCGCGCCGCGCTGACGCTGGGGCTGGTCGTCCACGAATTGACGACGAACGCCGTGAAATATGGCGCGTTCTCGAACGAATCCGGTCATCTCGACGTCGAATGGCGCGTCGAAAAGTCGGGCGGCCCGGCCGGCCTGACGCTCGTCTGGCGTGAATCCGGCGCGCCGCCCGCCGGTCCGCCCGAACGGCGCGGCTTCGGCCGCCGTCTGATCGAGCGCAGCATCCGCGGCGAGCTGAAAGGCGCGTTTGATGTTGACTATCGCCTTGACGGCGTCTGCTATGAATTCCGCATTCCGCTTCCGGACATCATCGAGCGCCTGCCCGCATGACAAGATTTTCAGGCCGAAAGGTCCTTGTGCTCGAAGACGAGGCGATGGTGTCGCTGCTGATCGAGGATCTGCTCCTTGATCTGGGCTGCGAGGTTCTCGGCCCCTGCATGCGGATCAGCGAAGCGAACCGCATTCTTGATTCCGGGGCGACGCCCGATCTCGCTCTGCTCGACGTCAATGTCGCCGGCGAGCGGAGCTTTCCGCTGGCCGAACGGCTGAGCCGCGCCAACGTCGCGATCCTTTTCGTGACCGGCTACGACAGCGCCGGCATGGAGCCGCGCTGGCGCGACCATCCGGCCCTGCGCAAACCGTTCACGCATGTGGATTTCGAGAGCATGGTGACGAAGCTGCTGGCGGGCGGGACAGCCTGATCCGTCCGGCGCTTACGCCAGCGTCAGCGCGACGTTGAGCTTCGTTCGCCACGCCTCGCGATAGCCGTTGGCGGTCATGAAGGCCAGTACGTCCTCCCCCCAGAGATGACGGCTGTCCTCGATGATCATCGCCTTCGGCCACAGGGAGCGCGGCGCCGACCGGAAGAACGGCATGAGCGCCCTGTCCTCGACGCCCTCGATGTCGATCTTCATGCAGTCCACGCGATCGAGGCCGCGCGCCCGCAGCGCGTCGAACAGCGGAATCGTCTCCACCTCGACGCCGCCCGAGCCATAGACGAGACTTTGCCCGTCGAGATTGAAGGTCGCGACGCCGGCCTTGTCGGACAGCGCCGCCTTCATCACGAAGGCGTTGGCGAGATTGTTCTGGGCGATGTTGAAGCTGACCAGCGCGTGATATTCGGGCGCCGGCTCGAAACCGACGACGGTCGCCCGCGGCCGCTTGGCGGCGACATAGAAAAGATAGAACCCGACATTGACGCCGAGATCGAGAAAGACCCCGTCCGCCGGGGTTTTTTCGATGATGAAGGCGCGCTCCTTCGGCTCCGACCAGGCCGGCGACAGGAGCATGTGCCGCGCGCTGCCGCAGCGCGCCGGATAGAAGCGCAGCGTGAGGCCGGCGTAATCATAATCGATCGGCGCGCGCCGCAGCTTCATGAGCGTCAGCGCGCCGAAATTGCGGATGAAGCCGTTGCCGAATCCGAGTTTGCGCGAGAACTCGATGACGGCCTGTTGCGCCGGCGTCGGCGCGAAACGGCCGACCGGCGCATCCGAAACCGGAATGTCGGAGAAATGCGCGGCGAGAGAATCGCCGGAGAATGAAAGGGACGCCGCCATCGCGCCGCTCGTCAAACGCAGCGAAGCTGCTTGATGCGCTTCGTCTTCGCGTCATAGGTGACGGTCAGGCGGTCGGCGCGGAAATCCATCGTCATCGGACAGGTCGAGCACACATAGCGGGCGTCGGGCCTGATCTTCTGGAGCTGTTTGTAGGGGCGGCCGACATAGCCGGCGAGATGCCCGGCGCGGCAGGTCGAGAGATCGGCGGCGGTCCGGGCGGGCGGCTGGGCGTCTGCTCCGCTCGCGAAAAGAGTCGCCGCGGCGAAAACGGCCCAGTTCACGATCGGATAAAGCCTCGACAAGGCGTCCGCCTCAGTAAACCCGCGCCTTCGGCGGAATCGTCTCGACCTCGTTCGTCATCGTATTCATGTGGACCGGGCGGAAATCGATCACGCAGTCGCGCTTCTCGTCGTCGATCCAGGCGAGCGTGTGCTTCATCCAGTTCTTGTCGTCGCGGTCCTTGTAGTCCTCGCGCGCATGCGCGCCGCGCGATTCGGTGCGGTTCAGCGCCGAATCCATCGTCACCACCGCCTGCACGATGAGGTTCTCGAATTCGAGCGTCTCGACGAGATCGGAATTCCAGATCAGCGACCGGTCGGTGACGCGCACATCGTCCTTCGCGCCCCAGACCTCATGGATGCGCCTGTGGCCCTGCTCCAGCGTTTCGCCGGTGCGATAGACCGCGCAGTCGTCCTGCATCGTCTTCTGCATGTCGAGGCGAAGCTCGGCGGTCGGCGTGGCGCCTTGCGCGTAGCGCAGCTTGTCGAGGCGCGAAAGCGCCAACTCGGCGGAATCCGCCGGCAGCGGCGGCTGCTTGCCGTTCCGCTCCAGGATGTCGGCGCAACGCTGGCCGGCCGCGCGGCCGAACACGACCAGGTCGATCAGCGAATTCGAGCCGAGGCGGTTCGCGCCATGCACGGAGACGCAGGCCGCTTCGCCGATCGCCATCAGCCCGGGGACGACCACGTCGGGGTCGGCGCCCTTCTTGGTCAGCACCTCGCCGTGATAGTTCGTCTGGATGCCGCCCATGTTGTAATGGACGGTCGGCAGCACCGGGATCGGCTCCTTCGTCACGTCGACGCCGGCGAAAATCTTCGCGCTCTCGGAAATGCCTGGCAGGCGCGCATGCAGGATCGCCGGATCGAGGTGATCCAGATGCAGATGGATGTGATCCTTGCTCCGGCCTACTCCCCTGCCTTCCCGAATCTCCATCGTCATGGCGCGCGAGACCATGTCGCGCGGCGCGAGATCCTTCACGGAGGGCGCATAGCGCTCCATGAAGCGCTCGCCTTCCGAATTGGTGAGATAGCCGCCCTCGCCGCGCGCGCCTTCGGTGATGAGGCAGCCGGCGCCGTAGATTCCCGTCGGGTGGAATTGAACGAATTCCATGTCCTGCAGCGGCAGGCCGGCGCGCAGCGCCATGCCGCCGCCGTCGCCGGTGCAGGTGTGCGCCGACGTCGCCGAGAAATAGGCGCGGCCATAGCCGCCCGTCGCGAGGATCGTCATATTGGCGCGGAAGCGGTGCAGCGTGCCGTCGTCGAGCTTGAGCGCGATCACGCCGCGGCAGCGGCCTTCCTGATCCATGATCAGGTCGATCGCGAAATATTCGATGAAGAATTCGGCGTTGTTGCGCAGCGCCTGGCCGTAGAGCGTGTGCAGCATGGCGTGGCCGGTGCGGTCGGCGGCGGCGCAGGTGCGTTGCGCCGGC
>MKVY01000034.1:73291-87040 GCA_001899525.1 Rhizobiales bacterium 65-9
GCGGCCGGCGCGTTGCGGCAGAGATACTCGATGGCGTCCTGATCGCCGAGCCAGTCCGACCCCTTCACGGTGTCGTACATGTGCCACTTCCAGTTGTCCTCGCCCATGTTGGCGAGCGCGGCGGCGACGCCGCCCTGCGCCGCGACCGTGTGGGAGCGCGTGGGAAACACCTTCGTGATGCAGGCGGTGCGCAGACCGGCCTGCGCGCATCCGACCACGGCGCGAAGCCCGGCGCCGCCGGCGCCGACGATCGCGACGTCATAGACGTGATCGGTGATCGGATAGGCCTTGCCGTTCTGCGCCGGCGCCGCATGCGCGCCGTTCGCCTTGCCGTTCGCTTCAGCCATGAGTCAGTTCCCGAACGCCAGCCTTGCGAGCGCGAACAGACAGGCCGCGCCGACCAGGATGGCGAAAAACGTGTTGGCGATGACGGCGGCGACCTTCACGCCGCCATGCAGGTAGTCCTCGATCACGACCTGCATGCCGATCCGCATGTGGACGCAGCCCGAGATCACGAAAAGCCCCATCAGCACGCCGACCAGCGGCCGCGACAGCAGAGCCCGCGCCGCCTCATAGTCTCGACCGGCGAGCGAGATCACCACGAGGATGAAGGCGATGGCGAGGAAGAGATTGGCGAAGGCGGTGACGCGCTGCAGCCAGAAATGCTCCGTGCCGGCTTTCGCCGAGCCGAGGCCGCGCACGCGGCGCAGCGGCGTCTGGATGCGGAAATCGATCGCGGCCATGACGGTCTCCTCAGCGGATCGCCAGACCGACGATCCACGCGACAAGCGTGAGGCCGCCGGCGACGAAGGGCGTCATCCGCGCCAGATTCATCCGGTGCTCGGGCTCGAAGCCGTAGCCGAAATCCCAGATGAAATGCCTGACGCCGCCGACCATGTGATGGAGCAGCGCATAGGTGTAGCCGAAAAGCACGAGCAGGCCGAGCCAGCTTCCGGCGGCCCATTGCGCCCAGTCATAGGCGTTCCTGCCGGAGGCGGCGGCGATCAGCCACGCGGCGATCAGCAGCGTGCCGCCATAGAGAGCGAGGCCGGTGGCGCGATGGGCGATCGACATCGCCATGGTCCAGGTCCAACGGTAGATCTGGAGATGGGGAGATAACGGTCGCCCGGCGGACGTCTCAGCCATCGCTCACCTGTTTGGAACGGATCGAAAAACCTTCGGCTCCCTACCGGCTTCGCGGCGTTTTCGCAATGCGGCAAAGGAAAGGCAGGCGGCCGGGCGGCGCAATCCAGGGCCGCCGCGCCGATTCCGCGCTTTCGCCTCGGGGCGAGTTGCGATAACGCGGGCGCTTCGACGATGAGCGTCAGGCGGCCGCAGTCGCGCGTCCTGGGCCTTTTTGCTTATAACGCCATCATCTGATTCCCGGCGAGGACGGCCAATGAATTCAGAACTGAGCGGTTTCGGCGATCGACTGCTGAACTGGGCTGTCTCGAACTGGCAGATTCTGGTCGCGATTCTCGCCATTCTCGTGATCGGCCTCTATGTGCGCAGGTTGTTCGGCGGCCGCGCCGGCCGGCGCCGGCCGCAGTCCCCCGCGGGCCGGGAAAGGCCGGACACCCAGGCGCTCGACGTCTCCGTGGCCGCCGCCGCCGAGATCACGGCCGACATCGACGCCTACGCCCGCGCGCTGTTCACCGAGGACATGGCCGCGCTGGCGAGCCGCGCCGCCGGAGCGGCGTCCCAGCCGCTCCGTTTCGCCACCATCTCGGAAGCGCCGTTCATCTATGATGGCGTCATCATGCGCGACCTGACGCTGCTGCCCACGCCCTTCATCGCCCCGGTCGGGGATCATTTCCGCCAGGCCCAGACGATCCTCGATTCGCTGCGCCGCCAGGTCGCGCTGAACGCTCCTGACGCCACGGTGGAGGAGCGGATCGCCGCTCTCAAGACGACGGCGGCGGCGCTCGCCCAGGGCGTCGACAAGGCCGTGATCGCCATCGAGAAGCTCGACGCCTGGATCGCCCGCAACGGCGGAGCGACCGAGGGCGCCCGCGGCCTCGCCGACTTGCCGGTTCCCGCGCTGAAGAATGCGCCGGTCGATCGGCTGAGCCAGAGGACCAAGACCGACCGGGCGCTGCGCGAACAGGCGCAGGCCCGCCTCGCCGAGCTGGACGGCATGATCGAATCGGCGCGCCGCACCGGCGGCCCGGGCGGGAAGCTCGACATGACGCTGGTCGCGCTGCGTCCCGAGGAGCGCCGCGCCGTGAAGATCGAGCCCGCACCCCCTCTCAAGACGGTCGATAAGGCGGGCGACAAGGCCGAGGAAAAAGAAAAGTCGGCGGCGGAGTGAAGCCGTGAGCGACGCGAGCCGCGCCGAGGCGGCGGCGCTGTTCATCCGCGACGCCCATCGCGCGCGCCGGCGCTTCGAGAATCTCCCAGACGCACTCGCGCCGGCCGACATCGACGGCGCCTATGACATTCAGGAGGCGCTGCACCGCCTTCTGATTCCGGAGCTCGGCCCGATCGCCGGCGTGAAGATCGCCACCACCACGAAGGTGATGCAGGCGCTCATGGGGATCGGCCATCCCTGCGGCGGCGCGATCTTCGCGTCGCGCATCCATCAGTCGCCGGCCGAGATCGATCTGGCGCCCTTCGTGAATCTGCGGGGCGAATGCGAGATCGCCGTGCGGCTCGGACGCGACCTCGCCGGCTCCGAGGTCACGGCCGCCGCCGCGAGGGCCGCCGTCGAGGCGGCGGCGCCGGCCTTCGAACTGATCGAGGACCGCGGCGCCGATTACCGAAACACCAGGGCCGCCTCGCTCATCGCCGACAACGCCTGGAACGCCGGAATCGTCGTCGGCGAATGGCGGCCGCTGAGTGATTCGGACGAAATCGAGAACGCCGAAGGCGCGCTGAGCTATGACGGCGCCGAACAGGGGCGCGGACGGCCGGACGATCCGTTCGGCGCGCTCGCCTGGCTCGCCGGCCTCTCCGCGAGCCGGGGGAGGCCGCTCAAGGCGGGCATGATCGTCATCACCGGCAGCCTCATCCCGACCTTCACGCCGCCGAAAGGCGCCGAGGTCCTTTTCGCTCTGAACGGCTGGGGCGAAACGCGGATGCGGCTGCGCTGACCGTCAGCGCGGTGCCAGCGCCCAGTAGTCGAAATCGAGAATCACGGCCGGATCATATTTGCCGTCCGCGTCCTTGAACGGGAAATCGGCGCAGGGCCGGTTCTTCGTCGCCACGGTGCGGATGCGCAGCGCGCCGACATCGAGGCGGCCCGGCAGCTCGGCCTTCTCGACGATCTCGCTCCACGCATAGACCGTCTCGCCCGCGAACAGCGGCGCGACATGCCGCCCGCCATTGATCGCCGCGATATGGAAGGCGTTTCCGAGCCCGTTGAAGGACAGCGCGCGGGCGAGCGAGATCACATGGCCGCCATAGATCAGCCGCCGCCCGAAGCGGCCGCCGGCCTGCAGCGTCTGATCGAAATGCACCCTGGCCGTGTTCTGGTAGAGCCGGGTCGCGATCTGATGCTCGGCCTCCTCGACCGTCATGCCGTCGACATGGTCGATCGTCTCGCCCACGGCATAATCGCCCCAGCGATGGACCGAGCCGGCGAGCGCGGCGTCATAGCGTTTCGACGCGAATGTCGGGCAGGCGGCGCCGATCTCCGCCGGATCGACGCGCGCGGGCAGATCGGGAACCAGCTCTCCTTTCGGCTTGGCCGAGGGATCGCGTTTGTTCACCATCACCCAGCGCGCATAGGAGAGCACGGCTTCGCCGCTCGAATTGAGGCCGGTCGTGCGCACATAGACGGCCCCGGTCCTGCCGCTGGAATTCTCTTTCAGCCCGATCACCTCGCTCGCCGCGCTCAGCGTCTCTCCGGCGTAGACGGGCTTGAGGAAGCGGCCGGCGGCGTAGCCGAGATTGGCGACCGCGTTCAGCGAAATGTCCGGGACGGATTTGCCGAACACGATATTGAAGACGAGCAGGTCGTCGATCGGAGCGGAGGGATGATTGAGCCTGTACGCGAAGTCGTCCGAACAATGGACGGCGAAGCGGGATCCGTAGAGCCCGAGATAGAGCGAGGCGTCGCCCGTCGTGATCGTCCGCGGCGTCGCGTGGCGGATGACC
The DNA here is from genome assembly GCA_001899525.1 of Rhizobiales bacterium 65-9. GTDB lineage: Bacteria > Pseudomonadota > Alphaproteobacteria > Rhizobiales > Beijerinckiaceae > Terrirubrum. The sequence continues at coordinate 77,390 of MKVY01000034.1, forward strand.
TGCCCGATCTCGAAATCCTCGAAGAAACGGCCGGCGTTCGTTTTCGACATTGGGGCCTCTCGCGTCGCGGCATCATGCGCCCAAACGGCGCGGAGAACTATTCGTCGCTCGTCGTGCGCTGAAGGACGACGGGCTCGACCTTGTAGCCGGCGTCGGCGAACATCTTCGCCAGCCCCTTCTCGCCCGGCAGATGCAGCGCGCCGACGGCGATGACGGTCGGACCCTGCTCGACGAGCGCGCGCGCCGACGCGAACATGCCGGCGTTACGACGGTCCAGCAGCGAGCGCATGAAGACGTCGTAATTGCGCGGATCCTTGAGCGTGCGGGCGGTCTCGTCGCGCGCATAGGCGCTGAGCAGCCCGGTCTCGCCCCGGTCGAGCAGCCGCGTCATCGTCTCCATCACGTCCTCCATCATGCCGAACATCGCCTTCGCGCTGCGCAGAACGTCGATCTGCGCCTCCATGGCGGGCTCGTTCAGCGCCGCCAGCATGTCTTCGATCGTCTCGAGCCCTTGGACCGGCGTACCCAGCGTCTCGGCCCGCAGCCGAAGATTGAAATCGACCACGCCATCCTGCTTTGCCCGCGTCGATTCGCAGTCCGGATAGGCGAGCGACAACATCAGCGCCCACGGCCGCAGGCGCTTCGCCGCCGCCGGCGACATCGCCATCTTCGGCGCGACGAGCGCCGCGACGCCATTGAGTTCGGCCTCGTCGAGATAGCGGCTCAGCAACTCGTTCGGCTTTGCGATCATCATGGTCGCCATCTTGAAGGCCGCGGCCGGATCGATACGTCCGGGATCGACCTGCGTGTTTTCGATGGCGACGATGTCGGCCTCGGCGAGACGCGGCTCGATCTGGTCGATCCAGGCGAGCGCGCGCGGATCGGAGGAATGCATCGTGCCGAACAGGTAGGACGGCGGCCCGTCGCCCTTCGACAGGCGGTACATGCGCGCCGCGCCGAACGGGATCGCCGCGGCTTCGCGCGCGAGCCGCTCGTAACGCTGCGGCTCGTCCTTCTTCATGCGCGCGACAAGATCGTCGCCGCGACACGCCGGCTGCGCCGCGGCGGGCGCGATGAATGCGAATGTGAGAACAAGTCCTGCGATCAGGCGGCGCATGGCGGTCTCCGGTCAGCCGCCCGTCATCGCTGCAAGCGCTTCGAGCGCCGAGAGCGGCAGACGGACGGTTTTCGTCCGCGATGTTTCTCCGCTGACGATCTCGATCTGGTTAAGCTTTAGCCCGAGTTGCGATCGAATGAGCCGGCGCAGCGCGTCGTTCGCGCCGCCGTCGACCGGGGCGGCCTTCAACCGGACGCGCAGGACGCTCTTCCCGTCAGCCTGCGTCTCCACCCCCTCAAATCCGTCGCGGCCGGCGCGCGGCGTCGCGCGGATGTGAAGCAGCAGATGATCCCCGGCGACGCGCCAGGGCGCCGCGACGCGGCCCTCGGCGGATGCGCTCACGCCGCGCCCCGTCAGAAGACGCTGGGATAGATGTAATAGACGATGATGCGCTGGATCAGGAACACGCCGAGCAGCAGCACCAGCGGCGACAGGTCGAGCCCGCCGAGATTGGGCATGTAGCGCCGGATCGGCCCCATCAGCGGCTCTGTGAGCTGGTAGACCGCGTTGGCGATCATGGCGACGAAATCGTTGCGCATATTGATGATGTTGAAGGCGATGAGCCAGCTCAGCACCACGGCCGCGATCACCACCCAGCTGTAGATCTGCAGGACAATGAGGACGACATCGAGAATCGCGCGCATGAAAGGCCTCTGATTGCGCGGTTGATGTAGCGAGCGGGGCTGCCGCCCACAAGCGCGGGGTCAGCTCCGGTGGGCCGCGCGCAGCGCCGCGTCGAGATCGGCGTAGAGATCGTCGGCGTCCTCGACGCCGACCGACAGGCGCAGCAGGTCCGGCGGGCATGGCGAACCCGCCCCCTCGATCGAGGCGCGGTGCTCGATCAGGCTCTCGACGCCGCCGAGCGAGGTGGCGCGCTTCCACAGCGTCACCTTCGCCGCCGTCTCGATGGCGGCGCGCTCGCCGCCGCGCGCCCGGATCGACAGCATGGAGCCGAAGCCGCCCCTCATCTGTCGCGCCGCGACGGCGTGTCCGGGATGGTTCGGAAGGCCGGGATAGAGAACCTCATGGATGTCCGGATGCTCGGCGAAGCGCTGCGCCAGATCGAGCGCGGAGATGGACGCGGTCCTGACCCGCATATCGAGCGTCCGCATGCCGCGCATGAGGAGAAACGCCTCGAACGGCCCGAGGATGCAGCCGAGCATGCGGCGGTTGTTCTCGATCCTGGCCCAGAAATCGTCGGTCGCCCCGGTCGCGAGCGCTCCGGCGATCACGTCGGAATGGCCGTTCAGCGCCTTCGTCGCCGCATGCATCACGATGTCGGCGCCCAGTGACAGCGGGCGGGTGAACACGGGCGTCGCGACTGTCGAATCGACCGCGAGCCGCGCCCCGGCCTCGTGCGCGATCTCGGCCAGCGCGGCGATGTCGGCGATGGTCCAGAGCGGATTGGAGGGGGTTTCGGCCCAGACCAGCTTCGTTCGTCCCGGCTCGATGACCGCGCGCACGGCGTCCGCGTCGCTCATGTCGACGAAGCTCGTCGCGAGGCCCCAATGCGCGGCGTCGGTGAGCAGCCATTTGCGCAGCGCCCAGTACATCACCTCCGGCGCGACGATATGGTCGCCGGGCTTGAGCGCGAGGAAGACGCCTGTCGCGGCCGCCATGCCGGAGCTGAACAGCAGCGCCGCCCGCGCCTCCTCCAGCATGGCGACGACCCCCTCGGCTTCCCGAACCGTTTGGTTGTCGGGACGGCCATAGACGAAGCCGGAGCGATACTGGTTGTCCGGATCGCGCAGGAAGGTGCTCGCGACATGGATCGGCGACACCACTGCGCCCGTGGCCGCGTCATGCCGCCCCATCGCCTGCGCGGCGAGCGTGCGCCGGCTCCAGCGGGGCCTGTCGGATCTGTTGTCGCTCATGGGCTGCGCTCCTTGCCGGCCGGTATCGGCCTGTTGGCCGCGCGGAACAAGCGTCGCGGCGCGCGATTGGAGAAAAGCGAGATTGGAGTCGTGATGACCGAGTTCATGGAAAGGCCGGCCGACCAGCGTAAAAACTCCCCGCTGTCGCAGGCGCTCTTGGCGGTTGCGCCGGTGATGGCGGCCGCGCTGATCGGCCAGGCTTTCACGACGCCCAATCTCGCGCCCTGGTACGCCTCGCTGGTCAAGCCGGCGTTCAATCCGCCGAACGGCGTTTTCGCGCCGGTCTGGACCGTGCTTTACGCGATGATGGCCTACGCCTTCTGGCGCGTGCTGCGCGCGCCCGCGTCCGGCGCGCGCCGCAGCCGCGCTGCGACGTTTTTCCTGACTCAGCTCGGCTTGAACGCCTTGTGGTCGATCGCGTTCTTCGGTCTGCAGAACCCGGCGCTGGGTCTTGTCGTCATCGTCGCCTTGATCGCGATGATCGTGGCGACGATCCAGGATTTTCTCGCCATCGACCCGCCAGCCGCGCTTCTGATGGCGCCTTATCTGTGCTGGGTGACGTTCGCGACGCTGCTCAACGCGTCGATCTGGCTGCTGAACTGACTCAGCCTTTTGCGACGATCTGCGCCACGACCTGGCGCAGATGCGCCAGCGTGAAGGGCTTCACCAGAACGTCGCGCACCAGCGATTCCAGATTTCTCGCCCGCTCCCGCTGATCGGCGTAGCCGGTCATCAGCAGGATCGGCATCGAGGGAAAATCCCGCGCGGCCGCCAGCGCGAGCGCAATGCCGTCCATCACCGGCATGCGGATGTCGGTGAGCAGGAGATCGACCGCGCCGGCCTCCGCCTGAAGCCGGTCGAGTCCTTCTCCGCCGTCGCCGGCGCCGAGCGTGGCGTGACCATCCAGCTCCAGCGCCCGCCGTACGAAGTCGCGCACCGGCTCCTCATCCTCGACGACGAGAATTCTAGCCATGCAGCGCAAGCTCTCCCTGCTTGTCGTCGGCGTCATGCTCGACCACGCCGACGAAAGGCAACTGCCGATAGGCGTGCGCCACATCCATGCCGTATCCGACGACGAAAAGATCCGGGCAGACGAAGCCGACATGATCGGGATCGACATTGACGGAACGTTTTCCGGGCTTCTCGAGCAGAACGCAGGTCTCCACCCGGCGCGCGCCCCGCGCCGCGAGAAGATCCTTGGCGAAAGCCAGCGTGCGGCCCGATTCCAGAATATCGTCGACCAGGAGCACGTCGCGGCCGCGCACCTCCGAATCAACGTCTTTCAGGATCGTGACCTGACCCGACGAGATGGTGGACGTGCGGTAGCTGGACAGATGCGTGAATTCGACATGCGGGGCCAGCCCCGCCCGATGGAGCGCGCGGATCAGGTCGGCCGCGAACATGAAGCTGCCCTTCAGCACCGCCACCACGAGAAGGTCGCGCGGCTCTGCCGCGGCGATGGCGCGCGCCATCTCCTCGATGCGCTGGGCGATCATCGGCTCGTCGTAAAGGACTTTTATGCGCGGCGTCATCGGATCCTCGGCGGGTGCGCCCGGGTCCTACGCCGCATCCTTCTCGAACCTGACCTGCACTGTCCGCCCGTTCGCGGGCGGGGCCGCGAGACGCGCGCGAAAGACGGTGCGTTCGCCAGGTTCGAGCGTCGGCTTCAGGCTCTGCGCCGGCCATGCATAAAGCTCGACGCCCTGCGCGTCACGCACAACCACCCGGATGGCTGGAACATTCACAGCTTCGCGGGCGCGGCTGGCGACCTCGCCCTCCACCAGGAGCACGTCGCCGCCGTCCGCTGCGCCGATCTCGGAGCGGACGCTGATGATCGCGACCGGCGCCGACTGGTCCGCGAGTCCGAGCGCGGTATAGAGCTTCGCCGTCGCCGGGGCCGCGGTCATGATCGGTCCGCGCGCGGCGAGGCCGATCACCAGCAGGCAGGACAGGCCGAACGCGGCGTAGGGCGCGGCGATGGCGACCGAGCCGCGCGAGCCGTCCGAACCAGGCGCGCGCCTCTGCAGGGCGCTGGCCTGGAGAACCGGCGACATGAGCTCCGGCTCGGCCGCAAGGCTCGAAGGTCGCCGCGACAGGAGAGCCCGAGCCGCCTCGAACGGGACGAGCAGACGGTCGATGACGGTGATTTTGACCCGGGGCGCTGGCGCCGCCGCTGGCGCCGGATCGGCCGGCCTTGCCGAAACCGCGAACACCGCGCCGTCGATCTCGGCGGGATCGGCCCCGTCGCGGGCTGTCGCGAAGGGCTCGACCGCCTCGTCCATCGGCCGCGTCTCGGAGGCGGACGCTTCCGCCGCTTCGAGAGTTCCGCCTGTCGGCGGCGCGGCGAACAGGGCTTGCGCCTCCTGTGGCTCCGCTCCGAAGCGGGACAGCTCGCGCTCGGCGGTTTCGTCGGCTGCCGCCAGAATCGGAGCGATCGCGGCGTCGAAAGCGTCGGGCTCCGGCGGCGGCGACGCATACCAGCAGGAATGGCACCGTTTGCAGCGCACGGTGCGGCCTTTCCCGAGCTTTTCGATCGGAATGTTGTAAGAGCTTGCGCAGGAAGGGCAGACAAGGAGCATGGCGAATCAGCACACGGCGCGCCCCGCCGCGCCTGCGCCCCATTGGGCGCAAGGATGATTAACGAAACGTTGTCGGAGCCCGGAGCATCCCTTCAGTGAGCATCTCTTGACCATCGTCAGCTTCGACAATGTCGGTCTGCGTTACGGCGTGGGCGGCGAGATCCTGCGCGATCTGAGCTTCACCATCGCGCCCCGCTCCTTCCAGTTCCTCACCGGCCCCTCCGGCGCCGGCAAGACGACGCTGCTGCGCCTGATCCTCATGTCGCTCAAGCCGACGCGCGGCGTCATCCGCCTGTTTGGCGCCGACGTGTCGCGCCTGTCGAGCGACGTGGTGACGGCGCTGCGCCGGCGGACGGGCGTGGTGTTCCAGGATTTCCGCCTTCTCGATCATCTCACCGCCTACGAGAACGTCTCGCTGCCGCTCCGGGTGAAGGGCGTCGAGGAAAGCCGGTATCGCCCGGAGGTGGTCGAGCTTCTGCGCTGGGTCGGGCTTGGCGAGCGCATGCATCTGATGCCTCCCGTCCTGTCGGGCGGTGAAAAGCAGCGCTGCGCCATCGCCCGCGCGCTCATCACCCGCCCCGAACTGCTCCTGGCGGACGAGCCGACGGGCAATGTCGATCCGTCGCTGGCGCGGCGGCTGATCCGGCTGTTCGTCGAATTGCACCGCAGCGGCACCGCCGTCGTCATCGCAACCCATGATCTGACGCTGATGGATCAGGTCGAGGCCCGCCGCATGGTGCTGGGCGAGGGGCATCTTCATGTCTTCGACTGACGCGCCCGCCATCCCCGACGCCGATGCTGACGCCGCCGATCCGCAGGGAGCCCTCGGCGGCGGCGCGGCCCTGTTCCCCGCGCGTTCGATCGCCGGGCGCGCGCTGGTCACGGTGATCGCGATCATGACGTTTCTGGCCGCGATCGCCGCCGGCGGCGCGCAGATCGTCGCGGCCGCGTCCGAACAATGGACGTCTTCGGTCGCCAGCGAGGCGACCATTCAGGTCAAGGCGCGCGCGGGCCGCGACATCGACGCCGACGTCGCGCGGGCCGTCGCGATCGCCCGCGCCGCGCCGGGCGTGTCGGACGCGCGGCCCTATTCGCGCCAGGAATCCGAGGCGCTGCTCGAGCCCTGGCTCGGTTCGGGCCTCGAACTCGGCGAACTCCCCGTTCCGCGCATGATCGTCCTCTCCCTCGCGTCGAACGGGCGCGCCGATCTGTCGGCCCTCGCGCGCGACGTGAACGCCGCCGTCCCGAGCGCGACGCTCGACGATCATCGCCTGTGGGTCAGCCGGCTGGCGACGATGGCGAATGCGGTCGTCGTGGTCGCCGTGCTGCTCGTGCTGCTCGTGCTCGCCGCCACGGCGCTGGCGGTCGCGTTCGCGACGCGCGGCGCCGTCGCCGCCAACCGCGACATCGTCGAGGTGCTTCACTTCGTCGGCGCCGAGGATTCCTACATCGGCCGCGAGTTCGGCCGCCATTTCCTGCGGCTCGGCCTCGAAGGCGGCGGGCTCGGCGCCGCGGCGGCCGTTGTCTGCCTCTGGATCGCCGGCTTCATCGCCGCGCGTTTCCAGGCGACGCCGGGCGGCGACCAGATCGAGGCGCTGTTCGGCGGCTTCGCGCTCGGGCTGCGCGGATTTCTGATCATCGCCCTGCTGGCGCTGGTCGTTGCGGGCCTGACGGCGCACATCTCGCGGCGCACCGTCTTTCGTCACCTGACGGGGCTGGCGTGAAGAAAAGGCTGTTGTTCGCGACCGGCGCGCTCGCCGCCTTCGTCGGCGGCTTCATCGCGTTCGTCGGCCAGGTCGAGCGGTTCGAGGCGAGCGACGCGCGCGAGGGCGACGGCGTCGCGGTTCTGACCGGCGGAGCGGACCGCATCGCCGCCGGCGCGCGTCTGATCGACCGCCATCAGGCGAAGCGCCTGCTGATCAGCGGCGTCAACGACAAGGTCACGCGCGAGGACATGCTGAAAAGCAACCCCGCGCTGCGGCCGCTCGATCAATGTTGCCTCGACCTCGGCTATCGCGCGCGCAACACCATCGGCAACGCGCTGGAGGCGCGCGACTGGGCCGCGCGTCTCAATCTGAAATCCGTCATTCTCGTCACCGGCCCCGCGCACATGCCGCGCGCGATGGCCGAGTTCGCGAATGCGATGCCGTCGCTGGTCATTCTGCCGCACGCCGCCGGCGAACGGCGCGAAGCGACGCCCTGGTGGAGCGACGCCGCGCTGCTGCGCACGCTCGCCAGCGAATATGTGAAATATCTGATCGCCCTCGTCCGCATGCGGCTTGAGCCTGCGCCGGGCGCGTGGTTTCCCGGCTCCATGCGCGAAACGGACGATGACGTGGGCGCGATCAGCACCCCGGCGAAGATTTTTGAGACCCCGCGATGATTTTCCTGCGTTCGCTTTTGTTCAACGCCGCGTTCTACGCGAACATGATCGTCTGGATGATTCTCATCCTGCCGAGTCTCGCTTTGCCGCGCGCGGCGTTTTTCGCGGCGGTGGGCGCGTGGGTGAAAAGCAGCCTGTGGCTGCTGCGCGTGATCGCCGGCGTGCGCGTGGAGATCCGCAACCCCGACAAGATTCCGAAGGGGCCGGCGATCGTCGCCGCCAAACACCAGTCCTTTCTCGAAACCTTCGCGCTCGTCGGCTGCCTCGGCGATCCGGTCATCATTCTCAAGCGCGAACTGACCTGGATCCCCCTCTTCGGCTGGTATCTCAGGAAGGCGCGCATGGTGCCTGTCGATCGCGGCGCCCGCGGCCGCGCGCTCGATCAGGCGGCGCGGGGCGCCCGCGAGGAAATGGCGAAGGGCCGCCAGTTGCTGATTTTCCCCGAAGGCACCCGCCGCCCGCCCGGCGCGACGCCCGCCTACAAATATGGCGTGGCCTACATCTACGATCTGGTGAAGTTTCCGGTCACGCCGGTCGGTTTGAACACCGGCCTGTTCTGGCCGCGCCGCGCCTTCATCCGCCGGCCCGGCGTGGCGACGATCGAGTTCCTCGACCCCATCCCGGCCGGGCTGGGCCGCGAGGAGGCGCTCGCCGCGATCCAGGCCGGGATCGAGCGCTCCAGCGACCGGCTGCTGCAGGAGGGGTTGCGAGAGCTTGGCCCGCTCGCCCCCCGCCTCTCGAACGACTAAACGGACCGCCTGCCTCGTCACGGCGCAGCCGCGCCGCATCAAGGCCCTTGATTCGCCACATTGTTCGTGTTTTGTTCCATTCGAAACACGAACATTGGCGAGGCTGGCATGCAGGTTGCGGCTGACTTGTTCACAGAAATCCATCGGGCGCCCCGTTCGCTCCCGCAGGCCGGCTTCGACGAAGCCGGACAGGCGGCCTATTCGTCGCTGCAGGCGAAGACGCTCGATTCCGAGCGTTTCTGCGCCTGGCGGGGCCTCTCGGGCCAGCGCTATGTAACCTCGATCTATCGGTTCGCGGACTGCCCGGACTATGAGAACGTCGTGGCGCTCGCCGTTCGCCGGGACGGCGACGGACGACGGACGATACTGGCCGGTCTCGATCTCGGCGCGTTCCCGATCGTCGCGCTCAACGGCGAGACGATGCGCGCGGCGCGCGAGCAGGGCGCGAACGAGATTCACCTGCATCTCCTCGCCGATACGCCCGCTGCGCGCGCGGCCGCCATCGACGATCTCCTCTGAGAAGACATCCCCGTGAGCGCGACGACGTCGAAGCTTCCGCCCGATCATTCGACGGTCTCCGTCTATATGATGGTCGACGGCGCCGCGCGGGTGATTGATTTCGCCGCGATTCTGTTCGGCGCCCGCACGCTGACGATGATGAAGCGCGAGGACGGATCGATCATGCACGCCTCGATCCGCATCGGCGACAGCGTGCTGATGATATCCGATGGAACAAAGGATTATTCCGCCTTCCCGGTCTGGCTGCATATCTATGTCGACGATGTCGACGCCTGCTACCGCAGCGCGCTCGCCATCGGAGCAACGTCGCTGCAGGCGCCGTCCGAGAAGGGCGACGGCGACCGTCGCGCTGGCGTGAGGGATCCAGCCGGCAATTCCTGGTGGATCGCGACCCACATCGGCTGACGATCAGCGGGCCTGAAGGCGCTCG
>MKVY01000034.1:87066-129251 GCA_001899525.1 Rhizobiales bacterium 65-9
GAGCGCCCGACGCCCAGCCGGATATGGGCGAGTTGCTCCTCGCGCGACAGCGCGCCGGCATATTGCCGGTGGTCGCGGTCGACGACGTAGGACAACGCCGTCACGCGCCGCCCGTCCGTCATCCAGACCGGCAGCAGGCGCTCGCGATAGACCATGGTCGTCTGTTCGCGTGCGTGAAGATAGGCGCGCGTCGCGGCCGCGGCGGACGCGGCCACGCGGAAAACGACGCCGCGGCAGGCCCCGCCGCGATCGAGGCCGAGCACGAGGCCGGGCTTCTCCGGCGTTCCGCGATGGTCATAGGAAAGAACGCACAGCGCGCGGTGACGGCCGCGCAGCAGCGCCGGATGACGCTCGATGAAATCGAATCCGGGTCGCCACATCAGCGACCCGTAGCCGAACACCCAGAGATCGTCCTCCGCGCCGGCTCCCTCCTCCGCCGGCGCGGAGGAGGCTGACTGCAGGGTCATCGAGAAGCCGCTACGCCGCCGCTTTCTCGATCACGCGCGCGAAAAAGCTGACGCCATAGGGAATCGCGGCGTCGTTGAAGTCGTAGGCGGGATTGTGCACGCCGGCGGTCGCGCCGTTGCCGATGAAGATGTAGGCGCCCGGACGCTCCTCCAGCATGTAGGAGAAATCCTCCGCGCCCATCAGCGGCGGCGTGTCGGTGACGACGTTCGCCTCGCCCGACACCTCGCGCGCCACCTCGATCGCGAAGCCGGTCTCCTTCTCGTGATTGATCGTGACGGGATAGCCGATGAGATAGTCGAGATCGGCCTTCACCCCGAACGCCGTCGCCAGCGAGGACACGATGTCGGTGATGCGCTTCTGCGCGAGTTCCCGCGTCTCCTTCTTCAGCGTCCGCACCGTGCCGCGAAACACCGCCGTCTGCGGAATGATGTTGAATGCCTTGCCTGTTTCGACCGCCGTGACGGACACGACGATCGAATCGAGCGGGTTGACGTTGCGCGCCGCGATCGTCTGCAGCGCGATGATCATGTGGCTCGCCGCGACGACGGGATCGAGCGATTCATGCGGCCGCGCCGCATGCGCGCCCTTGCCCGTGATCTTCACCTCGAACGTGTCCGCCGCCGCCATCAGCGATCCGGGCCGGATCGCCCAGTGGCCGATCGGAATCTGCGGCATGTTGTGCATGCCATAGACCTCCTCGACGCCGAACCGCGTCATCAGCCCTTCCTGCACCATCTCGCGGCCGCCGCCGCCGCCCTCCTCGGCCGGCTGGAAGATCACCACCGCGGTTCCGGAGAAGTTCCGCGTCTCGGCGAGATATTTCGCAGCGCCGAGCAGCATCGCGGTATGGCCGTCATGACCGCAGGCGTGCATCGCGCCCGGATTCTGCGAGGCGTAGGCAAGCCCCGTCTCTTCGCTGAGCGGCAGCGCGTCCATATCGGCGCGCAGCCCGATGGTCTTGCCGCCGCCTGCCTTCTTTCCCTTGATCACGCCGACGACGCCCGTCCGCCCGACTCCGGTGACGACCTCGTCGACGCCGAACGCCCTGAGCTTGTCGGCGACGACGGCGGCGGTGCGATGCTCGTTGAACGCGGTTTCCGGATGCGCGTGAATATCGCGCCGCCATTCCGTGACCTCGTCGGCGAGCGCCGCGACGCGATTGATGACTGGCATGAGAAATCCTTGCTGATCGTCCTGAGAAAAAGTCTGGGTTAAGCCCGGGTCGCCGTCTCGATGAGCCGGGCGAAATAGGACACGCCGAACGGTATCGCTTCGTCGCTGAAATCATACGCCGGATGGTGGCAATAGGGCGTGTCGCCATTGCCGAGGAAAATGAAGGCGCCCGGCCGCGCGTTCAGCATGAAGGCGAAATCCTCGCCGCCCATGATCGGCTTCACGCCGGCGTTCACCGCGTCCGGCCCCGCGACCTCGGACGCGATGCTGACGGCGAGCGCGGTCTTCGCCTCGTCGTTCACGAGCACCGGCGTGCCGCGCCAGTAATCCACGTCGATGGTCGCGCCGAAGGACGCCGCGAGCCCGGCGCAGATCTCCGTCATCCGCCGCTCCGCCAGATCGCGCGTCGTTTCGTTCAGCGTGCGCACTGTTCCCACGAGCTTCGCGGTCTGCGGAATGATGTTGAAGGCCGATCCCGCCTGCACCACGCAGGTCGACACCACCACGGAGTCGAGCGGATCGACGTTGCGCGAGGCGATCGACTGGAGCGCGCCGATGAGCTGGCTTGCGATGAAGACCGGATCGATCGACAGGTGCGGCGCGGCGCCGTGCGATCCCTTGCCGGAAATCTCGATCGTGAACTTGTCCATCGCGGCCATGAGCGCGCCGGGCCGGATGCCGAACTGGCCGATCGCGAGGGTCGGATCGTTGTGCAGCCCGTACACCTCGTCGACGCCGAAGCGCTCCATCAGCCCGTCCTTGACCATCGCCTCGGCGCCGTTGCCGCCCTCCTCGGCCGGCTGGAAGATCATCACGGCCGTTCCGGAGAAATTGCGCGTTTCGGCGAGGTATTTGGCGGCGCCGAGCAGCATCGCGGTATGGCCGTCATGGCCGCAGGCGTGCATCGCTCCCGGTCTTTTCGACTTGTAGGGAAGGTCCGTCAATTCATCCATCGGCAGCGCGTCCATGTCGGCCCGCAGGGCGATCGTCTTGCCCGGCCCGGCCTTGCCGCCCCTGATCACGCCGACGACGCCCGTGCGTCCGAGCCCCGTGACCACCTCGTCGACGCCGAAGCTCCGGAGCTTGTCGGCGACGAAGGCGGCCGTCTCATGCACCTCGTAGAGAATCTCGGGATTTTCGTGCAGATGTCGACGCCAGGCGGTGATTTCGTCGGCGAGCTCGGCGACGCGATTGATGACAGGCACGATAACGCCTCTGTTTGACCATGCGGCGGAGGAGCCCCGCCGCTTTCAAACCGCGCAGCATCCATACCGACGCGCCGGGGTCAATTCCGTCCGCGCGCGATTTCCTGCGCCGCGTGTCACGCCGCCTCCGTCTTTGGTCGCAGCGCGAGGCGAATCTGGACCCTAGACCGGACGCCGTCGCCCTGTCTAAGCTGCGGTCTCGGGTTGGGCAGGGGGCCCGGCCTCATAATGGTCAGAGGGGCGGCGCACCGCCGTCCGGGGAGAACATCATGAAACGATACGCGCTTGCCTTGGGAGGGGCGGTGTTGGGAGCGGTCTTGATCGCCGCTCCCGCGTCGGCCAAGACGTTTCGATACGCCTTTCAGGGCGATCTGAACGCGCTCGATCCCTACACCTTGAACGAAACCTTCACGCTCGGCGCGATGGGCAACGTGATGGAGGGGCTTGTCGCGCGCGACAAGGATCTGAAGATGATCCCCGCGCTGGCCGAGCGCTGGGAGGTGGTCGATCCGCTGAAATGGCGGTTCCATCTCCGCAAGGGCGTGAAGTTCCACGGCGGCGAGGATTTCACCGCCGACGACGTTCTCTTCTCGCTCGACCGGGTCCGCAGCCCGAACTCCCAGTTGAAGACGCGCGTTCCCGCCGACATGACGGCGGTGAAGGTCGACGACCACACCATCGATTTCATCCTCAAATCGCCCAACCCGATTCTGCCGGCGGAATGGGACACCTGGTACATCTTCTCCAAGAAATGGGCGGAGGCGAACGGCGCGACGCAGGCGCAAGGATCGAGCGCGAACGCGCTGTCGCCCTGGGCGCTGAAATCCAATGGCACCGGCCCCTTCTATATCGAAAGCCATCAGCCGGGCGTGAAGACCGTCTTCAAGACGAACCCGACCTGGTGGAACAAGGACAAGAAGGAATTCAACATCGACGAGGCCGTCTTCACGACGATCAAGTCCGACGCGACGCGCGTCGCGGCCCTCCTGTCGGGCGAGATCGACATGATGGACCCGGTGCCGGTGCAGGACATCGAGCGCGTGAAGGCCTCGCCCAACGCCAACGCGCTGACCGGCCCGGAGCTGCGCACCATCTTCCTGAACATGGACTCGTTCCGCGACGAGTTGCTCTATTCGAGCGTCAAGGGCAAGAATCCCTTCAAGGATGCGCGCGTCCGCAAGGCTTTCTACCAGGCGATCGACATCGAGGCGATCAAGACGCGCGTCATGCGCGGCAACGCGGCGCCGTCTGCGCTGCTCATCGCGCCGATCCTGTTCTCGCGATCCGGCGAGTTCAAGCGCTGGCCCTATTCGGTGGACGCGTCGAAGAAGCTTCTGGCGGAAGCCGGCTATCCCGACGGCTTCTCCGTCGAGATGGATTGCCCGAACGACCGTTACGTCAATGACGAGGCGATCTGCCAGGCGGTGGCGGCGATGCTGGCGCGCGTCAACGTCAAGGTGCAGCTCAACGCGATGCCGAAGTCGAAATATTTCGAGAAGGCCGGCCCCGGCTCGGCGAAGCCTTACGATTCCTCGTTCAACCTTCTCGGCTGGACCCCGTCGGGCTTCGACAGCTACAACGTGCTCGCCAACATCGCCGGCTGCCGCGACGCGGTCGGCAAGGGCGCCGCGTTCAACTATGGCGGCTGGTGCGACAAGCGCATCGACGAACTTGCCGCGAAGATCCTGGTCGAGACGGACATCCCGAAGCGCGACCAGATGATCGCGGACGCCTACAAAATCATCCATGAGGAGGTCGGCCTCATCCCGCTGCATCAGCAGGCTCTGGCTTGGGGCGTGTCGAAGAAGGTCGACATCGTCCAGCGCGCCGACAACCAGATCCTCCTCTACTGGGTGAAGATGAAGGACTGACGGCGACGCGGTCCCGGCGGCTCTGCGTCGCCGGGGCCGGAGCCCGCCATGCTCGCTTTCGCTATCCGACGCATGTTCGAGGCCGCGATCGTCATGGTCACGGTCGCGGCGCTCGCCTTCGTGCTTTTCCGGTTCGTCGGCGATCCCGTCAATCAGCTCGTCGGCCAGGACACGCCGGTGGCCGAGCGGCTCCAGATCCGCAAGGATCTCGGTCTCGACGATCCGGTTCTGATTCAGTTCGCCCGCTTCGTCTCGAAAGCCGTCGTCTTCGACTTCGGCGTGTCCTATCAGGTCAAGCAGCCGGTCACGACGATCATCGCGCAGCGCTTTCCCGCGACGATGGAGCTCGCCATCGTCGCGGCTCTCTTCGCGATGGCGGTCGGCATCCCGATGGGAGTCTATACCGGCATCCACCGCGATTCGATCCTCTCGAAGATTTTCCTGACGACCTCGCTGATCGGCATCTCGCTGCCGACCTTCCTCATCGGCATCCTGCTGATCTATCTGTTCGGCGTCACGCTCAAATGGCTGCCGTTTCCCGGTCGCGGCGACGTCGTGCAGCTTGGCTGGTGGTCGACCGGGCTTCTGACGGAACGGGGTCTGCTCTCCATCATCATGCCGGCGGTGACGCTCGGCCTCTTCCAGATGACGCTGATCACGCGGCTCGTGCGCTCCGAGATGATGGAGGTGCTGCGCACCGACTATATCCGCTTCGCGCGCGCCCGCGGCCTGCCGAGCCGCATCGTGAATTTCGGCCATGCGCTGAAGAACACGATGGTCCCGGTGATCACCATCATCGGCTTGCAGCTCGGCGCCATCATCGCCTTCTCGATCATCACGGAGACGGTTTTCCAGTGGCCGGGCATGGGCCTTCTGTTCATCACCGCCGTGCAGCAGGCGGACATTCCGATCATGTCCGCCTATCTGATGCTGTGCGCCTTCCTCTTCGTGCTCATCAACTACATCGTCGATCTTCTCTATGTCGTCGTCGATCCGCGCATCCGGATCACCGCGAAGGCGGCGGCATGAGGGCGCCGCAATGACCGACGCAGCCGTCGAGACCCCGATCGCCTCGCCCCCCGTCAGGCCGAAGCCGCTCTGGCGCCGCGCGCTGGAAAGCGATCTGCTCTATTCGTTCCGTCGCCAGAAGCTGGTCATGGCCGCCGCCGCCGCGACGGCGCTTCTGACCTTGCTCGCGGTTTTCGCGCCGCTGATCGCGCCGCACACGCCGTTCGATCTCTCGACCATCTCGATCATCGACGCGAATCTGCCGCCGCGATGGATCGAGGGCGGCGATCCCCAATTCCTTCTCGGCACCGACAATCAGGGCCGGGACATTTTCTCGACCATCATCTACGGCCTGCGCATCTCGATCGGCGTCGGCGTTCTCTCCGTCGTGGTCGCGATGACGATCGGCGTCACGCTCGGGCTGGCGGCCGGCTATTTCGGCGGCCGCGTCGATTCGATCATCATGCGCGTCGCCGACATCCAGCTGACTTTTCCCGCGATCCTGACGGCGCTTCTCGTCGACGGCGTTCTCGGCGTCGTGCTCAACACCCACAAGAGCGGCGCCGGCAAGGTCTGGATTCTGATCGTCGCGATCGGCCTGTCCTACTGGGTGCAGTATGCGCGCACGGTGCGCGGCTCGACGCTCGTCGAGCGCAACAAGGACTATGTGCAGGCCGCGCGCCTGATCGGCATCAACTCGTTCGCCATCATGTTCCGCCATGTGCTCCCGAACGTGATGGGGCCGGTGATGGTGATCGCCACGATCAATCTCGCGCTCGCCATCATCACCGAGGCGACGTTGTCCTTCCTCGGCGTCGGCATGCCGCCGACCGAGCCTTCGCTCGGGACGCTGATCAATATCGGCTATAATTTCCTTTTCTCGGGCGAATGGTGGATCGTCGCCTTTCCGGGCTTCACCCTCGCGATACTGGTGCTGGCGGTCAACCTGCTGGGCGACTGGCTGCGCGATGCGCTCAATCCGAGGCTGCGATGACGCCCTGCAAGAGATTGTTCTTCCATGCTGCGGATGGGCGACGCTGAGATGAGCGATTCCGTTCTGTCCGTCCGCGATCTCGTCGTTGAATTTCATACCCGCCACGGCGCGCTGAGGGCGCTCGATCGCATTTCCTTCGACATCGGCAAGGGCGAGGTGCTTGGCGTCGTGGGAGAATCAGGCGCCGGCAAATCCATCACCGGATCGGCGATCATCGGGCTCATCGATCCTCCGGGCCGGATCACGGGCGGCGAAGTCCGGCTCAATGGCGAGCGCATCGACAATCTCGCGCCCGACGCCATGCGCAAGATCCGCGGCCGTCGGATCGGCATGATCTTTCAGGACCCGCTCACCTCCCTCAATCCGCTCTATCGCGTGAGCGAGCAGTTGATCGAAACCATCCGCACCCATCTTCCCCTGTCCGCGAAGCAGGCGCGCCAGCGCGCGATCGACCTGCTCGCCGAGGTCGGCATTCCGGCGCCGGAGCGGCGCATCGACAGCTATCCTCACGAATTCTCCGGCGGCATGCGCCAGCGCGTCGTGATCGCGCTCGCGCTCTGCGCCGAGCCCGACCTCGTCATCGCCGACGAGCCGACCACGGCGCTCGACGTGTCGGTGCAGGCGCAGATCATCGAGGTGATCAAGAAATTGTGCCGCGAGCGCGGGACGGCCGTCATGCTCATCACCCATGACATGGGCGTCATCGCCGAGACGGCGGATCGCGTCGCGGTGATGTATGCCGGCCGCATCGCCGAGATCGGCCCGGTGCGGGACGTCATCAAGGCGCCGCTGCACCCTTATGCGGCCGGATTGATGGGCTCTATCCCGTCGCTTGAATCCGACGGCGAAACGCGCCTCGTGCAGATACCGGGCGCGATGCCGCGCCTGTCCGCCATTCCGCCCGGATGCGCCTTCAATCCGCGCTGCCCGCAGGTCTTTGGCCGCTGTCGCGTCGATCGCCCGGAGCCGAAGCCCGTCGGAAACCGCATCGTCGCCTGCCATTTGCATGACGCGCAGATCAGCGAGGCCGCGGCGTGAGCGCGTTCGTCGAGGTCCGCAATCTGAGGCGCGTCTTCGACGTGTCGAAATCCTGGCTCGAGCGCACGATCGAGCGCGAGCCAAAACGCTATCTGACCGCCGTCGACGACATTTCGTTCGACATCGCGAAGGGCGAAACGCTCGCGCTCGTCGGCGAATCCGGTTCGGGCAAATCGACAGTGGCGC
The DNA here is from genome assembly GCA_001899525.1 of Rhizobiales bacterium 65-9. Taxonomy (GTDB): domain Bacteria; phylum Pseudomonadota; class Alphaproteobacteria; order Rhizobiales; family Beijerinckiaceae; genus Terrirubrum. The sequence continues at coordinate 95,010 of MKVY01000034.1, forward strand.
GCATGGTGGTCGGCCTGTTGCCTCCGACCCGCGGCGAGGTCGCGATCGACGGGGTTTCGATGCACGGGTCGGACGGCGCGCGCGACCGGCGCGGCCTGCGCCGCCGCATCCAGATGATCTTTCAGGACCCTTACGCCAGCCTCAATCCGCGCTGGCGCGTCGATCGCATCATCGCCGAGCCGATGCGCGCCTTCTCGACCGAAGCCGATGACGCCGCCTGCCTCGCGCGCGTCGGCGAACTGCTGAGGCTCGTCGGACTCGATCCGGCCGACGGCGTGAAGTATCCGCATGAGTTTTCCGGCGGCCAGCGCCAGCGCGTCGCCATCGCCCGCGCGCTGGCGGCGCGCCCGGAATTCATCGTCTGCGACGAGCCGACCTCCGCGCTCGACGTCTCGGTGCAGGCGCAGATTCTCAACCTGATGCGCGACCTGCAGGACCAGTTCGGCCTGACCTATCTGTTCATCAGCCACAATCTCGCGGTCGTGCGCCATATGGCGAGCCGGATCGGCGTCATGTATCTCGGCCGCATCGTCGAGATCGCGCCGCCGAAACAGTTGTTCGGCGCGCCGCGCCATCCCTACACGCGCATGCTGCTCGACGCGGTGCCCGATCTTGCGATGAGCGGCCGCAAGCGGCAGGGCGTCGCCGGCGAAATCCCGAACCCGATCAACCCGCCTCCCGGCTGCACCTTCAATCCGCGCTGCCCGCTCGCCGACGACCGCTGCCGGACCGAGATTCCTCCGATGCTCGACGGCGTCGCCTGCCACGCGATCGAGGAAGGGCGGGCCGCTCCGGCGCGGATCGCGCTGCCGGCCTGAGGGATCAGACCTCGCCGGCGCGCTGGCCGAACAGCCGCGCGCGCGGGCGCCGGGTGCGGAACTGCCCATGAGCGATCGCCTGGACAGCGATGGCCGCCGCCGCCATGCTCGACATCCACCAGGCCTGAAGCGCGGCGACGCCGACGAACATCTGGGCGACGGCGCAGCAGATCAGCGCCATCTCCGCCGCCGCGACGTCCGGCGACAGATCCAGCGCCCGCCGGGTGCGGCTGACGATCAGCGCCGCGATGGCGATCGCGCCCATGAGCCCGAGATCGTACCAGAGGGCGACGATGAGCGGCGGCGGATCGATCCTCGGCAGGATGCCGGCTGTCACGGCGCGCGCCGTCGTCTCGATGCCGTGGCCGGTGAGGAGGCGCGTTCCCTCCTGTTGCGCGCTGGCGGCGAGGCCGCGAAACAGCTCCGCGAGATCGGGAAGCCCGGCGCCCCGCGCGATCGGATCCAGCAGCACCGGCAGGACCGGGGCCGCAAGGACGAGGGCGGCGGCGACGGCGCCCAGCAGCAAGGGCCCCGATCGGGGCGCGATCCGCGCCGCGACGAAGGCCGCGAGAGTGATGACAGCGACAAGAAGAGACGGCGCGTCGCCCAGAACGAAGGTCGCGCAGATGAAGCCGATCGCGAGCGCCGCCGCCTCAGGCGCCCGTCCGCGCGACAGCAGCCAGCCGAGGGCCACGGGCGTGAACAGCGCGAGCGCCGCCCCGCCGCGCTCGGCCAGCACCGGCTCGGTCGACAGGATCGCGACATCGATGACCCCGCGCGCCTGAAGCGCCACCAGGCAGGCCGCGATCACGGCCGCGAACGCGCCGATCGGCAGGAAATAGAGCGCCGGCGCGCGCATGCGCGCGGGGATCGCCGCGGCGCCGGCGGCCGCGACCGCGGCGACGCCGAGCGTATTGTAGAATCGCTCCGCCGACGGCATCGGAAAAGGCGACCAGGCGACGGTGGCCCCGGCCCAGACCATCAGGCCGGCCGTAATCCAGAAGCCCGAGGAGCGGACGAACTGGCGCAGACGCGCGCCGATCGGTTCGGCCGGGTCGATCACTGTTCCCATGAAAATGAGGATCGCGCCGAGCGGCATCAACAGGATGGCGGCGCGGCGCGAATAGAAGGCGGCGCAGGGAAGCGCCACGCCGATCAGCGCCATGCCGAAACGGCGGAGGAAATCGGCGGCCCCATGCGCTGGGTCGGTCGGCGAACGGTTGAAACTCACGGGCGTCTGGCGAGACCTGAACGGCTACGACCCCGGAAGGTTAGCGGCTCGCCGGACGAATGGCTGTGGACCGCGGGTCACAGTGCGGCCGCAATCCGCTCAGTTGGTCAATGTCCGTCGCACCGCGTCGCGCCAGCCGGCGATGGCCGCCGCCCGCGGCTCCGGCTTGAGCTTCGGCTTGAAGCGCCTGTCGCGCTTCCAGCTTTTGGCGAATGTCGCCGGCTCCGGATAAAGGCCGGCGCCGAGCCCCGCGAGATAGGCGGCGCCGAGCACCGTCGTTTCCAGCATCGCGGGCTTGTCGACTGGCGCGGCGAGAAGGTCGGCCAGCCGCTGCATGGTCCAGTCGCTGGCCACCATCCCGCCGTCGACCCGCAGCACGGTCTCAGCGGCGGCCTCCGCTCCCCAGTCCGCGCGCATGGCCTCGATGAGGTCCAGCGTCTGGAAACAGACGCTGTCCAGCGCCGCCCGGGCGAACTCGGCCGGCCCGCTGTTGCGGGTCAGCCCGAAGATGGCGCCCCGCGCCTCCGGGTCCCAGTGCGGCGCGCCCAGGCCGACGAAGGCCGGCACCAGATAGACCGCCTGGGTGGGATCGGCCGCGGCGGCGAGGTTGCCGCTGTCCGCCGCCTTGCGGATGATCTTCAGGCCGTCCCGCAGCCATTGAACCGCCGCGCCGGCGACGAAGATCGAGCCCTCCAGAGCATAGGCGCGCTCGCCGCCGATCTGATAGGCGATGGTGGTCAGGAGCTTGTTGCGCGACGCGACGGGCTTCGCGCCGGTGTTGAGCAGCGCGAAACAGCCAGTGCCATAGGTTGATTTGGCCATGCCGGGTTGAAAGCAGGCCTGACCGACGGTCGCCGCCTGCTGGTCCCCGGCGACTCCACGGATCGGCAGAACTTTTCCGAACCATTTGATATCGCTCGATCCAAAGTCGGCTACGCATTCCTTAACCGTCGGCAACATATTGATGGGCACATTGATAAGCCGGCAAATCTCTTCGTCCCACGCGCCTTTGTGGATGTCGAAGAGCATGGTGCGCGAGGCGTTCGTGACGTCGGTGACATGCGAGGCACCGCCGGTCAGCCGCCAGATCAGGAAGCTGTCGATCGTCCCGAAGGCGAGATCCCCACGCTCCGCCCGCCGGCGCGCGCCCGGTATACGGTCGAGGATCCACGCGGCCTTCAGTCCGGAAAAGTAGGGATCGAGCAACAGCCCCGATGTCCGCTGGATCAGCGCCTCATGTCCGGCCTCCCGCAGCCGCGCGCAGGCGTCGGCCACCCGCCGGTCCTGCCAGACGATCGCATTGTGGATCGCCTTGCCGGTCGTCCTGTCCCAGACGACCGTCGTTTCGCGCTGATTGGTGACGCCGATGGCGGCGATCTCGCTGGCGGAGACCCCGGCCTTCCGGATCGCCGCCCGGCACACTTTCAGCGTGCTCGACCAGATGTCCTCCGGATCGTGCTCGACCCAGCCCGATCGCGGAAAATGCTGCGGAAACTCTTTCTGCGCCGACGCGACGACCGCGAGTTTCCGGTCGAACAGCGCCGCGCGCGACGAGGTCGTTCCCTGGTCGATCGCCAGCACATAGGTCATCGTCATCGCCCTCCCTTCGTCCGTCTTGCCGCCAGCGATGCGCGGCGGCAAGACGGCGCGCCGGCGGCGACCCGTTCGGCCGCCCGTGCCGAGGAGCCTGACATGGCCGATCTTGTCCTCACCCGCGCGATCGAGGAGCGCACGCTCAACGCTTGGCCGGCGATCGAGACGCTGATCGCGGGCGACTGGATGCTGCGCTTCGCCAACGGCTATTCGAAGCGCGCCAACAGCGCCTCGACCCTTGCTCCCGGCGCCGCGATGGATGACGCGGCGATCGACTGGCTCATCGCCCGCTCCGATGACTGGAACGTTCCGCCCACGGTTCGCCTCACCCCGCTATGCGCGCCCGGTCTCGACGCGCGTCTGGAGCGGCGCGGCTTCGCCGCGATCGAGCCCACATTCGGCATGATCGCGCCGCTCGACGCCGGCGCGCCTGCGGCGGACGCGCGCGTCCGCTTCGCGCCGCGCGCCGAGGCGGACTGGATGGCGGCCAACGCCGCCGCCTATGGCGGCGTGAAGGCGGATGCGGCCAAGCTGGCCGCGATCCTGAGCCGCATCCGCCCGAAGGCCGCGTTCGCGACCCTTTCCGACGAGGGCGGGCCGGCGGCCTGGGGAATCGCGGTCGCGGAGCGCGGCTATGTCGGCCTGCAAGACATCACGGTCGCGCCGGCTCGGCGCGGCGGCGGGCTGGGCCGCGCGCTCGTCGTTTCGCTGATGGCCTGGGGCCGAGACGCCGGGGCGCAGCGCGCCTATCTCCATGTCGCGGCGACCAACGAGCCGGCGCGCGCGCTCTATCGGTCCCTCGGCTTCGTTGATGTCTATCGGATCACGCACAGGGCGCTGATCCGCGACTGATCTTATTTCGCCTTGGCGAAGAAAGCGGCGAAGGCGGCCTGCGCCTCCGGAGAGGCGCGCCGCTCGCGAAACCGCTCCGCCTCATAGTCGATCGTCTCGTCGATGATCATCTGGTCGCCGCGCCTGATCAGATGCTTGGCGACCCGCACCGATTCCGGCGGCAGCGCCGCGATCTTGGCGGCGACAGCCAGCGCATGATCGAGCGCCGTTCCGTCCTCGACCGCGGCGGTGACGATCCGCGACTCCGCCGCTTTCGCCCCGTCGAACAATTCGCCGAGCAGCAGCAGCTCCGTCGCGCGCTTCAGTCCGGCGATCTTCGGAATGAGATAGCTCGACCCGCCCTCGGGCGAGAGGCCCAGCGGGACGAACGGCATGCGCATCTTCGCGCCGCGCGCGGCGAAAGCGAAATCGAAGTGCAGCAGCATCGTCACGCCGATGCCGACCGCATGACCCTCGACCGCCCCGATCAGCGGCGTCTCGCAGCGATTGATCGCGTGCAGAAAAGCCATCGCCGCCGCCGCGCCCGGCGCCTCGGTCCCCTGAAAGTCGGCGAGATCGTTGCCGGCGGTGAAGCTCCCCTTGGCGCCCGTGACGACGATCGCGCGAATGGCGGGATCGCGGTCCGCCTCCTGAACCGCATGCGTGAGCATCTCATAGGTTTCGACGTCGAGCGCGTTGCGCCGCGACGGCCTGTCGATGACGAGCAGCCGGATTCCCTGCGACGGCGTCTCGATGCGAAGCTTGGCTTCCGGCGGTGCGGCGGAACTCATGACGGCCTCCGATTGGCGCGACGGGCTGCGGCCTTCTGGCAGAATCGCGGGCGCCGCGCAAAGCGTGCAACCCTGCGGAACACAAATCCGCGCCAGCCGTTGCACGACGAGCGACAGAGGAGGCGATCATGCCCCGCGGCGACAAATCCAGCTACACAGACAAACAGAAGCGCAAGGCCGACCATATCGAGGAAGGCTACGAGAAGCGCGGCGTTTCCGAGAAGGAAGCGGAGCGGCGCGCCTGGGCCACTGTCAACAAGGAAAGCGGCGGCGGCGAGAAAAGCGGCTCGGGCCGCGGCAAGCCTGAATCGCACGCCTCCTCGCGCAAAGGCGGGCGGCTGGGTGGAAGCGCCTCGGCCAACCGGCCGGCGGCTGCGCGGTCAGCCTCGGCCAAGAAGGCGGCCGCGACCCGCAAGCGCAACGCGGCCAAAAGCGCCCGTTCCTGAAACTTATCCGGCCGTTCGAGAGGCGGCGCTCAGGCGCGCGAACGAATTGCGCAAGCGTTCGAGACTCTTTGAGGCGCCGCCGGCCTCCGCGCCGGCGGCGTTCTCGCAGGCGACGCGAATCTCTTCGAGCTCTTCTTCAGTGAAATGCTCGATGCCGATGAACTCGTTCCGCGCCTGATCGACGGCGCGGATGATTTCGTCGAGTTTGGACTGGATCGCGGCGCCGTCCCGGTTCTGTGAATTCTGGATCAGGAACACCATCAGGAAGGTGACGATGGTGGTGCCGGTGTTGATCACCAGTTGCCAGGTGTCCGAGAAGCCAAAGAGCGGACCCGAAACGCCCCACACGATGATGCAGGCGACGGCCAGCGCGAAGGTGATCGGTTTTCCCGCCCAATGGGCCACGACATTGGCGAACCGGCTGAACAGCTTGGACATGGCGGCGACCTCGCGAACGGCGAGGCTCAACGTTCGGCGCGGCCAAAAGTTCGCAGCGCCGCCGCGCCGTCTGGAAGCGCGGCGCGGCTTGTCAGCGCTTTACCCAGAGAGGCGGCCCACCACCACGATATGCTGTCCCTGAAGCGTCGGCGCCGACCAGGCCTGCGAGACGATGACGCCTTCGACTCCCGCCCGGACCTCCCACGGATCGAGATCGATGCGATCGAAATCATGCAGATAGCCGACAAGATCGCCTTCCCTGACCAGTTCGCCGCATTTGCGGACCGGCTCGTAATGTCCGGCGAAGGGCGCGACCGTGAAACAGGCGCGATCCACCATCGAGGCCATGCGCTGGCTTCCGTCGGCGTGATGGCCGATCGGTGCGATCGAGCCGCGCATCACGCCGTGCCGGATCGCCGCCGCGCGCACGCCCTGCCGCGCGTAGCGGACGCCGTCGGGATTGACCGAGCAGCCGAAGCCAAGTTCGGTGCCGACCGTGATCTTGCCGAGCCGCTCCGCCTCGCTCGGCAGCAGGCCCGGCGTTTCGTTCTGATAGGTGATGACGAGCGGCGTCCCGAACCAGCGCGCTGTCTCTTCCACCAGCCTGTGCTGCTCGGGATCGTCCAGGGGATGAAAGCTCGTGCAGAGCGCGAACTGCCCCACGAGCCCGCCCGCGTGCAGATCGATCACGACATGAACCTGCGGCCAGATGAAACGGCGCACGAAATCGGCGATGCGGTGCGTGATGCCGCCGAGCGGCGGCCGGCCGGCGCCGTCGACGAAGGCGCGATTGAGATTGACGCGATCGTCCAGAGTCGAATCGCGGGTTCCGGCCTTGAACGCCGCCACGTTGAGCACTGGAACGAGGATGATGCGCCCGTCGACGGATTCGACGTCGATGTCGCGCATCAGATGGCGGATCGCGACCGGCCCTTCATATTCGTTGCCGTGATTGGAGCCGAACGCGACCAACCCCTTTCCCGGCTCGGCTTTCGGTCCGACCATCACCGTCAGCGGAATGAGATGATCGCCCCAGATCGAATCATGTTCGAGCGCGACGTAATAGTCGCGGCGGCCCTTCGATTCGAGATCGAGCTTGTCTGGCCTGACGATCAGCCGTTCCATGCCATCACCTTCAGTTGATGCGATGCGCCTTGATGAAATCCGTGTCGACCTCGGCGCCGATGCCGGGAGCGTCCGGAATCGCGACCGTTCCATCGCTCTGCAGCGTGAAGGGCGTTCCCGCGCAGACGCCGCGCGTCAGCCCGCTCTGGCTGACATTGAACTCGACGAACCGCGCGCGCGGTAGCGTGGCGATCACCTGCAGGCTGTAGGCGGTGAGAAGATGGGTGAGCCAGGAATGGGGCACGAAATCGACGCCCTCCTCCATCGCCAGCGCCGCGACCTGCTTCGCCACCGTGACCCCCCCGCAGCGCGACAGGTCGGGCTGAATCACGTCGACGCATCCCGACCGGATGAAACGCTCGAACTCCCAGACCGTCGCGACCTGCTCGCCGGCGGCGACCGGCGTCGGGCTGACGGCGCGAACCTGCGCATATTCGTCGAACCGTTCGGGGTGGATGAAATCCTCCACCCAGCCGACGCCATAATCCGCCAGCCATTCGCACAGCGCGATCGCGTCGCGGCGGCTGCGCATCGGTCCTGAGAGCGGCGGCGGATTTTTCCATCCCGCCGGATACCAGCCGGGATCGACCAGAAGATCGCGGTCAGGGCCGAGCGCCTCGCGGGCCGCGGCGACGAGTTCACGATCGCGGCCGGAATCTTCGCCGAAGACGCCCCAGCCGAATTTCACGGCCTTGAAGCCCTTCTCGACATAATCGCGCGCCGCCTGCGCCATGCCCTCCGGCGTTTCGCGGAACAGGGTCGAGGCGTAGGCGGTCACCCGGTCGCGCCGCGCGCCGCCGAGCAGCGTCGCGAGGCTGACGCCGGCGGCCTGGGCGCGGATCGACCAGAGACAGTTGTCGATGGCCGAGATGCACTGCATCGCAATGCCACGCCGGCCGTAATAGGCGCTGCCGACATAAAGCTTGTCCCACAGCCGTTCGACATGGCGCGGATCTTCGCCGATCAGCAGTTCGCCGAGCGCCTTGAAGCCGGTGACGCCCATGCCCGGCCCGGAGATGATGGTCACGGCCGCCGGGCCAAGCGTCTCCACATCGGCCCAGCCTTCGAGCCCCTCGTCGGTCGCGACGCGCACGAGAAGCTGCCAGTCGCCATTGTCGGTGGCTTCCTCGCCGCCGGCCGAGGCGCGATAGGCGTCGTCGCCTTTCAGCAGAACAGGCTCGACGCTGGTGATGCGCATGCGCGGGCGCTCCCGTCAGTGTTTGAAATCCGAATTCAGTTGTCGATCCGCATATGCGGATCGAGCACGTCGCGAAGCCCGTCGCCGAGGAGATTGAGGCCGAGCACGGTGATCGCGATCGCCGCTCCCGGAAAGGCGGTGAGCCACCACGCCTCCCGGATATAGCTGCGCCCTTCCGAGATCAGGATACCCCAGCTCGGCGTCGTCGGCGGCGCGCCAAGCCCCAGGAAGCTCAGCACGGCCTCCGACAGAATCGCATAGGCGAAGACGAAGCTGAGTTGCACGATGAGCGGCGCGAGGCAGTTCGGCATGATGTGCCGCATGAGAATGCGCATGTCGCTCGCGCCATAGGACCGCGCGGCCTGCACATAGTCGAGCTCGCGCGCGACCATGACCGAGGCGCGCACGACGCGCGCGGTGCGCGGGATGTAGACGATGGCGAGCGAAGCGACCACGGTGACGAGCGACGGGCCGAGCGCCGCCGCGATGCCGATGGCGAGAAGCACCGCCGGGAACGCCATCAACGCATCGACGATGCGCATCAGGAATCCGTCGAAGCTGCGCACATAGCCGGCGAGGGCGCCGAGCAGCACGCCGAACACGGCGTTGAGCGCGACGACCCAGAAACCGGCTTCCAGGCTGAGCCGCCCGCCCCAGAGAACGCGCGTCAGCATGTTGCGGCCGAGATTGTCCGTGCCGAATGGAAAATCCCATGACGGCGGCCGAAAACGGAACCGCACCGCCATGCGGTTGGGATCGCCCGTGGTGATCAGCGGCGCGAGAACGGAGGCGATCACGACCACCGCGAGCAGCAGCGCGCCGGTGACGAAGGCGCGATTGCCAAGGAGCCTGCGCGCCGCGGCGCCGAGCAGGCGGCGACGCGGCGGCGCGTCGAGACTGAAAGCGTCAACCGCGGCCATGCAGCCTCACGCGCGGGTCGAAGAAGCCATAGGCGAGATCGATCAGGAGATTGAGTCCCATCAGCGCCGCAGCGACGAACAGCAGCCCGCCCTGGATCATCGGATAGTCGCGCCTCAGAATGGCGTTGCCGAGAAGCGAGCCCACGCCCGGCACGTCGAAGATCGTTTCGATGATGATCGAGCCGGACAACAGCACCGAGAGGATGAGGCCGACCATCGTCACGACGGGGATCATGACGTTCGCCAGCGCATGGCGGGTCACGATGGCGTATTCGGAAAGCCCCTTTGCGCGGGCGGTGCGGATATAGTCCTGCTGCAGGACGTCAAGCATGGTGGAGCGGGTGATGCGCGTCAGGAGGCCGATCTGCAGCGCCGCGAGCGACACCGCCGGCATGGCTCCCGTGCGCAGGAACTCCAGCGGATTCTCGAAAGGACTGACATAGCCGCTCGTCGGCAGCCAGCCCAGATGCACGGAGAAGAGCACGATCATCATCAGTCCGAGCCAGAAATTCGGCACCGACACGCCGAGCAGAGCGACGATCGAAACCACCTGATCGACCCATGTATTGTGCCTGACCGCCGCGACGACGCCGGTCGCGAGGCCGAAAACGATGGTCAGCGCGAGCGCGTAGAGAGAGAGCCAGAGCGTCACCGGCGCGCGTTCGATCAGCGCTTCCGTCACGGGCTGGCCGAGCAGCAGCGAACGGCCGAGATCGCCGCGCAGCAGATTGGCGTAGAAGCTGATGATCTGCACATGCAGCGGCTGGTCGAGTCCGAGATTGCGGCGGATCTGGTCGATCTCCGCCGCCGTCGCGTTCGACCCGCCCATCACGACAGCGGGATCGCCAGGCACCAGCTTGATGAGTCCGAACGAGATCAGGCTCACGAGAGCCAGAAGCGGAATCATCTGAATCAGGCGTCGGAGCGCGTAGGCGGCCATGCGTCAGTCCGGGCGGAAGGGTCGCGGCCGCCTTGCGCAGGCGGCCGCGTGGTCAGTTAGCCCTTGATCCACACATTGCTCATGCGCGGCACATAGTAGGGCCGGAAATTCTCGACATTCACGCGCACGGCCTGGGTCTTCGGCATCGATCCGAACGGGATCGCCATGACCTGCTCCAGCGCTCGCTCCTGCGCTTTGGCGAACGCCTCCTTGCGCTCGGCCAGCGTTCGGCCCTCGGAAAGCTGCTTGAAGGCGGCCATGAACTGAGGGTCTCCCTCATTGTCGAGATTGACGCTCGCCGGCGGGGCCATCTGGCGCATCGTCTGTGGTCCGCCGAGCGCGACCACCGTGATCCAGCCCGTGTAGAAGAAGTTCCAGCCTTCCTTCTCGCGAATGCTCTTCTGCAGCGCCGCCGGCCAGTCGAGCACCAGGAGCTCGGCGTTGATGCCGGCCGCTTTCAGCTGCTCCACCATCACCAGCGAGGTGTTGTACATGTAGCTGAATTCGCGATTGGTCATGAGCACGACCTTCTCGCCCTTGTAGCCGCCTTCCTTCAGGAGTTGCTTGGCGCGCTCGACGTTCTTCTGGTTGATATATTGCTTGCCGGCCTCGCTGTAATAGGGCTGACCCGGAAACTGATAGCCGAAATTGAGCTTGTACTCGCCCTCGCTCGCGGCCTCCATGATCTCGTCGAAATCCATCGCCGCCATGATCGCCTGGCGCACCTTCGGATTGTCGGTCGGCGGCGCCTTGAAGTTCGGATAGGAGACGTTCATCGTGAACGTCTCAAGCTTCGTCAGCTTGATGTTCTTGTTGTCTTTCAGCCGCTTCTGCGAGGTCAGCGGCACGTCTTCCACGCCCTGGATCTCGCCCGTCTCCAGCGCGGCCGTGCGCGCGGCCGGCTCCGTCATCATGCGGAAGGTCACCGTGTCGAGGCAGGCTGTCTTATAGCCGCCGAAGCCGCTGATATCCTGATAGCGCGTGTCGGGCGTATAGCCGTCGAACCGGCTGAGCTTGACGAAGCTGTCGGCGCGGAACTCGTCCACCTTGAACGGTCCCGTTCCGATCGGCTGCAGCTGCTGCGCCGGAGCGTCAGCGAGCTCCGCCGGAATGATCGCGACCGGCACGGTGAAGGAAGACAGCTGCTCGATGAAAGTCGGCAGCGCGCGCTTCATGCGGATGATGAAGGTGCTCGCGTCCGGCGCCTCCCACTTGTCGACGGCGTCGAGGATCGACCGGTCGACGCCGATCTTGCGGTAGCGATCGAAGGACGCGACGACGTCCGCCGACGTCATCGTCTTGCCGTTGTGAAACTTGACCCCGTCCCGCAGCTTGAACGTGTAGCTCATGCCGTCCGCCGCTTCGTCGAGCGACGCGGCGAGTTGCAGCATGGGCGCCATCTTCTCGTCGCGGGTGACCAGCGCCTCGAAAATATTCATCGCGATATTGCGCGTCGCGCTGGAGTTGGACGCATGCTGGTCGAGGCCCGGCACCCGCGCCTCGAGCGCGAACACGAGATCGCCGCCCTTGCGCGGACACTGGAACGCGCTTTGCGCCAGCGCGGCGCTTGCCGACAGAAGCAGTCCCGTCGCGATACCGGCGGCCAGCGCCGCTTTTGGAAAGATCGTCTTCATCGTCAAACCTCCTCCTGTGATTCCGCCTTTGAAGAAATGGCGTCACGCGCTCCCGCTGATCGACCGCGCAGGACTTTCGCTCTGCGGGCTCGCTGACGATCCGTGCGCTGCGAAACGCACGGGAAGAACCTGCTCGCGAAAAGGAAACGCGCCTTCAGCCAGCCGCGCCAGCATCGCGTCCGCCGCCGTCTCGCCAAGCGCATAGGCCGGCGAGAAGACCGTGCTCAATTCCGGCGTGGCGTAGCGCCAGAATTCGAGCCCGTTGAAGCCCGTCACGCGAACGTCCTGTGGAATGCGCAGGCCGCGGTCCGACAGGAGCCGCATGCCCGCGATCGCCATCTGGTCGTTGCCGCCGATCAGCGCGTCCGGCGCGCCATGCGCCTCGATGTGCCGGGAAAGGGCCGCCTGCGTCGCCTCGAAACCTTCGTCGCGGCCGCGCACCACGTCGAACGCGACGGAGCCGCCGCGCCCGGCGAGCGCCGAGCGCACGCCCTGCTCGCGGCGCTCCATCGCCGGCCATTCAAGCGCTGGCTTCAGCATCACGATGCGACGCGCGCCGCCATCGAGAAGATGCTCCGCGACAGCCCGTCCGCCGCCGAAATCATCCTGCAGAACGCTCGCGCAATCGGTGGCGTCCTCTGGCATGCGATCCTGAATCAGCACGACCGGCTGCTGCAACGTCGCGACGCGATCGATGACCATGCTCCGCGCCCGCGCGTCGCCGGACAGCATCAGGCAGACCCCATCGCTCTCCACCTGACGCAGCATGCTGACGCTGTCGAGCGCGGTCGGCGAAACGCCGTGAATCACGATGCTGTAGCCGCGCGCGCCGAGCCGCGCGTTCAGGCCGGCCAGCACGGCGGCCGTGAGCGGATCGGACACATAATAGGGCGAGGGGTCGATGATGATCACGCCGATAGCCTGCCGCCTGTCGGTGCGAAGGCGGCGCGCATTCGCATGTGGTCGATAGCCGAGCGTCTGGCAGGCTTTCATCACCCGGTCGGCGAGCGGTTTTCCGACCTGTCCCGCCCGTCCGTTGACGACGTTCGACACCGTCATCGGCGTCGTGCCGGCGGCGCGCGCCACATCGCGCAGCGTGGCGCGCCGTCCGATCAGAGCCTGATTGACGGGCGCCGCCGTCATCAGTGCGACACTCTCGGAACGCCGTCGCCGCTCGATCCCACGAGGAAATCGAAGTCCACGCCGCGATCGGCCTGAAGAACATGCTCCACATAGAGCTTTTCCCATCCCCGCGCGTAAGGAGACTGGAAAGGCGCCAGCGCGTTTCGCCGCCGGTCGAGCTCGTCGGCCGCAACCAGCAGCTCAAGGCGCCGCGCGGGAACGTCGAGTTCGATGAGATCGCCGTCACGAACCAGCGCGAGCGGACCGCCGCTCGCGGCCTCGGGCGCCGCATGAAGCACGACGGTGCCATACGCCGTGCCGCTCATGCGCGCATCCGAGATGCGGACCATGTCGGTGATTCCCTGCTTGAGAAGCTTCGGCGGAATCGGCAGGTTGCCGATCTCGGCCATGCCGGGATAGCCGATCGGGCCGCAGTTGCGCAGCACGAGCACGCTGGTCGCATCGACGTCGAGCGCCGGATCGTCGATGCGTTTCTTCAGATCGTCAGCGCTGTCGAACACGACGGCTCGGCCGCGATGCTTCATCAATGACGGGGACGCTGCGGAAGGTTTTATGACCGCGCCCCCCGGAGCAAGATTGCCGCGCAGAACCGCGATGCCGCCCGCCGGCTTGAAGGGGGCGTCGTAAGAAAAAATCACGCGGCTGTCATGGATTTCGGCGCCTTCGTTCTGCGCGCCGATGGAGCGGCCCGACACCGTGAGCGCCTCGCCGCGCAGTTTTGGCGAGAGCTCCCGAAGCACCGCCGGCACGCCGCCCGAGTAATAAAAATCCTCCATCAGATATTCGCCTGACGGCATCAGATTGACGAGACACGGAATCTCCCGACCCCACGAATCCCAATCATCCAGCGAGAGCGGAACGCCGATGCGCGCCGCGAGCGCGAGCAGATGGACGACGGCGTTGGTCGAGCCGCCCAGCGCCGCATTGAGAACGATGGCGTTGTGAAAGGCGTCGCGCGTGAGAACCTTGTCGAGCGTCAGCTTTTCACGAACCATCTCGACGGCGCGCCGGCCGCTTTCAAAGGCGAGCGCCTGCCGTCGCGCATCGACGGCGGGAATCGCGCCGTTGTCCGGCAGCGCGACGCCGAGGCCCTCGCACAGGCTGGCCATCGTCGAGGCGGTGCCCATCGTCATGCAGGAGCCGGCGCTGCGCGACATGGCCGCTTCCGCCGCCATGAACTCGTCGACGCTCATCTCGCCGGCGCGAACCGCCTCCTTGAAGCGGATCACATCCGTTCCGGAGCCGATCAGCTTGCCTTTCCACCGCCCGGACAACATCGGTCCGCCGGACACGACGATCGTCGGCAGGCCGACGCTGGCCGCGCCCATGAGCGCGCCTGGCGTGGTCTTGTCGCAGCCGACGAGAAGCACGACGCCGTCCATCGGCTGCGAGCGGATCGAGGCCTCGACATCCATGCTCAGCAGGTTGCGGTAGAGCATCGTCGTTGGCCGCATCAGCGGCTCGCTCAGCGACGTCACCGGAAATTCGAGCGGAAAGCCGCCGGCTTCATAAACGCCGCGTTTCACATGCTCCGCCAGGCCGCGCAGATGGCCGTTGCAGGGCGTGAGGTCGGACCATGTGTTGCAGATGCCGATGACCGGGCGGCCGTCGAACATGCGTTGCGGATGGCCCTGGTTCTTCAGCCAGGACCGATAGATGAAGCCGTAGGAATCCTGCCGCGCGAACCACTCCCGCGACCGCAGCTCCTTGTCGTCGTCCTTGCTCACGCGCTTACCCCGGATAGCCGCCGTGCCACCAATGCTCGAGCGGGTTGGAGTGGATGATGCCTTCGATCGTCGTCTCCGCGACGCGCGGCAGGCGCGTCCCCTCGACCTGATCGTTGATCCGCCGCAGCCCCTCGATCGAATCGCGCACGCTGGTGAACGGGAAATCCGTGCCGAAGAATATCTTCGGCCGCTCGGTGATCAGATATTCCTGCGCGCAGATAAGAATGTTGTAATATTGCCAGGGCCGATAATAAAGCGCCGACACCTCGCAATAGACGTTCGGATTTTTCCGCGCGACGACGATGCACTCCTCGTACCAGGGATGGCCCATATGGGCCATGACGATCTTCAGGTCGGGATACTGGTGCGCGATCGTGTCCACGTCGAGCGGACGGCCGTAATTGATCGGGGCGTTGTTGCCGTATGTCGTTCCCATATGCATGGTGAGCGGCAAATTGTTTTTGGAGAGATACTCGTAGACCGGCTTCATGCGCGGATCGAGCAGCGACACGCCGTTATAGATCGGCCCGAACTTGGCGCCCTTGAGCTTCAGATCCTCGATCGCGTGCACGAGCAGATCCATGGCGTCGGGCCGACGCGGATCGACCGCCGCGAATCCGATGAACTTGTCGGGGTATTTCGCGACCGCTCGCGCGGTCACCTCGTCGTCGCCGTCGATGCCGATGGAATCGTGATACCGCAGCGAGAAGATGATCGCCTTGTCGACCTCCTGCATCGCAGCATGGATCGTCTCGCAATCGGATTCGAGCGCGAAGCCGCCCGGACGCGCGATCGCCGACTGCTGCGCATAGAGCGGCAGCATCTGGTTCGGGTCATAGATATTGACGTGACAATCGACGATCATGGCTCCTCCACGCGGATTGATTACAGCACGCCGTAGCGCGCAAAGACGTCGGCGAGAGAATCGCCGCGCTGCAGGTCGCGAAGCGTGTTCCGTTCACCGTTGATTTTCTCGAAAGCGAGTCGCAGGACTTCCTCTTCCGCCTTCTGCGGAATGACGACCACGCCGTCGGCGTCGCCGAAAACGAGATCGCCTGACCGCACCGGCACGCCGGCGCATTCGATCGGCGTGTCGAGCGCCATGATCTTGCCGCGCCCCTTGGAGTCGAGCGGCGCGATTCCAGCATGGAACACCGGAAATTTCATCGCCTTGATCGCCTTGATGTCGCGCACGCAGCCATCCATCAGCGCGCCTGCGGCGCCGCGCGTGCGCGATGCAGTCGAGAGAAGCTCGCCCCACGGCGCCACGCGCGCGGGATTGGAGCAGGCGAAGACCGGAATCTCGTCCGGCTTCAGGCTGTCGATCAGTTTGATCTCGAGCTCATAGGGATTGCTGCCTTCAGGAACGTCATAGACCTCCATGAAGGCCGCGGTGCGCGCGCGCCCGACCATCACGAGGCTCTCGTCCAGCGGCCGCACGGAGGAGGGCAGCGCCTGTTTGGTCAGGCCGGCCTGATCGAGGCAGTCCGAGAGCACCGAAGCGAAGAGCTTGGCGCGGATATCGGCGAGGGAGAAAGCGGCCATGAAGGGCGGCTCCTGTCGTTATTCGGTCATTGGATCGCGCTGCGCCGCACATGCGTGCCGGCGTCAGCGAGAAATTCGGGCGCGAGATCGAGGCCGAGGCCGGGACCGGGCAGCGGCGACAGCCAACCGTTTTTGATCGTCGGAAGCGCGGTGACCACGCGCTGGTACCAGCCCCGCGTATAGGCGCGGACGGTTTCCTGCAGATAGCCGTTGCGGCAGGTCAGCGATAGCAGCGAGCCGGCGACGAAGCCGATCGGACCGGTGCAGTCATGCGGCGTTATCGGGCGCGCGAACGCGTCCGCCAGCGCCGCGATCTTGCGCCCTTCCGTCAGTCCGCCGGACCAGCCGCAATCGAACGAGACGATTCCAAGCGCGTTCTTTGCGAGCAGCCTGCGGAAGCTTTCTTTTGTCGCCGTCGTCTCCGAACCGAGGATGGGGATGCGCGTGAACGCGGCGAGCTCCGCCAGGCCGTCGACATCGTCCATGCGGATCGGATCCTCGAACCAGGCTGGCTCGAAAGGCTCCACGGCGCGGATGATGCGTTTGGCGCTTTCGACGTCCCAGAGCGAGTGCAGCTCGATCATGATGTCGATGTCGCGGCCGACCGCCTCGCGGATGCGCGCGACGATCCGCGTCGCCTCGTCGATCTGTCGGGCCGAGATCCCGACGCCGCCATTCTCGAACGCGGCGAAATCGAACGGCCAGATTTTCATGCCGCTGACGCCCTCGGCGACCAGCGATCTGGCGAGCCGCTCCGGCTCGCTCATGAAAGCCTTGAGATCGTCGAGATCGCTGGCTTCGGAATCCTCGATGCCGAACCAGCGCTTCACGTCGCCGCGCGGCTTCGTCACGTAATGCGGGCCGGCGCAAGTATTGTAGACGCGCACCCTGTCGCGGCAGAGGCCGCCCATCAGCCGCCAGAGCGGCCAGCCGGCGGCCCGCGCCGACAGGTCCCAGAGCGCGATGTCGATCGCGGAGGCGGCCCGCATTTCGGCGCCGGAGGCGCCATAACCGACCGGATAGCGCGTCAGCCGGCTGTGCCATTCCTCGATGCGCGTGGCGTCTCCGCCGAGCATCTGGGGGGCGATCACGTCATGGATGACGGCTTCAACCGCAGAGGGAGCGAAAAAGGTCTCGCCCAGTCCCCGCGCCCCGTCCCGGCCCTCGACCGCCACCCACAGCAGATTGTCATGCCAATCCGCGCGAATGGTTTCGATGGCCGCGATCTTCATCAGCAGCCGCTTCGGGAAACCGCGCCGGGACCCGGCGTGCAAGACGGTTGAGCGCAAAGCATGACTGAACTTTAACGATATAGTCGGTCCTTTGTCAACTGCTTCCCGCATCCCGCCGGCTGCGCTCCTGTCATCGTCGTCGGCAGTAGCGCGCAGATCGCTGAGGTCCGAAAAAGAAAGAGAAAATACAGCTCTTTGACGTGTTAACGTTGTTCGCCTGGACGCTTCCCCTACGTAAAAAAAAGATTGCCCGAACATTACCGTTAAGATAGATTTAAGAGCGGGCTTTTGATTTTACTGAGGAAATTTAGCCATGATGCGATTGGCGAAGCGGGCGTTGCCCGCATCAGCAATCGGCGCTGCCCTTCTGCTTAGCGGAAGCGCGTTCGCCGACACCATTGATCCCTTGACTTTCAGCGGCACGACGACGGTTGGCGGCACCATTTCGCTGGCCAAGCGCGTGACCGTGAACGCCGGCGCGCCGACCACGGCCAAGGCTGACGTCTTCTTCCTGACCGACACGACGGGAAGCATGGGCGGCACCATCAACACCGTGAAGGCGAATTTCGGCTCGATCGCGGGTTCGCTGTCGGGCGATTTCGCTTTCGGCGCCGGCGAATTCAAGGATCAGGGCGACGCGTTCGTCTACAAGCTCAACCAGGGCATCACGACGAACAAGGCGTCCGTCCAGAGCGCGATCAACACCTGGGGCGCTTCGGGCGGCGGCGACTATCCGGAGCAGGGTCTTTACGCCCTCACTCAGGCGGCTGGCGCTAGCACCGGCTGGCGCGACGGCGCGAAGAAGATCGTCCTCATCGCGGGCGACGCTCCGGCGAAGACCAATCTCGCGACGGTGTCGAGCACGGCCGCTGCGCTCGTGGCGGCAGGCGTGACCGTCGAATCGATCAACGTCGGCGGACTCGGCCTGAACGACTACGGCCAGTTCAATGGCTCCAACAGCATCTACGCTGCGGGCGTCAAGGGCAGCTACTTCCAGAACCCGAACTCCAGCACGCTCGTCAGCACGATTCTCGACGCCATCGGCAGCGCGTTCGCGACCTACGAGCATGTGACGCTGCAGGTGATCGGCGCCCCCGGCGTGGAGGTTCTCTTCACACCGTCGTCCGGCTACACCGGCGACTATGATCGCGATATGGATCGGTTCTTTGACTTCAACGTCACGTTCAAGGGCCTGACCGCCGGCGTCCACAACATCCAGATCAACGCTCTCGTCGATGGCGCGATCGTGGCGACCGAGTACGACACCATCACGGTTCTCACGAGCGGCGTTCCGGAGCCGTCGACCTGGGCCATGATGCTCATTGGCTTCGCTGGCCTGTCCTTCACCGCGATGCGCCGCCGCAAGTCGCTGGAGAAGGCCGCTCTGGCCGCGTGACCGCTGTGCGATGCGGCCTCCTTCGGGAGGCCACATTGTAAGGTTACTCACAAAGGGGCGTTGCGGATGATCCGCAACGCCCCTTTTGTTTGACATATTGCAACATGCTGGTGGCCTCGATGGCGGCGTTTCATTCCCGGTTCCTTTTTCCCGTCCTTTCCGCATCGCTGGCTGTCGCGATGCTCGGCGCGCCGTCTCATGCGCGCGTGATGCCGTTCGATCCCGCCGACCGCTCGCGCGACTTTCTTTCCCTGCAGGACCGGCGTCCGCTCGTTCAGCCGGCGCTCGATGCGCTCAATGCGGGGCGGCTCGACGAGGCCGCAAGCATCGCCGCCGCGCTGATCTCTCCCGGAACGGCGCCGGACATCGTCGCGGTGGCGCGCGACGTCATCGGCACGGTGCTTTTCCAGAAGGGGCAGCCCGACGCGGCCGCGAAGGAATTCGAACTGTCGCTGGCCGCCAATCCCAACCAGTTCACCGCCATGACGAAACTCGGACTGATCGCATTCGATCAGGGCCGGATGCAGGATGCCGAATCCTTCGCCCGCAAGGCGCTCGCCATCCAGCCGCTCAACCCCATCGCCAGCCGCCTTCTCGGCTCCATTCTCGAAGAAAAGAACGATGTCGACGCCGCCATCGCGGCGTATGAGGCCGGAGCGGGCGACACCCCGTCGACGGAGCTGAAAGTCGCGCTCGGCTCGCTCTACAATCAGCGCGGCCGCTTCGCCGACACGCTTCGTCTTGTCGGCAAGACGCCGCAGGCCGGAGACGACTGGCGCCTGCTCTTCGTGACGGGCGTGGCGCAGGTCGGCGCGGGGCAAGCCGCCGCTGCGCTTGCATCGCTCGACGCCGCCCGATCGGCGCAGCCCGACGATCAGAATATCGCGCTGGCGCAGGCGATCGCGCAGCGCAGGGCGGGCCGGCTCGACGAAGCGGTCGCGAATCTCGAGAAGCTGACAGCGAGCAAGCCGGATTTCACCGCCGCGCTACAGGAACTCGGCATCGCCTATCTGGCCCGCCAGGAGCCGGACAAGGCGCGCGTCGCGCTCGAAAAGGCCGCGGCCCAGAAACCCCGCGAATCCGCGGCCCAGCGCGATCTTGGGCGCGCCATGGCGATGGCGGGCGACATCGACGGCGCCGCGCGACTGTTGAAGGAGATGATCGCGCGCCCGAACGCGACGCTCGCGGATGTCAGCCTGTTCGCAGCCGTTCTCGAGAACAATGGACAGTTCGGCGATGCAGAACAGGCGTATCGCGACGCGTTGAAGCGCTTCCCCGGCCCCGCCTCCTCTGCGCGGCTCGCCTCCAATCTTGCGCTTCAGCAGAAATACGCCGATGCGCGCGTCGTCATCAGCGACGGCCTCGCCAAGACGCCTGACGACCCCGGGCTGCTGAACATGGCGAGCCTTGTGGCGCAGCGCGAGGGGCGGATGGCGGACGCCATCGCTTCCGCAAAGAAGCTGGCCGCGCTTGCGCCGTCCGCGCCGCAGCCTTTGCTTCTGCTGGCGTCCCTGACGCAGGCGTCGGGCGACGCCGCGCAGGCGGCTGTCCTATATCGTTCGCTGCTGGAGCGCGCGCCGGATCATCCCGTCGCGCTGAACAACCTCGCCGCCCTTCTCACGGCGAGCGGCGACATAACCGAAGCCGTCGCGCTGGCGACGCGCGCCCGCGCCGTCGCGCCGCAGAACGCCGCCGTCGCGGACACGCTTGGCGCCGCGCTGCTGAAAGCGAACCGCCCGGCTGACGCGGTCGTCGCCATGAAAGCGGCGCTGGAGCTTCAGCCTGACGATCCCGAGCGGCGCTACCGCCTCGCATTGGCGCAGGAGGCCGCAGGACAGACGAAAGAGGCGCTTGAGAATGTGCGCGGCGCGCTGGCGCAGCCCGATTTCCCGAACGCCGCCGCCGCCCGGGCTCTGCAGGCGCGCCTTGGCGCGAAGCCCTGACTCACGCCGTCAGCGCGTCGCCCGTTGTTGCGTCCGCGGCCAGCATCGGAATGAGCGGCTTGAGCGTCGCGATCACGTCAGGGTCGCAGGAATGGGCGAGCGCGCGCGTCGCGCCGCTCGCCTCGATCAGCGCGATATTCTCGGCGAGCGTCGGATGGGTCGGCAAGCGCAGCCAGTCGGCCTTGCCGGCGGCGCGCATGCGCTGGCCCGGGCTTCCCGCCGGCAGATGACCCGTGAGAAGCACGGGACGGCCCTCATGCTCGGCCCGCTCCAGCGCCGCGCGCGACGGCCCCTCAAGTCCCATTCCGTCATGACAAAGAAGGGCGGCCCGAGGCAGCGGCTTCCCCTCCTCCCAGGACTGGGTCTGCGCGAGTCGGGCTGAGAGCCGATCGGCGGCGCCGGGAGCGAGCCAGCCGCGCGCGGCGATCTGCGCAGCGAGGGGCGCTCGCATGGAGGCGTGGACCGCGATCGGCCCCTCGATCACGGCGAGCAACTCCAGCGACCGGCCGGACAGCGGCGTGGGCAGAACGCTTCCCTCCGGCCGCGCCCTCACCCAGTCCCGCACGGCCGCGCTCCGAAGCGCAGAGGGAACGTTGTCGTCGCCATAGGACGCATCGATGAGAATGAGATCGCAGGCCGGCGGCGCGTCCATGGCCAGCACCGGGCTCGCCGGCACCACGTCGCCGCAATAGAGGACGCTGCGCGCGTCCGCCGAGACGTGGCACCAGACGCCGCCGACGACATGGCCGCTACGGCCTGTCTTCAGGACAAAGGGGCCCAGCGAAAGATTGTCGCCAGCCTCGATGGATTCGATGCGGATGGTTTTCACCGCCTCGCGCCCGGCCGGCGTCGCGTAGCCGGCGAGCGTCGCGTCGAGTTCGTCCCGCGCGGCGGCGCTCATGAACACCCGCCCCTTGAAGCCGCGCTGGACGCACCATCCGAGCGCGGCGGCATGGTCCTCATGAGCGTGCGTGATGAGGATCGCGTCGATGGTGGCCAGACGGTCGGACGAGATCGCCGGATAATAGCGGTCGGAGTCGCGCGGAGCGCTGGTGTTCACGCCCACGTCAAGCAGCAGTCGAAAATCGTCCTGCTCGATTCCGACGCAGGTGCGTCCTTTCTCGCCGACGCCTCCGTGCAGCGTCAGCTTCATCGATGGCGGCCGCCGCGACGGCTACGCTTCTCCCGACCGGTCATCTTCCCGCTCCCGCTCGCCCGGTCTAGGGCGGGTCTTTCGATGGATCAAGGCGATGCAGCAGCCGAGACGGCTTAGCCCTCGTCTCTCCGCAAATCCGGATCGACCTCGAGATCGCCCGGCTGCGGCGGCGCGACCCGCGTGAAAAGCGTCCGATCAAGTTGCTGTCCAACCGCGGCGTTTCATCCGGACAATCGAGCCCGCGCACCAGCAACGCGGCGTTTTCGGCCGCGACTTCGTTGGCCCAGGTCTGGTTCAGTCTGGTCTTCGCGGCCGCCTATCGCGCCGCGCCGGCCGACGCGACGAGAACCGGATCGGCGCGATAGCGGCCGGGAAACAGCCTCTTCAAGGCCGCGAGTTTGGGCAGATCGTGAAAAACGATGTACGGATAGTCGGGATTCCTGGTCATGAAATCCTGATGATAATCCTCGGCGGGATAAAACGCTTTGCCGGGCTCGATGGCGGTGACGATGGGCGCGCGGTAGAGCCGCGCCTGATCGAGCTGCGCGATATAAGCGTTCGCGAGAGCGGCCTGTTCGCTGTTCTCCGGGAAGACCGCCGAGCGATACTGCGTTCCGACATCGGGCCCCTGAAAATTGAGCTGCGTCGGATCGTGCGCGACGGAGAAATAGATCTGCAGGATGCGCCCATAGCTGATGACGCGCGGGTCGAAGACGATGCGCACCGATTCCGCATGGCCGGTCGAACCGCTGCTGACGGCGTCATAGTCGGCCGTCGCCTTCTCGCCGCCTGCATATCCCGAGACGGCGTTCCGAACGCCCGCGACATGCTGAAACACGCCCTGCACGCCCCAGAAGCAGCCGCCGGCGATCACTGCCGTTTCCTGGTCGCGATCGATGGCCGGATCGATGTCCGGCGGCGGAATGACGACGCCCTCCGCCGCGGCCCACAGCGGCTTCGTCGACATTGCGCCAAGCATCGCGACAGCGCCGCCGAAAACGAGAAACGCTGAGCGCCGCGAAGGTAAAACGGAGCGATCCGACATCTGGGCCATCGCTGTCTCCTCGCCCCTGCATGGCGCCGCCATGCGCGAGCCGCGCGGCGGTTGCCATATCGCACCTATAGTCCATCGAGCGTTGTTTCTCTACGTGAGCTACGCATCTCACCGTGATGTGAAGGGGCGGATCGAAGCGCCCGTTCTGTCGGATGAGGATGTCGCGGCTCTCGAACAGCGGGCGCGGAGAGCCGCCAGACATTCTCCGGAGAAGTCTTCCAAGCCCTCCGGGCGGCTTTTGCTTGTTCCCCCATTTTGCGCGCGATACGACTGAAACCGCAGGCGAGGTGTTGTGATTTTGCCTGCGGTCGTGAATTGGCGGCGGCGTGAGCCGGCGCAAGCGCCGCCGTGGGGAGACAGGCGATGGCGGATCTGCTGCTTCGAAATGTGCGTCCTTACGCCGGTCCGGCGACCGATATTCTGATCGCAGGCGGGCGGATCGCGCGGATCGAGCCTGACATCGCGCCGCCGGCCGGAACGCCGGTCGAGGACGGCGACGGCGCCATCGCGCTTCCGGGACTCGTGGAGGCGCACACCCATCTCGACAAGACTCTCTGGGGCCTGCCCTGGTACCGCAACGAGGTCGGTCCGGGCCTGCTCGACAAGATCGACAACGAGCGCATGAACAAGCGCCGCCTCGGCATCGATCCCTATCGCCAGTCGGCGCGCCAGACCGTGCAGTCCTCAGTCAAAGGATCGACCCACATCCGCAGCCATGTCGATATCGACACCGATCACGGCATGTGGGGCGTCGAGGGCGTCATGACGATGCGCGACGAATACCGGGACATCATGGATATCGAGATCGTGGCCTTCCCCCAGTCCGGCCTTCTACGCCGGCCCGGCACGCTGGAGCTGCTTGATGAAGCGATGAGGCTCGGCGCCGAGGTGGTCGGCGGCCTCGATCCATGCGCCATCGATCGCGATCCGAAAGGGCATCTCGATGCGGTGTTCGCGCTCTGCCAGCGCCACGGAAAGCCGCTCGACATCCATCTGCATGAGCCGGGCGAGATGGGCGCCTTCTCGATGGATCTGATCTTCGAGCGGACGCGCGCGCTCGGCATGAAGGGCAAGGTGACGATCAGCCACGCCTTCTGCCTTGGAGCGCCCGACGCGGCGCTTGTCGATCCGCTCGTCGCCCAACTCATCGAGCTCGACGTCGCCATCATGACGACCGCGCCGGCGAGTCGCCCGGCTCCGCCGGTGAAGCGTCTGCTGGATGCAGGCGTTCGCGTCTGCGCCGGTTCGGACGGCATACGCGACACCTGGAGTCCTTACGGCAATGGCGACATGCTCGAGCGCGCGATGCTCGTCGGCCTGCGCAACAATTTCCGTCGCGACGACGAACTGCGGCTCGCGCTCGACGTCTGCACTGTCGAGGGCGCGAAAGTGATGGAGGTCGATAATTACGGTCTGCATGTCGGCGCCGCGGCCGACATGCTGCTCACACCGGGAGAAACGGTGGCGGAGGCCATCGTCACGCGCTCCCACAAACGCCGGGTCGTCAAGCGCGGCGCGATCGTCGCTCGCGACGGCGTTCCGATGCGGCCGGCGCCATGACGCCGGTCGCTCAAACGCTTTCCTTCTCGAGCCGCCAATAGCCGACGGCAAGGTGCTGCGCGCGATTGAGTCCGAGTTCGTTTCGCCAATAGCTCCGCATGGTCTGCGCGATGGCGTCCTCGGCGCCCAGCCACGCGAAGACGTCCCGATGATCGGGAAGTGAAACGCTTTTCAAGGCGTCGGCGAGCAAGGTGTTGCGGCCCGGCTTCTGTCCCCGCCGGAAAAGCCAGGTCAACGAAACGCCCTCCGGATGCGGGATGGATTGCGTCTCCCGCTCGTCCTCAACCTCGATGAACGTTGCGCCGCGCGCGTCAGCCGGCAGGCGCTCCAGAATCCGGGCGATCGCCGGAATAGCGGTTTCGTCTCCGCCGATCAGATGCCATTGCGCGGTCGCGAGTTCCCGTCCGCCCGGGCCGAGAAGGCCGATCAGGTCGCCCTCCTTGACGGATTTGGCCCAGTCCGACGCGACCCCCGGCGCCTCGTGAAGCACGAAATCGATGTCCATTTCGCCGTCGGCCACATTGACGCGGCGGATCGTATAGAGCCGCGCCGCCGGCCGGCGGTCGTCTGCAGGCCAGGAGGGCCGGCCGTTCTTTCCGGGCCTCGGCCATTCCGGCTTTTCAAGTCCGGCCGGCGGAAAAAGCAGGCGGACATGAATACTGTCGGAATCGAAACGCGCCAGATTATCGCCCGACAACGTGATGCGCCGCACATGCGGCGTGATGTCGGCGAAGCGTCGCACCCGCATTTCACGAAGCCCTGGAAGAACATCGAGGTCGCATCCGTGACCCGACCATACGACCTCCGGCTTTTCCGAGGCCGCCACCTTCTCGAGTTGCAGGCCGAGCATGAACTTCAACGCCGAAAGGCCCTGCTCGGTGGCTGAGCGGGCGTTGACGTCGAGGCCGTCATTGGTCGCCGTCAGATCGGCGAAGCTCCGCTCGTCCGCCAGCGAGATGCGCGCGCCATGATCGTCGACCCGCGTCAGCATCTCCATCGCGGAAAGATTGTCGCAGATCGTCGCCATGTAGGCGCGCGCGGAAAGAGTTGAGATGCGCGTCTGCGCTTCAAGAAAAGCCATGAGCTCAGCCCTTGGGATGGGTGCGGCTGGCTGGCTGAGCGAAGGGCTGGCGGGCTCGCAAAAAGTCGTCGGCGCGGAGCGCCGAGGCGGCTACTATTCGCATCGGCTTTTCGCAGTCAACCCAAAGCCCCGCCCACGGCCGCGGCGATCAGTCGGAAAACGCGCCTTGGACGCCAGGCGTCGCTATAGAGACGCAGCGTCGCTATAAAGGAAACTGCGAGAGCGGCGCGCGTCCGGCAGACGGCCGCCC
Organism: Rhizobiales bacterium 65-9; assembly: GCA_001899525.1. Taxonomy (GTDB): domain Bacteria; phylum Pseudomonadota; class Alphaproteobacteria; order Rhizobiales; family Beijerinckiaceae; genus Terrirubrum. Next base: position 121,062 of record MKVY01000034.1, read on the forward strand.
ACAACGGAGGATGCGCTCATGGGCATGCGAACCATCAAGGGGCCTGCGATTTTTCTGGCGCAGTTCGCCAGCGACGACGCGCCTTATAACAGCCTGCCGACGATCGCCCGCTGGGCCCGCGGCCACGGATACAGGGGCGTGCAGATACCCTCGTGGGACGCGCGTTTGATCGACCTCGCAAAAGCGGCCGAGAGCAAAGGCTATTGCGACGACGTCAAGGGCGTCCTGAAGGACGCGGGCGTTGAGGTGACGGAGCTCTCGACCCATCTGCAGGGCCAACTCGTCGCGGTGAACCCGGCCTACGACGCCGCGTTTGACGGTTTCGCGGCGCCGGAGGTGCGGGGAAATCCGAAGGCGCGGCAGGAGTGGGCCGTCGATCAGCTTCTGCTGGCCGCGCGCGCCTCGCGCAATCTTGGCCTCTCCGCGCACGCCACGTTCTCGGGCGCTCTGGCCTGGCCCTATGTCTATCCCTGGCCGCAGCGTCCGTCCGGCCTGATCGAAACCGCGTTTGACGAATTGGCCCGCCGCTGGCGGCCGATCCTCGACGCGTTCGACGATGCGGGCGTCGATCTTTGCTACGAAATCCATCCCGGCGAAGATTTGCATGACGGCGTCACGTTCGAGATGTTCCTCGATCGCGTCGGCGGGCACGAACGCTGCAACATGCTCTATGATCCGAGCCACTATGTCCTGCAGCAGCTCGACTATCTCGATCACATCGACATCTATCACGAACGCATCCGGATGTTTCACGTCAAGGACGCCGAGTTCAATCCAACCGGCAGGCAGGGCGTCTATTCAGGCTATCAGCCCTGGGTGAATCGCGCCGGCCGGTTCAGATCTCCTGGCGACGGTCAGGTCGACTTCGGCGCCGTCTTTTCGAAACTGACGCAATACGGCTTCGATGGATGGGCCGTGCTGGAATGGGAATGCTGCATCAAGGACAGCGAGCAGGGCGCGGCGGAAGGCGCGCCCTTCATCGACAGCCACATCATCAGGACGGCGACGCGCGCCTTCGATGATTTCGCCGCGAGCGGGACGGATCTCGCCGCCAACCGCAAATTGCTTGGAATCGACTGACATGGCGATCGAACGACAATTGGAGCCGGCCGCGGGCCGCAGGCTGCGCCTCGGCATGGTCGGCGGCGGACAAGGCGCTTTCATTGGCGCGGTCCATCGCATCGCCGCGCGCCTCGACGATCGTTACGAACTCGTCGCCGGCGCGCTTTCGTCCGACGCGGAACGAGCGCGCGTCAGCGCAGCGGACCTCCATATCGCGCCCGATCGCGCTTATTCCAGTTTCACCGAGATGGCGGAGCGCGAAGCGCAGCGCCCGGATGGCGTCGATGTCGTCGCGATCGTGACTCCCAATCACATGCACGCCGCCCCGGCGATCGCGTTCGCCGAGCGTGGCGTGCATGTGATCTGCGACAAGCCGCTCGCGCATAATCTCGACGAAGCGCTGGCGCTCGCAGACGCCGTGAATCGGTCGGGCGTTATTTTCGGCCTGACGCATAATTACACCGGCTATCCGATGATCCGTCAGGCGCGCGAGATGATTGCTTCGGGCGACATCGGAAAAGCGCGCGTGGTTCAGGTCGAATACGCGCAGGACTGGCTGTCGACGCCGCTTGAAGCGTCCGGCCAGAAGCAGGCTGCGTGGCGCACCGACCCCGAAAAAGCCGGCGCGGCCGGCGCGGTCGGCGACATCGGAACGCACGCTTTCAACCTCGCCGAATTCGTCAGCGGAGCGCTTTGCGAAAGCCTCGCGGCCGATTTGAGCCGCATGGTTCCCGGCCGCGCCCTCGACGACAACGCGCATATGCTGTTGCGTTTCGAAGGCGGCGCGCGCGGCGCGCTGTGGGCGTCTCAGATTGCGCCGGGCGCCGAGAACGCGCTGCGCCTTCGCGTCTATGGCGAAACAGGCGGCCTTGAATGGTCGCAGGAAGAGCCGAACAGCCTGTTGTTCGCCGCGCTTGGAAAGCCCCCGCAGCGGATCACGCGCGCCGGCCCCGGAGCCCTGCCCGTCGCCGCCCACGCGACCCGCGTCCCGTCCGGCCATCCGGAGGGTTATCTGGAGGGTTTCGCGCAGATCTACCGCGATCTCGCCGAACAGATCGCGGCGCGCATCGATCGACGCCCGCCTGATCCGGCGAGCCTGCTGACGCCTGGCCTCGCTGAGGGCGTGCGCGGCATGCGCTTCATCGCCGCCGCCGTGTCGTCGAGCGCCTGCGACGCCGCATGGACGCGCATCGAAGGATGATTCGGCGTGGCGAGCGCTGGCCAGCGCACACGATCCCGCCCGGCGCAATGACGCGCCTCGCCGAGGCGTCCTTGCGCCTCTATTTGAGAAGTATAAACCGCGCGGCGGAGCCAAGCTTGCCAGCCGCGCCGCCGGCCGGCACTGTTCGCGCGGCGAGTCGCTCGGCTGGCATATGACAAGTTGTGGTCTCCGCGAGCGGCGGGACATGGGAAGTCCGGAATGATGACAATCAGGAATGAGAACGCCGGCGCAGGCGATGCGGATTCCCGGGACAGTCGAACGACCAGCCTCGACCGCCGGTCGTTTCTGGTCGGATCCGCCGTCGGCCTCGGCGCGCTGGGCCTTGCCGGCTGCGCGACATCCGACGGCATAAGCCTCGCGGAAGCCCAGAGGATCTACGGCCCGGCGCCCGACGAAAAATTTCCGATCCCGGCGGTCGATCTCAGCAAGGTCGATCCGAAATATTTCCGCCGGACGGTCCGGTACGACACCCGGGAAGCGCCCGGCACGATCATCGTCGATCCCGGCAATTATTACGTCTATCGGATCGAAGAGGACGGAAACGCCACCCGCTATGGCGCGAATGTCGGCCGCGACGGATTCCGGTGGAGCGGCGACGCCTATATCGGACGCAAGGCCGAATGGGCGACCTGGACCCCGCCTAAGGAAATGATCAAGCGCCAACCCGAGGCGGCGAAATACGCCCGCGGCATGCCGGGCGGCCTCGACAATCCGCTGGGCGCGCGCACGCTTTATCTCTATCAGAACGGCGTTTACACGCTTTACACGATCTACGCCTCCAGCGATCCCGAATCGATCGGCAACGGCGTTACGAGCGGTTGCGTCGGCCTTCTCAGCCAGGACATGATGCACCTGTACGCGCGCACGCCGGTCAAGACGAAGGTGGTCGTACTGCCCGCGTAAGCGGTCGCGCGAGGACCCGGTCAGGCCTGATGCGTGGTCGCTCTCAGGCGATCTTGTGCAAGCCTCCTTTCTCGCCAACCGCCGCGATCCTGACTTCGATGTCCGCGGCCCTGATCGCCGCCATGTCCTCTTCGGCGGCGCCGTCGTCGGTGATCAGAATGTCGATCTCCTCGAGCGGCGCGATCACCATGGATGAGCGCAGGCGCAGCTTCCTGCTGTCGACGAGAACGACCACTTTCGCGGCGCGATTGAACAGCTTGCGGGCCGCCTGCGCGATCATCGGATCGGTCTCGGTGAGGCCGGCCGCGCTCACGCCGTAACAACTCGTGAAGATATACTCGCCGGCGAAATTGGCGGACGCATCGTTCTCGAAGGGACTGAGAATGATGTTGTGCTCGCGATAGATCGCGCCGCCCGGCACGGTCACGCGACATCGCGAATTGGCGAAAAGCTCTGCGGCGATTGAGAACGAATTGGTCAGAACGTCGAGGTCGCGGTCGCCCATCAGACGCGCAAGTTCAAAAGTCGTGGTGCCTGCGTTCATGACGATGCTTTGACAGCCGTCGAGCAGTTCCGCCGCCTTGGCCGCGATGGCGCGCTTCTGGTCGGCTTGAACCTCGCGGCTGATCAGGAAGGGCGAACCGACGAGATGAGGCTGGAAGCGCGGGTTGAGCGCCTCGGCGCCGCCGCGAACCCGCCGCAACTCGCCATTCCGATCCAGCGTCGCGATGTCGCGCCGGATCGTCGCTTCGGAGGCGTCCAGCATCTCGACCAGATCGCCGATCGCCACGATCGCCCGTTCATTGACGAGTCTCACGATCAGCCGGTGGCGCTCCCTTTCAAGCATGAGACCTCGCATTTGCGAAATGATGATCGATTTCTATCGATCTTGACATATTATGATTGATTATCGTTTGATCGCGCATCGGACAAGAAGCGGACACTCGCTCGCAAAGACCGGGGGAAACGTGGAGAACGTGGTGGTCGACGCCGGTTTCGCGGCCGAGGCGCATATCATTCCGAATCTCTGGGACGAGGAGCATGCGGCGACCCTGACGCCGGAGGATCTGCTCGTCTATCGATCAAACCTGCTTGGCTCGGATAAACGCATCACGAATTTTGGCGGCGGCAACACCTCGTCAAAGCTCCGGGCGACCGATCCTCTCACCGGCGAATCCGTCGAGACGCTCTGGGTCAAGGGCTCTGGCGGCGATCTCGGATCCATTCGGCGAGACGGTTTCGCCACGCTCTATCTGGACCGGCTGAAGGCGATCGAGACGCGCTACCGCGGCCCGGCCGAAGAAGACGCGATCGTCGACCTTTATCCCCACTGCGCGTTCAACGTGAACCCGCGCGCTGCGAGCATCGATACGCCGCTGCACGGGCTCGTGCATCATGCCCACATCGATCACGTCCATCCTGATGCGATCATCGCGATCGCCGCAGCCGCCGACGGCGAAGCCATCACGCGCCGGATTTTTAGCGAGCAGGTCGGCTGGCTGCCCTGGCGACGACCCGGCTTTGAGCTCGGCGTGCAGCTCAAGCGCTACGCGGCGGAGAATCCGCAGGCCGTCGGCGTGATCCTCGCCAGTCACGGACTGTTCGCCTGGGGCGAGACGCAGCGCGCCTGCTATGAGAACACGATCGCGACCATCAACCGCGCCGCCGCATGGCTTGCGAAATCGGCGCGCGGCGCGCCGTTCGGCGGCGAGCGAGGAGCGCCGTTTCCAGCATCGGAGCGGCGACGCCTCGCTGCGCGCCTTGCGCCGCGCCTCCGCGGCCTTCTTTCCCAAGAGAGCGTCAAGGTCGGTCATTTCGACGATTCGGACGCCGTTCTGGCGTTCGTGTGCAGCCGATCCTGCGCCGAACTCGCCGCCGAAGGCACGTCTTGTCCCGATCATTTCCTGCGCACGAAGATCAGGCCGCTTCTCTTTGACCAGAATCCGGCCGCCTTGTCGGACAACGCGCTGATCGACGCAATCCGATCCGCGGTGGACGCCTATCGCGTCGACTACCGTCGCTATTATGAAGTTTGCCGCAGGCCGGATTCGCCCTCCATGCGCGATCCGAGTCCGGTGATCATTCTGGTTCCGGGCGTGGGGATGTTCGCTTATGGCGCCGACAAGGCGGGCGCGCGCATCGCGGCCGAGTTCTATATGAACGCGATCAACGTGATGCGCGGCGCGACGGCGGTCTCCGGCTATCGTGGTCTGCCCGCGCAGGAAGCGTTCGACATCGAATATTGGCGTCTGGAGGAAGCCAAGCTGCAGAGAGCGCCGAAACCGAAGCCGCTGACCGGCCGCGTCGCGCTGGTCACGGGCGGCGCAGGCGGCATCGGCCAGGCCGCTGCGAGACGGCTCTTGTCAGAAGGCGCGAACGTCGTGCTCTGCGACATCGACGCCGAGGCGCTCGTCCGCGCGCAAACGGACATCGCCGGCGCGTTCGGAAAAGATCGCGTGGCGGCCGTCCCTGTCGATGTCGTGTCCGAGCCGTCCGTGCATGCGCTTTTCCAGGAGGCGGCGCTCGCGTTCGGCGGCGTCGACATTCTCGTTTCAAACGCCGGCATTGCATCCGCCGCGCCGATCGAGGAGACAAGCCTCGATCTCTGGCGGCGTAACATCGACATTCTCGCCACGGGTTATTTTCTCGTCGCCCGCGAAGCGTTCCGCATGATGCGTCAGCAGGGGCGCGGCGGCTCCATCGTCTTCGTCGCCTCGAAGAACGCCCTCGTCGCATCGCCGAACGCCTCCGCTTACTGCACAGCCAAGGCCGCGGAAATCCAGCTCGCGCGCTGCCTGGCGCTCGAAGGCGCCCCGCACGGGATCAGGGCGAATGTGGTCAATCCTGACGCGGTGCTTCGCGGCTCGCGGATCTGGGCCGGCGAGTGGCGGGCGCAAAGAGCCGACGCCTACAAGGTGGCGCCCGATCAACTCGAGGAGATTTACCGGGAGCGCAGCTTGCTCAAGCTCAATGTCTATCCGGACGATGTGGCGGAGGCGGTGCATTTTTTCGCGTCTGATCTCTCGGCCAAATCGACCGGAAATATCCTCAACGTCGACGCCGGGCATGCGGCGGCGTTCACGCGATGAACCGGGGAGAACGGCCCTTCCGGCGAAAATTTTAGTAAGACGATCAACCAAAAACAGGAGGAGACCATGAAGACCATCACGAAGCTGCTCGCAGCCGCCGGCGCGATGATTCTCGGCGGCCCCGCCATCGCGCAGGCGCCCCAACACGAAGGAAATCTCGTCGTCTACGCTTCTCATCCCTCCGAGATGGTGGATCATTTCACGAAGATGTTCGGAGACAAGTACGGCGTCCGCGTCACGACCGTGAAGGCGGGAACCGGCGAGCTGCTCAATCGCATCCGGGCGGAGCGCGGCAGGCCGGCAGGCGACATCATGTGGGGCGGATTCGCGGACACCGGCGCCTCCGCTCCCGATCTTTTCGACGAGTATCGCTCGCCCGGCCTCGCCAATGTCGAGCCGCGCATGATCGACGCCAAGGGCTACAACACGCCGTTCGCCGCGACGGCCATGGTGATCATGTACAACAAGAAGCTCGTGCCCGCCGACAAGGCGCCGAAAAGCTGGGCCGATCTCGCCAAGCCCGAATGGAAGGGCAAGGTGGTCCATGCGGATCCGTCGAAATCGAGCGCGGCGCTCGGCGCTCTGACCACTTGGCTCCAGATCTACGGAAAGGACGACAAGGGCTGGTCGGTCGTCGAGGACATGACGCGCAACCAGACCATCGTTATTCGTTCGAGTCTCGTTTTCCAGCAGGTCGGACGCGGCGAATATCCCGTCGGGGTGACCTATGAGGAGGGCGCTTTCAACTATGTGCTCGCTGGCGCCGGGGGCATTGTCTATCCGAGCGACGGCACGCTGCTGGAGCCCGAAGGAATGTTCATCGTCAAAAACAGCCCCAATCCGAAAGCGGCGCGCCTGTTCGCTGATTTCCTGATCTCCGAGGACGCGCAGAAGGAGCTTGTCGCGAAGTTCCCCGGCCGTCGTCCAACATTCAGGGGCATCAAGACGCATCCCGACATGCTTCCAGCCTCCGAGCTGAAAGTGATCGCGCATGACGCCAAATGGGCGTCCGAAAACCGCGCGCAAATCCTGGACCGGATGCAGAAAGTGATCGTCAAGACTCAGAACTGAGCGCGCCTTGGCGACCTGAAGAGCGGCGGCGCCGCGACGGCGCCGCCCATGGAGAGTGACGGAATGGGTTCAACCTCTGTTCGCATCGACGGCGTCAGCAAGCGATTCGGCGACGCGACCGCCGTCGACAATGTCTCCGTGACCATCGAGAAGGGCGAGTTCTTCACGCTTCTCGGCTCCTCCGGATGCGGTAAGACGACCTTGCTGCGCATCATCGCCGGGTTCTTGCGGCAGACCAGCGGACGAATCCATTTCGGCTCGGCCTGCGTGGACGATCTTGCTCCACAACACCGCAACACCGGGATGGTGTTCCAGAGCTACGCGATTTTTCCGCACCTGACCGTCGTAGACAACATCGCTTACGGCTTGCGCGCGCGACGACAGAATTCAGCGACGATTAAGGAGAAGGTTGACCGCTATCTCGAACTGACGCGGTTATCACAGCTCGGGCATCGCCGGCCTCGGGAACTATCCGGCGGCCAGCAGCAGCGCGTGGTTCTGGCGCGCGCAATGGTGATCGAGCCGGACGTTCTCCTCATGGACGAGCCACTCTCGAATCTCGACACTGAGATGCGCATCCATCTGCGCGCCGAGATCAGAGCGCTTCAGCGACAGGTCGGCATCACGACGATCTATGTGACTCATGATCAGGAGGAAGCCCTGCTCATGTCGGACCGCATCGCGGTCATGCGCGCCGGCCGTTTCGAGCAGGTGTCGACGCCGCATGAAATCTACAACAATCCGAAAACCCGCTTTGTGGCGAGCTTCATCGGCGAAAACAATTTCCTGCCGGCGCGAAGACTCGGGAAAGACGGCCCGGACAGAGTGGCGCTGGAGACGCCG
>MKVY01000034.1:129296-136008 GCA_001899525.1 Rhizobiales bacterium 65-9
TTGCGCCGGCGGGAGCGAGCGGCGATCTCACCGGCGCTCTCGTCGATATTCAGTTTCTTGGCGGCACGGTCCGTTACGCCTTTGATCTCGGCGAAGGGCACGTCATACAGGTCGCCAAATACAGCCGCTCGAACTCCGCGCTGCCGGAGATCGGCGCCAGGCGCGGTCTCACAATAGCTCCGGACGCCGTAAGGCTGTTCGCGCCGGAGAGAAACCCGTGAGCGCAATCGCCGCCGAACCTGCGGAGCCGCGCCGAAGAAGGTTCGCGGCGACGATCAATTTTTGGTCCGTCACCACCGCCGTGGTGCTGCTGCTTGTCGGCGGCCTGCTTCTTCTGCCGATCGCGAATGTCGTAGGGGTCAGCCTTTCAAGAGGGGCGCAGACCGGCGGGCTGCTTGAACACTACATCACCTTCTTTTCAGAAAGATTTTACTATCAGACGCTTCTGAACAGTCTCTGGGTCAGTGTCTGGGCGATGGTGTTCGCGACGCTGGTCGGCGTTCCCACGGCCTATTTCGCCAATCGCTACAACATCTGGGGGCGAAGCCTGGTTCGCGCCGCAGTGGTGCTGACCTTCGTGTCGCCGCCCTTCATCGGCTCGTATTCCTGGGTCGTTCTCTTCGGGCGCAGCGGCGTCGTCACGCAATTCCTGAACGCGTATGGCGTTTCGATTCCATCCATCTACGGCGCGCAGGGCATTATCTTCGTCTTCACCCTGCAGTTCTTTCCGTTCATTTTCCTGCTCGTGTCCTCCGGCCTCAAATCGATCGACCAGAGCATCGAGGACGCGGCCCGCAATCTCGGGTCGAGCGAGTTTCGCACGTTTCGCACCGCGATCGCGCCGCTGCTCGCGCCCTCGATCACTGCCGGAGCGCTGCTCGTCTTCATCGCCTCCTTCACGGATCTCGGAACGCCGATCATCATTGGCGAACGATTCAGGGTCCTGCCGGTTCTTATCTATGGCGAATTCGTGAACGAGTTCGGCGGCCGGCCCGTTCTGGCGAGCGCTTTCTCCGTCATTCTTCTAACCGTCACCACTGGCGCGCTTCTCGTCCAGAGACGTCTGTCGGCGCGCTACGCCCACGCCAGCGCGGCGATCAGGCCGCTCGAATTGCGCGAGCAGCCGCTGCTCAAGCGGATTCTCGCCACCGCTTTCGTGTTCCTGGTCATTGGTGCCGCGTTGCTGCCGATTGCAAACATCATCGTCTCTTCTTTCCTGAAGGCCAACGGTCCTCTCCTGGTCGCCACCTTCACGCTTGAGAATTACGCCCGGATTCTGGACAGAATAGCCTTGCCGCTCTGGAACACGATCTTTTTCACCACCGTCGCCACGTTGCTCTGCGCGGTGATCGGAACGGCGATCGCCTATATCGTCGTGCGCCGTCCGGGCGCTTCGTCCAGTCTTCTCGATACGATCGTCATGTTTTCCTATGCGGTTCCTGGCATCGTTCTGGGCGTTGGGCTGGTGGTGACCTATCATGAGCCGCCGCTCGCGCTGACGGGCACGTCCCTCATCCTCATCCTGGCTTACTTCATTCGCCGTCTGCCGTTTTCAGTGCGTTCATCGGTCAGCATGCTCCAGCAGGTGTCGCGGGACACGGAGGACGCTTCGGTGAATCTCGGCGCGGGACCGGCGATGACCTTCATACGCATCACCGTGCCGGCGCTCGCGGTCGCGATCCTGTCCGGCGCCTTGCTGACCTGGTCGAATACGATCCGCGAGCTGAGCGCCACGCTCATCCTGCAATCCGGCGACACGACGACGATCGCGATCGAAATCTTCAATGAAGTCGTCAACGGAAATTTCGGGATTGCGTCCGCTCTTGGCTCGATCCTCATTCTTCTCACCTTTCTGCCGCTCGTTGTGCTGTTCACGGCGCTGGGCAAAAAGGAAGAGGTTCTGGTGTGAGGCTTGCCGGCGTGTAGGCGGAGAATCTCTTCATCTCTCCGCGAGTTCTGAAACCGAACCTACATATCGCGCCAAGCTTCGAACTCGTCGGAAACGATAAGATCGTCGAGAGCAAACTTATTGAGGACGTTCGAAGCTCTGGCCGAGCCGCCGGCTTGCCAGGCCGGTGGTGCCGCAAGAGGGATTCGAACCCCCGACCCCCTCATTACGAATGAGGTGCTCTACCAGCTGAGCTATTGCGGCGCTGCGGCGTCCTCATAGAGCAAAAACCGGGAAAAGCTAGCCCCGCCGTCGCCTTGTTCGCCACCTGAAGGACCCGCTGACGAAGGCCCGGCAGCGAAGACCAGAGCTAGCCTCGGCCGCACGGCCCGGCAGGCTCTCCGCCTTTTCTGATCATCCGTTGAAGACGCGCCAGCGCCGCTCGCCCCGCGATGCGTCAGGCCCCGGATCATCGGGCGCATGCGCCACCGGAAAGACCACTGGCGTCGGCTTTACAGGCGAAACGGCCGGCGCCGACGACGCAGCCGCGCCTTGCGGCGGAAGCTGAGCGAGGGAGGGCTCGGGCGTCTCGATCGCGACTGCAGCGACCGACTGCCGCGCCTCCGGACCGGAAGGAGGCGGCGGCGGAATCAAAGCCGGCCGCGGATCAAGAGAGGCGGGCGCAGCAGGCTCGATCGGCGCTGGCGCGGCGGGCTCCAGCGGCTCGATTGAGCGAGAAATCAGATCGGGAGGAGTCGCCCAGACGAACGCGTCGAGCCGGCCGGTTGTCGGCGAAACCGGCAGCCATATGTCCGATGTCGCGCCGTCCGCGATCCATGCCTTGTCGCGGGGCGCATGCGCAGCGCGGGACACCCAGTAGCGCGTGGCGCCTTGATCCGAATCCTCCAACTCGACCAGATCGGCCATCAGGAGGCAGGCTTTCATGGTCGGCGCGTCTGCGATGAGCGCGTCGAGCTCGGACCGGGCGAGCGGCAGTTCCCTCGCGTCGATTGCCGCCTCGGCCACGGCGAAACGGCTTTCGGGATCGCGCGGCGCGAGCTTCGCGAGCGTTTGCGCCTTTTGCAGCCGGTCGAGCGCCGAATCGCCGGCGCGCAGATGGGTGTATACGGCAGCGAGATCGGGATGCGGCGCGCTCTTCCACGCGGTCTCGATCAGCCGCGCAGCTTTCCTGATGTCGCCGCGTTCGCCCATCAGCCGCGCCGCAAGCGCGACGGCCGGCGTGAGGTCGGGAGCGAGATGACACGCCTCTTTCGCGAGCGTGAGGGCCTGAGCCGGATCGTCCGTAACGACGTCCTGAGCCTCGGCGGTGAAAAGCACGGCCCGCTGCCGCCGCGACGCGGTCTTGTCGAGCGCGCGCAACCGTTCGGCCCGCTCGAGCGCCTGGCGCGCGCCGGCCCAGTCGCGGCGGGCGCAGCGATCGGACAGCGCCGCCTCATTGGCCCAGGCGGCAGACGGCGCGGCGGCGACGGCTTCATCAGCGGCATGACGGGCCGCGTCTTCGTCGCCGGCGCGCTTCGCCTCGATGAACAGGCCCCGCCAGCCGAGCAGCCGCGCCTGCTCGATCCGCGTCATGGACTGGAAGGCGCGCCGCGCGCCCGCCTTGTCGCCGGCGAGTTGCGCCGACTGCGCGTCCAGCAGGAGCGACAGCGGATGGCCGCCGACCAGCCTGCGCGCGTCCTGCGCGTAGCGCTGCGCGCCTGCGGCATCGCCCGAGCCGACCGCGATCAGCCCTTTTGAAAGCGCCGAGAAGCCCTTGTCCTGGCGCCGCGCCCGCGACCCCGTGGTCAGCAGCCTCGGAATGCGGAGGACGAACCGCAGAAGGCTCCAGACCAGCGCGATCGCCGCAGCGAGGAGCAGCACGCCGATCGCGGCGACGCCGACCGAAAGCCTGGTCTCGGCGCCGAGCCAGACGATCGTCACATCGCCTGGATTGTCGGCGATCCAGACAGCGCCGACCGCGATCAGCGCGATGACCAGGAAAACAACGAGAACGCGAAACATCGCTGGCCCTTAGTTTGACGGCGCCGAAAGCGCGCGGGTCGCATCATCGAGCGCCGCCTGAGCGGCGGCGCCTGCATCGATCCGCGCCTGGACGCGAGCGCGCCAGTCCGCGCCGATGGCGCGCAATCGCTCCGGCAGCCTGTCAAAGCTTGCGACGGCCTGCGACAGAGATCCGCGGGAAAGCGCGTCCTCTATGCGCGCAACGAGCGTCGCGGGATCATCGCCGCGCGCTTCGCCGATTGGTCGGATGCGCACCATCTGCTTCAGCGCGCCAACTGCGCGATCGAGAAGAGAATTCGAGGGGGTTTCGCTCTGGAGCGCGTCAAGCAGCTTCGGAGCGATCGGTTTGAACTCGTCCGAGAGCGCGCGCGCGGACGGCGCGCCGCCGCGAGCGTACGGCTCCAGCGCGGCGATCTGAGCGGACGGCGCGCCAAGCGATTTCAGCGCGTCGAGTTCGGCCTCATAGGCCCCGCCCCGCGCAAGCGATTGCGCCAGCGCGCTCGCGAGCGCATGGCGGCGAACCGCATTTGTCGTAGCAGAAGGCACGGGCGGCTGCGCCGCCGCGCGGGCCAGCGTCGTCACCTGCTGCTCCAGCGCCTGCAAACGCTGCGCGGCCTGCTGAATCGCTTGCGCGTTCGCAGCCGCCGAGCGGCGCGCGTCCGGATCGTCGGCGGAAGCTCCCGCCGACGCGATCCGCTGCGCCAATGTTGCGAGTTCGGCTTTCATTGCGGCTTGCTCGCGCGCGAGCGCGGCGGCGAGTCCATCAATTTTTTGTTGCGCCGCCGTCAGGTCCGATCGCGCCGCCAGGCCCGACAGCCGCGCATTGAGCGCATCCATCACGCCCGATGAGGACGACAGCGATGATGCGAAGAAAAGGACGCCGGCGCCCGCGGCGGCTCCGGCGATGGCGCTGACCAGAAGCGGCGCCAGCAAGGATGGCCGCGAGCGGGTTTCGCTAGCCGGGGCATCGGCGAAAGACGGCGATCGCATCGTCTGCTCCCGCTCTGGCGCGGCGGCCCCGGAATGCGCGCTTGGCGCATCGAAAGCTGCATTCCGCTTTTGTGAGTTGATGTCCCCGTCCGCGCGCGCATCGCCATGCCGAGGTTCGCGTGGAGCTTCGAGCGCGGCCGCCTCCGTCGTGTGCCCGGAAGCGTCCGCCGCTGTCGCGTCATGCGAGACAGCGGCCGCGCTATCCGCCGTGTCCGAAGGTGAACCGTCGCGAAGACTCTCCGCGACGACATGCGCTTCGCCGTCGATGACGCGCGGCGGGCGCGCGCGCGCAGACCGGCGCGGACGCGCAGGCGATGAATCGTCGTCCGCGCTTTCCGACGCCGAATCGCCGAGCGCGCTTGCGAGCGCGGCGAACAGGGCGGCTTCGTTCGGCTCGCCAGCAGCGATGGACGATTGCTTCAGATCCTCGGGCAGGCTCTCGAGAATCGTTGGCGAGAGACAGATATGCTTCACCCGCGCGAGCTTGTCGCGCGCCTGGGCTCGCTCCGCGAGGTCGATAAACGCGCGCGCGCTGCGGGACGAATAATGAAGGACGGCGTCGATCACATCATAGCGCAAACCGGCGACCGCTTCCGCCGATAGCTGCTCTGCTTGAGCCGCTTCGTAGACAACGACGGGGACGGCTTCGTAACCGCGCGACCGCAGCTCCGCGAGCCATTCCTCGCCGTGATGCCGGCCGACAGGAATCAGCAAGCGCGCAGGAGGCGGCAGAGCGCGCGCGATCAGCGCAACAAGCTCCTGGGCCGAACCATGGGCGGATTGCACATGACCGTAGCCGGCGTTCTTGATAGCGTCTGCTGTCTGATCGCCAACCGCGAAGACGAGACGTTCGGCCAGCGCCGCTCGGACCTCGTCGCGGCCGAGCCACGCCGTTGCGTTGCCGCTTGGCACGGCGACGGCCGCAAAGTCTCCGGCCGGAAGCGGGGCTGAATCCTCCCGGATCATCAGAACCGGAGACACGATCGTCTCCCGCCCTTCCGCACGGAGTTTTTCAGCGGTGCGCTGCGCCTCCGCCTCTGGTCGGGTGATGAGAACGGTCGCCATCAGCGGCGGCGTCCAATTGTGATCGAAGCGGGATTCAAACGGGGCATTCGGCATTCCAGGACCGGCCGGCGACAAAGCGGCCGCGCGGCAGCGTGGCGCCGCCGGATTGTAACGGCAAGGCCCCAAGCACATCGTTTCGGAAACGATATATATTCGCCTGACGATCGCCTGAGGGCGTCGCCAAGGGCTACCGTCAAATCGTAACGGAAGCGTTCCTTAAAACCGGTCGCATGATCGGGAGTTGTCGCAGCCCTGGAAGCGTCTATAGGAGGCGCGGACACCTCATGCGCGTACTTGGAATCGAAACCACCTGCGACGAAACGGCCGCGGCGGTCGTGCGCCTCGCGGATGGCGATCGCGGCGAGATTCTCTCGAACGAGATTTACAGCCAGACAAAGGCCCATGCTCCCTACGGCGGCGTGGTTCCCGAGGTGGCGGCCCGCGCCCATGTCGAAATTCTCGATACGTTAATCGCTGATGCGCTCGCGAAGGCCAAGGTCCGGCTGTCTGATCTCGACGCCATCGCCGCCGCCGCCGGCCCCGGTCTCGTGGGAGGCCTTCTGGTCGGCCTCACCACAGGCAAGGCGCTCGCGCTGGCGGCCGGCAAGCCCTTTATCGCGGTCAATCATCTCGAAGCCCATGCGCTGACGCCTCGGCTCACCGACGGGCTGCCGTTTCCCTATCTGTTGCTGCTCGTCTCCGGCGGGCACACCCAGCTCTTGGCGGTGCGCGGCGTCGGCGACTATC
>MKVY01000034.1:136045-150781 GCA_001899525.1 Rhizobiales bacterium 65-9
AGCCTTCGACAAGGTGGCGAAGCTCCTCGGCCTGCCCTATCCCGGCGGCCCGGCGGTGGAGCGCGAGGCCCGGCGCGGCGACCCGGACCGGATCGCCCTGCCACGGCCGATGCTGGGCCGCGCCGTTCCCGATTTTTCGCTCTCCGGATTGAAAACCGCCGTCCGCATGGAGGCCGAAAAGCGCAGCCCGCTCAACGGCGCCGACATCGCCGATCTCTGCGCGTCCTTTCAGGCGGCCGTGGTCGATGTCGTGATCGACCGCATCCGGGTCGCGCTCCGCCTTTTCCGTGAAGCGACCGGCGAGCCGCCCCGCGCGCTTGTTGTGGCTGGCGGCGTCGGCGCGAACGGCGCGATCCGACAGGCGCTGACCCGGCTCGCTTCGGAGGTCGGCCTGAGGCTCGTCACGCCGCCGCCCGCTCTCTGCACCGACAACGGCGCGATGATCGCCTGGGCGGGAATTGAACGCCTCTCGCTTGGCAAGTCCGATGCGCTCGACACGGTCCCTCGCCCGCGCTGGCCTCTCGATCAGGCGAGCGCGCCGGCTTATGGCGGCGGACGCCTTGGCGCGAAAGCGTGACCGCCGCGGCCGACAGAATCGCGGTCGTCGGCGCCGGCGCCTGGGGCACGGCGCTCGCCAACGCTGTCGCCACCGACAAGCGGGAGGTCTTTCTGATCGCCCGCGATCCCTCGCACGCCCGGGAGATGCGCGACACGCGCGAGAACCGGCGGCGGCTTCCGGGCGTCGCGCTGGCGAACGCGATCACGCCGACCGCCGAACTCTCCGCCGTCGCCGATGCGCGGCTCGTCATTCTGGCGACGCCGGCGCAAACCATCCGCGCGATGACGTCCGCGCTCGCGCCTCTGATGCGTCCTGACGCGCCGATCCTGTCCTGCGCCAAGGGCATCGAGCGCGAGACGGGCCTTTTCCCGACAGAGATTCTCGGCGCGGCGATGGCGTCGCCCGTCGGCGTTTTGTCGGGGCCGAGCTTCGCGGCGGACGTCGCCCGCGGCTTGCCAACCGCGATCGTCCTCGCCTGCGCTGACGGCGCTTGCGCGCGCGCCTTGTCCGAAGAACTGTCTTCGCGCGCGCTGCGCCTCTATCACGGCGACGACGTCCGCGGCGTCGAGATCGGCGGGGCGGCGAAGAATGTTCTCGCGATCGGCGCCGGCGTCGTCGCCGGGCGCGGACTCGGTGAAAGCGCGCGCGCGGCGCTCGTGGCGCGCGGCTTCGCTGAATTGCAGCGATTCGCGGCCGCGTTCGGCGGCAGGCCCGAAACGCTCGGAGGGTTGTCGGGACTGGGCGACCTCGTGCTGAGCTGCTGCTCCACCAAATCCCGCAACTTCTCATTCGGAGAGGCGCTCGGTCGCGGACAGTCCGCCGGCGAAGCGGCGCGCGGCGGACTTGCTGAAGGAGCGTTCACTGCAGATATCCTCGTCAGGCTCGCTGCCGGACGCGGCGTCGATTTGCCGATCTCCTCGGCGGTCGCGGCGCTCGTTAGCGGCCGCATGACCGTGGACGAGGCGGTCGCGGCGCTGATGGCGCGGCCTCTGCGGGCTGAGTGACGGGAGACGATATGGCCGGCGACGGTTCGGATTTCGTGAAGCGGCTTTTCAGGGGCGTCGCGGCGGCGCGCAAGGTGATCGGCTCGGACCTGATCGCGTCGAGCCTTCCTGTCGCGATCGGAACGCAGATGGCGAGGCCGGTGGTGGAGCGGCGGCGGCGGCGCGCGGACGGCTCCGAGCGCTATGTTCTCGTTCTCCCGTTCGGCGAAGGCGACACGCGCATCGAAATGCAGCCAGGCGAGTATGAGGCGTTGACGCGCGAAATGATTCGCTTCTGGAATGAGCAGGTGCAGTTGATCGGGCAGATCGCGCCGCCCGCTGAAAACGGCGACCAGCGATAGACCGCGGCGGCGCGTCGCCTGTTTGAGGGAATCGTTCGTATGGCCCATTGGCTGATCAAATCCGAGCCGGGAGTCTGGTCCTGGGACGATCAGGTGAAAGCCGGCGCCAAGGGCACGCATTGGGACGGCGTGCACAATCACGCCGCCAAGCTCAATCTCATGGCGATGAAGAAAGGCGAGACCGTTTTCTTCTATCACTCCAATGAGGGGCTTGAGATCGTGGGCATCGTCGAGGTGATCAGGGAGCATTATCCCGATCCCAAGACGCCGGGCGAACCCTGGGTGCTCGTCGATTTCAAGGCGGTGAAGCCGCTGCCGAAGCCTGTAACCCTCAAGGAAGTCAAGGCGACGCCGAAGCTGGCGAAGATGTCGCTTGTGACCTCCTTTCGCCTGTCCGTGCAGCCTGTCGCGGATGAGGAATGGAAGCTCGTCTGCAAGATGGGCGGGCTCTGAAAACCGGTGAAATCCACGCGGCCGCAAGCCCCTTGCGAATCAGGCGGCGCGGCTTCTGTTGACTCGCCGGCGCGCGCGCCCCACTTTCATGTGGTCTTCAACGATTGAAAGGAGGTGGTCCAATGTCTCATTGTCATACGCCATTCGCGGCGAGCGCCTTGAGCGTGGCCTCCCTCAAAGGGATTTGCCGCGCCTAAGGATGGCTGCGACAGGCAGACAATGGGAAGGCCGCTCCGCAAGGAGCGGCCTTCCGCTTTTCCGATCGGGCTTCTCAGGGATATCGACTCTGCAATGAATGCCGATGATCGTCGTCGCCCGCCGCATCAAACCATGCATGACGCGCAGCGCCAGCCGCCCCCCGCTTCCTGACGTTCGACGCAGGCGCTAGAACGGTCCCGAAGCGGAAATGATCATGACCTATCTCGGCGTCAACTATCTCGCGATCGCCATCGCGACCTTCGCGGGCTACCTGTTCGGGGCCGCCTGGCACATGATGCTGGCGCGTCCCTGGCTGGCGGCGTCGGAATTTTCTGCCGAACAGCGCGCTCGCATTGAAGGCGGCGGCCTCCGCGCGCCCGCGCCCTTCCTGATCTCGCTCCTCGCTCAGGCGCTCATGGCCTATATTCTGGCTTCGCTTCTCGCTCATCTCGGGGCGCCGGCTCTGACCGTTCGCGGCGGGGCCTTTTCGGGTTTCCTGATCTGGCTCGGCTTCGTCGCCACTACGCTCGTCACCAACCATGCGTTCGGCATGCGGCGGTGGGCGCTCACGCTGATCGACGGCGGACACTGGCTCGGCGTTCTGCTCATTCAGGGCGCCGTGCTGGGCGCGATCGGCGCGCCCGGCGCGCGATAGCCGGACCGGTCGAAAAGTCGCATGAACCAAAGTCGGCCTGTTGCGCCCTTGCCGCGTCGCGTCGTCTTTCTATAGTCCGGCCAACAGAATGACCGCAGCGAAAGCGTCGGGAGGAAACGAATGTCCGACAAGATGTACAAGGTCCCTGCCGCCTGGGCGAAGCGCGCCTATGTCAACGAGTCGAAGTACAAGAAGATGTACGCGGCCTCGATCAAGGACCCCGACGCCTTCTGGGGCGAGCATGGCCAGCGGATCGACTGGTTCCGCCCCTATACCAAGGTCAAGAACACGTCCTACGCGCCCGGCGCGGTTTCAATCAAATGGTACGAGGATGGCGCGACGAACGTCGCCTATAATTGCATCGACCGCCATCTGGCCGACCGCGCCGACCAGACGGCGATCATCTGGGAAGGCGACAACCCGAAGCAATCGAAGAAGATCACCTATCGCGAATTGCATGAGCAGGTCTGCCGCTTCGCCAATGTGCTGAAGGCGAACGGCGCTAAGCGCGGCGATCGCGTCACCATCTATCTGCCCATGATTCCGGAGGCGGCCTATGCGATGCTCGCCTGCGCGCGCATCGGCGCCGTTCACTCCGTCGTGTTCGGCGGCTTCTCGCCCGACTCGCTAGCGCAGCGCATCGAGGATTGCGATTCCGATCTCGTGATCACCGCCGACGAGGGCGTTCGCGGCGGACGGCCGGTTCCGCTCAAGAAAAACGTCGACTCCGCGCACGACAAGGTCAAGGGCGGGATTAAGCGCGTCATCGTGGTCCGGCACACCGGGGGGGCGATCGCCATGAAGCCCGGACGCGACGCGTGGTATCACGACGAGGCTGCGAAGGTTTCAGTCCACTGCCCGTGCGAGGAGATGAACGCGGAGGATCCGCTTTTCATCCTGTACACGTCGGGATCGACCGGCAAGCCGAAGGGCGTTCTGCACACCACCGCCGGCTATCTCGTCTACACGGCGATGACGCATCAATATGTCTTCGATTATCATGACGGAGACATCTACTGGTGCACCGCCGATGTCGGCTGGGTCACGGGCCATTCCTACATCATCTACGGCCCGCTCGCGAACGGCGCCACGACGCTCATGTTCGAGGGCGTGCCGACCTGGCCGACCAACTCGCGTTTCTGGCAGGTCATCGACAAGCACAAGGTCAACATTTTCTACACCGCGCCGACCGCGATCCGCGCGTTGATGCAGGCGGGCGACAAGCCGGTGAAGAAGACCAGCCGCAAATCGCTTCGGCTGCTGGGGTCTGTCGGCGAGCCGATCAATCCCGAAGCGTGGGAATGGTACTACCGCGTCGTCGGCGACAAGAAATCGCCGGTCGTCGACACCTGGTGGCAGACCGAGACCGGCGGCATCCTGATTTCGCCGCTGCCCGGCGCGACGGCTCTGAAGCCTGGCTCGGCGACGCGCCCGTTCTTCGGCGTGCGGCCCGAGATCGTCGACGCCGAAGGGAAGGTCGCGGCCGGCGCCGTGACGGGCAATCTCGTCATCGCCGATTCATGGCCCGGGCAGATGCGCACCGTGTATGGCGATCATCAGCGCTTCATGGACACCTATTTCGCGACCTATCCGAACAAGTATTTCACCGGCGACGGCTGCCGCCGCGACAGGGACGGCTACTACTGGATCACGGGCCGCGTCGACGACGTGATCAACGTCTCGGGCCATCGCCTCGGAACGGCCGAAGTGGAGTCCGCGCTCGTGGCTCACCCCAAGGTGTCGGAGTCCGCGGTGGTCGGCTATCCGCACGACATCAAGGGGCAGGGCATCTACGCCTATGTCACGCTCATGGCCGGCGAGACGCCGAGCGAGGAGTTGCGCAAGGAACTCGTCACCTGGGTGCGCAAGGAGATTGGACCGATCGCCTCGCCTGATCTGATCCAGTTCGCGCCCGGCCTGCCGAAAACGCGCTCCGGCAAGATCATGCGCCGCATCCTGCGCAAGATCGCCGAGGACGAGCACGGCTCTCTCGGCGACACCTCGACGCTCGCCGATCCGGCCGTTGTGTCCGACCTCGTCGAAAACCGGCAGAACCGGCGGCCCTGAAAGGCGGCCGCCCGTTTCGGGGGCTCCGAGGTTCACGTTCACGACGGATTGTGGCATATCCTGACTCGCGCGAAGCCTGTCCGTAAGCGCGAAGCGGGGGAAGCTGTTGGCGAAAACCATCTTTTCGCCAGCATCTCACGCCTTTGATGGGCCATGGGAGGATCGTCGCGCGCCCTGCCATATCGGAACCAGCCTAACCTGATCGAGTGCATGCCGCCTATGATGAAGACGATTCTTCCATGCGTCCTGTTGGCTTCGGCTGTAGCGGGCGTTTCTTCCGCCCAGGCGCAGACCCGGCCGGCGACCGCAAAGACGGTCCTTCTCGAGAAGTCGGAAAACTGGAGCGCCTATGCGGCCCAGACAGGCAAGGAGAAGGTCTGCTACGCCCTTGCGCAGCCGGACAATCGGCTGCCCGCGGGCCTCAACCGCGATCCGGCGTATTTCTATGTGTGGATGGATCCGTCCAAGAACATCCGCACCGAGATCAGCGTCATCCTCGGCTTTCCAGCGAAGGACGGCGCTGATGCGACGGCCACGATCGGAACCGCGAACTTCGCGTTCTCGACCAAGGGCGGCAACGCTTGGCTGAAGAATCCCGCTGAGAGCGCGCGCTTCGTCGAGACCATGCGCAAAGGCGACAAGATGGTGCTGAAGGTCACCTCCCAGCGCGGCAACGCGCTGACGGACAGCTATTCGCTTTCGGGCGTGACGTCGGCCGTCGCGCGCGCGGCGAAGGAATGCCCGTGACGCGATGAGCGAGGCGACGACGCTTGACAGGCCCGTCCAGGCGCATGCGGCCGCGCCGGCGAAACGCAGCCTTGTCGGACTTGATCGCGCAGGGCTTCGCGCGGCCCTGCTTGAAGCGGGCTTGGCCGAGCGCGAGGCGAAGATGCGCGCGCAACAGCTCTGGCACTGGATATATTGGCGCGGCGCCACTGATTTCGGACAGATGACCAATGTCGGCAAGGCGCTTCGCAGCGCGCTCGCCGATGCCTTCTCCCTTGATCGTCCGACGATCGTTTCCGAACAAATCTCCATCGACGGCACGCGCAAATGGTTGTTGCGCATGCCGTCGAAAGGCCCGCACGACCGCGGCGCCGAAGTCGAATGCGTCTATATTCCGGAAGCGGATCGCGGCACGCTGTGCGTGTCGAGCCAGGTCGGCTGCACGCTGACTTGCGCCTTCTGCCACACCGGCACGCAGAAGCTGGTGCGCAATCTCGAGGCGTCCGAAATCGTCGCGCAGATGATGATCGCTCGCGACCGGCTTGGCGAATGGCCTGACGCCGCGCAGCCGGAAGGCGTAGTTGCGCCGACCGACGGCGGCCGCCTCGTCTCCAACATCGTGCTTATGGGAATGGGCGAGCCGCTCTATAATTTCGACAACGTGAAAACGGCTGTGGAGACCATGTCGGACGGCGAGGGTCTCGCTCTGTCGCGCCGCCGTATCACCCTGTCTACGGCTGGCGTCGCGCCGATGATTCCGCGCGCCGGCGAGGAGATCGGCACGATGCTCGCGATCTCTCTGCATGCGGTGCGCGACGATCTGCGCAACACGCTGGTGCCGCTCAACAGGAAATATCCGATCAAGGACCTGCTGGACGCTTGCCACGCCTATCCTGGCCTTTCCAACGCCAGGCGCATCACTTTCGAATATGTGATGCTGAAAGATGTGAACGATTCGCTGTCTGACGCGAAGGAACTGGTGCGTCTGCTGAAAGGCATACCGGCGAAGATCAATCTCATCCCCTTCAACCCTTGGCCGGGCACGAAGTACGAGTGCTCCGACTGGGAGCAGATCGAGCGCTTCTCCGACATCGTGTTCAACGCCGGATATGCGTCTCCCATCCGTACGCCACGCGGACGCGATATTCTCGCCGCCTGCGGCCAGTTGAAGAGCGAGACGGAAAAATTGCGCGCCCGCGCGCGCCTGATGCTCGAAAGCGGCGTCGGCGAAGCTGGCGTTTACGCCGCGACGGCGGAATGAACGCCGCGGTCCGCATCCTCCTTCTCATTCCGCTCGGCGTTCTGTTCGGCGTTTGCGCCGCGACGGTGATGCTGTTCGTGCTCGGCGCCAATGTTCCCGAATTCGGGGAAGCGTTCGCTGCGGCCTTCATCGCGGCCTGGAACGCGCTTTTCTCCGCTATCGCGGAATCGGACGATCCGGACGCCGTGCTGCGCGTCGGCGGGCGCATCTGGCTGCTCGCAGCGCTTGTTCTGGTCGCGCCCGTGGTGATCGGCGCGATTATCGCCGAAGCCGCTCGAATGCGCGGCGCGCTGCTGCAGATGGTGCTGACCGGCGCGCTGGCGATTCTCCTGCCGCTTGGCGCGGGCCTGTCCATGCGCGCGACATCGCCGGCGGAGACCCGCATTCTCGCCTGCCTGTTCTTCACCGGCGCGGCCGGCGGTCTCGTCTATTGGCTAATCGCCGGGCGTCGCAGCGATCCTCCGCCCGCGTCATCGCCGACAGTGTGACGGCTACCGCGTCTGCGTCATCAGGATGCGCGCGGCGAAGACGCCGAACACGCCGGCGAAAACATAATCGATGGCGCGCAGCACGGACGGCCGCCGTTTCAGCGCCGACACGAGCCGCTCCGCCCCGAGAATCATCAGGATCGTCAGCGGAATATTCGTCAGAACGAAGAAAAGGCCGAGGAAAAGAAGCTTCTGCGACGCATGGGGATCATGCGCGTCGACGAACTGCGGCAGGAAGGTCACGAAGAACAGGATGATCTTCGGATTGGTCAGATTGACGCCGACGCCCATGACGAACGAGCGCCACACGGACGGATCGACGCGCGCGCCTTCCCGAACGGTCAGCGCCGATCCATTGCGGATGGCGTCGAAGGCGAGCCACAACAGATAGCCCGCGCCGACGACCTTCAGAACGGTGAACGCCGTGGCGGACGCTGCGATCAGCGCCGATACGCCCAGCGCGGCCAATGTCGTGTGTACGACGCAGCCCACATTCGCGCCGATCGCGGAAGCCACCCCGAACCGTCGCCCGCCGGCGATGGTGCGGGAGAGAAACAGACTCATGTCGGGGCCCGGCGTGATGAACAACACGAAGCACGCGATGGAGAAGGCGACCATCGTCGAGGCGTCGGGAAGAAAGGTCATGCGCGCGATCCGGAAAACTTGAGGCGGCGGTGCGCCCGCAAAAAGGACGGAACGCTGAATATTGCTAGAGCATGGCGCGGAAAAGTGGAATTCTGTTCTGCGAAAGCGCTACCGGATAAATGTCGCGCGTCGCATGCTTCGCTCCCATGATGCGGCGGCGCGTTCGGGCGGATTTTCAGTCGCCGATCGCGACGCCCTCTCGCCGCGAATCGGCGCCGCCCTGAAATCCTTCCGGGGTTACGACGATCGCCTGCGTTCCCGACGTCATCTCGATCACCCGGATCTCGTGACCCTTCTTCTCCAGCGCGCCGGCCCAGGCTTCGGCCTCGGTTCCTTTCTCGATCTCCGTCGGGCCGTTGCGGCTGCCAAAGTTCGCAAGGTCGACCGCCTGCTGCGGATCCATCTTCCAGTCGAGAATGGCGACGAGCGTCTTCGCGACGAAATTGATGATGAAGCTGCCGCCGGGCGATCCGACGACGGCGTAGAGCCGGCCGAAGGCGTCGAACACGATCGTCGGCGCCATCGAGCTGCGCGGCCTCTTGCCCGGCTCGACGCGGTTGGCGACGGGAACGCCGTTGTCGTCCGGCGCGAAGTTGAAGTCGGTCAGTTCGTTGTTCAGCAGGAAGCCGCCCTTCGTCATGATGCGCGAGCCGAAACCGTCCTCGATCGTCGTCGTCATCGACACCGCATTGCCGTCACTGTCGATGACCGAGATATGGCTCGTGCCGTTCTCGACGCCCTCCCCCGGCGCGAGCATCTCCGCGCGGCGGTGCGGCGGATCGCCCGCCTTCGCCCGACCCATCGACCTGTCCGCGTCGATCAGCTTGGCGCGGCTCGCGATATAGCCGGGATCGATCAGGCCCCTGACTGGCACGTTCAGGAAAGCCGGATCACCGAGATAGAGCGCCCGATCGGCGAAGGCTAAACGGCCCGCTTCTGAGAACCAGTGCAGCGCCTCCGGTCCCGGCCCCATGCGCGCAAGATTTTGTGTCTCGAGCACGCCGAGAATCTGCTGGACGGCGACGGCGCCGGAGCTCGGCGGCCCCATCCCGCAGACGGTGAAGACGCGGTATTTGCCGCAGACCGCCGCGCGCTCCTCGACAGCGTAGGTTTTCAGGTCGTCGAGAGTCATGCGGCCGGGATTCGTCGGATGCGACGTGACGGCGTCCACGATCTCCTTGGCGACGCCGCCTTCATAGAACGCTTTCACGCCGCCCTGCTGAAGCGCCCGCAGAGTCTGCGCGAAGCGCGGGTTTTTCAGCACATGGCCGACCGGCCACGGTTTGCCGTCAGGATCATAAAAATACGCGCGGGCGAGCGGGTCCTTGATCAGCGCCTTCTCAAGCCCGAGCAGCCCGTTGAGCCGCGGCGACACTGTGAAGCCTTCATCGGCGAGCTTCAGGGCGGGCTCGAACAGGCGCCGCCATGGAAGCCGGCCCCAGCGACGATGCGCTTCGTCCAAAAGCTTCGCTGTCCCCGGAACGCCCACCGACCGCCCCCCGACGACAGCCGCCATGAAACTCATCGGCTTGCGGTCCGGCCCCAGGAAAAGATCCGGACCGGCGGCCGCCGGAGCCGTCTCTCGGCCATCCAGCGTGGAGATCGCGCGCCGCGCCTGATCCCAGTGAACCATGAAGGCGCCGCCGCCAATGCCGGAGCTTTGCGGCTCGACCAGATTGAGCACGAGCTGGATGGCGATCGCGGCGTCCGCGGCGCTGCCGCCGGCGCGAAGGATCTCACGGCCGGCTTCTGCCGCGAGCGGATTGGCGGCGGCGACCATGGAGCGGGTCGAGGTTCCGATCTGCCTGGCGACGCGCCCTGTCGCCGCCTCGGGCGCGGCGGCCTGCTGGGCTGCGGCAATGCCGTAAAAGGCGAGAAAAGCCGCGAAGGCGAAGGCTGCGGCCGGTGACGCGCGCATGAGGAGCTCCCTCCTCTGACCTTAGATCGGACGCTTTCCGAAGCCAATGCGCCCCCCTCGCCCAAAACCCGTTCCAAGATTATGCTCGACACCCCGCAAGGGAGCCAGGACCGGATGACGACATTGTCGGATCAGGATCGCGCGCGCATCGCCGCCGCGATCACGGAAGCAGAGAAATCAACCTCCGCCGAAATCATCTGCGTGGTGACGCGCTCGTCGAGCGACTATTGGGCGGCGCCCTTTCTGTGGGCGACGCTCGTCGCGCTTGTCTGGCCGTGGCCCCTCATTTCGATCACCAATCTGACGGCGTCCACGATCTATCTCACCCAGCTTGTCGTCTATGCGGTCGTTGCGCTGGCGCTGTCGTTCCCCAGCTCCCGCCGCATGTCGCTGACGCCGTCCTGGATCAGGCGCCGGCGCGCCCGCTTGTCCGCCCGCGAGCATTTCTTCACGCAGGGGCTTCACCGCACGGTGAACCGATCGGGCGTTCTGCTCTTCGTATCGGCGGCGGAGCGCTACGCCGAGATCATGGCGGACGATTCCGTGTCGGTGAAGATCGGCGAATCCGCCTGGCGGCCGATCCTTGACGCGTTGCGCGGAGCGCTCGCGCGCAATCAGCTCGCGGATGGCGTCGTGGACGCTATCACGGCGTGCGGCGCGATTCTCGCAAAAGAGTTGCCGCCGCGCGAAAATGACCGCAACGAATTGCCCGACAAGGTGATCGTGATCTGAGCCAGCGGGCGAAACGCCCTACAGCCCGTCGCTTTTCGCTGCGCCGAGAATGGCCCCGGGCTTGCCCTGAGCGGCGATCGCCTGAACCAGCACGACAAATCCGTCGATATTTTCGCCGCTGATCAGAGACGGGTCGATGGCGACGCTCTCTGCGCCGCCGCGCCATTCGCCAATCGTTGAGACGCCGCGAACGACGTTGGTGTAGGTGATCTTCTTGTCCGCGTTCTCGCCGCGGCCGATCGCGATGTCGCACCGTTTGGTGATCGGCATCACCACGATCTGGGCGCGCGCGTCGCCCGCCGCCGGCAATTCAACGACCCATCCCTTTTCTTCGCGCCGCAGGCTGATCGGAACGCTGAGCGCCCCGTCGCGGCCATGAGCCCAGAGCGAAGCCTTGTCGATCTGGTAGCGATTCGAGCCGACGACATGCGCCACGCCATTGATCACCGCCTGCGGCGTGTAGACCTGACGGTCGCCGCGCGCGATGGAATAGCCTTTCTGACGCTTCGTATGAACCGCCAGCGCCAGAGTGTCCTTCCAGCCGAGATAGTCCCAGTAGTCGACCGGCAGCGACAGGGCGATCACGTCGGGTTGTTTGGCGAATTCGGCGAGGAGCGAATCGGCCGGCGGGCAGGATGAGCATCCCTGCGAGGTGAACAGCTCGATGACCACGCGGGGAATGGCCGGGGCCTGCGCCTGCGCGATCCCCGCCCAGGTCAGGACGGACGCGACGACGGCGGCGGCCAAGCGGTTACGGATCATGCCTGGAGAATAGGCCCGCAGACGCCGGCCGCAAAGTCACTTCCATCGCCGCGCCGATCACCAAAATGCGAGAGGCGCCCCGAAGGACGCCTCCGCAGGATCATTCGCCGGATCAGGCCGCGAGCTGGCGCAGAACGTATTGGAGGATGCCGCCATGCTTCATGTATTCAAGCTCGTCGAGCGTATCGATGCGGCAAAGCAGCGGCACTTTCTTCACCGGACCGCTGGCCGGCAGAATCTCCGCGATGAGCCGCTGCCGCGGCTTCAGGTCGGAAGACAGGCCCTTGAGCGTGACGATCTCGTCGCCTCTGAGCCCGAGCGACTGCCAGCTCGTGCCGCCCTCGAAGGTCAGCGGCACGACGCCCATGCCGACGAGGTTCGAACGGTGGATGCGCTCGAAGCTCTGCGCGATGACCGCGCGAACGCCCAGCAGCTTCGTGCCCTTGGCCGCCCAGTCGCGCGAGGAGCCGTTGCCATATTCGACGCCGGCGAAGATCACCAGCGGAACCTCTTCCTTCTGGTAGCGCATCGCGGCGTCATAGATCCACATGCGGTCGCCGGAGGGTTGATGGATCGTGTAGCCGCCTTCCGGCGTCGACCCGTCCTTTTCCTTCACCATGAAATTCTTGATGCGGATGTTCGCGAACGTGCCGCGCATCATCACTTCATGATTGCCCCGGCGGGTGCCGTACTGATTAAAATCCTCGACGCGCACCTGATGCTCTGAGAGATAGATGCCCGCCGGCGAGGAGGCCTTGATGGAGCCCGCGGGCGAGATGTGATCGGTGGTGATCTTGTCGCCGAAGAGGCCGAGGATGCGCGCGTTCACGATGTCCTGCATCGGCTCCGGCGTCATCGTCATGCCCTCGAAATAAGGCGGGTTCTGCACATAGGTGGAGCCCATATCCCATTTGTAGGTCTGGCCCACTGGCGCTTTCACTTTCTTCCAGTTGGCGTCGCCTTTGAACACGTCGGCGTACTTCGACTTGAACAGGCTCTTCGTCACATATTTCGCGATGAAGCCCTGAATCTCCTTCGACGACGGCCAGATATCGCGCAGGAAAACCGGATTGCCCTTGCGATCATGGCCGAGCGGCTCGCTCGACAGGTCGATCTGCAGCGAGCCCGCGAGCGCGTATGCGACGACGAGCGGCGGCGATGCGAGATAGTTCGCCTGCACGTCAGGGCTGACGCGGCCCTCGAAATTGCGGTTGCCCGACAGCACGGCCGCGGCGACGACGCCGTTGTCGTTGATCGCTTTAGAGATTTCGACGGGCAGCGGACCGGAGTTGCCGATGCAAGTCGTGCAACCGAAGCCGACCAGATTGAAGCCGAGCTTGTCGAGATCCTTCTGCAGGCCGGATTTCGCCAGATATTCGGCAACCACCTGCGATCCCGGCGCGAGCGAAGTCTTGACCCAGGGCTTCGAGGCGAGGCCGAGCGCGGCCGCCTTGCGCGCCAGAAGTCCGGCCCCGATCAGCACCGAGGGATTCGACGTGTTCGTGCAGGACGTGATCGCCGCGATCACCACGTCGCCATGACCGATGTCGAAATTCTTGCCTTCGACCTTGAAGCGCTTATGCGCCTCACCCGGCTTCTTGTATTCGTTCTCCAGGGCGGCGAGGAATCCCGCCTTCGCATTTTCGAGCGCGACGCGCCCCTCGGGCCGCTTCGGACCGGCGAGCGACGGCGTAACGATTCCGAGATCAAGTTCGAGCGTGTCGGTGAAGACCGGGTCTTCCGTCGCCTTGGTGCGATACAGTCCCTGCGCCTTGGCGTATTTCTCCGCCAGCGCGACGCGGGGCGCGGCGCGGCTCGACATCTTGAGATAACTGATCGTCTCGGCGTCGATCGGGAAGAAGCCGCAGGTCGCGCCATATTCCGGCGCCATGTTGCCGATGGTGGCGCGATCGGCGAGCGAGAGCGAATCGAGGCCCGCTCCGTAGAATTCCACGAACTTTCCAACGACTCCCTTCTTGCGCAGCATCTGCGTCACGGTGAGCACGAGATCGGTCGCGGTGACGCCTTCCTTCAGCTTGCCCGTCAGCTTGAAGCCGATCACCTCGGGCAGCAGCATGGACTGCGGCTGGCCGAGCATCGCGGCTTCGGCCTCGATGCCGCCGACGCCCCAGCCAAGCACCGCCAGGCCGTTGACCATCGTCGTATGGGAATCGGTGCCGACCAGCGTATCGGGATAGGCGACCTCGACGGTGACGGTCTTGCCCTTGGCGTCCTTCGCCTTTTCCTTTCGCGTCCAGACGGTCTGCGAGAGATATTCGAGATTGACCTGGTGGCAGATGCCGGTGCCGGGCGGCACGACCGAGAAATTCTTGAACGCCTGCTGGCCCCATTTCAGGAAGCGGTAGCGTTCGCCGTTGCGCTCATATTCAAGCTCGACATTCTTCTTGAACGCCTTGGCCGAGCCGAACTCGTCGACGATCACCGAATGGTCGATCACGAGGTCGACCGGGACGAGCGGATTGATCTTCTCCGGATCGCCGCCGAGATGGCGCATGGCGTCGCGCATCGCCGCGAGATCCACGACCGCCGGCACGCCGGTGAAATCCTGCATCAGCACGCGCGCCGGCCGGAAGGCGATCTCCTTGCCCACCGCTCCCTTGTTCTGAAGCCAGTCCGAGACCGCCTGAATGTCGGCCTTCGTCACCGAACGCCCATCCTCGTGCCGGAGCAGGTTCTCCAGCAGCACGCGCATGGAGAAGGGCAGAAGCGAGACGCCGGCAAGGCCGTTTTTCTCGGCTTCCTTCAGGGAATAGTAGGTATAGGCGGCGCCGCCGACCTTCATGGTCTTGCGGCAGTTGAAACTATCGAGCGAGGTCATGGACAGGTCCTTCGGGCAGCAACGCATCACAGGCGGTCGCGGGAGCGGCCGGAAAAGGCTTGAGCCGGCGCCGGAACGTCTGATTTGG
>MKVY01000034.1:150791-154509 GCA_001899525.1 Rhizobiales bacterium 65-9
GATAGGTGCGGCGTAGCCGCCGCCTTTATAGAACAGTTCTCGATTGACCGCTACATGATTGCGCCACATTCATTTGTCGGGCGCACCGCGTCTCGCTCATCGCGTCAGCCTCAAGTGCGCGTTTATTTCGTACACGGAATAAATTATGCCGTTCCTTGCGCAGCGCCTCATAGCCGATCGCCTGACCTGCGTTCGCGGGGAGAGAACGCTATTCGCCGATCTCTCCTTTTTTATCGAAAATCACGCCGGATTGACGCTCACAGGCCCCAATGGCGTTGGCAAAACAAGCCTCTTGCGCATTCTTGCAGGCTTGCTGCAGCCCTCCCGCGGCGAAGTCCGAATCGAGCCGGACCATGATATTCCGGCTGCGGAACAATGCTGCTATATCGGCGTGCGGGACGGGCTCAAGGGCAGCCTGACGCCGAGCGAACACATTTCTTTCTGGCGAGCGATGGCTGGCGAGCGCCGGTCGCGCGGGCTTGAGGACGACAGTTCGGCGCTCGAAAGGTTCGATCTTTCGGATTTCGCATCGTCGCCGACCGCCTGGCTCTCCACTGGCCAGCGGCGCCGGCTGGCGCTGACGCGCCTCCTCTGCGCCGCCCGTCCCGTCTGGCTTCTCGATGAGCCGCTCAACGGGCTCGACACGTGGGCGGCGGAAGAGTTGAAACGGCTGGCCGCTCGGCATCTGGAGGATGGCGGAATTATTGTCGCCGCCAGCCATCAGCCGCTGGATTGGCCCGCGATGACGGTTCTTGCGGTCGGGGAGCCCAACGAGGCCAGGTTATCGCGCCGGGAGCCGTTGGCGTGACGCGCGCCTTCCTCGCTCTTCTCAGGCGCGACCTGATCCTCTCAGTCCGGATCGGCGGCGGCTTCGAGCTGGTGCTGATCTTCTTCCTGATGATCGTCGCGCTCGTCCCCTTCGCCGTGGGCCCGGATCCAAACCTTCTGTCGCGAATCGCGCCGGCGATTCTCTGGATCGCGGCGCTTCTCGCCACGCTCCTGGGTCTTGATCGCCTGTTTCAGGCGGACGCCGAAGACGGCTCGCTCGACATGCTGCGCATGGCGCGGCTTCCCCTCGAACTGGCGGCGCTGGCCAAGATGGCGGCGCACTGGCTCGCATCGGGCCTTCTTCTCGCCCTCGCGGCGCCGGCGCTGGGCCTGTTGCTGTCGCTGGAGCCCGCGGCGATGCTGCCCCTGTCCCTGACGCTGCTCGTCGGCACGCCGGCCCTGACGGCGATCGGCGCGATCGGCGCGGCGCTGACCGCCCGCATGCGGCGCGGCGGCCTTCTATCCTCGATTCTCGTGCTGCCGCTGATGCTCCCGACCCTTATTTTCGGCGTCTCGGCCACCCAGGCCGCGCTCGGGGGCGGCGTCCCGTTCCGCACGCCCCTGCTCATGCTTGGCGCGATCAGCCTGATCGCCATCGTGCTTGGCGCCTGGGCGAGCGCCGCGGCGCTGCGGATGGACGACTAGCCGTCAGGACGGCGCCAGACGCCTTGCTTCCGCCGCGCGCTCCGGCGACATACAGCGGCCCCGGATCAACTCGTCTCATGGCCGACAAGCGCAAATCCATCCTCGCGCCGCCGCTCCTGCTTCTCGCAGTCATCGTGCTGTGGAGCGGATACTGGTTCGTCGGCTCACACATCGCCGGAACGGCGATCGCGAACTGGGTCACCCGCGAAAACGACAATGGCCGGCGCTGGACCTGTCACGATCAGCGCATTGGCGGTTTTCCCTTCCGGTTCGAACTGAACTGTTCCTCGGTCTCGATCGAGGAGGGACGAATCACGGCGAGCGCTGGACCTTTGCGCGCGGTCGCGCTCGCCTACAAACCAAACCATGTCGTGGCGGAGCTGGACGGGCCGGCGCAGGCGACGCTCCCATCCGGCCAGAGCTTCAACGTGACATGGTTGCTGCTGCGCACCAGCGCCGTGCTCAGCGGCGGTCGGCTGGAGCGCTATGACAGCGTGATCGAAGGCTTCAAGGCGACACAGGCCGGCGCGCAGGAGAGCGCCGTCGTCGCCCAGGCGGCCAACCTCGAAACCCATTTACGCGTGACGCCCGATTCTCCACCGGAGACGCCGTCGTTCGACGTCGCGATCGACGGCAAGGGCGTCGCGTCGCCCCTGATCGACGCGCTCGTCGGATCGAACGACCCCGGCGATCTTATGGTGCGCGCCACGATGACGCGGGCCGACACGATCGGCGCGGGCCATCCGGTCGACAATATCGAGCGCTGGCGTCTCGCCGGCGGCAAACTGTCCATCGCCCAGATGAAGGCGACGCGCGGCCGCATCGCGCTCGACGCCCGCGGCGAACTGGCGATTGACGACCAGCACATGATCGCGGGGCGCGTCGAAGGTTCGGCCGCTGGCATCGATCAGATTCTCGGACGCAGCGGCGGGCTCTTGAGCGGCCTCGTCAATCTCGGCGCGCCGGCGCAGGGACTGCCCTTCGCCCTGACCTTCCGCGACGGGCGCGTGATGATGGGGCCGATCCGGCTGCTGAACCTGCAGCCGCTTTACTGATCCTCGCCGCCGACCCCGAGGATCACGATTCAGGCCGCGTCCGTCCGAAATCGGGCGCCGCGGTTTCCTGTCCCTGCTCGACGATGCCGCGCCGGATCGCGCGTGTGCGCGTGAACAGGTCGAACAGCTTGTCGCCTTCGCCCCAGCGGATCGCGCGCTGCAGCGAGAACAGATCCTCCTGAAAGCGGCCGAGAATCTCCAGCACGGCTTCCTTGTTGTTGAGGAAGATGTCGCGCCACATCGTCGGGTCGGACGCGGCGATGCGCGTGAAATCGCGAAAGCCGCCGGCCGAGAATTTCATCACTTCCGACTGCGTCACCTCCTCGAGATCGGCGGCGGTGCCGACGATGTTGTAGGCGATGAGATGCGGAATATGGCTCGTGATCGCGAGCACCCGGTCGTGATGCTCCGGCGACATGATCTCGACATTGGCGCCGATCATCTCCCAGAACGCGCGCAGGCGATCCACCGCCTCAGGCGAGGTTCCGAACGGCGGAGTCAGGATGCACCAGCGATTCATGAACAGCGTGGCGAAACCGGCGTCGGGCCCGGACTGCTCCGTGCCGGCGACAGGGTGCGCTGGAATGAAATGCGCGCCTTCCGGCAAATAAGGAGAAACGTCCCGCACGACCGCGGTTTTCACCGACCCGACGTCGGAGAGAATGACGCCTGGCGTCAGCGACGCCGCGATCTGCTGCGCGATGGCGACGTTGGCGCCGACCGGGGCGCAGAGAATCACAAGGTCGCAATCGC
Organism: Rhizobiales bacterium 65-9; assembly: GCA_001899525.1. Taxonomy (GTDB): domain Bacteria; phylum Pseudomonadota; class Alphaproteobacteria; order Rhizobiales; family Beijerinckiaceae; genus Terrirubrum. Next base: position 154,073 of record MKVY01000034.1, read on the forward strand.
GCACGCCAAGCGCGGCGTCCGTCTCGACGCTGTCCGCCAGCGCCAGTTCGCGGACGCGCGCCGCCACATCCGGATTGTTGTCGATGGCGACGATGCGCCCGGCGAGATTCTTGTGCTTGGCCGCGCGCGCGATCGACGAGCCGATCAGGCCGAGACCGATTAGCGCGACAGATTTGAAAAGCGGCGCTGGCAGCGCCTGTCCGAGTTGGTCAGGCACCGGCGCCGCCTTTCAGGAACGCCGCCAGCGCCGCGACGACCTTGCGGTTCGCCTCCTCGGTTCCGATGGTGAGGCGCAACGCGCCCGGCAGACGATAAGGCTCGAGACGGCGCAGGATGAGGCCGCGCGCGGTGAGGAACGCGTCCGCTTCCTTCGCAGTCTTTCCGGACGTCTCGGGAAAATGGACGAGAAGGAAATTCGCGACGCTGGGCGTCACGAC
>MKVY01000034.1:154527-164434 GCA_001899525.1 Rhizobiales bacterium 65-9
CGTCCGCGAGCGCGGCGATACCCGCCTCGATCGCGGCGGCATTGACGTTGAATGCGCCGCGGATGCGATTCATGGCGTCAATGACATGGGCCGGCGCATAGGCCCAGCCGATCCGCAGCGCCGCCAGACCGTGAATCTTCGAGAAGGTGCGCGTCATCACGACATTCTCGCTTGTCGCGACGAGCTCGATCCCCGACGAGTAATCGTTGCGGCGGACATATTCCGCATAGGCGGCGTCGAGCACGAGCAGCACATGCGGCGGCAGGCCGGCGTGCAGACGCTTGACCTCATCGAACGGCAGATAGGAGCCGGTCGGGTTGTTCGGATTGGCGAGGAAGACGATCTTCGTCTTGGGCGTCACCGCCTTCAGGATCGCATCGACATCCGCCGTGAAGTTCTTCTCGGGCGCGACGATGGGCCTTGCCCCCGCCGCCCTGATCGCGATCGGATAGACGACGAATCCGTAGGCCGAGTAGATCGCCTCGTCTCCGGGTTCGAGATAGGCGTTCGTGATCAGCGCCAGCAGATCATCCGATCCGTTGCCGCAGATGATGCGGCTGGCGTCGAGCCCGTACTTCGCCGCGATCGCCTCGCGCAGCCGCGTCGAGGAGCCGTCGGGATAAAGCTCGAGTTTCTCGGCGACGCGCTGGAACGCCTCGACGGCGCGCGGGCTGGGGCCGAGCGGCGATTCATTGGAGGACAACTTGTGCAGCGTCACGCCAGCCGGCGCTGTCGATTTACCCGGCTGGTAGGCTTCGATTTCCATGACGCTGGCGCGAGGAACGGGACGTGTCGCAGACATCGGACGAAAAACTCCGCAAGAACTGACGAATGGGCGATGGTCAGCCGCCGACGCTGAATCGGCGCGCATGGCTGCCGATCTCATGGATCGCGCCAATGCCCGCGCCCGCGGCGGCAAGCGCTTCGGCGAGCTTCTGTTCGGCGTTCTCGCCGGGCGCCGAAACGAGGATCGACAGGCCCTGCGCGTCGCCAGCCGATCCGTCGAGCGATCCGCCGATCGCGGCTATCGCGGCGGCGAAGGCGGGGCTCCAGCGCTCGAGGCGTATCGAGAACACGATAAGTTCGCGCACCGTGGCGTCGCCGAGCGGCTTGGCGATGACAAAGATCGGCGTTCCGGCGGGATGGTCAGGCCGCTCGATGAAAGGCAGGCGCGCAATGATCTTCGGCCGGCCGGCGCCCTCGAGCGCGCGCCACCAGGCGCCGCCGCTCGATGTCGGCTGCGCGCTGAAGATTCCAAGGTCTCCGGCCGACGCCGCGACCGCTTCGATCACCGCGGCGGGTCCGAAATGGGGTTGGAAGGGCACCGTGAAGCCGAAATGGAAGCGGGCCGAATCCCGCATCGAAGCGTCGCCGCCCGCGATGTCCGCATGAACGGAATAAGGGGCCTGCACATAGGTGAAGGTGCCGATGATGACGCGCCAGATCGTCTCGACCGTGTCGAGGGGCAGGATGCCCCGATGGCGCTCGGCGAGCCGCCGCATCATCTCGGCCTCGCGGCCGGGGCGGAAAGCCGAGCCGGAGGCTGCGGTCTTCTTGGTTTCGATCAGGGTGTTGATGATTTCCCCGCGCTCCATCAGGAGCCGGTGCATCGTCTCGTCGATGCGATCGATGTCGCGCCTCAGATCGGCGAGCGAGGGAATGGGCGCGGCGGGAGAGGAAGCGGACATGGCGGCGCCGGTGAAGAAGCCGCTCTTCATAGGGCGGCGCGCCAGCAAGGCAAAGGGGTCTTGAAAGGGATGGCGCCTCCTGCTTCGTCCGTTCCAAAGGAAAAATGTTCGACAAATCGAACAGATAAGATATAGGACGATCTCTCACCCGCAGCCTGACGGCGTCCTGCGCGTTTCGGAGACTGAAAGACGGCATGGCCGCGCTCAATTCCATCGCCCAGTCGGCTCGCTCGGAGGTGGACGATCCGTCGAGTCTGCTGCTGAAGCTCGGTCCGGAGCAGCCGCTCCGGATGGATTCAGGCGCGGAAATCAACCGCCTGCAGATCGCCTACCAGACCTACGGCGCGCTGAATCCGGCGAAATCCAACGCGATCCTGATCTGCCACGCGCTGACCGGCGACCAGCATGTCGCGAACGTCAACCCGGTGACCGGCAAGCTCGGCTGGTGGGAGACGATGATCGGGCCGGGCAAACCCATCGACACGGACCGGTTCTTCATCATCTGTTCGAACGTGATCGGCGCCTGCATGGGCTCGACGGGGCCGGCCTCGACCAATCCCGCGCACGGCCGCCCTTATGCGCTCGATCTTCCCGTGGTCACGATCCGCGACATGGTCCGCGCCCAGGCGATGCTGGTGGACCATCTCGGCGTCGATCGGCTTCTCAGCGTCATCGGCGGATCGATGGGCGGCATGCAGGTGCTGCAATGGGCGGCGAGCTATCCCGACCGCGTCTTCTCCGCCATGCCGATCGCGACTGGCGCAAGGCATTCGGCCCAGAACATCGCGTTCCACGAGGTCGGGCGACAGGCTGTGATGGCCGATCCCGACTGGCGGCGCGGCCGCTATCTCGACGCGGGCGTCCGGCCCGCGAAGGGTCTGGCCGTGGCGCGCATGGCGGCGCACATCACCTATCTCTCGGAGAGCGCGCTGCACCGCAAGTTCGGCCGAAACCTGCAGGATCGCGAGGCGCCCACCTTCTCCTTCGACGCTGATTTTCAGGTCGAGAGCTATCTGCGCCATCAGGGCGTGAGCTTCGTCGAACGCTTCGACGCCAACTCCTATCTCTATCTGACGCGAGCGATGGATTATTTCGATCTCGCCGCCGACTATGGCGGCCTGCTGAGCGCCGCCTTCAAGGGCGCCACGGCGCGCTTCTGCGTCGTGTCCTTCACCTCGGACTGGCTGTTCCCGACGAGCGACTCCCGCGCCATCGTTCATGCGCTGAACGCTGCCGCCGCCTCGGTTTCGTTCGTGGAGATCGAAAGCGACAAGGGCCACGACGCCTTCCTGCTCGACGAGCCGGAGCTTTTCGCGACCACGCGCGGCTTTCTCAACGCCGCCGCGACGGCGAGGGGCGTCGCGTGACCGTCGTGATTCAAAACACCGCCGGAAACGGCGCGCGCATCGATCTTCTGCTCATCGCCGCGATGGTCGAGCCGAACACCCGCGTGCTCGATGTCGGCTGCGGCGAGGGGCTTCTGCTCGAAATGCTGCGCGACGAGAAGAATTGCGACGCGCGCGGCATCGAGCTGTCGCGTGACGGCGTCAGCCGCGGCGTCGCGCGCGGGCTCGCCATCATCCAGGGCGACGCCGATACGGACCTCGCGGACTATCCTGACGACAGTTTCGACTATGTGATCCTGTCCCAGACGATCCAGGCGACCCGCAATCCCCGCAAGGTGCTCGAACATATGCTGCGCGTCGGCCGGCGCGCGATCGTCTCCTTCCCGAATTTCGGCCACTGGCGCATCCGCAGCCACCTGATGTTCAAAGGCGGCATGCCGGTGACCGACAATCTGCCGGACGCATGGTATGATACGCCGAACATCCATTTCTGCACGATCAGGGATTTCGTCGCGCTCTGCGATGAGATCGGCGCGGTGATGGAGCGTTCCGTGGCGCTCAACGCCGGCGGCAAGGCGGCGCTTCGCGCGCCCTGGTGGTTCTGGAACCTGTTTGGCGAGCAGGCCGTGTTCGTGCTGCGCCGCAAGGGTTAGAGCCGCTCGGCATTCGGATTTCAGCGGCGCGCTTCAGTCCTCTTTCTCGTTCAGCGGATGCAGGTCGCGCACCATCGCTTTCGTGCGTTCGTCGAGAACATGCGTGTAGATCTGCGTCGTTGAAATATCGGCGTGGCCGAGCAGCTCCTGCACGACGCGCAGATCGGCGCCGTTCTGCAGGAGATGACTGGCGAAAGCATGCCGCAGCACATGCGGGCTGATCGCATCGGCCCGCAGCCCGGCGGCGGCCGCGGCCGCCTTCAGGTCGCGCGCAAACATCTGTCGCGGCAGATAACCGCTCTCGCTGTCGGCGGGAAAGAGCCATTTTCCGCCAGCCTGGTTCAGCGTTTCAAGCTGCTCGCGATAGGCGCGCAGCGCCGCCTGCGCCGACCCGTTGAGAGGCGCCATCCGCTCCCTACCGCCCTTGCCGCGCACGATGATCATCGGCTCCGTGGAGCGCGCCACCGTCATCGGCAATGAAACGAGTTCGGACACCCGCAGTCCGGTTGCATAGAGAAGTTCGAGCAGACAGTGAAAGCGCGTTCGGCGAAGCCGTTCGCCGGGGCTGATCTCCGCCGCCTGCGCCTCGCTCGCCGCGTAAGCCAGCAGGCGCGACACCTCATCGGCGCCGAGCACCCTGGGCAGGCGGCGCGGCTTGCGCGGCGACTCGATTGCAGCCGACGGATCGTCCTCCCGCATCTGCTCGGCGTAGAGGAACCGGTGGAGCTGCCGGATCGCCGACAGCCGGCGCGCGGCCGAGGAGGGCTTAAGCTTAGCCGTGGCGAGCCGGTCGAGATAGCCGCGGATTCCGTCGGCCGGAACCGTCGCGATCGACCGGCGGCTGTCGGCGAGGAAGCCGGAATAGTCGACGAGGTCGCGGCGGTAGGCGGCGATCGTGTTGGCCGCCGCGCCCCGCTCCGCTGCGAGCATGGCGAGAAAGCGGTCGATCAATCGGGCGTCGGGCGACGATGTCCGCACTCTGTTCAGTGTCCCGATGCTCTCCGGTCTGCGCCATGCCCCCTCTGACGCGACCGCGTTTGCGTTCGCTTGATCACGCCGCCGCCGGCGGCGCAAGCGGCCTTGATCGGGCGATGCTTCTCCTTTCGAACCGGCGGCGTTCGATGTATGGCGTTTTCATGCCCGACGCCATGCCATCAAAGCCTCGCAAGGCCGACGCTCTCGCCGCATCCATTCGCGAGAATCTGGCCGGCCGCACGATCGTGCTCGTGGGCATGATGGGGGCCGGCAAGACGGCGCTGGGCAAGCGCCTCGCCGCCCGCCTGGACATGCCCTTCAAGGACGCGGACGCTGAAATCGAGCAGGCCGCCCACCTCACCATACCCGAGATCTTCGCCCAGCACGGCGAGGAGGCGTTCCGCGACGGCGAGCGCCGCGTCATCACGCGGTTGCTCGAGGAGGGCGAGATCGTTCTCGCGACAGGCGGCGGCGCCTATATGAATCCTGAAACCAGGCGGCGCATCGCCGCGCAAGGCGTATGCGTTTGGCTGAAAGCGGATTTTGAAACATTGATCAGACGCGTCCGGAAGCGGAATAACCGCCCCCTTCTTAACGGCGCCGACCCCGACGAAACGCTCCGCCGGCTGATCGAGGAGCGCTACCCGACTTACGCCGAGGCGGACATCGCCATTCAATCGCGCGAGGCGCCGCCCGAACTGATTGTCGACGAAGCGATCGTCGCGATCCACGCCTTCCTGACAGGAGCCGCAGCGTAATGGAGAACGTCGTGCCCTCTCTGACGATCGTTCCCGTGGAGTTGGGCGATCGCGCCTATGACATCGTTATCGGCCGCGGCGCCCTCGGTCAGCTTGCGGAGCGCTGGCCGGCGTTGAAAGCCGGCGGACGGGTCGCCGTCGTGACGGACTCGCATGTGCAGGCGTTTCATCGGGGTCAGGTCGAGCAGACTCTGGCGCGGATCGGTGTCGAGGCGGCCTTCGTCGCCGTCGCGCCCGGCGAGGGCTCGAAAAGCTATCCGGTTCTCCAGCATGTGTGCGACGCCCTGATCGGCGCGCGCATCGAGCGCAACGACCTGGTGATCGCGCTCGGCGGCGGCGTCGTGGGGGATCTCGCCGGCTTCGCAGCCGCGATCGTGCGGCGCGGCCTGCGCTTCATTCAGATTCCGACGACGCTGCTCGCGCAGGTCGATTCGTCCGTCGGCGGCAAAACCGGGATCAACTCGCCGCACGGCAAGAATCTGGTGGGCGCTTTTCATCAGCCGTCGCTCGTGATCGCCGACACTGCTCTTCTCGACACCTTGCCGCCGCGCGAGTTTCGCGCGGGTTACGCCGAGGTGCTGAAATATGCGCTGATCGACGATCGCGCTTTTTTCGATTGGCTGGAAACGCGCGCGGACCGGATTTTTTCGGGCGGTCCCGAACGCGAACGAGCCGTCGCGATAAGCTGCCGCTCCAAGGCGGCGATCGTGGCGCGCGACGAGCGCGAGACGGGCGATCGCATGCTCCTCAATCTCGGCCACACTTTCGCGCACGCGCTGGAGCGGGCGACGAATTATGACGGCGCGCGGCTCGTGCATGGCGAAGCGGTGGCGATTGGCCTATGCATGGCGTTCCGCTTCTCGGTCGCGCTGGGCCTCGCCAACGGGCAGGACGCGGCGCGCATCGCGCGCCATCTTGCGGAGGTCGGGCTGCCGACCAGGCTCGCTGACGTGCCGGGCGGCGCCGGCGACGCCGATTCGCTGCTCGACGCTATGCGTCAGGACAAAAAGGTCGCGGACGGAAAGCTGACTTTCATCCTCGCGCGCGGCATCGGAGAGAGCTTCATCGCGCGGGACGTCGATGCGGCGAAAGCGCGCGCGTTCCTTGCCGATGAACTGGCGCGCGGCTGAGCGTCGGCGCCATGGACGACGTCGCGATCGATCCGCGCCTGACGGCCTTCGTCATTCTGGTTTGCCTCGGCGCCTCCGCCTATCTGTCCATGGTCGAGGCAGCGATCACGCTGGCGTCGCGCGCGCGCATGCTGTCGCTTGAGAAGGCCGGCGATCCGCGCGCCGCGCTCGTCAACCGGCTGGCGGAACAGAGCGACAGGCTCATCGGCGCGATGATGGTTGGCAAGACGCTGATCAATATCGGCGCGTCGGCTTTCGTCGCCTGGCGCATGGAGCCGGAATTCGGGCTGCCGGGCTTCTTCGCGGCGGCTCTCGCCATGGCGTTTCTGATCATCATCTTCGCTGAGGCTGTTCCGCGTTCGATCGCCAGCGCCCGCGCCGATTCTCTCGCTCTCGTAACGGCGAGATCCGCGAACTGGCTCGTCGCGACGTTGGGCGCGGCGTTTTCTGCGATCGAATGCATCGCGCGTCGCGCGCTGCGTCTCATTGGCGTTCGCGCCGGCCGCGCGCTGACGGTCGATCAGGCGCATGAGGAATTGAAAGGCGCAGTCGACCTGCTGCACAAGGAGGGCGGCGTCGTGAAATCGGACCGCGACATGATCGGCGGCCTGCTCGACCTTCATGATCTGGTCGTATCCGACGTCATGATTCACCGCACCAAGATGCGCGCGATCGACGCCGACCAGCCGCCTGAAGCCATTGTTCGCGAGATTCTCGCTTCGCCTTACACCCGCATGCCGCTCTGGCGCGGCAGCCCGGAGAATATCATCGGTCTCGTGCATGCGAAGGACATGCTGCGCGCGCTCGATGTGGCCGGCGGCGATCCGGCCGGGCTCGATCTGGCGAGCATCGCGCTGCCGCCATGGTTCGTGCCCGACACCACGGCGCTGCCCGATCAGCTTCGCGCCTTTCTGCAGAAGAAGACGCATTTCGCTTTCGTGATCGACGAGTATGGCGTGGTCATGGGGCTCGTCACCCTCGAGGACGTGCTGGAGGAGATCGTCGGCGACATACGCGACGAACATGACGTGGCGGCGATCGGCGTCAGGCCGCAGCGGGACGGCAGCGTGATCGTCGAAGGGTCCGCGCCCATTCGCGACGTGAACCGGGCGATGGACTGGAGCCTGCCCGATGACATGGCGACCACCATCGCCGGCCTCGTCATTCAGGAGGCGCGGGTGATCCCCGACGCCGGACAGGTGTTCACCTTCCACGGTCTGCGCTTCGCCGTCCTGCGCAAGCATCGCAACCGCATCACTGCTCTGCGGATCACGCCGCTGCCGGCGGCCGCCGCTCAGGCCGATCCCGCCGAACCGCGATAAGAACGGGTCCCGCGCAAAAGAAGCCGCCGCACGCGCTAACAGACGCGTCGAACGCCAAGCTGGACGTCTCGCAAGGCTTGTCTCAAGCAACGAGACGCTCCGGGGCGGATGAGCCGCTCGCGTCACTCCGCGATTTTACGCGCGAGCGACGACGCCTCGTCATCGCCGATCGGCGCCGGCCCCGCGAGATACTGCGCTTTCGCCAGAACCGCGAAACGTCCGCCGCGCGCGACGAGCTCCTCGAAGGTCCCCGCCTCGATGATCCGGCCCTCTTCAAAGACGAGAATGCGCGTGGCGTTGCGGATCGTCGCGAGGCGATGCGCGATGACCAGGGTCGTGCGCCCCTTCATGACCTCTTCGAGAGCCTTCTGAAGCTTCGTCTCCGTCGCGGCGTCCAGCGCCGACGTCGCTTCGTCGAGGATGAGGATGGGCGGATCCTTCAGCAAGGCGCGCGCGATTGAAAGACGCTGACGCTCTCCGCCCGACAGCGTGCGCCCGCGTTCTCCGATTACCGTATCCAGGCCCTGCGGTTGCCGCGCCATGATCTCGGTCGCCTGCGCGCGGGCCAGCGCGAGGATCATCTCCTCGTCCGTGGCGTCAGGGCGGCCGACCTGCAGATTCTCGCGGATCGTGCGGGCGAACAGCATCGGCTCCTGAAACACGACGCCGATATTGCGTCGCAGGCCGAGCAGCGAATAATCCCGCAGATCGACGCCGTCGACCGTGATGGCGCCCGACTGCGGATCGAAGGCGCGATGCAGCAGGCTGAGCGTCGTTGATTTGCCCGAGCCGGTGGCGCCGACGAGCGCGACAGTCTCGCCCGGCGCGACGCCGAATGATGCGTCGACGACCGCGGGCCGCTTGCCGTCGTAGGAGAAGGAGACGCTGTTGAAAGCGACCGCGCCGTTAAGCCGGCCGGGGGTGATCGCGTTCGGCTTGTCCCGCACCGCCGGCGTCGTATCAAGGATCTCGAAGAACTCCGCCATCTTCGGGGCCTGCATGAAGATGTAGTTGACGAATCCCACGACCTGTTCGAGCCGGCCGATCAGCATGGTCGCGAAATTGGTGAAGGTGATGATCTCGCCGACGCTCGTCTGCCCGTTCAGATGCAGATACGTGCCGAGCAGGAAGATCGCGAGCACCGTCAGCGTGGCCGACGCCCTCGTCAGCACCGTGGCGATCGCCCACCAGGACAGTACGGGAATTTGAGCGTCGAGCAGCGTCGCCATCGTGGTGCGCAGGCCGCGCACCTCGGTTTCGATCTGGGTGAAGCTCTGGATCACGGGCACGTTGCCCAGCGCGTCCGAGGCCCGCTCGGCCAGATCGGAGTGATAGCGCTCGACGCTCGTTTGCAGCCGCTCGGTCTTGCGCAGGATATAGACCGTCAGCGCTCCGAACAGCACGACGAGCGCGACGAGCAGCACGCCCATCCGCCAGTTTAGCCAGAGCGTGAACGGAAGCAGGATGAAGAGGGTGACGAAGCTTGCGCAATGCTCGCGGAAGAAGGCGAGCCACAGCCCCCACATTCCGCTTGTGGCGTCGAGCATCACCTTGAGCACGCGGCCGGAATGGACCTGGGAATGGAAGGCGATGGGCAGTGTCAGCGCATGCTCGAAATAGGACGCCATGACGGCGAGCCGCCTGCGGTGGGCGAGCCTGTCGGCTTGCAGGGAGACGAAGACGCCGACCACGATGGTCGTGAGCCCGACGCCGATCCACATGCCGATCAGGGGAGCCAGCCGCTCGAAGGTCACCGGTTCGGCGGCGCCGGAGCCGGACTTGCCGATCAGCGCGTCGACGATCCGGCCGAACAGCACCGGCTCCGCGAACGTCGCCATCGCCAGCACGAGATTGGCGAACGCGAGGGCGACGCCCAGCTTCGCGTCCGGCCCCAACTGGCCCAGCACCCGGGCGTAGAGTCGCAACAGGTTCATGCGCCCCGGATGTCCCCATTCTGCTGGGCGCGGAGTTAAGGCGCCGCGCCCTCCGCTGGCAACCGTTACAACGCCCTTAACGACCTGCGGCTGAGCAAAAG
>MKVY01000034.1:164516-164998 GCA_001899525.1 Rhizobiales bacterium 65-9
TGAGCAAATCCTATGGCTTGACCTCGGCCGACGGCGCGGGCGTCCCGCCGCTCGGCGCGCGCGCGATCGACTCGGCGATGCCGCCCAGCGCGCCTTCGACGCCGCCCAGCCCCTCGACCTTCAGGCGCGGCGGATCGAGCGCCGGCTGCTTGGCCACGATTTCGCGGAAGACGATGAAATGCAGATCGCTCGTCACCCGACCGATGAGATCGACGTCCGCGACGAAGCAGACGAGTTCGAAATCGAGCTGCGCGTCGCCGATTTTCTTGAAGAACACGCTCGGCGCCGGCTTCTTCAGAACGTCCTCATGGCCGTTCGCGGCGTCGGTCAGGATGCGGGACACGATCACCGGGTCGAACGCGCGCGGCGTGCTGACCGCGACCAGCACGCGCCCGCTGCGATCGTTGTGGACCCGATTCTTGACGACGCCCGACACGAGATTCGAGTTCGGCATGATGACGGTCGAGCGGTCGCCGGTCTCG
>MKVY01000034.1:165015-165257 GCA_001899525.1 Rhizobiales bacterium 65-9
CCCGAGACGAAATTATTGACGATCGACTGGAGGCCGAAGCCGATGCCGACCGACAGCGCGCCGGCGATGATCGCCACCCTGTCGAGCGACAGGCCGAGCGAGGACAGCGCCAGCGCCGCGGCGGTTGCGAAGCCCGCATAGCCGAAGGCGGTGCGAATGGAATTGCGCAGGCCGGCGTCGATATCGGTAAGCGGTAGATATTTTTCGTCGAGCCAGCGCTGCGCGCCGCGCGTCAGGAGAAC
>MKVY01000034.1:165269-184970 GCA_001899525.1 Rhizobiales bacterium 65-9
GACGACGCAGGCGCCAGCGATCGCCGAGAACGAGATCGTGACGCCGCCGATGGTGAATCCGAGAAGCGCGCTGCGCGCTGAGGAAAGAATGTCGTCCGACCGGACGCCCCACGGCGCGATGACGAGCAGCAGCGCCACAAGACACAGAAAGAGCTTGAACAGGCCGGCGGCCGCGGCGGCGAATTGCTCCACGGCTTTGCGGCGCAGGCCGAAGCTTTCGCCGAGCAGGCGGGACGTGCGCGTCGTAGGCGACAGCGCTTTGGCGATCGCCGCATCGACGAGCGCGAGCCCGAGCAGCAGGCCGGCGCCGACGACGCTGACCCATAGAACCTGGTCGACCAGGAAGGTCGCGAACGCGACATATCCGGTCAGCGCGGCGACGAGAATGCCGATCAGGGCCGCGCCGAGAAGCAGACGGAACGGCCCGGCGATTGTCGCGGGCGGCGGCACATAGGGACCAAGGCACGCCTCTTCCGAGGGATCGCCAGGCTGCGAGGCCGACAAGGCCGGCCAGAGCGCGGCGACGAACAGGCCGGCGAAAAGCGATTTAGCAAGGATGGTGAGCGGCAGGCCGGCGCTGATGGCCTGATTGATCGTTTCGATCGTTTTTCCGATCATGCTGACGGCGGTCGCCCGGATGAAGGCGCTCTGCAGCGTGACCGCGTTTTCATCCTTCATGTTCGGAAGGCGCCAGCCGGGCGTTTCCGGCGCGAGCAGCCCCTGCGCGATGGCCCGCATCGCCGCAACGATCGCCAAGCCCGCGAGCGCCATCAGAACGACCGGCGAAACGCGCGGCGGCAGCAGGCCGGCGCTGTCCAGCCCCCAGTGAACAACATAGGCCGCGGCGATGGGCCGGATGGAGCCCAGCACGGCGATGGCGCCGGCTCTGAACGCCTTCTCCCCGACGCCGGAGGGCTGCGCCGTCCCGTCGCGCGTCATGAAGCGCTCGCCAACCCTGGTCAGAGGGCCGAGAACGAAAAAAGCGCCGAGCAGGCCGGCCGCGAGCAGCAGCCATCGCGTATAGCCCTGAGCATTGGCGATGACGCCGCCCCAGTCCGAGAGGGTGAGCGCGAGCGCTTCCGCGTCGCGCGGCGCATTCTGACTCACCTGCCACCACAGGCGCGGATCGATGGGGCTGCTCGAGCGCGCAAACAATTGCCGCGTGAACTGCGCACGCCTGCGATCGGTGATGTCGACGATCGTTTGATCGGCCTGGATCGCAAGGGCGCGGGCGAGTTGGAGCGTTTCCTCCGCCTCCTGCAGCGCGCGTGTGCGCTCCGCCCGGTCCCGCGCGACGTCGGCGGACTCCGGCGGGGCCTGCGGATCGGGCCGCGGACCGAGTTGCGCCAGCCTTGCCTTCAGCGTCTCCACGCGCGGGGCGCTTTCCGCGACGAGCGCCGTAAGGCGCTGCAGTTCGGGATCGACGGTCGCCCTCATCTGTTGAAGCGAATTGTCTGACAGATCGCCGCGCTTCAACGTCGCCTCGATCTGGTCGAGTTGCGACCGCGCCCTGTCGAGTTGCGCGCGCGCGCCGTTCGGCTGCGCCGTCGCCGGCGCCTGCTGTGCGAGCCCCGCGCCGACCCACAGCGCGACGAACGCCATCGCCGCGACGACGGTCATCATCACGCGAGCCGATATCGCCCGCGAGCCTGTCAACTGCCCCATGCGCCTTTCCGTCAATCGAATCGGACAGCCACAATGAAGCGGATCAAGGCCGTGGCAAGGCCGCCGCGGCCGGCGGCCATTCCCCGCTATCCGGCGAGCGCCGTCGGATGATCGCTCGCGAGGGCGTCGATGACTGCGGCCGTCGTCACGGCGACGCCATGAATCGCCATGATCGCGGCGGCGTTGCGATGCAGCTCCGCCTCGCTGAGATCGCCGCTGGCGCGCGCCCAGGAAGCGTCATGCACGAAGTTCAGCTTGTGGCCGAACAGCGGAGCGTCGACGACCGTGGCCATGCAGCACATCGTCGAGCCGTAGCCGGCGACATAGACGGCGCCGGGCGCGGCCTCGTCGAGCAGCTCCGCGAACACAGGATTCGAGTAGCAGGAGAGTTTCGATTTCTCGATGCTGATCTCGCCAGAACGTGGTTCGAAGCCGTCGATGAACGCGCTCTCTCTGGAATCGCGGCGGAAAACCGGCCCGTCACCCACATGTTTGACATGAATGATTCGCGCGCCCGCCTGTCGGGCGTGCGAGAGGAGCCGGCGGCAATTCTCCAGGCTCGGGCCGATTCCCGCGAGACAGAAGGGCCGGCCCGCCGCGATATATTCGTTCTGCACGTCGATCAGCGCCAGCGTGCGCTGCGAAGCGGAAACAGCAGTCATGGATGGTTCTCCCTCAAAAGCCGGAACAGCGGCGGTTTTTGTCATCGATAGGCCGGGGTGAGCGGCGCGCCTTTCATTCCCATGCGCTGGGCGGATCGTTCGAGAATCCCTGGCCGGCCCCACTCGCCCTCCGGCCGGTTCAGCACCATCGGTCCGTCCGCGAGCGTGATCGCGCCGGAGTCGCGCGCGATCGTCGCGGCCATCTCGACATAGAGGTGATCGGAAAAGGCGAAGGTCGCGCCGCGCCGTTCGAAACCATGCCGCGCGTAAAACGGTTCAAGCCTCGCCTGCGCGTGCAGATACGCTTTGGCGAAGCCCTTTTCCGCGCAGACCGCGAGAAGATAGGCCAGCAGCTCATGACCATGGCCGGCGCCGCGAAAGGGTTGACGGATTGCGAGGCGCTCCAGTTTCGCGAATTCGGCGAACCAGCGGATGCGGGCGGTGGCGAAAGGCTCGCCATTCACACAGCCGAGCACCTGCGTCGCGGCGTCGTCATTGCCGTCGAACTCCTCGTCCCAGGGACAATGCTGTTCGCCGAGATAGACGATCGCCCGGATCGCATACGCCTGCAGCCGCTCCTCGCTGTTCCTGACGATTTTGAAGCACGCTTTCATCATTCTTCTCCCCGAAGATGGTTCGTTTGCGGATCAGACCGGCGCGACCAGGCCAGCGCGGTTGCGGAACCGCCGGCCGCCGGCCTCGAAGGATTCCGCTCCGTTTTTCAGAGAGGACAGGATTTCGCCGACGACGCGGCTCGTCATTCCGGCCGCGCCGTTGCGGATGGCGGTCGCTGAGACATTGTCCCTGCGGCGCGCCGGGATCGGATAGAGCCAGCCGCTTTCATCATAGATCGACCGCACCCACATGCCGCCAAGATCGCTGCCATGCAGGCCGTGCAGCGCGATTCCCGGATGTCTTTGCCGAATGACGCGCGTCACGCCGTGGAAGCCTTTTTCGCGATAGACCTCGGGCAGCCAGAGAACCTCCACCTTGTCCGACAGACCCGCCTCGGCGACGGCGAGCTCGATCATCAGCTTGCGCGTCTCCGGCGGAAAGAACCGGTTGCCGGTTGGAAAATAATTGACGTTGGCGTCCGCGCGCGCCGTCTTTTCGAGGACGCACAACCCGCCCTCGATGCGGGCGACGCGAATTTCCCCGCGCTCAAGCGCCTGCGCGTGCAGCTTGGGAACGATCGTGGGGTGGATGATCACCTTGCTGAGTCCGCGTGTTTCGATCGCGTTGCGGATGAGCGCGAGATGCGTGGCGTGGAACGGATTGAACGTGCCGTAGAAGACGCCGACGCCGCCATGCGGGTGAACCAACGCCCTGAGATCGGAGAGAACGCCCATCAGGAAAAGCGCGCCGCCGAGGCCGAGGCTGACGATCATGAAGGCGGTCGCGAGCGCAGGAACGCCGATTGTCGCCAGCGCGGTGAAGACGATGTTGAGGCACAGCGCCGCCATGACGTTGCGGTTCAGGTCGCCGACGCCGCGATTGAAGAGGAATTGCGCGATGAATTGCGCGCCTACGGAGGCGAGCGTGGTGAGGATCGCGACGCCCGCGACGCCGCCCACGCCACGCAGCCCGTCGACGGGCGTGACATGGCCGTGTACGAAAAGCGACCAGATCGCCAGATTCATCGTCGCCTGCATCGCAAAGCGCGAGGCGCGGCCGAGGGTGACGACCGCGAAACGGAAGTTCACGCGCTCTTCGATTTTATTGGACAGGATCGAGTATTTGGGAAGGAACGCCGCGATAAAGCAGCAAACGCCGATCAGATAGGGATTGAGCCAGGCTCCATGAGCGATGGCGTAAGCAAGATACATGCAGGCGCCCGAGAACGCCGCAAGCTGCGAGGAAGGGCTTCTGACATAAGAGAGCAGTCCCGGAACCATCTGCAAATCTCCCCACAGCCTTTGTTTCCATTCCGCGGAAAAGGAAGTCCGCGGCGGCGCGCGCGAGCGCATGCAAGGGGAGGCTAGGAGCGGGGACCGGTGTTGAGGATTGCCGTTATCGGTTGAACAATTGTAGATTTTTTAAGGTGGGGATTCTAGATTTATTAAGAATGAATGACTGGGACGACATCCGAATCTTCTTGGCTGTAAGTCGGGCGGGCAGTCTCAACGCAGGGGCGCGGACGCTGGGCTTGACTCAGCCGACGGTCAGCCGACGCATCACGCAGTTCGAACGGCGGCTGGGCGTGCCGCTCTTCGGCCGGACGAAAGACGGGCTGGTGCTGGCCGAGGCTGGCCGCTCGCTGTGGAGCCGCGCCCTGGCGATAGAGGAGCACGCGGAAGCGATCCATCGTCAGGTGGTGCGTCACGACGACCGGGTGAGCGGATTGGTTCGGATCTCGACCACCGAGGGGTTCGGAGCTTATTGGCTCACCAAGCGTCTGACGGGCCTTGGCGCCCGCCATCCCCATATCACGCTTGAAATTCAGCTCGACAACAGCCTTTCCGATCTCATGAAGCGCGATTCCGACATCGCGATCCGCCTCGCCCGTCCCGTCGCGCGCGACCTTGTCGCGCGCCGCGTGGGTTCGATGAAATTCGGACTTTACGCGTCAGCCGGCTATCTGGAGCGGCACGGTCCGCTGGCGGAAGCGAGCGATCTCCTCCGCCACCGGCTCGTCACCTTCATCTGGGACAGCGCCTCAGGCGGCGACGAATGGCGAAGGCTGATCACCGAACATCCGGAGATCGCCTTCACGTCGAACAGCTCGATCGGACAGGTCCAGGCGATACGCGCCGGCTATGGCGTCGGCATGCTGCCGAACTACATCCGCGAGGAGCATCCCGATCTGATCCCGGTACTGCCGGATCAGGAGTGGCCGTCGCGGGACATCTGGCTGGTGGCGGATCGGGACGTGAAGATGAGCGCCCGCGTCCGCGCCGTCTACAATGAGATCGTGGCGCAGTTTCAACTGTCCCGCCGCGACGGCAGGCAGCCGGCGGCTCGCTGAGACAGGGCGGACGCTGCGCCGCGTTGATCGCGTCTCCGGCAACCTCTAGATGACGACGATGTTCGCCCGACTGGCCAACCCTACCGTCTTTCTTGTCCTGACCCGGCGGCTGCTGCCGGCCCTCGCGGGGCTGACGGCGCTGCTGTTCGCCGCCGGACTTTACCTTTCTTTCGCGGCCTCGCCGGCCGACTACCAGCAGGGCGACACGGTCCGCATCATGTATGTTCATGTGCCCGCCGCCTGGCTGTCGATGCTGATCTATACGCTGATCGCCATTTCGGCGCTGGGCACGCTGGTCTGGCGGCACCCCCTCGCCGATGTCGCCGCCAAGACCGCGGCTCCGCTCGGGGCCTGCTTCACCCTTCTGTGTCTGCTCACCGGCTCGATCTGGGGGCGGCCGATGTGGGGCGCATGGTGGGTGTGGGACGGCAGGCTGACCTCTGTTTTTGTGCTGTTCCTCATCTATCTCGGTCTGATTGCGCTGCAGCGCACGATCGAGGATCCCGGTCAGGCGGCGCGCGCCGCGGCGATCATGGCGATCGTGGGCTTCATCAACATTCCGATCATCAAGTTCTCGGTCGACTGGTGGAACACCCTCCATCAACCGGCCTCCGTGTTCCGGCTCGGCGGCCCGTCGGTCGATCCAACGATGCTGTGGCCGCTGATGGTCATGGCGGCGGCGTTTCTCTTTCTTTTCGTCACCCTGCATCTGGCGAGCATGCGCAATGAGCTGCTGCGGCGCAGGATCCGGACCATCGCCCTGCTGAACAGCCGGACGCAGCCGGCATGAGCGGCCACTGGCACTATGTGATCGCGGCCTACGCCGTGGCCGGCGCGATCATCCTCGCCATGGTCGCCTGGGTGGTTGGCGACTATGTCGCGCTCGGCCGGCGGATGGAGCGGCTGGGCGGCCAATCCGGCAGGCGGAAGACGTGAGGGGCGGCCAGACGGAGGGCGACCGACGCGCGCTATCCCGGAGCCGGCTTCTTTTGATCGCGCCGCTTGCGCTGTTCGCGGGCCTCGCCGCCATGTTCGCGACCCGCCTGTCGGTGTCCGATCCATCGCAGATCCCGTCCGCCATGATCGGTCGCGCCGCTCCCGATTTCGCCTTGCCGGCGCTGGAGGGCGTCGCGCGCGACGGGCAGGCGGTTCCCGCGCTTGACGCCGCCGCGCTCCGGGCCGGCCGCCGCACCGTCGTCAATGTCTTCGCGTCCTGGTGCGTGCCCTGCCATCAGGAGCATCCGCTGCTGATGCGGCTGGCGGCGGAGCCGGGCGTCGTGATCGCTGGCGTCGCGTACAAGGACGAGCCTGAAAACGCCCGCCGCTTTCTCGGCTCGAAAGGCAATCCTTTCAGTCTTATCGGGGTCGACCGCAGCGGCCGGTCGGCGATCGACTGGGGCGTCTATGGGGTGCCCGAAACCTTCATCGTCGATGGCGCTGGGACGGTGATCTACAAGCAGGTCGGCCCGCTGACCGAAGAGGCGCTGACGAAGGTCGCGGCGCTGGCCAAAAATCCGCCGCCGGGGGCCGCAGAGGACAATCGACAAGGCGGCCCCGCTGGTCTATAGGCCGCGCCTCAACTGACAACAGCGTCTCGAAACGCCCGCCGTAAGGCGAAACGAAAGGTTCCATGATGAATATCATCGAGCAGCTCGACCAGGAGCAGGTCGCCCGGCTGAGCGCCGGCAAGGAGATCCCCGACTTCCAGCCGGGAGACACCGTGATCGTCAATGTGAAGGTCGTCGAAGGCGAGCGCACCCGCGTTCAAGCGTATGAGGGCGTCTGCATCTCCCGCGCCCGCTCAGGTCTCAACCAGAGCTTCACGGTGCGAAAGATTTCTTATGGCGAGGGCGTTGAGCGCGTGTTTCCGCTCTATTCGCCGATGATCGACTCGATCAAGCTGGTCCGGAAAGGCAAGGTCCGGCGGGCCAAGCTGTATTACCTCCGCGATCGTCGGGGCAAATCTGCTCGCATCGCCGAGCGGACCGATACGAAGCCTGCCAAGAGCGGCTCCAAGTAGGGCGCAAAGTACGGCGGCCACGTAGGCTGCGCTCGAACTGGCGACTCTTCAAAAGCAAAGCGCGGCCTGAGAGCCGCGCTTTTCGTTACCGTTAAAATGACTGGAAACGGTCTCGGTATTCGAGCTGATTATCTGATTATTCGCAAACGCGGAATTTGTTCACATCGTAGGCGCCATCGGAACGAAGCTTACGCTCCGTCATGACCAGGCAGCCGTCCGACACGCTTGGACCGCGTCCGAGAATGCGTGGCGAGGAACTCTCCGTGGCCACGAGCCGAGTCTCGTCCTTGCCGAACTGAGCATTCACGCCCGCCGGCATGATCGCCGTTGTGATTGCGAGGGCCGCGATGGTGCAGGCTGCGATGGTGGCGGGCGAGAATCCGAACATGGGAGCCTCCTCTTGGCCCCGGCCACGTCGGCCGGGAACAAGGGATTAATGCTCCGTCAGCGCCTCGGTTCCTGTGCGCTGCCGCACATGATGGCGGGTCGGCTACGACATGTCTCTTTCGAAGCTGAAATCCCGCCTGGCGCGCATGATGCTGACGGAATAGCCGGCGATCGTGTTGATCAGCGTCATCATGGTGATGATCAGGAAGGTCGCGGTGCCGAAAACCGGCAACAGCAGAAACAGCAGCAGCGCGACCAGAAACACGATCATCTGCAGGCCGTGGCTGATGATCGCCACCGTCGTGGCGCTGGTCGAACCGAGCAGCTCGAAGAAGCCGAGGATGATCGCGATCAGGATCAACAGTTCCGCCAGGGTCACCGACAGGCCTGCGCCTGATGGCAAGGGAACGCTGAACAGGGTGCGGTCGAGCGGAATGCCGCTCAGCGAGACGAGCACGTAATAAAGAATAATGGAAAAGGCGAGAAAAGGAATTCGTCGGGCAATGCGCATTTCGGCTCTCCGGTTCGCCGGCCCGCTTGCTGACGGCGGGCGGCCGAGTCGCTAAAAGCGACCCTGAACCAATCTCAAGATTTTTGAAGCTGGTCCAGCAATGAGTTACGGTTTAGAACCCGCCGGCCGTCTGATGGGCTGCGCGCCCGTTGGCGGAAGGTGAAGGACAAGGGTAAGCGTCGCTATGGCCATGCCGCGCACGATGTATGACAAGATTTGGGACGACCATGTCGTCGATCGTCAACCGGACGGCACCTGCCTTCTTTATATTGACCGCCATCTCGTCCACGAGGTGACCTCGCCGCAGGCGTTCGAGGGGCTGCGCATGTCGGGCCGGAAGGTCCACGCCCCGCACAAGACGCTGGCCGTCGTCGACCACAACATCCAGACCACCGACCGTTCCGGCGGCATCGTCGATCCGGAGTCCCGCCAGCAGGTCGAGACGCTCGCGCAAAACGCGAAGGATTTCGGCATCGAATATTATGACGAGCACGATGTTCGTCAGGGCATCGTCCATATCATCGGGCCGGAGCAGGGGTTCACCCTGCCGGGAACGACCATCGTCTGCGGCGACAGCCACACCTCCACCCACGGCGCGTTCGGCGCGCTTGCGCATGGCATCGGCACCTCCGAGGTCGAGCATGTGCTCGCCACCCAGACCTTGCTTCAGACCAAGGCGAAGAACATGCGCGTCACCGTGGACGGGACGCCGCCCAAGGGCGTCGGCGCCAAGGACATCGTTCTTTCGATCATCGGCGAGATCGGCACCGCTGGCGGCACCGGCTCGGTGATCGAATACGCCGGCGAGGCGATCCGCGGCCTGTCGATGGAAGGCCGCATGACCGTCTGCAACATGTCGATCGAGGGCGGCGCCCGCGCCGGCATGATCGCGCCGGACGAGCGCTCCTACGCCTATCTGAAGGACCGGCCGAAATCGCCGAAGGCCGCAGCCTGGGATCAGGCCCTGCGCTACTGGGACACGCTGCGCACCGACGAGGGCGCGCATTTCGACCGCGAGGTGAAGCTCGACGCCGCCAATCTCCCGCCCATCGTAACATGGGGCACGTCGCCGGAGGATGTGGTGTCGATCAACGGCGTCGTGCCCGATCCGGCGGCGATCGCCGACGAGAACAAGCGCCTCTCCAAGGAGCGGGCTCTCGCCTATATGGGCCTGACCCCCGGCGTGAAGATGACCGACATTCCGCTCGACGTGATCTGGATCGGCTCCTGCACGAATGGCCGCATCGAGGATTTGCGCGCCGTAGCCAGGATCGTGGAAGGCAGGAAGATCGCCGGCAATCTCGCCTACGCGATGATCGTGCCGGGCTCCGGCGTGGTGAAGCAACAGGCCGAAGCGGAAGGCCTCGACAGGATTTTCAAGACCGCCGGTTTTGAATGGCGCGAGCCGGGTTGCTCGATGTGCCTGGGCATGAACCCCGACCAGCTTAAGCCCGAGCAGCGCTGCGCCTCGACCTCGAACCGCAACTTCGAGGGTCGGCAGGGCTTCAAGGGACGCACTCATCTAATGTCTCCGATCATGGCCGCCGCCGCAGCCCTCGCCGGACGTTTCGTGGATGTGCGGACGCTCGGGGCCGTCTGAGCGAATCAGCTCTCTGAACGCTGTTTCGCCGCGGCGGCCACTGCGCAGGCGGCGGACTTCTGGGCGCCGGCCGCGACTCGCGTCATCAGCCATGGCGGCAGTTTCGGCGGCGCGCGCCTGAGCCCCCCGGCGCTGGCGCATGTCGCCTCCCGGCATGCAGGCTGTGACTGCGAAGACGGCGAACGCCATGCGAAGACGGCGCTGCAGCCGCTATCGGCTTGCGCCGCCGGCGGCGCGAGAGCTGAAATCAGGATCGCCGGAATGATCGCGCTGCGCATGTCCGCCTCCGCTGCAAGCAGGCGCATCAAACCGCCGCGACGCTGACGCCGCGGTGCGCGTCAGCACCGGACGAGACAGATGAAACACGGAGCTCAGCTTGCAAGGGCGCCGCTTTCCGCGCCATTGCCAGCAGCGGCCGCGCATGGCCTGATGGCGGCCATGATCGAGGATCACAAAATCTCCAGCGATCCGCTGCGCAAGCCGGACGAGGCTGAGGCCAAGGACGCCGTCGAAATCTGGGGACGCCGCGTTGGCCGCATTCTCGGCGCAGGCTTTGCGATCTTCCTCGTCTGGCGGCTGATCACGACCTATATCCTCGCGCCGGCATGACCGACTGGACCGAATTGAAATCGCCGTCCCTCGCGGAGTTCGAGGCGATCGCGGACGCCTGCCTTGCGCAGCTTCCGGAGACGTTTCGCGCGCTGTGCGACGGCGTGGTCATCCGCATCGACGAATTTCCGGAGGACGCGGTCCTCAACGATCTCGAGGCGGAGACTCCGTTCGACCTGCTCGGGCTTTTCACCGGCGTCGGCCTGGCGAGCGGGGAAACGGCGAGCGGCCAGATGCCGAACATCATCCATCTCTACCGGCGGCCGATCCTCGACTATTGGGCCGAGCATGAAGAGACGCTCGGGCATCTCATCCGCCATGTGCTGATCCATGAGATCGGCCATCATGTCGGATTGAGCGACGAGGACATGGAGGCGATTGAAAAGGCGGCCGACGCTGAAGCTGACCCGCTCTCGCCTATCTCTGACGGCGTGAATCCCTGAGCGCCAGAAGCTTGTCCTCGACCTGCCGCACGGCGGGGACGCCGACGAGTTTATGTTCCATCTCGACGCGGTCGCCGTCGCTGTCGCGCGTCCAGCCGGTGATGACGGTGAGGTCGCCTGACCGGTCCGTCTTTTCGATACGACGCGTTCCGGCGATGTCGCCGACTGAAATCGATGTCGCCTTCGTCGCGCGATTGACGATCAGCGTCGCCAGGCGCTGCGTGGAAAGCGCATAGACGGTGCGCCGCGCCTCGCGCGCCATCCAGAAGGGCGCGGCGAGCATGCCGAGGCCGACGAGCACGAAGGGCGCGCCGAACAGGGCGAACACCCACATCAGTCCGGAGGGCGGGCCCGCCGCCCCGCGAGGATGGGCGAAGAAAAGCGATCCCAGCACCACCCATTCCCAGAACAGAGCGAAAGCGGTCCAGGGGATGGCGAAGAGCCATATGCCGAGGGCTGGCCAGAAAACGCGGCGCGGATTGGGTCGGCCGACCCATATCACGGGCTGGCTCACGAATTCGGTCGCGACCGCCTGTCGGAGCTTGCCCGGCAGCGAGGACAGAGAACTCATGTCGCAAGCATGCGCGGCGCAAATGAAGATTATGCAAAACAGACCGGCGACATTGCGCCTCGGCGCTGTTTCGTTAAGGAGAGGGTTAAGAGCCGGTTTGGGAGTTCCGCCATGCAACCCTTCACCACGCTGGAAAGCGTCGCTGCGCCGATGCGGATCGTCAATGTCGACACCGACATGATCATTCCCAAGCAGTACCTGAAGACCATCAAGCGCACCGGCCTTGGCAAGGCCCTGTTCTCCGAGAAACGCTACCGGGACGACGGCTCGGAAAATCCTGATTTCGTCCTCAACAAGCCCGCCTACCGCAAGGCCCAGATTCTGGTCGCCGGCGACAATTTCGGCTGCGGCTCCTCGCGCGAGCACGCGCCCTGGGCGCTCCTCGACTTCGGCATCCGCTGCGTGATTTCGACCAGCTTCGCCGACATCTTCTACAACAACTGCTTCAAGAACGGCATTCTTCCGATCAAGGTCTCGCCGGAGGATCTGGAGAAGTTGTTCGACGACGCCGATCGCGGCGCCAATGCGACGCTGACCGTCGATCTCGAGAACCAGGAGATTCGCGGGCCCGACGGCGGCAGCGTCAAATTCGACATTGATCCGTTCCGCAAGCATTGCCTGCTGAACGGCCTCGACGACATCGGGCTGACGATGGCGAAGAAGCCTGCGATCGATTCATTCGAGAAGTCTCTCGCCGAATCCCGTCCGTGGGCGTGAACTGCGGCGACGATGGCGGAGGTCGCCGTGGCTGAGCGGCGCCTCATCTCGACCGGCTCGCCGTTCGAACGCGATTACGGTTATTCGCGCGCGGTCATCGACGAGCCTTTCGCGTTCGTCGCCGGGACGACCGGATATGATTACGCCGCGATGACGATGCCGGAAGACGTCGCCGACCAGGCGCGCAACTGCTGGCGCACAATCGGAAAAGCCTTGACCGACGGGGGTTTCTCGCTCGCCGACGTCGTGCGGGTCACGACCTATGTGACCCGGCCTGAATTTCAGACGCCGGTCCTGCAGGCGCAGGGGGCAGTCCTCGCCGATATTCGTCCGGCCGCGACGATCGTCGTCGTCTCGGCCCTCGCCAGGAGCGAGATGAAGGTCGAGATCGAGGCGACCGCGAAGCGCCGGACCTGACGCCGCCGCCGCCATCAGCCCGACGATTTTCAGCGTCAGATAAGCGTTCCTTAACCATCTCCGCGTCCGATCCGCTCGGGATCGCCGCTGATGAGGAGGCTTATGCGCGCTCTGGTCTTGATCATCTCAGCGTTTGCCGGCGCCGCGGCGTGCGCGGGCCCGGCTCTCGCCGATTTTTCCTCCTGCGTCGCGGGGCTGAGGTCGCGCGCGCTCGCGAGCGGCGTCTCCGCCCAGACCTTCGATCGCGCCTTCGCCGGGCTTCAGCCCGACATGAAGGTGATCGAGCTGATGCAGAACCAGCCCGAATTCAAGACGCCGATCTGGGACTATCTCGGCACACTCGTCGATGACGAGAAGGTCGCCGAGGGTCGCCGCATGCTCAGCCAGTATGCGTCGACGCTCGCCGCCGCCGAACAGCGCTATGGCGTCGACCGTCACACGATCGTCGCTGTCTGGGGCGTGGAGTCGGACTTCGGCAAGGCGGGCGGCAAGTTCCCGCTGGCGCAGGCCCTGGCGACAGGCGCCTGCTTCGCGCCGCGCCGGAACGACTTCTTCCGCGGCGAGCTGATTTCCGCGCTGAAGATCGTCGATCGCGGCGACATCCCCCTTTCGCGGCTGGTGGGCTCCTGGGCTGGCGCCTTCGGCCACACCCAGTTCATTCCATCCACCTATCTGCGCCTCGCCGTCGATGGCGACGGGGACGGGCGTCGCGATTTGGTCGATTCGATTCCTGACGCCCTGCACTCCACCGCGAACTTCATGCGCCGCGCCGGCTGGGTGACGGGCGCGCCCTGGGGCTATGAGGTAGATGTTCCGTCAGGCTACTCCGGTCCCACGGGCAGGACCAACAAGCAGCCCCTGTCGAGCTGGGCGGCGCGGGGAATCACCCGGATCGGCGGCGCCTCCCTGTCCGGCGCAGGCAACGCGGGCCTTCTCATGCCGGCCGGCCGCAACGGACCGGCCTTCCTCGTCTTCAAGAACTACGATGCGGCCTATTCCTACAACGGCGCCGATTCCTACGCGCTCGCCATCTCCCTGCTCTCGGACCGCATCCGCGGCCGACCTGGCATCCAGACGCCCTGGCCGACCGACGATCCCCCGCTCTCGCGCGAAGAGCGGCGGGAGTTGCAGCGCCTGCTGATCGCGCGCGGCTACGATGTGGGGGAGCCCGACGGCGCTGTCGGAGCGAAGACGCGGGCCGCCATCAAGGATATCGAGGGGCGGATCGGCATGGCGCAGACCGGAAGGCCTGGCGGAAAAGTGCTCAACGCCTTGCGGCGCGGCGGGTGAACGCGGCCCTGCGACGACGGCCGCGATTGATGAAATGCTCTTATGGTTCATGAAATGATTGTCATGTTCGGCGCCGCACAAACGCCCGCTTCCGCCGCATCCTGCGCGGCGTGAACGGAGACCGCCGGGTTATGATCATCGACAGCCACATCGGATTGACGCTGGTTTCGGCCATGTTCGGCCTGATGATCGTGGTCGGCATGGGCCGGATCCTGTGCGGCGAGCCGCCGCGCCGCGAAGCTGCGGCGGGCGCTTGGCCGGCGATTGCCGCCACGACGTTGGGACGTTGGCTGGAGAAAAACAATTCGTGCGCCGGCGCACGTGACATAGCCGACTAACGGGCGTAGGGCCCCGCCCCCAAGCCCGGAAGGGCGCATGACTCGCGGACGATCTGATCGGACCGCCCCATCAAAACTGAGAATTCGAAGAATAACGCCATGATTATCGTTTCCAACCGCGTCGGTCTCGCGACCGTCGCCGCGGTGCTTTGCGCGCTCGCGATTTTCGGACTGGTCAAGGCCGCCAGGGCGGCCGAAATCGGACGCGGATACGCCGTTATCCGCATGCTGCCGGCGGCTTCCAGCGCTCCAACCGGGGCGGCGGTCGACGTCGCGACGCCGGCCGACTCCGAGCAGACAGGCGCGGCGCGCCGCCAAGGTGGAAAGGTCCGCTAGGCGCGACATAGCCTTGCAGCGACCGGTTGCGCCATCCGCCGGCCCCCGCTAGCACACCGCGCGAGCAAGACGCGCGAGACGAACGAGATGGCGACATTCAATCTGCTGCTTCTGCCCGGCGACGGCATCGGCCCCGAAGTGATGGGCGAGGTGCGCAAGATCGTCGACTTTCTGTCAAGACAGGGCGTCGCGCGCTTCGAGAGCGAGAGCGACCTTGTAGGGGGATCCGCCTTCGACGCGCACGGCGTCGCGATCACCGACGCCGCGATGAAGACGGCTCTCGCCGCCGATGCGGTGCTGTTCGGCGCGGTCGGCGGGCCGAAGTGGGACAAGGTTCCTTATCAGCATCGGCCGGAGGCCGGCCTGCTGCGCCTGCGCAAGGACCTTGGCCTGTTCGCCAATCTGCGGCCGGCGATCTGCTATCCGGCGCTGGCCGACGCCTCGTCGCTCAAGCGCGACGTGGTTGAAGGACTCGATATTGTCATCGTGCGCGAACTGACCGGCGGCGTTTACTTCGGCGAGCCGAAGGAGATCGTCACGCTGGAGAATGGCGAGAAGCGCGCGGTCGATACGCAGATCTATACAACCGGCGAGATCGAGCGCATCGCGCGCGTCGCGTTCGAGCTGGCGAAGAAGCGCGGGAACAAGGTCGCGTCGGCTGAAAAACGCAACGTGATGAAATCAGGCGTTCTCTGGAACGAAGTCGTCACGCACGTGCATAAGAACGAATATCCTGACGTGGCGCTGGAGCATGTGCTCGCCGACAATTGCGCCATGCAGCTCGTGAGGCAGCCGAAGCAGTATGACGTTCTCGTCACCGACAACCTGTTCGGCGACGTTCTATCCGACATCGCCGCCATGCTGACCGGATCGCTCGGCATGCTGCCGTCCGCCTCTCTCGGCGCCGAGGACGCGGCGACCGGCAAGCGCAAGGCGCTTTACGAGCCGGTGCATGGCTCGGCGCCTGACATCGCCGGCAAGGGCCTCGCAAATCCGCTGGCGATGATCGGCTCGCTCGGCATGGCCCTGCGCTACTCCTTCAATCTCGGGGACGCCGCCGACGCGCTCGACAAGGCGATCGCGAATGTTCTCGCCGCCGGCCTTCGAACCAAGGACATCGCCGCCGCCGGCCAGAACGCCGTGGGCACGACGGACATGGGCGACGCCGTGCTGAAGGAATTCCAGAAGGCGCTCGGCTGACGCTCCGATTGCACGGTGTCGGCCCGCACTTGCGCAGACGGAGCCGGCGCCTCACTTTTCCGCCGGCCGCCACGCGGCCAGCCACAACGGAGACGCGGGGACATGGCCAGGAATCAGTTCGAGCAGGTCGATGCGCCCGTCGATGACGCAATGACGCTGGTTTTGGCGAAAAGCGCCACCGGCGACGTGGCGGAAATCGTCTGTCCAGCCGCCGCCGCCGCCGGCCGTCTGCCGAAGGACTACGCCAGCGGCCCTCTCGCGGTGAAAGACGCCCTGCGCGGCGCCATCAAGCTCGCGAACGATCTCAAGGTGCCGCTTGTCGTCGCCGACCCGGATGGGCTCTGGTTGAAGGAGTGGGGCGAGCTTCATCGCGTGGCCGATGAGGAAGGCCCCTCCGCAGCCTGACGGGCCTCCAGTCGCCTTCGGCTCCGGGCGCGGCATGCGACAGCCGAGGGCCGGAGAGGATCGCAAGGCGCTCGTCTGAATCACGCGGGGAGGGCCCGGCGCGTCGATTTCCGCCGTCGGCGCGCTCGCTTGAGACGCCCGCTCGACAGCGCTTGATCTGAAACATTTGCACCACGCTCCGGCGCCGGCGACGATTTCCGCGCCCCCCCCAAGCCTTGTTCCCGACTGCGAGATCCGCCGATTCGACCGGGCGGCCTTCGATTGACGCATGGCCGCAGCGCGCTTTGGCCCTTGCGAGCAGCGATTTGCCATGCTCTTATTGCGAATGATTATCATCTTCAACTGGTGAGCGCATTGGCTACAGCGGATTTCGAACCGGGTGCGACGCAGAAACGCGGCAGTTGGCTGAGGGCGGCAGACCAACCCTCTCTCGCGGAGATTTTCCGGACGATTCCGGTGCAGTCCGGCGGTTCGGCGGTTCGCCGCCTCGCGGCGTTTCTTGGCCCCGGCTATCTCGTGGCCGTCGGCTACATGGATCCCGGCAACTGGGCGACCTCGCTCGCCGGCGGGGCCCAGTTCGGCTACACGCTGCTGGTTGTCGCGCTGGTGTCGAACATCATGGCGATCATCCTGCAGTCCCTTTGCGCCCGTCTGGCGATCGCGTCGGGCCGCGATCTGGCGCAGGCCTGCCGCGACGCGTTTCCGCGCTGGGTCGCATGGCCGCTCTGGGCCCTGGCGGAGCTGGCGATCATCGCGACCGATCTCGCCGAAGTGATCGGAACCGCGATCGGGCTCAATCTGCTCTTCGGCATCCCGCTCGAGATCGGCGTCATCATCACCGCGCTCGACGTGTTCCTGATCCTGTGGCTCCAGAACAAGGGCTTCCGCCGGATCGAAGCCTTCATCATCACGCTGCTCGGCGTCATCACCCTCTGCTTCGCGATTCAGATCGCGCTCGCCGATCCGGACTGGGGCGCGGTCATCCGAGGCTTCGCGCCAACCACGGAGATCATCACCAATCCGAACATGCTCTACATCGCGCTCGGCATCATTGGCGCGACCGTCATGCCGCACAATCTCTACCTGCACTCGTCCATCGTGCAATCGCGCGCTTACGGCTCGACCTTGCCCGAGAAGCGCGAGGCGCTGAAGTTCGCGACCATCGACTCGACCTTCGCGCTCTGCTTCGCGCTGATCATCAACGCGTCGATCCTGATCCTCGCCGCCGCGACCTTCTACAAGGCCGGCCATCATGGCGTGGAGGAGCTCGGCGAGGCGCACAAGCTGCTGGCGCCGCTGGTCGGCGCGACTTACGCGCCCGCCTTGTTCGCCATCGCGCTGCTGTGCTGCGGCCTGAACTCAACCGTCACGGCCACCATGTCAGGCCAGATCGTGATGGAGGGATTTATCGATCTGCGGCTTCCGGCGTGGCTTCGTCGCCTTGTCACGCGCGGCATCGCCATCGTGCCCGCGGCCGCCGTGACGATTCTCTATGGCGAAGGACAAACGGCGAAGCTGCTCATTCTCAGCCAGGTGATTCTCAGCCTGCAGCTTCCTTTCGCAATCGTGCCGCTGGTGCTGTTCACCGCGTCGCGGACCAAGATGGGCGCCCTGGTTGCGCCGCGATGGCTGACGGTCGCCGCCGCGCTCATCGCGGCGGTGATCATCGCGCTGAACATGAAGCTGCTGATCGATACGGCGACCGGCGGCCTCGGCGGCTAGCGCATGATGCGGAACAATGAAATCCGGTTTTGCAAAAACATCATGCGGCGAAAAAAACTTGGGCCATGCCCAGGAGAGACTTCGGACAGCTAGCGCGCCGTCCAGTCGATCGGGCCGAAGGGATTGCGGCCGCCGCCGATACGCGGCGGCAAAGCCGCGTCGCTCTTGATGAAGGTCGGCGCCGTGGAGATCGGCTCATAGCGGTTGAACGTCGCATAATTCTGCAGCGAGCCGACGGGAACCACCACGCCCGGATTGAGATAGCTGCGCGGCTGGACCGTCAGGCGCAGCGGTTTGCGGGATTGGGCTTCCGCTGCGGACGCCACAAGGGAGGCGGCAGTCGCAGCAAGAAACGTAGCAGCAAGTAAACGCATGGAAGAAAACTCCGGTGGATGATTGGCCTGCAATCTAGAACTGATTGATTGACGATTCGATGCGCTCCGGCGCCGACATCGCGATTTTTTGAGGTCCGGTCCAAGGAGGCGGCCCGTAGGCGTCTTCAGCGCCTTTGGGGTGATTCAGGCTTGAGCGGCGGCGTCTGTCCCGCGGGATCAAGCCAGCCGGCGCGACGACCGGTCGCCGTGATGCGCGGGCCGTCGCAGATCGGCCGCCGTCTCAATTCCGCATGCGCGAACGCCTTCCTGATTGCGTCGTCTCCCGAGCCGAGCAGCGCGACGCGGTCGATGAGACAGCTGAGTTGCGCGCGGTCGATCGCCCGGCCGGACGGCCCGCAGGCGACCCCGGCGAGTTGAAGACCAGGATCGGCGATGGCCACGCGAAAAGCGATGCACGGCCGTTCCGCTCCAGCGCCCGCAAGCATGAGATCGGCTGATTCCGCGGCGCCGAATTTCGTCGTCATCTCGGCCGGCGAGGCCATGCGGAGCACCGCCAACCCCTGATCCGCCGCACCCCGGACGACGTCGACGAAAAGGCTGGCGGGCGTTTCTGCTTCCGCCGCGGAGCCGCGGAATCGCAGCGCCATGAACAGGGCGTCCTCGGAAAACGCGCCGAGGAAAAGCAGGTCTTCCCGCGTCTCTCCGTCGCTGCGCCGACGCGCCGCGTAGCCGCGCGCGCCTGCCGGAATGTCGATCGATTCGAGCGCATAAAGCGCGATCGGCTTTGGAATCGCCAACCAGGTCGAGGCGGGAAGCGGGGCTTGACTGGGAGCAACCGGGTCAGGCGCGAGCGCGCTGGACGATGGCTCGCGCATGACCATCATCACGCCGCCCGCGCTGACTGACGCGCCGATTGCGAGAATGGAGAGCCACAGCGCCGTCAGGCCGGCGGTCTCCTTTGCGGCTTTGACAACGCGGCGCCCCAGGCCGGGCGGGAACGCCGCCAGCATCCGACCGGCGGCGGCGACTTGCGTCCCGGCCCGCGCCATCGCGGCGTATCCTTGATCGAGCGGAACGAAACTCGCCATGCGCCCCCTGCCGCCGGCGTGGGCGGTTTTACAGACGCGACCCTTGACGAACGCCGGCGAGCGCGGGGTTAACGGAGCCCGCTTGCTCTCGCGCGAGGGTGAACGCAACGTTATCCTTTCAGCAGCTCCCTGCGCGAAGGATCAGAAAGCGATTGATCGAGCCGCCTTGTGGTTCGGACGCCGCTCCGCGAAAGGCCAACGTGATTGACTTTTCGCATATTCGCGTGTTTCTCGCGGCCGAACCCACCGGAGTTGCGGCTGGCCATGCGCCCCATCGCGACCACGAAACGGACGATCAAAACGACGCCGGCGAAAAAAGCCGCGACGCGCTGATTTGTCCTCGCTCCGGGTCTCTCCTCCGGCGGGGGATGAGGCAGGGGCCGCAAAGCGGCCCGCAAGCTCCGGAGGAGACCAGGTTCT
>MKVY01000034.1:185008-188950 GCA_001899525.1 Rhizobiales bacterium 65-9
CTCTCCATCCTCGAGGAGCGCGCGTTTCCGGTGTCGGAAGTGATCGCCCTCGCCTCCCGCCGCAGCGTCGGCAGCGAGGTCTCCTTCGGCGACCGCACGCTGAAGGTGAAGGCGCTCGAAGACTACGACTTCTCCGACACGGACATCTGCCTCATGTCCGCGGGCGGAACCGTCTCCAAGGAATGGTCGCCCCGGATCGGCGCGCAGGGCTGCGTCGTGATCGATAACTCGTCGGCCTGGCGCTACGATTCCGACGTGCCGCTGATCGTGCCGGAAGTGAACGCCGATGCGGTGAAGGATTTCAAGAAGCGCAACATCATCGCCAATCCGAACTGCTCGACCGCGCAGCTCGTCGTCGCGCTGAAGCCGCTGCATGATCGTTTCAGGATCAAGCGCGTGGTCGTAGCGACCTATCAGTCGGTGTCCGGCGCCGGCAAGGACGGCATGGACGAGCTCGATCGCCAGACCAAGGCGCTCTACTCGCTGCAGGACGTCGAGGCGAAGAAGTTCACCAAGCGCATCGCCTTCAATCTCATCCCGCATATCGATGTCTTCATGGAGGACGGATATACGAAGGAAGAGTGGAAGATGGTCGCGGAAACGAAGAAGATTCTCGACCCGAAGATCAAGCTCACCGCGACCTGCGTGCGCGTGCCGGTGTTCGTCGGCCATTCGGAAGCCGTGAACATCGAATGCGAGAGGGAGATCACGGCGGACGAGGCGCGCGAGGTTCTGCGTGCGGCGCCGGGCGTTCTCGTCATCGACAAGCATGAGAACGGCGGCTACATCACCCCGCATGAGGCCGCCGGCGAGGACGCGACCTATGTCAGCCGCATCCGCGAGGACATCACCGTCGAGAACGGCCTGAATTTCTGGTGCGTCTCCGACAATCTGCGCAAGGGCGCGGCGCTCAACGCGGTGCAGATCGCGGAAGTCCTGATGAACCGCAAGCTGATCCAGCCGAAGGCGAAGCAGGCGGCGTGAAAATGAAGTTTGGTTCAGCCGGACCCTCGGTCAGCTGAACTATCGCGGTGTGCGTCGGGGAGGGGCATGAGCGATGACTGTATGTTTTGTTATGCAGCCTTTCGATTCAGGCGCATTTGATGATCGGTATGAAGATGTTTTAGCGCCCGCAATAAAGGGCGCAGGGCTTGAACCATACCGTGTTGACCGAGATCCAAAAGTTAGCCTTCCAATTCAGGAAATCGAAAACGGAATCCGAAACTCCTCTGTGTGCCTAGCCGATATTAGCTTGGACAATCCCAATGTTTGGTTTGAACTGGGGTATGCAATTGCAGCGGGTAAAGAAGTTATCTTGATTTGTTCGGAGGCGCGTACAACGAAATTTCCCTTCGATGTTCAGCATCGAACAATAGAAAAATACCAAACAGGATCACCTCGAAATTTTCAACTTTTACAGAAGCGGATAACTCAACGTCTCAAAGCAATACTTGAGAAAGAATCTACCATCTCACGAGCAGCGGACCTTTCGCTGGTGAAAAAAATTGAAGGTCTCGACCAAGCCGAGATTGTCGCCCTAGCCACTATTACGGAGAATTTGTATTCCACGGATGACGCGGTCTCAATGTCTCAAGTTCGACGGGATATGGAACGAGCCGGCTTTACAAATCTCGCTACCGCAGTTTCAATAAAGACCCTCTCGACAAAACAATTGATTGCGCCAGAGCGCTTACAGGACCAGGACGGCGACTATTTTACCGCGTATGGATTGACAGAGGCGGGCTGGGAGTGGGTGGTTCAAAATAAAAATCAGTTTTTATTGCGTAGGCCCGCAAAGTCATACGGGGCCATGAAAAATGTTGATCTTGATCTTGATGACGATATGCCATTTTAGAGCGCTGTTGAGGCGTGGAACTTCTATAAAGCGGAAGCCATGCGCCGTGCACGCGGTAAATGCTAATCTGGAATTAGCGACGACACCCGCACCTCTCTAGCGCCCCGCGGATATGTTCCGGCGCCGGCGCTTCGCAGACGATCGGCGGCTTTTTCGGATTCATCGGCAGTTCGAGCGATCGCGCATGCAGATGCAGGTCCGCGCCGCGCGCGGCGTGACCATAAATCGCGTCGCCGAGGATCGGATAGCCGCTCGCCGCGCAATGCACGCGAAGCTGGTGCGTGCGGCCTGTGAGCGGCTCCAGCTCGAGCCACGTCAGCTTACGCCCGTCAGCGCCGGCGCCGCGGCCGAGCACGCGAAACCGGGTCTGCGACGGCAGGCCCTGCGCATCGGGCTTCATCCACCAGCCCCGCTCCGGGGATTTGCGCGCCAGCGGCAGGTCGATCAGGCCCTCATCCGCCGCCGGGCCGCCGGCGACCACGGCCCAGTAGAGCTTCTTCGCCTTGCCGGTCCGGAACAGCGCGTTGAGATCGCGCAGCGCGCGCGGATGCCGCCCCAGCGCGATGCAGCCCGACGTGTCGCGATCGAGCCTGTGGGCGAGCTCCGGCCGCCATTTCAGCCCGAAACGCAGGGCGTCGAGATGGTCGGTCAAAGTCTCGCCGCCTTTAGGGCCCGGATGGACCGGAAGCCCGGCCGGCTTGTCGAGCACGAGCACGGAGGCGTCGCGATGCAGAAGGCGGGTGATCAACTCTTCCGGCGTCATGACGTTCGGGCTATCGACAGCCGGGTGGCGGAGCAAGATCGAGCAGGATGAGCGAGGAGAAGAAGCCCGGCCGGTTCGCCCGCTGGATGAGCTATCTGACGGACGACAAGCCGCCCGCGCCGCCTGCGGAGGAGGAGTCGTCTTTTGCCGAATCGCCATCCGCGCCGCCGCCCCCCGCCCCCGTCGCGCTTCCCGAAGCGCCGCCGCCCGAACAGGACGACGCGCCGACCGGCTGGTGGGGCCGGCTCAAGGCCGGGCTGACCAAATCCTCTTCGCGGATCGGCCAGCGCATCGGCGATCTCTTCACCAAGAAGAAGCTCGACGCGGCGACGCTCGATGAGCTCGAAGACGCGCTGATCGAAGCCGATCTCGGCGTCGAGACCGCGACAAGGATCACTGACGCGATCCGGTCGGGACGATACGGCAAGGACCCGACCTCGGAGCAGGTGCGGGAAATCCTGGCGGAGGAGGTCGAAAAGGCGCTGGCGCCGGTGGCGCAGCCGCTCGTCCTCGACGCCTCGGCAAAACCCTTTGTCATCCTGATGGTCGGCGTGAACGGCTCCGGCAAGACGACCACGATCGGCAAGCTCGCGAAACAGTTTATGGACGAGGGCCGCAAGGTGATGCTCGCCGCCGGCGACACCTTCCGCGCCGCAGCCATCGAGCAGCTCAAGGTGTGGGGCGAGCGCAATGGCGCGCCAGTCGTCTCCGGCGCGCAAGGCGCGGACGCCTCGGGTCTTGTTTTCGATGCGATCACGGCGGCGAAACAGCAGAGCGTCGACGTGCTTCTCGTCGATACGGCGGGCCGCCTCCAGAATAAGGCGGGCCTGATGGACGAGCTCGCCAAGATCGTGCGGGTGATGAAAAAAGTCGATCCCGGAGCGCCGCACGCCGTGCTGCTTGTGCTCGATGCGACGGTCGGCCAGAACGCGCTTCAGCAGGTCGAGATTTTCGGCAGGACCGCCGGCGTCACCGGCCTCGTCATGACCAAGCTCGACGGCACCGC
The DNA here is from genome assembly GCA_001899525.1 of Rhizobiales bacterium 65-9. Lineage (GTDB taxonomy): Bacteria > Pseudomonadota > Alphaproteobacteria > Rhizobiales > Beijerinckiaceae > Terrirubrum. Next base: position 188,633 of record MKVY01000034.1, read on the forward strand.
GCGCGGCGGCATTCTCGTCGCCATCGCGGCGAAGCATAAAACGCCGATCCATTTCATCGGCGTCGGCGAACGCGCCGATGATCTGCAACCTTTCGCGGCGCGTGATTTCGCCCGTGCTATCGCTGGGCTCGACCAGGAATGACGACTGAAGCCAAACAGCCGGAAAACCCGCTTCTGAAGCTCGCTTTTGAAATGGGGCCCCTGCTGCTGTTCTTCGCAGCGAACAGCCGGCCGCAATGGTTCGCGCCTCTTCTTGCAAGGGTGCTGCCCGCCGACCTGCTGAACGGCCCGCAGGCGGGAATTTTCGCTGCGACCGCG
>MKVY01000034.1:188978-237880 GCA_001899525.1 Rhizobiales bacterium 65-9
GGCCTCACGCTCTGGCTCCAGGACGATCACTTCATCAAGCTGAAGCCGACCATCGTGAATGGCCTGTTCGGCGTCGTGCTGCTGGGCGGCCTCGCTTTTGGAAAGCCTCTTTTATCCATCGTCCTCGACAGCGTGTTTCAGTTGAGCGAGGACGGGTGGAAGACGCTGACATTTCGCTGGGCGCTGTTCTTCTTCTTTCTCGCGATCGTCAACGAGGTCGTCTGGCGCAATTTCTCAACCGACTTCTGGGTGAATTTCAAGGTATTCGGCATCATGCCGATCACGATGATCTTCGCGCTGGCGCAGACGCCGCTGATCATGCGCGAGCAGACGCCGCCCGCGGATCAGGCCTGACGAGAAGCGCGCGACTTTTATGTCTTCAGAAGGTCGGGCCGCCGCGCGCGCGTGACCGCTTCCCCCTGCTCGCGTCGCCAGCGCGCGATGCGCGCATGGTCGCCGGACAGAAGCGCCTCGGGGATGAAGCGCCCTTCCCACTCGCGGGGCCGCGTGTAGTGCGGATACTCCAGCAGGCCGTTTTCGAAACTTTCCTCGGCGCCGGATTCGTCCTTGCCCATCACGCCGGGAATCAGGCGCACGCACGCATCGAGCAGAACCATCGCAGCGATCTCGCCGCCTGAGAGCACATAGTCGCCGATCGACAGCTCCTGTAATTCGCGTCCCTCGATCACCCGCTCGTCCACGCCCTCGAAACGTCCGCAGACGATGACGGCGCCGTCTCCCGTGGCGAGGTCGCGCGCAAGCGCCTGCGACAAGGGCCTGCCGCGCGGCGACATCAGGAAGCGCGGCCGTTCGTCGCCCGCGGGAACCGCCGCGTCGAGCGCGGCGGCAAGCACGTCGCAGCGCAACACCATCCCCGGCCCTCCGCCCGCGGGCGTATCATCGACCGCGCGATGCCGGCCGAGGCCATGGTCGCGAATATTACGCGCCTCGAGCGACCAGAGACCGCGCGTCAAGGCTTCGCCTGAAAGCGACAGACCGAGCGGTCCTGGAAACATGTCAGGATAAAGCGTGAGGATTGTCGCGCGAAACGTCATTCCTCGTCCCAGCCCTCAGGCGGGTTGATGAGGATGAAGCCGCCTTGAATATCGATCTGTGGGGCAAAATCATCGGAAAACGGCAGAAGCGCCGGCTCCCTTCGACCCTTGATCGCGATCGCCAGGAGATCTCCCGCGCCGTAATTCTCGATTCCGGCGACTTGACCGACCTCGCGGCCGTCGACCAGGCGCGCCGAAAGTCCGATCAAATCGGACTGAAGAAACTCGCCCTCGCCGAGGGGTTCGCTGTCCAGCGCCGAACGCGGCGCGAAGATTTTCAAGCGCGCCAGCGCTTCCGCGGCGGTGCGGTCATTCACGCCGTCAAGGCGGGCGACGATCATGTCGTTCTGATGCGGGCGCGCCGACAGGATTCGGAAAATGCGTTCGCCGCTTTCATCCGTCAGCGGCGCGTAGCGCGCGATGCTCATCGGATCGCCCGTGTGGGACTTGATCCTGACTTCGCCGCGCAGACCTTGCGCGCGGCCGAATTCGCCCAGAAGGATGCGTTTCTCGGACATCGCGTTGGCGCTCCGACGCGCCAAGGCGCGTCGGAGCCGTCGTCGACATTACGCCGCGGGCGCTTCGGCGGCTTCAGCCTTCTTCGCCTTGGCGGCGGCCCGCTCCTCGGCCTTCTTGCCGGGTTTCGCCTTTTGCGGATTGTTGCGCGGCGAGCGCTTCAGGAGGCCGGCGGCGTCGAGGAAACGCGCGACACGGTCCGTCGGCTGCGCGCCCTTGCCGAGCCATTCCTTCGCCTTGTCGAGATCGAGCACGACGCGCTCGGCCGAATCCTTCGGCTGCATGGGGTCGAAACGGCCGATGCGCTCGATGAAGCGGCCGTCGCGCGGATAATGGCTGTCGGCGACGACGATCTGGTAGTGCGGGCGCTTCTTGGCGCCGCCGCGCGCGAGACGAATTTTCACAGACATGATGTTTCTCCGATTGTCAGTGCGTTGTGGATTGGCTCTTGAGGAAAGTAGGCGACGGATGCCGGAAAACGCCGAGCTCCGTTCCCTTCAGCGCGAAAGCTCCATCTTGCTTCGCGCCGAGTCGTTGCGCGACGCGCAGCGAAGGCGCGTTGAGCGGATTGATCAGGCTGATGGCGGTGCTCCAGCCGAGTTCGTCATAGGCGTAGGCGCGGGCGCGCTTCGCAGCCTCGGTCGCATAACCATTGCCCTGCGCGCCGGAGAAAATCGCCCATCCGATTTCCGGCTCAGGCCAGCCTTCCGGAAAGGTCAGCCCGCAGAAGCCGACCATCCGTCTGTCGTTTTTGCTTTCCAGCGCCCAGTAGCCGAAGCCGCGCAGCAGCCAGGAGCCGGATCGCATCGCCATGTTGCGCCACGCGTCCTCGCGCGAGAGCGCGCCGCCGATGAACCGCGTGAGAGCGTCGTCGGCGAAGAAAGCCGCGTAATCGTCGATGTCGGTATGACGGAAGCCGCGCATCGTCAGCCGCTCGGTCTCGATCACGGGAACGGCGCCGGAAAACGTCACTTCTTCTTGCCCCCGAACGGGTTGCCGCCAAGGCCCGGCAATCCGCCAAGACCAGGCAGCTTGACGCCGCCAAGGCCCGGAAGCCCCGCGCCGGGCTTTCCACCCGACAGGCCGGGCGGAAGAGCCGCTGGCGCCCCGCCGCCGGGGACGGCGCCGAACTGCTTCTGCATCTGCTCGATCTGCTCCGGCGTCGGCATCGGCATGCCGCCGCCCATCCCGAACATCTGGCCGAGCTTCGCGGCCATGCCGCCGCGGCCGCCCTTGCCCATCGACTTCATCATGTCGGCCATGCCTCGATGCATTTTCAGCAGACGATTGACATGCTCGACCGTCGTTCCGGCGCCGGCCGCGACGCGCTTCTTGCGCGACGCTTTCAGGATGTCCGGATTGCGACGCTCCTGCGGAGTCATGGAATCGATGACGGCGAGCTGACGCCCGATCATCTTGTCGTTCATGCCGGCCGCGGCGAGTTGATCCTTCACCTTGCCCATGCCGGGAAGCATGCCCATCACGCCGCCGAGGCCGCCGATCTTCTCCATCTGCGCGAGCTGGTCGCGCATGTCCTGAAGATCGAACGCGCCCTTCTGCATCTTGCGCGCGATCGCTTCGGCCTTGTCGCGATCGATCGTTTCGGCCGCCTTCTCGACGAGGCTGACGATGTCGCCCATGCCGAGGATGCGATTGGCGATGCGCCCGGGATGGAAATCCTCCAGCGCGTCGACCTTTTCGCCAACGCCCATCAATTTGATGGGCTTGCCGGTGACGGCCCGCATCGACAGAGCGGCGCCGCCGCGACCGTCGCCGTCCACACGCGTCAATACGATGCCGGTGACGCCGAGCGCGGAGTCGAAGGCGCGCGCCGTATTGACCGCGTCCTGGCCTGTGAGCGCGTCGGCGACCAGCAGCACCTCATGCGGATTGGTAGCGGCTTTCACCTGCGCCGCTTCAGCCATGAGTTCGTCGTCGACCGTCGTTCGACCGGCGGTGTCGAGCATCACCACGTCGTAGCCGCCAAGGCGGGCGGCGCTGAGCGCGCGTCCCGCGATCTGGACCGCGGTCTGACCCGCGACGATCGGGAGCACATCCACGCCGACCTGCTGGCCGAGGACGGCGAGTTGCTCCATCGCCGCCGGCCGGCGCGTATCGAGAGAGGCGAGCAGCACCTTCTTCTTCTGCCGATCGGACAAGCGTTTGGCGATCTTGGCCGTCGTGGTCGTCTTGCCGGAGCCTTGCAGGCCGACCATCAGGATCGGCACCGGCGGCGCGGCCTCGAGGTCGACGCCCTGCCCCTCGCCGCCCAGCGTGGCGATCAGCTCGTCCTGAACGATCTTGACCACCTGCTGACCCGGCGTGACCGAACGGATCACCTCCTGGCCGATGGCGCGGTTTCGCACCCGGTCGGTGAAGGAGCGCACGACATCCAGCGCCACGTCGGCCTCGAGCAGCGCGCGCCGCACCTCGCGCATCGCCTCGTTGACGTCGCTCTCGCTCAAGGCGCCGCGACCGCGCAGGCGGTCGAAAACGCTCGTCAATTTGCCCGAGAGGCCCTCGAACATTCCCATCTCCTCGACCGGCGTCCGTAAGGATGCGCGGCTTCCAAACACAAACGCGCCCGGGGGCGCGACGCGCTGCCGGACGTTGACCTCCGGGCGCTCGGCCCGGTCGGCGGCTCGTAGCTGAAACTGCGAGCGGAATTGGGACGGCCAATCGCGTCATAAGCCGCCAAAGTCAAGGGAAATCGGCCTGAACCGTCGATATAGGGCTCATTCCGCTGGATTGCGGCCATGGCTGCGGCCTCCTATCTCCTTAGGGATGGCCATGAATCGTCGCCGCTTTCTCCGTTATCTGGGCCTCGCGGGGCTCTTCGCTGGCGGCGGCCTCGGCTGGAGCGCATGGCGCGCGCGAAGCAATCCTTACTATGCCGGCCCGATTTCCGATCATTTCGACGGGTTGCGGTTTCTGAATCCGGGCGGGCGGGAGCCTTCCGGTTTTAAGAATTTCATCCGATGGCGGCTCAACGGCGATGGCGAGTCCTGGCCGAAAGCCTACCCTTCGAACGTTCGCGACACGCCGCCGGACAGGGTCTCGGGCGACGCGCTGCGGGTGAGTTTCGTCGGCCACGCCTCGACCTTCATCCAGACCGCCGGGTTGAACATTCTGATCGATCCGGTCTGGTCAGACCGGGCGAGCCCCTTCGCTTTTCTTGGGCCGCAGCGCGTGAATCCGCCGGGAATTCTGTTTGACGACCTGCCCACGGTGGACGTCGTGTTGATCACGCACAACCACTACGACCATCTCGATATCGCGACGCTGAGCCGCCTTCACGAGCGCGATCAGCCCCGCGTGATCGCGCCGCTCGGCAACGAGAAAGTGATCTGGTCGCGCAATCCGGCCATCTGGGTCGAGGCGCATGATTGGGGAGCCTCGATCAAGCTCGCGGAAGGCGTGGCGCTCACGCTGGAGCCTTCGCATCACTGGTCGGCGCGCGGCGTGTTCGACCGGCGGATGGCGCTGTGGTGCGCTTATGTGATCGACGCGCCGGGCGGAAAAATCTACGCGGTCGGCGATTCCGGCTATCACGACGGCATCTATTACCGGGCCGCGAAGGAGAAACATGGCGGATTCCGCTTGGCGCTTCTGCCGATCGGCGCATACGAGCCGCGCTGGATGATGGCGCCGCAGCACCAAAATCCTGACGAGGCCGTGCGCGCCGCCCTCGATTGCGGCGCCGACTACGTCCTGGGCCATCACTGGGGAACTTTCAAACTCACGGATGAGGGTATCGAGCGGCCCATCGAAGCGCTCGCGGCGGCGCTCGAAAAGCATGCGGTTTCGGCGAAGCGTTTCAGGACATTGCGGCCGGGGGAGCACTGGATGGCGCCGGCGGCCGATCAGGCTCTCGTCACGGGTTCAGGCCGGGAAATCTGACCCGCGTCCATGCGCGGGAGCGGGGGCCGCCACGACTTTACGCGCCCCTGGAGCGCGCCTAAGCAGGATTGCGCGGCGGCGAAGCCGTCAATCGAGCAACGATGTGCTGACGAAATCAGAAGATCGATCCCTGTCCTTTCCCTTTCCCGCGCCGCCCGCCGTTGGAGAAACCATCGAGGTCGCGCCCGGCATTCTCTGGGCGCGCATCCCTCTTCCGTTCCGCCTCGACCACGTGAACATCTATCTGATCGAGGACGGGGACGGCTGGGCCGTGCTCGACGCAGGCATCAACAATGACGCCGCGAAAGCCGCCTGGAACGCGCTGCTCACGGGACCGCTGAAAAATCGCCGGCTGACCCGTCTCATCATCACGCATTTTCATCCCGATCACATCGGACTGGCGGGCTGGCTGTGCGAACGCTTCTCCCTGCCGCTCCTGACCAGCCAGACCACCTATCTTGGTTGCCTGACGATCTCTCTCCAGCCGGGCGCGCTCGACGCTCAGGTCTATCGTGACTTTTATCTCCGCAACGGCATGGACGATGAAACGACGGCGCGCGTCGCCACGCAAGGCCACGGCTATCTCAAGATGGTGGCCGCGCTGCCGCCGACCTTCGAACGTCTCGTCGCGGGCGATGTCGTCAAAATCGGCGGGCGCTCGTTCTCTGTCATGAGCGGCGAAGGACACGCGCCCGAGCAGATCATGCTCTGCTGCGAAGAAGAGAATCTGTTCTTTGCGGCCGACCAGGTGCTGGAAAAGATCACGCCGAACGTCAGCGTCTGGGCCGTCGATCCCGATGGTGATCCGCTTGGCCTCTTCGTGCGATCATTGAATGGGCTGAAAATGAACATGCGCCCCGACGCTTTGATCCTGCCGGGCCACCGTCTTCCTTTCATCGGCCTCGCGCCGCGCTGTGACGAGTTAATCGTTCATCATGAAGAACGATGCGCCATGATCGCGGACGCTTGCAGCAAGGCGCCGTGCTCGGTCTGGGACCTGTTGCCGGTGGTTTTTCCCCATGTGACGGACCCGCACCAGTTGAGCTTCGCATTCAGCGAGGTGTTCGCGCACGTCAATTATATGTTGCGCCTGGGCAGGCTGAAATGGGCTTCGCCGAAAGGCGGCATCGACCGCCTGACGATCGACGCCGCATGAGGCGAGGCGAACAGCCTCGCTTCCACTTCATGATATTCAGGCGGCCATCCTGTTGACGGCGCTTTCCGCCACGCTCGTCAGCTTCTTGTCCGCGTTTTTCTCTTCATCGAGATTCTGCTGGAGCAGCGCGGCGCAATCCTTCCGGCCGAGACGTTCCGCCCAGGCTGCGAGCGAGCCATAACGGGTCATTTCATAATGCTCGACGGCCTGAGCGCTGGCGATGAGCGCGGCGTCCAGGACATTCTTGTCCTCCACCTCGCCGACGACTTCGTTCGCTTCCTTGATGATGCCGTCGATGGCCGGGCAGGTGACGCCCTGCGGCTCCTTCCCATGCAGGCGGAACACCTCCTCCAGCCGCTTGATATGGTTTTCCGTTTCACCCAGATGCGCCTGAAAGGCCTGTTTGAGCTGTGAATTCGTGGCCTTGTCGATCATCTTCGGCAGAGCTTTCACGATCTGATGCTCCGCGTAATAGATGTCCTGAAGCGTGTGGACGAAAAGATCATCGAAGGTCTGGATGTCTTTTGAAAAAAGGCCCATGGCCGTTCTCCCTGCTGCGGCCGCGTGAGTGCGGCTCAGCACTGGGAACGCGACCGGGCGCTCGATGTTTCGACCGCCACCCGCCGCAATCGAAAAATCCTGAGCTTGTCGGAAGCTACTTCGGCTGGACGTAGATCTGCAGCTCGAAATTCTCGTCGGACGGCGCCAGGTCTTCGGTCAGATATTCTTCGATGAAGGCGTCCCGCGCCTCGATGCCTTTGGCGTCAAGATAGGCTGTCAGAACCTCATAGGTCTCGTCGATGTTGTCGTAGGCGCCCTTGTGGCCGAAGCGGATCGCCTTGCCGGCAGGCGTCTGCGAGATCTTCACATCGCTCCCTAGCGGCGTCTGCAGGTTGGCCGACGGATCGATCGGCACCATCGTTTCAAAGGTGAATTTTTCATCGTCCGAACTGAGAAAGATCGTGATCGGCCGGCCCGCTTCCTTGATGTTGGCTTTCTTGAGCTCCGAGCGGATCAGCATGATCGCCGCCTGGATCTTGATGAAGCCGCCTTCCCAGTTGGCCTGCCCCTGCAGCGCCGCCGCAGGCTTCGCGGCGAGCATCACTTCGTCGGCCCCGCTTGGGTCCGTCACGCCGGGAGCGAGCGTAGTCTTGGGGTCGATGACGGACGGAGCAGATGGAGCGGCCTGCTGGGCCGGCGGAGCGCCGGGCGGAGGGACCGAAGGTGGAGCGGCCTGCTGCGGCGCAGGCGCCGCCGGGGGAGCCGGCGTCTGCGGGGCCGGAGCAGGCGAGTCGGCGGAAGGGGCAGGAGCCGCCGGAGCGGGGGAAGCCGGCGGCGTCGCCTGTCCCGTCTGGGCCGGCGCGTCTTGAGGCTTCACGGCTTCTGGAGGTGTTGCGCCAGCCGGGGGGGCGGTCTGGGGCTGGGAGGGCGGCGGCGCCGGCGGCGCGCCGCCGCCAGAGGGAACGGGGGCCTGAGCCGTGAGAAACCAGGCGCCTGACGCGGCGGCGAGAGTAAGGATGCGAAAGCGTTGCATGTCCGGCACCGGTCGAAAGGCGTCGCCCGCCCCGACGCTTCATAGGGTCACACTGAGATCATGACTGCAAGATGAAGCCAAGCGACTCGCACGAACGGCTAGCCTCGCCTATATGCCGCGTCGGCCGCATGGCCCGACCGAAGACGCACATCATGAGCCTGCTCGCCAACCGGCGATTTCTGAAGATGAACGGCCTTGGCAACGAGATCGTCATCCTTGATTTGCGAGGAACGCGCCTGTCCGTGAGCGCGGCGGAGGCGGCCGCCATAGCGCGCGACCCGCGCTCGCATTTCGACCAGTTGATGGTCCTTCACGACGCTCACGCGCCCCGTCACGACGCCTTCATGCGCATCTATAACACCGATGGAACCGAATCGGGCGCTTGCGGCAATGGCACGCGCTGCGTTGCCTGGGCGCTTGCGGCGGATCGCGAGATGGGAGGCCCTGGCGCAGACCGCTTGATCCTTGAGACAGCGGCGGGCGAATTGCCGACGGAGCGGCTGGGCGACCGCTTGTTCACGGTGGACATGGGCGCGCCGCGGCTGCGCTGGGATGAAATCCCGCTGCGCGATCCTTTTCATGACACGACCGGGATCGAATTGCAGATCGGACCTATCGATGAGCCGATCCTGCACACGCCGTCCGTCGTCAACATGGGAAATCCGCACGCCATCTTCTGGGTGAAGGACGTAGAGGCCTACGATCTCGCCAAGATCGGACCGCTTCTCGAGAACCATCCAATCTTTCCCGAACGGGCGAACATCTCCCTCGCCCATGTCGCGGCGCGCGACCACATCGTCCTCAGGGTTTGGGAGCGCGGCGCGGGCCTGACGCGCGCCTGCGGCAGCGCCGCTTGCGCAGCGGTTGTCGCGGCCGTCCGCAAGGACTTTTCGGATCGAATAGCGAAAGTCACTCTGCCTGGCGGGGATCTGACGATCGAATGGCGCGCGTCTGACGACCATGTGCTCATGACAGGCCCGGTAGAGTTGGAATGGGACGGAACGCTTGCGCCGTCCCTGTTCGCGAACGTGGCTTGAGCGGTTCCGGTGGCCGTCGATGTCCTCACGTTCGGATGCCGGCTCAATATCCATGAGTCGGAAGCGATGCGTCGCGCGGCCGAGGCGGCCGGCCGGGACAATCTGATCATCGTGAACACCTGCGCCGTCACCGCGGAAGCGACGCGCCAGGCGCGGCAGGCGATCCGCCGGATGAGGCGGGAGCGCCCGGATGCGACCATTGTCGCGACTGGCTGCGCGGCGCAGATCGAGCCTGACGCATTCGCCGCCATGCCCGAGGTCGATCGCGTGATCGGCAACGCAGAAAAGATGCGCGCGGACGCCTGGCGGAAGGATGCGCCCGAGACGGTTCGCGCCTTTGGCCTGGATGTGAGCGCCAGAATCGCCGTGAGCGACATCATGGAGGTGCGCGACACGGCTCCGTTCATGCTCGACGCATTCGAGCAGCATACGCGCGCTTTCATCAAGGCGCAGGACGGCTGCGATCATCGCTGCACCTTCTGCATCATCCCCTATGGTCGGGGACCATCCCGATCCGTGCCCATGGGCGCGATCGTCGACCAGGTGCGCAGACTTGCGAGCGCCGGTGTGAAGGAGGTCGTCCTGACGGGCGTCGACGTCACGTCATACGGCGCCGATCTGCCCGGCGCTCCGACGCTCGGCGCGCTGGTCGCACAGATTCTCAAGCATGTGCCGGAACTGCCGCGCCTGCGGCTCTCCTCGATCGACGTCGCCGAGATCGATCCGTTGCTTCTCGAATCGTTCGCGACCGAGACGCGACTGATGCCTTATCTGCACCTGTCGCTTCAGGCCGGCGACGATCTCATTCTGAAGCGGATGAAGCGCCGGCACAACCGCGCGCAGGCGATCAGCTTCTGCGCGCGCCTGCGGGAGATCAGGCCCGATATTGTCTTCGGCGCGGATCTGATCGCGGGTTTTCCGACCGAGACGGGCGACCATTTTGAACGGTCGCTGCAACTCATCGACGAGTGCGGCCTGACGCACCTGCATGTGTTCTCTTACTCCCCACGGAGCGGAACGCCGGCCGCGCGCATGCCGCAGGTGGCGCGCGAAGTGGCCAGAGAGCGTGCAAAGCGGCTCATTGAGAAAGGTGAGGCGGCCCGCCGCGCTCACATGGAGAGGCTCGTCGGCCGCAGGCTTCGTGTGCTCACCGAGGCGAACGGGTTCGGCCGCGCGGAGGATTTTTCCCTGGTCAAGTTCTCCGCGCCTCCCCGGCGAGGCGAAATCATGGAGACGGACATCGCGTCTTGCGAGCGCGATCATCTGATCGCGGCGTGACGCTCAGAATGCGTCGCCCCAGTCCGCGCGCCGGGCGCGCTTGAAGCGCTCGCCTTCGCGCCGCGTCACAAGGTCTTCAATCACTGCGCCATTGGTTTGGCAGAGCTTCAATTCAATTCGTCCATGGGCGCGACGAGGCGGTGCGACAATGCGCGGGCGAAGGTCATTCCCTGGCGTGCGCGACGCGGCGATGAAGATGTAGGTTTCATCCTCCCATGGCGCGTCGCCCTCCTTGACGAGCCTGTGCAGCCGACTGCGCGCGACGCGGCGCGAGAAATGACACCAGTCCGGCTCCTTGATCGCGCAGCGTCCGGAATGCGCGCAGGGGGCGACGATGAAAGCGCCCTCGGACAGAAGCTGGTCGCGCGCCGCCAGAATGCGCCGCCACCCGCCAGGCGTGCCCGGTTCGATGACGAGCAGAATATCGCTGGTCAGGCGCCAGATGCGGGACACGAGCGGACCCCGCCCTTCCGGCGTGATCTCGTCCAGCACATAAGCCATCGCCGCGAGATCAGCGGGCTCGGGGAACAACGCGTCTGTGGTGATGTCGCCGGCGATCCAGCGGACATCGCCGAATTCGCCGTCCGCCAGACGCTCGCCTGTTTCGCGCGCCGCGTCGCTCGCCTCGATCATTGTCGCCTGGCGCAAGGACGCCCAGCAGTCGCGCGCGGCCCAGAGAACGGCTCCCGGACCGGCGCCGAAATCGAGAAGGCTCGCGGGAGCGTAGTCCGGACGCGCCTCCCTGATCGCTGAGAGGCTTGCGCGGATCGCCGCATAGGTCGCGGGCATGCGCGCGGCCAGATAGGCCGCAACCGACTCTTCGTTGTCGAGGTGCTGCTGGCCGTCGAGCAGCTCGGCGCGATAGCGGCGCGAGAGTCTCCCGAAGTTTTGCTTCAGGGCCGCAAGCTCCATGCCGGCGAGCATATCGTCGATTCTCGCCCGCAGCCTCGACGGCAGCTCCATGTCAATCGAGCGCGATCGGCGTCGCGGGAAGATCGCCGGAAACGATCCGGCGCGCGAGCAGCGCAACCGACATCGGGATCAGGAACTCTCCCGATGCGATGAAGTCATCCACCTTCCACCAGCGCACGTCGAGCACGGGATCGATGTCCGTCTCCGCCAGCCGCGATGTGTCGATGCGGTTCGATGGCGCCCGGATCAGAAAATAGCGCTCGCGGCAGAAGCTTTTCCTGATGAACCTGTCGCGCAGCGCTTCGCATGTGGCGACGCAGGGGCCAAGCGGAACGCCGCGGATGCCGACCTCCTCGTCGAGCTCCCGCAGCGCCGCCTGTTCAGACGTTTCGCCGGGATCGACGCCGCCGCCGGGCGTGTACCAGAAGGGGCGGGGCGGCGCCCCTTCGGGATCGGACGCCACGGCCGCCTGATATTGCAGAAGCAGGATGCGATCGTCAGGATCGAGCACAATCAGGCGCGAGGTGTGACGCACATCCGCATCGGTCACGACGCGATCTCCGCGAGCTTCGTCAAATCGACATTGCCGCCGCAGACGAGAACGCCGACCTTTTCGCCGGGCTTCGGCTTGAAGGCGCCCGACAACAGCGCCGCGAGGGCGGTCGCGCCGCCCGGCTCCGAAGCAATGCGGAAATCCCGCCAGAGCGTGCGTTGAGCATCGACGATAGCGTCGTCGCTGACCAGCGCCACATGATCGACCACAGGCGCGCAAACCGAATAGACCAGAGGGCCGACGGTTTTCGCGCCGAGGGAATCGGCTGCGACGGAGTTCACATCGACATCGACGTCCCGGCCAGCCGCGAGCGCCGCATGCAGCGCGCGCGACCCCTCCGGCTCGACGCCCACGATTTTCACGCGCTTGCCCCAGAAGGACGCGACGCCGCTGATCAGCCCGCCGCCGCCGACCGCGATCAGCACGGTGTCCGGCGCGCCGCTTTGCTCTTCCCATTCGAGCGCGACCGTTCCCTGTCCGGAAATCGTTTCTATCGAATCGAAGGCGGACACCTGCATCGCGCCGCTTTGCGCGATATAATCAAGGCATGAATCCAGCGCGTCGTAATAGCGCGCGCCGCCGATCACCGCTTCGGCGCCGAAGCGGCGAATGGCCGCGACCTTCGCTGGACTGGAGATTTCGGGCACGAAGATGCGCGCCTTGACGCCGAACTGCTGCGCCGCATACGCGACGGCCGCGCCGTGATTGCCGCCCGACGCGGCCGCGACGCCGGCTTGCGGTATCTTGCGCGACGCCAGATTGAAAAACGCGCCGCGCGGCTTGAAGGAGCCCGCGTGCTGGAACAGTTCGAGTTTCAGCGTGACATCCGCATCAACTCCGAACGCGCCCCTGGGCGGCGCGAACAGCGGCGTGCGCCGCAAATGACGGGAGATCATCGAATAGGCCGCGCGAACGGCGTCGGGCGTAACGGGGGAAGCCATGCGGATCGCTTTCTGGAACGCTCCTGACTAACCCGCGGGATCGTCTGTTCTCAAGCCCAGATTGCGATCGGCAGGCCATGGGCGTCGCGCACCGGCGGGGCAGGAAACGACACGGCGGAGCCCCTCAATATCCGCGCCGCCACGACAGAAACGGCGAGCGCGTCAATAAGATCGTCGAGGGCGGCGCCGCGAGGCGCGGCGTGATCGAGAAGAGCGCCGGGCAAGCCCTGGTCGCGCAGAAGGCCGCGCCGCTCCGCCATTCCGGCGGGATTGACCCGCGACCTGATCTTTTTGGGATGCGCGAGCGGACGGAAGCCGTTCATTCGCCAGAACGCGACCTCCGGATGACTCTCTCGGACCCTGGTCAGAAGAGCGGGCCGGCTCCGCAGCAGTTGATCGATCTCCCTGATCTTCGCAAAAAGGCAGAACGTCTGCTTTGACACCTTTCGCGGGGGGTCGGAGGCGGCGAACGCGGCGTCGCAAGCCGCACGATAGTCGAGGGCTTCCACCGCACATCTCGCCGGCACGGAGAAAACGCTGGACTGCCGCTGTCCGAGCAAGGGCCGCACCAGGCGCTCCGGTCCGCGACCGCCGGGACCGGCCCGATCAGGCAGCCCGATCGGCATATCCACCGCGACGACGTCCGGAGCGCGCACATGGTCGACAATGTCGGCGAACCGCTGGAACACCGCGACTTGCGGCGGCTCGGTGTCCGCCAGGTCGCGAAAAACAACGATCCATCCTGCGGGACAACCATCCACGCCGGCGATCCAAACGGCCTTCGGCCCAGCCATGCGAAATCCTTGATCGCCTTCAATTCCCCATAGCGCGCCGCGCCATCCTGCGTATGGTGCGGCGATTCGCCGAGGGTTCCCAGCATGATGATCCGCCCCCGCCGCAGCGCTCTTTACATGCCGGGCTCCAATGCTCGCGCGCTGGAGAAAGCAAAGTCTCTGCCTGCCGATGTCGTCATTCTCGATCTGGAGGACGCGGTCGCGCCCGAAGCCAAGGCGGCCGCGCGCGCTCAGGTATGCGCCGCGGTGCTGGCCGGCGGCTTCGCCCGCAGGGAAGTCGTCATTCGCATCAACGGTCTTTCAACCCCCTGGGGCGAAGAGGATCTGGCGGCGGCGGCTGACGCTCGTCCCGACGCGATCCTGGTTCCGAAGGTGTCCTCGGCCGAGGCGCTCGCGATGGTCGGCCGTCGTCTTGCCGCCCAGAAGGCCGATCAGGCGACGCGCGTCTGGGCGATGATCGAAACGCCGGCCGCCATTCTCAATATCGCCGCGATCGCCGACGCCGCCGATGATTCCATCACGCGCCTCGCCTGCTTCGTGATGGGGACGAACGACCTCGCCAAGGAATCGCACGCGCGCCTGACGTCTGGACGCGCGCCCTTCATGCCGTGGCTGATGCAGGCCGTCGCCGCTGCGCGGGCGAACGATCTCGATATTCTCGACGGCGTCTTCAACGATTTGCAGAATGACGTTGGTTTTCGCGCGGAATGCGAGCAGGGTCGCGATTGCGGGTTTGACGGCAAGACGCTGATCCATCCCAATCAGCTCGCCGGCGCGAACGAGATTTTCGCGCCTTCGAAAGCGGAGCTTGATCAGGCGAAGAAAATCATCGCAGCCTTCGCGCTGCCGGAAAACGCCGGCAGGGGCGCAATCAGCATCGATGGCCGCATGGTCGAACTGCTGCACGCTGAAATGGCGAAGCGCACGGTGGCGCTCGCCGAAGCGATCGAAGCGGCGGCCTGATAGCCGGAGCAGGATGACGGCCTCACGAACGAGGCGCGCTGGGCGCCTCTTCGTAATGTCAGAACAGGGCGGAAACCGTAGTTCGCGCAACGTTGATCAACGCGCTCGAAGCGCGACGACGGCTACACCGGAAGCGTGTAGGCCGTTTTCACCGTTGTGTAGAACTCGCGCGCATAGGCGCCCTGCTCGCGCGGGCCGTAGCTCGATCCTTTCCGACCGCCGAACGGCGTATGATAATCGACGCCTGCGGTCGGAAGATTGACCATGACCATGCCCGCTTCGCTGTTGCGACGGAAATGCGAGGCGTATTTCAGGCTCGACGTGCAGATGCCGGAGGACAGGCCGAACTCGGTGTCGTTGGCGATCGCCAGCGCTTCGTCATAGCTCTTCACCCTGACGACGTTGGCGACGGGACCGAACACCTCCTCGCGGGAAATGCGCATCGTGTTGTCGGTCTCCGTGAACAAAGCGGGCTGCAGATAGAAACCCGGCGTTTCGCGATTGAGAAGCTCGCCGCCCCAGGCGAGCTTCGCGCCTTCCTCCTTGGCGATCGCGATATATTTCAGATCCTGATCGAGCTGATTCTGATCGACGACAGGGCCGATTTGCGTGCCGGCCTTTAGCGCGTCGTCCACGACCAGTCCCTTGAGACGCTCGACGACGGCGTCGACGAACCTGTCATGCACGCTGTCCTGAACGATCAGCCGGGATGACGCCGTGCAGCGCTGCCCCGTGGAGAAGAAAGCGCCGTTGACCGCGCATTCCACCGCCGTCTTCAGATCGGCGTCATCGAGAACGACGAGCGGATTCTTGCCGCCCATTTCGAGTTGCACCTTCTTCATCGTCTTTCCCGAGATCGCGGCCAGCGCGACCTTGCGGCCGGTCGCGACCGAGCCGGTGAAGCTGATCGCCGTCACATCGGGATGATCGAGGATCGTCTGTCCGACTTCGGAGCCGCGTCCCATGACGAGATTGAGCACGCCCTTCGGCAGCCCCGCGCGATGAAGAATATCGGCAAGCGCCCAGGAGCTGCCCGGGACGAGGTCGGCGGGCTTGATGACGACGGTGTTGCCATACGCGAGCGCCGGCGCGATTTTCCACGCCGGGATCGCAATCGGGAAATTCCACGGCGTAATGAGGCCGACGACGCCGACGGGCTCGCGCGTCATGTCGACATCGACTCCCGGACGCACCGAAGCGAGCTTTTCGCCCGAAAGGCGCAGCGTCTCGCCAGCAAAGAATGCAAAAATCTGACCGGCGCGCGTCGCTTCGCCGATTCCCTCCGGCAGCGTCTTTCCTTCCTCGCGCGACAGAAGTTTTCCAAGCTCCTCCTTGCGCGCCAGGATTTCATCGGACGCCTTCTTCAGGACGTCATAGCGTTCCTGGGGCGTGGTGCGAGACCATGCCGGAAACGCCGCTTTCGCGGCGGCGATCGCCTGCTCTGTCTGCGCGCGCGAGGCGTGCGCATACTGGCCGATGATGTCTGCGGTGTTGGACGGGTTGACGTTCGGCCGCGCCGCGGCGCCATCGACCCACTCTCCGCCGATGAGATTCTTGAAAAGATCGCTCATTGCATCTCCATTTTCGCGGTAGAGGCCGAGGCGGCCGGAAAGAAAAGGGCTTATACGATAACGGGGGCGTCAAGACACCTGATAGCGTCTTACGACCGCTGGGTCCGGCTCGAATCCGAGGCCGGGAGCGTCGGGTATGGACAGCCTTCCGTCCACCGGGAGCGGCGCGCCGGCCGCGCACCAGGCGTCCGGTTTGACATAAAGATATTCGAACACCTCGAAGCTCGGCAGCGCCGCCGCCAGTTGAAGGCTGGCCCAGTAGCCGGGGCCGAAATAGGGGGAATGAGGCGC
Organism: Rhizobiales bacterium 65-9; assembly: GCA_001899525.1. GTDB lineage: Bacteria > Pseudomonadota > Alphaproteobacteria > Rhizobiales > Beijerinckiaceae > Terrirubrum. The sequence continues at coordinate 205,480 of MKVY01000034.1, forward strand.
CATCCGCTTCCCGGCCGTTCTTGCGATCTCGGCGACCTTCAGGAATTCGGTCACGCCGCCGACCTTGGTGACGCTGGGCTGAACCACGTCGAGCGCCGGAACGAGCCGCTCGAATTCGACGGCGGTGCAGGCGTTCTCTCCCGCCGCGACGGCGATTCCCTCAGCGGCGATCATGCGCCAGGGCGCCGGATCTTCCGGCGGAAACGTCGGCTCCTCGAGCCAGTCGATCCGGTTGTCGCGAAGGACCGGAAGCATGGCGCGAATCTTGGCGATGTCCCATTGGCAGTTCACGTCGATGGTCACCCGCGCATGCGCGCCGGCGCCGCGTCGGCCGGCGCCGATTGTGTCAGGCTCGACCTCGTGCAGCTTGACCTCGTCATAGCCCAGAGCGGCCGCTTCAGCGGCGAAATGCTGCACGCGCTCGACATCGCCATAGCGCACCAGGCTGGCGTAGGCGCGGATCGAATCACGCTTCCGGCCGCCGATGAGGCGCGCGAGCGACAGGCCCTCGCGTTTCCCCGCGACGTCCCACAAGGCGATGTCGAGCCCCGAGATCGCGAACATCGTCACCCCGTAGCGGCCGAACAGCGCAAGCGCTTTCTGCGCGGCGAGAGTCACAGAGGCAGGGTCTTTCGAATCGAGCCCGACGACGGCCGGCGCGACGAGATCGCGAACGGCCATCGCCGTCGCATGCTGGCACATATAGCCGAACCCCTCGCCCCAGCCGACGACGCCGTCGCGGGTTTCGACGCGGACAAGGACGATGTCGAGATTGGTCCATTTGGTCGGCGTGATTCCCTGTCCCTTGCCGCCATCGTCGAACGGAATGCGCAGGACGATAGGCTCCACTCTGACGATGGGGTCGGTCATGCGCTCACCATTCATCGATCCGCGCCGGATCGCCTGAGAAGCCCTGCTGCGCCATCGCCCCGCCGATCACGCGAGACCCCAGAGCATCGGGATTCTCCGGCGGACCCGAGAGAATCGCTGCGGCGTGCTCGTCCGCGCTGTCCTGGGGGCGATAGCCAAGCGCGAAGGCCGCGCCATTGTCGAAGAAACCGCGCGCATTGTTCGAGACGCCATAGACCAGCGCATAACGCAGATCGGGATGAGCGAGCCCGATCTCGATCAGTTGCGTCAGATCGCGCGGACTGATCCATATGGAGAGGCGGCGGCGATCAATCGGCTTTTCGCCAACGAAACCGACCCGGATCGCCAAAACTCGCAAGCCCGCCTGATCGGCGAAGAACGCGCCGCACTGCTCGCCGAAAGCTTTTGTGAGTCCGTAGCGGCTGTCCGGGCGGAGGATCGCTTCCGACCCGAGACGGCGATAGCGCGGATAATGGCCCACGACATGGTGTGAGCTCGTGAATACGACGCGCGGAACGCCCGCTTCCTTGGCGGCTGCGAACACGTTCCACGCGCCCTGCACATTGCCTGCGATCTGCTGTTCGATCGGCTCTTCCGTCGTGCAGCCGGCGAGATGGATGACGCCGGCGGCGCCGCGAAAAGCCTGAATCAAAGCCTTTTCGTCGCCGATGTCCGCGACGATCGCGGTCTCTTGCGCGCCCGCGTCGCTGATGGCTGCGCGGTCAAGCAGAACAAGGCGACGTCTGTCGCGCAGCAACGGCCGGATAGCGGTCCCGACGTGGCCTCCCGCGCCCGTGATGACAATCGTTTCCATCCCGTCGCCTTTTTGTCGTATGCGCCGGCGATTGTCGCCCGCGTTTCAAGCTTGTTGGCGCGCGCGCTCTATCGCCTCCACGATCAGCCGCTTGGCCTCGTCCGCATCGCCCCACCCGGCGAATTTCACCCATTTGCCGGGTTCGAGATCCTTGTAGTGCGAGAAGAAGTGCTCGATCTGCCTCCAGGTGATCTCCGGCAGATCGGTATAGTTCTTCACATGCGCATAGCGCTGCGTCAGCTTCGGCGTCGGCACGGCGAGAATCTTTTCGTCGCCGCCGGCCTCGTCCGTCATCTTGAGAACGCCGATCGGACAAACGGCGATGACGGCTCCGGCGATGATCGGCCGCGTATTGGCGACGAGCACGTCGCAAGGGTCGCCGTCCTCCGAGAGCGTATGGGGAATGAAGCCGTAATTTCCCGGATAGCGCATCGGCGTATAAAGAAAGCGGTCGACCACGAGCGTGCCCGCCTTCTTGTCCATCTCATATTTGATGGGCTCGCCGCCGATCGGGACTTCGATGACCACATTGACTTCGTGCGGCGGGTTTTTGCCGATGGCGAGGGCGTCGAGGCGCATGGTGATTTCGGGTTGTCTGAGTCCGGAGCCGGCGGCTAGAGGCCGTCAGGCCCGTCGAGTCAATGGGAAAAGGATATTCCGCGCGGCTTCGAAAGCTCAGGGCCAGACATAGGCGACCCGCTCCCGCAGGTCCGTGCCGAAATGCTCCAGGGCCCGGGCGGCGATTCGCCCTCCCCGCCGCCCGTAGAAAGCGCACGCCCGGTCATTGTCGGCCAGCGCCCAGACCACCAGTCCGGCGAGCCCCCGCTCGGCCAGCTCGCTTTTCGCCGCCCCGAATAATCTGGAGCCAAAGCCAAGGCCCTGATGGATGGGGTCGAGATAAAGCTCAAAAATTTCGCCTTCGGCGCGCACCGCCGCCGCGCGGTTGCGCCCCATGCTGGCGTAGCCAGCGATTCGGTCGCCGGTGTCGAGCACCAGCACGAGGCTTCCGCGCGTGATCGCGCGTTTCCACCAGAGCGGCCCTCTGCGCTGAACCATGCGCTCCAGATGAGCCCCGGGGATAACCCCCCGATAAGCCTCCCGCCAGGCGGCGTCATGGACGGCGGTGATCGCCGCCGCATCGGCGGGTCGGGCAGGTCGGATGGTGAGCGTCAGCGTGGACATGGAGGGAGGCTGATCCTCGCGGAGAGTCGCGTCAAGAATTGACAAGGCGGCGATCGGCTCCGCAGTCCCGCGGCCGGACATCGCCCTGCGCCCAAAGCCAGTTGCCCGCCGTCTTTCGCATCCCTTGCTCGCTTGACTCTGTCCGGGCGCGATGGAATCGATAAGAACATAACAGGAACAATTATCGGACGATGTCGACGACGCCCGCCAGCGTTTCGGACAGGATTGTCGGCTTGCGCGCAATCCTGCGAGACCTCGAACATTCGGCCGCCTCGCCGAATCGGCGCGACAGGATCGCGTCAGGCGATGAGCGGCTCGACGGGTTGCTGGGCGGCGGCCTCGCCTGCGGCGGCGTGCATGACATCCATGCGCGCGAGGCCGCCGATAGCGGCGCGGCGACAGGATTTGCCTTGGCCTGGGCGGCCCGGGCCCAGCGCGCCGCGCCCGGCCTCCCGCTGGTCTGGATCACGCAGGCCGCGTCGCGCCAGGAGAACGGCGCGCCTTACGGACCAGGACTTGCCGCTCACGGCCTTGATCCCGACGCCCTGATCATCGTGCGTCCGGTCACGGTCCGGGAAAGCCTGTGGGCCTTGGAGAAAGCGCTGCGCGCCGGCGCGTCGGCCGCTGCGATCGCAGAATTCGAAGGCCTTCCAGGCGCTTGCGACCTGACGGCCTCGCGTCGGCTGTTGCTTGCCGCCCAGACCGGCGGAACCCCGGGACTCCTCCTTTTTATCGGAAAGGGCGGCAGCGCGACGGGAGCGGCCAGCGCGGCCGCGACGCGCTTCGTGGTGAGCGCCCAGGCAAGCCGCGAGAAATGGGGAACGCCAGGCCAGGCGGCGTGGCGCGTCGAGATCGTGAAAAACCGGATCGGGCGGACCGGCGAGTGCAGCGTGGAGTGGGATCATGACGTCGCCGCTTTCAGACCATCCCAGCCTGTCGGATCAGAGACGGTTCTGCGCCGTCGCGTTTCCGACCCTGCCGACGGATCGGCTGCGGCGTCGCGGCCTGCCCTGCGGCGGGCCGGCTGAGCAACCTTTCGTTCTTGTTGAGCCGGTGAAAGGCGCGCTCAGGCTGGCCGCCTGTGACGCCAGGGCCGCTTCTCTCGGCCTGAAACCCGGCCTGGCGCTGGCCGACGCTCGCGCCATGCAGCCTTCTCTGGCGATCGCCGACGCCGATCCCGGCGCGGACCTCGCGCTCTTGCGCGGGATCGCGGACTGGTGCGGCCGCTGGACCCCGCTTCTCGCTCTCGATCCGCCGGACGGGATCATCCTCGACATCAGCGGCGCAACCCATCTGTTCGGCGGAGAACGAAGCCTGCGGGACGAGATCGAGAAGCGATTAAGCGCTCAGGGGTTCGCCGCGCGCGCCGCCATCGCCGCGACGCCGGAGATGGGATGGGCGGCCGCGCGCTTCTCAAACCAGTTGCTGATCCAGGCCGGGCAAGAGGAAAACGCCTTGCGCCCGTTGCCGCTGGAGGCGCTGCGCGCCGGTCCCGACGTCGCCAGCGCCCTCCGCCGTGTCGGGCTGCGGCGCGTCGGCGACATCATGTCGCGACCGCGGGCGCCGATCGCAGCCCGGTTCGGACAGCCGCTGCTTGATCGGCTCGACGCAGCATTGGGACGCATACGCTCCCCGATCGCGGCAAGAGTGGAGACGGCGCCTTACATCGCCGAAAAGCGTTTCTTCGATCCCGTCGTCACTCCGATGGAGATCGAGCGCACGCTCCTGAAACTGGCGTGCGATCTCTCGACTCTTCTTGCGGCGCATGACGAAGGCGCCCAGCGCATCGAAGCGCTTTTCTTTCGCGTCGACGGGCATGTGCGCCGCATCGTTGTCGGCGCGAGCCGACCGCTGCGGGAGCCGCACGCGATGGTCCGCCTGCTTCGCGAAAAGCTTTCCCACAGCGGCGATGAAATCGACATCGGCTATGGATTCGACGTGGTGCGGCTGTCTGCGCTTGAGGTCGAGAAACGGCCTCAGGGTCAGGTCGATTTCGCCGACGATCAGAACGGAGCTGATGTCGCCCAGCTGATCGACACATTGAGCGCGCGCCTTGGCGCGCAAAATGTGACGTGTTTGCAGCCGATCGACAGTCACTGGCCGGAATCAGCCGCAACGATTCGGCCGGCCGTAGAAAAACGCGATCGTCGCGCCGCCGCGTCATGGCGCATCGCCATGGCTTCTCCGGAAGCTCCGGAGCGTCCGATTCGTCTGTTCGACCGGCCAGAGCCCGTGGAGGCCATCGCCGCCGTGCCGGATGGCCCGCCGATTCGGTTTCGCTGGAGACGCGTCCTGCACGAGGTGGCGCATGTCGAGGGCCCTGAGCGCATCGCGGCCGAATGGTGGAAGGCCGCTGGCCCCGCTCGCGATTATTTCCGCGCCGAGGATTCGCGAGGACGCCGTTTCTGGCTGTTTCGTGAAGGTCTGTATGACGATGGGACGGAGCCCCCTCGCTGGTTCATGCACGGGCTTTTTGCGTGATGCCTGACCGTCGTCGCGAAGAGCAACGAAAAACAGAGGCGGAAACAGAGGAGGGGCCTCCTCGCTATACCGCCGCGACGCGCTATGCGGAGCTGGCCGTCACCACGAACTTCTCCTTTCTGCGCGGCGGCTCGCATCCAGACGAGTTTGTCGCTCAGGCGGCTCTGCTTGATCTCGACGGCGTCGGCGTCGCCGATCGCAACACGCTGGCCGGCGTCGTGCGCGCCTACAGCGCGCTCCGGGAATGGGGCCGGCTGGAAAAGGAACGGGCGGAAATGGCTAGCCGAAGCGATCCTTCTTCGGTCAAACCGCCGCTTTTCAGCAAGCTGCGCTTTCTGGTCGGCTGTCGTCTTGTGTTTATGGACGGCGCGCCGGACATCATCGCCTATCCCGTCGATCGCGCCGCATATGGACGTCTCGCCCGTCTTCTCACGATCGGGAACCGGCGCGCGCTCAAGGGAGAATGTCATCTTTCCATCTCCGACCTGCTCGCGCACGCGGCGGGATTACAACTCATCATCATGGAGGATTCGACCAGCGATCACGAAGCGAAGAACAGTGACTCGCATGCGGATAGACGCGCCGCCGCTCACAAACCACGCGACCAGAGCCCATTTCCCGCGCGCGGAAATCTTTCTGGCGATGCGTCGGGGAGAAATCAGGTCGATTCATCCTCAACCAACATTCTCCCTTTCATTCGTCCTGAAATGAAAGAGCGGTCTGATTCAAAAAACAGCGGTTTGAATGACATGAGGTCGCTGGCGAAGCGGCTGGGCAGCGCCGGCGCTTCGGTCTGGCTCGGAATCACGGCGCTCTATGGCGCTTCCCGCCAGAAACGTTTCCGCGAGCGCGTGGCGCTGGGCCAGGCGCTGAACATCCCGTTGATCGCCGTCAATGACGTTCTTTACCATCGTCACGACCGGCGCGCCTTGCAGGATGTGCTGACCTGCGTGCGCCACGGCGCGACTCTGGATCAGATCGGCCGCCGCCTCGAAGCCAACGCCGAGCGCCATCTGAAGCATGGCGATGAAATGGCGCGTCTTTTCAGGGAGGCGCCGGAGGCTGTCGCTGAAACAATCCGTTTCGTCGAGCGCATCGGGTTTTCGCTCGACCAGCTGCGCTATGAATATCCGGAAGAAAGAAGGGACGGATTTTCCGACGCGCAAAGCGCGCTGGAGCATTTCGTGGAAACGGGCGCGAAACGCCGTTATCCTGACGGCGTTCCCGACAAAGTGCGCAAGGCCCTGGTCGACGAGTTTTCCCTCATCCGGGAGAAGAACTACGCATCCTATTTCCTGACCGTTCATCGGATCGTCGAACATGCGCGGGACGAGGGCATTCTGTGCCAGGGCCGGGGATCGGCCGCGAATTCATCCATCTGTTATTGTCTGGGTATTACTGAAATCGATCCGGCCAAGAACCAGCTCCTGTTCGCGCGATTCCTTTCAGCCGAGCGGAACGAGCCGCCCGACATCGACGTCGATTTCGAGCACTCCCGGCGCGAAGAGGTCATGCAGTATATTTACAAGGAATATCGCCTCGATCATGTCGGCATCGCCGCCAGCGTCATCCGCTATCGCACGCGATCGGCGCTGCGGGATGTCGGCAAGGCTTTCGGCCTGTCGGAAGACGCCGTATCGGCGCTGTCCGGCGCGGTGGGCGGCTGGTGGGACAAGGAAATCCCGACGGAGGAGCTGAAGCGCATCGGTCTGGATCCGGACGATTCCCGCCTGTCGCAAACGCTGAAGCTGGCTGGCGAGCTTCATGGCTTTCCGCGCCATTTGTCGCAGCACACCGGCGGATTCGTCATAGCGCGATCGCGCCTCGACGAGATCGTTCCGATCCAGAAGGCGGCGATGAAGGACCGTTATGTCGTCGAATGGGACAAGAACGATCTGGAAGCGTTGCGCATGATGAAGGTGGATTGCCTTGCTCTCGGCATGCTCACCTGTCTGAAAGGATGCTTCGACCTGCTCGATCAGCATTACGCAGATCCGGAGAATAAAACCATCAACGATATCGCTTCGATCCCGCAGGATGACGAGGCGGTTTATCGCATGATCCGGCGCGCCGACACGCTCGGCGTTTTTCAGATCGAAAGCCGGGCGCAGATGTCGATGCTGCCGCGCCTGAAGCCCAAGGTGTTTTACGATCTCGTGATCGAGGTCGCCATCGTCCGGCCCGGCCCCATTCAGGGAGACATGGTGCATCCCTACTTGCGGCGGAGAGAAAACAAGGAGCCCGTCAAATATCCTTCCAAGGAATTGAAAGAAGTCCTTGTGAGAACGTTGGGAGTGCCGCTGTTCCAGGAACAGGCGATGCAGATCGCGATTGTAGGCGCGGGCTTCACAGCCGCCGAAGCCGACCAGCTGCGCCGCGCGATGGCGACCTTCAAGCGCGTCGGAACGATCAAGAGCCTGTCCGATAAATTCATCTCGGGCATGATCGAGAATGGATACAAACGCGATTTCGCGGAAAGCTGCTTTCGCCAGATTCAGGGATTCGGCGAATATGGCTTCCCTGAAAGCCATGCGGCCAGCTTCGCGCTTCTCGTTTATGCGTCGAGTTGGTTCAAATGCTTTTATCCCGACATTTTCGCATGCGCGCTCCTGAATGCGCAGCCGATGGGGTTCTACGCGCCAGCGCAGATCATTCGCGATCTTCGCGATCATGGCGTGGAGGTGCGCGAGATCGACATCAACAAGTCGGGCTGGGATCATACGCTGGAAGGAGACAAGGAACGAAGCTTCTATTCCGCCGATCGTATCCATGCGCTGCATGTCGATATGAAGCGGGATATTCGCAGCCGCTGCGCGCTGCGCGTCGGCTTCCGGCAGATCAAGAGCCTGTCAGAAACGGACGCCGGGAAATTGATCGCCGCCCGCGGCGCCGGCTATGATTCGGTTCGGGATCTCTGGCTGCGCGCGGAGCTGTCGCGCGAAGCTCTCGAACGACTGGCCGACGCCGATGCTTTTCGCTCGATCGGCCTTGATCGCCGACAGGCGCTATGGGCCGTGAAGGCTTTGCGGCGCTCGGGAGACAAGGAAGACCTTCCTTTGCTGGCCTTGATCTCCGCGACGGACATGGAGCCGGACGCCCATCTTCCGCCCATGCCGCTGGGCGCGCATGTGGTCGAGGATTACCGCCATCTCGGTCTGTCTCTGAAGGCTCACCCGGTTTCTTTCGTGCGGCGGCGGCTGGAGCGGCGAAACATTTCACCCTGCGAGGCGACGCGGTCCTCCCCGTCGGGCCGAGGCATGACCGTAGCCGGGCTCGTGCTGGTGCGGCAGCGACCCGGCTCCGCCAAGGGCGTGATTTTCATGACGTTGGAGGATGAAACCGGGATCGCCAACATCATCGTCTGGCCGCCGGTGTTCGAGCGTTATCGGCCAGCCGTCCTTGGCGCGCGGCTGGTCGCCGTGCGCGGCCGCTTGCAGAACGTTTCCGATGTTGCCCACATCATCGCCGAGCATATCGAGGATCTGTCTCCTTTCGCGGACGCCATCGCGGAGTCGGCTGGCGCGCTCGAGCCGCCTTACGCGCGGGCGGACGAAGTCAAACATCCTGTCGAAAGCGGTTCGCGCTCGGGACATTCCGGGCGATGGCGCGAGGGGGCGATCAGCCTTGGCGTCGAACCGCCGGAGCAGGCCGCAGATCTCGTGGAGCGGATGAAGACGGGCGTGGTCCGCCAGGCGCTGCCGAAGGGACGCAACTTCCATTGATCCCGGCGAGCCTGTATTCCGCCGGTCATGGCTGAGCGTCCGCCGGACAGGCTTCCCCTGTCCGTCTTCATCATCGCCTTCAACGAGGCTGACCGCATCGGCCGCACCCTCGACGCCGTGGCGGACCTTGTCGATGAGATCGTCGTCGTCGATTCCCATTCCGCCGATCAGACGCGCGCGATCGCCGCCGCCCGCGGCGCGCGGGTGATCGAGCGGGACTGGCCCGGCTACGGCTTGCAGAAGGGCTTCGCCCAGGACCAGTGCCGCAATCTCTGGGTGCTAAATCTCGACGCCGACGAAGTCGTCACTTCCGAGCTGGCCGCCGAAATACGCGCCCTCTTCGCCAAGGGCGAGCCGCCGCTCGACGGATATGTCCTTCGCCAGACGGACATTCTGCCGGGCGAGGCTGAGCTGCCGAAATTCGCCTCCTCGCTGGACTTCATCCGCCTCTATCGCTCGGACCGAGGGCGCTACGCGATATCGCCGGTCCATGACGTGGTCGACATGGCGCCGGGCGCGCGCGTCGGCCGTCTCAAGGCGCCCCTGCTGCATTTCGGCGTCCGCTCGATCGAGGATCAGCGCGCCAAGCTGCTGCGCTACGCCCGGGCCCAGGTGGCCGATCTCGTCGCCCGGGGCCGCCGCATGCCGCGCTGGCGTCTGCCGCTGGAATTTCCGGCGGCCTTTTTCCGCGCCTACGTCCTGCGCCGCTACTGCCTGCGCGGAAAGACCGGCTTTCAGGTCGCCGTGAACTATGCCGTCTATCGACGCGCCCGCATCCTCATGGCCTTGCAAGCGCAAAGCCGGACATGACGCGCCATGCAGCCGGAATCACGCCGACGCCTTGCTAGCCGTCCATCGAACGATTAGCTCTCCCCGGTGTCCGACCAACCGCCGCCAATGACCCTGCAGCCCGCCCAGACGATCGGCGATCCGTATCGGATCCCGTCGCGGTGGGATCGCCCGTTGCGAACGCTGGGCGACCGCGCGCTCGCATGGGCGCACTCCATCGTCGGCGACCACGCTTTCGTTCGGATGATCTATCTGAATCGGCATCGGGTCGGCGCGAATCTCTGGCGCTCGGCGCAGCCCACGCCCTACCAGATCGCCTGGTTCGCCAGGCGCGGCGTGCGGACAGTGGTGTCGCTGCGCGGAGGGCGGCGCCATGGCTCCTGGCCGCTGGAGCTGGAGGCCTGCGCCCGGCATGATCTGCGCTTCGTGGAGCTCGTCGTGCGCTCGCGCGGCGCGCCCGACCGGCAGACTATTCTTGACGCGGCGCGCTTTTTTGAGACGCTCGACTATCCCGCGCTCATCCACTGCAAGTCGGGCGCCGACAGAGCCGGATTCGTCGCCGCGCTCTATATGATCCTGCAAGAAGGGGCGACCGCGAAGCAGGCGCTCAGGCAGCTCTCGTTTCGCTATGGGCATTTCCACTGGGCGAAGACTGGTATTCTGGATGCTTTCTTCGAACGTTATCGCGATGAGGGCGAAGCGAAGGGGATCGCGTTTCTCGACTGGGTCGAGAACCATTACGATCCGGAACGGCTGGAGCGCACGTTCAAGCCCCATTTCTGGTCAACTCTGATCAACGACCGCATCCTTCATCGGGAGTAGCGGTTCGCCGGCGGGAGCGCGGGTCAGTCCGCGACGATGTCCGCACCCTCGAATTGAAGCCTGTGCAGACGCGCATAGATTCCGTTCGCCGCGATGAGCGAATCATGCGCGCCCGTTTCCACGACCCGGCCGCCCTCCATCACCGCGATCCTGTCGGCCGCGCGAATCGTGGACAGCCTGTGGGCGATCACCAGCGTCGTGCGTCCCTGCATCAGCCGGGTGAGCGCCTGCTGGACGAGACGCTCCGATTCCGCGTCCAGCGCGCTTGTCGGCTCGTCAAGAATGAGGATCGGCGCGTCGCGCACGAAAGCGCGGGCGAGCACGATGCGCTGCCGCTCGCCGCCCGAGAGGTTTCCGCCGCGATCGCCGACGCGCGTCTCATATTCGTCGGGCAGCGCCATGATGAAATCATGCGCCGCGGCGGCTTTCGCCGCGGCGACGATGTCGTCCTGACCGGCGTTCGGCCGGCCGAATCCGATATTGGCGCGGATCGTGTCGTCGAACAGCAGCACGTCCTGCGAGACCAGGGCGATCTGCGCGCGCAGGCTGTCGAGCGTGACGGCGCGAATATCGATTCCGTCGATGAGAACGCGTCCGTTCTGCGGATCATAAAGCCGCGGAGGAAGCGACAGCAGCGTCGATTTCCCCGAACCCGACCGCCCGACGATGGCTGTCGTCTTGCCTGCTTCCGCGACGAGGGAGGCGCCGTTGAGGGCCGCCACATCGGCGCGATAGGCGAACCGCACATCGTTGAAGGCGATTTCGCCCCGTCTGACGACAAGCGGCCGGGCGTCGGGCGCGTCAACGATCGTCGGCTTCTCGTCGAGCACCGTATAGATGCGTTCAAGCGCCGCGGCGGCCTGTTGAAGCACCGCGTTGACGTTGCCGAGGGACCGGATCGGCTGCGCCGCCAGTAGCAAGGCGGTCACGAAGCCGGTGAAATCGCCGATCGTGGAATCGCCGGATGAAATGCGCAGGCCGATGACGGACAGAACGACCGCGACAGCGACGCCGCCGCCGACTTCGAGCAGCGGATCCAGCCGGCCCCGCGCATTCGCCGCCTTTACGGCAAGCCCGTAGATGTCCTCAAACGAGCGCGCCGCGCGCGCTTTCAGATAGGTTTCGAGCCCATAGGCCTTGGCGACGCGCAAGCCGGACAGACCTTCCGCGACCTGGCTGGCCATCGCCGCCACCTGTCTCTGCGTGACGGCTGCGAAGCGGCGCAGCTTGTCGCCGACCTGCGCGATCGGCGCGCCGATCACCGGCGCGACGACGAGCGCGGCGAGCGTGAGTTTCCAGTCGATCCAAATCATCGCGCCGATCAGACAGATCGCTGTCGCGAGATCGCGCGCCACGACATTGATGATGCGCACGATCGCTTCGCGCACATAAAGAAAATCCGTGGTGAAGCGTTGCGTCAGCGCGGCCGGGCTTTCGCGGCCGGCCTGCGCGAGATCGGAATCGATCATCGCGGCGTAGAGCGCGGTTTGCATGTCGGCTTCGATGCGCGCCGAGACGCGATTCGTCAGGATGGTCTGGCCGAGAAGCGCGAAGCCCTTTGCGGCTGTGACCAGCACGACGAACGCCGCGATCACATGCACCAGCGCCGTCCCGCCTCCGAACATCCGCGCAAGCAGTTCGCGCGCGGCCGCGAACAGTCCCGCGTCGGTCGCGCTCGCGGCGCTCTGCCCCGCGAACAGGTCGAAGGCGAGCTTGATCAGGACGGGATAAAGGCTCGTCGCGCCGGCGATGACGAGAATGAGAAAGAGGATCGCGATGAAGCGCGGGAGATGGCGCGCCATCCAGTCGCGCCAAAGTCTGAGCAGAAGTTGCGAGGCGCGGGGAGAGGCGTCGACCATGACCATCAGCGGCGGCGCCGCCGACGTCAGGCGGGACATCGCGGCTGTTCCAAGCCGCGTGACGCTGCTCGAACGCGGCCGCCTAGCACGCGGCCGCGTGAACCGACAAGAAGCCTCAGTCGTCGGAGGAGACGTTGGCCCTGATCACGGCTCCCGAGACTGAGATGGGCGAAGAGGCTGAGGCCGAGGCTACGCTCGCCGGATGCTCCCCGGCGTCGAGCGTATGCTTGATGCCCATGCCGAGGGCGCCGATCAGGCTGATATACCCGGCAAGCACCGCCGCCACGCAAAGACCGAAGCCGCGAAAGGGAACAGGACCTCGTCGTGAAGATGAATGTCTCATGAACGGAAGCTACCACGAGCAGCCTGTTCACGAAATAACTTTGTTCATCTGGGGTTCAGGTTGAAAGCTATGCGCGGCGCGCAGGCGCGCCAAATTGGCGGCGCGCCCGCTGAAATCCGATTAACCATTTGAACCGAAAGGCAATTTGGAGCGGGCGAAGGGATTCGAACCCTCGACCCCAACCTTGGCAAGGTTGTGCTCTACCCCTGAGCTACACCCGCATCCTGGGTCGCCGCGTTCGCGCGGCGCGGCCGGGTCTATGCCCGAAACCGCAAGCGGATGCAACCGTGGCGGACGCTTTTCAAGGCGGGCCGATTCCCTTTCGCCCCCCGGGCGGATAGAGCGAGCCTCGCCAACGCGACGATCCGCCATGACCTTCAGCCGCGCCGACCTCTTCGCCCGCTTCGACGAACTCGGAATCCGAACCGAGACGACCGAGCACGCCGCCGCTTTCACCGTCGAGCAGAGCCGGCGCGAGCGCGGCGAACTGCCCGGCGGCCACACCAAGAACCTGTTCCTGAAGGACAAGAAAGGACGGATATTTCTCGTCACCGCCCGCGAGCGCGCGCGCATCGATCTGAAGCGTCTGCATGAAGCCATCGGCGCGAGCGGCCGCCTGTCCTTCGCCAGCGCGGACCTCCTGATGCAGACGCTGGGCGTCACGCCCGGCTCGGTGACGTGCCTTGCGGTGATCAACGATGTGGAAGGGCGGGTCCGGCTCGTTCTGGACGCCGGCCTGATGGACGAGGCGACGATCTATGGCCATCCGCTCGAGAACACCGCGACCACCGCCATCGCGCGCGACGACCTTCTCCGTTTCCTGCGCGCCAGCGGCCATGACCCGCTGATCGTCGCGCTGCCGGAGCCGCCCGAGAGCGCTTGATTAGCCTCTCGTGCGCTTGACCATCCCGCGCGATTGTCATTTCAGGGTCGAGCGCCCATCTTTGCGGCGGGCGCCCTTCCGCCCGCCGATTGCGAATTCTGGATGATTCGATGAGCCTGACCGACGCCGCCCCTGACGCGGGGCTGATCAAGGACACCACGACGGCGACCTTTCGTCAGGACGTGCTGACGGAATCCGCGAAGCAGCCGGTGCTCGTCGATTTCTGGGCGCCGTGGTGCGGTCCCTGCAAGCAGCTTGGACCCATCATCGAGAAGACGGTCAAAGCGGCTGGCGGCAAGGTCAAGCTCGTCAAGATGAACATCGATGATCATCCGCAGATTGCAGGCCAGCTCGGCATCCAGTCGATTCCGGCGGTGATCGCCTTTTCCCGCGGACAGCCGGTCGACGGCTTTGTCGGCGCGCAGCCGGAAGGCCAGATCAAGAGCTTCATCGAGAAGCTCGTGGGGCCGATGGGACCGACCGAAACCGAAGAGCTTGTCGCTGAAGCGGCGGCGCTGGCGGAAGAGGGCGACGCCGCCGGCGCAGCCGAAATCTACGGCGCCGTGCTCGCGCAGGAGCCCGACAATGTCGCGGCGATCGCGGGCTTCGCCAGGCTCCAGCTCGACATGGGAGCGACCGATCAGGCCCGGCGCATCATCGAGACCGCGCCGGCCGACAAGGCGAACAGCCCCGCCATCGCCGGCGTCCGCGCGGCGATCGAGCTGGCCGAACAGGCGTCGTCCGTTGGCGATCTCGACGAGCTGGCGAAGGCTGTCGAGGCCGATCCCGCCAACCATCAGGCGCGGTTCGACTTCGCCGTGGCGCTGAACGGCCGCGACCGGCGCGAGGAGGCGGTGGATCAGTTGATCGAGATCATCAGGCGCGATCGCAAATGGAACGAAGAGGCCGCGCGCAAGCAATTGCTGCAGCTCTTCGAGGCCTGGGGACCGATGGACGAAATGTCGATCGCGGGCCGTCGGAAACTGTCCGGCCTGCTTTATTCATAGCTGGCGCAGCGCTGGACGATCATGGGCATCAACGCGGTCTATGAGGGAGCAAAGGATCTGCCGGCGCGGATTCCTGTCTTCCCGCTCGCCGGCGCGCTTCTGCTGCCGCGCGGCCAGATGCCGCTGAACATCTTCGAGCCGCGCTATCTCGCGATGATTGACGACGCGCTTCGCGGGGATCGCGTGATCGGCATGATTCAGCCGGACGTCAGCAACGCCGAGGAGGCGGAGCGCATCACCACGCCCAAGCTATTCGAGATCGGCTGCGCCGGCCGAATCACGCAATTCGCCGAAACGGGCGACGGCCGCCTGATCGTGGCGCTGACCGGCATCGCCCGCTTCCGCATCGTCGAAGAGCTCACCTCCACCGCGCCCTATCGTCTCTGCGCGGTCGATTTCAACGCCTTTCCTCAGGATTTCGTCGCCCGGGCCGGCGAGGACGAGGTCGATCGAAACAAGGTTCTGAGCACGCTGAAGCGTTTCGTGAAAGCCAACAAGCTCGAAATCAACTGGAGCGAGATCGCGGACGCGCCGAATGAAGCGCTCGTCAATGCGCTCGCGATGATGAGTCCCTACGGCGTCAAGGAGAAGCAGGCGCTCCTTGAGGCTTCGACTCTCAGGGATCGGGCCGAGTTCCTGGTGGCGATCACCGAATTCGAGCTCGCGCGCCGCGGCAGCGGCTCCGACAACACGCCTTTGCAGTAGCAACCCCGCGAATTCATCCGAGCGTCTTGTCCATGAGCGAGCATCATCAGCCGGCGCCGCAGCCAGCGAGCGGAATCGATCCGAAGCTGCTGGAGATTTTGGTCTGCCCGGTCACCAAGGGCGTGCTTGAATATGACGCCGCGAAACAGGAGCTTGTTTCGCGCGCGGCGAAGCTCGCTTACCCCATCCGCGACGGCATTCCGATCATGCTGCCCGAAGAAGCGCGCAAGCTCGATTGACGGTCAGCGGTAGTACCAGAAGACGGGCGCGTCCGGCGCTGGCGACGCGCGCGGCGCGTCGATGAAGCCTGGAGCGGGATAGCGAACGCGCTGCTCGTTTCCGGGTCGGACGGTCGCGCTCATGTCGTCCTGCGCCATGACTCTCGCTTTCGCGCGTCGGCTGGCGTAGGCGCGCCCGTCGCCCGGCGCATTTCCGGAAATCGCGATGCGCGCGCCATGCTGCTTCACCAGCGAAAACAGCAGCGCCGCGTTGGCCGGGGATAGCCTGATGCAGCCGTGCGACGCCGGCCGGCCGAGCATGGCGACCGAGCTTGTCGCGTGAATGGCGTAGCCGCCGCGAAAGAAGATCGAATGCGGCATCGGCGCATCGTCATATTTGCTTGAATAATGCATGCGCGCGAGACGTTGCGCGCCGTACTGGCCGGTCGGCGTGCGAAAGCCCTTCTTGCCCGAGGAAACCGGCCACTGATAGGCGCCGCCGCCGGGCGTCTCGACGCGCATCGTCTGCGACGCCAAATCGACGCGGATCGAGACCCGCGCGCTGGCTGCGACGGATGGCAGGAGCGCGAGTGCGAACGAGACAAGCGCGAGCGCGCGACGCATGACGATGCTCCCGGTCTGGCTTCCGCGCCTGAATGTCGCCGCAGCCGTGAAGACTTCCCTCACGAACAGCGTGACTCGGTCGTTAGGCTTTGTGAACCATCGCCTGAATGCGCTGGATTCAAACCATCGCGCTGTGTCCGGCCGCACGCCGCATGAAGAAATCCTTGAGCTCCGGCGCGCGATCCACGACCCCCAGCCCGAGATCGCGCGCCAGCCGGATCGGAGTCGCATCGCTGGCGAACAGGCGGTTCAGCAGATCCGTCGTGACGCCCATCGCCACGGCCGCGGCGCGGCGGCCGCGCTCATAGCGCGCCAGGGCCTGCGGATCGCCCGCGTCCAGCCCCAGGCGCGCCGCCTCGATGATTCGCGCGCTGAGCGCCTCGGCGTCCTCGAGGCCGAGATTGAGGCCCTGCCCCGCGAGCGGATGCACCACATGCGCCGCATCCCCGACCAGCGCCACGCGATCGCCGACGAACGCGCGCGCGACCTGATACCGGATCGGGAAGCCCGCGAGCGGAGTGGCGAGCCTGATCGATCCGAGTTCGGCGCCGAACCGGCGATCCAGCTCCTCCGCGAGATCGTCGGCGCGAAGCGCCAGCATGACCTCCGCGTTCGCGCGCGAATCGGTCCAGACGATCGACGAACGCCGGTCCGTCATCGGAAGGATGGCGAAGGGGCCGTCCGGCAGGAAATGCTGCACGGCCTCGCCGCCGTGATCGCGCTCATGCGCGACCTCCGCGACGAGGCCCGTCTGTCCATAGTCCCACCCCACAGTCCGGATCCCGGCGAGATCGCGCGATGGCGACCGCGCCCCGTCGGCCGCCGCGAGCAGGGCGGCGCCGATGCGCCCGCCGTCGCTCAAATCCAGATGGATGACGGCGGCGGACGAATGAAGCGCGGCGACGCCGGCGGCTATCGGCCGGATTTGCAGGTCGGCCGCCGCGCTGCGCAGCGCTGCAAGCAGCACGGACTCGTCGAGGATATGGGCCAGCGGCTCGTCGGCCGCGGCGAAAGCCAGCCGCTCCTGCCGGACCGGGTCGCGCAGCCGGCTGTCGGTGATCCGCATGCGCCAGACCGGCTGCGCCTGCGGCGCGAGCGCGTTCCAGACGCCTATGCGATCCAGGAAGCGGCGCGCCGCTCCGGCGATCGCGTAAGCGCGTCCCGGGCGGATCATGCGATCGGGCGCTGGATCGATGACCGCGACGCGCAGCGCGCCGCCCGAATCCCTGTGAATCGCGAGCGCGAGCGCGAGACCGGCGGCGCCGGCGCCGGCGATCGCGACATCGACCCGTCGCGGATGCTCGTTCATGACGAGGCGCGCGCGGCGGCTTGACCGTTCGCGGCGCGGCGAGCCAGATCGAGGAAGCGGAAGGCGGATTCTGACATGGCGGCCACGATACAGGAACTCCTGGATATTCTCGCGCTCGAGCCGCTCGAGCACAATCTGTTCCGTGGCCGCAGCCCCCAGGTCGGCTGGCAGCGCGTCTTTGGCGGGCTGGTGATCGCGCAGGCGCTGGTCGCGGCCTACCGCACGGTCGACGGCCGTCCGCCCCATTCGCTTCACGCCTATTTTCTCCTGCCCGGCGATCCTTCGGTGCCCATCATCTACAATGTGGACCGCATCCGGGATGGCCGCAGCTTCACCACCCGCCGCGTGATCGCGATCCAGCACGGGCGGGCCATTTTCTCCCTGTCGGCCTCCTTCCAGACCGTCGAGGGCGGGCTGGAGCATCAGATCGCGATGCCCGACGTGCCTTCGCCGGAGGAGGTGCCGCCGCTGGACGCGCTGACGACGCGGCTGCCCGAAGCCGCGGAAGGGCTGGCCGCCCATTTCAGCAGCAAACGGCCGATCGAGATCCGCCCCATCGACATCGAGCGCTATTTCTCCCGCGAGCAGCGGCCGCCGCTGTTCAATGTCTGGCTGCGGGCGCGCGAGGCGCTTCCCGACGACCCCATGATTCATCAATGCGCGCTGGCCTACGCCTCGGACATGACCTTGCTCGACGCTTCGCTTCTTCCGCACGGACGCAGCCTGATCGAAAGCAGCATAGCCGGCGCGAGCCTCGATCACGCGCTCTGGTTCCATCGGCCCTTCCGCGCGGACGAGTGGCTGCTTTATTCGCAGGACAGCCCCTTCAGCGGCGGCGGGCGCGGCTTTGCGCGCGGATCGCTGTTTACGCGCGATGGAACGCTGGTCGCATCGGTGGCTCAGGAAGGATTGATCCGGATTCGCGTCGACAGGTCGCGCTGACCTCGATTGACTAAAATTTAGGCGACATGCCCGTCTCTCGCCCAACGTGAAAGTGAATTCGCGTTGACCATGCCCGATTCGCGCGCCGCGAGCCGGGGCGAAAAGATGGCACGGCGCTTGATTGCTCTCCCTCCGTCCATTGTCCTGCGCGAGCATTCCGGCTCCGCGCATCCAGAGGGAGCTGCAAGCGATGAAGATCGTCATGGCGATCATCAAGCCGTTCAAGCTCGACGAGGTGCGCGACGCGCTGACCTCGATCGGCGTGCACGGGTTAACCGTCACCGAAGTGAAGGGCTACGGCCGCCAGAAGGGTCACACCGAAATCTACCGCGGCGCTGAATACGCCGTCAGCTTCCTGCCGAAGCTCAAGATCGAGGTGGCGGTCGATTCCGCCCTCGCGGCCCGCGCAGTTGAGGCGATCACCGCGGCGGCCCGCACCGGCCAGATCGGCGACGGCAAGATTTTCGTCTTCTCGATCGAGCGCGCCGTCCGCATCCGCACCGGCGAAACCGACATCGACGCGCTGTGATCTCTTTTCATCCTGGAGCCTGATTCATGACATTCTCGATTTGGATGCGCAGGGCCGCGCCGATTATGGCGCTCGGCCTTTTTGCGGCGGGCGCCGCGCTGGCGCAGACCCCCGCGCCGCCGGCCGAAGCTGCTCCTGCCGCAGCAGCCGCTGCTGCGACGGTCAACAAGGGCGACACCACCTGGATGCTGATCTCCACGGTACTCGTTCTCCTGATGACGGTTCCGGGGCTCGCGCTGTTCTATGGCGGACTCGTGCGCACGAAGAACATGCTGTCGGTGCTGACGCAGGTTCTCGCAATCGTCTGCATGGTGTCGATCATCTGGGTCATCTACGGCTACAGCCTCGCTTTCACGAGCAACAACGCCTATTTCGGCGGCTTCTCGAAAGCGTTCCTTGCCGGCGTCACGGTCGACTCGCTGCAGGACACTTTCACCAAGGGCGTCGCCATCCCTGAGCTGGTGTTCGTCTGCTTCCAGATGACCTTCGCCTGCATCACGCCGGCGCTGATCGTCGGCGGCTTCGCCGAACGCATCCGCTTCTCCGCGCTGATGCTCTTCATCGCGCTCTGGGTCACGTTCGTCTATTTCCCGCTGGCGCACATGGTCTGGTTCAGCGAGGGTTATCTGTTCGTGCTCGGCGCGCTCGATTTCGCCGGCGGCACCGTCGTTCACATCAACGCCGGCGTCGCGGCCCTGGTCGGCGCGCTGCTGATCGGCAAGCGCATCGGCTACGGCAAGGAGTTGCTGGCGCCGCATTCGCTCACCATGACGATGATCGGCGCCTCGCTGCTCTGGGTCGGCTGGTTCGGCTTCAACGCCGGCTCCAACCTCGAGGCGAACGGCGTGACCGCCCTTGCGATGATCAACACCTTCGTCGCGACGGCGGCCGCCGGCCTTGGCTGGCTGTTCATCGAATGGATGGTGAAGGGCAAGGCCTCTCTTCTCGGCACGGCGTCCGGCGTCGTCGCCGGTCTCGTCGCGATCACGCCTGCGGCCGGCCTCGTCGGGCCGATGGGCGCGATCATTCTCGGCGTCGTTGCGGGCATTGTGTGCTTCTTCGCCTGCAGCAGCGTGAAGAATGCGCTCGGCTATGACGACTCGCTCGATGTGTTCGGCGTCCACGCGGTCGGCGGCATCATCGGCTCGATCGGCACGGGCATTTTCGTCTCTCCCGCGCTCGGCGGAGTCGGCGTCGCCGACTACACGATGGGCGGGCAGGTCTGGAAGCAGTTCGTCGCGGTCGTCATCGCCATTCTCTGGAGCGGGATCGCATCGGCGATCCTCTACAAGGTCGTCGATGTCGTCATCGGTCTGCGCGTGCCGGCCGAGGCGGAGCGCGAGGGCCTCGACATCGCCGAGCATGGCGAGCGCGCCTACAATTACTGAAACGATCGGCGGCGCGAGACAATCGCGCCGCCCCGGATTTCCTCCCGGCTCGCTGTCGAGCCGACTTCACGGCGCGGAGCGATCCGCGCCGTCTTCTTTGGAGAATGTTATTATTTGCTCTTCATCGCCTGCCCTCTCTCAACGCGGGCGGACGACCATCAATAAGATGCTGGATTGTCTCGTTGACGCCATCCATGATGAACAATTGTAGCAGCGCGAGGCGCGTTCGCAGCAGGCTTCATCATGATGGGACAAGCGCCATGACCGACGCATCGCTGCGCTGGAGCGACGCCGCCGAAGAAGCCGCGCGCATCGCCGAGGGCTGGCGCGACGCCGAGCCCGGCGGCGCGATCATCCTGTTCGACGCGGACAGCACCCGCTCGGAAGCCTGCGGCGGGCTGGCGGACCTCGCCAGCGGCGCGCGCTTCACGCCTGAGACCGTGAGTCGTTACGCCTCGATCTCCAAGCATCTCTTCGCCTCTTTCCTCATCGGCTGCGATCGCGCCCCGGCGCTCGACGATCCGCTCGGCGCTCATCTCGGGGGGCTTGCCGGAGCGACCGCCGCCGTGACCGCCGGCCGCGCGCTCGACATGACCGGCGGACTCCACGATGTGCGTGAAACCCTGTCTCTGCTGGGCGTGGCGCTGGCGACGCCGTGCGACGCCGGCGCGATCCTCGATCTCTGCCGCGCGATCCCCGACACGAACTTCCCCGCCGGAACCGAAATCTCCTACTCGAATACCGGCTATCGCCTGCTCGACATGGCGATGCGCGCGAAGGGTCTTCATTTCCAGGAGGATCTGGACCGCCGCGTCAACCGGCCGCTTGGACTCTCTCTCCGCGCGCCCGAGCTCTGGACCGAGCCCGTGAAAAATCTTGCGCCGGGCTACTGGAAATCCGCCGACGACTGGCGAACCGGCCTGTCGGGAATGCATCTGTCGGCGTCGGGCTGCGTCGCGGGTTCGGGGCGGGATCTCGCGCGTTGGCTGCAGGCGCTGATGGCCGACCGCGATCCGGCGCGCGGCGTTCTCGCGCGCCTCTCGGCCCAACGTCGCCTGAACGACGGACGGTCCACCGCCTATGGCCTTGGTCTGGCGCGCACCCGTCTCGGCGGCCGGACGCTGTTCGGCCATGGCGGATCGCATCCGGGCTACAAGGCCTATTTTCTCGTCGATCCGGAGGCGAGGGCTGGCGTCGCCTTCGTCGCCAACCGGGAGGACGCCGCGTCCTTTCCCATCGCGCTGCGGGTGATGGCCGCCCTGCTTGGCGAAACCCCGCCCGAGGCGGGCTGCAATCTGCGGGAAGGGCTTTATGCGACCGAGGATGGGCCGTTCTGGCTCGAGGTGAGGAACGGGACGGCCGCCTTCCTCGGAACGGCGGAGACGCTCTACCGCGCGTCTGACGGCGCCTCCGTCTCGCTCTCCGCCCATTTTCCCATGCGGCTGCGCCAGGACGGCGATGCGATCGCCGGGGAGATCGGCCATGTCGCCCGCCGCTTCCGCCCCGCACCGATTGGCCTTGCTGACCCCGAGGGGCTCGCGGCGGCGCAAGGGGAATGGCGTTGCGCCGCTTTCCGCGCCGGATTCGCGGTCGAAGACGACCGCTTCATCATGGGAATCGGCCCGACGATCACGGAGGCGCGGCTGATCGCGCTTGGCGGCGGACGCTTCATCGGCGAGACGCCGGACGGGCCCTGGCCGAAGCGCTTCTGTCTGGCGGTCGGAAATGGAGAAGCGCGGCTCGCCAGCAACAGAAGCCGGATTCTGCGCTTCAGGCGGGGCTGAGCGGCCGCGCCATGGCGGCCGCCTCGCCAAGGTTAAGCGCGCCTTAACCCGGCCGTCGCTAGTGTTCCGATCAGTTTCCGACCCGCCGGAGCGCATGGCGTCCGGCGCGCGGAGCGCCTGAAGGACCACGCATGCGTACCACGCGCAACCGCGCGCGCCTGACCGACTGGATTCCCGATCCGGTCAAGGAGTTCGCCTCGCGTCGCGCGGCCGAAACGACGGGGCTCGCCCTGATCGCCGGCGCGTCCGCCTGCGCGGTCGCGCTCGCCACCTGGAGCGTGCAGGACCCGAGCATCAATCACGCGACCCGCGCGCCGACCCGCAACCTTCTCGGCGCGCCCGGCGCGATCGTCGCCGACCTCTCGATCCAGCTTCTCGGCCTCGCCATCATCGCCTTCCTGCTGCCGCCGGCGGTCTGGGGCGTGCGTCTTCTCGCCGCGCGGCCCTTTCCGAACCGCATCTGGCGGATCGCCGCCTGGATCGCTGGATTCTTCTCGGCGGCGGCGCTCCTCAGCTCCCTGCCGAAGGTCGATCGCTGGCCGCTTCCCGGCGGTCTCGGCGGCGCCGTCGGCGATGTGCTCAACGGCTTTGCGAAGCGCGCGGTCGCGTCCTTTTACGAGCCGCTTGTGGGCGTCGCTCCCTTTCTGTTCGCTGCGCTCGCGATCCTCTTTCTCACCGCCGCCGTCAGCTTCGGCGATTCGGGCGCGGAGGAGGATTCCGAGCGCGAAACTCCCGGAGCGCGCCGCCGCCCCGACGACGACCTGAGCGATCGCGACTCCGAGCCCGGACTCGCCATCATCTGGATCGGCGCCATGGCCCACGCGCTTCTGTCCGCCAAGGCCGCCATCGGGCGCACGCTGGCGGGCGGCTTCGCCTATGGCCGCGCGCGGATGCGGGAAACGATGGCCGCCGGCGCGGCCGGCGAGGCGACGCGCGCCGACATCGCCGCCCGTCGCGAGCCGACCTTCGAGGATCACGGCGCGCCTGTCGGAGAGGTGGAGCCCCCGGCGTTGGAGCCGCGCACCATCGAGGTCGATTACGCCCGCAAGCCCGCCGGCTCGCGGGTCGCGACGCCGGCGCCCTCGCCCAAATCGGGCAAGCGCATCGAGAAGGAGCGCCAGCCTTCGCTGCTCGACCGGAATGACGATTACGAGCTGCCGCGCTTGACCTTCCTCGCCGAACCGAAGAAGTCCGCCGCGCCGCTGATGTCGGCCGACGCGCTGGAGCAGAATGCGCGCCTGCTGGAGGGCGTTCTGGAGGATTTCGGCGTCAAGGGCGAGATCACCGCGGTGCGGCCAGGCCCGGTGGTCACGCTCTACGAGCTGGAGCCGGCGCCCGGCACGAAATCCTCGCGCGTGATCTCGCTCGCCGACGACATCGCCCGCTCCATGAGCGCGCTCTCGGCGCGCGTCGCAGTCATTCAGGGCAAGAACGCGATCGGCATCGAACTGCCGAACCATCGCCGCGAAACCGTCTATCTGCGCGAGATGCTGGCCTCGCAGGACTACGAGACCTCGAAGCAGAAGCTGGCGCTCTGCCTTGGCAAGACCATCGGCGGCGAGCCGGTGATCGCGGAGCTGGCGCGCATGCCGCACCTGCTCGTCGCCGGCACCACCGGCTCGGGCAAGTCGGTCGCCATCAACACGATGATCCTCTCCCTCGTCTATCGCCTGACGCCGGACGAGTGCCGCTTGATCATGGTCGATCCGAAAATGCTCGAACTGTCCGTCTATGACGGCATTCCGCATCTCCTCACGCCGGTCGTCACCGATCCCAAGAAGGCCGTCGTCGCGCTCAAATGGGCGGTGCGCGAGATGGAGGACCGCTACAAGAAGATGGCGAAGCTCGGCGTTCGCAACATCGACGGCTTCAACGCGCGCGTCGGCGAATCGCTGGCGAAGGGCGAGCAGATCACCCGCACGGTGCAGACCGGCTTCGACCGGGAGACCGGCGAGCCGATCTTCGAGCAGGAGACGATGGATCTCCAGAAGCTGCCCTACATCGTCGTCATCGTCGATGAGATGGCCGACCTGATGATGGTCGCGGGCAAGGAGATCGAGGGCGCGGTGCAGCGTCTCGCCCAGATGGCGCGCGCCGCCGGCATCCATGTGATCCTCGCGACCCAGCGTCCCTCGGTCGACGTCATCACCGGCACCATCAAGGCCAACTTCCCGACCCGCATCTCCTTCCAGGTCACGAGCAAGATCGACTCGCGCACGATCCTCGGCGAGCAAGGCGCCGAGCAGCTCCTCGGCCAGGGCGACATGCTCTACATGGCGGGCGGCGGGCGCATCCAGCGCGTGCACGGACCCTTCGTCGCCGACGACGAGGTCGAGAAGGTCGTCGCCCATCTCAAGCGCCAGGCGAAGCCGCAATATCTTGAGGAGGTCACGGCCGAGGATCCGAGCGACGACAGCGGCGATTCGCCCGTCTTCGATCAGGGCGAGTTCGGCTCGGGCGGCGGCGATCTCTACGATCAGGCCATCGCCATCGTGCTCCGCGACAAGAAGGCCTCGACCTCCTACATCCAGCGCCGGCTCCAGATCGGCTACAACCGCGCCGCCTCGCTCATGGAGCGCATGGAGAAGGAAGGCGTCGTCGGCCCCGCCAATCATGCCGGCAAGCGCGAGATTCTTCTGGAGACGCCGCAGCACGCGATGGCGGACGAGGACTGAGCGCCGGCGCTGGCCGGAGCGTCCTCAAATCGCCATATGGATGGGGGAACCCCGCCATCCGCCCGTCAATTGGTCGCTCATGATCGTTTTGAAACCTCTGATTCGCATTGGCCCGGTCGCCGGCTTGCTGGCGGCGTCCGCCGCGCTCGCGCAAAGCCCGCCCATGCCGCCGCCCCGGCCGGGCGCGCCTACGGCTGCGCCGGCCGCCAACGCTCCTGTCGCGGGTCAGCGGACCGGCGTGAGCCTCGATCAGGCGACGATCGTCGAGAAAGCGAACGCCTATCTGAATTCGCTCTCCGCCCTGTCCGCCGACTTCACCCAGGTGGGCGGCGACGGCCGCCAATATCGCGGCAAGCTCTATGTCCAGAAGCCGGGCAAGCTGCGCTTCGAATATGATCCTCCGGCGGTGATCCAGGTGATTTCCGACGGAACCTCCGTCGTGGTGCGCGATCGCAAGCTGGCGACGCAGGACATGTACGCCATCGGCCAGACGCCGCTGAAATTCCTCCTGAAAAGCCAGATCGACCTGAGCCGCGACACCTCCGTGATTCGCGTCGGAACGGAAGGAAACAATGCGAGCCTCACATTGGAGGACAGGAACACCTTCGGCGGCGTGTCGCGCATCACGCTGAATTTCGATGCGTCGAGCTTCATCCTGAAAAGCTGGCGCATCCGCGACCCGCAGGGCCATGACACCTTCGTCGCGCTCTCCAACATCGACACGAGCGCGCGGCCTGACGCCAACAATTTTTACATCGACTATCAGCGCGATCCGACGAAATAGCCCATCGGCGGCTTGACGCCGCCCCGCGGCTCGCCTCGAACAGGCTGTGCCCCTCGCCGTCAGCCTCGCCGCGCGCAATTCGACCGCTGATCCGATCATGGCCTTGTGGGATCGCTTCTCGGTCCATGAACGAGCCCCGTCGATGCGCGATCTCGCCTATCCGCCGCATGTCACCCTTGCGGTCTATGAAGAGGATGCGGTCGAAGAATCGGACATCTTCGCCGCCCTGCGCCGCGCCGTGGCGGATGGGAGCGTGGTCCGGCTGACCTTCGATTCCATCCGGACCTTCGAGGGCGACTCCACGGTGTTCTGGGCCGCCCCCCGCCCTGACGAAACGCTGATCCGGCTTCATCGGACGGTGCATGACGCGATCGATCCCGCGCGCTGCCACCCGCATTACCGGCCGGGCGACTGGATTCCGCATAGCACGCTCGCGACCGCCATTCGCCCGGAAGGAGAGGCGGCGGCGCGAAGGCTCGCCGCGGCGTTCGAAGGCGCGATCACGGTGGATTTCGATGCGCTCGAAGGCCTATCATTCCGGCCTGTCAGAATCATCAAGACTTGCCGGCTGGGGTCCAGCGGATAGTCGCGGCCGGAAACACGCCATGCAGTTGAAGATCGCCACCTGGAACATCAATTCCGTGCGCCTGAGGATCGAGCAGGTCGCGCGATTCTGCGCCGAACATCAGCCGGACGTTCTTTGCCTGCAGGAAACGAAATGTATCGACGATCTTTTCCCGCGCAAGGACGCCTTGAAGTTCGGCTATGAGCATATCGCGATCCATGGCCAGAAAAGCTACAATGGCGTCGCCATCCTTTCGAAGCTGCCTTTCGCCGATGTGACGCGGCGGAATTTCTGCGGACTGGAGGATCGCCGCCACATCAGCGTGAAGTTCGGCAAGGACGCCGGCGCCGCCAGGGACCTGACGATCCATAATTTCTATATCCCGGCCGGCGGCGACATTCCCGATCCGGGCATCAATCCGAAATTCGCGCACAAGCTGAAATTTCTCGACGAGATCACGGAATGGTCCGATCGTCAGAAAGCAGGCGAGCGCGCCGTTGTCGTCGGCGATCTCAACGTCGCGCCTTATGAACATGACGTGTGGAGCCATAAGCAGCTGCTCGACATCGTTAGCCACACGCCGATCGAAACCGACAAGCTGAAGGACGCGCTCGCCGCCGGGCAATGGGTCGATGCTCTGCGCAAGTTGAAGCCGGAGCCTGAAAAGCTCTTCTCCTGGTGGAGCTATCGCGCCGCCGACTGGAGGCTGTCGAATCGCGGCCGGCGCCTCGACCATATCTGGCTGTCGCCTGCGCTCGGCGATTCTCTTGCGCATGGCGAGATCGTCAGCCCGACGCGCGGATGGGAGCGCCCGTCAGATCATGTCCCGGTGATCGCGACTCTCGACGTGTAGGCGCGTTTCAGGAGATGGCGGCGAGCCGTCGCGCGATCGCCATCGTCTCGCCGTTCAGCGCGCGCAGCTCCGTGGCGTAATAGGCGTGAATCGCGCCGGCCTGATCGGGAAACTCGTCGAGCACGCGCCGGAACAGCTGGCGCGAGATCATCATCACCTCGCTCTCCTCCTGCGCGAGCGATTGCGCGGAATGGTCGACCGCCGCGATGAGCGCCAGCTCGCCGATCAGCGCGCCGCGGCCGGCGACGCGCGCCGGCGCTCCGTCCTCGCGCGGATCGAGCGCGACGGCCCCCGACAGCACCAGCGCGCCGCCATAGCTGGCGCTGCCCTTTCGGAACAGCGCCTCCTTCGGTTTGAGTTTGCGCCGGTCGCTGGAGAAAGCGATCAGGCGCAGCGCTTCGCGATCCAGCAGCATGAGCGGCGGCGTCAGCGACATGATGCCGATATCGTCGATGAGGCTCATGGATGGATGACGATCATCAGGGAACCAGCTTGTAGCCGCCCTGCTCGGTCACCAGGATCGAGGCTTCGGACGGATCGCTTTCGATTTTCTGGCGCAGGCGATAAATATGCGTCTCGAGCGTGTGCGTCGTGACCTGCGCATTATAGCCCCACACCTCCTGAAGCAGCGTGTCGCGCGGCACGACCTTCTGCCCGGCGCGATAGAGATAGCGCAGGATCGCGGTCTCCTTCTCAGTGAGCTTGAGCTTCGATCCCTTGTCCGAGACGAGCATCTTCGATCCCGGCCGGAACGAGTAAGGGCCGACATTGAACACCGCGTCCTCGCTGCCCTCATGCTGGCGAAGCTGCGCCCGGATGCGCGCGAGGAGAACGGCGAACTTGAACGGCTTCACCACATAATCATTGGCGCCGGCCTCGAGGCCGAGAATCGTGTCGGCGTCGCCGCCATGTCCGGTCAGCATGATCACCGGGCTGCGGAAGCCGTTCTTGCGCATCATCTTCACGGCCTCGCGGCCGTCGATATCGGGCAGGCCGACATCCATCACGACGCAGTCGATGCGCTCGCCCTTGACGAGCTGCACGCCCTTCGAGGCCGTGTCGACCTGATGGACCCGGAACTCCTCATGCAGCTCGAGCTGCTCGGCCAGCGTCTGGCGCAGTTCGTTGTCGTCATCGACGAGAAGGATGTGATGGGTGTTCGACATCGATTCGCTCGCGAAGGGCCGTCCGCCTTGGCGTCGGCGTAGTCTTGCGGGCGAACCTGCGGCAAGGCAAGCGGAAGCGCCACTGACCGCATTGTGAGCGAAGCGTGGGCCGCAGACGCGGGCGGACGCGCTTGACAAGCGCCTGTCTCAGGTCCAGAGCCGCCGCGTCGCCGGGTCCACCATCCGCGCGACTCCCACAGGAACCGAAACCCCATGCCAAGCGACAGTCCCAGTCGATTGTCCGCGCCGTTGCGCGCCGCGCTGGCCTGACTTCGGTCCGGCTCGCCCGGTTCGCGACGGCGGAACCGAGGTGAGTCATGCAGGATACGCTTCTCCGGGAAGGCGCCTCCGATGCGACCGATCCCCTGATCCTCGCCAGCCTGGCTGGCGAATACAATGCCGACATCGTCGAGCGTCTGAATGAGGAGGATGGCGAGGAGGCCGCGCGCCTCGTCCGCCATCTGCCGCTCGACCGCGCGATCCAGGTCTTCGATCAACCCGAGCTGCGCGAAGGCGGCGAGATCATCGAGCTTCTGCCGCGCGACCTGGCGCTGCAGATTCTCAAGGGCATGTCGGCGGACCGCGCCGCCGAGATCATGCGCCGCATCGATCCGGATCTGCGGGCGGAGCTTCTCACGGCGCTTGAGCCGGAGCCCGCCCAGACGCTTCGCGGCCTGCTCGCCCACCCGCCGCACAGCGCCGGCAGCATCATGACGACGGAATATGTCTCGATGCCGCCCGACGCGACGGTGGCGGAAACCTTGCGGCACATCCGCGAGGTCGAGCGCACGCGCGAGACGGTCTATGCGATCTATCTCGTCGATCCGAAAACCCGCAAGCTCACGCAGGCGGTGTCGCTGCGCCGGCTCATCACCGGCGAGCCGGATCAGCCCATCCTTGCGCTGGCGCCGGACCGCAAGCCCGTGACGGTGTCGCCGACCACGGATCGCGAGGAGGTGGCGCGGCTGATTTCCCGCCACGACCTGCTGGCCGCGCCGGTTGTCGATGAGAAGGGCCACCTTCTCGGCATCGTCACGGTTGACGACGTGGTCGATGCGATTCTCGCCGAAAGCGAGGAGGACGTGCAGAAATTCGGCGGCGTGGAGGCCTTCGATCAGCCCTATCTCGATGTCGGCTTCTTCGAGATGATCCGCAAGCGCGCGGGATGGCTGTGCATCCTTTTCCTTGGGGAGATGCTGACCGCGAGCGCCATGCAGCATTTCGCCGACGAGCTTGAGAAGGCTGTTGTGCTCAGCCTGTTCATTCCGTTGCTGATGAGTTCGGGCGGCAATTCCGGCTCGCAGGCCACCTCGCTGCTCATTCGCGCGCTGGCGCTCGGCCAGATCCGGCTGCGCGACTGGTGGCGCGTCGCGCTGCGCGAAATTCCGACGGGCCTGACGCTGGGCCTGCTGCTCGGCGCGATCGGCGTCGCGCGCATCGCGCTCTGGCAGAAGCTCGGCATCTACGATTATGGCGAGCACTGGGTGCTGGTCGCGCTCACCGTCGCCTTCGGCCTGATCGGCATCGTCACTTTCGGCTCGCTGGCGGGGTCGATGTTGCCTTTCATCCTTCAGCGGCTGCGGTTCGATCCGGCCAACGCCTCCGCGCCTTTCGTTGCGACCCTCGTCGATGTTTCGGGCCTCGTGATCTATTTCAGCGTCGCGTTGATTTTCCTGCGCGGCACGCTGCTGTGAGCGCGCGGCGGATCACTTTGCTCCAGGTGCGCCGGGCCATCGGGCCGGCCCACTGCGCCAGGGCGCTTGTCGCCGGCCGCGCGATTCCCTGCGTCATCGGCCGCGCCGGCATGCGCCCGGCCGCCTTGAAGCGCGAGGGCGACGGGACGACCCCGATGGGCCGCTTCCGCGTCGTGCGGATCTGGCGGCGCGCCGATCGCTGGCGATCGCCGGCTGCGCTCTGGCTGGAACGACGCATCGCCCGCGACGATGGCTGGTGCGAGACGCCGGACGACCGTCGCTACAACCGCCCCGTGAAGCTGGAGCCGTCAGCGTTACACGACAGGCTCTGGCGCGACGATCGGCTCTATGACCTCGTCATCGAGATCGACCACAACCGCGTCCCGCGGATTCGCGGCCGCGGCTCTGCTGTCTTTCTTCACCTCTGTCGACCGGAACGCACGGGCACCGCCGGCTGCGTGGCGTTCGATCCCGGCGCCCTCGCAAAGCTGCTGCCTGCATTGGCGCGGCAGGTCATTCTGGATATAAAATAGCCGGCTATTGACTAATTGCGCAGGCCAAATATTGCGCTTCCGACTCGAACATGGGTCGCGCCGAGCATGATTGCCTGCTCGAAATCCGCGCTCATCCCCATGGAAAGGCAGCGAATTCCATTTCGCTCGGCGATTTTGCACAGAAGCGCGAAATGCGGCGACGGCGGTTGCTCTGCCGGCGGCACGCACATCAGCCCTTCGATAGTCAAGTGATACTTTTGCCGGCAAATTTTTATCAGATCGTCGCTGTCTGCCGGCGTCGCGCCGCCCTTTTGCGGCTCTTCGCCGGTATTGACCTGCACGAAAAGGCGGGGGCTTCGGCCGGCTCGCTGGATTTCCTTGGCGAGTTCGCGCGCAAGGCTCTCGCGATCGACGGTCTCGATCACATCGAACAACGCCACCGCGTCCCGCGCCTTGTTGGATTGCAGCGGACCGATCATGTGCAGTTCGACATCCGGCCATTGCTCACGGAGCGGCGGCCACTTCGTCTTTGCTTCCTGCACGTAGTTCTCGCCGAACGCTCTTTGGCCGAGTTCAAGAACCGGGACGATCGCATCGCCGGGAAACAGCTTCGAGACGGCGACCAGTTGCACGGAGTTCGGCGCGCGTTCCGCGTCGCGCGTCGCGCGGTCGATCGCCTCTCTAACGGAAGCATAGCGCGCCGAAACCGCGCCGGCGTCGAAACCAGTTTGCGTCCTCATGCGCGTCCTTTAGGACCTTGCGCGCGGCGCCGCAAATCGGTTGACCCGGCAGGGTGATTCTGTCCTAGTCGCCGCCGTTTTCGCGACGGTAGCGGCGATTTTCGTTTCAAACTCCATGACTCAGATCGAACGATACAACCCCAAGGAAGCCGAGCCGCGCTGGCAGTCCGTCTGGGACGAGCGCGAGCTGTTCCGCACGCGCAACGATGACCCGCGGCCGAAATATTACGTCCTCGAGATGTTTCCCTATCCGTCCGGACGCATCCATATGGGCCATGTCCGCAACTACACGATGGGGGACGTGGTCGCGCGCTACATGCGGGCGAAAGGCCATAACGTCCTGCATCCGATGGGTTGGGACGCCTTCGGCCTGCCGGCCGAGAACGCGGCCCGCGACAACAAGGTCAACCCGCGCGAATGGACTTACGCCAACATCGCGACGATGAAGGCGCAGCTTCGGACAATGGGCCTGTCGCTCGACTGGTCGCGCGAGATCGCGACCTGCGATCCGAGCTATTACCGCCATCAGCAGAAGCTGTTCCTGGACTTCTGGAACGCAGGGCTGGTCGAGCGGAAATCAGCGAAGGTGAACTGGGACCCGGTCGACATGACCGTGCTCGCCAACGAGCAGGTGATCGACGGCAAGGGCTGGCGGTCCGGCGCCCCGGTGGAGCAGCGCGACCTGACGCAATGGTTCCTGAAGATCACATCGATGTCGCAGCAGTTGCTGGACGGGCTGGAGACGCTCGACCGCTGGCCGGAGAAGGTCAAGCTGATGCAGCGCAACTGGATCGGGCGGTCGGAAGGGCTGTCGATCCGCTGGGCGCTAAAGCCCGGCGCGACGCCGAAGGGCTTTGACGAGCTTGAGATCTACACGACGCGGCCCGACACCCTGTTCGGCGCGTCGTTCATGGCGATCGCGGCGGATCATCCGCTTGCGAAGGCCGCGAGCGAGAACAACCCCGAACTGGCCGCCTTCTGCGACGAATGCCGCCGCATGGGAACATCGGTGGCGGCGCTCGAAACCGCGGAGAAGGTCGGCTTCGACACCGGCGTTCGCGCGATTCATCCCTTCGATCCGACCTGGGAAGTTCCGGTCTACGTTGCGAATTTCATCCTCATGGATTACGGAACGGGCGCGATTTTCGGCTGCCCCGGC
>MKVY01000035.1:0-171 GCA_001899525.1 Rhizobiales bacterium 65-9
GACTTCACGCGCACCCACATCGCCCGATCGTCCCTGATCACCTCGATCGGGATTTCCGCGCCGGCGTCGCCGCTGTCCCAGACCTTGCGGTAGAAATCGGCGAGGCCGTCGACCGACGCGTCGCGCACGCTGGCGACGACATCGCCGCGCCGCACGCCCGCCTTCGCGGCG
>MKVY01000035.1:240-352 GCA_001899525.1 Rhizobiales bacterium 65-9
GGGCGCGCCGGCTTGTTGACGCGGCCGAGCGTCAGGAGATCGTCCAGAATCGGCGGCAGGAGATCGATGGGAACGACCATGTTGACGTCGGCGCGGCGCTCTGAATCGACCA
>MKVY01000035.1:448-7866 GCA_001899525.1 Rhizobiales bacterium 65-9
TCGCTTCGTCGAGCAGATATTCCCAATAACCGGCGAACTCCTGCTTGCCGACGATTTCCGCGCGCACGAACTGGCCCCGCTCGCCGCCAGCGAGAACAACCGGATCGCCAAGCTGCGCCTTATGCGAATCGCCGAGCGCGAGCGCCGGCAGATCGAGCGGTTCGAGCGCCTGGACAAGTCCGAAGCCGGTCTCCTGATCATAGGCCACGACATGCGCGGCCACGACCCTGCCGCTCGCCGTCGTGAGCCAGATCGTCTCCGCCTCCGTAATCAGATAGCCGATGGTCAGCACCAACCCGTCGCCGCGGATGACGACGCCGCTGCCGGCCCGCGACGCGCCAAGGCTTGCGGCGGTGAAACCGTCCTCGGGAATCTCCGCATGGAGGGCGACGATGGAGCGAAGCGCCTTCTCGATGACCACGTCGAACTCCTGTGCGAAAATTCCGTTCCTCTGGCGATAATTCCGCAAGAGCCGCCGGGTTCGCTCACGCGCATCCCGTTTCGATTCAACAGGACGCGCGCAGTCTGCACCGCGCCGACGCAAAAGAGCAACGGCCGGATGCGGCGCGGACGATCACATCGGGACGGCAGGCGGCCATCCCGGCGCCGGATGCAATCATGCTGTCTGCGCGGCTCTTACGCTTTGATGGGATCCGTCGCCACGGCGGCGAGGGTCGGATAGTCGGTGTAGCCTGCAACGCCGCCGCCATAGAAGGTGGCGCGATCCGGCTCGTTCAGCGCCGCCCCTACGCGCAGGCGCTCGACGAGATCGGGATTGGCGATGAACGCCCGCCCGAATGCGATCAGATCGGCGGCGCCGCTCTCGACCGCATCGACAGCCATGTCGCGATCATAGCCGTTATTGGCGATATAGACGCCGGAGAAAGCCTTGCGCAGAGCGGCGTAATCGAAAGGCGCGACGTCGCGCGGCCCGCCCGTGGCGCCTTCCACGACATGAAGGTAGCCGACGCCAAGCCGACCGAGCTTTTCAGCGAGATACCCGAACGTGGCCTGCGGCGCGCTGTCGCGCGAATCATTGGCGGGACTCACCGGCGACACGCGATAGCCGATACGCTTGGCGGGCCAGACCTTCAGCAGCGCTTCCGTGATTTCGAGAGCAAGACGAGCGCGGTTTTCAAGAGAGCCGCCATAGGCGTCGGCGCGGTCGTTGACGCCGTCGCGCAGGAACTGGTCGAGCAGATAGCCGTTGGCGCCGTGAATCTCGATTCCATCGAAGCCCGCGCGGCGCGCGTTCTCGGCGGCCTTCACATAGTCCGCGATCACGCCGGCGATTTCGCGCGTCTCAAGCGCGCGCGGCGTGGAAACCGGCGCAAACCCGCTCTCGATATAGGTCTTGGTGTTGGCGAGGACCGCGGAGGGCCCCACGGGCGCGGCGCCGTCCGGCTGAAGGGATGCGTGCGAAATGCGCCCGACATGCCATATCTGCGCGAAAATGCGGCCATGCGCGACGTGAACAGCATCGGTGACCAAACGCCACCCCCTGACCTGCTCTTCCGAATACAGACCCGGAGTCCAGATATAGCCCTGGCCCTGCCGCGAGATCTGCGTCCCCTCGCTGATCAGAAGGCCGGCGCTCGCCCGCTGGGCGTAATAGTCAGCGTTCAGCGCGCCGGGCGCGTCGGTCCCATGCGTCGCGCGGTTGCGCGTCAGCGGCGCCATGACGATGCGATTGGGCAGAACGAGATCGCCGAGCGAAAGCGGCGTGAAAAGGGCGGAAGCGTCGCGGGTCATGGAAAGCTCGTTGTCGGCAATCACACAGCAATTGGATGCGCGACCGTCCGGGCGCAAGGCCGCCTCAGCAGAGGCGATCGTCGCGCGCGCAACGCTTCGCGCGCCGGAAAAAATACTCCCCGCGCGGCCGCTTCAAAGCGCGATTCTTTTCCCGGACGCCGCGCCGGCAGGCGCAGCGTTCTTCTTTCATGACGCGATCATCAGAATATTGGCGCCATGCGCGCGCTGCGCGTCGAACTCCTGCGAGCGCGACCCCCGCAACGTGACCGCGACAAGCCCCTCGCCTCTCGTATGGAGGCTCATCTTCTCCGCCGCGTCGCGAGGCTCGCTCAGTTCAAGCACCACATCCCCGACCGTCACCGTCGCAGCGCCCTCCCGCGCGGCGACGGAATGCGGCCCGAGCAGCGCGATATAACGGGTCGCGCTGACGGCGACGTCCTTCACAAGGATGCGAAGCCGCAGGACGCCCTGCGCCCCGTTGGGATGGACGCGCAACGCGCCTTCCGGCACGCGCAGACTCCGCGGCGTGACGTCGCCGCACCAGAAAGGCAGGTCGGTGGTCGGCGGCTGGGCCGTGAGCCAGTCGAGCCGCACGCCGTCGGGCCGCGCGCGGCCGCCCGGCGCGGGCCCTTCCATCGCAAGTCCGCGTGCGCGGACAACGCCGATATCGCGTCCGACATCCTGCGGCAGGAAAGCAAAATCGACGAACCCCTCGCCGGCCCCGGTCAGCGTCGTCCACCAGCGATTCTCCGGCGCCGTGCGACGAAACGCGATGAGTTCGATATAGGAGCCGTCGCGAAAAACGATCAGCGCGTTGTGCGATACGCCGCCCTGATGCTCGCCGCCGGGAGAGACCGTGAATCCGAGCGCGCGATAGTCCGCGACCGCCTGATCCAGCTCGGCGACAGCAATCACAAGATGATCGAGCAGAAAGCTCATTCGCCCTCCCAGGAGTCTTTCCAGCTTCTCGGTTTATCGCGTTTTCTCGACGCGAACCGGCGTCCGCTTCGCTCGAAAACGCCGTAGGTCCGCGCCATCATCGCTCACGGGAGAACCTCAAGGCAAGACCGCCGCGTCTCTCGCCTCACCGCCCGGACGACAGCGCCCGCGCCGCCGCCACGACAGCAAGGGCGCATATGGCCGGCGCCACGGCGCCCCAGGATCCCGCCGCCGCCAGACCGGCGGCTCCCGCAACCGAGATCGAGGCCAAAGCCTCAAACATCGTCGCCAGCCGCGACGATGTCTGCCTTCTGCGGAAAGCGGCGCGCCTGGCCTGCGATCTGAAGAAAATCTGAATCGCGGTCGCGCAGCCGCAGGCGCACGCAGCGCCGATCGCAGTCACGATCGCGATCCAGGGCGATGCGAAAGCCAGCGCAGCGATGAGCGGCGCGAGCGGCGCCGCGACCGCGACCATCACCGCCTGAATTTTCGCGCCGAGGAGCGCGCGCGCAGAAACCGGCGCCGTCGCCACGAGATCGGGCGCGTCCTCGCCCGAGATCGCGAGCCAGGCGAGACCGCCGGCAAGCTGGCCTGCGGCCATCACGAGCACCGGCGCCAGAATGACCAGCGCGCCGCCGTCGCCGCCGAAATTGCGCCAGAGCAGAAGCGCGGGCGGCGCGAGATAGAGAACCTGCATCAGGCTCTGCGACAGAAGCCACGGATCGCGCGCCAGCAGAATCCATTCCTTGCGGCGAAGGGTCTGCGCGACGGAGCGCTTTCGGAACGCCGGCCTGCGCGCGGTCGAGGCCGACGCGCCGCCGCTCTGTCCAACCGTCGCAAGCGAATAGCGCGCGAACTCGCCCGAGATCAGCGCGACGACGCCAGCGAGAAAGGCGACCGAAGCAGCCAGAACGACGACCATCGCGCCCAGATCGCCCATCGCGGCGCGCGCGAGCGTCCACATCCCGCTGTCGATCGCGGGCGCGGCCGCAAGCAGCTCCGGCGATTGCAACACCGTAAAGCGCGACATCCCGCCATAGGCCATGATCGCGACGACCTGCACGCCGATCACGAAGGCCGCGCCGATGATCGCGGCCACGATCTGCGAGGCGAGCCGGGTCGCCCTCGGCCCGATCGCCCTGAACAGAAGCGCCACGAGACACGCGGCCGCTCCAGTGGCCGAGCAAGCCATCGCGGCGAGCACGCCATAAGCGCTCAGGAAGCGCCACCCTCCGAGAAGGACAAGCGCATTGATGACGGGGCCCAGGAAAAGCATCGACATCGCGGCCGTTCCCAACGCGATCGAGACGAGCCGCACCTTGAAAATCGCGGCCGCGGGCGACGGCGACGACAGGAGAAGGTCGAGATCGGCGCGCGCGTAGAAGGATCGCGTCACGGATTCCATCGCCTGCGAGAGAATGAGCGTCCAGCTCAGAAACATCGCGCCGGTCAGCGCGACGAAAGCGCGCTTGCCCGTCGCCAGCGCGTCGGCATGGGATTGCAGCAGGCCGTAGGCGAGCAGGTGCAGAAAAATCACAAAGAGCGCGACCGCCAGCGCCACCACCGCCTTGCGACGCCTGCGCCCGCCCTGAACCATCGCGAGCCAGTCGCGCCAGGCGAGGCGCGCTTCGTGGCGCGCGAACCAGGGCAAGGCGGCGGCGCGCATCACGCGGCCGCCGGCTCCTCGCGGCGCTCCTGGACAAGCTCGAGAAACACGTCCTCCAGACTGCCGTCCCGCTCGCCGGCGAGCTGACGCAGATCGGCGAGCGTTCCCTCCGCGACCAGCCGCCCGCGCGCGATGATGCCGATGCGCTCCGCCATGCGCTCGGCGACGTCGAGAATGTGCGTCGTCATGATGACGGTGCAGCCCGCGCGCACCCGCTCGAGCAGCACATCCTTCACCTGCCGCGCCGACCCGGCGTCGAGGCCCGTCAGCGGCTCGTCGAGAATGATCAGGCGCGGCGCGTGGACGAGCGCGCCCGCGAGCGCCACCTTCTGGCGCATGCCCTTGGAAAATCCCTCGCACCGTTCGTGGGCGTGCGGGCCGAGCCCCAGCAGCCGGATCAGCGCGGCGGCGCTGTCCTGCGCCCGCGCGGGCTCGATCTCCCAGAGCCCGGCGACGAACTCCAGATATTCGACCGGCGTCAGCTTGTCATAGACGAGCGGCTCGTCGGGCACCCAGGCGGTCATGCGCTTCGCCCCGATTGGATCGGCCAGGGCGTCCACGCCGAAAATCGAGATCCGGCCGGCGTCGGGGGGCAGCAGGCCGGCGACCATGCGCAGCGTCGTGGTCTTGCCGGCCCCATTCGGGCCGAGCAGCGCGTAGAACTGACCGGCGCGCACGGACAGATCAAGGTTATCCACAGCCCGTCGCGCGAATGTCTTCGTCAGACCGGTGATCGTCAGCGCTTCCATCGCGTCCGCTCCTGCCGGCGCGCAGGCGCGGCGCAAGCTTGTTACGGCGCAAGCGTTGAAGGGCCGTGAACGCCCCGCGGCCGGATAGGCTCCGGGCTGGTCGGCGCCGCGGTTAGAAGGAAAACTGGTCGGAGTGGCAGGATTTGAACCTGCGACCCCTACGTCCCGAACGTAGTGCTCTACCAGGCTGAGCCACACTCCGACCGAAGCCAGCCGTAACGGGTTTCGGGCTGGCGAGCGGGCTTATAGCCATCGCATCCGACTGTCGCAAGGCCGACGCGACGACTTCGCGATCATGGACAGGCCGTCCCGGGATGGCATCATCCCGGAAAGGAGATTCGCGTGACCACCCTCCTCGTCACCCATCCGGCCGGGCTCAATCATCAGACCCCGCAAGGTCATCCGGAACGGCCGGACCGGCTGCGCGCCGTGGAAAAAGCGCTGGCGGCGGAGCCTTTCTCGGGCCTGCGGCGCGAACTTGCGCCGCTCGGGACGCGGGAGGCGCTGCTCAGGGTCCACCCCGAACGCTATGTGCAGGCGATCGCGGAGGCTTCGCCGGAGGAAGGGCTGGCGCAGATCGACGCCGACACCGTCATGTCCCCCGGCAGCCAGGAAGCCGCGCTGCGCGCCGTCGGCGGCGCCAATTTCGCTGTGGATGAAGTGGTCGCGCGGCGCGCGAGCAACGCGTTCGTCGCGATGCGGCCGCCGGGCCATCACGCCGAGCGGGAGCGCGCGATGGGCTTCTGCCTCTATTCGACGGCCGCCATCGCGGCGCGCCATGCGCAGGCGGTTCATGGGCTCGGCCGCGTCGCCGTGGTCGACTGGGACGTTCATCACGGCAACGGCACGCAGGACGTGTTCTGGGACGATCCCACCGTGCTGTACTGCTCGACGCACCAGATGCCGCTCTATCCCGGCACCGGGGCGAGGCAGGAACGCGGCGCGCGCGACACCATCGTCAACGCGCCCCTCAGGCCCGGCGACAAGGGCGACGCTTTCCGCGACGCTTTCGAGACGGCGATCCTGCCGCGCGTCGCGAATTTCTCCCCCGACCTCATCATCATCTCGGCCGGGTTCGACGCGCACTGGCGCGACCCGCTGGCCAATCTGATGCTGGTCGAGGACGATTTCGCCTGGGCGACCGGCAAACTGCTCGATCTCGCCGAAAAATCGGCGCAGGGGCGCGTCGTGTCGCTGCTGGAAGGCGGCTACGATCTGGAAGGGCTCGGCCAGTCGACCGCCGCGCATGTGGCGACGCTGATGGGGCGCTGAACACGCCCCATCGCGACAGGGCGTCAGGCGGCGACGCCAGTTCCGATCTGGCAGGCGACGCCGGTTCCGCCGAGCCCGCAATAGCCGGCGGGGTTCTTCGCCAGATACTGCTGATGATAATCCTC
Source organism: Rhizobiales bacterium 65-9 (assembly GCA_001899525.1). Taxonomy (GTDB): domain Bacteria; phylum Pseudomonadota; class Alphaproteobacteria; order Rhizobiales; family Beijerinckiaceae; genus Terrirubrum. Next base: position 6,952 of record MKVY01000035.1, read on the forward strand.
GGCGTAGAAGAAGGTCGGCGCGTCGATGATCTCCGTCGTCACCGGGCCGTAGCCCTTAGCGGCGAGCGCTTCGCCGTACCCCCTCTTTGAGGCCTCGGCCGCGGCTTTCTGGGCCGCGCTCGTCACATAAATCCCTGAGCGGTATTGCGTGCCGACGTCATTGCCCTGACGCATGCCCTGCGTCGGATCGTGGCTTTCCCAGAACATCCTGAGCAGTTCGTCATACGCGATTTTCTCAGGATCGAAGACCACCTTCACGACCTCGTTGTGGCCGGTCATGCCGGAGCAGACCTCCTCATAGGTCGGGTTGGGCGTCAGCCCGCCCTGATAGCCGACCGCCGTGAGCCAGACGCCCGGCGCCTGCCAGAACTTGCGCTCGGCCCCCCAGAAACAGCCAAGACCGAAATAGGCTTCCCCCAGGCCGTCGGGATAAGGCCCCTTCAACGCGCGACCACTGACGAAATGCGTCTCGGCGGTGGGAAGCGGACCACCGCGGCCGGGCAGCGCCGTCGCGGTCGTGGGCATATCGAGCTTCTTCTTGAAGAACTGCATGGCGGCTCCTTTCCCGCCCAATATAGGCAGGCAGGGACCGCTCCGCATCCGGGAACTCATCACGGCTTCGTCAGGCCGCGGGCGCGGCAGGAAACCGATCAGCGCTCGCGCAGGCTGCGGTCGAACCGCTCGACGATCGGCTTGAGAAGATAGTCCGCCACCGTGCGCCGGCCGGTGAGAATGATCGCGTTCGCCGTCATGCCGGCGACGAGGCGGGTTGCGATGTCCGGCGGCAAGGTCGCCCGGTCCACGACGATCTCCGCCGCGAAATAAATATTTCGGCCCTCGTTCTCGACGATCCTGTCGCGGGAGACGCTGCGCACATGGCCGCTGATCTTCTTCGCGCCCCAATAATTGAAGGCG